>NZ_SELS01000019.1 GCF_004197395.1 Paraburkholderia sp. UYCP14C | reverse complement strand
TCCGCCGCCGCATTCCGCATCAAGCGCCCACACTTATCGGCTGTTAGTTTTTAAAGATCGATCCGCCCAACCCGCAGCACCTGAACCACAACCACCCGGCACCGCTTCGTTTGCGTCGCTGCGTCTGCAGCAGAAAAGCGAGATTATGGAGAACTTTCGTCGGATCGTCAACAGGTTTTTATCACTCGCTTAACCTGCCCACGCCGCTGAAACCCTCGCCATCCAAGGCTTCCCGCTTCTCCGTGCCCCGGTGTCCGGAGCGCGAAAGAGCGGAATTCTAGTCGCCGCAGCGAGAACTTGCAAGCGAAATCCTGGGGTTTTCCTCAAGGGGTCTTTCCGATACGCCCCGGATCGTCGATCGCTGGTGTTTTCACTTGGGACGCCAGGGTCTGGGCGGCGGATGCGCCGATCGTCCAATCATGCAGCACGGTATATGCGACAGCCAGCAACGTCGGGCCGATGAAAACGCC
Organism: Paraburkholderia sp. UYCP14C; assembly: GCF_004197395.1. Lineage (GTDB taxonomy): Bacteria > Pseudomonadota > Gammaproteobacteria > Burkholderiales > Burkholderiaceae > Paraburkholderia. The sequence goes on along the minus strand of NZ_SELS01000019.1, from coordinate 152,047 downwards.
AAGGAAACCAAACGCAAACGCGCCGCCGAGGATGCCGAGCATGACCAGAATCAACGGCATGTCACTGTTCTTGCCAATCAGGATCGGCTTGATGACGTTGTCGGCCATACCGACTACCAGCAGGCCCCATATGACCAAAAAAATCGCCCACCCAGTCGATCCACCCTGATACAGCCAGATCGCTGCGGGTAACCAGACAATGACTGGACCGCCCGGCACCACCGACAGAAAAAACGTCACCAGCCCAAGCAATGCCGGCGCCGGTACGCCCGCCATCCACAAGCCAATTCCCGCGAGAACCCCCTGTACGAGGGCCGTACCAAGAATCCCGTAGACCACACCCTTCACCGTGCTGCCCGCCAGTGCGAGCAGATACTCGGCGCGCTCACCAGCGACTCGACGCATGCCGGCATTCAGCCACGCAGCCGCCCCCTCGCCACCGGTATAAAAGAAGAACGCGAGCACGATGCTCAACGCCAGCAGCCCCAGCCCATGCGTCACCGCAAGCGCCGCCGCCAGAATCCACTTGCCGGCCGGCGCGGCGAGCGTGCGCAACTGCGCGATGAGCTCAGAATTGCTGCTGGTCAAGCGCTCCCAAAAGGCCTCAAGGCTCGAACCAATTAGCGGGATCCGCTGCACCCACGACGGCAGATCGGGCAACCCCGAATCGAAGAGTCTCTGCACCAGCGCCACGATTTCGTGAACATGCGCACCGAACGCAAAACCCGCATAGACGAACGGCCCGAGCACCACGACCAGAATAATCAGCACGATCAAGGTCGCGGCCAGTTTGCGCCGCCCGCCAACCACCCCAGTGAGTCGCCGGTAGAGTCCCCAGGAACTGTAGCTGAGGATGGCGCCCCACAGCAGCGCAGTCGTAAATGGCGCCAGCACCAGCAACGACCCGCCAACGAGCACAATTAATGCGAATACCGCGGCGAGCCGTTCGATCAGTTGGTCCGATTTCACGATGGATCTCCTATTGCGCCAGACCGTGGCAATGACATGACACACGCCCGTCAGGCGCCCGCCGAACGCCGTCAGTATAGAAGCGAGTCGGGCGTCCGGGGGTGTCTTATACCATCCGGCCAGGCGACGTGCGTCGCCTGCGACCGTGCCGGCGGCGAACGCAGTTTTGAGATGAAAGCGCTCGAATCGACCGGAGATTGCCGACCAACCGGTATAGCCGCCTGGAAAAGACTAGAATATAAGGTTCCGTGCCCCCAATTTTTCTGGATTTATGCGCTCGCGAATCGCCAAACGTCTCCCTCCCGACGCTGACAAGCTTGTCGGTCTCTCGCTCGCGCTTTTCGCGTCGGGCAGCCGTACCGAAGATCGCTTCTGGGAAGCGAAGCTCGACGCGCTGCTGGCCAAAGTCGTGCGCAACGCCAACCAGACCACGCTGGACGCCGCGCTCGACCATCTGCAGCAAAATCATCCCGATGCCTACGGCGCGCTGGCCGACATGGCGGAAACGCACAGCGAATCGTTCGTGCTCGAACACGAAGGCGTGTCATACGAAGCGCTGCTGATCGCCGCGCCCGTGCTCGCCTGGACCCGCTACGTGATTCCGTCCGGCCCGCTCAAGTCCGACGCCGCCGACGCGCTGCGTGCGCACCTGCAAGCGCACGTGCTCGCCGCCAACACGCGCGTGGCAATGGCTCCGTTCCTGTACAGCATCGACCAGTTGCCGCGCCATCACGTCGAAACGTGGCGCATCGCGCAGCAACTCGCGCAAGCCGCGGTCAGCGGCGGCAACGCGAAGCTGAACTACGGCGAGCTGCCGGAGACCTCGCCGATTCTGGCGGACCCGCGCTTTCTGCTCGCCGTCGTCGCCGCGCCCGTCGGGGAAGCGACGTTCCGCTGGCAGGAAGAAGAGCACGGCACTCGCATCGAGCGCGGCCAATGTCTCGAGCAGTGGGCCACGCAAGGCGGCGCGAATCTTTCGGTCGTGCTGCCGGGCTGCGAATTCGAATGCCTGCTGCCGGATGCGTACTACTCGGCCTGCCGCGACGCCGACGAAAGCGTGCGTCCGCACACTGTGCGTACCGCCGTGCGTTATCTTTTCGACACAATTGGCGCGGCGCCGCAGGACCTGCGCGCGGTGGTCGCCGGATTCGGTGAGCGTCGCATCGACGAGTACCGCGTCGGCTTCACGCGCAAGGGCAGCAACGACGTGATCTACGGGGTCGTGTGGCCACTCTACGGCCGCGAAAACGGCGAGGCGGGCATCGACGAGGAGCCGGAGGAAATCACCGGCTCGGACGAACCGCTCGAGGAAATCGTCGCGCTGCTGAAGGAAACCGGCATCACGGACGTGCGCCGCCACGCGGGCCGCTTCGAGCCGGAATATTGCGACGACTGTGGCGTGCCGCTGTACGCGGACCCGCTCGGCGAAATCGTCCATGCGGAAATGCCTGAGGACGCTGAGCCCGCACAACCGCATTTCCACTGACCTCAACATCGACATCCACCCTTTGTCGCGAAAAAGCCCCGTATATGCGGGGCTTTTTTCATTGAATATCTGCTTTTCTTATGCCTTTTGGACAGCCGTCAAAACGAAGGGAATTTGTCATCATAGGCACGGTGACGCATCGCCGTGATCGAGTCAGCTTCACGAGCCGCACAGATGCGTCGCGCCATTTCGCCCGACACATCTGGAGACATGCATGCGCTTCGCGATTCTCAATTCAAACGCAGAACGACGTGATGGACTCAAAGCCTTGCTACGGCAGATCGACCGGCTGGCGCGCTTCACCGAAGCCGATGAATGGCGTCTCCTCGAACGTCCGTTCAAGCGGTATCGGCCCGATCTCGTCGTAATCGACTGGGAAGACTGGATGTCGGTTGCACAGGTTCGCGCGTTGCTGAGCCACTTTCCCGACCTGCGCGTCAGCGTGCTCACCGACGGGACGTTGCCGGCGCTCGTGCGCGGGCTGATGGACGAAGGTGTGCTCGGTGTCGTTCCGCGCGACACCGATCCGTGCCTGATCGTGCGTGCGTTGGAAATGGTCCTGCTCGGCGGACATTACGTGCCGCCCGGCGCGCTGGCGATCGACCCGCCGCTGCCGACCGACACCGCGATCCGTACGTTCGATGAAGAAAGTCCGCCGCCCCGCCGCAACAAGCTCTCGAGCGGACTGTCACCGCGGCAGGAGCAGATCATGCGATGCGTGCACATGGGCAGCACCAATAAGATGATCGCGCGCACGCTCGGCATTAGCGAAGGCACGGTCAAGATCCACCTGACGAGCATATTCCAGCAACTCGGCGCGCCCAACCGCGCCGCCGCGGTCGCGCTGTATAACGGCTGGCTCACGAATCATTTGCAGGTTCTGCGTAACAACGGCGAGAACAGCGTGCGGCCCGTCATCCGTGGGCAGCCTGGCCCGGTTCCGCTGCGGCGGCACAAGCGCGCGCACTTCCAGTATCCGTTGCCCGCCAGCGACACCAGCAACGCGCTGCCGATGGCCGCGGAGCCCGCCACGTCTTACGGTGAAGCGCCGCACGGCCAGCCCGCGCGGAAGTCGGTCACGCCGGGCTCCGCCTGACGCGGGTCGCGCCGCGCGTATCGGTTGGAACATCCGCATGCGCGCAGCGTCGACGGCGGGCTGGCATGGATTCCGCTCACACCTTTTGTCGTCCAACGAGTAATATGAGACTCATGGGTTTCCTCTACACACCGCTTCCGTTCTGGGTCGCTGTCGGTGGCTGGATTGCCACTGCGATGGTGATCGCGCTCGCGCTGTGGAAAAATCCTTTCAAAAGACTTCAGGATGGCACGCTCCAGCACGTCTGGCTGGCGATAATCGTTGCGGTGTCGGTACTGTGGGCGAGCAACGCCTGGCTCGACGACGGCACCGTGATGCACCTGCTCGGCGCCACGCTCGTCGTCACGCTGTTCGACTGGGGGCTCGCCCTGATCGCGATGGCGGTGGTCACGGGTCTGGCCGCCGTCGTCTTCGATGCGCCGTGGCAGGGCATCGCTTTGACGTTCCTCGTGTACGGCGCGCTACCCGTCGCCATCTCGACCTTGGTCCAGCGCATCTGCACCGCGTGGCTGCCGCGCAATCTCTTCATGTTCATCTTCGGCCAGGGCTTCGTTTCGCCCGCCATCGCCGTGTCGTTCACTGCCGCGGCGGCGCTCGGCATTCATATCGCCGTGTCCGGCGGCTCAATGACCGTGGTGCCGGTCGGCTACGCGCTCAGCGTGCTGCTGCTCGCCACCGGCGAAGCCTGGTTCACTGGCATGGCGACCGCGCTGATCGCGGTCTACCGTCCGGCATGGGTCACCACCTACGACGTGCGGCGCTATCGCCTGGGCGGCCCGCGCACCTGAGAATGCGCGCTTTGACGTCGCGTGCGGCGCACCTGTGGTATTCAGCGCTTCGTCGCTGGAGGCTTCCCGGGCGCTCCGATCAGGACAGACAGAATATTTGCGGCAACATTGAACTCAACCCTTGCGCGGGGCATCTTATTTGCCTCATCTCCCATTTGCGTCTAAAGAACTAGATGGATCGCACCAATGTACCGCGCGGGTTGCTGCGGGTGATCGGCCGGTTGGCAGCCTGCGCAGCGAGTCTCTCGCTCATCTGCGCGACTCCCGCATTCGCTGATCAGCTCGAACAGCACAACGACCTCGTCAAAAAATTCATCACCGACATGCACGCGGACCCGCTCGTCGCGGACTGCGCCGCGCATGGCGACTTCGTCGCGAGCACGTCGACCGCGTTCGACCACGTTGAATTTCCATCCAGTTCGTTCGACAGTGCGCACTCGTCGGTCACGCCGTGGAACGATTCGTTCGACGAAGGCAAGCAGCGCGTCAAGGTGGACAGCATCGTCACCGTCGAGGGCGTCGGCGTGCGCCAGAACAACTCGGGCGAGCCGGCCGATCTTAAATTCCGCTGCGGCTACGTCGGCTCGCAGATGCTCGCGTTCAGCTGGAACGATCCGGTACCGCCGAACCGCGCGCACAGCGAGGGATCGGGCAAGCACAAAGGCGGCAAAGGCAAGCACGCGGTCGGCGGCAAGTCGAAGAATCCGTCGAAGCCAGGCTCGGGTAAATCGTCGCGCGCGACATCCAGCAAATCGGCGAACAAGAGCTCGAAGAAAAAGAGCCAATGACGTCCGGCGCCGGTGGGCTTGCACCACAGCGCGCTCCGTCGCCCCAATAAAAACGAGGCCCGCACTCTTTCCGTGCGGGCCTCGTCTTTTCGGGTCCATCCGTCCGCGTGTCTAAGCGAACGTCTCCACGTGACGCAGAATCGCCTGCAACATCGCGGCGCCCAGCGATGCGCTACGCTCGCCGTTCCAGCCTACGCGCTCGTCGGGCAGATTCGCGTTGTCCTTGAACGGCATTTCCAACGTCAACGACAGACAGCCGAATTCGTTGCCGATGTACTTCGACGCGAGCTTCAACGCGTCCTCGCGATACTTGCTCGCCGCATAGCCGTACTTGTCCTGAAAATCCGGACTCGCGTGCTTGAACGCCTCGATGAACGCCTTCTGCTCGCGCCCCTGCCGCTCGGTAAAGCCCGGCAGCATTTCGGAGCCCGCGACGAACACATACGGCAACGTCTCGTCGCCATGAATATCGAAGAACAGGTCGCAGCCCGTCGCATGAATCGCGTCGCGCACCACCAGTACCTCGGGACTGCGCGCGGCGTCCGGCTCCATCCATTCGCGATTCAGGTTCGCGCCGGCCGCGTTGGTGCGCAGATTGCCGCGCACGCTGCCGTCCGGATTCATGTTCGGCACGATGTGGAACACGGCGTGATCGTACAGCTTGCGCGCGACCGGATCGCCCGCCCAATCGCCCCAGCCCGCGAGGCGCTTCACGAATCCTTCGATGAACCATTCGGCCATCGTCTCGCCGGGATGCTGGCGGGCAATCAGCCAGATGTTCTTTTTCGGCGCGGCGTTAGCGGCATCGTCCGCGGGCGGCGTGCCGAGCGTGAGCAGCGAAATCGGCCGGCCTTCGACCGTCTTGCCGAGCTCGGTCAGCGACGCGTGCGGCATCTGCTGCACGGCACCGAGAAACTCGGCATGGCGCTCCTCGCTGTACGGTTCGAAGTACGCGTAGTAGACGCTGTCGAAATCGGGTGTGTGGTCGATCGTCAACACCTTGCCGTCGTACGACGTCGGCACACGAAACCAGTTCACGCGGTCGTAGCTCGCAACCGCCCGATAGTCGCGCCAGCCCTCCGCGAACGCGCATGCGGCGGCGTTCTCGAAGTTCATCACGCAGCGCTCGCCCGCCGCGCCCGACAGACGGAAATAGAACCACTGCGCGAACTCGGCGTGGCTGTCGGACCGCACGCGCAGGCGTATATTGCCGGCGTCCTCGCAGGACAGCACATCAATTGCGCCTGCGTCGAAATTGCTCGTAATCGATAACGTCATCAGAATCTTCCCTGCCTGTATGCACGCCGCCTTGCTTGCGCAGCGACGCGCTTATTCCGCAACGCGGCGGCGAAATACGAAAGTGGAGTCGTTCGAAGCTTCAGCGGTGAACGCATAGCCTTCGGTGTCGAAATCCTTCAGCTGCTCGGGACGATCGAGGCGGTTTTCCACGGCGAAGCGCGCCATCATGCCGCGCGCGCGTTTTGCATGAAAGCTGATGACCTTGTAGCGGCCGCCCTTCCAGTCTTCGAACACCGGCGTGACGACCGGCGCGTCGAGCAGCTTCGGCTTGACCGACTTGAAGTACTCGCCCGACGCGCAATTGACCAGCACGCGCGAGGCCTCCGCATTCTTCTTCAGCTGCGCGTTCAATGCGTGCGTGATGCGCTCGCCCCAGAACGCGTACAGATCCTTGCCGCGCGGATTGACGAAGCGCGTGCCCATTTCGAGCCGGTACGGCTGCAGCAGATCGAGCGGGCGCAGCAGGCCATAGAGGCCCGAGAGCACACGCACATGATTCTGCGCATAGTCGAGATCGGCCGACGACAACGTCTTCGCATCGAAACCTTCGTACACGTCGCCGTTGAAAGCGAGCACCGCCTGCTTGGCGTTGTGCGTGCCGAATTGCGGCGACCATTCCGCGTAACGCTGAAAATTGAGGTGCGCGAGCTGATCGGAAATGCTCATCAGCGAAGCGATCTGTTGCGGCGACAAAAGGCGCAGGCCGCCGATCAGTTCGGCGGCGTCATCGACGAAATCGGGGATCGTGTGCTTTTTGACGTGCGGCGGAGTGTCGTAGTCGAGCGATTTCGCCGGCGACAGAACGATTATCATAGAGGCTTGCAGGCACGCCGTGCCTGGCTGTCAAAGACGAAAGCCTGATTGTAACGAATGCCCGGTTCCCTCGCCTCAAGCGGCGCGTTGCGCGTCGTACTCGATTCCAACGTGTGGATCGATATTCTCGTATTCGACGACCCGCACACGCGGCCGATCGCCGCCGCGCTCGAAAGCGGCGCGCTCGCGGCGCTGATCGACGCGCGCTGCCTCGCCGAACTCACCTACGTCCTCGACTATCCGCAGTTCGCGCACCGCAACGTCGACAAAACCGCGGCGCTCGCGGTCGTCGCGCGGCTGGCGCAACTCGTCGAGCCAGCCGAGCCGACCGAGTCCGCCGACAACGTACGACCGCTGCCCCAATGCAAGGACCGCGACGACCAGAAGTTTCTCGAGCTCGCGCATGCGGCGCAGGCCGACTGGCTCGTGTCGAAAGACCGCGCGGTGCTGAAGCTCGCGAAGCGGATCGCGCGCGATTTCGGCTTTCGGATCGCGCAACCGGCGCCATTCGTCGCGGCGGTCGGTATTGAGCAGAAGGCCGCCGACGTGCCCGTCACCGTGTGAATCCGGTCATCCGTACGCCGCTGCGAGCCGGCCGCAGGTTGACGGCTCACCTCAGGCCGGCCGGATGGTCAACGTGAAACCCGCGGCGCGCACAGCGTGCCGCGATTCCCTACAATCAGACTTCGCCCATCGCAACGACAGTTCGAGACTCGGCCCACCTTATCGCCCTGCTACCCACGACGCCATGAACGCACCGCACGACACGCCCACGAGCCCCACGTTCCCATCTCGCCTGCCGGACGTCGGCACGACGATCTTCACCGTGATGAGCGCGCTCGCCGCGGAAAAAGGCGCGGTGAATCTGGGTCAGGGCTTTCCCGACTTCGCCTGCGATCCGCGCATCGTCGACGCGGTCGCGAACGCGATGCGCGACGGCCACAACCAGTATCCGCCGATGGCCGGCGTGCTGCCGCTGCGTCAGGCGATTTCGGACAAGATCGCGAATCTGTACGGCCGCCGCTACGACGCGCATAGCGAAATCACCGTGACGGCGGGCGCCACCCAGGCGTTGCTGACCGCGATTCTTTGCACCGTGCATCCGGGCGACGAAGTGGTCGTGGTCGAGCCGACCTACGACAGCTATCTGCCGTCGATCGAGCTCGCGGGCGGCAAGCCGGTTTTCGTCACGCTCGACGCACCCGACTACGCGATCCCGTTCGACAAGCTCGCCGCCGCGATCACGCCGAAGACGCGCCTGATCATGATCAACACGCCGCACAATCCGACCGGCACCGTGTGGCGCGAACAGGACATGCGCAAGCTCGAAGAGATCGTGCGCGGCACCAACGTGCTGATCCTGTCCGACGAGGTGTACGAACACATGGTCTACGACGGTGCGCCGCACGAAAGCGTCGCGCGTTATCCGGAACTCGCGCAGCGCAGCTTCGTCGTGTCGAGCTTCGGCAAGACTTACCACGTGACCGGCTGGAAAGTCGGCTATGTGGCCGCGCCCGCCGCGCTCACCGCCGAGTTCCGCAAGGTGCACCAGTTCAACGTGTTCACCGTCAACACGCCGATGCAGATCGGCCTCGCCGATTACATGAATGACCCGGCGCCGTACGTGGATCTGCCGGCGTTTTATCAGCGCAAGCGCGACTTTTTCCGCGCGGGCCTCGCGAATTCGCGCTTCAGATTGCTGCCCTGCACGGGCACATATTTTCAGTGCGTCGACTATTCGGCGATCAGCGACCTGCCCGAAGCCGACTTCGCGCAATGGCTGACCGGCGAGATCGGCGTCGCGGCGATTCCCGTGTCGGCGTTCTACCACGAGGCGCACGAGTCTGGCGTGGTGCGCTTCTGCTTCGCCAAGCAGGAAGGCACGCTCGCCACCGCGCTCGAACGGCTCGCGCGACTCTAGGACCCTGCGCGCGATGTCACGAACGAGCCCACGTTCCTTGCCATCGCGCGTTGCGGCAGGGGTGTGCGCTTCACATCCCTGCGCGCTTCACGGCACTGCGCGCATTCACTCAGGACGCACGCGACGCCGCGACGCAGGCCTTGCGGTCCTCGGTCACGCGCTGCGCGGCCGGCCGCGCGTTGATCGTCTTTACGTAGCTCTTCCAGTCGATTCCCGCTTCGAGCAGGAAATCACGGCCGTAAATGGTCTGCGTCGCCATTGCGACGAGCGGCAGGTTCACGTAGCCGGCGGTATCGGCGACGCTGAACTGCTCGCCGCACAGATATGGCGCAAACTTCGCGATCCGTTTGAAGCCGGCGATGTGATGCGTGAGCAGCTTCTCGACGCGCCCTTTCGTCGCGTCCGTGATCGTTCCGCCGAAGAACGCTTCCTTGTACAGATTGCGCGCCGTCAACTCGAGATGCACATCGACGAAAAAGATCATTTCGCGCTCCTTGGCGGCCTGCCACGGATCGGCGGAGAAGATCGGCTTGTCGGGAAAACGCGCGGCCAGATATTCGACGATGCACTGCGACTCGCACAGATCGCCGTGTTCGGTCTGCAGATAGGGCACCTTGCCGAGCGGCGAATGCTCGAGCAGCGCTTCGTCCTGGCTCGGCTTCACCAGATGCTCCTCGAACTCGATGCCATGTTCGAGCAGCACGAACTTGACCTTGTTGTAGTAGTTGGAAAGCGCAAAACCGCACAGCTTGATCATCGGGTGTCTCCTTGTGTCATGGTATGTGAGACCGCGCGTCGAAGTTGAAGCAGCGGCTTTCCATCAAATCATCCAGTAAATTGCACGGTCGTGCTATTCTAAAATAACCATGGAGTCAGGCATCGCAATGAACTCTCGCAATTTCAGCATCGAGACCATCGGCATCGTCGGCACCGGCGCGATGGGCCGCGGCATCGCGCAGATCGCGGCGCTCGCCGGCCTGCGCGTGCGGCTCTACGACACCAACGCGACCGCCGTCGGCGCCGCGCGCGACTATCTCGCGGAGACTTTCGCCAAATTGACGGCCAAAGGCAAGCTCGAGCAGTCGCGCTCGCTCGCCGCGCTCGCCAACGTGAGCGGCGTGCAGGCGGTGAGCGAACTGGTCGGCTGCGATCTCGTCATCGAGGCGATCGTCGAAAAGCTCGACGTGAAGCAGGCGCTGTTTCGCGAGCTCGAAACCGTGGTCAGCGGCCGCTGCATCCTCGCGTCGAATACGTCGTCGCTGTCGATCACCGCGATCGCCGCGGGCTGCACCGATCCGTCGCGCGTGGTCGGCTATCACTTCTTCAATCCGGTGCCGCTGATGAAGGTCGTCGAAGTGATCGACGGCCTGCGCAGCGACCCCGAGGCCGGCGACGCGCTGATGGATCTCGCGCGCCGCATGGGCCACACGCCGGTGCGCGCGAAAGACATGCCCGGCTTCATCGTCAATCACGCGGGTCGCGGCATGAATACCGAGGGCTTGCGCGTGGCGGGCGAAGGCGTCGCGAGCTTTGCGGACATCGACCGCATCATGCGCGAACAAGCCGGCTTTCGACTCGGGCCGTTCGAGTTGCTGGACCTGACCGCGCTCGACGTGTCGCATCCGGTGATGGAGTCGATCTATCACCAGTTCTACGAAGAACCCCGTTACACGCCGTCGCCGATCACGGGCACGCGGCTGTCGGGCGGACTGCTCGGCCGCAAGAGCGGCGAAGGTTTTTATCGCTACGTGGACGGCAAGCAGCAGGTTCCCGCCGAAGCGCCGGCGCCGACCACGCTGCCGCAAAGCGTATGGGTCAGCCAGCGCTATCGCGACGCGTATGAGGCCGTCGCGCAGCTGGTCGGCAAAGCGGGCGTCAAGCTCGACGAAGGCGCGACGCCCGCCGCAGATTCGCTGATCGTCGTCACGCCGTTCGGCCACGACGCGACCACGGCCGCGGTCGACGAAGCGCTCGACGCGAGCCGCGTCGTCGCCGTCGACGCACTATTTCCGCTCGCCGGCGCGCAACGCCGCACGCTGATGACCACGCCCGTCACGACACGTGCCGCGCGCGCTAGCGCGCATGCGCTGTTCGCCGCCGATGGCATCCCCGTCACCGTGATCCGCGATTCGACCGGCTTCGTCGCGCAGCGGGTGGTCGCGACGATCGTCAACATCGGCTGCGACATCGCGCAAAAGCAGATCGCGACGCCGCAGGATATCGACCTCGCCGTCACGCTCGGCCTCGGCTATCCGCGCGGACCGCTCGCGCTCGGCGATGCGCTCGGCGCCACCACGATTCTCACGATCCTGCGCAACATGCACAGCGTGCTCGGCGAGCCGCGCTATCGCCCGTCGCCGTGGCTCGCCAGACGCGCGCAACTCGGCCTCTCGCTCACGCAGCGCGACGCCGCCGACACTCAAACCGAGACCCAGGAGACCCAATCATGAGCGCCGCCCTGCTCGCTTCACGCCCGGCCAGCAGCGAATCCACGCTGGTCCTCACGCTCTCGAACCCCGGTGCGCGTAACGCGCTGCATCCGGACATGTACGCGGCCGGCATCGAGGCATTCGATACCGTCGAGCGCGATCCGTCGATACGCGCTGTCGTGATCACCGGTGCCGACAACTTCTTTTGCGCGGGCGGCAATCTGAACCGCCTGCTCGAAAATCGCGCGAAAGATCCGTCCGTACAGGCCGATAGCATCGACATGCTCGCTCAATGGATCTCGGCGCTGCGGCTATCGTCGAAGCCGGTCATTGCCGCGGTGGAAGGCGCCGCGGCCGGCGCGGGATTCTCGCTCGCACTCGCCTGCGACCTGATCGTCGCCGCGGACAACGCCAAATTCGCGATGTCGTACGCGCGCGTCGGCTTGACGCCCGACGGCGGCGGCTCGTGGTTCCTCGCGCAGTCGCTGCCGCGCCAGCTGGCCACCGAGGTACTGATCGAAGCCAAACCGATCGGCGCCGCGCGACTGCACGAACTCGGCGTCGTCAACCGGCTCACCAAAGCCGGCACCGCGCTCGACAACGCGCTCGCCTGGGCCGACGAGCTCGGCACGATTTCGCCCAATTCGATCACTCGCATCAAGGGGCTGATCGCCGCGGCCGGCACGCAGCCGCTCGCCGATCATCTGGTCGCCGAGCGCGATAACTTCGTCGCGTCGCTGCACCATCGCGACGGCCTCGAAGGCATCACCGCGTTCCTCGAAAAACGCGCGCCGATCTACAAATAAGCGACGGGAGAGCCGCCCGACATGCCCGACTATCAACTGCCGAAACGTCGCCGCATCTTCCTGATGCGTCACGGCGACGTCACCTACTTCGACGACTCAGGCCGCGCGATCGATCCCGAAACCGTGCCGCTGAACGCGAACGGCCGCGAGCAGGCGAGCGCGGCGGGTCGAGTGTTCGCCGAACAGCAGCTGCGCTTCGACCGCGTGATCGTCAGCGGCTTGCCGCGCACGATCGAAACCGCGCGGCGTGTGCTCGCCGAAACGGGCCAGCAAATCGAACCCGAGATCGACCCCGCTTTGCAGGAGATTCGCGGCGGCCGGCTCGGCAGCATTCCGCCGGGCGATATCGAGGCGGCGTTTCTCGGCGTGTTCGACGGCATCGTGCCGGAGAGCATGCGCTTTCTCGACGGAGAGACGATCGGCGAGCTGTTCGATCGCGTGCTGCCGGCCGTCGCGGCGCTGCGCGCGGACACATCGTGGGACACCGTGCTGCTGGTGCTGCACGGCGGCGTCAATCGCGCGATCCTGTCGCACGCGCTGACGGCCGGCGGCCGGACGTTCTTCGGTCACCTGTCGCAGGCGACCGGCTGCATCAATGCGCTCGACGTCGGCGCCGCGCCGCGCGACTGGGTGCTGCGCATGCTCAACTATTCACCGCCGTCGCCGTTGCATCGCGACGTTCGCAACACCACGATGGAAATGCTCTACGCACAATTCATCCGATACCAGCGTAGCTGACACCGAACTGGAGGAGACACATGGCGCAAGCCACGCAGACCGGCGAACCCGCACGCAAACAGGACTACTCGGCTTTCGAGGGCACCCGCCCGGTCAACGAGCGGCAACGCTTCGACAACGACGCGCTGGCCGCGTGGCTGACTGCGCACGTCGACGGATTCGAGGGGCCGCTGACGCTCGAGCAGTTCGCGGGCGGACAATCCAATCCCACTTTCAAGCTGATCACGCCGAAGCGCTCCTATGTGATGCGCGCGAAGCCCGGGCCCGCCGCGAAGCTGCTGCCGTCCGCGCATGCGATCGAACGCGAATACCGCGTGATGCACGCGCTCGCCGACACCGACGTGCCGGTCGCGCGGATGCTCGCGCTATGCGAGGACGAGAGCGTGATCGGCCGCGCGTTCTATGTGATGGAGTTCGTGGAAGGCCGCGTGCTATGGGATCAATCGCTGCCGGGCATGACGTCCACCGAGCGCGCGGCGATCTATGACGAAATGAATCGCGTGATCGCGGCGCTGCACAGCGTCGACGTCGCCGCCGCCGGCCTCGCCGATTACGGCAAGCCCGGCAATTACTTCGCGCGCCAGATCGGTCGCTGGAGCAAGCAGTATCTGGCCTCCGAGACCGAGCCGATCGACGCGATGCACCGGCTGATCGACTGGCTGCCGCAGCATATGCCCGCGGAAACGAGCGGCCGTACCTCGGTCGTGCATGGCGACTACCGGCTCGATAACCTGATCTTCGCTCGCAACGAGCCGCGCGTGCTCGCGGTGCTCGACTGGGAACTGTCGACGCTCGGCGATCCGCTCGCCGATTTCGCGTATCACTGCATGGCGTGGCACGTCGACCCCGCACAGTTCCGTGGCATCGCGGGACTCGATTGGGCCGCGCTCGGCATTCCCGATGAAGCGCGCTACGTCGAGCGCTATTGCCAACGCACCGGCTTCGAGATTCATGGCGACTGGAACTTCTACCTGGCGTACAACATGTTCCGCATCGCCGCGATTCTGCAAGGGATCATGAAGCGTGTCGTCGACGGTACCGCGTCGAGCGCGCAGGCGCTCGACGCCGGCCGGCGCGCGAAGCCGATGGCCGAGCTGGCCTGGCATTACGCGCAGAAGGTTCTGTAGACACAAGGGCGCGCCCTGCTCCCCATCATTCGCAGTCCGTTACCCGCGAGGTTTTCAGATGAATTTCGATTACACCCCGAAGGTCCAGGCGTTGCGCGAAAAACTGCTCGCCTTTTTCGACGAGCATATTTACCCGAACGAACAGGCGTTCTACGCGGAGATCGCGCGCAATCGCCAGAACGGCAACGCATGGGTGCCGACCGAGCTGATCGAGCAACTCAAGCAGAAGGCGCGCGACGCCGGCCTGTGGAATCTGTTCCTGCCGCAATCGGAGCGCGGCGCCGGCCTGACGAATCTCGAATACGCGCCGCTGTGCGAGATCATGGGCCGCGTGCCCTGGGCGCCGGAAGTGTTCAACTGCAACGCGCCGGACACCGGCAACATGGAGACGATCGAGCGCTACGGCAGCGAACACAACAAGCGCGAGTGGCTCGAACCGCTGCTGCAAGGGCAGATCCGTTCGGCGTTTCTGATGACGGAGCCGGAGGTCGCGTCGTCGGATGCGACCAATATCCAGACCAGCATCGTGCGCGATGGCGATCATTACGTGATCAACGGTCACAAGTGGTGGTCGTCGGGTGCGGGCGATCCGCGCTGCAAGGTCTATATCGTGATGGGCAAGACCGATCCCGACGCGCCGCGCCATCAGCAGCAGTCGATGATCCTCGTACCCGCCGACGCCACCGGCATCACCGTGCATCGCCCGCTCACGGTGTTCGGCTACGACGACGCGCCGCACGGCCACATGGAGATCACGCTCGACAACGTGCGCGTGCCCGCCACCAACATGCTGCTCGGCGAGGGCCGCGGCTTCGAGATCGCGCAAGGCCGTCTCGGCCCGGGCCGCATCCATCACTGCATGCGTCTGATCGGTCTCGCCGAGCGCGCGCTCGAATTGATGGCGAAGCGCTCGCTGCAACGTGTCGCGTTCGGCAAGCCGGTCGCATCGCAGGGGGTCACGCAGGAACGTCTCGCCGAGGCGCGCTGCATGATCGAGCAGGCCCGTCTGCTCACGTTGAAGACCGCATACATGATGGACACCGTCGGCAACAAGGGCGCGCGCGGCGAGATCGCGATGATCAAGGTGGTCGCGCCGAACATGGCGTGCCAGGTGATCGACTGGGCGATTCAGGCGCATGGCGGCGGCGGCGTCAGCGACGATTTCCCGCTCGCGTATGCGTATGCATCGGCGCGCACGCTGCGTTTCGCCGACGGCCCCGACGAAGTGCACCGCAACGCGATCGCCAAGCTCGAGCTCGCGCGTCACATGGATGCGGGCGCGGCGGCTCGCGTGGAAATGCCGGTCACGCGCGTTTGAGTGCTTTGGCTCGAGGTGAGCGCGGGGCCTGAGGCCATCGCAAGCAACATCGTGAGATCTATGCTCTAATTTTTGGCAACCGCGGCGCCCTCTGTGTGGCGCCGCTTTGACGAAAAGGAGCCAGGATGATCGACGTCTATAGCTGGGCGACCCCGAACGGCCACAAGGTTCACATCATGCTCGAGGAGACGGGCCTACCCTACAACGTGCATGCGGTGAATATCGGTGCCGGCGACCAGTTCGCGGCCGAATTTCTCGCCATCAGCCCCAACAACAAGATTCCCGCGATCGTCGATTCCGAAGGGCCGAAAAGCGCCGACGGGCGACCATTCGCGCTGTTCGAATCCGGGGCGATACTGATTTATCTGGCCGAGAAAACCGGCAAGTTTCTACCCACCGATCCGGCCGCACGCTACGCGACACTGCAATGGCTGATGTTCCAGATGGGTGGCCTCGGCCCGATGCTAGGACAAACGCATCACTTCCGCGTGTATGCACCCGAGCGGATCGAATATGCTGTCAATCGCTACACCAACGAAGCGCGACGTCTGTACGGCGTGATGGACACGCAACTCGGCAAGACGCGTTACCTCGCTGGCAACGACTATACGATCGCGGACATCGCCGCGTTCCCGTGGACCCGTTCGTGGCAAAACCAGGGCATCGACCTCGATACGTTGCCGAACGTGAAGCGCTGGCATGAAGAGATCGCCGCGCGGCCGGCGGTAGTGCGCGGCGTCGACGTGCTGGCGTCCGCGCGCGTGCCGCTGATGGACGACAAGGCGAAAGAAATGCTGTTTGGCGCGACGCAGTACGCGAAACACTAGTTTCGGGCCGTCGAGCTGAGGCGGCTACACAGCAACAGAAAGCGCGAGCGGCATGCCTGCCGGCTCGCGCTTTTTCATTGCATTTGCACCTGCGAAAGGCAAACGCTAGAAGTAGTGTCGCGTGATGAACTCCGCGACGCACACCGGTCGATCGCTGCCCTGACGCTCCAGCGTCACATTCCATGCGAGTTGCACGCCGTTGTTGTCTACATCGGTCACCGACTCCACCGCGAACTTCGCACGCAACGACGCCCCCACGAGCACAGGCGACATGAACCGCACGCGGTTCAAGCCGTAGTTGACGCCCATGCGCTGCTCGATTCTCAGCGTCTTGCCGAGCAAAGCCGGAATCAGCGACAGCGTCAGAAACCCATGCGCAACCGGGCCGCCAAACGGCGATTCGCGTTTGGCACGCTCGGGGTCGACGTGAATCCACTGAAGATCGCCGGTCGCCTCGGCAAAACGGTTGACCCTGTCCTGATCGACGCTCAGCCATTCGCTGACGAGCGGCGCCGCGCCGACGAGCGCGCGCAAAGCGTCTGCATTGTCGGAAGCGGCGATCGTCGCCGCGCTAGCCGCGGTGCTTGCCGCCGCGCTTGCCGCCGCGCTTGCCGTCATGCCGCAACTCCCGGATGACGCAGGCCGAACATGCCGTTCGAGCGGACCGTGACCACCAGTTCCCCGTGCTGATTGATGCCCTCCCAGCGCGTCGACACGATGCCGCGATCGGGCTTGCTCTGCGACACGCGCTTGTCGACGATGACGTTCATCATCGTGATCGTATCGCCGACTCGCACCGGTTTGAGCCAGCGAATTTCGTCGAGACCGGGCGAACCCATCGACGTCGAATTTGCCAGCACCTTGCGCACGAGCATGCCCATCATCACCGAGCAGGTGTGCCAGCCGCTTGCAACGAGGCCGCGAAACGGCGATTCGGCCGCGGCGGCTTCGTCGAGATGAAACGGCTGCGGATCGAACTTCTGCGCGAACTCGACGATCTCCTCACGCGTGAACGTGTGCTTGCCGATCTCGTGGCTCGTGCCCACTTCCATGTCTTCGAAACTGATTTTCATCAGTGCAACTCCTTTGTCCGTTGGAACGGCGGCCCGCTCAGTCTCCGGCGACGGCAAATCCGGGCAGCGTCGCAAACCGCGCGAGATGATGATCGACGTCGCCGAGCGTGGTCTCGATGATCGCGAGGCGCTTGAACAGATGCGCGGCCGCCACTTCGCTCGTGACACCCATGCCGCCGTGCAACTGCACCGCCTGTTGACCGACGAAACGCGCGGCCTGGCCGACCCGAACCTTTGCCGCGGAGATTGCGCGACGGCGCTCGTTCGCATCTTCACTCGCGTAGCGCATCGCGGCCAGATACGTGATCGAACGCGCCTGCTCGGCGTGGATCAGCATCTCGACCATGCGATGCTGCAGCACCTGGAAACGCGCGATCGGCTGGCCGAATTGCTGGCGCGTTTTGGTGTATTCGACGGTGGCGTGATTGAGCGCGTCGAGCGCGCCGATCGCTTCCGCGCACAGCAGTAGCGTGCCATAGTCGGCGATATGCTCCAGGGCTGCCGCACCCGCATGTTCGCCGGCGAGCCGGCGCGCGGGCGTGCCGCTGAATTCGAGCGTCGCGGCGCGTTGACCGTCGATGGTGCGGTACTCGGTGATCGCGACACCGGCTGCGTCCCGCGCGACGACAAAGAGCGCGATCTCGCCATTGACGCGCGCCGGCACGATCCAATGGTCCGCCTGCGCGCCGTGCAGCACGACAGATTTGGTGCCGCTCAGCGTATGCTGCGCGCCCGGCCCGCTCGCGGTCGTCGCGACGTCGAACAGATCGTAGCGGGCCTGCGGCTCATGAAACGCTACGGCCAGCCTGGCTTCGCCCTGGGCCGCCCTTTCGAGCAGCGCGGCATCTTCGCCGTCGCCGGTTCCGGCAAGGCGCAACGCTTCGATGCCGACCGCCGTCGCCCAATACGGCTCGACGACGAGCGCGCGGCCGAGCTCCTGCATGACCACGAGCATGTCGATCGGACCACCGTTGAAACCGCCCTGCGCTTCAGGCACCGGCAATGCGGTCAGACCCAGTTCGGTGAACGCAGCCCAGTGTGCAGCCGATACGCCCGCCTCCGAGCGCACGATCTCCTGACGCGCTTCGAAGCCATAGCTCTTCTCGAGATAGCGGCGCAACGCATCGGCGAATTGCTGTTGTTCGTCGTTGAAAGTGAAGTCCATGCGCCGCTCCTCAAAGTCCGAGAATCATCTGCGCGATGATGTTCTTTTGAATTTCGTTCGAGCCGCCGTAAATCGACGTCTTGCGGAAGTTGAAGTAGTACGCGGCAAGCGGCGCGGCATCGTCGTCGCCGGCCAGACTGTGCTCGCGTTCGCCTTCGAGGAACGGCACGTCGAACGGCGCGGCAAGCGGGCCGATCGCTTCGAACATCAGTTCGGTGAGTCCCTGCTGCACTTCCGTGCCCTTGATCTTCAGCATCGACGCTTCCGGGCCCGGGCCGCGACCGCCCGCCTCGTTGGCCACCACGCGTTGCACGGTGACTTCGAGGGCCATCAACTCGATCTCGAGACTCGCGACCTTCGCCGCAAACACCGGATCGTGCAGCAGCGGCTTGCCGTTCTTTTTCTGATTCAGCGCGATACGCTTGAGAAACGCCAGTTCGCGCTTCGACCCACCGACTCGTGCAATGCCGGTACGCTCGTGCCCGAGCAGATACTTCGCATACGTCCAGCCGCGATTTTCTTCGCCGACCAGATTGTCGGCGGGCACTTTGACGTCCTCGAAGAACACTTCATTGACTTCGTGATCTTCGTCGAGGGTGATGATCGGGCGCACCGTAATGCCCGGCGTTTTCATATCGATCAACAGGAACGAGATGCCCTCCTGCTTTTTGGCGCCGCTGTCGGTGCGCACGAGGCAGAACATCATGTCGGCGTGCTGGCCGAGCGTGGTCCAGGTCTTCTGACCGTTGACCACGTAATGATCGCCGACGCGCTCGGCGCGGGTGCGCAGCGACGCAAGGTCGGAACCCGACCCGGGTTCCGAATAGCCCTGACACCACCAGTCCGTGCCGTCGAGAATACGCGGCAGATAGTGGCGCTTCTGCGCCTCGTTGCCGTACTTCATCAGCACCGGCGCGACCATCGACACACCGAAAGGCAGCACGGTAGGTGCGCCGATACGCGCGCACTCGTCTTCCCAGATATGTCGTTGCGTCGCGTCCCAGCCGGGGCCGCCGTATTCGCGCGGCCACGCGACCGCCGACCAGCCTCGTGTGCCAAGCAGCCTGTGCCAGCTTGCGAAGTCTTCGCGGGAAAGACGTTTGTGATTGAGAACCTTGTCGCTCAGCTCGCGAGGCAGATTCGCTTCGAGCCAGGCGCGGATGTCGGCGCGGAACGCGTCTTCAGCGGGGGAATAGTCCAGATTCATGCGTAGTGTCTCCTGGCCGCCACCACCCGGCCGCCTGGAGCCACCGCGCTACTGTAGTGGTTCCTTCAGCGCAACCGGGACCGGCAGCGGCATCACTTCGATGCCTTCCTCGACCAAGGCACGCGCATCTTCCGGTGTCGTGACACCGCGAATGCTGCGCGCGGGCGCTTCGTTGTAGTGAATGCGCCGCGCTTCCTCGGCGAAGCGGTCGCCCACGTTCTCAGTCTTCTCCAGTACCTCGCGCAGCGCTCGCATCATGTGCGCCTGCACTTGATCCGCGCCCGCCGGCGCCTTTGAGTCGGTCGCGCCCGACAAATTCAGACGCGGCGCCGACGGCAAACGGCTCACCTCGTTCGCACCGCAGATCGGACATTCGACGAGCTTGCGGGACTGCTGCGACTCGAAGTCATCAGCCGAAGCGAACCAGCCTTCGAACCGATGGCCATGCGGACACTGTAAATCGAGGACCTTCATGTGGAATCAGGGCTTGCGTGCCAGTTTAGCGCAAAATGGAAATTTGTGAACGATCGTTCGTAAAACTTTAGGGCCGACGCGAAACCGCCAGATGCTGCAAGGGAATTTGACGCAGGTGGGCGATTTTAACGCTTTACCGCATGTGCTGCCGAAGACGGACCGGCCGGTAATCGGTGCCGCATTTGCTCCGCTCTGCAGCCCGCTTGCGCCGCACTGCTACGCCACGAGATTGCTGAGCTGACGACTCACCCGCGGTTCAATCTGACGGGCCTCCTTCGTCAGATTGATCTGCTTCGCCAGTTTTGCGACATCCGCCACACCGATCTCGATCTCATACCCGCCGCGCGCCGTCAGCCATTCAAGCACGTCGGCCAGATGCCACACCGACGCACTGCCTTCGTGGACCGGCGGGGGGAAGTCGATGGCGTTGTTCAGCATCAGCTTGCGCATGTTTTGGCGGGACACGCCGGCCATTTCCGCGACGTCGGTCAGCCCCACGAAGTCGGGCCCTGCCTCGACCAGTTGCGCGGACGGCACAGCGCATTTCACGTCCTTGAGCGCGCTGGTGACGGCCTCGAATGCATTGGGGCCTTCGCGGGTGAAAAGCAGCCCGAGGCGCCCCGGCTGCCCGACGCCGATCGTGGCATCGTCGCACCCGGCTTCGCCCAACCGCTCGACGATTGCGTCTGCATCGCAATCTTCCGCGGCGAGGCGGTATTTCAACGTGAACACATATTCCATACGTTACTCCTGTCTTTGTTGAGCCCAGGTTATTGCGATTGCCGTTTGCTACCCACGATCCCACTAGCGCCGTGCCGCGCAGTTGCCGACGATGCGCCGCAAGTGCCTGGCGTGATTGCCGGGATTCTTCGGGGTACTCCAGACGCTCGATATACAGAACTCTCCGCAACGACATTCGGCGTCTTTGTACGGGCAATAGATCTTTCCCCACGCATGACCTCTTCCACCGTCCTGAACGCGCCAGCCATGCTGCTCCGCGTACGCCAATGCGGCCTCGATCTCTTTCTTCGTGTGCCTTCCTCGAACCATCGACACCTCCAATGTAGTCGGCCAACATAAGGTTGTCAACTGACAACCTTATGTTGGCCGGAAATCAGATCACTCCGATAACCAACGTCAGCTATCCCAAACGAAATCGACGACGAACCTGGTAATCGAGAGATCCATACTAGCCGGCCGCCAGCGCCGAGACGAGCCAGCCAGATGGCATAGGAAACGACCTATTTTTCCGAGTCAGCAAAAAGCGACGAACCCAATGACAAAGCCCCTGCCAGTCATCGACCAACAGGGGCTTCGTTAAACCGCAACGCGGATCAGCTATCTGGCAGACGTGAATTTATACCGTTTCGGGCGTCTGTGTCGGCCACGTACCCGACAGCACTTTCTCGAGCCAGAAGGTACCAATGATCGTCTTCACGTCGGTGATCTTGCCCATGCGTACCCACTCGGACACCTGCTCCACGGTTGCCGTGAACAGTTCGAGAAACTCGCCGTCGTCGAGCATGCGCTCGCCCGCGGTCAGGCCTCGCGCGAGATAGATATCAATGAATTCGGTCGAGTAAGAAATGATCGGGTGAATCCGGGTCAGGTACACGTACTCGCGTGCCGTATAGCCGGTTTCTTCGCGCAGTTCCCGCACCGCGCAGGCCAGCGCGCCCTCGTTCGGGTCGAGCTTGCCGGCCGGATATTCGACCATCACCTTGCCCATCGGATACCGATACTGACTTTCGAGCAGCACCCGGCCGTCATCGAACATCGGGATCACCATCACGGCACCCGGATGTTGAACGTACTCGCGCGTCGCTTGTTTGCCGTCCGGCAATCGAACCGTATCGTACTTGACCGTCATGAACGGCCCTTGATGGACCGTCTTGCTGTCGATACAGGTTTCGGTTAGCGCGGCGTCGTGATTGGGGAGTTCAGCCATGTACGGACCTCGGAACAGCCAGGCGCGCGACGGCGGGACGCCGTCAGCGGCGTTTGACGAGATATTGGAAGGTAAAGCCGGGAAAAGCGAACACCACGAACAGCGCGAACGTGATCGCGTAGAACTGCCAGCCCTGCTCGAATCGGTTTCCCGCGCGCGCTTCCAGCAGAAAGCCCAGCGTGCCGACCACGAAATACAGCACGATCAATTCGGCAATCCGGAGCCACGCGCTTTTCTTCGCCGCCTTCAGCGGTACGGCGGCAAAGAGGCGCTGATTCAGGAACGGCAAGTTGGCGCCGACCAGCGCCAACAGCACGATAAACCAGCCTGCAGCGGACATCAGAGCAGCAGCGTGTGCTGGATCGCCTGCAGGCAGGCGCGCAACAGCGGATCCGGCACGATACCGAGCACCAGCACGGCGACGCCGTTCAACGCGAGCAACGCGCGCGTGCTCGTGTCCGCCAGGATCGGCGACTTGTCTTGCGGCTCGTCGAAGTACATCAGCTTGACGATACGCAGATAGTAGAACGCACCGAACAGCGACGTGATCACCGCGAGCACGGTGAGCCAGGTCAGGCCGGCGTTCATCGTCGCTTGCAGCACGGCAAGCTTCGCATAGAAGCCGACTGCCGGCGGAATACCCGCGAGCGAGAACATCATGATCATCATCACGAACGCGAACACCGGGCTGCGCTGGTTGAGGCCCTTGAAGTCCTCCAGCGTGTCCGCTTCGAAGTCGCGGCGCGCGAGCAGCATGATGACGCCAAAGGTGCCGAGCGTCGTGATCAGGTAGATGATGCTGTAGAACATCGCCGAGCCGTACGCGCTCGCGGCGCCCGTGGTCTTCTGGTCGACCACGCCGGCGAGCAGACCGAGCAGGACGAAGCCCATGTTCGAGATCGCCGAATACGCGAGCATCCGCTTGACGTTGCGCTGCACGATACCGGTAATGTTGCCGACGATCAGCGACAGCGCCGCCAGAATCACCAGCATCTGTTGCCATTCGACCGCGAGGGGCAGCAGACCCATCACGAGGAAACGCAGGCCCCATGCGAAGGCGGCAACCTTCGGACCGCCGCCGACCACGAGGGTCATCGCCGTCGGTGCGCCCTGGTACACGTCAGGCACCCACATATGGAACGGCACCGCGCCCATCTTGAAGGCCACGCCGGCCACGATGAAGATCACGCCGAACAGCAGCACGGTCGGATCGTAGTGGCTGGTGCTGATCGCCTTGAACACTTCGTTCAGGTCGAGCGAGCCGGTCGCGCCATACAGCATCGACACACCGTACAGCAGGAAACCGGAAGCCAGCGCGCCGAGCACGTAGTACTTCATCGCCGCTTCGTTCGACGACGCCACTTCGCGACGCAGCGCGATCACCGCGTACAGCGACAGCGACATCAGTTCCAGACCGAGGTACAGCGTCAGGAAGTTGTTGCCCGAGATCATCACGATCTGGCCGAGCAGCGAGAACATGCCGAGCAGGAAGAAGTCACCGCGGAACAGGCTACGGTCTTCGAGGTAACGACGCGAATAAACGATCGTCACCGCATAGCCGAGCGACACCACCGCCTTCATCACGTTGGCGAACGGATCGACCACATACATGTGATCGAAGAAGTAATGCACTTGCGGGTCGAACGCATTGACCGCGAACCAGATCCCGGCGACGAGCGTCGAGAAGAACGCGATGAAATACGTGGTGCGGCGACCCTCCTGGCCGACGAACGTGTCGTTGAGCCACGCGATCACGATGGCGAACATCACCAGTGCGTCGGGCAACAGGGCAGTCATAGGGGCGTTTTGCATGGTCTTAAATTCCTCCGCTCGTCGTTACTGAGACAACGGCAGCTTCGATTGAGCAACGTGGGAGAGGAGGTTTTCCACGGATACGTGCATCACATCGGTAAAGGGCTTCGGGTACAGGCCCATGAACAGCGTCAGTGCGGCGAGCACTGCCAGCATGAAAAATTCGCGACGGCTGATGTCGAGCAGGCTCTTCACGTGGTCGTTCGCGACCGCGCCGAAGTAGACGCGCTTGTACATCCACAGCGTGTAGGCCGCGCCGAGAATCAGCGTGACTGCCGCGCCACTCGCGATCCAGAAGTTGTACTGGACGGAGGCCAGAATCACCATGAATTCGCCGACGAAACCGGAAGTGCCCGGCAAGCCGCAATTCGCCATCGCGAACAGCATCACGAACGCCGCGAACTTCGGCATCACGTTGACGACGCCGCCGTAATCGGCGATCTGACGCGAGTGCATGCGGTCATACAGCACGCCGATGCAAAGGAACATTGCGCCCGACACGAAGCCGTGCGAAATCATCTGCACGATCGCGCCTTCCGCGCCGAGCTGATTGAAGATAAAGAAGCCGAGGGTGACGAAGCCCATGTGCGCGATCGACGAATACGCGACCAGCTTTTTCATGTCGGCCTGCACCATCGCGACGAGACCGATATAGATCACCGCGATCAGCGACAGCGTGATGACGACCGGTGCGAGGAAATGGCTCGCATCAGGCGTGACCGGCAGCGAGAAGCGCAGGAAACCGTACGCGCCGAGCTTCAGCATGATCGCGGCCAGCACGACCGAGCCGCCGGTCGGCGCTTCCACGTGCGCGTCCGGCAACCACGTGTGGACCGGCCACATCGGCACCTTCACCGCGAAGGCCAGGAAGAACGCGATAAATAGCAGCACCTGCGGCGTCATCGCGATTTGCGCATGCTGCCACGTGGCGATGTCGAACGAACCGGTCTCGTTGTACAGATAGATCAGCGCGACCAGCATCAGCAGCGAGCCAGCCAGCGTGTACAGGAAGAACTTGAATGCCGCGTACACGCGGTTTGCCCCGCCCCACACGCCGATGATGATGTACATCGGGATCAGCGTCGCTTCGAAGAACACGTAGAACAGCATGCCGTCGGCCGCGCTGAACACGCCGACCATGATGCCCGACAGGATCAGGAACGCCGCGAAGTACTGGCCGACGTTCTTCGTGATCACTTCCCACCCGGCGATCACGACGATCACCGTGATCAACGCGGTCAACACGACGAACCACATCGAAATGCCGTCCACGCCGAGGTGGTAAGCGATGTGGAAGCGCTCGATCCAGCTCGCGTGCTCGACGAACTGCAGGTCAGCGGTGCTCGAATCGAAGCTGGTGATCAGCGGCAGCGTGACGAGGAAGCTCAGGACCGAGCCGATCAGCGAAATCCAGCGCGCGGGGGCTGGGTTCTCGTCGTTGCCGATCGCGAGGACCAGCAGACCGAAAAGGATCGGCAACCAGATCGCGATGCTGAGAATCGGATAAGCGTGCATGAGTGTCCCTCGCCTTATTTGCCGCCGAGCGTTACAAACAGGGTCAGGAGCCCCAGCATGCCAATGATCATGGCGAACGCGTAGTGGTAGATGTAGCCGGATTGGAGGAAGCGGATCACGCTAGCGAACCAGCCGATAAAGCGTGCGCCGCCGTTGACGATGCCGTCGATCACGACCACGTCGCCTTCCTTCCACAGTCCCCGGCCAATGGCCACCGCGCCCCGCGCAAACACGACTTCGTTGATCTTGTCCATGTAGTACTTGTTATCGAGCAACGTGTAGATCGGACCGAACGCACGCTTGACGACGGCGGGCAGATCCGGACGGACCAGATACAGGAACCATGCGGTCAGCACGCCAGCGAGCGCGAGCCACACCGGCAGGCCCGACACCGAGTGCAGACCCATCGACGCCCAGCCCTGGAATTCTTCGGCCATCTCATGCAGCGCCGGATGAGTCTCGCTGATGTAGATGACCTTATCGAACGCGACGCCGTGCTGGAAGAAGTCGCCGAACAACAACGGACCGATGCCGATCGCGCCGATCACGACGGACGGAATCGCCAGCAGCACCAGCGGCACCCATACGACCCACGGGGTTTCGTGCGGCTCGTGAGCGTGGTCGTCGTGACCATGAGCGTGACCATGATCGTCGTGGCCGTGCGCGCTATGTCCATGCGACGCGGCTTCGGCGCCCATCGGCGATTCCGGGTGCTTGGGACCGCGGAAGCGCTCCTCGCCATGGAACACCATGAAATACATACGGAACGAATACAGCGCGGTCACGAACACGCTTGCGACCACCGCGAAGTACGCGAAACCCGAGCCCGGCAGATGCGACAGCTTCACCGCGTCGATGATCGAGTCTTTCGAGTAGAAGCCCGAGAAGAACGGCGTGCCGATCAGTGCGAGCGAACCGATCAGCGACGTGATCCACGTGATCGGCATGTACTTGCGCAGGCCGCCCATGTTGCGCATGTCCTGATCGTGGTGCATGCCGATGATCACCGAACCCGCGCCGAGGAACAGCAGCGCCTTGAAGAACGCGTGCGTCATCAGGTGGAACACGGCGACCGAGTAAGCCGACGCGCCGAGCGCGACCGTCATGTAACCGAGCTGCGACAGCGTGGAATAAGCGACCACACGCTTGATGTCGTTCTGGACGACCCCGAGGAAGCCCATGAACAGCGCGGTAATCGCACCGATGACCATGACGAACGACAGCGCCGTATCCGACAGTTCGAACAGCGGCGACATGCGCGTGACCATGAAGATACCGGCCGTCACCATGGTCGCCGCGTGGATCAGCGCCGAGATCGGCGTCGGGCCTTCCATCGAGTCCGGCAGCCACACGTGCAGCGGGAACTGCGCCGACTTACCCATCGCGCCGATGAACAGGCAGATGCAGGCCACCGTCAGCAGGCCCCAGTCGGTACCCGGGAAACTGAGCGCAGCGAGTTCGGTACGCTTCGCGAAGACTTCGCCGTAGTTCATCGAACCGGCAAACGCGAACAGCAGACCGATGCCGAGCAGGAAACCGAAGTCGCCGACGCGGTTCACGATGAACGCCTTCATGTTCGCGTAGATCGCGCTCTCACGCTTGAAGTAGAAGCCGATCAGCAGGTACGACACGAGACCCACCGCTTCCCAGCCGAAGAACAGCTGCAGGAAGTTGTTGCTCATCACGAGCATCAACATCGAAAACGTGAACAGCGAGATGTACGAGAAGAAGCGTTGGTAGCCGTCGTCGTCGGCCATGTAGCCGATCGTGTAGATGTGCACCATCAGCGACACGAAGTTGACCACGCAGATCATCATCGCGGTCAGCGAGTCGACCAGGAAACCGACTTCGAGCTGCGTCTTGCCGATCGACATCCATTGATACACGGTCGCGTTGAAGCTCGCGCCGTCCATCACCTGGAAGAAGACCATGACCGACAGGATGAACGAAATCGCGACGCCGAGGATCGTGACCGAATGCGCACCCGCCCGCCCTATCGCCTTGCCGAACAGCCCCGCAACCAGGGAACCGGCGAGCGGCGCCAGCGGAATTGCCAACAGCAGGTTTTCATTGAGTATCGTGGACATAACCGCTTTTCCTGAAATTAACCTTTGAGCTGATCGAGATCCTCGACATTGATCGTGTCGAGACTACGGAACAGGGTCACCAGAATTGCGAGACCGATCGCCGCTTCGGCTGCCGCAACCGTCAGCACGAAGAAGACGAAAATCTGGCCGTGCACGTCGCCCAGGTAGTGCGAAAACGCGACAAAATTGGTGTTCACCGCAAGCAGCATCAGTTCGATCGCCATCAGGATGATGATGACGTTGCGGCGGTTCAGGAAAATGCCGACGATGCTGATCGCAAACAGGATCGCGCCGAGGACAAGGTAATGGGCAAGGGTCAACATGATTTCTATCTCCTGTCCGCTCAGCTGTTCTTGGCTGCTGCCGAGTCGGCTGCTGCTGCGGCTGCCGCGGCAGCCGCTTCTTCCGCCGCGATGGTCGCCGCGGTTTTCTCTGACGGCATCTTCACGACACGCACGCGGTCCTGGGCTCGGACCTTGACCTGGGCGCTGACGTTCTGACGCTTGCTGTCCTTCTTGTGGCTCGTGGTCAACGCGATTGCCGCGATGATTGCGACCAGCAGAATCAGTCCGGCGATTTCGAACGCGAAGATGTAATCCGTATAGATGACCTTGCCGATCAGGCGCGTGTTAGACCAGTCGCCCATGCCGGCGGCGGCCGCGGCCGTATCGTGCAGCGCCGTGGTGGTCGCGCCGTAGCCGTGCCACAGGATCAGCGCGGTTTCGACCACGATGATCGCGCCCACCGCCGAGGCCATCGGCACGAAGCGTTTAAAGTCTTTGCGCAGCACGTCGAGATTGATGTCCAGCATCATCACGACGAACAGGAACAGCACCATCACCGCGCCCACGTAGACCAGCACCAGCAGGATCGCGAGGAACTCTGCCTCGAGCAGCATCCAGATCGCGGCTGCGTTGAAGAACGCCAGCACCAGAAACAGTGCGGACGCCACCGGGTTGCGCGAGGTGATCACCTTCAGTCCTGAAAGCACCAGGAGCAGCGCGAAGATGTAGAACAGTACGGTCGTGAATTCCATGATTACCGGTTCATCGTTAGGCCATCGTCAGGCATTGTTCTTTGGCACGCGTGGCAGGCAACAGCGGCCGAAACCACCGGAACCGCCACACAGGTGCGCCGTGCCGCGGCGTTCAGGCCGCGACGGTCGGCCCGACAGCAGGCCGTGTTACTGCTTTTACTGCCGCAACTACTGCATCAGCGGAAAGTGCGCTTCAACGGTACGGTGCGTCGGCTGCCTTGTTGGCGGCGATTTCTGCCTCGTAGCGGTCGCCAACGGCAAGCAGCATGTCCTTCGTGAAGTACAGGTCGCCGCGCTTCTCGCCGTGATACTCGAGAATGTGCGTCTCGACGATCGAGTCGACCGGGCAGCTCTCTTCGCAGAAACCGCAGAAGATGCACTTGGTCAGGTCGATGTCGTAGCGCGTCGTGCGGCGCGTGTTGTCCGCGCGCGTTTCCGATTCGATCGTGATCGCGAGCGCCGGGCACACTGCCTCGCACAGCTTGCACGCGATGCAGCGCTCTTCGCCGTTTTCATACCGGCGCAGCGCATGCAGACCGCGAAAACGCGGCGAAATCGGGGTCTTCTCTTCCGGGAACTGCACGGTGACCTTGCGCTGGAACGTGTAGCGTCCGGTCAGCGCGAGGCCTTTCAGCAGTTCCGTGAGGAAGAAAGTCTTGAAGAAGTTTTGGATTGCGGTCATAGGTTCATCCGCCCTTTATTTCCAGATGTTCAACGGCGACATGATCCAGAAGCCGACCACCACGAGCCACACCACGCAGACCGGAATGAAAACCTTCCAGCCCAGACGCATGATCTGGTCATAGCGGTAGCGCGGGAATGTGGCACGCGCCCAGATGAACACCGACAACAGCAGGAAAACCTTGAGGACGAGCCAGAAGATGCCCGGGATGAACGACAGGAACCCGAACGGAGCGCTCCAGCCCCCAAGGAACAGTGTTGCAGCCAATGCCGAGATCACGATCATGTTGATGTACTCGGCGAGGAAGAACAGCGCGAACGCCATACCCGAGTAATCGATCATGTGGCCCGCGACGATTTCCGACTCACCTTCCACCACGTCGAACGGGTGGCGGTTCGTTTCGGCGATGCCCGAGATGAAGTACACGACGAACATCGGCAGCAGCGGCAGCCAGTTCCACGACAGGAAGTTCAGGCCGTGCGAGGCGAAGAAGCCCTGCTCCTGCGAGCCGACGATGCCCGACAGATTCAACGTGCCGGCCGTCATCAGCACGACCACGAGCGCGAAGCCCATCGAGATTTCGTACGAGACCATCTGCGCGGCGGCGCGCATCGCGCCGAGGAACGCGTACTTCGAGTTCGACGCCCAGCCGGCCAGAATCACGCCGTACACGCCGATCGACGAGATAGCCATCGCGTACAGCAGACCGGCGTTGATGTCGCCGAGCACCGCGCCCGCCTGGAACGGGATCACCGCCCACACCGCGAACGCCGGCACCACCACCATGATCGGCGCGATGACGTAGATCCAGCGGCTCGCCTGGGCGGGCTGGATCACTTCCTTGAGCAGCAGCTTCAGCACGTCGGCGATCGGCTGCAACAGCCCGGCGGGGCCGACGCGGTTCGGACCGAGACGCACGTGCATCCAGCCGATCAGCTTACGCTCCCACAGGATCAGGTAAGCGACGCACAGCAGGATCACGACGGCCACCACCAGGATGCGCACGAGCGCCCACACCGTGGGCCATGCCACACCGAGAAGCTGGGCGCCGCCCGAGTTGATCGTATCGAACAAGCTCATTTACGCCTTCTCCACCACCAGTTCACCGAACAGGCTGCCCAGCGCTGCACCGGCAGGCGTAGCCGCCGACACGCGGACGACCGTCTCCGCAAGATTCGCGTCGCGCACGGCCGGCAACTGCACCGCTTGCTCGCCCTGACGAACGCGCACCGCGTCGCCCTCTTTCAAACCCAGTTTGTCGAACAGCGCAGCCGGCAGGCCGACCGAGTTCGCCGTACGGGCCGCCGCGGTCAGATGCAGCGAGTCCGCGCGACGCACGAGCGCATCGGCATGATAGATCGGCACGTTCGCGAGACGCTCGAACTTACCTTCCGTGGCCTTGACGGCCTTGCCGCGCGTCACTGCGACGCCGATGCGGTTCGACAGACGCGAACCCAGTTCGCCGTCGCCGAGCGCGGCAGCGCGCACTTCTTCGACCGTGTCATATTCGAAGCCCGGCGCACCGAGCAGGCTGCCCAGCACACGCAACACCTTCCAGGCCGGACGCGTGTCGCCGAGCGGACGCACGACGCCGTTGAACGCCTGCACCGTGCCTTCCGCGTTGACGAACGCACCGCCGGTTTCCGTGAACGGTGCGATCGGTAGCAGCACATCGGCATACTCGGCGCCCGTCTGGAACGGCGACATTACGACGACCATTTCGGCCTGCTTCAGCGCGGCAAGTGCCTGCGCCGGATTGGCCGTGTCGAATTCCGGTTCGAGGTTCAACAGCAGGTAGCCCTTGCGCGGCTGCTCGAACACTTCGCGCGCGTTCAGACCGCCTTCGCCCGGCAGCGCGTTCACGAGGTGCGCGCCGACCGTGTTGGCCGCTTCGGTCAGGAAACCGAGCGTCGCGCCGGTCGCCTCGGCAATCCATTGCGCCGCGGCATGGATCGCCGCGAAGTCCGGGTGACGCACCGCGTCGTTGCCGAGCAGCACGACGCGCTGTGCGCCGGCGCTAAGCGATTTCGCGATCTGCTTTTGCGCGTCGGTCGGCTGCGTGCCGGCGAATGCTTCCGGCAGCGCGACGCCCTTCGCTTCACCCACGGCACCAGCGATGCCCGCGAGCGTGTCGAGCCATGCCGACGGTGCCGCGACGACGCGTTGCGCCTGCGGGATCATCGCGTCGTCGTTGGTGGCCTGGATCAGCGTGAGCGCCGAACCGCCGCGTGCGACCTGGCGCAGACGCGCGGCGAACAGCGGATGATCGCGGCGCAGATCCGAGCCGATCACGAGCGCCGCATCGACGTTCGACAGATCGGCGATCGTGCCACCGAGCCACGGCGCGCCGGTAACGGGCGCCGAGAAATCCGACTGACGCAGACGGAAGTCGACGTTCGGCGTGCCGACCGCTTGCGCGATCTGCTTCAGCAGGAACAGTTCTTCGACCGTGCTATGCGCGCTCGACAGCGCCGCCAGCGCGTTCGCGCCGTGGTCGCCCTGGATACCCTTCAGACCCTTGACCACATATTCCAGCGCGGTCTGCCAGTCGGTTTCGACCCACTGGCCGCCCTGCTTCAGCATCGGTTTGGTCAGACGCTCGGGGCTGTTGAGGCCTTCATACGAGAAGCGGTCCTTGTCCGAAATCCAGCACTCGTTGATCGCTTCGTTTTCGAATGGCAGAACGCGCATCACGCGATTGTTCTTCACCTGCACGATGAGGTTTGCGCCGACGGAATCGTGCGGGCTCACCGACTTGCGGCGCGACAGCTCCCACGTGCGGGCGCTGTAGCGGAACGGCTTGCTCGTGAGCGCGCCGACCGGGCACAGGTCGATCATGTTGCCCGACAGTTCGGAGTCGACCGTCTTGCCGACGAACGACGTGATTTCCGAGTGCTCGCCGCGGCCCAGCATGCCGAGCTCCATCACGCCGGCGATTTCCTGGCCGAAGCGAACGCAACGCGTGCAGTGAATGCAGCGCGACATCTCTTCCATCGAGATCAGCGGGCCCACGTTCTTGTGGAACACCACGCGCTTTTCTTCGCTATAGCGCGACGACGACTTGCCGTAACCAACCGCCAGATCCTGCAGTTGGCATTCGCCACCCTGGTCGCAGATCGGGCAATCGAGCGGATGGTTGATCAGCAGGAATTCCATCACGGCTTGCTGGCCCTTCACCGCCTTGTCCGACTTGGTGCGCACGATCATGCCGGGCGACACCGGCGTCGCGCACGCGGGCACGGCCTTCGGCATCTTTTCGACATCGACCAGACACATCCGGCAATTGGCCGCAATCGACAGCTTCTTGTGATAGCAGAAGTGAGGAATGTAGGTGTCGACCTTATGCGCAGCCTGGATCACCATGCTGCCTTCAGGCACCTCGACTTTCTTGCCGTCTATTTCCAGTTCAACCATGATGGTCAATCTTCCTTAACCTGTTACCGCTCAATCGTTCGCCTGCTCATCGCCCGCTTCGGGCGATGAATCCTGCGGTTGAGGTGTTCGTCTGGTAGTTATTCGTCAGCCAAACCTGTCGGCCCGACTCAGGCTGCCACTGTTTCGGGCGTCGCCGCCGTGCCGGCATGACCGCCGACGAGGCAGTGCTTGTGGGCGACGTGATATTCGAATTCGTCCCAGTAGTGCTTGAGCATGCCCCGAACCGGCATGGCTGCCGCGTCGCCGAGCGCGCAGATCGTGCGGCCCATGATGTTTTCCGCAACGGAGTTCAGCAGATCCAGATCTTCCTGGCGGCCGAGACCATGCTCGATACGATGCACGACGCGATACAGCCAGCCCGTGCCTTCGCGGCAAGGCGTGCACTGACCGCAGGACTCTTCATAATAGAAGTACGACAGGCGCAGCAGCGAGCGCACCATGCAGCGCGTCTCGTCCATCACGATCACCGCGCCCGAGCCGAGCATCGAGCCGGCCTTCGCGATCGAGTCGTAATCCATGTCGGTCTGCATCATCATGTCGCCCGGAATCACCGGCGCCGACGAACCGCCAGGAATCACGGCCTTGATCTTCTTGCCGCCGCGCATGCCGCCGGCGAGTTCCATCAGCGTCGCGAACGGCGTGCCGAGCGGAATTTCGTAATTGCCCGGACGCTCGACGTCGCCCGACACCGAGAAAATCTTCGTGCCGCCATTGTTCGGCTTGCCGATCTCAAGGTAATTCTGCGGGCCGATGGCGAGCAGGAACGGCACCGCCGCGAACGTTTCGGTGTTGTTGATCGTGGTCGGCTTGCCATACACGCCAAAGCTCGCCGGGAATGGCGGTTTGAAGCGCGGCTGACCCTTCTTGCCCTCGATCGATTCGAGCAGCGCGGTCTCTTCGCCACAGATGTAGGCGCCGTAACCATGATGCGCATGGAGCTGGAACGAGAAGCCCGAACCCATGATGTTGTCGCCGAGGAAACCGGCGCGGCGAGCTTCTTCCAACGCTTCTTCGAAGCGCTTATAGACTTCCCAGATTTCGCCGTGAATATAGTTGTAGCCGACCGTGATGCCCATCGCGTACGCACCGATCGCCATACCTTCGATCAGCGAATGCGGATTGAAGCGCAGAATGTCGCGGTCCTTGAACGTACCCGGCTCGCCTTCGTCCGAATTGCAGACGAGGTACTTCTGGCCCGGGAACTGACGCGGCATGAAGCTCCACTTCAGACCGGTCGGGAAGCCCGCGCCGCCACGACCGCGCAGACCCGACGCCTTGACGTCGGCGATCACCTGCTCGGGTGCGATCTTTTCTTCCAGGATGCGGCGCAGCTGGGCGTAACCGCCGCGCGCCACGTAATCTTCGAGATGCCAGTTGTCGCCGTTCAGGCCGGCGAGAATCAGCGGTTTGATGTGACGATCGTGTAAAGACGTCATTTCGAAAGTTCCTCGAGCAGCTGGTCGATCTTCTCGCGGCTCATGAAGCTGCACATGCGTTGGTTGTTCACCAGCATCACCGGCGCGTCGCCGCACGAACCCATGCACTCACCCTCTTTCAGCGTGAATTTGCCATCGGGCGTGGTTTCGCCGAAGTCGATGCCGAGCTTCTGCTTCAGGTATTCAGCGGCGCTTTCGGAACCGCCGTCCGGGCCGAGCTGGCACGGCAGGTTCGTGCAGAGCGTGATCTTGAACTTACCGACCGGCGAAGTCTCATACATCGTGTAGAAGGTCGCTACCTCCTGCACGGCGATTGCCGGCATGCCGAGATAATCCGCGACGAACTGCATGAGTTCGGGCGACAGCCAGCCATGCTCCGTTTGAGCAGTAGCCAACGCCGACATCACGGCGGACTGTTTCTGATCGGCGGGGTACTTTGCCACCGCACGATCGATTTCTTTCAGGCCTTCAGCTGAGATCATTTTCAGACACGACTCTTTCAATTCCTACCGAACGAAAACCTGTCGCTCACGACATACTGCGACAGACCCGGCGTTCCTTTGCTTGACGTGCGCGGCGGTGCGACGACCGCAGACGCGCGTCGATGAATACACCCTAGCGATCCACTTCGCCGAACACGATGTCCTGCGTGCCGATGATCGTCACGGCGTCGGCGATCATGTGGCCGCGCGCCATTTCGTCGAGCGTGGACAGGTGCGCATAGCCCGGCGCGCGGATCTTCAGACGATACGGCTTGTTGGCGCCGTCCGAGATCAGATAGATGCCGAACTCGCCCTTCGGATGTTCGACTGCGGCGTACGCCTCGCCTTCCGGCACATGGAAGCCTTCGGTGAACAGCTTGAAGTGATGGATCAGATCTTCCATGTTCGACTTCATGCCGACGCGCGACGGCGGCGCAACCTTGTGATTGTCCGTCATCACCGGGCCCGGATTTTTACGCAACCACTCAATGCACTGTTTCGCGATACGCGTGGACTGACGCATTTCCTCGACGCGCACCAGATAACGGTCGTAGCAGTCGCCGTTGACGCCGACCGGAATGTCGAAGTCGAGCTTGTCATAAACTTCATACGGCTGCTTCTTGCGCAGGTCCCACTCGATGCCAGAGCCACGCAGCATCGCACCGGTCATGCCGAGCTGCAACGCGCGCTCCGGGCTGACCACGCCGATGCCCACCAGACGCTGCTTCCAGATCCGGTTGTCGGTGAGCAGCGTTTCGTATTCGTCGACGCACTTCGGGAAGCGCGTGAAGAAGTCGTCGATGAAGTCGAGCAGCGAACCCTGACGGTTCTCGTTCATCTTCGACAACGCCTTCGCATTGCGAATCTTCGACGCCTTATATTGCGGCATTGCGTCAGGCAGATCGCGATAGACGCCGCCCGGACGATAGTAAGCCGCGTGCATGCGCGCACCCGACACCGCTTCGTACACGTCCATCAGGTCTTCGCGCTCGCGGAACGCGTACAGGAACACCGCCATCGCACCGACGTCGAGCGCGTGCGCGCCGATCCACATCAGGTGATTCAACACGCGCGTGACTTCGTCGAACAGGACTCGAATGTATTGCGCGCGCAGCGGCACGTCGATGCCGAGCAATTTCTCGATCGCGAGCACGTAGCCGTGCTCATTGACCATCATCGACACGTAGTCGAGACGGTCCATGTATGGCACAGACTGGATGAACGTCTTGCTTTCGGCGAGCTTTTCAGTCGCGCGATGCAGCAGACCGATGTGCGGATCGGCGCGCTGGATCACTTCGCCGTCGAGTTCGAGCACGAGACGCAGCACACCGTGCGCTGCCGGGTGCTGCGGACCAAAGTTGAGCGTGTAGTTCTTGATCTCTGCCATGACGTTCTCTTAGTGTTTCAGACCGCCATAGCGATCTTCGCGGATCACGCGCGGCGTGATTTCCCGCGGCTCGATCGTCACCGGCTGATAAACGACGCGCTTCTCTTCCGGGTCGTAACGCATTTCGACGTAGCCGGAGACCGGGAAATCCTTGCGGAACGGATGACCGATGAAACCGTAGTCGGTCAGAATGCGGCGCAGGTCCGGGTGACCTTCGAAGACGATGCCGTACAGGTCGAACGCTTCGCGCTCGTACCAGTTGACCGAATTCCAGATATCGACGACGGACGGCAGGATCGGCATGTCGTCGTCCGGCGCGAACACGCGTAGACGCAAACGCCAGTTGTTCTGCACCGACAGCAGATGCAGCACTGCCGCAAAACGCGGGCCGTCGTAGGCGCCTTCGGCATAGGTCTGATAATCGACGCCGCACAGATCGACACACTGCTCGAAACCGAGCGCGCGGTCGTCACGCAGACGCTTTGCCACGTTGAGGTAGTCGCCTGCCTTGACGACGATCGTCAATTCACCGATCGACTCAGTCACGCTCAACAGGAGGCCGCCAAAGGCCGCCTCGATGTTCGCTTTCAGGGTCTCGAGTTTGCTTGCCATATTTTGGGGAGGCGTTGGCCTTATTGACGGGCGATGGTATTGGTGCGGCGAATCTTGGCTTGCAACTGGATCACGCCGTATACCAACGCTTCCGCTGTGGGCGGACAACCCGGCACGTACACATCGACCGGGACGATGCGGTCGCAGCCGCGCACCACCGAGTACGAGTAGTGGTAATAGCCGCCGCCGTTCGCGCACGAGCCCATCGAGATCACCCAGCGCGGCTCCGCCATCTGGTCGTAGACCTTGCGCAGAGCGGGCGCCATCTTGTTGCACAGCGTGCCGGCGACGATCATCACGTCCGACTGACGCGGACTCGGACGGAACACCACGCCGAAACGGTCGAGGTCATAACGGGCGGCGCCCGCATGCATCATCTCGACCGCGCAGCACGCGAGACCGAACGTCATCGGCCACAGCGAACCGGTGCGCGTCCAGTTGATCAGTTTGTCTGCCGTAGTGGTGACAAACCCTTCTTTCAAGACCCCTTCGATACTCATTTGCTTTCCACTCCAGACGGGGCGGCAAGCCTGGCCACCCACGCAAACCGGCGATTAATCCATCATTCCCAGTCGAGGCCGCCCTTCTTCCAGATGTAGGCAAAGCCAAGCAGGAACTCGAGCAGGAAAATCATCATTGCCATGAAGCCGGCCCAGCCGATGTCACGCAATGCCACGCCCCACGGGAACAGGAACGCGGTTTCAAGGTCGAAAATGATAAAGAGAATGGCGACGAGGTAGTAGCGCACGTCGAATTTCATGCGCGCATCTTCGAATGCTTCGAAGCCGCACTCGTACGGTGCGTTTTTCTCGGTGTCGGGCTTGTTGGGACCGAGGATCTTGCCAATGCTGACCAGTGCTACGCCTAAACCGGTGCCCACAATAAGGAACAACAAAACGGGGAAATAGGCTGCGAGGTTCAAGACAATCCTCAATCGGTTGGTTCTGAGTGCCGTCAGGAGCATAGCACCCCTGACGCGAAATCACTTCCTCAACGCGCACGACGCAAGCCTTGCAGCCATACGCCAGAAGTGAAAATGCCAGCCGAAGCGAAGCAAACGGCTGGCATTTAGATAACATTTGGTGCCGACGGCGAGACTCGAACTCGCACAGCTTTCGCCACTACCCCCTCAAGATAGCGTGTCTACCAATTTCACCACGTCGGCACTATATGCAATCCGGGAAAACAACTTGTAAAACCCGCGAATCGCTTCAAGACTTGAATTGTAACTTGTTTAAGCGGATTGTTCAACGCACAAGAGCACGTCTACCGAAAATTTATTTCGGCACGCCCGTCGCCGGAACCGACGCAGGCGAAGCCGGCGCTGCTACCGCCGGAGCCGAGCTCGCGGCTGGCACGGAAGCAGGCGAAGCCGCGACCGGAGCAGTAGCTGCCACGCCCAGCACGCCTGCCGACGGCTTCACGTGATACGCGCCAAGGTAAGTGAGCGCCAGCGTCGTTGCAAAAAACAGAGCTGCGAGCACCGCCGTGGTACGCGAGAGGAAGTTCGCCGAACCCGTCGCACCGAACAGACTACCCGACGCGCCGCTGCCAAAAGCAGCGCCCATGTCGGCACCTTTGCCGTGCTGCAGCAACACGAGTCCGATGACCCCGAGCGCCGACAACAACTGAACGACGATAATCAATGTTTTCAAATACAGCATCACACTCACCTGAGTCTTTATTTAACTGCGCCGCACACGGTGTGTTGCGCAAAATGGAGTCATCCTCGCCGAGACGCCCTGCTCAACCGGCCACGCTGGTCGCGGCGGCCGCTTTGCAGATCGCCAGGAAATCCTGATCTTTCAACGACGCGCCGCCGATCAGGCCGCCGTCGATATCGAGCTGACGGAACAGTTCTTCCGCGTTCTCCGGCTTCACGCTGCCGCCGTACAGCAACGGCACGTCCGCCGCGCCCTTTGCCGCGAGACGTGCGCGCAGGAACGCATGCACGGCCTGCGCCTGTGCCGCCGATGCGCTCTTGCCGGTGCCAATTGCCCACACCGGCTCATACGCTACGACAAGGCGTGCCGCCTCCTGAGCCGACACCTTCGCGAGCACTTCGTCGAGCTGGCCGCCGACGACCTGCTCGGTCGAACCAGCTTCGCGTTCTTCGAGCGTTTCGCCGACGCACACGATCGGCGTCAAACCCGCTTCGAGCACGCGCTGCGTTTTCACCGCGACCAGTTCGGCGCTTTCGCGGTGATACGCGCGACGCTCCGAGTGTCCGACGATCGCAAACGTGGCGCCGAAGTCGGTCACCATCGGCGCAGCCACTTCGCCGGTATAGGCACCGTGCGTGAACGCGGACACGTCCTGCACGCCCCACACGACCGGACTGCCTTTGAGTAGCGACTGCGCCTGCGCGAGATAAAGGCTCGGCACGCACACACCGACGCGCACATCGGCCGGCAATTCACCGGAGCCCTGCGCCACGGCCTGCAACAACGCGGCGTTCGCGGCGAGCCGCCCATGCATCTTCCAGTTACCGACTACCAGTTTGCCTCGTTGTTGATTCGACATCGTCTCGTGTTGTCCTGTCTTGCCAGTCCTGCCTGCTCTGCCGGCGGACTTCGGTTGCGCCTCGCTGCGGCTCGTTGCCCGTCCGGCGGATTGATCCGGCGCACGCAAAACGCGCAATTTTACTGCGTGGGGTGGATCGGGTCAAACCGACGACGTCAAGCCTCCTGACCCCACGTCAACACGATCTTGCCCACGTGCGTGCTGCTTTCCATCAGCGTGTGCGCCTCGGCGGCCTGAGCGGCCGGAAACACGCGATGCACGACGGGCTTGATGCGCCCAGCTTCCAGATGGGGCCACACGCGCTCCTTCAGTTGCGCGGCGATCTGCGCCTTGAACTCGATCGGCCGCGGCCGCAGTGTCGAACCGGTAACCGTCAGACGGCGGCGCAACACTTCGTTCAGGTTCAGTTCCGCCTTTGCGCCGCCGAGCAGCGCAATCAGCACGATGCGACCGCCATCGGCGAGCGCCGACAATTCGCGCGGCACGTAGCTGCCCGCCACCATGTCGAGGATCACGTCGACGCCGCGATCATTGGTCAGCGACTTGATGACTTCGACGAAATCTTCAGTCTTGTAGTTGATCGCCCGTTCGGCGCCGAGCGCTTCGCACGCTCGGCACTTTTCGTCCGAGCCCGCGGTGGCGAACACGCGGAAGCCGAGCGCGTGCGCAATCTGGATCGCGGTCACGCCGATGCCGCTCGAACCGCCCTGTACGAGCAGCGTTTCGTTCGCGCCGCCTTCGCCCTGGCCGAGTTGCGCGCGATTGAAGACGTTGCTCCACACCGTGAAAAACGTCTCGGGCAGCGAAGCCGCTTCAACATCCGACATGCCCGCCGGCACCGGCAGACATTGCAGCAACGGCGCGGCCGCATACTCCGCGTAACCGCCGCCCGCGAGCAGCGCGCACACGCGATCGCCGATCTTCAGACCGAACGGGTTGTTCTTCCCGTCGATGGTGCCGCCGACGATCTCGCCCGCCACCTCCAGCCCCGGCAGATCCGAAGCCCCCGGCGGCGGCGCATAGCCGCCCTTGCGCTGAAACACGTCCGGACGATTGATGCCTGATGCCGCCACCTTGATCAGCACCTCGCCCGCCTTGAGCTGCGGCGTCGGACGCTCCGCCAGCTTGAGGACTTCCGGCGCACCGAATTCAGTGATTTCGATCGCTTTCATCTGCGTCAACTCCAAGATTGGATTGCGTTGCCTACCCGTTGCAGCCGTCTGCCTTAGCGCCGCGCTGCGATTCGAATTCGCAACGCAATCCATCCTGCATGAAAAACGGCCGGCGTGCATGACACGGCCGGCCGTTTGTCCGTTACCGCATTACTGCGGTGTCGGTTCGCCTTGCGGCGCGTCGTTCAGCAATGCCTTCGCCGACAGACGCACACGACCCTTCTCGTCCGTCTGGATGACCTTGACCTTCACTTGCTGGCCATCCTTCAGATAGTCGTTGATGTCCTTGATGCGCTCGTTGGCGATTTCGGAGATATGCAGCAGACCGTCCTTACCCGGCAGGATGTTCACGATCGCGCCGAAGTCGAGCAGCTTGAGCACGGTGCCTTCGTACACCTGACCCACTTCGACTTCCAGCGTGATGTTCTCGATACGCTTCTTCGCTTCGGCCATCCCTTCGCTGCTCGTGCTCGCGATGGTGACGACGCCGTCGTCCGAAATGTCGATCGTCGTGCCGGTTTCTTCGGTCAGCGCACGGATCACCGAGCCGCCCTTGCCGATCACGTCGCGGATCTTTTCCGGGTTGATCTTGATCGTGATCATGCGCGGTGCGAACTCCGACAACTGGGTGTTCGCGCCCGACACCGCCGAGGTCATCTTGCCGAGGATGTGCATGCGGCCTTCCTTCGCCTGCGCAAGCGCGACCTGCATGATTTCCTTCGTGATGCCCTGGATCTTGATGTCCATCTGCAGCGCGGTCACGCCTTGCTCCGTACCCGCGACCTTGAAGTCCATGTCGCCGAGGTGATCTTCGTCGCCGAGGATGTCGGTCAGCACCGCGAAGCGGTTGCCTTCGAGGATCAGGCCCATCGCGATACCGGCGACGTGCGCCTTCATCGGCACGCCGGCGTCCATCAGCGCGAGGCAGCCGCCGCACACCGAAGCCATTGACGACGAACCGTTCGACTCGGTGATTTCCGACACGACGCGGATCGAGTAGCCGAATTCGTCGGCGCTCGGCAGGCACGCGACGAGCGCGCGCTTGGCGAGACGGCCGTGACCGATTTCACGGCGCTTCGGCGAACCGACGCGGCCCGTTTCGCCGGTCGCGAACGGAGGCATGTTGTAGTGGAGCATGAAGCGCTCGCGGTACTCGCCTTCGAGCGCGTCGATGTTTTGCTCGTCGCCCTTCGTGCCGAGCGTCGCGACCACCAGCGCCTGCGTCTCGCCGCGCGTGAAAAGCGCCGAGCCGTGGGTACGCGGCAGCACGCCGGTGCGGATTTCGATCGGGCGCACGGTGCGCGTGTCGCGGCCGTCGATACGCGGCTCGCCGTTCAGGATCTGCGTACGGACGATCTTCGCTTCGATGTCGAACAGCACGTTGCCGACCGACGCCTTGTCGGCCGCCACGGTGCCCGCTGCCGCAGCTTCTTCCTCGAGCTTCGCCGAGGTTGCCGCGTAGACTTCCTTCAGCTTGGTCGAGCGAGCCTGCTTGTCGCGGATCTGGTAAGCGGCGAGCAGATTGGCTTGCGCGAGTTCGGTCACGCGCGAGATCAGTGCTTCGTTCTTCGCGGCCGGCTGCCAGTCCCACTCGGGCTTGCCGCCTTCGCGGACCAGTTCGTGGATCGCGTCGATCGCGGTCTGCATCTGCTCATGACCGAACACGACGGCGCCGAGCATCACTTCTTCGCTCAGTTGCTGCGCTTCCGATTCGACCATCAGCACCGCGCGTTCCGTACCGGCGACGACGAGGTCGAGGGCCGACTCCTTCATCTGCGGACGCGTCGGGTTCAGCACGTATTCGTTGTTGATGTAGGCCACGCGTGCCGCGCCGACCGGGCCGTTGAACGGCAGACCCGACACTGCGAGCGCCGCCGACGCGCCGATCAGCGCGGGGATGTCGGCGGGGATTTCCGGATTCAGCGACAGCACGTGAATCACGACCTGCACTTCGTTGTAGAAGCCTTCCGGGAACAGCGGACGCAGCGGGCGATCGATCAGGCGCGAGATCAGCGTCTCGCCTTCCGACGGACGGCCTTCGCGGCGGAAGAAGCCACCCGGAATCTTGCCCGCGGCGTAGGTCTTTTCGATGTAATCGACGGTGAGGGGGAAGAAGTCCTGGCCCGGCTTCGCGGTCTTCGCGCCGACCACGGTGGCGAGCACCACGGTGTCTTCGACGTCGACGATCACCGCGCCGCCCGCCTGGCGAGCGATTTCACCGGTTTCGAGGCGAACGTTGTGCTGCCCCCACTTAAACTCTTTGACGATCTTGTTGAACATAGTCATTGCTTTTCCTCATCGTAATGCCGCGCGGACCGGAAGCGGCGCGGCAACGCCGGGGCCGGCGCCGCATGGGAAGAGTCGTGCTATGCCATTCCAGAGAGCCACGCGCTGCGTGTGCGCGCAAACCGCTGGAATGACACAAAACTCTGCCCTGAAGCCCGGCCATGTTTCTGTTACTGCCTGTTCTACTGCTATTTTGCTACTGCTACTGCGTTGCCCGTAGACGCCGCGCGAACCGGCATACGCCGCGGATCACAGGCGGTGCACGTGATACGAAGCGCGCCGCGCAAAAACAAAATGCCTGTATCAGCGAAACTGACACAGGCATCTTGCTGAACGACTGGCCGATTACTTACGCAGACCCAGCTTCTCGATCAGGCTGCGGTAACGGTCCGCGTCCTTACCCTTCAGGTAGTCGAGCAGCTTGCGACGGCGGCTCACCATGCGCAGCAGACCGCGGCGGCTGTGGTGATCCTTCGTGTGCTCCTTGAAGTGGGAGGTCAGTTCGTTGATGCGGGTCGTGAGCAGCGCGACCTGAACTTCGGGGGAGCCGGTGTCGTTAGCTGCGCGTGCGAATTGCGCGACGACTTCGGACTTCTTGCTTGCTTCAACTGCGGACATGTCGATTTCCTTGATAACTGGACAGGCGGTCACGGAAGAAAGGCCGTGCCGTGGGATACCCGTTTCACAAATTTACTGAGTCCCGTTCGTGGCTGAATTAGCTGAATCCGAACCCAGCCCAACAACGGGACGCGTATTGTAGCACAGCGCGCCCCGGCCGCGAACCCTGACCGGCAAGGCGAATCGAGCGTCGCTCGCGCTCGCTCAGGGCCGCCGCATGCGGCAGACCGACGGCAATACCGTGCGCTCGGCCGGTAGCGCCAGCACCGTGCGGAAGCCATAGCCAGAGCCTTCGTTATCGAAATGCACGCCCGGCGTACCGGCTTTGTCCATCTGCATCACATAAAGGGGCTGGATCAGCTGGTGATCATCGGCGCGCATCCACGATGCGTGGAAGCCGTTGTCGAAGCGGATGCCCTCGAGCGCTTTCGCGACCGCCGTCGGATCGGCACTGCCGGCGCGGTTCATCGCGGCGGCGAGCGTCTCGATCATCAGTGGCATGCGCAGCACCGGATAGTCGTCCTGCGCGGCCGGAAAGCGCGCGCGGAACGCCGCGTACCACGCGTCGGAGGCCGCGCCGCCGACGTTCGGATGCCACTCGGCCACCGCGATCACGTGACCCACGCCCGCGTCGCCGAGCGCGGCGGGCGCGCCGAGGCTGTTGCCGTAGAACGTGTAGAACTTCGTGTCGAGGCCCTGCTCGCGCGCGGCCTTTACCAGCAACGTCAGATCGTTGCCCCAGTTACCCGTAATCACGGCGTCCGCGCCGCTCGCGCGAATCTTTGCGATATACGGCGCGAA
Source organism: Paraburkholderia sp. UYCP14C (assembly GCF_004197395.1). Lineage (GTDB taxonomy): Bacteria > Pseudomonadota > Gammaproteobacteria > Burkholderiales > Burkholderiaceae > Paraburkholderia. Next base: position 107,891 of record NZ_SELS01000019.1, on the reverse strand, counting down.
ATCCTTCACGCGGCCGATCGGGTGAAATTCGTCGCCGACTACCGCGACGTCGGGGCGCTTCGCCGCGAGCGTCGAGCGCGCGAGGCTGCTCACGTCGTGGCCGAAGCTGTAATCCTGGTTCAGCAGATAGACCTTTTTCACCGCCTTGTCGTGCTCGATCACATCGGCGAGCGCGGCCATCCGCATGCCCGCGTGCGCGTCGAAGCGGAAGTGCCAGAAGCTGCAATCGGAGTTGGTGAGGGCGGGATCGTCCGCCGAGTAGTTGAGGAACAGTTCGCGGTTGTCGGGCTCGCGGCTGTTCTGCTTGTCGATCGCGCCGATCAGTGCCGCGGCGACCGCCGAGCTATTGCCCTGCAGGATGTAGCCGATATGGCGATCCGCGGCCGCCCGCAATTGCGTCAGCGCTTCCTCCGTGCTGCCCTTGCTGTCGAGCACGATAAGTTCGAACGGATGCGCGCCGTCCGCGAGCTTCACGCCGCCGTGCGCGTTGACCTGCTCGACACCGAAGCGCAGATTGCGCTCGACCGCCGCGCCCGCGTTCGCGAACGGGCCGGACATGCCTTCGATCAGCGCGAGCTGAATTGGCGTGCCGCTGGGCATGCCGGCCGGCAGGCTCGCGGGCTTGCTTGCGACCTTGCTTGCGGGGCTACCGGCCTGGCTTGCGGCCAGCGTGGCCGGGCGGCTCTCCAGCTTGCCGGTGGCCGGTTGCGCTGACGTTTGATTCCCGCCCGTCGCCGCCGGATTCGTCGCGGAACTCGCCGCCTCCGCAACGCCAACTCCCGCAGCCGCCATCGAAATTGCCGTCAGCGCAAGCGCCGCCGTCCGTTGCCACATCGCCGTCATGGTCGTCCCGCCTGAATCTTTGAAGCGCGGATCATAGGACGACGCGCAAGGAATAGGCAAGCCGGCGCATTCGTTACCGTTCGGAGGCGACGCGCGCTCAGGCAGCGCAATTGTTCGCCACAGCGCGTGTCAAAATAGCGCGTCTCGATGATAAGAACCGCTATTCAAACGCCATCGGAGGAATACATGTCGAACCGCCACCACCGCACGGCGGCCTCTTTCACGGGCCCGGCCGGCGCCAGTCTGCGCCGTGCCGCGCTCGTTTGCCTGAGCGCGCTCGCGCTCGCCGGCTGCGCGCAGCCGTGGCAACAGTATCAACCGGGAGCGGACGCATCGACGGTGATCGCGCGACTTGGTCCGCCGCGCGAAACCTATGACTTGCCCGACGGCGGCAAGCGTCTGATGTGGCCGACCCAACCGATGGGCGAGACCACCACCGCCGCCGACATCGACGCGGCCGGCAAGATCGTCGACATGCGCCAGGTGCTGCAGCCCACCGAGTTCTATCGCGCCGAGATCGGCAAATGGACGCGCAGCGACGTGCTGGTGAACTTCGGACGTCCGGTCGAAACGTCGTACTTCCCGCTGATGCGGCGCGAAGTCTGGACCTATCGCTATCTCGAAGACAACGTCTGGTACATGCTGTACAGCTTCTACTTCGACGACCAGGGCATCTTGCGCCTCACGCAGAAGACCCCCGACCCGCTGCACGACCCCGACCGCCGCAGCCTGTTCTGAGCGTTGAGCGCCGTCTTCGGCAGAAGCGCCAAATCTCAAAAAGCCGCCTTCCGTAGGCGGCTTTTTTATTCTCAAAGCATAAGGAAGAATTTTATCCTGTTTACGTCAACCATCCGACCAAAGAAAGGTTATTGTAAACACCCGTTCGGGCACCGGCTCGCGATCAACCGCGCAGTCGCGACTCAGTCGGATGCCTGGTCAATTGCCTTTACTACGGAGTTGCTACGATGAACCGACCCAAACACCTGCTGGTCGCCAACGTCGCGTGGGCGCATGAAACCGCGGCGGGCAATCCGGCATTTTTTCGCGACCTCGTGCGCGGACAGAACCCGCACATTCTGTGGATCGGCTGCGCGGACAGTCGCGTGCCTGCCGAAACGATCACGCGTTGCGAGCCCGGCGATCTTTTCGTCCATCGCAACATCGCCAACCTGTTTCATCCCGAAGACGACAACGCCGCGAGCGTCCTCGAATACGCGGTGCGCGTGCTCAAGGTCGGCCATGTGATCGTCTGCGGCCACTATGGCTGCGGTGGCGTGCGCGCCGCGCTGCTGCCCCCGGACCCGGCGCTGCCCCATGTGAATCGGCGGATCGCGCCGCTCTGCGCACTCGCGAAAACGCATCACGCGGAACTGGACGGCGCGGCAACCGGGCCGGATCGCATCAACCGCCTTGCCGAGCTGAACGTGCTCGAACAGGTGCGGCAGTTGCGGGCGAGCCCGATCGTGCGCGAGGCTGATCCGGCGCCGCTCGTGCACGGCTGGATCTTTGCGCTCGACGACGGACGCATCAAGGTTCTCACCTCCGGCTACACCTCCGACGACGCGATGACCTGCACGACCGCCGCGCACAGCGCGGCCTAGCAAAGCGCGATGCCGCCCCACTTGAACCGCGGACGAGCGCAAAGCGGACTTGCCTTCGAGCCACGCCCCGTTCGGCGCCCCACCTTTCGCTTTTCGACACCATGAATCCTCAAATCTCTTTCTCCGCACTCCAGCGCGACGTGCTCGCCGGCACGGCCGTTTTCCTGGTGGCCCTGCCGCTTTGCCTCGGCATCGCTCACGCATCGGGCGTCGACCCGTTCGCGGGGCTGGTGTCCGGCATCATAGGCGGGCTCGTCGTTGCCGCGCTGAGCGGCTCGCGCCTGAGCGTTAGTGGCCCGGCCGCGGGCCTCGTCGTGATCGTCGTCGACGGCATCGCGCGGCTTGGCGGCTTTCCCGCTTTCCTGCTGGCCGTACTGCTGTCGGGCGTCATCCAGTTCGGCTTCGGCATGCTCAAGGCCGGCCGCTTCGCCGCCTACGTGCCGTCGCCGGTGATCAAGGGAATGCTCGCGGCCATCGGCGTGCTGCTGATCCTCAAGCAGTTTCCCGTCGCGCTGGGCTTGTCCGGCATCGATCACGCCGTCCAGTCGGCGACCGTGGTCGCAACGCCGTTCGGCGCGATCTCGCTGACCGCCGTGCTGATCACGCTGCTGTCGCTCGCGATACTCGCCGGCTGGGAAACGCGCGCGCTGCGCCGCTTCGCTGTCGTGCGGATCATGCCTGCGCCGCTCGCGGTGGTGCTGCTCGGCATCGGCGCGACGCTCGCGCTGAATCTCGTCGCGCCATCGCTCGCACCGGCCGCCGAGCGACGGGTCGCGTTGCCGTCGCTCGAATCGTTCGCGGCACTGCAAGCCGCGCTCGCGTCGGCCGACTTCGGCCCAGGGTTCGCCCAGCTCATCAATCCCGACATTTGGCGCATTGCTATCACGATCGCGATCGTCGCCAGCCTCGAAACGCTACTGAGCCTCGAAGCGGTCGAGCAGATCGATCCGGAGCGCCGCCGCGCGCCTCCCGATCGCGAACTGAAGGCGCAGGGGGTGGGCAATCTGATCGCGGGTGCGATCGGCGGCCTGCCGATCACCGCGGTGATCGTGCGGAGCTCCGCGAACGTGCATGCCGGCGCAAAAAGCCGGCTCTCGGCAATCGTTCACGGCGTGCTGCTTCTCGTCAGCGTGTTCGCGCTCACGAGCGTGATCAACCTGATTCCGCTCGCCTGCCTGGGCGCGATCCTGATCTTCACCGGGTTCAAACTCGCCAAGCCGTCGTTGTTCGCCGGGCTCGCGCGGCAGGGATTCGCGCCGTTCGCGCCGTTCGTCGTCACACTCGTCGGTGTGCTCGTCACCGATCTGCTGATCGGTATCGTGCTCGGCATCCTGTGCAGCATGCTGTTTGCGCTATACGCAAACCTGCGCGGCCCGATCGTGCTCGCGCAGCATGGCGATCACTACCTGCTGTCGTTTCGCAAGGACGTGTCGTTTCTCGGCAAGGTGCCGCTCAAGCACTATCTGCAGCAGATTCCGGATGGCGCCACCGTGATCGTCGACGCAACACGCGCCGATTTTGTCGATCACGACGTGCGCGAGCTGCTGGACGCGTTCGCCGCCGATGCGCCCCGCCGCGAGATCAGCGTCGACGTCAGGTATCAGGTCCGGGAGCAGGCGCGCGCAACTCGCGGCTGGTCGCTGCGGCGCCCGACGGCGGAGTAGTTCCGCAGCATCTCGCCACCGCCCATGCGCGATGAAGGCGAAAAAAAGCCCCGCGTGTCAGCCACAGCGGGGCTTCTCCTTTCGATCCACAGTCGAGCTTGCGCGCTACTCCGAGCGTTGCGGATTCAGCTTGTCCGCATTCGAGTAGAGCTTGTTGAGCGCCGAGAAATACGCCTTCGCGGACGCCGCGACGATATCCGGATCCGTGCCTGTTCCGTTGACGATGCGCCCGGCCTTCGACAGCCGCACGGTCACTTCGCCCTGCGCCTGCGTGCCGGTCGTAATCGCGTTGACCGAGTACAGCAGCAGTTCGGAGCCGCTGCCCACTTCCGTTTCGATCGCATTGAGGGTGGCGTCGACCGGGCCGTTGCCGCGCGCTTCGCCGGTGATCTCTTTACCCTCTACCGAGAACACGACCTTCGCGTGCGGCGGCTCGCCGGTTTCCGAATGCTGCGACATCGACAGAAACTTGTAGTGCTCCTTCTCGTGCGCTTCCGCCGATTCCTCGTTGACGATCGCGATGATGTCTTCGTCGAAGATCTCCGCCTTGCGGTCGGCGAGTTCCTTGAAGCGCGCGAACGCGGCATTCAGTTCGGCTTCGCTGTCCAGCGCGATGCCGAGTTCCTGCAGACGCTGCTTGAACGCGTTGCGGCCCGACAGCTTGCCCAGCACGATCTTGTTCGCGGTCCAGCCCACGTCTTCCGCGCGCATGATTTCGTAGGTGTCGCGCGCCTTCAGCACGCCGTCCTGGTGGATGCCCGATGCGTGAGCAAAGGCGTTCGCGCCGACCACGGCCTTGTTCGGTTGCACGACGAAGCCGGTGATCTGCGACACGAGCTTCGAAGCCGGCACGATCTGCGTCGTATCGAGGCCGACGTCGAGTCCGAAGTAATCCTTGCGGGTCTTCACCGCCATCACGATCTCTTCGAGCGACGTATTGCCCGCGCGCTCGCCGAGACCGTTGATCGTGCATTCGACCTGGCGCGCACCGCCAATCTGCACGCCGGCGAGCGAATTCGCGACCGCCATGCCGAGGTCGTTGTGGCAATGCACGGAGAACACCGCCTTGTGCGAGTTCGGAATGCGCTCGCGCAGCGTTTTCACGAGTTGGCCATAGAGCTCCGGCACGCCGTAGCCGACCGTGTCGGCGATGTTAATCGTGGTCGCGCCTTCGGCGATCACCGCTTCCAGCACGCGGCACAGGAAGTCCATATCCGAGCGGCTGCCGTCTTCCGGCGAGAATTCGACGTCGTCGGTGAACTTGCGCGCGAAACGCACCGCCAGCTTGGCCTGCTCGAATACCTGCTCGGGCGTCATCCGCAGTTTCTTCTCCATGTGCAGCGGCGACGTCGCGATAAACGTGTGGATGCGGAAATGGTCGGCCGGTTTCAGCGCGTCGGCGGCCTTCTGAATGTCCTTGTCGTTCGCGCGCGCAAGCGAGCAGATCGTGCTGTCCTTCACGAGGCCCGCGATCGTATGGATCGCGTCGAAGTCGCCGTTCGAGCTGGCCGCGAAGCCCGCTTCGATCACGTCGACTCTCATCCGCTCGAGTTGCCTGGCGATGCGGATCTTCTCTTCCTTCGTCATCGACGCGCCGGGCGATTGCTCGCCGTCACGCAGCGTGGTGTCGAAAATGATCAGTTTGTCGGACATGTCGGGCCTCCTCGGGAGTCGTTCAGATGTGGGACTTGGTGTTGGAATGGGACGGTGGGCGCCGCCGCTGGCGAGGTAGGGCGATCGCGATGATCGCGGCCGGTGCGGACGGAACGCAAAAAGGCATAAAGGCGTGAACGAAGCATGTTGGCGCGGCGCAGCGAACGGTCTCGGCGACCCGGCAAAATCGGCCACGCCAACGCACTGATCCGACGACTATAGCGGCATTCCAGCCACCGCGCAATGCACGCCGGGTCGGCCTGGGGCGCGGTCCGAAGCGACCTCGTAATGGCACGCACCAACGAAAAACGGCAGCCCGTGGGCTGCCGTTTTTCGTACATCGCTGCGATGCAGCGCGGCTCAAATCGTCAACGGTCGTGCGACATCGAACGCGCCGGATTGGCCCTGCCGCGCACCGCCTGATACGCCCAGAACACGTAGCCGGACAGACCGTACAGCACGAATAGACCGAACAGCATCAACGGCGGATCGGACGACACGAGCACGAACGCGACCACCACCAGCAGGATCACGCCGAACGGCACGCGATGCCGTACGTCGAGCGCCTTGCCGCTATAGAAAGGCGCGTTCGACACCATCGTCACGCCCGCATAGATGGTCAGCACGAACGCGACCCACGGCAGCCAGACGAGCTTCAGCGGCACGCGGTTGTCGGTGGCGAGCCACACGAATCCGGCGATCAGCGCCGCCGCGGCCGGACTCGGCATGCCCTGGAAAAAACGCTTGTCGACTACGCCGATGTTCGTATTGAAACGCGCGAGCCGCAGCGCCGCGCCCGAGCAATAGACGAACGCCGCGAGCCAGCCCCATCGGCCGAGGTCTTTCAGGATCCACTCGTACATCACGAGCGCCGGCGCGACACCGAACGACACCATGTCCGACAGGCTATCGAACTGCTCGCCGAACGCGCTTTGCGTATGCGTCATGCGCGCGACGCGGCCGTCCATGCCATCGAGCACCATCGCGACGAAGATCGCGATCGCCGCGATCTCGAAGCGCACGTTCATCGCCTGCACGACGGCGAAGAAGCCGCAGAACAGCGCGGCCGTGGTAAACGCGTTCGGCAGCAGGTAGATGCCGCGTTTTCTGAGGAACTGCTGACGCTGCGCGCGCCGGCTGTCGGCGACCGGCGACTCCGTGACCACCGGCTTGTTGCGGCGAAACGGACGCGGCAGGGGTCCGCTGGTGCGGGGTCGACGCGGTTTGAATGCGGCCATTCGGACAACCTCCTGTATGCCGCTTTACAGCTCGGCGAGGATCGTGGACGACGCCGACACCTTCTCGCCGATCGACACGCGCGGACGGCTGCCCACCGGCAGATACACGTCGACGCGCGAACCGAAGCGGATGAAACCGTAACGCTGGCCGCGGGTCAACGGCTCGCCTGCACGGACGTAGCAAAGAATGCGCCGCGCGATCAGGCCGGCAATCTGCACCGACGTGACCGTCTGGCCGCCGGCCATTTCGATGACGACCGCATTGCGCTCGTTTTCGAGCGAGGCCTTATCGACCGCCGCGTTCAGATATGCGCCGGGGAAGTATTCGACCTTCGAGATCGCGCCGTCGACCGGCGAGCGCTGCGAGTGCACGTTGAACACGTTCATGAACACGCTGATCTTCAGCGCTTCACGATTCGCATAAGGGTCATGCGCGGTTTCCACCGCGACGATGCGACCGTCGGCGGGACACAGTACCGCGTTGGCCTGGGTCGGAATCGGACGCGCCGGATCACGGAAGAACTGCACGACGAAGATCAGGATCAGCCAGAAGAGCCACGCAATGCCGAACCCCGCGAAGGCGTGAACCAGTAATGCAACGACGGCCGCGATGGCGATAAACGGCCAGCCTTCTCGCGCGATGATCGGATGAGGGTAATTCATGGATGGCTTCTGTGTTTTTGTAAAACCGTAGGATAGCAAAAGCCGCCCAGGGTTCAGCACCCTTGGACGGCTTTTTGACTGGCCCGGCCGCCGCGCCGAAGCGCCGCGCCGGACCTCGTTACGTCGAGACGCTTAGTTCTTCGACTGGTCGACGAGCTTGTTCTTCGCGATCCACGGCATCATCGCGCGCAGCTTCGAGCCAACTTGCTCGATCTGGTGCTCGGCCGTCAGACGGCGACGCGATTGCAGCGTCGGCGCGCCAGCCTTGTTCTCGAGGATGAAGCTCTTCGCGTATTCGCCGGTCTGGATGTCGGTCAGCACGGCCTTCATCGCCTTCTTCGTTTCAGCGGTCACGATGCGCGGACCCGTCACGTACTCGCCGTACTCGGCGTTGTTCGAGATCGAGTAGTTCATGTTCGCGATGCCGCCTTCGTAGATCAGGTCGACGATCAGCTTCAGTTCGTGCAGGCACTCGAAGTACGCCATTTCCGGCGCGTAGCCCGCTTCGACCAGCGTTTCGAAGCCAGCCTTGATCAGATCGACGGTACCGCCGCACAGCACGGCCTGCTCGCCGAACAGGTCGGTTTCGGTTTCTTCGCGGAAGTTCGTTTCGATGATGCCGGCACGGCCGCCGCCGTTAGCCGCTGCGTACGACAGCGCGATGTCGCGCGCCGCGCCCGACTTGTCTTGCGCAACCGCGATCAGGTGCGGCACGCCGCCACCTTGCGAGTACGTGCCGCGAACCGTGTGGCCCGGTGCCTTCGGCGCGATCATGATCACGTCGAGGTCGGCGCGCGGGATCACCTGGCCGTAGTGAACGTTGAAGCCGTGCGCGAACGCGAGCGCGGCGCCCTGCTTGATGTTTGCGTGGACTTCCTTCGCGTACACGTCGGCGATCTGCTCGTCCGGCAGCAGCATCATGACGACGTCCGCGCCCTTCACCGCTTCCGCGACTTCCTTCACTTGCAGGCCAGCGTTTTCAGCCTTGCTCCACGATGCGCCGCCCTTGCGCAGACCGACCGTGATGTTCACGCCGCTTTCCTTCAGGTTCAGCGCGTGCGCATGGCCTTGCGAGCCATAGCCGATGATGGTGACCTGCTTGCCCTTGATGAGGGAGAGATCGGCGTCCTTGTCGTAGAAAACTTTCATGTCGGTTCCTTGGCTAGATTCGATGATTCAGAGAAATTCAGATACTGCGAATGTTGTTATTGCCGGCCGGGCGATGCCGCGTTGCCCGGCCTTTCGATCGTGACGTCAGACCTTCAGAATGCGCTCGCCGCGACCGATGCCCGAGCTGCCCGTACGGACCGTCTCGAGAATCGCCGTGGAATCGAGCCCCTCGATGAAGGCGTCGAGCTTGTCGCTCGCCCCCGTCAGTTCGATCGTGTAGGTCTTTTCGGTGACGTCGATGATGCGGCCGCGGAAAATGTCCGACATCCGCTTCATCTCCTCACGTTCCTTGCCGACCGCCCTCACCTTGATCAGCATCAGCTCGCGTTCGATGTGGGCGCCCTCGGTAAGGTCGACCACTTTCACCACCTCGATCAGGCGGTTCAGATGCTTCGTGATCTGTTCGATCACGTCGTCCGAGCCAACGGAGACGATGGTCATGCGCGACAGCGAACGGTCTTCGGTCGGAGCCACCGTCAAGGTTTCAATGTTGTAGCCGCGTGCCGAGAACAGACCCACCACGCGCGACAGCGCGCCCGGTTCGTTTTCCAGCAGGACGGAAATGATGTGTCTCATGTTTCGCTTCTTCCAGATGTAGTGTCGATGTCTGCGAGCGGAGCGGCGCCGCTTCGTCTGCCCTCGCCTTTTGTGAAGGCGCGCATCACGAAGCCAGCGCTGGATTTAACCAAACGCCCCGTCGTTAAAGATCTTCCGAACCCATGAGCATCTCGGTGATGCCCTTGCCGGCCTGAACCATCGGCCAGACGTTTTCGGTCGGGTCGGTCTGGAAGTCGAGAAACACCGTGCGATCCTTCAGGCGCAGCGCTTCCTTCAGCGCCGGTTCCACATCGGCCGTGCGCTCGATGCGCATGCCCACGTGACCGTACGCTTCGGCGAGCTTCACGAAGTCCGGCAGCGCATCCATGTACGAATGCGAATAGCGCTTGCTGTATTCGATCTGCTGCCACTGGCGCACCATGCCCAGATAGCGGTTATTCAGCGAAATGATCTTGATCGGCAGATCGTACTGCTTGCAGGTCGACAGCTCCTGAATGCACATCTGGATCGAGCCTTCGCCCGTGATGCACAGCACGTCGTCGTCCGGATGGGCCATCTTCACGCCCATCGCGGCCGGCAAGCCGAAGCCCATCGTGCCGAGGCCACCGGAGTTGATCCAGCGACGCGGCTTGTTGAACTTGTAGAACTGCGCGGCCCACATCTGGTGCTGGCCGACGTCGGAGCAGACGAACGCGTTGCCGTCGGTCAGCTCCCACGCCTTTTCGACCACGTACTGCGGCTTGATGATCTCGCTCTTGCGGTCGAACTTGAGGCAGTCTTTCGAGCGCCAGCCTTCGATATCCTTCCACCAGTCGGCGAGCGCCGCGGTGTCGGGGCCATGCTCGGCCGTCTGCAACTGCTCGATCAGTTCTTTCAGCACTTCCTTCACGTCGCCGACGATCGGAATGTCGACCTTGACGCGCTTGGAAATGGAGGAAGGATCGATGTCGATATGGATGATCTTGCGCGGCCGCGACGCGAAGTGAGTCGGATCGCCGATCACGCGGTCGTCAAAGCGTGCGCCGATGGCGATCAGCACGTCGCAGTGCTGCATCGCCATGTTGGCTTCGTACGTACCGTGCATGCCGAGCATGCCGAGGAATTTCTTGTCGCTCGAGCGGTAGCCGCCCAGACCCATCAGCGTGTTGGTGACCGGATAGCCGAGCAGATCGACAAACTGGTTCAGCTCACGCGACGCATCCGCGAGCACGATGCCGCCGCCGGTGTAGATATACGGGCGCTTCGCCGACAGCAGCAGCGATACCGCCTTGCGGATCTGACCGGAGTGGCCCTTCGTGACGGGGTTGTACGAGCGCAGCGACACGCTCTTGATCGGCTCGTATTGGCACGGTGCCTTCGACACGTCCTTCGGAATGTCGATCAGGACCGGACCGGGACGGCCGGTACGGGCGATGTAGAAAGCTTTCTTGACGGTGGCGGCGAGATCGCGCACGTCCTTCACGAGGAAGTTGTGCTTCACGCAGGGACGCGTGATGCCGACCGTGTCGCATTCCTGGAATGCATCCTGACCGATCGCGGCAGTCGGCACCTGGCCGCTGATCACCACCATCGGGATCGAATCCATATAGGCGGTGGCGATGCCGGTCACCGCATTGGTGACGCCGGGGCCGGAGGTCACGAGACACACGCCGACCTTGCCGGTGGAGCGGGCATAGGCGTCGGCAGCATGCACGGCGGCCTGTTCGTGGCGCACGAGCACGTGCTCGAACTTGTCCTGCTTGTACAGCTCGTCGTAAATGTAGAGTACCGAGCCGCCGGGATAGCCCCAGATGAACTCGACGTCTTCGTCGGCCAGTGCCTTCATGAGCACGGTGGCGCCGATAGAGTCTGCTTCGTGATGGGGGGTCGTATCCGACGTGGAGAATTCCGCGCTGGGCATATTCATTGATTCACCTTTCGAATTTTCGGCAAAAAATTGATCGGGTGCTCTCTGCCGGGCTCGTGACTCGGGTTCAAGCGGCGCGTCCAGTTGACAGGCGGGCTTCTTGGGCCGCACCTCAATTGAGACAACTCACTTATGTTGCGAACCAGCGACGATAGCTGCTGGCGCGCTCGCGGTCAAGAAAATATTGCCAGCGGCTCGCGCGTAGGAGCGGGCGATCGGACGGAATGTCAACCGTCAGAAAAATGCAAGCTCGCGCAGGTTTCGCCCCTATCGGAGCAAAAGTTTGTTAGCATCCGCCGAGTTTTACGACATTTTTCGACCGATTACGCGCACGCTTGCTGCGCCGACCCCACACGGATGGCATCAGACAAGGAACTCGCCGATTTTCTGGCGGGCGTCGAAAGGCGCGCGTTCAAGCAGACGGTCTACGCCGTGCGGGACGACGATGCGTCCCTCGACATCGTGCAGGACGCGATGATCAAGCTCGCCGAGAAATACGGCGATCGTCCGGCGGCAGAGCTACCGCTGCTGTTTCAGCGTATTCTGCAGAATGCGACGCACGACTATTTCCGTCGTGCCAAAGTACGCAATACGTGGGTCAGTCTGTTCTCGTCGCTCGGCAATGCCGACGACGACGAATTCGATCCGCTGGAAACCTTCGAGGCCGAGGCGGGTTCGGCTGGCTCCGAGAGCAACGAACAGAAGCTCGAACGCGAGCAGGTCCTTCAGTTGATCGACGACGAGATCCAGAAATTACCGGCACGTCAACGGGAGGCGTTTCTCATGCGTTATTGGGAGGATATGGATGTCGCCGAGACTGCCGCCGCAATGGGCTGCTCCGAAGGCAGTGTGAAAACGCACTGCTCCCGGGCCACCCACACGCTCGCGCAAGCGCTCAAGGCGAAAGGAATTACGCTATGAGCTCCCTCGAAAACACAGAAGTCGAGTTTGCGCGTCAACTGCGCCGCGCGCTCGACGAAAACACCGCCAGCCTCCCTTCCGCCACCGTCGACCGGCTCGCCGCTGCACGTCGCGCCGCGTTGGCGCGCAAAAAGCCCGAAACCGCCACCGCGCCGGTGTTCGTGCCCGCGTTCGCCGGCATGCCGGCCGGGATGGCGGCGCTGCCACAGGGAGGCCTCGAGCCGCGCCGCCGCTGGCCGCTGCGCCGCTTCGCGCTCGCGTGGCCGCTCGCCGCGCTGGTCGTGAGCCTGATCGGCATCGCCTACTGGGAAGACCACCAGCGCACCGCCGAGCTCGCCGATATCGATGCCGCCATGCTAAGCGACGACCTGCCGCTCAATGCCTATCTCGACCACGGCTTCAACGCGTATCTTTCACGCGCCCACTGAGCGGGAGATTCCTCGGGTGAGTTACAAGCGCGGCCTGGCCGTTGTTTTCGGATGCACGATCGCGGCCCTGGTGTCGTTTGTCGCGACCTATCCGCGCTTTCATCCGAGCCCATCGTCGGTGGGCAATCCGTCGCCCGGCGTCAACGTCGCCGCGCCCACGCCCGCTCCCGCACTTTCCGTCGATTTGCCCGGCCTGCCGGGCAGCAACAGCCCGCTCGCATGGTCGCGCCTGAGTGCGGCTGATCATGTCGCGCTCGCGCCATTCGAATCCCAGTGGGATTCGTTTAGCGACGAACGCAAGCGCAAATGGATCAAGATCGCGTCGCGATACGCAAAGATGTCGCCGGATGCGCAAAAACGTCTGCATGAGCGCATGAGCGAATGGGTGCGGATGACGCCCGATCAGCGCCGTGTCGCGCGAGAGAACTACCAGGTTTCGAAGGAGTTGCCGCGCGAAGCTCGCCAGAACGCGTGGAAAGCGTACCAGCAGCTGCCCGAAGAAACGAAGGAGCGGCTCGCCGCGAGCGAGCACAAGCGCCGCCCCAGCGTCGTCAGCGCGCCGCCGTCGGCTCGCAACGAGATCAGGGGCATCGACCGCCTTGTGAACGCGCGCGAGCACGGTGCCAGCGCTACCGCGGCGGCGAGCGCCGCGCCGGCTGCCTCCGCGCCGGCCGCGGCCTCGCTGCCGGCGCCGCCCGCGATTCCGGCGGCGGGCAGCTTCGTGCCGGCGACGCCGGTGCCGGTGTCGCCAGCCGAGGCGCCGGCGATCTTCCACGGCTCCTGATTCCGATCCCGAGCCCGTTACATGGCCCAGCCGCTCGTCCCCCCTGCTCTGCCCGCCGCCGTACCTGGCGGCACGGCGCCCACCGTCCGGCGGCGGCTGGCGGCATTGCTGTACGAAGCAGTTATTCTGTTCGGCGTCGTGTTTCTCGCCGGTTATCTGTTCAGCACGCTTACGCAGCAGCGCAACGGGCTTGCGCATCACAACCTGCTAGCCGCCTGGATCGGCCTCGTGGTTGGCGTGTATTTCGTCTGGTTCTGGACCCACGGCGGCCAGACGCTGCCGATGAAAACCTGGCGGTTACGGGTTGTTGGCGCTGATGGCGCGCCGATTTCTGGTGGGCGCGCGATTGGGCGGTATGTGCTCGCCTGGTTGTGGTTTTTGCCGCCGCTGGCGTTGCATCCGATGCTTGGGTTGCGGGTGCCGCAGACGCTCGTTATCGCGGGTGTCTGGTTCGTGGCGTGGGCCGCTAGTGGGCGTTTGGATCCGCAGCGGCAGTTTTTGCATGACCGGCTTGCGGGCACGCGGGTGGTAACGGTTGTGCGCTGAGCGCGCGGGGTTGTTGGCCCCCTTGGGCCGGGTCGGGCTCCTTTCGTTGTTCCGGCTTTCTTGGCCTTTCCTTGTTGTCTTATGGGTCTATTAGCGTTGCCCCTGTGCGGGGCGGCACCTACTTTCTTTGCTGCTGCAAAGAAAGTAGGCAAGGAAGACAGCTCAAACCGCTAACTCTTAAGCGGGTCCCTCGGTCTGCGCGAGGTAGTGGTGCATCTGGAATCCGTGCTCCCGCACATTCAGCACCCGTGACAAGGCCGTCATTCCTCCGGCGGCGCTACGCGCGCCGAATCCCCGTTCAAAAACCATCGGTTGTTCCGGCGCATCGCCGAGGCGTAGCCGACGGCCCCCGCTGCGCGGGCCAAATCACTGGTTTCCCTCGCGGACCCGTCCGCGACCCACGCAGTGCGGAGTGGGAGGGATGATGGCCTGGTCACGAACGGGGAATGTGCGGGGGCACGGATTCCAGATGCACCACTGCCTCATGCGGACCACGGGACCCACTTATGAGCTGGCGGTTTGAGCTGTCTTCTTTGCCTACTTTCTTTGCAGCAGCAAAGAAAGTAGGTGCCGCCCCGCACAGGGGCAACGCCAATAGACCGATAACAAAACAAGGAAAGGCCAACGCCGCAGGAACACAGACAAAAAAGAGGCGCCGCCCTGCCCAAGGGCAACGCCAATAGCCCGACAACCCAGCAAGGAAAGGCCAACCAAGCCAGAACAACGAAAAAACAGGCCCCACCAAGGCCCCTTGGTAATAAGAACTTCTCATGACTGTCACGCCGAAGTCACGCGCGCCCGGCCCAATACGGGCACCGCCACTCGACGCGTGAGCCATGGACCCAAATACGTCCGCGACTTCCCTGTTTCGTCAAACCGGTCCGAGCGTCGACTCCGTCGCGTTCCGGCCCGCCCCGGGTTCTACTCATCACGGCCTGCCGCTGCCGGCGACGCCATCTCTCGATGCCAACGCCGACCATCACGACGACGGCCACGACAATCCGCACCGCTATCGCACGATCTGGCTCTCGGATATCCACCTCGGTTCGAGCGGCTGCCAGGCAGGTTATCTGCTCGACTTCCTGCGCCACAACGAATCGGAGTACCTGTACCTCGTCGGCGACATCATCGACGGCTGGCAGTTGAAGAAAGGCTGGTACTGGCCGCAGGCGCACAACGACGTCGTGCAGAAAGTGCTGCGCAAAGCGCGCAAAGGCACCCAGGTCATCTACGTGCCCGGCAATCACGACGAAGCCGCGCGCCAGTTCTGCGACCTCGCGTTCGGCGACATTCACGTGCGCGGCGAAGCGTTCCACACGACGCTCGCCGGCAAGCGCCTGTGGATCGTGCACGGCGATCTGTTCGACGGCGTGATCCAGCACGCGAAGTGGCTCGCCTACCTCGGCGACACGCTGTACACGATGATCCTTGTGCTGAACCGCTGGTTCAACCGCATCCGCAGCAAGCTCGGCTTCCCGTACTGGTCGCTGTCGCAATACCTGAAGCATCAGGTCAAGAACGCGGTCAACTTCATCTCGTCGTTCGAACGCGTGATGACCGACGAAGCGCGTCGCCGCGGTTGCGACGGCGTCGTCTGCGGGCACATCCACAAGGCCGAGATGCGCGAGATCGACGGCGTGCTCTATTGCAACGACGGCGATTGGGTCGAGAGTCTGTCGGCGCTCGTCGAGACCTATGAAGGCGAGCTCAAGGTGATCTTCTGGACCGCGCTGCGCGCGCCCCAGGCGGGCACGCAAAAAGCCCGCGCCACTGCCTGAGCAGTTCCACTCTTCAATTCCAAAGGGCCCGCAGCGATGAACAACGCGATGAAGATCATGATCGTCACCGACGCATGGGAGCCGCAAGTCAACGGCGTCGTGCGCACGCTGAAGAACACCCGGCGCGAACTCACCGCGCTCGGCCATCAGGTCGATCTGCTGACGCCGCTCGAATTCCGCACCATTCCGTGCCCGACGTATCCGGAGATTCGCCTGTCGCTGCTGCCGCGCCGCCGGCTGCACGAGCGTATCGACCGTTTCGCGCCCGACGCGTTGCACATCGCGACCGAAGGTCCGCTCGGCATGGCCGCGCGCGCGTATGCGCTGAAGCACAAACTGCCGTTCACGACCGCGTATCACACGCGCTTTCCCGAGTACGTGCAGGCGCGCTTTCGCATCCCGCTCGCGGCCACCTACAAATTTCTGCACTGGTTCCATGGGCCGTCGCTCGCGGTGATGGCGCCGACGCCCGTCGTCAAGCAGGACCTCGAAAAGTTCGGCTTCACCAACGTCGTGCTATGGACGCGCGGCGTCGATCTCGAGATCTTCCGTCCGATGGACTCGAAGGTGCTCAACAGCGCGCGGCCGATCTTCCTGTACGTGGGACGCGTGGCGGTCGAGAAGAACGTCGAGGCATTCCTGCAGCTCGATCTGCCCGGCTCGAAGTGGGTCGCGGGTGAAGGTCCGGCGCTCGCCGAACTGAAGTCGCGCTATCCGCAGGTCAACTATCTGGGCGTGCTGTCGCAGGCCGAGCTCGCGAAGGTCTACGCGGCCGCCGACGTCTTCGTGTTTCCGAGCCGCACCGACACGTTCGGGCTCGTGCTGCTCGAAGCGCTCGCATGCGGCACGCCGGTGGCCGCCTATCCGGTCACCGGTCCGATCGACGTGCTCGGCGACGGCGGCGCCGGTGCGATGCACGAGGAGCTGCGCGAAGCCTGTCTCGAAGCACTGAAGATCGATCGATCGCATGCGCGCGCGTGGGCCGAGCGCTTCTCGTGGGCGGCGGCGTCCGCACAATTCGCCGCGCATCTGAAGCCGCTGCGCGGCCCGGCGTATCGTGAGGAAAGCGCCGCCGCGTGATGCGGCGCGCGCGGAGCTATCCATGCGAAGCAGTCGATCCAGCGCCGAAGGCGCGTCGAACGGCGCACTGCGCGCCGTCGAGTCCACCAGCGACACCACGAGCATCGAACCGTTCGACGACGTCCGCGAGCCGGGTGTGGCCGAGCATGCGGATACCGCGCATCGCGTGAACGGCGCGAGAACCATGAACGGCGGCGCCAACGTCGCGGGCGGCGCGCAACACGACGCCACCCACGACACCCATCGCGAGTCGACTCGCGACTCAACTCGCGACGCCCCCCACGAGCCGCTCAGCCCCGACGACCCGCTCGCCCCGCTGCCTTTCAACCCCTATAAAGGCAACCGCGGCCTCACGCGAGCATGGCACGCGATGAAAAACTCGCTGGCCGGTTTTCGCGTCGCGATTCGCGAGGAGAGCGCGTTCCGGCAGGAACTCACGCTGGCCGCGATCCTGATCCCGTGCGGCCTCGTGGTGCCCGTCGACCCCGTGTCGCGCGTGCTGCTGCTCGGCTCGGTGCTGCTCGTGCTGATCGTCGAGCTGCTCAATTCGAGCGTCGAGGCGGCAATCGACCGGATCTCGCTCGAGCGTCACGAGCTGTCGCGCCGCGCGAAAGATCTCGGCAGCGCGGCCGTGATGGTCGCGCTCGGCATGTGTCTGATGACGTGGGGGTTGATCGTCGGGCCGCTAGTGGTCGGCTGGATTCGCGCGTGGCTTTGAGGTTCGACGCGGGTTGAAGCGCGCGTATCGGCGCACGCTCCATGCGCGGCCAACGCGCTCGCGCCGGCACCTCCGCCGGAATGAAAATCCGCACAGCCGGTTGGGTATTAGAACGCTCGGTTTATAATCGTTTGACGGTCTCACAGGAAAACCGCTCGCGCAGTCGTTGCCGCGCCTCGCGTCATCCTGCCCTTTCGGGGGGCCCGCCGCATCGCAGCGGGTTCGGGAGAGCTCAAAATACCAACCGCATCCGGGTGGAACACGCAGCAGCGGCACGCCGCCGCGCGATCAGCCCGGCATAACCAGGGCCGGACGACATGGAAGCCAAACCTCCCCGCCGCACGCGCGAACGGATTCTCGAACTGTCGTTGAAGCTATTCAACGAAATCGGCGAGCCGAACGTCACGACGACGACGATCGCCGAGGAAATGGAAATCAGTCCAGGCAACCTGTACTACCACTTCCGCAACAAAGACGACATCATCAACAGCATCTTCAGCCAGTTCGAGCAGGAGATCGAAAAGCGTCTGCGTTTCCCCGACGACCATCGCGCGACCATCGACGAAATGTGGTCGTATCTGCAGTACATGGTCGATTTCACGTGGCGCTACCGCTTCCTGTACCGCGACCTGAACGACCTGCTCGCCCGTAACCGCACGCTCGAGACGCACTTCAAGCAGATCATCAGTCACAAGGTGCGCTTCGCGAGCCAGTTCTGCGAGCAGCTCGTCGCCGATGGCGAAATGGTCGCGACGCCGCAGGAAATGCAGGTGATCGCGACCAACGTGGGCGTGATCGGCACCTACTGGCTGTCCTATCAGTTCGTGATGAATCCGCGCAAATACAACGAGCAGGAAGCGATCCGCGAGGAGCTGCATCAGGTGAGCGTGCAGATCGTCTCGCTGATGGCGCCCTACCTGCGCGGCCGCTCGCGGCAGCTGTTCGACGACCTCGTATCGGGCACGCTGCCCAAGCGCGAGTTCTACGACTACCTGCCGCCGCGTGAAGGCGCCGCGCCTCGCAACGAATCGAAGGACAGTTGAGCATGAAGTCGGTGTGTGTCTATTGCGGCTCCTCGATGGGGGCCAAACCGTTGTATGCGCAGGCGGCGCGCGCGTTCGGCCGCGCGCTGGTCGAGGCCGATCTCGCGCTCGTCTACGGCGGCGGCAAGGTGGGGTTGATGGGCGTGATCGCCGATACCGTGATGGCCGAAGGCGGCCGCGCGGTCGGCGTGATTCCCGAGCTGCTGGTCAGCAAGGAAGTGGGTCATAACGGCCTGACGGAGCTGCACGTGGTGCCCGACATGCATCATCGCAAGAAGATGATGGCCGAGCTGGCCGACGCGTTCGTCGCGATGCCGGGCGGCGCGGGCACGCTCGAGGAGCTGTTCGAGGTCTTCACGTGGGCGCAGTTGGGCTACCACGGCAAACCGGTTGCACTCCTGAACACCGGCGGCTTCTACGAGCCGCTGATCCACCTGCTTCAGCACACGATCGACGAAGGCTTCTTGCGCAAGACCTATCTCGACATGCTGCAGATCGACGCCGATCCGGCCACGCTGATCGGCAAGCTGCAACGCTACGCGCCGCCCGCGCGCGACAAATGGGCGGCGGTGCAAAGCGACGCGATTTAACCCCCTGTCCGCCGAACCCGAGCGCGGCGCGCCGCGCGCGCATCACCCCAACCATGAGGATGCGATGACGAAAGCTGTTCTGATTACCGGCGGCAGCCGCGGCATCGGCCGCGCCACCGCGCGGCTGCTGGGCGCGCGCGGCTGGTGCGTCGGCGTGAACTACGTGCGTGATATCGCCGCCGCGCAGCAGACGGTCGCCGAGGTCGAACACGCGGGCGGCCGCGCCGTGCCGATCGCCGGTGATGTCGCGAACGAAGCCGACGTGATCGCCATGTTCGATACGCTGCAGCAAAGCTTCGGCGGCATCGATGCGCTCGTCAACAACGCCGGCATCGTCGCGCCGTCGAGCCAGCTCGCCGACATGGACTTCGCGCGTCTGAAGCGCGTGTTCGACGTCAACGTGCTCGGCGCGTATCTGTGCGCGCGCGAAGCGGCGCGGCGCATGTCGACCGAGCGCGGCGGCAAGGGCGGCGCCATCGTCAATGTTTCGTCGGCGGCGGCGCGGCTCGGTTCGCCGAACGAATACGTCGATTATGCGGGCTCGAAAGGCGCAATCGACACGATGACGCTCGGCCTCGCGAAAGAGCTCGGCCCGCAGGGCGTGCGCGTGAATGCGGTGCGTCCGGGCCTGATCGATACTGAGATCCATGCGAGCGGCGGCAAGCCCGAGCGCGCCGCGCAGCTGGGCGTGACCACGCCGCTCGGCCGCCCCGGCCGCGCCGACGAAGTCGCCGAGGCCATCGTGTGGCTGCTCAGCGATGCATCGTCGTATGTAACGGGCGCGCTGTTCGACGTCGCCGGCGGCCGCTGAGCGCATGTCGCCACCAAGTCTTGAACGCCAGGCGCGGCCCGCCACGGCCGCGCCGTTTTCAGCGTATTCCCCTCTCTCCTCTGCCGCCGCGAATCGCCGTCGATCCGTCATGAAACCGGCACAGCCGCGCATCAACTGCGCGCGCCTCTCTTCACCTGTAATCTTCAGTAATAATGCGGCGCTACAATCATGCGAATCCTATGCATCCGCAACCAATGTAAGCAAAACATAAGTACGAGGCCAACGCCGCCGCGTACGATGACCAGAGACTTCCATGCAAGACAAGCAGTCCGCGCGCTGGCGCACGCACGATGCCTACGCGACGGCCTCGAGCTCCTCCGCTCCCGCAGGCGGCGGGCATCAGGCCGCGCTTTCCGCCAGCAGAGCGGGCCCATTTAGCGGCCCGCAGACCCAGCCAGCCATCGGGGACACCGCAGCTTCGGCACCGGCGATCTACAACGCCGACTCCGCTCACGCGCCGGGCTCCCCCGTTTCCGCAGACCGCGCCACGCGCGGCCTGCAGCGTTGGCGCGCGCTCGCGGCGATCCGCCCACTGCTGTGGCTGGTCGCGCTGGCGATCCTGTGCGCGTGGCTGATGCCTGGCATTCTCGGCCACGAGCCGTGGAAGCAGGACGAAACCTACACGTTCGGCATCATCCAGCACATGCTCGATACCGGCGACCTCGTCGTGCCGACCAATGCCGGTCAGCCCTTCGTCGAAAAGCCGCCGATCTACGACTGGGTCGCCGCCGGCTTCGCGTGGATGTTCGGCCGCTATCTGCCGCTGCACGACGCGGCACGGCTCGCGAGCGCGCTGTTCGCGGGCCTGACGGTGTACTACACCGCGCGAGTCGCGCGTCGCGCGGTCGCTGCGTCGAGCTGGTTCGACCTGCGCGTGATCGGCACGCTCGCGCTGTTCGGCGGCACGCTGGTCGTCGTCAAACACGTGCACGACATGATGACCGACGTCGCGCTGATGGGCGGCGCCGCGCTCGGCTTTTGCGGACTATTCGAACTCGTGCTCGTGCATCTTCGCGACGACCCGCGCGCCGCGTCGTATTTTCCGCTGTATGCGCAACCGGCGACACAAGGCAAACCACTCGATGCCCGCGAGCGGCGCAACGCGATCATCAGCGGCGCGACGATGTTCGGCGCGGGCATCGGCGTGTCGCTGCTCGCCAAGGGCCTGTTCGTACCGCTCGTGTTCGGCGCCACCACCTGCGCGGCGCTGCTGCTCTATCCCGCATGCCGCAGCCGCAGCTTCGCCGGCGCGCTCTGCGTCGCCGCGCTCGTCTGCGCGCCGTTCGCGCTGATCTGGCCGATCTGCTTCTACCTGCGCTCCGAGGCACTCTTCAAGGTCTGGCTGTGGGACAACAACGTCGGGCGCTTCTTCGGTTTTTCGGTCGCCGAGCTCGGCTCCGAAAACGAGAGCCGCCTGTTCGTGCTGCGCACCGTGCTGAGCGTCGGCTTTCCGGTCGTGCCGCTCGCGCTGGCCGCGCTCGCAGGGGGTGCATGGCGGCGCTGGCGCGATCCGCGCGTCGCGTTGCCGCTGCTGTTCGCGGGCATCGGTTTCGCGGTGCTGCAAAGCTCGGCGACGGTCCGCGAGCTGTACATCCTGCCGTTCATCGCGCCGCTCGCGCTGGTCGCGATGCAGGGCGTCGAACGCTTGCCGGCGCGCCTGCATACCGGCTGGGACATGACGAGCCGCGTGCTGTTCGGCAGCGCGGCCGCGCTCGTGTGGATCGTCTGGTCGACCATGACGAGCCCCGCGAGCAACCGTGCATCGCTGCATCTGCTCGGCCGCTGGCTGCCGCTCGACTGGGTGCTGCCGATCTCGCCCGCGCTGATCGTCGGCGCGCTGCTGCTGACGATCGGCTGGCTGTGGCTGCTGCCGTCGTTCAAGCACGCAGGCAAATGGCGCGGCGCGCTCAGCTGGTGCGCGGGCGCGATGCTCGCCTGGGGGCTCGTCAGCACGCTGCTGCTGCCGTGGCTCGACTACGCGAAGAGCTACCGCTCGGTGTTCCGGGACCTCGGCGAGAAGATGAATATCGAATGGAACGACGGCGACTGCATGGCGAGCTCCGGACTCGGCGAATCCGAAGCGCCGATGCTCTTCTACTACACGGGCATCGTGCATCAGCCGAGCGAAGATCCGCGCACCACCGCCTGCACGTGGCTGATCCAGGAAAGCCGCCGCGACAAAGCGCGGCCGCCGGCCGGCGAATGGCGGCTGTTCTGGTCCGGCGCGCGGCCGGGCGATTCGGATGAGCTGTTGCGCGTATTCGTGCGCACGCCGGTGGCGGGCAAGACGCAAGGCGACGAGTAGCGCCGCGCAACGCGCCGCGCCGGCCGAGTGCCGCCCGCGCGCGTCCGCGTTGATTCAGAACGACGAACCAGGCTCGCGCAGAAACGCGATCTCCTCGTCGCTCGATTCACGCCCGAGCCAAACGTTGCGATGTGGATAGCGGCCAAACCGCTCGATCACTTTCGCGTGCAGCAGCGCGTATTGATAGTAGCCCTCGCCGCCCGGCTCCTGATCGAGCTGTTTGAACAGACGCAGCGACTCCTGCTGGCTCGCGAGCGTTTCATCGTGCTCGAACGGCAAATACGCGAACGCGCGATGGTGTACGTCCGGCAACAACCGATCGGCGCCGCTCGCGATCATCCGTTGCGCGGTTTGCAGCGCCTTGCCGTCGGTCGCGAAGGCGCGCGCCGTATGTCGGTGGCAGTTACGCGAAAACTGGTCCAGCACGATGACGAGCGCCAACGCGCCCAATGGCGTGGCCTGCCACGCGTCGAGCTCACCCGCGTACGCCGCATCGATCAGATCGCCGAAACGCTCGCGCAGCATCGTATCGAAGGCGTCGTCGCGCTTGAACCAGAGCTTGCGTTCCGTGCCGTGCTCCGCGGTGCCCGGCGCGCCGAACCAGCAGTCGAGAATCTCGCGCGCCCGCGGTGCGAGCGCCGCACGGTCGGCTTCGAGCGAGTACGGCGCCGGTGTGGCGTGCTGCGGCAGGTCAGCCATTGCGGTTGCGCATCCAGTCGGCGGTTTCGAAGAACGAGCCGAGCAGGCGCTCGCGCAGCGGCTCGGGCAAGCCGACATCCTCCATCGCCCACGCCATGCACCTGAGCCACTGGTCGCGCTCGCTCGACGCGATCGCGAACGGCAGATGCCGCGCGCGCAGACGTGGATGGCCAAAGCGGCTGATGTAGTGATCGGGGCCACCGAGCCAGCCGCACAAAAACCAGAACAGCTTGTCGCGCGAACCTTCGAGCGACGCCGGATGCAGCGAGCGAATCCCGGCGAAATCCGCCTCGAGATCCATCAGGTCGTAAAACCGGTCGACCAGTTCGCGCACGCGCGCCTCGCCGCCCACCAGTTCGAAGGCCGTCGGCTTGTCCGAGGACGCTTCGTCGTTCAAATCGCTCATACCCTGCTCAACAACAAAAAAGATCGGAAAGAAAACTCACGCGTCGCGCAGCGATTGCAGCGCGGGCCGCGCCAACACATGCCGCAGACTCAGCCATCCGCCGACGCCCGCACAGGCGACCCCGGCGGCTATGCCCGCAGGCAGCAGCCACGGATCGAAGTCCAGATAGAACTCGAACACGTGCGTGGCCAGCATCGAGCCGACGATCTGCGCGCCGACCGCCGCCATCAGGCCGGCCAGCGCGCCGACCGCGACGAATTCGGCCACCTGCACCGAGCGCACCTGACGATGCGATGCGCCCAGCGCGCGCAGCAGCGCGGATTCTCGCATACGCTCGTCGCGCGTGCCGGCGAGCGCCGCGTACAGCACCAGCACGCCGGCCGCGAGCGTGAACGCGAACAGGAACTGCACCGCGCCGATCACCTGCTGCAACACGCGCTGCACCTGCGCGAGGATCGGACCGGTATCGATCGCGGTCAGATTGGGATACGCGGCGATCAGGCTGTCGATCGTCGACTGTTTGTCCGCCGGCAGATGGAAGCTCGTAATGAACGTCGCCGGAAAATCCTGCAGCGAGACCGGCGGCATCAGCACGAAGAAGTTGACCTTGAACGACCCCCAGTCGAGCTTGCGCACGCTCGTGACCGGCGCCTCGACCGTGAGGCCCGTCACGTCGAAGCGCAGCACGTCGCCGGGCTTCACGTTGATCAGCTTCGCGAGACCCTGCTCGATCGAGATCTGCGGCTTCGTCGTATCGCCGAACCAGCTGCCCGCGGCGATCCGGTTGTCGTCGGGCAACTGCGTCGTGTACGACAGGTTGAATTCGCGGTCCACCAGTCGCCGCGCGTCCTCGCCCTTGAACGAGTCCGGGTTGACAGCCTTGCCGTTGATCGCGACGAGCCGCCCGCGCACCATCGGCGACAGCGCCGCGCCGGCGATGCCGTGCGAATCCAGATACTGCGTGACCGCGTCGCGCTGATCGGGCTGGATGTCGATGATGAACTCGTTGGGCGCATCGGGCGGCGTCGATTTGCGCCAGCCCTGCACGAGGTCGTTGCGCGTCATCGCGATCAGCAGCAGGCACATCAGGCCGATGCCGAGCGCGGTGATCTGCAGCGCGCTGGTGCTGCTGCGCCGCTCGAGCGACGCGAGCGCATAGCGCCAGCCGATGCCCGCATTGACACGCTCGCTGCGCACCACGCGCGCCGCGCCCCACAACGCGAGCCGCGCGATGCCGGCGAATACCAGCAGCCCGCCCGCGAAGCCGCCCGCAACGATGCCGCCGAGCTTCAACTCGCCGGCGGCGAGAATCAGCAGCCCCGCGAACAGTACGATGCCGAACGCGTAGGCGGCCCAAGCGGTGCGTCCCTCCTCGCCCCATTCACGCCGCAGCACGCGCACCGGCGGCACGCGCGTGAGCGGCAACAGCGGCGGCAGCGCGAAGCCGAGCAGCAGCACGAGGCCGGCCGCGACGCCTTCGAGCGCGGGCCACGGCGTCGGCTGCGGCAGCACCACGTCGATCAGGCCGCCGAGCCATGTCAGCAGCGCGAGATGGCCGAGGTAGCCGAGCGCCACGCCGAGCACGCCGCCGAGCCCGCCGAGCCCGACGAATTCGAGCGTGAACAGCGCGCGCAGCGCGGCATGGCTCACGCCCAGGCAGCGCATCGCCGCGCAGCCGTCGAGATGCCGGCGCATGTAGCGGTGCGCGGCCATCGCGATCGCGACCGCCGCGAGCAGCGCGGTCAACAGCGATACGAGCGTCAGGAAGTGCCCCGCGCGATCGAGCGTCTGACGCACCTGCGGCTGGCCGTCCTGCAGCGATTCGAGCGCGACGCCGCGCATCTTGCCGCCGTCGACGTGGTCATGCGCGAACCGCGCGAAGCGCGCGACCGTGTCGTCTGAACCGGCGACCAGCAGCCGGTACGTGACGCGGCTGCCGTACGCGATCAGGCCGGTCGACTGCACGTCGTCGGCGCGCAGCATCAGACGCGGCGAAAAGTTGACGAACGAGAAGCCGCGATCGAGTTCGCGCGTGATCAGCGCGGCGACCGTGAAGTTGCGACTGCCGACCTTCACCGCATCGCCGATCTTCAGCTTCAGCGCGTCGAGCAATTCCTGGTCGACCCACACGGTGCCCGGCGCCGGAATCGAGGTCGCCGGATGATCGGCCGCACCCGGTGCCGCCGCGATGCGCAACGCGCCGCGCAACGGATAACCCGTCGACACCGCCTTGACGGCGGCGAGCCGCGACGCCGGCTGCGCGCCGGTCGAATTGATCATGCTGGGAAAGATCGCCGTGGTGGCGGTGCGCAGGCCCAAGGCATGCGCCTCGGCGGCGAATTGCGGGTCGACCGGATGATCGGCGCGCACGATGAAGTCGGCGGCGATCATGCGCCGCGCATCGCGCTCGAGCCCCTGATGCAGCCTATCGCCCAGAAAGCCGACGCTCGACAACGCCGCGACCGCCAGCACGAGCGCGAGCAGCAGCATCGTCAGTTCGCCCGCGCGCCAGTCGCGCGCCGTCATCCGCATGGCCTGGCGCACCAGATCGATGCCGCCGAGCCGACGCGCCGGTCTCGTGTCGGCGCGCGTTCTTGAACCCGCGTCGGATCCTGGTAGTGCTTCGCTCAATCGTGCCTGCTCCTCGCAAATCGCGACACCATGTGCGTGGCCATGCCGCGGAAACCGCCCTGCACGCCGCGCCACAATCGCGGCAACGCCCATGCCGCGAGCAGCAGAAAGCCTACCATCAAGACCAGAAACGCGAGCGGCGCGAACAGCGAGAGCAGCACGCCGCCGGTGACAAGGCCGTCCTCGGCGGTCGACGTGACGACGTTCGACACCGGCTCCGGCGACAGATTGATCAGCGCGCGGGTGCCCGCCTTCGTCAGATGCGCGGTGCCGGCGAGCGTGCCGCCCGCGAGCGCGGCGACGGTCAGCAACGCCGGATCGGCGTGGCCGAGCGCGCCGGCGGCCAACACGGCGCCGGCCGGAATGCGGATGAAGGTATGGATCGCGTCCCACAGCGAATCGAACGCGGGGATCTTGTCGGCGAGAAATTCGGCCAGCGTCAGCACCGCCGCGGCGCCGATCACCCATGGCGACGACAGCGCGGACAACGTGTTCGGCAAATGAATCAGGCCCAGACGTTCGAACACGCCGGCCAGCAGGACCGTCAGGTAGAGGCGCAGACCGCTGCCCCACGAAAGGCCCGCTGCAAGCGAAAGTGATTCAAGCATGGCCGCCTCCACGCGCTTTGTGCGTGCCGGGCGCCGCGGCGGGTACGAGCGGGCGTTCCGCGCCGAAGCCGTCAGGCTCGCCAGGCCGGCCAACCAGGCCGCGCCAGCCTGGCCGGGGGCAATCTCAAGGTCGTTTCTGTCTCATTATAGCTACGTCAATTCGCAGAACGTAGAGCGGCGAAGCCTCGCTGTGGCTTTCCGGCAAAGGCCGTCGCTACCTGAGCGGCCCGGGCCGCGGGGTCAATGCCCCGACGACAGTTTCAGCCCGACCAGACCGATCACGATCAGCGACGCGCTGGCGACGCGCGCGACCGTCAACGCTTCGCCCATCATCACGACACCGAAGATGAACGCACCGACCGCGCCGATCCCTGTCCAGACGGCATAGGCCGTGCCGAGCGGCAACTGGCGCATCGCGAGCGCGAGCAGCACGAAGCTGCCGAGCGCGGTCACGACCGTGAAGACGGACGGCCAGAAGCGGGTGAAACTTTCGGAAGTTTTGAGACCGGCCGCCCACGCGACTTCGAGCAAACCGGCAATCAATAGAAGAAACCAGGACATCGAAACAGCTCCATGAAAAATGGGGCCGTCCCCGATGATTGATGCACGCGTAAGGTCGTCCTTACGTCGGGAGATTATAGCGGAGCGGCATCGCGGACGCGCTCACACCGCCCCCACCAGCCGGTACCCGACGCCCGTCTCCGTGACGATGTGCTCGGGCTGCGCCGGATCGCGTTCGAGCTTGCCGCGCAGATGCGCCATGTAGATCCGCAAATAGTGGTGGCTCTCGACATGCGACGGCCCCCACACGTCGCGCAGCAACTGCCGATGCGTGAGCACGCGGCCGGCGTGGCGCACGAGCGTCGCCAGCAGCCGGTATTCGATCGGCGTCAGATGGATCGCGGCGCCGTCGCGCGTGACCTGGCGCAGCGCGAGGTCGACGGTGACCGCGCCGAAGCGCACCTGCGGCGATTCGTTCGCGCCGCCGTGATTGCGCCGCCGCAGATGCGCGCGGATCCGCGCGAGCAACTCGGACACGCCGAACGGCTTGGTCAGGTAGTCGTCGGCGCCGGCGTCGAGCGCGGCGACCTTTTCGCTTTCCTGGGTGCGCGCCGACAGCACGATCACCGGCAGCTCGCTCCAGCCGCGCAGCTCGCGGATCACGTCGAGGCCGTCGGTGTCGGGCAGGCCCAGATCGACGATCACGAGATCGGGCTTGCGCGTCGCCGCTTCGACGAGCCCCTGCTTGCCGGTCTCGGCGTCGTACACGGCGATGCCCTCGCCTTCGAGCGCCGTGCGCACGAAGCGGCGAATCTGCTTCTCGTCTTCGATCAGAACGACGGTGATGCTCAGGTCACTCATGGGTGGGTCGGGTGAGCGGGTTGAGGTCGGCGGTGGCGCCGGTTGCGGCGCTGCCGGACTGGATGGCGGTATGCGCTTCGGGTTGCGCAGTGCCGGGCTCGACTGGCTCGGCAACTCGCGACGGCTCGACTTGCTGCGACGGCTCCCCGCCCGGATGCGGCTGCGCCTCGACCGCACCTTCGTCTTCGAGCGTATCGAGCGTATCGAGCGTATCGGGCGCCTCGGGCGGCGTCTTGACCGGCAACGTGAACCAGAAGCGCGCGCCCTCGACATGGCCATTCGCGCCGATCCGGTTGAGCGCGCCGATTGTACCGCCGTGTGCCTCGACGATCGCGCGGCAGATCGCGAGCCCAAGGCCAATGCCCGGTTTCGCCGACTCCTTCTCGCCGCGCGTGAACTTCTCGAACACGCGCGCTTCCATGCCGGCGGGCAGGCCGGGGCCGTTGTCGTCGATCGTGATGCGCACGAACGGCGCGCCGTCCGCGTCGATCTGCTGCGCGCCGATCGCGAGCGGCGTGCCGGACGCCGTGTATTTGGCCGCGTTCTCGAACAGGTTCGAGAACAGCCGCTCCATCAGCACCGCGTCGAGATGCAACAGCGGCAGATCGGCGGGCAGCGTGACCTGCACCGGACGCTCGGCGAGCACGCGCTTGCACGCGCGCAGCGCGGCGCCGACGGTCTCCTCGAGCAGCGTCCATTGCTGGTTCAGTTGCAGGCTGCCGGCCTGCAGGCGCGCCATGTCGAGCAGGTTCGTGACGATGCCGGTCATGCGCAGCGCTTCTTCGTGGATTGCGTCGACGAGTTCGTCGTCGCGGTGCGCGCTGGATTGCGCGTCGGGTTGCAGGTTCGACGCCGCTTCGCTTCGTGCGGCGGGCGGCGCCAGGGTCTCGCCCTCCACCCGCGCCCTCTGCCGCCCCTGCGCGAGCATCGACGAAAACCCGACGATCGTCGTCAGCGGCGTGCGCAGATCGTGCGAAATCGCCGACAGCAGCGAATTGCGCAGCCGCTCCGACTCCATGTTGACGAGCGCATCGCGCGCGATATCGACGTAATGCACGCGTTCGAGCGCGAGCGCGATCTGCGCGGCGAACGCATCGAGCATGCGCCGCTGTTCGGGCACGGTCAGCTCGCGCTCGTCACGCACGACCACCGCGAGCACGCCGCGCGTGCGCATCGGCGCCTTCAGCGGTAGATACAGCGCCGCGGCGGCCGGCAGCGTGTCGGTGCCGTGGCCGGCCGGCTTCTGCTGATCGTAGACCCACTGGCCGACGTCGAGATCGAGCGCGTCGCCCTCGAGCGTGATCGCCGCGTCGGGGTCCTCGATCTTCTGTTTGACCTGATCGACGCTGTCGGGCAGCAGAATCGCGACGCGCGCGCCGAACACCTCGCTCACGTGCCGACTGCCGATGCCGACGATCTGCTCGGTCGCGAGCGCCGCGGCAAGCTCGCGCGCCATCTCGTACATCGCGCCGGTGCGTTGTTCGCGGCGTTGCGCGACGCTCGCCTCGTGGCGCAGGCTCGACGTCAGATGGCTGATCACGAGCGACGTCAGCAGCATGCCGAAGAACGTCAGCAGGTACTGCGTATCGGAGACCGACAGTGACATGCGCGGCGGCACGAAGAAAAAATCGAACGCGGCGACGCTCGCGAACGACAGCACGACACCCGGCCCGCGCCCGAGCTTCACCGCGGTGAAGATCACGCCGAGCAGATACAGCATCACGAGGTTGGTCAGATCGATGCGGTCGATCAGCTGGCTCGACAGCAGCGTGATCGCCGCGCCGATCGCGAGCGCGAACGCGTACGCGCGCGGCGGCGAACGACGCTCGCGCGCCGCGCTCAACGCCTCGCGCCACGCGTTCGCGGTCGTGTTCAACAGCCGCCGCTGCTCGCCGCCGTCGCGCTCCGACGCGACGCGAATCAGCGTGAGATCGAGATCGCCGCTTTTCTCCGCGATGCGCTCGCCAAGCGGCCGGCGCAACCAGCGCCTGACGCCCGCGCGCGACGATGCGCCCGCCACCAGCTTCGATACGTTGCGCGCCTGCGCGTAACCGATCAATGCATCGAGCGCATCGGCGGCGGCGAGCGTTGCGGTCTCGGCGCCGAGTTCGGCGGCGAGCTTCAACGCGTTCAGCGTGCGTTCGCGTCGTGCGTCGGGCAGGCGCTGCAACGCCGGCGTTTCGACATAAACCGCCAGCCAGTCGGCCTTCAGGCTCGCGGCGAGGCGCGCCGCCGAGCGCACCAGCGCCGGCGCTTCGGGACCCGGACCGACGCACACCAGCAGCCGCTCGCGCGCCTGCCAGATGCGCTGGATCGAACGATCGGCGCGGTACTCGCGCATCTGCGCGTCGACGCGATCGGCGGTGCGGCGCAGCGCCAGCTCACGCAGCGCGATCAGGTTGCCCTTGCGAAAGAAGTTACGCACCGCGCGCTCGGCCTGCTGCGCCATGTACACCTTGCCGTCGCGCATGCGGTCGAGCAGTTCCTCGGCCGGCAGATCGACGAGCGTGACTTCGTCGGCATGATCGAACACGCGATCGGGCACGGTCTCCCACACGCGGATGCCGGTGATCTGGCCGACCACGTCGTTCAGGCTCTCCAGGTGCTGCACGTTGACGGTCGTGTAGACGCCGATGCCCGCGTCGAGCAGTTCGTAGACGTCCTGCCAACGCTTCAGATGACGGGCGCCCTGCACGTTCGAATGCGCGAGTTCGTCGACGAGGATCAGCTGCGGCTTGCGCGCGAGCGCGGCGTCGAGATCGAACTCGCCGAGCTTGCGGCCGCGATACTCAATC
Source organism: Paraburkholderia sp. UYCP14C (assembly GCF_004197395.1). Lineage (GTDB taxonomy): Bacteria > Pseudomonadota > Gammaproteobacteria > Burkholderiales > Burkholderiaceae > Paraburkholderia. The sequence continues at coordinate 77,069 of NZ_SELS01000019.1, read as the reverse complement.
TGCGCGAGCGGCAGCACGTCGAGCCCCGCGAGCAGCGCGGCGGTTTCGCTGCGCCCGTGCGTTTCGGCGATGCCGACCAGCACGTCGACACCTTCTTCCATGCGGCGGCGCGCGGCCTGCAGCATCGCATAGGTCTTGCCGACGCCGGCCGACGCGCCGAAGAAGATTTTCAGCCGGCCGCGCTGGCGTTTCTCTTCGTCGCGCTGCAGTTTGTCGAGCAGTTCGTCAGGATCGGGGCGGTTCATGCTCAGTGATTGTCATGGTCGTGCGAGCGGCGGTGCCTGCATGGTGGCACGGCCCGTGCCGCTCCGCAAATGACGGCGCGGCGCCACGCGGACGCCGCTGTTCGTCGATGAGCCGCGAGCGCGGCCGGAGCTTTGCCGTGGCGTTCAGTGTCAACCGCGCTTCATTTCATCGAGCGCCAGATTGAGCTTCAGCACATTCACGCGCGGCTCGCCGAACACGCCGAACTGGCGGCCCGTCGTGTAGCGCTCGACGAGCGCCTGCACATCGCTCGGCGCGAGGTGGCGCGCCTGCGCGACCCGCGCGAGCTGGTACTCGGCGGCCGCCGGACTGATCTCCGGATCGAGCCCGCTGCCCGACGACGTGACGAGATCGACCGGCACCGGCTTCGACATGTCGGTGCCCGCGGCCTTCAGCGCGTCGAGACGGCCCTTGATCTCGTCGAGCAGCGCCGGGTTGTTCGGCCCGAGGTTCGAACCGCCGGAGCTCTGCGGGTTGTACGGCATCGGGCTCGTCGCCGACAGCCGGCCCCAGAAATACTGGGGCGCGTCGAACTGCTGGCCGATCAGCGCCGAGCCGACCACCTTGCCGTTCTGCTCGATCAGGCTGCCGTTGGCCTGTTCATGGAACGCCGCCTGGCCGAACGCGGTCATCACGGCGGGATAAGCGAGTCCGGTGAGCGCGGTCAGCACCGCGAAGATCACGATCAGCGGACGGAACAGATTTTTCATGATGGGTCTCTTTCCCTTTTCCTCAATCTCAAACCCAGCCGAACGCGGCCAGCACCATATCGATCAGCTTGATGCCGATGAACGGCACGATGATCCCGCCGAGGCCGTAGATCAGCAGATTGCGGCGCAGCAGGATCGCGGCGCCTAGCGCGCGATAGCGCACGCCCTTCAGCGCGAGCGGAATCAGCAGCACGATGATCAGCGCGTTGAAGATCACCGCCGACATGATTGCCGAGGTCGGCGTCGCCAGATGCATCACGTTCAGCGCATTCAACGCCGGATACGTCGACGCGAACGCTGCCGGGATGATCGCGAAGTACTTGGCGACGTCGTTGGCGATCGAGAACGTGGTCAGCGAGCCGCGCGTCATCAGCATCTGTTTGCCGATCTCGACGATCTCGATCAGCTTGGTCGGATTCGAATCGAGGTCGACCATGTTGCCGGCCTCTTTCGCCGCCTGCGTGCCGGTGTTCATCGCGACCGCGACGTCGGCCTGCGCGAGCGCGGGCGCGTCGTTGGTGCCGTCGCCGGTCATCGCGACCAGACGCCCTTCGGCCTGATGCGCGCGGATCGTCGCGAGCTTCGTTTCGGGCGTCGCTTCGGCGAGGAAGTCGTCGACGCCCGCTTCGGCCGCGATCGCCGCGGCGGTCAGGCGGTTGTCGCCCGTCACCATCACGGTCTTGATGCCCATCTTGCGCAACTCGGCGAAGCGCTCCTTGATGCCGCCCTTCACGACGTCCTTCAACTCGATCACGCCGAGCACGCGCGCGCCCTGCTCGCCCTTCTCGGCGACCACGAGCGGCGTGCTGCCGCGGCGCGCGACATCGGCGACCGCATTGCTGACGTCGGTCGGGAAACGGCCGCCGTTCGCTTCGACGTAGTGCTTGACCGCATCGGCCGCGCCCTTGCGGATTTCACGGCCATGCGTGCCGGCGGGAGTGCCCGGGGGAGACAGATCGACGCCGCTCATGCGGGTCTGCGCGGTGAACGCGAGAAACACCGCGTGCAACGAGCCCATATCGCGCTGACGGATATTGAAGCGCTGCTTCGCGAGCACGACGATGCTGCGGCCTTCCGGCGTTTCGTCGGCGAGCGACGACAGCTGCGCGGCATCGGCGAGCGCTTCTTCGCTCAGACCCGGCGCGGGAATGAACTGCGACGCCTGGCGGTTGCCGAGCGTGATCGTGCCGGTCTTGTCGAGCAGCAGCACGTCGACGTCGCCGGCCGCTTCGACCGCGCGGCCCGAGGTCGCGATCACGTTCGCCTGCATCATGCGGCTCATGCCGGCCACGCCGATCGCCGACAGCAAACCGCCGATCGTGGTCGGGATCAGGCACACGAGCAGCGCGGCAAGCGCCGTGATCGTCACCACGTGGCCCGCTTTCGCGGCTTCGACCGAGAAGATCGAGAACGGCAGCAGCGTCGCGGTGGCGAGCAGCATCACGATGGTCAGCGCGACGAGCAGGATGGTCAGCGCGATTTCGTTCGGCGTCTTCTGACGCTTCGCGCCTTCGACCATCGCAATCATGCGGTCGAGGAACGCCTCGCCCGGGTTCGCCGTAACACGCACGACGATCCAGTCCGACAGCACGCGCGTGCCGCCCGTCACCGACGAAAAGTCGCCGCCCGACTCGCGGATCACCGGCGCCGATTCACCGGTGATCGCCGATTCGTCGACCGACGCGACGCCGTCGATCACTTCGCCGTCGGCCGGAATCACGTCGCCGGTCTCGACCAGCACGACGTCGCCTTTGCGCAGATCGGTCGCGGTCGTGATGCGGATCGGCGACTTCGGATGCGGCTCGTTGAGCTTCTTGGCCATCACGTCTTTCTTCGCGCTGCGCAGCGACGCGGCTTGCGCTTTCGAGCGGCCTTCGGCGAGCGCCTCCGCGAAGTTCGCGAACAGCACCGTGAACCACAGCCACAGCGTGACCGCGAGAATGAAGCCCGCGGGCGCCTCCGCCTGACCGCCGAGCGCGGCGATCCACAGAATGGTGGTCAGAATGCTGCCGACGTACACGCAGAACATCACCGGGTTGCGAAACTGCGTGCGCGGCGTCAGCTTTTTAAAGGAGTCCACGATCGCCGGGCGCAGCAGCGCCGGGTCGAACATGGACCTCGTAGCGTTATGTTCAGTCATTGAATCCTCGAATATCCTTGTGCGCTTGCAGGCTTGCCGCGTGCAAGCGCCGGTTCGGTCGTTGGTGTCGTTGATCGAGGTCGCGCGTCAATGCACGCCGATCATCATCAGATGCTCGACGCCGGGACCGAGCGCGAGCGCCGGGACATAGGTCAGCGCGCCGACCAGCAGCACCGTGCCGAGCAGCAGCACGACGAACAGCGGTCCGTGCGTCGGCAGCGTGCCGCCGGTGACGCCGATACGTTTCTTCGCGGCGAGCGAGCCCGCGATCGCGAGCACCGGCACGATCGTGCCGAAGCGACCGAACCACATCGCGATCGCGGTGAGCCAGTTGTAGAACGGCGTATTCACCGAGAGCCCCGCGAACGCGCTGCCGTTGTTGTTCGCGGCCGAGCTGAACGCGTAGAGAATCTCGGAGAAGCCATGCGCGCCCGGGTTCGCGATGCCGGCCTTGCCCGCATCCGTGAGCACCGCGATCGAGGTGCCCACCAGCACGAGCAGCGGCGTGAGCAGCACCACGATCGACACCATCTTCATCTCGTAGGCCTCGATCTTCTTGCCGACATATTCAGGAGTCCGCCCGATCATCAGTCCCGCGACGAACACCGCGAGCAAAGCGAACACCAGCATCCCGTACATGCCGGAACCGACGCCGCCGAAGATCACTTCGCCGAGTTGCATCAGCAGCATCGGGTACAGGCCGCCGATCGGCGTCAGCGAATCGTGCGTGTTGGCGACTGCGCCGCACGAAGCCGCCGTGGTCGCGACCGTGAAGATGCCCGACTGCGCGATACCGAAGCGCGTTTCCTTGCCTTCGGCATTGCCGCCCGCCTGCAGCGCGTTGGCCGACTGATCGACGTTGAGCGCCGTGAACGCGGGGTTGCCGCTTTGCTCGGCGCTGATCTCGCCGAACACGCAGACACCGAACGCGATCGTCATCGCCGCGAGCACGGCCACGCCTTGCCGGCGGTCGCCGATCACGCGGCCGAACACGAGCGCGAGCGCCGCCGGGATGATCAGGATCGAGAAGATCTGCACGAAGTTCGAGAACGGCGTCGGGTTTTCGTACGGATGGGCGGAGTTGCCGTTGAAGAAGCCGCCGCCGTTGGTGCCGAGCATCTTGATCGCTTCCTGCGATGCGACCGGGCCCATTGCGATGGTCTGCGTCTTCACGGGCGTATCGACCGTCACCGGATTGCCCTTCGCGTCCTTCACCGGATTGCCTTGCGCGTCGAGTTTCGGCGCGGCGTAGGTGGTGGTCTGCAGCGTCGGCACGTCCTGATAGGCCTTGAAGTTCTGGATCACGCCCTGGCTCATCAGCAGCGCGGCGATGATCATCGACATCGGAATCAGCACGTACATCGTCACGCGCGTGATGTCGACCCAGAAGTTGCCGATCGTCTGCGCGGTATGACGCGCGAAGCCGCGGATCAGCGCGATCACGACGACGATGCCGGTTGCCGCCGAAAAGAAGTTCTGCACGGTCAGGCCGAGCATCTGCGTCAGATAGCTGACCGTTTGCTCGGGCGTGTAGTCCTGCCAGTTCGTGTTGGTCACGAAGCTGACCGCGGTGTTGAACGCGCTGTCGACCGACATCGCGCCGAACTGCTGCGGATTGCCCGGCAGCCACCCTTGCACACGCAGCAGCACATACAGGAATGTCATGCCGAACACGTTGAACGCGACCGTGGCGATCGCGTAGTGCTTCCAGCCCATTTCCTGCGATGGATCGACGCCGGCGATACGGTACAGCAGCCGTTCGAGCGGCGCGCCGAAGCGCACCACGCGCGAGCTGCCGTCCATCACGGCGCCGAGATAGCTCGCTACCGGCACGGCAGCGGCCAGTAGCACGACGATAAAAAGGCTCGCCTGCAGGACATCGTTCGTATTCATTCAATGTCCTCCGCGCGCAGCAGCGCATACACCAGATAAACGAACAGCAGCGCGGTGGACGCGCCGGCCAGCCATAGCATCCAGGTCATCAGCGCGCTCCCTGTCCGCGACGGAACTGCATCAGCTTCTCGCAGCCGCCGATCAGCCCAAAGGTCAGCACGGCAAACAGCGCCAGGCCCCCGACATACAGCACATCCATTTTTGTTCCCCATTTACGGATTTTGGATAGATAGAACGGTATGCCGATCCGCCTAAAGGGCTGGTCAAAGATCACGGGGCGCGCGTAAAAATCGCGTAAACGGACAAGGCCGTTTCATCTCGCGATGAAACGGCCTTGACTGGATGGATGGCGGTTAGCGCAGTCTGGGGCCGCGCTGTGATTTTTTACGGCAGCAGGATCGTCGAGCCCGTCGTGCGGCGCCCTTCGAGGTCCGCATGGGCCTGCCCGACGTCCGGTAACGCATAGCGCTGATTGATGCTGGTCTTGACCTTGCCCGAACTCAGCACGTCGAACAGTTCGGCCGACATCGCCTCGTAGTCGCTGCGTTTGGCCATATAGGTGAACAGCGTCGGGCGCGTAAAGAATAGCGAGCCGCGTCCCGCGAATTCCGACGAATCGATCGGCGGCAGCGGACCCGACGCGTTGCCGAAGCTCACGAACAGGCCGAGCGGCGCAAGACAGTCGAGCGACTTCTCGAAGGTGTCCTTGCCGATCGAATCGTAGACGACCGGCACGCCCGCGCCGTTGGTGATCTCGCGTACGCGCTTCGTGAAGTTTTCGCGCGTATAGACGATCGCGTGATCGCAGCCGTGCGCTTTCGCGATCTCGGCTTTTTCGTCGGAGCCGACCGTGCCGATCACCGTCGCGCCGAGCGCCTTCGCCCACTGGCACACCAGCAGACCGACACCGCCCGCCGCGGCCTGAATCAGGATCGTGTCGCCGGCCTTCACCCGATACGTGCGGCGCAGCAGATACTGCGCGGTCAAGCCTTGCAGCATCACCGACGCGGCCTGCTCGTCGCTGATCGCGTCGGGCAGCTTCACGACCTGCGCGGCCGGCAGCACGCGCTCCTGCGCATACGCGCCGGGCGGCCGCGCGACATAGGCAACCCGATCGCCGAGCTTCAGACCGGTCACGCCCGAACCGAGCGCGCTGACCTCGCCGGCCGCCTCCATGCCGAGACCACCCGGCAGCGGCAACGGATACAGACCGGTGCGGAAATACACGTCGATGTAGTTGAGGCCGACCGCCGTCTGGCGGATGCGGATCTCGCCCGCGCCGGGCTCGCCCACCTCGACGTCGACCCATTTCATGACTTCGGGGCCGCCGGTTTTGTCGAAACGGATTGCCTTGACCATCATGTCTCCTTGTTCTGTACGGATAGGGGCGCGGCGACCCGCGTGCTCACGCGTCGCCGGACAGGCGCAGCCTCAGCGCGTCGAGCACCATGCGCGCGGTCGAAATGTTCGTCGCGCACGGAATGTTGTGCACATCGCACGCGCGCACGAGCGCATTGATGTCCGGCTCGTGCGGCTGCGGCGTCATCGGGTCGCGCAGGAAGATCACCATGTCGACGCGCCCTTCGGCAAGCTGCGCGCCGATCTGCAGGTCGCCGCCGTGCGGGCCCGACAGCATGCGCTCGACCTTGAGGCCGTGCGCATCGCTGATGCGTCCGCCGGTCGTGCCGGTCGCGACGATCTCGCAGCGCGCGAGCGTGTCGACGAATTCGCCGGCCAGTTTGACGATGTCGTCCTTCTTGTGATCGTGCGCGATCAGCGCAATGCGGGTGCTCATGACGTAAGACTCCTCAAACCGTTGTGACTATCGTTGTTGTGGTGGGACGCGTGTCGTTTGCGAGCGGCGGATCGGTACTTCGTGCCCCGTGCTCAGTACGTGCCCGGATAGGCGCCGCCGTCGATCAGCCAGTTCTGCCCGGTGATGTAGCCCGCGTGCGTGCTGCACAGGAACGCGCAGGCGCGGCCGAATTCTTCGCGATTGCCGAAGCGCCCGGCGGGGATCGTCTTCATGCGCTGCTTGCGCGCTTCGTCGATCGAAATGTTGTGGGTCTTCGCCTGCGCCTCGAACGTGACCGCGATGCGGTCGGTGTCGAACAGGCCCGGCAGCAGGTTGTTGATCGTCACGCCGGTCGGCGCGACCTTGCGCGCGAGACCCGCGACGAAACCGGTCAGCCCGGAGCGCGCGCCGTTCGACAGACCGAGCACGTCGATCGGCGCTTTCACCGCGGAGCTCGTGATGTTGACGATGCGCCCGAAGCCGCGCGCGCTCATCGTGTCGATGGTCTGACGGATCAGCTCGATCGGCGTCAGCATGTTGGCTTCGAGCGCGCGGATCCAGTCCTCGTGCGTGAAATTGCGGAAATCGCCCGGCGGCGGGCCGCCCGCGTTGTTGACGAGGATGTCCGGCTGCGGGCAGGCGGCGAGCGCGGCGGCGCGTCCTTCGGGCGTGGTGATGTCGCATGCGACGGTCTTCACCTCGACGCCGCTTTGCTTGCGGATCGCCTCGGCGGTTGCTTCGAGCGTTTCGGCGGTGCGCGCGACGATCGTCAGGTTGACGCCCTCGGCGGCGAGCGCTTCGGCGCAGCCGCGTCCCAGACCCTTGCTGGCCGCGCAAACGAGCGCGGTACGTCCTGCGATTCCCAGATCCATGTGTATGCCCTCGTGGCGAAGTTTCCCCAGATTCTAGAAGAATCGGTGCCGGACTGTGGGGCGCCGCTGCAATCTCAGGTATCGCCGGGCGGCACTCTTTCGGTAAACTTGCGCGGTGGCGCGCTTTTCCGACCCTCCGCCCGGTTTCCGGCGGCGGACGAACCGACGGATGAGCGCGCCGAACCGATCCACCTTGCCGCCCCGCGCGAGCCCGCCATGACCCAGGACAGCCGTTTCCCCAATCTCTTCATCCTCGATCACCCGCTGATCCAGCACAAGCTGTCGCACATGCGCGACCGGGACACGTCGACGCGCACGTTCCGCGAACTGCTGCGCGAAATCACGCTGCTGATGGGCTACGAAATCACCCGCAACCTGCCGATGACCACACGTCGCATCACCACCCCGCTCGTCGAGATCGACGCGCCGGTGATCGCCGGCAAGAAGCTCGCGATCGTGCCGGTGCTGCGCGCGGGCGTCGGCATGTCGGACGGTCTGCTCGAGCTGGTGCCGTCGGCGCGGGTCGGCCACATCGGCGTGTATCGCGCGGAGGACCATCGGCCGGTCGAATACCTGGTGCGTCTGCCGGACCTCGAAGACCGCGTGTTCATCCTCTGCGATCCGATGGTCGCGACCGGCTACTCGGCCGTGCACGCCGTCGATGTGCTCAAGCGCCGCAACGTGGCCGCCGAGAACATCATGTTCCTCGCGCTCGTCGCCGCGCCCGAGGGCGTGCAGGTGTTCCAGGACGCGCACCCGGACGTCAAGCTGTTCGTCGCGTCGCTCGATTCGCATCTGAACGAGCATGCGTACATCGTGCCGGGTCTCGGCGACGCGGGCGACCGCCTGTTCGGCACCAAGAACTGATATGGCGCGGGCGGCCCGGCGGCGCCGCTGGCCCAAAGCCGGCCCCGCCCGGGACCGCATCCGGCCGTCGCGGCGACGCATCCGCGCCGCATCCATTTCAATTTCGCTTCGATTTCGCTGCATTTGCGGCCGGTTTCGCGCCGTGGCCCCCTCTGCCGCACCCACGCGGCGTGATAAAATTCGAATCCGCTCGACGAGCGGCTCGACCCGCACGATCACTCGCACCCACTGTCTGCAATTTCGACTGGCGGCCCGCGCCTTCGCATCAGGTCATGCGGCGCCTGGCCGCGCAAGCTGTCCGCCCCCCACCGCGCTGCCGCCCTGCGGCCCCGCCTGGGCAGCGGTCATGCATGAACCGGGACGAACGCCTGGCGACGGGCAAGCATGGAGCGACGGGCGGGAACGGCCAGACCGAGATCGGCGGCACAGGCGGCCGCCCAGACGGGCCCACCCGAGCAACGAGCACGAGCGGCCGGCAGCCTTTCACCTGACGGTTTGGGATCGGCACACAACAGGCGAGGCGCAACACGCGAGGCGCCCGACATTGCAACGACAATTGCACTATGCGTGCGCCCCGCTGGCGCGCGCGACGGAGAAAAGTATGGCGGGTCATTCGAAATGGGCCAACATCAAGCATAAGAAAGCAGCGGCCGATGCCAAGCGCGGCAAGGTCTGGACGCGGCTCATCAAGGAAATCCAGGTCGCGGCCCGTCTGGGCGGCGGCGAAATCGACTCGAACCCGCGTCTGCGGCTCGCGGTCGACAAGGCGTACGACGCCAACATGCCGAAAGACAACATCAACCGCGCGATCCAGCGCGGTGTCGGCGGCGCGGACGGCGCGAACTACGAAGAAATCCGCTACGAAGGCTACGGCATCGGCGGCGCGGCGGTGATCGTCGACACGATGACCGACAACCGCACGCGCACGGTCGCGGAAGTGCGCCACGCGTTCTCGAAGAACGGCGGCAACATGGGCACGGACGGCTCGGTGTCGTTCATGTTCGATCACGTCGGCCAGTTCCTGTTCGCGCCCGGCACCGCCGAAGACGCGCTGATGGAAGCCGCGCTCGAAGCGGGTGCCGACGACGTCCAGACGAACGACGACGGCAGTATCGAAGTGCTGTGTCCGCCGCACGATTTTTCGAAGGTGAAGGCTGCGCTCGAAGCAGCGGGCTTCAAGGCCGAACTGGCCGAAGTCACGATGAAGCCGCAGAACGAAGTGGAATTCACCGGCGACGACGCCGTGAAAATGCAGAAGCTGCTCGACGCGCTGGAAAATCTGGACGACGTGCAGGAAGTCTATACAAACGCGTCGATCGCCGGCGAGTGATAGCGCGCCGGACTCTGGCCTCGTTTGTCCTTGCTGTTGATGGTTTATTGCACGGCCGGGTACACCGCTCGGCCGTTTATGGTTTTTAAGTCTCGGGGATTCACATGAAGTTACTCGTCGTCGGTTCCGGCGGTCGCGAACATGCGCTCGCATGGAAGCTCGCGCAATCGCCGCGGGTCCAGCTCGTCTACGTCGCGCCGGGCAACGGCGGCACCGCTCAGGATGAGCGTCTGCTCAACATCGACATCACCGAGCCGGCCGCGCTCGCGGATTTCGTCGAAAAAGAACAGATCGCGTTCACGCTGGTCGGGCCGGAAGCGCCGCTCGCGGCAGGCATCGTCAACCTGTTCCGCTCGCGCGGTCTGAAGATCTTCGGGCCGACCAAAGAGGCCGCCCAGCTCGAAAGCTCGAAAGATTTCGCCAAGGCGTTCATGAAGCGCCACGGCATCCCGACCGCCGAATACGAAACCTTCGCCGACGTCGCCGCCGCGCACGCGTATCTGGACGCCAAGGGCGCGCCGATCGTGATCAAGGCCGACGGCCTCGCCGCCGGCAAGGGCGTGGTGGTCGCGCAAACGCTGGAAGAAGCGCACGCCGCGGTCGACATGATGCTGTCGGACAACAAGCTCGGCGACGCCGGCGCGCGCGTCGTGATCGAGGAATTCCTCGCCGGCGAGGAAGCGAGCTTCATCGTGATGGTCGACGGCAAGCACGTGCTCGCGCTCGCGTCGAGCCAGGATCACAAGCGTCTGCTCGACGGCGACCAGGGCCCGAACACGGGCGGCATGGGCGCCTACTCGCCCGCGCCGATCGTCACGCCGCAGCTGCATGCGCGCGTGATGCGCGAAATCATCCTGCCGACCGTGCGCGGCATGGAGAAGGAAGGTATCCGCTACACCGGCTTCCTGTACGCGGGCCTGATGATCGACGCGCAAGGCAACCCGAAGACGCTCGAATTCAACTGCCGGATGGGCGACCCCGAAACGCAGCCGATCATGGCGCGCCTGAAGGGCGACTATTCGAAGGTGGTCGAACACGCGATCGCCGGCACGCTGGATACGGTCGAACTCGAATGGGACCGCCGCACCGCGCTCGGCGTCGTGCTCGCCGCGCACAACTATCCGGACACGCCGAGGAAGGGCGACCGCATCAACGGCATCCCCGCCGAAACCGCGGATTCGGTCACGTTCCACGCCGGCACCACGCTGGCGGACGGCAAGCTGACCACCTCGGGCGGGCGCGTGCTGTGCGTCGTCGGTCTCGCGGATTCGGTGCGCAGCGCGCAATCGGCCGCATACGGCACGATCAACCAGATCGCGTTCGACGGCATGCAGTATCGCCGCGACATCGGCTATCGCGCGCTCAATCGCAAGCACGACGGCAAGTAAGCGGCGCTTGCGCCGGCCGCCGTGCGAACGGCGCCGCGCGCGCCGCGGGCTGCGCACTGCCGGGGCCACAGGCGCCGCATTGCGGGTCCGCGGGTCCGTTGTACGACGCGCGCTACACTGAATCTTTCGCGCTCGGCGCGGCAGACGGGCCCGGAGCCCGCGAATCGACCGAAGCGGCACGCCGCCTCCCACATTCGCCTTCGGCACCCACGCAATCCGAATGAGCGGTCCGGACACGAAGGCAGCCAGCCAGCCTGAGGCGAACGCGGCCATCACCCTCTTTCGAAGAACCCGCGGCACGACGAGCGTGCCGCCCTCAGCACCTGCATTCATGAGCAATTCGAGCTACGACGCACAAGCCGTGCGCAGCTGGCTGCAAGGCCTGCAATCGCATATCGCGGACACGCTCGGCGCCTTCGACGGCACCGCGTTCGCGACCGACGCGTGGCAGCGCGCGCCCGGCGAGAAGCTGCGTGGCGGCGGCGTCACGCGGATTCTCGAAGGCGGGCAGTTCTTCGAGCGCGCGGGCATCGGCTTCTCCGACGTCGCCGGCGACGCGCTGCCGGGCTCGGCGAGCGCCGCGCGGCCGCAACTGGCCGGGCGCGGTTTCGAGGCGATGGGGGTGTCGCTCGTGCTGCACCCGCACAATCCGCACTGCCCGACCGTACACATGAACGTGCGCCTGCTCATCGCGACGAAGGAAGGCGAAGAGCCGGTGTTCTGGTTCGGCGGTGGCATGGACCTGACGCCCTACTATGGCTACGAAGAGGACGCACGGCATTTCCATCAGGTGTGCCGCGACGCGCTCGCGCCGTACGGCGCGGACCTGTACCCGCGCTTCAAGCGCTGGTGCGACGAGTACTTCTTCCTGAAGCACCGCAACGAGCCGCGCGGCATCGGCGGGATTTTCTTCGACGATTTCTCGGCGCCGGGCTTCGACGAGTCGTTCGCGATGCTCAAAAGCGTCGGCGAGGGTTTTCTGAAAGCGTACATGCCGATCATCGAGCGGCGCCGCGACACGCCGTACGGCGAAGCCGAGCGCACGTTCCAGGCCTACCGGCGCGGCCGCTACGTCGAGTTCAATCTGGTCTTCGACCGTGGCACACTGTTTGGACTGCAGAGCGGCGGACGCACCGAATCGATCCTGATGTCGATGCCGCCCGTGGTGAACTGGCGCTATGACTGGCAGCCCGAGCCGGGCACGCCGGAAGCGCGTTTGTACAGCGACTTCCTCGTGCCGCGCGAGTGGGTATGACGCGCCCGGTCACGACAAAGGATCCTCACCTGAAGCCGAACGCTCATCCTGTCGCCCTGCCTCGCCGGATCGGTCTGCTGGGCGGCACTTTCGATCCGATCCACGACGGCCATCTCGCGCTCGCGCGGCGCTTCGCCGACGTGCTGCGGCTGACCGAACTGGTGCTGCTGCCGGCCGGCCAGCCGTGGCAGAAGACCGACGTGTCGCCCGCCGAGCATCGCCTCGCGATGACGCGCGCGGCGGCCGCATCGCTCGCGATTCCCGGCGTGACGGTGCGCGTCGCGACCGACGAAATCGAGCACGAAGGTGCGACCTACACGGTCGACACGCTGCAACGCTGGCGCGAGCGCGAAGGCGACGACGCATCGATCACGCTGCTGATCGGCGCGGATCAACTGGTGCATCTCGACACATGGCGCGACTGGCGGCGCCTGTTCGAGCTTGCGCATATCGGCGCGGCCACGCGGCCTGGCTTCGACCTCGGGTCGGTCGCCCCCGCGGTCGCCAAGGAAATCGCCGCGCGCCGTGCCCGCGCCGAGGTGCTGCAGGCTACGCCCTGCGGCCATCTGCTGATCGACACGACCCTCGCGTTCAACGTATCGGCCACCGACATTCGCGCGCATCTGCGCGAGCAGGTCAACCAGCGGCTCGCCCACGCGGGTGCGGGCAGCGCAACACAGGATCAGTCCGCGAGTCACGTCCCCGCCGCGGTGTGGGACTATATTCTTCAACATCATCTGTACCACCGGTAACTCCATGGATATTCGCAAACTGCAGCGCGTAATCGTCGACGCTCTCGAAGACGTCAAGGCGCAAGACATCAAGGTGTTCAACACCAGCCATCTCACCTCGCTGTTCGATCGCGTGATCGTCGCGAGCGGCACCTCGAACCGGCAAACCAAGGCGCTCGCGTCGAGCGTGCGCGAAGGCGTGAAGGAAGCCGGCGGCGAGATCATCAGCACCGAGGGCGAGGACATCGGCGAATGGGTGCTGGTCGATTGCGGCGACGCGATCGTCCACATCCTGCAGCCGGCGCTGCGCCAGTACTACAACCTCGAGGAAATCTGGGGCGACAAGCCGGTGCGCATCAAGCTGTCGACGCCGAATCCGTTCGGCGGCGCGCACGCCAGCGACGACGACGAGGAAGAAGAGGAAGCGCCGGCCGCAAAGCCCGCGCGCAAGACCTCGGCGCGCCGCAAGTAAGCGGGCGTGTCAGCCACACCGCTTCTTTCCTCGCGATGAAACTGCATATCCTCGCCGTCGGCCACAAGATGCCGGACTGGATCGCGACCGGCTTCGACGAATACGCGAAGCGCATGCCGCCCGAGCTGCGCATCGAGCTGCGCGAGATCAAGCCGGAGCAGCGCTCGTCGGGCCGTTCGGCCGAAAGCGTGATGGCCGCCGAGCGGCAGAAGATCGAAGCCGCGTTGCCGAAGAACGCGCGCATCGTCGCGCTCGACGAACGCGGCAAGGACTGGACCACGATGCAGCTTGCTGGCGCTTTGCCGGGCTGGCAGCAGGACGGCCGCGACGTCGCCTTTCTGATCGGCGGCGCGGACGGGCTCGATCCCGAGCTGAAGTCACGGGCCGATATGATGCTGCGCGTGTCGAGCCTCACGCTGCCGCACGCGATGGTGCGCGTGCTGCTGGCCGAACAGCTTTACCGCGCGTGGACCATCACGCAGAATCATCCGTATCATCGCGCGTGAGTGCTGGAGCCGGGCACGGCGACGCCTGGCATCCGTTCCCTGCTGAGCGCGCATCGCGGCTGCTCTGCTCGATGCGCGTGAACGTATCGCCGCGACTTCATGCGATGATGCGCCGCATCCATTGATCGCATCGATGCGATCGCGTCGCCGGGTCGACATCGCCCTGCCCACTCCTGCACGCCCCCACGCCATCCGTTTCCCGCTCGATCGAGACCCGTTCATGCTCACGCCCTCCGCTTCGCTGCATCCGTTCGTCTACCTCGCCTCGCAAAGTCCGCGCCGTCAGGAGCTGCTGCAACAGCTCGGCGTGCGTTTCGAGTTGCTGCTGCCGCGCCCCGATGAAGACGCCGAAGCACTCGAAGCCGAACGGCCCGGCGAAACCGCGCACGACTACGTGCAGCGCGTGTGCATCGCCAAGGCGCATGCGGCGCGCGAGCGGCTCGTCGCCGGCGGCCACGCCGCTCGGCCGATCCTCGTCGCCGACACCACCGTCACGATCGACGACGCGATTCTCGGCAAGCCAATCGATGCCGACGATGCGGTCGCCATGCTCACACGCCTCGCGGGCCGCACGCACGAAGTGCTGACCGCGCTCGCCGTCATCGATGCCGATGGCGCGCTGCTGCCCGCGGCGTTGTCGGTCTCGAAGGTGCGTTTTGCTGCAGTGCACGCAGACGCGCTGCGTCGCTACGCGGCGAGCGGCGAGCCGCTCGGCAAGGCGGGCGCTTATGGCGTGCAGGGACGCGCGGCGGAGTTTATCGAGCATATAGACGGGTCCTATTCGGGTATCATGGGTTTGCCGCTTTTTGAAACCGCTGCCCTCCTGCGTGCAGCGCGCATCGACTTCTAGAACAACACCATGAATGAAGAAATCCTGATCAATGTCACGCCGCAGGAAACGCGCGTCGCGCTCGTTCAACAGG
The DNA here is from genome assembly GCF_004197395.1 of Paraburkholderia sp. UYCP14C. Classification (GTDB taxonomy): domain Bacteria; phylum Pseudomonadota; class Gammaproteobacteria; order Burkholderiales; family Burkholderiaceae; genus Paraburkholderia. The sequence continues at coordinate 61,923 of NZ_SELS01000019.1, read as the reverse complement.
GCGCCGTCCAGGAACTTCATGTCGAACGAACGCTGTCCCGCGGGCGCGTCGGCAATGTCTATCTCGGCAAGGTCGTGCGCGTGCTGCCGGGCATGCAATCGGCGTTCATCGACATCGGCCTCGAACGCGCCGCGTTCCTTCATGTCGCCGACATCTGGCATCCGCGCATCGCCGGCGAAGCGCCGCATCAAGCACCGCATCAGCCGATCGAAAAGATCGTCTTCGAAGGTCAGACGCTGATGGTTCAGGTCGTCAAGGACCCGATCGGCACGAAGGGCGCGCGGCTGTCCACGCAAGTGAGCATCGCCGGGCGCACGCTCGTGTATCTGCCGCAGGAGCCGCACATCGGCATCTCGCAGAAGATCGAAAGCGAGGCCGAACGCGAGGCCGTGCGCGCGCGTCTGACCGCCGTGTTGCCTACCGACGAGAAAGGCGGCTACATCGTGCGCACGATCGCCGAGGATGCGACGAGCGAAGAGCTCGCGGCCGACGTCGCGTATCTGCGCAAGACGTGGGCGACGATTCTGTCGCAAGGGCAGCGCATGCCGCCCACCAGCCTGCTCTACCAGGATCTGAATCTCGCGCAGCGCGTGCTGCGCGATTTCGTCAACGATGAAACGTCACGCATCCAGGTCGATTCGCGCGAGACGCATCAGATGCTCGCCGACTTCGCGGCCGAGTTCACGCCGGCGGTGTCGTCGAAGCTGCACCACTACACCGGCGAGCGGCCGCTGTTCGACCTGTACAACATCGAGGCCGAGATTCAGCGTGCGCTGTCGCGTCGCGTGGACCTGAAGTCGGGCGGCTATCTCGTGATCGACCAGACCGAAGCGATGACGACGATCGACGTGAACACCGGCGGCTACGTCGGCGCACGCAACTTCGACGACACGATCTTCAAGACCAACCTCGAAGCCGCGCACACGATCGCGCGGCAGCTGCGGCTAAGGAATCTTGGCGGCGTGATCATCATCGATTTCATCGATATGGAAAACGTCGAGCATCGCGACCAGGTGCTCGGTGAACTGAAGAAGGCATTGTCGCGCGATCGCACGCGGGTGACCGTCAATGGCTTCTCGCAACTCGGTCTCGTGGAGATGACGCGCAAGCGTACGCGTGAGTCGCTCGCGCATGTGCTGTGCGAGCCATGCCCGGTCTGCCAGGGCAAGGGGCAAGTGAAGACCGCGCGCACGGTTTGCTATGACGTGTTGCGCGAGATCCTGCGCGAGTCGCGGCAGTTCAATCCGCGCGAGTTTCGCGTGGTCGCTTCGCAGCAGGTGATCGATCTGTTTCTCGAGGAAGAGTCGCAGCATCTGGCGATGCTGATCGATTTCATCGGCAAGCCGGTGTCGTTGCAGGTGGAGTCGAATTTGAGTCAGGAGCAGTATGACATCGTGCTGATGTGAGGAGCTGGCTGCATTGGCGAGTTTCTGGTCCCGGCACGATGACGGGGCTATGACGGCACAGCCGTCTGCGAGACAAGGAAAGCCGACCCGTGAGGGTCGGTTTTTTTCTGTCTGTAACGTTTCAGCACGAGGGCACGCAACCGCAGTCTTTCCGATGCAGAAAGCCTTTCGTTCCAAAGGGCATTCCATTTGCTTCGGTTTTCGAAACACATTCGATCGTCAGACTGGTAGCGCATATCTAGAATCGGGCATCCGTCACGCTACGGGGTTACGCGTGCACACATGCACAGCACATCGATACCAACAACGTGAATAAGATGTCATGCAGAAATGTGCGAACCGACGCTGTCCAACCTGTTATCCAAACTGGAAAGTAGAGGAAGCCGCCGCGAAAAAGCGGGCCGACGACGATCGTCAAAACTGTATCGATTGCTGGCAACACTTTCAGCGGCAGGCTGAAGCAACTGTCGGAGCAGATGATCCCATTGCGCGCAATCGGCGCATCAATGCCGCCTATGCCGGCCTGTGGCTCGATGATCGTCGCTTTCAGTGGGCCGGGCTAGCGGCGTTTGCTTCAAAGCAGGTAGGCTGCGGGTTGCTCAACGCGGCTGACGTGATTCGCAAATCGAACCAGCAACGTAATGACTACCAGCAATGGGACAGAAGCAGTTCACCACTCGAGCGGCTATCGCCGTACGCGTCGCCGCGCATGTCGATACCGGGTTAGGCAATGGGCGAAAGCGCTGCCAAGGTTCATCAGATGCTGGCGATGGGGAACACCTGCCTCTTCCTGGATGTTTGGCCGCTTCATATGTTCTACAGGGAGTTTGGTCTGCAGCGGTTCGAGAGGTGTCTCGATGAGCGGACGCAGCTACGCGGCTCGGTTCTCTGGCCGATCGGCGATCGCATTCTGTTCGCCGAGAAGAAACCGGAGGTATTACTCGCGTTCAGGGCAATTGATGCAGGCAGCATCTCCGAAGGAGTAAGCCTGCTTGCTCGCCATGAACAGATCAATATCCTGCAACCGGCTATGTACAACGATCCGGCATTTGAAATACTGATGCGCGCCAACCAGTTCGCGTGGGCGTTGCACATTCCGACCGGTTCGGCACGCGAGATCCAACTGGCATTTGCGAACCCATGCACGGTAACTGGGGCCAACGCGACGAACGAACGGTTCAGCAACCAACCGCTCGCCAACCTCGCAGACGCTAACCAGCGAATGGCGTTCGTGATGCGAGCAGCACAGCGTTTCGATGATTTGCTGCGCGATCCGATTGAGAAATACTCTGTCGAAAATCTTCCGGTTCAAGGATCCTCAATTCGGCTTCGTGACGCCGCCCGCGAAGTTTCTGAGCCTCTATGCCGATCACTTCGGAGATGTGACGCTTGTGACGCTATCGCCGCAAGTCGAAACATTGCGGCTTGACGAGTCAATGGCTATTCTCACCGACCTGCAAGATCAATTCAGAAGGGCGGGATGGACACCGTTCGAGGCTCGCCACAGCCGTCCCATCGAAGACACTCAGGCGACTCGAAATGCAGTCCACTCGTGCGCGGACCCAACGACGCGCTGGCAAGCCGCCGACAAATATCAGGTTGCGCTCAATATACGGTGCTTCCGGACAGATGATCGCCCAAACGACGAGCGTTACCTGATTACTCTGGATCTCGGCGCTCCACTGTTTCAAGATCATCCAAACGACTGATACCCACACAGATAGGCCCCCTCTTGCACAGTAGCGAAGACCTGCCTTTTCTCGCGCCAAGCGCTCGAATTATCGCGAAACAAATTCAAAGGGAAGACATCCAATGCAGCTTCTCGACCACGTCTCGATCGGCGTACCCGACATCGACGCAGCACGCCGTTTCTACGACGCCATCATGACGGCCCTCGGCGCGAGCAAAGTCTACGACCGCCCCACCGCCATAGGCTATGGCGAGCGTTGCACGGGCGACGACACCTCGTCGACCTATCTGGCCGTGTATCACGACCCAAGCGAAATCAAAGAGAACAAACGGCACTGGTGCTTCAAAGCGCCGTCCCGAGATCATGTCGATGCATTCTTCAAAGCGGGACTCTCGACTGGTGGCACATCCGACGGACAGCCTGGCCTGAGGCCTCACTATCACCCCGACTACTACGCGGCATTTCTGCTCGACCCGGCTGGCAATCGCGTCGAGGCAGTATGTCATGCCCCGAACCCCCAAACCGCAAACCCTAACCCCTAAGCCGCAACCTCGCACCCCGCCTGCTCCAACACCACCTGCGCCCTCTGATGCAGGTCGCCGCCAGCCAACGATGCATCCGGCGACCTGACCCACGCGGCGATCCGCAACGTCGCGCCGCCATCCGCCGGATAATCCGCCACCGACACCACCGGTGCCAGCGTCGAGCCGCTCAGCACGCGAGGCTCGTCGGCCACGAGTTTCTGCAGTTGCCCGATCGCCGCATCCACGTCCTTGCGCTGCGCGAGTTCCAGTTCGACCTCGATGCGCTGCGTGCCGCCACAACTGTAGTTAATCACCGGATTGCTCCAGATCTGACTGTTCGGCACGAACACGAGGTTGCCGTCGCCGCGTTCGATCCGCGTCGTGAAGAGCCCCACCTCGCGCACGATGCCAGCCGCGGCGCCGCTGCCTTCGATCACGTCGCCGACGCGAAACGGCCGCAGCAACAGCAGCATCATGCCGGCCGCGATGTTCTGCAACGTGCCTTGCAGCGCGAGGCCGATCGCGAGGCCAGCCGCGCCGAGCACGGCCAACACGCTCGCGGTCGCGATGCCCACCTCACCGAGCGCCGCGATGAAGACGAGTACGCGCACGGCCCACGTGCCCATCGCGGCGAGCATCGGCGCGAGGGTCGGGTCCGCGTGGGTGCGCGCGAGCGCCTTCGCGAACATCGCGCCGACGCGGTTCGACAACCACCAGCCGATCACGACGATCAGCACGGCAATGGCGATATGAACGACGTCGTGCGTCAGCGTGACGAGCAGCGACGGCTGTAGATGAAAGAGACGGTAGAGGGAGTCGTTCATCGGCGGCTTGATTCGTGTGGTTAATCCCAACGCAGATAAAGCACGACGCGTTCCCGTCCATCGGTTACCCGGCGCGGTACGCGACTTGCTCATCGGATGTCGATATCGTCGCCGTCGCCCGCGCTCCCGATGGAACCATCCATGTCCGCTCATCTGAAACTTCACGATCGCGTCAGTTGGAACACCCCGCAAGGCGCCACACATGGCCGGATCGTGCGTGTCATTTCTACGCGCGAGACGGTAGATGGCAGGGCCGTCGCCGCATCGAAATCGGACCCGCACTACGAAGTGGAAAGCGAGAAAAGCGGCAAACGCGCCGTGCATCGCGGCGATGCGCTCGAGCGTCTGAGAGATTGAAAGGGACGAACCGCACTGAAGCGCGGCGCCCCAAGAAATTACTCCGGACAACTAGCCGACCACATCTCCCGCTAAAGGCTTCAACACATTGCGCAGCGTCGCAATCGTCAGCGGACGCGAAAACCAGAAGCCCTGCGCCTCATCGCAGCCCAGCGCTTCGAGCTGTGCCGCCTGTTCGGCCGTTTCGACACCCTCGGCGGTCACGCGCAGTTGCAACGCATGCGCCATCGCGATGATCGCGCCGACGAGCGCCGCGCTTTGCGGATCGCGGCTCATGCCGGTCACAAACGAGCGGTCGATTTTCAGGCGATTGAGCGGAAAGCGCGTCAGATACGCGAGGCTCGAATAGCCGGTGCCGAAGTCGTCGACCGCGACTTCGACGCCGAGCGCGCGCAATGCATGCAGCGTTTGCAACGCCTGTTCGATGTCGCCGAGCAGCACGCCCTCGGTGATTTCGACCTCGAGATACGCGGGGTCGAGCGCGGCATCCGCCAGCGCGTCGCGGATCGTGTGGAACAGGTCCTGATGGGCGAACTGTTGCGGCGACACGTTGACCGCGAACCGCGGCAACGTGCCGATCTGTCGCAGCAGCTTGCCCGCGTCGCGGCACGCGGTGCGGATCACCCATTCGCCGATCCGTTCGATCAGCCCCGCCTCTTCCGCGATCGGCACGAATTCGACCGGACTGATCATGCCGCGCTGCGGATGATTCCAGCGCAGCAGCGCCTCGACCTGCGCGATGCGTCCGGTCGCGAGCGTAATCTGCGGCTGATACACGAGGTGGAGTTGCTGGCGCTCGAGCGCTTCGCGCAGCATCGTCTCGAGTTCGAAGCGGCGCGCGGCCTGTCCTTCGAGCGCGGTCGAAAAGCGCCGCACCGCGTTGCCGCTCACCGCCGACAACGCGACGCCCGCGCGGCGCATCAGCGTCGGCGCATCGGCGCCGTCGGCGGGATACGCGGCGAGACCGATGCTCGCGGCAAGGTTCAGCGACGTGCCGGCGTAATCGATCGCTTCGGCAAGGCGGCCGAGCGCTTCGGCGGCGAATGCATCGGCGCCCGCGCCGGTTTCATTGACGAGCAGCGCGAACTGCGTGCCGCCGATCGACGCGATCGTGCCATCGTGCGGAAACATGCCGCGCAGCCGTTCGCCGACGATCTGCAGCACGAGCTCCGCCGCATGAAGCCCGAGCGCGTCGCGCAGTTTGCGCAGGTGATCGAGCTCGACGATCATCACGGCAAAGCCGCCGCCGCTGCGCTGACAGCGCGCGATCGTCAGTTCGAGACGTTCGATGAACAGGGTTTGATTCGGCAGACGCGTGACGCCGTCGTGATGCGCGACGTACCACAGGCGCGCTTCGGATTGCGCATAGCGGGTCATGTCGACCGCGATGCCGACATAGCGCAGCGCCGGAAACGTCGCCTGCGCGCCTTCGGCGTTCAGCGGCGCGAGCGCAAACGCGACGCGCAGCGGCGAGCCGTTGCGCCGCAGATAGGTCCATTCGCCTTCGTAGCGCGCGTTCAGCGCCGCGAGCGAGGGCAACTCCGCGCGACGTTTGACCAGTTCGGCGGGATCGTGCAGCGACTCGAACGAACGGATGCCGACCAGTTCTTGCGCGCTATAACCGGTCAGCTTTTCGAAAGCGGCGTTGACGGTCTCGAAGATGCCGTCCGCCGTGCAGATGAACATGCCGTAGGGCGCGGCTGCCAACGCGGCATCGCGCATGCGCGCTTCGACGTGAATGGAATGATGCATCGCGCCGGCCTTTGTCCCCGGTAATCGAAGCGAATCCGCGTGTTCCCGACGCATGGCGCGCGGACGTCACAGCGGCGCATTGCGCTGCGCTGCGTCGCGCGTGGCGAGTGTGCCTATGATATCGACTTTCGCTCGCGATCCGGCGGCCTGACGGGTCGAGACAAACCTCGAAAAAAGCCGCGAAAACCTACAGCGAACGCTACACGCCGCGCGGCAGCGCCGCCTCGATGAACACCGCGCAGAGCGCTTCCATGCCCTTCGCGTCCTCCTCGTCGAAGCGGGCGACGACCGGGCTATCGACATCCCACACGCCGATCAGCGTACCGTCGGGCGCGACGAGCGGCACCACGATCTCCGATTGCGACGCCGAATCGCACGCGATATGGCCGGGAAACTCGTGCACGTCGCGCACGACCTGGGTCTGACGGGTTTGTGCGGCCGTACCGCAGACGCCCTTGCCGAGCGCAATGCGCACGCACGCGGGCTTGCCCTGGAACGGGCCGACCACCAGTTCGCGGCCGTCGTGAAAGTAAAAGCCGGCCCAGTTCAGATCGCTCAACGAATGAAACACGAACGACGAGAAATTCGCCGCGTTGGCGATCCAGTCGGTTTCGCCGGCGAGCAGCGCGCGCGCCTGCGCGACCAGTTCTTCGTATTGCGCGGCTTTGGGCAGATGCGAGGCGGAGGAAACTTCGAACATGACGGCGTCCGTGATCAGAGCGGGATGGAATGCGGGAAGGGGTGCAGTGTAAAGCAAGCGCAATCCCCGCGCGCCCTGCGCGGGTATTCACGTTAGAGCCTGCTACTGATCGACACCGATAATCACGCTCGACGCCTTGAAAATCGCCGTCGCCGGCTTGCCGCTGGCGAGGCCGAGGCGCGCGACGCTGTCGTTGGTGATGATCGCGGCGATCTGCGCGCTGCCCGCGCTGATCGTCACCTCAGAATTGACCGCGCCCTTCGTCACGGCCGCGACGGTCCCCTCGATGCAGTTGCGCGCCGATACCTGTTGCCTCGCGACGTCGACCATCACGATCACCGACGATGCCTTCACGAGCGCAAATGCCTGCTTGCCGGGCGCAAGCCCGAGCGACTTCGCGCTGCCGTGCGTGATGATCGCGACGACCTCCAGACCGTCCGACGTGCGCAGCGTGACATCGTCGTTGACCGCACCGTGCGTGACGTCGGTAACTTCGCCGCTGAACTGATTGCGTGCGCTGGTTTTCATGGCTGACTCCCTGCGATTGAAGCGCGTCGCAACGCGCGAGTGGACAGATCGAGCGAGTGTAATGGAAGCCGCGTGGAAGCCGCGTGGGCCGCCGGCAAAATCCAATGCGCCGTGGACATCCCCGACACCGTATCATCGTGGCCTTGGACCTCCTACGCCGGATCTTTATGCCCGTCGCCGTACTCTCCCGCCGTGCCTGCCGCGCCGTCTTACTGTGCGCCGCCGTCACGACGCTCGTCGCATGCGGCACGCCGACGCCGCCGCGCGACACGCACGCGTTCGTCGACAACGTCACGCTGTTTCCGCTCGACCACTACGACCAGAACGTCGATCACTGGCTCGATCCGAACAGCCCCGACTACGATCGGCCGTTTCTGAGCGCCGCCGAGCAGCGCGCGCATTTCGACGCGCTGTTCGCGCGCTACTTCGGCACGGGCGAGAACGCGCCGTCGCCGTGGAATCCCGCGTGGGTCACCACCCGCGTGTTTCGCGAACAGGGCGAGGACATTGCCGCACTGCAACAGCGCCGCATCGACAAGTTCGACAACACCGGCAAGCATGGCAGCGTCATCGGTTACGGCGAAAACTTCCGGCCGCACGACAAGGCGTGGATCGACGCGATCGCGCGCAACATCAACCTAGCGCAGTTCACGCAAACGCCGGTCTACCAGCCCGAGCGGCGCGCGATCGCAACGGGCAACCTGATGGTGCGCGAGCTGCCGACCACCGATCCGTCGTTTTACGACCATCACCTGGCCGGCGAAGGTTATCCGTTCGACAACCTGCAGATCTCGGCGGTGCGGCCAGGCACGCCGCTCTACGTGCTCGGCAGCAGCGTCGACGGTGCGTGGCATTACGTGCAGACGCCCGACGTGCAGGGCTGGGTGCGCAGCGACGGCGTCGCGTTCGCCGACGAGCGTTTCATCGATCAATGGCGCGCGGCGGCCGGAAAGTCGCTGGGGGCGGTGATCGTCGCGTCGGCGGCGATCAGCGACAGTCATGGCGTGTTCCGCTTCGCTGCCCCGGCCGGGACGATGCTGCCGCTGGTGGCGGGTGCCCCGGCATCGTCAGCCACGGCCAGCACCAACCCGGTCACGCGCGAGCTGCTCGTTCCCGCGCGCGACGTCGACGGCCGCGCGCTGATCCGCAGCGCGTCGCTCGACGCCACGCAGATCACGCCGATGCCGCTCGCCGCGACACCGCGCCATCTCGCGATGCTATTGAAGGCGCTGATCGGCCGGCCGTACGGCTGGGGCAACAGCGGGCTCTACAACGACTGCTCGTCGGAACTGCAAAGCATCTTCGCCGCGTTCGGCGTGTGGCTGCCGCGCCATTCGTCGACGCAGATGAGCGCCGGCCGCATGGTCGATCTGTCGGAGTCGTCGCCCGCCGAGCGGCTCGACTATCTGGCGCGTCATGGGGTGCCGCTGCGCACGCTGATCTATATCGGCGGCCACGTGATGCTGTACCTCGGCAACACGACACGCGACGGCGTCACGGTCCCCGTCGTCTATCAGGACGTGTGGGGCCTGCGTCCGGCCGACAACAGCCGGCGCGCGGTGATCGGCGGCTCGGTGATCCTGCCGCTCGACGAGCACGTCCCCGAAGACGCGACGCTGCAGTCGCTTGCCGCGACCCATACGTTCCAGATCAGCATCCTCGGCGCACCGGCGGGCAGCGCGGCGCCATCGTCCGCGCCGCCCGCGGACGAGGACAATCCGGCGGGTTGAATGGCGAGGGCCCCCGCCCTCGCCCTCCCCCAAAAAATATTTTTCTCGGAGTGTCGATCCGACAGTCACAAACTCGTCGTAACGTTGAAGACCCAGCTCACGCAGCCGGTCTTTCCACTGAGGAACCGTTACTTCAAGGAGTCACTGTCATGTCCAGCGCCGCAGTCAAACCGATCCCGGACGGGATGCACTCGCTCACGCCGTACCTGATCTGCAAGAACGCCGCCGAAGCGATCGCGTTCTATACGAAAGCCTTCAACGCCGTCGAACAGATCCGTCTGCCGGGCCCCGACGGCAAGGTGATGCACGCGACCTTGAAAATCGGCGACTCGATGCTAATGCTGACCGACGAATGGCCCGAGCATCAGAGCTTCGGCCCCAACACGCTGAAGGGCACGCCGGTCACGATTCACTACTACGTCCCGGACGTCGACGCGAGTTTCAAACAGGCGGTCGACGCGGGCGCGACCGTCACGATGCCCGTCACCGACATGTTCTGGGGCGACCGCTACGGCCAGGTCAAGGATCCGTTCGGCCACAGCTGGTCGCTCGCGACGCACAAGCGCGACCTGAGCGCCGAGGAAATCCAGCAGGCGATGGCAGCAATGAACTGCGCGCCCGAAGAGAAGAAGTGAGAGGCCGGTGGGCGTCGGGCGAACGCACGCCCGCGCCCACCGTCGGCACATCACGAAGGAGCAACGTCATGCAGAAAATCGCGCCGTGCCTGTGGTTCGACGGCAACGCGGAAGAAGCCGCGGAGTTCTACACATCGGTGTTTCCGGCTTCGCGCATCGCCACCACGCTGCACTACACGGATGCCGGTCCAGGACCGGAAGGCGAAGTCCTGGCCATCACGTTCGAGATCGAAGGCCAGCAGTTCATGGCTCTGAACGGTGGCCCTCAATATCAATTCACACCGGCGATCTCGCTGCTGGTGCACTGCGACTCGCAGGAAGAAGTCGACCGCTACTGGTCGAAGCTGCTGGACGGCGGCGGCGAGCCGGTGGCCTGCGGCTGGCTGCGGGACCGCTTCGGCGTGTCGTGGCAGATCACCCCCAGCGTGCTGCTGGAGATGGTGCTCGACCCGGATCGCAAGAAGGCAAGCCGCGTGATGGCGGCGATGATGAAGATGGTCAAGCTCGATATCGCGCTCCTCGAACACGCGTATCGCGGCGAGTAAGACGGCGCACGCGCGATCTTTTGATAGGATCGCTCTCGACCCCAACACGGCGAGACAACCACGGTGCGCGTCAACCATCAGGCCTTCTTCTGCTCGCTGTTCATCGCGCGTCTCGCCGATCAGATCCTGCTCTTTCTGGTGCCGCTCGTGGTGTTTCAAACGACGCGCCAGGTCTCGTGGTCGGGCCTCGCGTTCTTCATCGAAACGCTGCCGCGTTACCTCGTGTTCCCGTTCTTCGGCGCGCTCTGCGACCGCTTCCCGCCGCTGCGTCTGATGCGGCTGAGCCAGGCGGTGCGTGCGCTCGCATGCTTCGGTGGTATCGCCGCGTATGCGCTGTTCGGCGGCATCGGCTGGCTGATCGCGCTGTCGGCCGCGTGCGGCGTGCTGACGAGCCAGGGGCTCGTCGCGCGCGAGGTGATGCTGCCGCAGATCTTCAGCACGCAGCAGATCCAGAAGGTGCTCGCGTATTCGCAACTGGCCGATCAGCTCGGCTTCGTGCTCGGGCCGATGCTCGCCGCGCTGCTGCTCGGTGTGTGGCGTTGGGAATGGGTGGTCGCCGCGACCGGCGTGCTGTTTCTGTGCGCCGACGCCGCGCTGTTCGTCTGGCAGCGACTGAGCGGCTTTCGCGCGCCCGCTCAAAGGTCCGCTGATTCGCCCGCTGAATCGTTCGCGCCCACCGCTCACTGGACCACACCGCTGCGCATCGCGCTCAATCACGTGTGGACGCTGCCGGGACTGAAGAAGGTCATCATGCTGGCGGCCGCGGAGAACCTCGTGATCGGCGTCACGCTCGCGACATCGGCGGCGATGGTGACGGGCTTGCATGCGCAATCGAACCGCTACTACGCGGGTCTGCAAACGGCCGGCGCAATCGCCACGGTGCTGGTGCTGCTGACGGTCGCGCGCGCCGGCTGGCCCGCGCGCGTGCTCGGTCTCGTCGCGTTCGTGACGATCTGCGCGGGCGGCGTGATCGCGGGCGCGAGCGCGTCGCCGTGGGGCTATGCGCTCGGCTTTCTGCTGATCGTCGGCTTCGACAAGATGTTCAACGTCTACATCCGCAGCGCGCGTTTGCAAATCATTCCGCCCGAGGACTACGGCAAGACGATCGGCGTCGCGATTCTGCTGAACAACCTGACGCAGCCGCTCGCCGGCCTGCTCGTCGGCGTGTTCTCCGCGCGCACGCAAACCGGCCCGCTGATCGTCGCGCTGTCGCTGACGATGGGCGGCATCGGCGCGGCAGTATCGATCGGCTCGGCGCTGCTACGCCGCAAGCGCGCGTGGGCGCTCGAAGACTGACGCGCTTCGATGCGCGACGCAGCGCGGCACGCGTGATAGCAAACGCAGTTCCTTGCGCGACGACACGCGCAAAGTTACCCACAGTTTTTGTTGGCAAATCTGTGCATAACTTCCCGGAAAAATCCGCAAGCCTTTGATACGGCGGTCGTTTTTTCGTCTGCATCGAAGGTGCGGCAGCGCACGGAGTTTTACCGGGGTTCATGCGTGGCGGGATATTCATACATGGCCTTGCCGACGTAATGGCCCTGCGCATAGACCGTAGGCAGCGTCGCGAGCCACGCCATCTGCGCAGCATTCTCTACACCTTGGACGACGGCGCGCATGCCGAGCCGCTCGACGATGTCGATCACGCCGCGGATCACGCAGGCGGCGCGCGAATCGGCGTGCTGCGGCCCAAGACGGAAGAACTCGCGGGCGAGCTTCACCGCATCGACCCGCGCGCCGGCGAGTGTCGCAAGCGACGAATAGCCGGTGCCGAAGTCGTCGAGCGCGAGCTGCACGCCGAGCGAGCGCAGCGGCGCGGTGAACTCGCGCGTCGCGACGACGGCAAGCGTCTCCTCGTTCTCGACCAGTTCGAGTTCGGTACGCGAAGCAAGCACGCCATCACGGCGCGTGAGCTCGTCGATCGTCCGCACGAGCGAGTCGTCCAACAGTTGGCACGGTTGAACCTTGATCGCAACGAGTGGCGGCGCGCCCCCGGCTCGCAGTCTGTCGCGCAGCCGCTGGAATGCGACGTCTAGCACGAAGCGCGTCGCCTCGTGCGCGACCGCCGGATCGTGCAGAGCCGACTCGAATGCGCCGGGCAGCAGCAACCCGTACTGCGGATGCCGCCAGCGCAACAGACACTCGACGCCAGACAGCGCGCGTGTTTGCACATGCACGACCGGTTGAAACGCGACGGTGAACTCGCCCGCGTGCAGCCCGGCGATGATCCGCGCGCCGAGCGATGCGCGCTTGCACGCGTCAATGACTTTTTCTTCACCCACAGTCCGCCTCCTCGATGACCCGGCGAATAGTTTCATCAGGCTTCACACGCCCGTCAGCTAAACCCGGCACACTGCAATTCGTGACAAAAAGGCAGCGTTCGCTTGTGACGCAATTAGCCGTATTTCATGAAAAGCATTCGTGAAAAAATAATAGGCATACGCGTGGCGTAATTTTTTTGTATCAATGACAATGCGTTATCCCGCTCAGAAATGACTGAACGTACGCACCATTCTGGTGATTTCGACCCTACTCAGCAAAGGAGAAATCGGTTGAGCGAGTCGCTTCCGCTTAGGATAAACGTATTGCTTAAATCCGCTGCGAACTCCGGTCGGATTTTCACCGAGAATAGCTAATTCAACAGACAGGAATTGTTAAATGTGATTTGTTAAATTCAATTTTTAAATCACATTTGTCAAATGCGTTTCGGCGTACCGCGCATTTAACAAAAATGTTTCGCGAAAAACGAATACGGAATAACAGGCCAATCATGACCAGCACGTCCGCTGTTGACCGACAGATCCGGAGCCAGGCGGCGCGTCTGCTGGTTCGGCTGAACTCGGCGCACGCGAGCGCGGCGGACCACGCGGCCTGCGAGCGTTGGCGCGAGCAGAGCGACACGCATCGACGCGCCTGGCTGCTCGCTCAGCAATTGCGGCACGAGACCGGCACCCCGCCCGCGTACGGCGGCCCCGCACTACGCGAAGACGCGGATATCGCCGGCGTGTCGACGGGACGGCGGCGCGCGCTGAAAACGCTGTCGTGGCTCGCCATCGGCGCGCCCGCAGGCTGGCTCGCGAGCCGCCTGCCGTGGCGCACGTGGAGCGCCGACTTTCGCACCGCGACCGGCGAACTGCATGATGTGCTGCTTGCGGATGGCTCCCAGATCACGCTGGGCAGCGCGAGCGCGATCAACGTCGCGTTCGCGCCGAACGTTCGGCGCATTCATCTGCTCGCGGGGGAAATCATGGTGCGGCCCGTCAGCGACGTGCGGGGCCCAGCAGGCGCCGCGACGACTGCTACACCTTTGCTCGTGCAGACCGCCGAAGGTGTCGTCGAAGCGCGCGGCGCACAGTTCAGCGTGAGGCAACGGGATGGTTTCACACGCGTGGCCGCGTTTCGCGGTGACGCGTTGGCGACGCCGGCCGAGGGCTCGGCGCTGATGCTGACGCAGAGCCAATGGAGCAGGCTCACACGCGACGGCATCGCGGCACCGCAGGCGCTCGACCCGCGCGAGGCGATGTGGACGCGTGGCCTGCTCTACGCGAACGACATGCGTATCGCGGACCTCGTCGACGAACTCGCGCGCTATCACGCCGGCGTGTTGCGCTATGCCGACGACGTCGCCGATCTGCGCGTGTCCGGCATCTATCAGCTCACCGATACCGACGCGACGCTCGCGCTGCTGCAGCGGACCTACCCGATCCGCTTGCGCTCGATCACGCCGTACTGGACCCTGATCGAAGCGCTGGCCAGCGCGAGAATCTGACGCTCAGGCCGCCACGGCCTGCGGCAATGCGAACCCTTCGATGCCATCCTGCTCGCCGCCCAGCGCGTCGATCAGATCGCGCAGCATGCGATCGAGCTCGGCCGTCATCAGTGCGACATCGGAATCGAAGCGTTCGTCGTCGTTCTGCGCGGTCGGGTCGCTCGCTTCCTTGAGCACGTCGAGCGGCGTGATGCGCTTGATCGTCAGCGACGGCGTCAGCACGAACGACACGCGATCGTTCCACGTCATCGCAAGCCGCATGCATTGCTTGCCCGCCTCGATGTGGCGGCGCATGTCTTCGGCGTCCAGCGCATGGCCGACATAGCGCACCGTCGCGTTGCCCTCGGCGGGCGAACGCAGCTCGGTGTCCTGATCGAGCGTGAAACCCGCCGGCCCATCGCCGTCGAGCAGCCAGCCGGTCATCGCCGCGACCGGCGACTGCGCGACGCGCACCGTCATCAGCGGCAACTGGTCGATCGACTTCACGAGCAGTCCGCGCACGTCGTCGGCGACCGCCTGCGACGCCGCGTCGATCACGAGCCAGCCATTCGCGCAATCGATCCACACACGCGTATCGCGGCGGATGCTGAACGCGCGCGGCCGCAGCTCGTCGGTGACCTGCTCCTTCAGCTCGCGCATCTGCTTGCGGCCCGGCTTGAAGCCCTGCTGATCTTCGAGCTCGGCCGCGCGCTCGCGCGTGATCTGGGTGACGACCGACGCGGGCAGCAGCTTCTTCTCGGCACGGAACGTCAGCAGCATCTGACCGTTCATCGCGTAGACGAGCGAGTCGCCGTCGCGCGGCGGCGCCCAGCCTTGGGCTTGCATCTCGACGCTCTGGCCGGGCGCGAACGCGTACGGCGCGAGCCACTTCTGCATCTGTTCAGGGGTGACGGACCACGGAGCGGGCAAACGGTGCAGCTGAAGGTTTTTGAACCACATGAGCGAAGTCGGATTTAGGCAAAGCGCAGCATTTTATCCGACGAGAAGCGGCCGGGGCGTTCTGACGGACGCGATCCTGGCGATGAGTTATTTTCAAAAATAAGATGAAAATCTTTCCAGCTTCAGGCCAATTATCAAATGCGGCCGATGTCAGCAGAATGCGCTTCATCAACCCACCTCCCAGGAGCGCATCATGAGCAACGCAACGATTTCCCGTCTTGCCCGTCAGGTTCTCGTCGCCGTCGGCCTCGCCAGTGCAATCGGCGCAAGCGGCGCAATCAACGCATACGCCGCGGATTCCGCGCCAGCCGCGAACGACGCCGCGCTGCCCACGCCGCACCATCTCGCGCTCGACAGCAATTCCCCGCAAGGCGCCGCGGTCGTGCTCGCCGCGCGCCGCTACGCCGGGTTCTGGAACACCGGTGACGAAGCGTATGCGCGGCTCGCGCTGTCACCCGCGTTCATCGACAGGACGCTGCCGGACGGTCGCCCGCAGGGCCCGAACGGTCCGTTGCAGGCGTCGAAGGGATTCCGCGCGGCGGTGCCCGACCTGCACGCGGAGATCGACGATCTGGTCGTGGCCGGCGACCGCGCATCGGTGCATCTGCACTTTCATGGCCACTTCACCGGCCAGTTCCAGAACCTGAAGGGCAACGGCCAGACTGTCGACTTCCAGGCGTTCGACCTGTATCGCGTGGAGGACGGCCGGATCGTCGAAAACTGGCATCTCGAGGACAACCTGACGCTGCTGAAGCAACTCGGCGCGATCAAACCGTAGCCGGGCGCCCGCGCGTTTTGGCGGCAAATCACCTAGACTTTTTGGACAGAACAGACCCAGACGGAGGCGGTCATGGCCGACGAAACCGCAAACTGGCAGACGGTGCAATATGAGGGCTTCGAGATACACGTGTCACCCGTCGAGAAGGACCCGCCCGACCCCGCGCGTGCGGCCGATGCGGCCGCGCATAAGAGCCGCTACACGTACCTCGGCTACGTCTGCCATCCGGGGGCCAACCCCCACCTTCCGGGCCATGCCGTGCCGTTTCACGCGGACGGCGAGGAGAGCTTCGCGAGCCTCGACGACGCGCTATACGAAGCGGTGCACGTGGGGCGCAGCATCGTCGACGGCACGCATCCGGATCTGACGGTGCTTCCGCTCGTGACGGGCGGCGTTTGACAGGCGGCGTTCGACACACGCGATGCGTCGAGCAGCCGCTTGCGGCTCGACGCCGGTCAGCCCAACGCGCGCTTGATGCGCGACTTCAGCAGCGCCCGACGCAGCCGGCCGGTGCGCTCGGGCTCGCTGACCTCGAGCGCGCCGTCGATGGCGGTGCCGCGGCGCAGGTAATAGCGGTCGAAGGTCGCCTGCGTCATCCCCCACTTGTTGAGGAACTGGCGACGCCCGTCGTTCTTCACGACCTTGCCGGTGCTCTTCTGCTGGAAGTGATAGACGAGACTGTCGCCGACGCCGACGAACACGCGGCAGCCGGCGTCCCACAGTTTCATCGAGAAATCGTTGTCACTGCTCATGCCGGGGCTCAGCTCGCTGCTGTAGCCGCCCACCTTGAACCACCAGTCGCGATGCACGAGCGTCGGCGGCCATGTCGCGCCGCGCCAGTCGGCGCGCACGAGGCTGGGGGTTGCCGCGATCAGCTCGTCGGCGCGAAACACCTGCGCGTCGCGGCCGAAGTCGCGCACGACCACGCACGGATTGCCGGAATCGACCGGCTCGATCATCGTGCCCGACAGCATGAACAGGTTGTCGGCCGGCATCTGCGGGAGACGCTTGACGAGCGCTTCATCCCAGCCGGGACAGCAGTACATGTCGTCGTTCATGTAGACGATGTAGTCTCGCGTCGCGCGCGCCGCCGCGATATTGACCGCGTGGCAGATGCCGATATTGCCGGGCGACGCCGTGTGCTCGATGCCCTCGTCGCGCACCCACGCGAGCGTGCCGTCCGAGCCGTCGTTGACGTGCACGATGATCTGGTGCGGATGCGTCGAATGACGTCGCAGGCTTTTGATCACGAGGCGCAGATAAGGCAGGTTGTTCCAGGTCGGGATGATGATTGAGAACATCGAGTCGGTCCGTTGAGCTGGGCACGGGGCGCGGCATGCGCCGCGCGCCGGCCATGAATGTCGCGCGATTGTACCGCCCCCGCCTGCCCGCACGACAGACGGCGCCCGCCCCCGCCCCGGCCGCATCCCGCGGGCCAGCGACACCTTACCGCGTGCGGCAGCAAGCATTTCGCAAGGAAGCGCATGGTTATAATCCGGATCGCTCTACCGTATTGAAGGACTCGAATGGTCCGGCGCCCCCTGCAATTTTCACCACCGCAACGGTAGTGTGTTCATCGATAACGTAGACCTATGATTTTTGCTTCCAGCCTGGTCTGGCTCACGTCGGCTCTGCTGTTTCTCGCGCCCGCCGTCAATCTGATGTGGCGCGGCGGAACCGGCTACTGCTTTTTCGCGCTCGTCGCGCTCGCGCTCGGCGCGGCCATCGTCAACCGGCGCGTGCCGGGCTATTTCTCCGCGTTGCGCACCTATCGCTGGTTCACGATCGGCATGCTCGCGTTCGCCGTCGGGATCGGCACGCAGCAGCTGGTGCTCGGCTACTGGCTGCCACGCGAGTTCGACAACGCGTCGCGGTTCCTGCTCGCGCTACTGGTGTTCCTGCTGCTGCGGCAATTGCCGTCGCGCAATCTGCGCATGATCGGCTGGGGCTGCGCGGCCGGCGCGCTCGCGGTCGGCGCATGGGCGATCATCACCCAGCCGCCCGGCGGCTGGACCGACGCGAATCGCCTGAACAACTCGTACACGAACGCGATTCCGTTCGGCGATACCGCGCTGCTGCTCGCGTTCCTGTCCGTGTTCACGCTCGGCTGGGACAATCCGCGCGACTGGCGCGTGCTCGTGCCGCGCGTGCTCGCGCTGGTGTCGGGCGGCTATGCGTCGTTTCTGTCGGGCTCGCGCGGCGGCTGGCTCGCGGTGCCGGTGTTCGTCGTGCTGCTCGGCATGCAGTACGGCTGGTTCACGCAGAAGAAGCGCCTGCTGATCGCGACGCTCGCGATTCTGATCGTGGCGGGCGGGGTGCTGTCGACCGAGCGGGTGCAGAAGCGCTTTGCCGAGGTGCCGAACGACGTGTCGATGATGCACAAGGGTGAGGACGACACGGCCACCGGCCTGCGCCTGCAACTGTGGAACGCGTCGCGGATGATGTTCGAGCGGCATCCGGTCTGGGGCGTCGGCAAGGGCCATCTGGTCGACGAGCTCGGCGCGATGGCGAGGCGCGGCGAAGTGAAGGCCGAGATCGTCAACGAGCGCGCGCACAGCGACTTTTTCTCGACGCTCGCCGAGATGGGCACGATCGGCGTGATCTGCCTGCTGCTGTTCTACTACGGGATCACGGTGTATTTCTGGCGACACCGGCATGCGACCGATCCGGCGATCCGCGCCGCGTCGTACGCGGGCCTCGGGGTCGCGACGAGCACGGTGATCTTCGGGCTCACGATCGACGTGCTGGTGCCGATGATGGTGACGGTGCTGCTCGCCTCGCTGGTGGCGACGCTGCTGGCGGTGATCGATGCGCGCCAACGCGAGCTGCGCGATGAAGCGCGGGCTGCGCCGACGCCAGCCGCGGTCGTGCGCGAGACGCAGCCGGGCGATTGATTCTGCCTTGACGGCAAGCGGCGAGCCGCGCGCGGCGCCGCCGTCATCCTCGCGTGAACACCTCGTAAAGCGCCGCGACGTGCGCGTCGACGCTCGGGTCGTACACGAGGTTCTCGCGCGGCGCCGCGATGCGCGCGCCGCCGCTCTTCACGCGCTCAAGCGCCTGCCCGATCGCGCGCTCGAAACTCCCCACGGACTGCCGCGAGAACTCGATCTTCGCGGCGCCGGTCACAGTCTCCGCCGAGCCGACGTTGTCGGCGATCACGAGCGGCGTGCCGCACATCACCGACTCCACGCCGACCAGCCCGAACGGCTCGTACGCCGACGCGACGACCGTGAAATCGGCGGCCGCAAACAGTTTCTCGATGTCCTTGCTGTAACCCGCGTAACGAATTGTGTCGCCGGTTTTCGGCACCGGGCGGCCGGCGACGACGAGGCAGACCGGCAGCGTCGTGCGCGAGAAAAACGCTTCGAGCAGCGGATAGCCCTTGCGCTCGTGACTCGTCGACGAGAACACGAACATCACGCGATCGTCGGGCACACCGAGCTGGCGGCGCACCGCCGCGCGCGCGGCGGCGTCGAGCGGCCTGAAGCGTTCGGTGTCGACCGGCGGATAAAGCACGTCGATGCGCTCGGCCGGCACGTCGTAGAAACGCTGCAACTCGCGGCTCATCAATTGCGAATGCGCGACGATCGAGCGCGCCCGCGTGTAGACGCGGCGCTCGAGCTCGATCTGCCATGCGTCGCTGCGGCGCGGCGCGCGGCCCGCGGCTTCGAGCGAGCCCGGGTGCGTGCCGCCGCACAACGCGACGTCGGCATGCGTCGAGTGATTGATCGAGAACACGCAGTCCGGACGATGCCGCTTTAAACGCTGCTTCAGACGCCAGTCGAACGCGAGGTTGCGCAGCTTGCGCGGCGCCCAGCGCACATTGAGCGGCTGCGCATCGATCCACGCGGCCTCCGGCAGCGCGCGGTCGATCTCGCGCGCGAACAGCGTCGGGCGCAGTCCCAGCCGATGCAGGCCCGCGATCACGTCGCGCGTGTAGCGCTCGGCGCCGCCGCTGTTCTTCAGCGCCTGGGCGGTCAGTGCGAGGTCGGTGAGGGGACGGCGGCTCGGGTCGCGGGTTGGCTCTGACAAGGACTGGTCTCGGTGAGATGCACGCGCGGATCAAGCCGTGCGCGCAGTTGCGGGGCAGCGGCAATTGTAAAGGATGGGTTTCGCGGAACTCAGGTCGCTGCGCTCAGATTTCGCGCGTGGGTCGAGCGGCGCGGCGCGGTCGCGAGCGGCTAGAATCTAGGCCAATCGCCTTCGCCCCGACTCCATGACCGATAGCTTGCCGCCCGCCGACACCACCCGCCCGCTCGTCTCGATGCTGGTGATCGCCTACAACCAGGCAGAGCAGATCGGCGACGCCGTGCGCAGCGCGCTCGCGCAAACCTATCAGCCGCTCGAAATCATCGTCTCCGACGACGCGTCCAGTGACGCCACCTACGCCGCGATCGAAGCGGCGCTTGCCGGCTACGCAGGGCCGCATCGCGTGATCGCGCGGCGCAATTCCGTGAACCAGGGTATCAGCGCGCACCTGTCGCAACTCGCGCAGCTCGCGCACGGCGAGCTGCTGTTCGTCGCCGCCGGCGACGACATGTCGGCACCCGAGCGCTGCGAGCGTGTGGTCGACTGCTGGCTCGCGCATGGGCGCCGCCCCGACCTGATCGCGACCGACCTCGCCGACATGGACGAAACGGGTCACGTGCACGAGCGCGTGAGCCCGACCGGGCTCGACCGCTATCGCAGCTTCGACGACTGGCTCGTCGAGCGTCCGTGGCTGATCGGCGCGGCGCACACGTGGTCGCGACGCCTGATCGAGCGCTTTGGGCCGATGCTGCCGGGAGCCGCAGCCGAGGATCAGATCATGGTGCTACGCGCGATCCTGTCGGGTGGCGCGATCAGTCTGCGCGAGCCGCTGGTGCGCTACCGGCGCGGCGGGCTTTCGCGCAAGCGTCGCTATCAGTCGGTCGACGAGCTGATCGCGCGGATGCGGCAGAGCAATCGCTATGGGCTCGCGGAGCTCGCGCAGCTGCAGCGCGACGCCGAGATCGTCGGGGTCGGCGAACGCATGCGCTCGGCGATGGCGCCGAAGCTCGCGCGCGAGCAGTTCATCCACGCGATGTTCGAAGCCGGCAGCCTCGGCGAACGCATCGGGCTGGTGACGCGCAGCGCCGGCGTGAAACTCGGGCTGCGGATTCGGATGTTTCTGTATGCGAGTTGCCCGGTGGTCTATGCGCCGGGCATCTGGATCAAGCGGGTCGTGCGGCGCGGCAAGGCCTGAAGACGACGGTGCAATCTGGTGGTGCTTTGCGACCCGACACCGGTCACGAAAGTCTGCGCGACGCACCGCGCCGCTGCCGCAAGCGTCGCACGAGACTCGGCCGTCGCGTCTCGACGCCAAAGCTCAGCACGCTCGCTCGCAAGCGCCGCAGCATCTTCACCGAGCGCATGAACGTCTCGCCGGTGTGGCTGATCATCACGAACTCGAACGCACCGCGCCAGCTCGCGACGCCACGCGAAAACGCATGCATGTCGTGGCGCGCGTCGACGGGCAGCTCGGCGCCGAAGCGTCGCGCGAACACCCGCACCTGATCCGCGATCGCTTCGATCTGCCGCCGCCGGCTCGCGCCGCGCCGGCGGGCCGCTTCGGCGCCGCATTCTTCGCGCGCCGCGCCGCGCTCGTTGGTCGCGCTCGCGCCGACCGCGTTCCTTTCGTGCTGCCGATACTTCAGATGCGGTACCGCGACGTGGCGAATCTCGCCGAACGACGCGACCACCATCGCGAGCCACCAGTCGTGCATCACGATGCCGGGCGGGAACGGCAGCGCGCGTTCGAGCGTCGCTCGATTGACGAGCATCGCGCAGCCGGGCACATGGTTGCTCAGCAGAAAATCGCGCAATCGCGTCGCGCAGCGCGACTTCGCGGTGATATCGAACAGCGAGTGCGACAGACGACGCAGCGTCGAGTCGACGAGCTCGATATCGCAGAATGCGAGCGCCGGCGTCGCCGCGCAGCCGCCGGCACTTTCCGCGCGCCGCAGCTCGTGCATCAGATCGGTGATTTTCTCGGGCGCCCAGACGTCGTCCTGGTCGGCGAGCGCGATGTAGTCGCCGCGGCAGCCGGCGAGCGCGCGCTCGAAATTGCCGACGATGCCGGCCCGCGTGCCATCGCCGACGAGCCGCACCGGCACGCGTCCCGCATGGGACGCGAGCAGTTCGCGGGTGCCGTCGCAGGAGGCGTCGTCGGATACCACGACTTCGAGATGGGGCCAGCTCTGCGCGTCGAGTGAAGCCAGCAGTTCGGGCAGATAAGTGCGGCCGTTGTAGGTCGCGAGCGCGATGGAGACGAGCGGTTTGCTCGGATCGTCGTGAGACATGGGCAGTCGATTTCCCCGAGACGGACTGTCATTGCCCGCCAGCATGTGTTAGTGCTGAAAAAGAGCGCAACAAATTGAGACTTAAGCACAAAGCTGTCTCGAAAATGGGCCAAAAAAAACAAGGGCGCGGCCGCGGCAAGGCGCGCTAGCCCCCGCCCGCCGTGTGCCGGATCAAACCGCGCTTTGCTGGAACTGGATCCGATGCAGATGCGCGTACAGGCCATCGTGCTCCAGCAACTCGCGATGGCTGCCGCGCTCGACGATCCGCCCCGCTTCCATCACGAGGATGCGGTCGGCGCGCTCGATCGTCGACAGCCGGTGCGCGATCACGAGCGTGGTGCGGCCCTTCATCAGCGTTTCGAGCGCCGCCTGCACGTGGCGCTCGGACTCGGAATCGAGCGCCGAGGTCGCTTCGTCGAGAATCAGGATCGGCGCGTCCTTGTAGATCGCGCGCGCGATCGCGAGACGCTGGCGCTGGCCGCCCGACAGCATCATGCCGTTGTCGCCGACGAGCGTCTCGATGCCCTGCGGCATCGCCTGCACGGTGTCCCACAGGTTCGCCGCGCGCAGCGCCGCCTTGACCTTCTCGGCGTCGGCGGTCTGCCCGTACGCGACGTTGTTCGCGATCGTATCGTTGAACAGCACCACGTCCTGGCTCACCATCGCGATCTGGCTGCGCAGCGCATGCAGGTCGTATTCGGGCAGCGCGACGCCGTCGACCAGAATCGCGCCGCCGGTTGGGTCGAAGAAGCGCGGCAGCAGGTTCACGAGCGTGGTCTTGCCGCTGCCCGACGGACCCGCGAGCGCGACCATCTCGCCCGGTGCGACCTTGAACGACACCTGGTCGAGCGTGTGCCGGTTGTGCGCGGAGTTGGTGCCGTAGGCGAACGACACGTCGCGGAACTCGACCTCGCCGCGCGCCCGCGCGAGCGGCTTGCCGCCGCCTTCCGGCTCGGCCGGCTCGTCGATCAGGCCGAAGATCAGCTCGGCCGCGGTCATGCCGCGCTGCAACGGCTGGTTCACGTCCATCAGATGCTTGAGCGGCGAGATGATCAGCAGCATCGACGTGACGAACGCGACGAAGCCGCCGACCGTCGTCTGATCCGACGACGACTGCACCACCGCGATCGTGATCACGACCGCGAGCGCGATCGACGCGAGGAACTGCGTCAACGGCTGCGCGAGGCCGCCGGACACCGTCATGCGCATCGCGTAGCCGCGCAGGCGCCGGCTCATCTCGGTGAAGCGATCCATCTCGTACTGCTCGCCGTTGTGCACCTTGACGACCTTGTAGCCGCCCACCGTCTCCTCGACGATGTACGACAGCTCGTTCGTCAGCAGTTGGTGCTCGCGGTTAAGGCGCCGCAGCCGGCGGTTGATCTTGCCGACCAGCCAGCCGATACCCGGCAGCAGCACCGCGACGATCAGCGTCAGGCGCCAGTTCAGATAGAACAGATAGCCGAGCAGGAAAATCACCGTCAGCGAGTCGCGCACGAGCGTGACCATCACGCTCAGCAGCACGTTCAGAATCTGGTTGACCTCGAAGACGATCGCGTTGATCACCGTGCTCGCGGTTTCGCGCTGGAAGAACGCGACGCTCGTGTGGATCATGCGATCGAACATTTTCAGACGCAGTTTGAGCAGGATCTTGTTCGACACGTACGCGAGCAGATAGCCGGACGCGTACTGCGACACGCCGCGAATCAACGCGAGGCCGATCACCGCGACCGGCACGAGCCACTTGGTCTTGTCGACTGCGTGCGAGCCGAAGCCCTTGTCGAGCAGCGGCTTGAGCAGCGCGGGAATGGCGGCGTCGGTGCCGGCGCTCACCGCCATCGCGACGATCGCGCCGACCACGACCCACAGCAGCGGCTTGATGAATGGCCACAGGCGCCGCAGGACGACGGCCGGCGACGACGCATCGCCTGAACCCATGGGTTTGCTTAACGTTGGCTTCGCGCTCAAGGAATCCTCTGGAAATGCGGAACGGCGAGCACGCGGAACATGGCCGGGCCGCCGCGTGAAATATCGAAAAAGAGCATTGTAATCGGTTGCAGATGACGGCCGACGCTCGGCGCGCGACGGCATGCGCGCGACACCTGGCGGATCGAGGCTGTGGTGTGGGGCCGGATGGGGTGTGTATACTCGCTGCTCGATTGCCGGGTCGCGGCCCGCTCCGTCACTTCGTCCTCCACGCAACTCAGGTATGCAAGAAACCACTCTTGGCGTTGCCATCATCACCCGGAACGCGGCGGCGCGGCTCGCCGAATGCCTGCAAGCCGTGGCCTTTGCCGACCAGATCGTCGTGATCGACGGCGGCAGCACCGACGGCACCGCCGACATCGCCCGCGCGCACGGCGCTCGCGTCATCGAACAAACGGACTGGCCGGGCTTCGGCCCGCAAAAGAACCGCGCTGTCGAGGCCCTGACGACCAGCTGGATCCTGTCGCTCGACGCCGACGAAATCGTCACGCCGGAGCTTGCCGCATCGATTCGCGCGACGCTCGCCGCGCCCGCCGCCGACGTCTACGCGGTGGACCGTCTGTCGAGCTTCTGCGGCCAGTGGGTCCACCACAGCGGCTGGTATCCGGACTGGATTCCGCGCCTCTTCAAACGCGGCACCGCGCGTTTCTCCGACGACCTCGTGCACGAGCGCCTCGTGTTCGATACGCCCGCGCAACGCCTGAGCGGCAAGCTGATGCACTACTCGTACGAGGACTACGAGGGGGTGCTGCGCAAGCTCGACGCGTATTCGACAGCCGGCGCGCGGCAGCGCTACGAGGCCGGGCAGAAAGGCAGCGTTCGCCTCGCGATCGGACGAGGCCTGTGGGCCTTCGTGCGGACCTATTTGCTGCGGCGCGGTTTTCTGGATGGCCGCGCCGGGCTGATGATCGCGTTGTTCAACGCGGAGACGGTGTACTACCGGTTTCTGAAGCTGGCGCGTCTGGAAAAAACGGGCGGGCGGTAAGCTGAGCTGAGGTCGGGTTAGCCGGTACACGCGGCACCGGCCGACCACAGCATCGGCATCGGCATCGCTCAATACACGATTTCGATCGAGCTTCCCGCAAACTCGCCGCGCAGCGCGGCGAGCAGTTCATCGGTCGGCTTCACGCGCCACGCGTCGCCCAGACGCATTTCGCCTTGCGCATGCTCGCTGCGATAAACGACCTGCACCGCGAGCCCGTTCGGAATCTGCACCGGCTGACGCTGACGGTCGCCGCCGAAGCCGCCGCGCCCGCCGCCATTGCCGCCGCCGTTGCCGCGTGAGGCGGCCGCCGGCGCGACTGCCGAGGCAGGCTCGTCCTTGCCGGCGGTGTGCGCTTCGAGCACCCGGCGCAGTGCCTGCGCGTCCGCGTTGCCGTTCATCTGCACTTTCAGCGAGTCCGCGTAGCGGCAGCGCGCGCGGCCGAGATCCATCACCGTTTCGACCGTGAAGCGGATGCCGCCCGTGAACGCGTCGTTACGCGCCTGGCCCTGCACGACCAGCAGTTCGTCTTCCTTGAACAGCTGCTTGTGCTCTTCGAAAACCTCGTTGAAGACGGTCACTTCGCATTGGCCGGTGCCGTCGTCGAGCAGCGCGATCAGCATCTTGCCGCGCTGGGTCATCTGCGTGCGCAGCGACACGATCACACCCGCGACCAGCTTGTCGCGCCCTTCCTTCAGCTCGCCGATCTTCTGGCGCACGAAGCGGCGCACTTCGTCCTTGTAGGCATCGAACAGATGGCCCGACAGATAGAAACCGAGCGCAGCCTTTTCTTCCTGCAGCTTGCGCTTTTCCGGCCACTCGGGCTCGTCGACGAGTTCGTGGCCTTGCGAAGGCGCGTCGCCCATGTCGAACAGACCCGCCTGCAGCGCATTGGCCGCCGCCTGCTCGGCCGCTTCCATCGCGAGCGACACCGACGCAATCAGTTGCGCGCGGTTCGCATGCAGCGTGTCGAACGCGCCGGCGCGAATCAGCGCCTCGATCGTGCGGCGATTGACGATGCGGCGATCGACGCGATTGCAGAAATCGAAGATGTCGATGAAGCGACCCTCTTCGCGCGCGCGCAGGATTTCTTCGATGGCGTTCTGGCCGCTGCCCTTGATCGCGCCGAGACCGTAGCGGATCGTACGCGAGCGCTTGCCGTCGGCTTCGGCAACCGGCTCGAAGCGGTACGCGGACATATTCACGTCCGGCGGCAGCACGGCCATCTTGTTCGCGAGGCAGTCCTCGAACAGGATCTTGACCTTGTCCGTGTCGTCCATCGCGAGCGACATGTTGGCCGCCATGAACTCGGCCGGATGGTGCGCCTTCAGCCACGCGGTGTGGTACGCGAGCAGCGCATACGCGGCCGCGTGCGACTTGTTGAAGCCGTAGCCCGCGAACTTCTCCATCAGGTCGAAGGTCTCGTCCGCCTTCTCCCGCGTGAGGCCGTTCTTTGCCGCGCCTTCCGCGAAAATTTCGCGGTGCTTGGCCATTTCCTCGGGCTTTTTCTTACCCATCGCGCGACGCAGCAGGTCGGCGCCGCCGAGCGAGTAGCCGCCGATGATCTGCGCCATCTGCATCACCTGCTCCTGGTAGACCATGATGCCGTAGGTCTCTTTCAGAACAGGTTCGACGCGCGGATCCGGATATTCGACCACTTCGCGGCCGTGCTTACGCGCGCAGAAGCTCGGGATCAGGTCCATCGGGCCCGGACGGTACAACGCGACGAGCGCGATGATGTCCTCGAAGCGGTCAGGCTGCGCGTCCTTCAGCATGCCCTGCATGCCGCGGCTTTCCAGCTGGAACACGGCGACCGTATTCGCTTTCTTCAGGATCGAGAACGACGCGGGGTCGTCGAGCGGCACCTGGCCTAGCGACCAGTCCTGCTTCGACGGATCGAGGCGGCGGATATAGCGCTCGGCCCAATCCAGAATGGTCAGCGTGGTCAGGCCCAGAAAGTCGAACTTCACGAGGCCGACCGCTTCGACGTCGTCCTTGTCGTACTGGCTGACGACGCCGCTTTCGTCGCCCTGCGTGTACAACGGGCAGAAATCGGTCAGCTTGCCGGGCGCGATCAGCACGCCGCCCGCGTGCATACCGACGTTGCGCGTCAAGCCTTCGACGCGCTGCGCGAGTTCGAGCAGCTGGTGCACTTCGTCTTCGTTGTCGAAGCGCTCCTGCAACAGCGGCTCTTCCTTCATCGCGTCGGCGATCGTCACGTGCTTGCCCGGCTTGAACGGGATCAGCTTCGCGATGCCGTCCGTGAACATGTAGCCGAGATCGAGCACGCGGCCGATGTCGCGCACCGCCGCCTTCGCCGCCATCGTGCCGAACGTCGCGATCTGCGACACCGCGTTCGCGCCGTACTTCTCCTTCACGTACTGGATCACGCGATCGCGGCCGTGCTGGCAGAAGTCGATATCGAAGTCGGGCATCGACACCCGCTCCGGATTCAGGAAGCGCTCGAACAGCAGGTTGTAGCGCAGCGGATCGAGATCGGTCACGCCGAGCGCATAAGCGACCAGCGAGCCCGCGCCCGAACCGCGGCCCGGACCGACCGGCACGCCGTTGTTCTTGGCCCAGTTGATGAAGTCCGCAACGATCAGGAAGTAGCCCGGAAAGCCCATCTTGATGATCGTGCCGCACTCGAATTCGAGGCGCTGGTAATACGTGGGGCGTTGCGCGTCGCGCTCGGCTTCGTCCGGAAACAGCTGTTCGAGCCGCTTTTCGAGGCCCTCTTTCGACAACTGCACGAGATAGTCGTCGAGCGACATGCCGTCGGGCGTCGGAAAGAGCGGCAGCTTCGGCTTGCCGAGTTCGAGCGTCAGATTGCAGCGCTTCGCGATCTGCACGGTGTTGGCGAGCGCCGAAGGAATGTCCGCGAACAGCGTGGCCATTTCCTGTTGCGAGCGGAAATACTGCTCGGCCGTAAAGCGCCTCTGGCGACGCGGATTCGCGAGAATATCGCCTTCGGAAATACAGACGCGCGCTTCGTGCGCGGTGAAGTCGTCCGGCGTCATGAACTGCATCGGGTGCGTCGCGACGACCGGCAGTTTCAGCGCTGCCGCGAGCGCGACCGCCTGCTGCACATACTGCTCGCCGCCGGGCTGACCGCAGCGTTGCAGCTCGATATAGAAGCCGCCAGGGAACACCTTCGCCCAATGCTGCGCGTTGCGTTTGGCCGCCTCTTCGTTGCCGGCCGCCAGTGCGAGACCGATATCGCCCTGCTGCGCGCCCGACAGCGCGAGCAGCCCTTCGCCCAAACCGGTTTCGAGCCAGCCGGCTTCGATTTCCGCGCGGCCGCGATACTGGTTCGTGAGCGACGCCTTGCTGAGCAATTCGCAGAGGTTCAGGTAACCGCCGCGGTCCTTGACCAGCAGCAGCAGACGCGAAGGCTTGTCGCGGTCGTCCGGATTGGTGATCCAGACGTCGCAGCCGGCAATGGGTTTGACCCCTTTGCCACGCGCTTCCTTGTAAAAACGGACGAGGCCGAATGCGTTGCCGAGGTCGGTGAGCGCGAGCGCGCCCTGACCGTCTTTGGCCGCCGCCGCGACGATGTCGTCGAGACGCACGATGCCGTCGGCAATCGAGAATTCGGAGTGAACGCGGAGATGAACGAAGCGGGGATCTGACATGGGCGACATTGTAACCCCACCCTTCCGCAGTTTTCAGGTCAAAACGGCACGTTGGCCATCCGGCCAGGACGGGGTCGGCACGCGCGCTGTTTGCGCTAGCGCAAACCGTTGGCCATTCGGCCAGGTCGGGGGAAATGCCGGGTTGAGGGATAATAGAGGTTTCGTCTGTTTCGACGTGGCCGCCTAGCCTGGAAACGCGCGGGAAACCGCGCAGGAAACCGTGCGGCAAACCGCGGGTCTGATACGGGGCACGACAGCGGCGGCACAACGCGCCACCCGCCGCCCCTCGCCACGCTGGCCATCTTTACCGCTGAACACACATGAGTATCGTCAATCTCTCCGCGTATCAATTCGCGACCATCGAAGACACCGCCGCGTGGCGCCCGCTCGTCACCGAGCGCTGCAACGCGCTCGGCCTGCGCGGCACGATCCTGCTCGCGCCGGAAGGCATCAACCTGTTTACTGCCGGCACGCGCGAGAACACCGACGCGTTCATCGACTACATCCGCCACGATCCGCTGTTCGAAGGCAAGTTCGCGAATCTGCAGTTCAAGGAAAGCCTGTCGGACAAGCAGCCGTTCACGCGCATGCTGGTCAAGCTCAAGCGCGAAATCATCACGATGAAAAAGCCGGCGATCCGCCCCGAGCTCGGTCGCGCGCCGTTCGTCGACGCGCCCACGCTGAAGAGCTGGCTCGACCGCGGTCACGACGACGAGGGCCGTCCGGTCGTGATGCTCGACACGCGCAATGCGTTCGAAGTCGACGTCGGCACCTTCGAGAACGCGCTCGACTATCGGATCACGAAGTTCAGCGAATTCCCCGCGGTGATCGAGAACAACCGCGCGGATCTCGAAGGCAAGACGGTCGTGTCGTTCTGCACGGGCGGCATCCGCTGCGAGAAGGCGGCGATCCATATGAAGGACGTCGGCATCGAGAACGTGTATCAGCTCGAAGGCGGCATCCTCAAATACTTCGAGGAAGTGGGCGGCGCGCATTATCACGGCGACTGCTTCGTGTTCGACTATCGCACCGCGCTGAATCCGCAACTCGAACCGACCGCGACCCGGCAATGTTTCGGCTGCCGCGCGGTGGTCACGCCCGAGCAACAGCAATCGCCAATGTATGTCGCGGGCAAGACCTGTCCGGCGTGCCATCCGGACAGCAACGCCGCGTGCGCCGCCTAACGTCGACCGGGGCGGCCTGGGCGGCAACCCGCGCCGGCGTCGCCTCCACACCATGACCTATCGCGGACGCTTCGCACCGTCGCCGACCGGCCCGCTGCATTTCGGCTCGCTGGTCAGCGCGCTCGCGAGCTGGCTCGATGCGCGCGCGCAGTGCGGCGCATGGCTCGTGCGCGTCGAAGATATCGACGGGCCGCGCACGGTGCCCGGTGCCGCCGAGGACATCCTCGCGACCCTCGAACGCTTCGGCATGCGTGCCGACGAAGCGCCGGTCTGGCAAAGCCAGCGCATCGCGCGCTATCAGCAGGCGCTCGAGCAGTTGAAATCGACCGGTCTGGTTTATCCGTGCGGCTGCACCCGCAAGGAAATCGCCGATTCGCTGTTGAACGCGCACGCGCGCAACACCACGCTCGCCTACCCCGGCACATGCCGCAAGGGGCTGCATGGCAAGCCGGCGCGCGCGTGGCGCCTGCGCGTGCCCGACGGCGACGCGGCCGTGATCACGTTCGACGACCGCTGGCAGGGTCCGCAGACGCAAAACCTCGCGACCGAGGTCGGCGATTTCGTGCTGCGCCGGGCGGACGATCAGTGGGCGTATCAGCTCGCAGTGGTGGTGGACGATGCGGACGCGGGCATCACGCACATCGTGCGCGGCGCGGATCTGATGGATTCGACGGCGCGGCAGATTTATCTGCAGCGTTGTCTCGGCGTGGCGACGCCCGCGTATCTGCATGTACCGGTCGTCACGAACGAGCACGGCGAGAAACTGAGCAAGCAGAACGGCGCGACCGCGCTCGACAGCGACAAACCGCTGGAGGCACTGGGCGCGGCGGCACGGCATCTGGGACTGGAGCTGGGAAGCGAGCCGCCTGCGACGCTGGAGCAGTTCTACAGCGTCGCGACCGCGGCCTGGGCGAAACGGATGAACCTTCGCGCATCGGCATGATGCGCACGCGTAGAGCCTGCTGCGCCGTCGAAAACATCGAACTGCGCGGCTCCGCGCCATTTACGCCCGAGGCGTTGCACCCCGAGCGCTGAACCCGACAGCCCGTCTTACGACGACGAAGGCGTCTTCCTCGGCATCCCGAACCCACCGAGCAACGCGGCCAGCTGCCGCTTCGGCGTCGCCTTTTGCGGTGCGGAGTTCGCCGTGGCCGACTCCTCGACCTTGCGCACCGATGCCGGCGACGGCTCGTACGGCTTGAGGAAGAAATCGTCGATCGGCTGCGCGCGATGATGATGATGCGGACGGTCATACGAACCCGACGCCCCACCCGGGCGACGGCGGCTGCGCTCGTCGCGCGATTCGCTGCGCTCGCGGCGCAGCGAACGATCCTCGTGATGATGGCGCACCGGCGCTTCGACGGTCAGGCGCTGCAAGTCGAGCGGACGCTTGATCAGCTTCTCGATGTCGGCCAGCTGCTTGCGCTCGTTCGGGCTGCACAGCGACAGCGCGTCGCCCGATGCGCCCGCGCGGCCCGTACGGCCGATCCGGTGCACGTAGTCTTCGGCGTTGAACGGCAGATCGAAGTTGATCACCGCCGGCAGCTCGGCGATATCGAGACCGCGTGCGGCGACGTCCGTCGCGACCAGCGCCTCGACTTCGCCGCGCTTGAACGCGTCGAGCGCCTGCATCCGCTCGCTTTGCGAGCGGTCGCCGTGAATCGCGGTCGCGACCACGCCATCACGTTCGAGGCTGCGCGCGAGTCGGCTCGCGCCGATCTTGCTGTTGCAGAACACGATCACCTGCTTCAGGCCGCGCTCGCGGATCAGCTGCACGACCGCGCCGGTCTTGTCGCCCTCGGCGACTTCGTAGACGACTTGCGTGACATTGGTCGCGGTCGAGTTGCTGCGCGCGACTTCGATGGTCTGCGGGTTGCGCAGATAGGTCGCGGCGAGCTTCTTGATTTCGCCCGAGAACGTGGCGGAGAAGAGCAGCGTCTGGCGCTCTTTCGGCAGCAGGTTCAGGATGCGCTGCAGGTCGGGCAGGAAGCCCATGTCGAGCATGCGGTCGGCTTCGTCGAGCACGAGCATCTGCACCTGGCCCAGGTTCGCGGTTTTCTGCTGCACGTGATCGAGCAGACGGCCCGGCGTCGCGATCAGGATTTCGACGCCGCGGCGCAGCTGGTCGGACTGCGGATTCATGTCGACGCCACCGAACACGACCGCGCTGCGCAGCGCCGTGTGCTTCGCGTACGCCTGCACGTTCGCGGCAACCTGGTCGGCGAGTTCGCGGGTGGGGGTGAGAATCAGCGCGCGCACCGGATGGCGCGCCGGCGACGCGCTCGTACTGGCCTGCGGCAGCAGACGCTGGATGATCGGCAGCGCGAAGCTCGCGGTCTTGCCGGTGCCGGTCTGCGCGGCGCCCATCACGTCACGGCCCGCCAGCAAGACTGGGATCGCCTTCGCCTGGATCGGCGTGGGCGACGTGTAGCCCGATTCCTTGATGGCCTTCAGGATGTCGGGCGCGAGGCCGAATTGATCAAAAGTCTCGGTGCTGGGCGTGACGGCGGTGTCGGACATGGTGGCTTTCGCTAAAAAGGCGCGTGGCGCGATGCGCGCGGCAGCGGTCGGGACCGCGGAGGGCATCAGGATGAAGGCGGAGCCACGTCGTTCCGCGCGAGACCCGTCTGAGTTCGGATAATGCGGCCGGCTCCGGCTGGCGGAAACACCCGCCGAAAGCCCAGCATTGTAACACTTCAGCAAAAACGCTCGTGACGGCCGGCTGGCGGCCCGCGGCCGGCGCTTCGCTCGCAGCGTAGTGCGCACAGACGACAGTGGCGTGACAGCCGGGCGCTTTGGCGCGCGGCGGCCCGGGACGCCTTCCGCGGGCAACCTCGGGCCCGCACTGGCGCCATCGCGAGCCGCCGGGGCGCGCCCGCTCACGTCAGATCGATCGCTTCACCAGGTCTCGCGCATCACCATCAGCCGCAGCTCGGTCATATCCTCGATCGCGTAGCGCACGCCCTCGCGCCCGAGCCCCGAATCCTTGACGCCGCCGTACGGCATGTTGTCGACGCGGAACGACGGCACGTCGTTGATCACGACGCCGCCCACTTCGAGCGCATCCCACGCGCGATGCGCATGCGCGAGCGAATCGGTGAATATGCCGGCCTGCAGACCGAAGTCGCTGTCGTTGACCTGCGCGAGCGCAGCCTCGAAATCGTCGAAACGCTCGAGGATCGCGACCGGCCCGAACGCCTCCTTGCGATACAGATCGGTGTCGCGCTTCACGCCTTCGAGCAGCGTCGCCTCGAACATCGCGCCGTCGACCTTGCCGCCCGCGACGATCTTCGCGCCCGCCTGCACCGCCCCTTCCATCCAGCCGGCGAGCCGTTTCGCCTCCGATTCGGAGATCATCGGCCCGACGAAGGTCTTTTCGTCCTTCGGATCGCCCATCACGAGCGACTTCGTCTTCGCGATCAGCTTCTCGCGCAGCGCGTCGTAGACGCTCGCATGCGCGAGAATCCGCTGCACGCCGATGCAGCTCTGTCCCGACTGATAGAACGCGCCGAACGCGAGCCGCTCGACCACGTAGTCGAGCTTGCCGCCCTGATCGCCATCGACGAGCGCCGCCGCGTTGCCGCCCAATTCCAGAATCACCTTCTTCTTGCCGGCCTTGCGCTTCAGCTTCCAGCCGACCGCGGGCGACCCCGTGAACGACAGCAGCTTGAAGCGCTCGTCGGTCGTGAACAGGTCGGCGCCGTCGCGATGCGCGGGCAAAATCGAAAACGCGCCCTTCGGCAGATCGGTTTCCGCGAGGATTTCGCCCATGATCAGCGCACCGACCGGCGTGCGGCTCGCGGGTTTCAGTACGAACGGCACGCCCGCCGCGATCGCCGGCGCGACCTTGTGCGCGGTCAGGTTCAGCGGGAAATTGAACGGCGAGATGAACGAGCACGGCCCGATCGGCACGCGCTTCACGTACCCGTGGTAACCGTTCGCGCGCGGCGAAATCTCCAGATTGATGATCTCGCCGTCGATCCGCACGCTCTCCTCCGCGGCGACCTTGAACGTATCGATCAGGCGCGTGACTTCGCCCTTCGAATCGTTGATCGGCTTGCCCGCCTCGATGCACAGCGCAAGCGCGAGTTCGTCGTAGCGCTCGCGAAAGCGCTTCACGCAGTGTTCGAGCACCGCCTCGCGCTTGAACGGCGGGTAGGCGCGCATCGCGGGCATCGCATCGACCGCGTGGCCGATCGCCTTGTCGATCGCGGCCGCGTCGGCCATCGCGACGCGCGTCGCGACTTCGCCGCTGAATTTGTCGGTGACTTCGAGATCGGTGTTGGCGGCCACCGCTTCGTTGGCCAGGTAGTACGGATAGGTTTTCTGCAACATGTCGAGTTCTCCTCGTTTCGCTGCACAGAGGCTCAAAGCCGCGCGGACAAGCGCTTGATCTCACGATTGAGCACGCGCTCGTTGTCCGAATAGTCGATCGGCAGGTCGATCACGTGCACGCCGGGCGTCGCGAAGCACTCGCGCAACAGCGGCGCGAACTGCTCGGCCGCCTCGACCCGATGCCCGTGTGCGCCATAGCTCTGCGCATAGGCGACGAAATCCGGGTTCGCAAGCGTCATGCCGTAGTCAGGGAAATTCATGTTCTCCTGCTTCCAGCGGATCATGCCGAACGCGTCATCGCGCAGGATCAGGATCACCAGATCGAGCTTCAAACGCACCGCCGTTTCGAGCTCCTGCGAGTTCATCATGAAGCCGCCGTCGCCGCACACGGCGATCACTTTGCGCTCCGGATGCACGATCTTGCTCGCGAGCGCGGACGGCAGCCCCGCGCCCATCGACGCCAATGCGTTGTCGAGCAGCAGCGAATTCGGCTCGTGCGCGCGGTAGTAGCGCGCGAACCAGATCTTGTACATGCCGTTGTCCAGACACACGATGCCGTCGGCCGGCGTGGTCTCGTACACGTCGTTGACGATCCGCACCGGGTACATCGGAAAGCGGTCGTCGTGCTGGCCCTTCACCAGATGTGCCTCGAAGTGCTCCTTGATCTCCTTGAAGCGCGTGAAGTCCCAATGCTCCTTGCGGGTCTTCAGGCTCTCCTTCAACTGCCACACCGCGTTGGCGATATCGCCGACCACTTCGATCTGCGGGAAATACACCGTGTCGACTTCGGCGCCGAGGAAGTTCACGTGGATCACGGTCTTCTCGCCCGCCTCGCCGCTGCGCATGAAGAACGGCGGCTTTTCGATCACGTCGTGACCGACGTTGATGATGCAGTCCGCGTGCTCGATCGCGCGGTGCACGAAGTCGCCGTCGGAGAGCGTCGCGTTGCCGAGCCACATCGGATGCGATTCGTCGATCACGCCCTTGCCCATCTGCGTCGTGAAGAACGGAATGCCGATCTGGTCGACGAACTCGCGCAGCATCTTGGTCGTGGTCTTGCGGTTGCCGCCCGCGCCGATCATCAGCAGCGGATGCTTCGCGGCGGTGATTGCCTCGACCGCACGCGCGACCGCCTTCTCCTCGGCGACCGGACGGCGGCTGTAGCTCTTCGGAATCGGCTTGCCGTCGCCCTCCTCATGCGCGACGTCCTCGGGCAGTTCGAGATGCGTGGCGCCCGGGCGCTCCTCCTCGGCGCGGCGCACCGCCTCGCGCACCGCCGCCGGAATGTTGCCGATCGACACGATCTGCCGCGTGTACTTGGTGAGCGGCTCCATCATCCGCACCACGTCGACGATCTGGAAGTGACCCTGCTTGCTCGACTTGATCGGCTTCTGGCCGGTGACCATCAGCATCGGCATGCCGCCCAGTTGCGCATAGGCGGCCGCGGTCACGAAGTTGGTCGCGCCGGGGCCGAGCGTCGCCAGACACACTCCCGTGCGGCCGGTGAGCCGCCCGTAGGTGGCGGCCATGAAGCCGGCCGCCTGTTCGTGGCGCGTGAGGATCAGACGGATTTTCGAGCGGCGCAGCGACTCGAGCAGATCGAGATTTTCTTCACCGGGGATGCCAAACACATACTCGACACCTTCGGCTTCCAGCGATTTGACGAACAGGTCCGATGCTTTCATTGAGGGTCTCGCTTGATGACGCGGGGACAGACAGCGGACCCAAGCGGCGGATTCGGCTCGCTGCCTGAACCCGTCGTTGCACCCGAGGTTGCACCACTAGGGTCCGGAACCGGACGATCGAAGACGACAACGACGGCCGCACGCGGAACACGACACTGCGCGCGCGGCATGGCAAACGGCATGGCGAACGCCATGCCGGACAGCTTACTACTCGAACGGAAACGCTGCGCGCGAGCGGACGAGGCGGCGCGGAGAACCAAGAAGCCGGGCAGAGGAAGAAGCCGCCGCAGGAGGTCCATGTGGGGCCGATCGGCGAATCAGCGGATCACGGTCACGCAGTCGGAGAGGATCGGCGGCGCGTTCTCGCCGGCCGTCAGGTCATACAGATTGGCGCGCGGACCCTTGGTCCACCACGTATAGCTGCCGGCCTGGTACTTCGCGCCGGACGCCGAGATCGTGTTGACGAACAGCATCGACGTGCCTTTCACCGGCAGCACGGCGAAGCTCTGTCCGTTCTGCGCGTTCCAATAGGTGACCTGCAGGATCTTGCCGGTCGCGCAGGTGTATTTGCGCGTCTGGTGGTTCTTGCCCTCGATGTGCTTGAACTGAAGCGGCGCGGCCGATGCGAAGCCGGAAGATGCCGCCAGCCAGGCCACTACCGATGCGGCCGCCGTCAGGATTGCAACACGCCATGTCTTCATCGAACACCTCGATCGTTGCGGGGGTCAGGCAGGGAAGGCAGACCGGCCGCCACGCCGGTCACGGACGGGTCACAGGCAATTCGTGGACAGCTCGACGACAGTTCAAGGATCGATCACGCCGGCGCACGCATCGGTCGGCGCGGCAGCGACGTGGCCGACGACCGGCACGATCTTCAGTCCCGCCGACGCGATCCGGCACGGCGCGGCCGCGAGCCCGCAGCCGCTGATGCCGGCACACAGCGCGAACACCACACCGAGCGCGCCGGCACGGCCTAGCGCGCCGCGCCACAGATTGCTGCGCGATTCAGGCGCCATACGATCCTCTGCTCCGATTGCTTTGCTTCGATAAGGCAAAACGAAGGCGGCGAGCGCGGCCGTGTGCGTCCCGCACACTGCCACGCCGCGCGGCGCCGCTTATCTGTTACTTGCCCGACACCGGCCGTACCGCCGACGCGGCCTGCTTCGCGCGCGAGCGCGCTTCGTCGATGTTCTCGCCGGTCGCGAGCGCGACGCCCATGCGTCGTTTGACGAAGCTCTCCGGCTTGCCGAACAGGCGCAGATCCGCGTTCGGTACAGCCAACGCCGCGGCGACGCCCTCGAACGCGATGCCAGCCTCGTCGCAGCCACCGTAGATCACCGCCGACGCGCCCGGCGCACGCAGCGAAGTATCCACCGGCAGGCCGAGGATCGCGCGCGCATGCAGTTCGAACTCCGAGAAGCGCTGCGAGCACAGCGTGACGAGTCCGGTGTCGTGCGGACGCGGGCTGACTTCCGAAAACCATACGTCGTCGCCGCGCACGAAAAGTTCCACGCCGAACAGGCCGCGGCCGCCGAGCGCCGCCGTCACCTTGTGCGCGATCTCGCGCGAACGCTCGAGCGCGAGCGGGCTCATCGGCTGCGGCTGCCACGATTCGACATAGTCTCCCGCGACCTGCACGTGGCCGATCGGATCGCAGAAGTACGTGCTGACCGCGCCGCTCGCCGGGTCGATCGCACGCACGGTGAGCTGCGTGATTTCGTATTCGAAGTCGATGAAACCCTCGACGATCACGCGCCCGAAATTCACCCGGCCGCCCGCCATCGCGTACTGCCATGCGGGTTCGACGTCGGCGTCGCGGCGCAATACCGACTGCCCCTTGCCCGACGACGACATCACCGGCTTCACGACACACGGATAGCCGACCTTCGCGATGCCCGCGCGCAGTTCGTCGAGCGAATCGGCGAACGCGTACGGCGAGGTCGCGAGGCCGAGTTCTTCGGCGGCGAGGCGGCGGATGCCTTCGCGGTTCATCGTCAGCTGGGTGGCGCGCGCGGTCGGGATCACCTCGGCGAGCGCCTCGGTCTCGATCGCGGCGAGCTCGTCGGTGGCGATCGCCTCGATTTCAGGGACGATCAGATGCGGGCGCTCCTGCTCGACCAGCGCGCGCAGCGCGGCGCGGTCGGTCATGTCGATCACGTGCGCGCGATGCGCGACCTGATGGCCCGGCGCGTTCGGGTAACGGTCGACGGCGATCACTTCGACGCCCAGCCGTTGCAGCGCGATGATCACTTCCTTGCCGAGCTCGCCGGCGCCGAGCAGCATCACGCGCGTCGCGGATTCAGAAAGGGGCGTGCCGATCCGTTGGCCGATCTGCATGGGAACTCCAGATAAAAGTCGGGATGAGGGTGGGATTGGGTAGACCGCGATGTTAACATGCGGCCCCCTTGCCGCGCGGCGCTGGCGGGTGCGCTCGCGAGGCCATGGCGGTCGATCGGAACCGCGTCCCCGCTTCGATGTTCGCACCCGCGATCACATCGCCGCGTGCATCGCTCGCGCACGACAAGCTTAGTACGTTACCCTTACGCCTTCGCCAGTTTGAACAGGAACGACGCCATGCTCATCCGCTCCCGCCCGCGACGTCTTGCGCGCATCACTCCGTGCCTGCGCACGGCCGTCGCCGCGTTGAGCATCGCCGCGCTGCTCGGTGCCTGCGCGATCCCGAAGCATCCGGACGCGTCGGCGCCGCCGCCCGACCCGTTCAATCCCGCCGCCGCGCAACTGCTCGACGACACCAGCTGGGTGCTGAGCTCGTGGAAGAACGCCGACGGTACCGCACGCGCGGTGCCGGCGCAGGATCAGGGGCCGCTCACGCTGACGCTGTCGACCGAAGGCGGCCAGCGGCACGCGAGCGGCTTTTCCGGCTGCAACCGCTTCATGGGTTCGTACATGCTGAAGGACGGCAAGCTGAGCTTCGGTACCCTCGCCGGCACGCGCAAGGCATGCGTATCGCCGGGCGGCGACATCGAGAAGCCGTTCCTCGCGGCGCTCGAGCGCATCGATCGCACCGGCGTGCAGATGCGGCCGCCGCAGCAGATGCAGCTGATCCTCGACAACGGCGACGCGTTGACGTTCGATCGCAGCGACAAATGATGCGAGCTTGCGCTGCGTTCGCGATCCGCGCCGGCCTTCGAAGCCGCGCGCCGCGCCGTTTAAACTCGACGGGTTGCGCCTCTCGCGCGCTCCGTCATTCGTAGATGTCTGGTATGCACACGGTAGTTTTCGGCTGGTTCGGCGGGTCGGCCGTCTGGTTCATTCCTCTTTTGTGGCGCCTCGTGAAGTCGATGCTGCCGGGCGGTGCGGGTCTGCGCGGCCCCGGCACGATCCGGCTGTGGCTCGGCTTCGTCTGCGTGCTGATCGCGAGCTGCACGCTCGAGGGCTCGCTGATCGGCATTGCCGGCGTCAATGGTTTCGGTCATGCGCTCGCCGCGGGGCTGGGTCATCTGCTCGGCCATATCGGCACGCCGTTCGCGGCACTCGCGCTGCTCGCGATCAGCCTGCCCTGGCTGATCGAGTTCCGCTGGAGCGAGGTCGCCGTCTGGGCCGACGGCGCGTTCGGCCTCGGTCTGTCGCGCGGACTCGCGAAGCGCGACGAGGATGCGCGCCGCCACCGCACCGTCGACGACGGCGCGCCGGCGCATCTTTCACCTGCTACCAACACGATGGCGCCGCGCAACAGCAAGGGTCGCTATGCGCGGCCGACGGTCTGGCGTCCGCCCGCGAGCGGGCGCGCCGCGAGCTCCGCCGCTGCTGCGGGCGCCGCGGCGGCTGGCATCGCGGGTAGCAAGGAGGCTTCCGCCCGTAGTGGTGCCGCAAGCTGGCGCGCCGATGCGGCCGCTGGCGCGGCGCGCGGGCCGGTCAAGCAGATCGAGCCGGTGATGCGCACGGGGTCGGGCGCGTCGCCGCGTCCGGCAGCGTCGACGTCAATGCAGGCGCTGCAGCTCGACAAAGCTGCGGACAGATCCGCCGCTCCGTTCGTGCCAACCGAGCCGGTCGCGCCGGCCGGCTGGCTGCGCACGGCAGAGCCGCGTGCGGCGATGGCGGCGGGATCGCTGGGTGCAACGGGTGCATCGGTCACATCGGCTCGTGATGGCGCGGCGCAGGTCGGCCGGCGCTCGGTCGGCGAACAGCGCTCGACCGCGCCGTTCGGCTCCAGTGCCGCGTTGGCGGCGACGGCCGCCGCCGCGTCCGGCGTGTCGGCGCGAGCGGCACAGGCGATGGCGGGTCGCTCCGCCGCGTCGGGACCCGGAATCGGCATGACGGCGGGATCGATGAATGCCGCGGGCCGCGGCAGCCGTCCGGTGTCGCTGCAGCGTCCGGCCGACGGCAGCGTGCCGCTCAATCGCGGCGCCACTTCGCGTCAACCGTTCCCGGCCGCTGCGCGCGCCAACGGCGTGACATTGCCGTCGACCGTGCGCGGGTCTGTACCGAACTTCACGCGCACGATGGCGAACACGTCGGCGGCTGCGCCGCCCGCGAGCGTCGAGGAAACGCTGCGCAGCATCGCGGAAAACACCGCGCGCTGGACCGACATGGCCGGCGTGAGCCTCGCGCGCAGCCGTGGCGCCGAGAGTGCGAGGATCGGCGATGTGGAGCGTGCGGCAACGGCGTTCGATGCGCCGCCGGCGCAGCGGGACGTGCTGCCTGGCGAAGCCGGCGAGACGGTTGCGGTGGCTCATGCGCCGAGCGCGGAGAGTTCGGCGCGGATGGTGTCGCCGGCGCAGTCGGAGCAAGTAGGCGCACTGGTCGAGTTACCGGCTGAGCGTGCAGAGGCCGAGTACGTGACGCCTGCCGAGGACGGCAACGAAGCGGTTGCGCAATGGCCGACCGAACCACCGGTCATTCATGCGCCGCGTACGGCTGCGATCGGGTCGGTGGCCGACGTGACGGTCGAAGCTGTCGAAACCGAGTTTGTAGAGTCGGTTGCCGTTGCCGAAATGCCGGCCGAAGCCGCGTCTGCGGATCCCGGACCCGCCACGCCCGCAGCTGTCGAGCCGTCGGTATCTGCTGCAAGCGCGCCGCAACATGAGACGCGGACGGCGACGCCGTTCCAGCGCTTCGCAGCCAGCCTGCAGGACGACGCCCAGCACGAAGACGTGCCGGCGATCGAAAGCGATTCGACGCAGACGGCGCCTCAGGTCGACAGCCAGGCGCAAATCGAGGTCACCACCGCGCAAACGACGACGCCCATAGCCACGAACACCCGCATCCCCGCATCGCAGGAGGACGAATCCGCGCGCTCCGCCGAACCAGCCCCCGCCGACACCGCGACGCCGCTGCAAGCGCTGGCGCCGGTCGCCGAAATCGTCATCGACAAAACGCTCGTACCTTGGGAAAGCAAGCTCGGCCCCGCGGCGGCTCAACGCGCTGCGGCGCCGTCGCACTCGCCGCAGTCCGGGACAGCCGCACCGTCGAGCGCAACCATGCCGCCGTGGTCTGGCGCGTCGGCATTGGACGCCGCGGCCGCAAGCACGCTCCCGGACGAGGCCGCAACGCCGCCGACGCACGCAACTCTGCACGCCGTTGCCGTGCCCGCTGCAACAGAACCCGTGACTCCGCAGGCCCCTGCCCTGCACGCGGCGACCGAGCCGGCGAACGCCTCGCCATCGTCAATCTCATCCAGCGCGGCGAACTCCGCCGCGCCGGCATCCGCACCGGCGGTCGTCTCGAACGTAGTCCGTTTCCCAAACTTCGCCGCGCCGGCGGCCGGCAGCGAGCCTCCGGTAGGCGCAAACGCAACGCCCGTCGCGAACCTGCCGGCCACCGAACCGTCGCCCGCTCAGACACTTTCACCCGCGCCGGCACCGCAACCGCAGGCCGAACCCGCGGACCAACCCACCACCGAGCCCGCCGCCCGCGCGCCGATCCGAGGTCACGTGCCGGTCAACGGCTTCGAGTTCCATGCGCCGGCCGCATCGATGGTCGAACTGCCGACGCTCGATCTGCTCGCCCCCGCCGACGCCGACATCGAACCGATCTCGGAGGACAAGCTCCGCGAGACCGGCCAGCTGATCGAGCAGCGCCTGCAGGAATTCAAGGTGCCGGTGACGGTGGTCGGCGCGTCGGCGGGTCCGGTCATCACGCGCTTCGAAGTCGAGCCGGCGCTCGGCGTGCGCGGCAGCCAGATCGTCGGTCTGATGAAGGACCTGTCGCGTGGTCTCGGTCTCACGTCGATCCGCGTGGTCGAAACGATTCCGGGCAAGACCTGCATGGGCCTCGAACTGCCGAACGCGAAGCGTCAGACGATCCGCCTGTCGGAAATTCTCGAAGCAGGCGTCTACCAGAATTCGCACTCGCAATTGACGCTAGCGATGGGCAAGGACATCACCGGACACCCGGTCGTCGCCGATCTCGCGAAGGCGCCGCACATGCTGGTGGCCGGCACGACCGGTTCCGGCAAGTCGGTCGCGATCAACGCGATGATCTGCTCGCTGCTGTTCAAGGCGACGCCCGAGGAAGTGCGCCTGATCATGATCGACCCGAAGATGCTCGAGCTTTCGGTCTACGAAGGCATTCCGCATCTGCTCGCGCCGGTCGTCACCGACATGAAGCTCGCGGCCAACGCGCTGAACTGGTGCGTCGGCGAAATGGAGAAGCGCTACCGGCTGATGTCGGCGGTCGGCGTGCGCAATCTCGCGGGCTTCAACCAGAAGATCCGCGACACCGAGGCGAAGGGCAAGAAGCTCGGCAACCCGTTCTCGCTGACGCCCGATGCACCCGAGCCGCTCGCGCCGCTGCCGCTGATCGTCGTCGTGATCGACGAGCTCGCCGACCTGATGATGGTCGCCGGCAAGAAGATCGAGGAACTGATCGCGCGGCTCGCGCAGAAGGCGCGTGCGGCCGGCATCCACCTGATCCTCGCGACGCAGCGGCCATCCGTCGACGTGATCACCGGTCTCATCAAGGCGAACATTCCGACGCGCGTCGCGTTCCAGGTGTCGTCGAAGATCGACTCGCGCACGATTCTCGACCAGATGGGCGCCGAGTCGCTGCTCGGCCAGGGCGACATGCTGTTCCTGCCGCCGGGCACCGGCTACCCGCAGCGCGTGCACGGCGCGTTCGTCGCCGACGAGGAAGTGCATGCGATCGTCGAGTATCTGAAGCAGTTCGGCGAGCCGCAATACGAGGAAGGCATTCTCGACGGCCCGGCCGCCGACGGCGGCGCGGCCCAGGACCTGTTCGGCGAGGCGCCGGATGCGGAAGCCGATCCGCTGTACGACGAAGCGGTCGCGTTCGTCGTGCGCACGCGGCGCGCGTCGATTTCGTCGGTGCAACGGCAATTGCGGATTGGCTATAACCGCGCGGCGCGGCTCGTCGAGCAAATGGAGACAGCCGGACTCGTGTCGGCGATGAGCATCAACGGCAGCCGCGAAGTGCTGGCGCCGGGGCCGGCGGAATGAGCGCCCGGCGCAGCGGCGAGACGGGTCGTGATTGACACGACGACAAGCCAGCCGCCACGGATGAAAAAGACGGACAGCCTCACGACGTGAGC
This sequence comes from Paraburkholderia sp. UYCP14C, assembly GCF_004197395.1. GTDB lineage: Bacteria > Pseudomonadota > Gammaproteobacteria > Burkholderiales > Burkholderiaceae > Paraburkholderia. The sequence goes on along the minus strand of NZ_SELS01000019.1, from coordinate 18,112 downwards.
TGTCCGTTTTTATTTACCCGCGCGTGCCGCGCATCACGACGGTGATACCAGCTTGAAATCCACCGGTGAGCCGAGTTCGAAGTGCTGCTTCGGATTCGGATCGAGCAGCCCCGTCTGCGGATCGCGCTTGAACACATAGACCGTGTCGCTCAACTGATTGCCGACGATCAGCCAGTTGCCGGTCGGATCGATGGTGAACTCGCGCGGCGATTTGCCGAGGCTCGACTGCCGGCCGATCTGTTTCAGATGCCCATTGGCGGGATCGACCGAGAAGATCACGATTTCGTTCGCGTCGCCACGATTGGACGCATACACGAAGCGTCCATCCGGCGACATATGGATCGCCGCCGCGCCCACTTTTCCCTTGAAGCCGGGCTCGCTCATTGGCAGCGTCTGCACGAGCTTCAGCCTGCCGTCGTGGTAATCGAACGTGCTGACGGTCGCCGCGAGTTCGCTCGTCAGATACGCGTGCCTGCCGTCCGCGCTGAAAACGAGGTGGCGCGGACCCGTGCCGGCCTTCTGCTGCGCGTAGCCCCAGTCCGTCGCGACGAATGGGCCCGCGCCGGCGCTGCTCAGCGGTGCGTAGCGGTACGAGTACAGCTTGTCGGCGCCGAGGTCCTGCGAGAACAGATAGCGGCCGTCCGGCGAGAACACGGTCGAATGCACGTGCGAGTTGTCCTGCCGCCCTTTCACCGGACCGCCGCCCTCGTGATACACGGTCTGCACCGAAGTGCCGACCTGGCCGTTGCCCTGCAGCGGAAACACCGCGAAGCTGCCGCCCGGATCGGGCGCGACCGAATAGTTCGCGGTCAGCAGAAACTTGCCGTCCGGCGAGATGCTCAGGTAGCACGGATCATTGCCATCGGACGACACCTTGTTCAGGAACGTCAGCCGCCCGCGCGCGGCATCGAAGCCGAACGCGCTGATGCCGCCGCGCTGCGTGGCCGGGCCGTCGTCGCCGGGCAGCTCGTTGACCGAATAGACGAAGCGGCGGTCGCGGCTCACCACGAGATAGGACGGATTGACCGTCTGCGCGACCGACACCTGGGTCGCTGCTCCAGTCTTCGTATCGAATCGAAAGACGTAGATGCCCTCGCTCTTGCCGCCGGTGTATGTACCGACCAGCATCGTATAGACCCCGTCCGCGGGGGCCGGGCCAGAATCTTGCGAATACGCGTGCGAAGCAACAATCGAAACCATGAGCACGAAACCTCTTATTATCGAATGGGTGGCCCGCAACGGCGCTGGCCGCCTCGCGCGCCGCACGGTGCTTTGCGCCGTGCAATCCGCGGCAGAGGAAGCGGCGTGATCAGCGCCATGCGGACGGGAACACTGATCGGCAACACCGGCAAGAACAGAAGTAAAAACGGAAGTCGGCACTGGGCGCACGGCAGCAGGCCCAACGCCACGGCGACTGTGAAGCATGAGACCTCCTCGACATCGGTTGTCTGGTACGGGCTCGCGTACGAGCCGGGGTACGAACGGTGGTAACGGTGTCTGGTCTGCCGCGCCGCGAATCGAGCGTCGTTCCGCGTTGTTGTTGTCGAAGTGAGTATAAGAGCGTTACGTCGGATCATGCAGTGAATCCGCCGCTGCCGCGCGGCCTGCGACAGCGGCTTTGGTCTCGCGCGCCGGGGCTTTTTTCAATCGTTTTCTCAATCGCGCATCACGCGTCTCAACCACGGAGTCTCCATGAACGTCACTCTCAGTCTGGGCCCGCTCGTTTCGCTGATCGCCGGCATCCTGATCCTGGTCATGCCGCGCCTGTTGAACTACATCGTCGCGCTTTACCTGATCATCATCGGCATCATCGGCATCTTCGGTGTGGGCTCGTCGCATCTGTGAGCGACAGGCGGCGCGATGCCGGGCGCAAGCGTTGCGTCCGGTATCGAGGTGGATTCGCACGAAGGGAAAGTTCGCGGGAATGCCCGCGCCACTCGCAAATGCGAAAGCGAGGCAAATGTCACGTCGTGACATACGCGGGCAGAGACATCGCGCGCAGATGGTTGCGCGCGACCGCACCGCGCCACACGAACCATCGACGTGTCGCGACGCAGCACAAAGTAGGGATACGGAATGCGAAGGCGCGCTATGAAGTAATGCGTCGACTGCGCGGCGCGGAGATACGAGGAACCTGCGCTACGAACGCCCGACGCTAGCTGTCAACCGTTCGCCAGCTGGTCGAGCCGCAGCCGCCCCTGCAGCGACAGCGCGCCGACCGCATAATGGTCGGCATTCTGCTGATAGCGCCGGAAGCAGGCCCGCTCGACCAGAAAGGACGCGGCGGCCAGCATACCGTTGCGGCTCAGGCCGAGCCGGTCATGGTCGAGTGGCAACATGGAGTCGCCGGCAAGCTGGCTGGCGGCCGAGAGAATCGTGATGCAATCGGATTTCGAAGGGTTCAGCATGGCTTTCGTCCTCGGAAACGGCGTCTGCATACGCCATGAGCAAGGCCAATTAGCAGTCCGGCAAGTCGCCGAACATCGGCATGAAGTTTGATTGTATGCATGGATTTGACAATTTTCCAACCAGCGTTTTGCCGCAGTGTGCGGTGAACCAAACAATGCTGATCGTAGTCCGGTAATAACACCCACTCGAAGCGCGGCTGCTGTCGCCGTCCGTAATAACGACTCGTTTTCCGACACGCTTTCCATGCCTGCACACATCGAAGACTACGCACTCATCGGCGACGGCCATACCGCCGCGCTCATCTCCCGCGAGGGTTCCATCGACTGGCTCTGCTGGCCGCGCTTCGACTCGGGCGCCTGCTTCGCCGCGCTGCTCGGCACGCCCGGGAACGGCCGCTGGCTGATCACCCCCGCCACCCAGGGCGAGGACGCCGCGCCGACCACCACGCGGCGCTATCGCGGCGAAACGCTGATCCTCGAAACCGACTTCGAAACGCCCGACGGCGCCGTCACGCTGATCGATTTCATGCCGCCCGGCAACGGCTGGTCGGAACTGATCCGCATCGTCGTCGGCAAGCGCGGCACCGTGCGCATGAAGATGGAACTGGTGCTGCGCTTCGACTACGGCTTTTCGATTCCGTGGGTCGACAAGCTCGAGCACGACAGCGGCATCAAGGCGATCGTCGGCCCCGACAACGCGGTGCTGCGCACACCGGTCGAGCTGCGCGGCGAAGACATGAAGACCGTCGCGGAATTCACCGTGACCGAAGGCGAGCGCGTGCCGTTCTCGCTCTCGTACGCGGCATCGCATCTGCGCATTCCGCCCGCGCGCGATCCGCACACGGCGCTCGCGCGCACCGAGAACCACTGGCTCGAATGGGCGGCGCGCGGCACCGTCGAAGGACGCTGGGCCGAGCCGATCCGCCGCTCGCTGATCACGCTGCGCGCGCTCGCCTACGAGCCGACCGGCGGCATCGTCGCGGCGCCCACCACGTCGCTGCCCGAGCAGCTCGGCGGCACGCGCAACTGGGACTACCGCTACTGCTGGCTGCGCGACGCGACCATCACGCTGCTCGCGATGATGCGCGGCGGCTACTACGACGAAGCGCGCGCCTGGCGCAGCTGGCTCGGCCGCGTGATGGCGGGCGCGCCGGACCAGTTGCAGATCATGTACGGCATCGGCGGCGAGCGGCGCCTGCCCGAATCCGAAATCGACTGGCTGCCAGGCTACGAGGGCGCGAAACCGGTGCGCATCGGCAACAACGCGGTCGGGCAGCGTCAGCTCGACGTCTACGGCGAAGTGATGAACGCGCTGCATCTCGCGCGCGTCGGCGGCCTGCAGGCCGATGTCACCGCGTGGAGCGTGCAGTGCGCGATGCTCGAGCATCTGACCACGATCTGGCGCGAACCCGACGAGGGCATCTGGGAGACGCGCGGCGGCCGCCAGCATTTCACGTTCTCGAAGGTGATGGCCTGGGTCGCGTTCGACCGCGCGATTCGCTCGGCCGAAATGTTCAAGCTCGACGGCCCGCTCGACGACTGGCGCGCGACGCGCGACACGATCCACGCCGAAGTCTGCGAGAAGGCGTGGAATCCGCAGCTCAACGCGTTCTCGCAGTTCTACGGCAGCGACCAGCTCGACGCGAGCGTGCTGCTGATGCCGCTGGTCGGCTTCTTGCGGCCGCAGGACCCGCGCATCAAGGGGACCGTCGAGGCGATCGAGCGGGATCTGATGCACGGCGGCTTCGTGATGCGCTACCGCACCACCGAATTCGACGACGGCTTGCCGCCAGGCGAAGGCACCTTTCTTGCGTGTTCGTTCTGGATGGTGGATAACCTCGCGCTGCAGGGGCGCGTGCAGGAAGCAATCGAAATGTACGAGCGGCTGCTGGCGCTGTGCAACGACGTCGGCCTGCTATCCGAGGAGTATGATCCGGCTGCGCAACGGCTGGTCGGCAACTTTCCGCAGGCGTTTTCGCACGTGGCGCTGGTGCACACCGGCCTGAACCTGATGAAGCACGAGCAGGAAATGGCGCAGGCGACCGGCCATCCTGTGCATAACGGCATCCACGCGATGGAGCTTGAGGTTCAGGCAAGCCCTGATAGCGGCGGAGCAGCATCGCCTCTAGCATGACGCCGTGACAGTTTGCGTACACTGAATGCGAGAATTGTTGCATTGCACAAATTTGCTTTGTTCGATATTATCGAATCCGACTGTCGGCCAACAACAATGTGCCCACAACCACAATGGCCCGCCGCAACGCCTCACGCGTGTTTGCGAAGCCCAATGCGAACCGCTTAAAACGGAGCAAACATGCTCTATCAATTTCACGAATTCCAGCGGGCGATGTTGAGCCCCCTCACCGCCTGGGCTCAGGCCGCATCGAAGTCATTTGCGAATCCGGCCAGTCCGTTAGCCTATGTGCCGGGCGCCACGCGCCTTTCCGCCGGCTACGAACTGCTCTACCGGCTCGGCAAGGATTACGAAAAGCCCGAGTTCAACATTCACCAGATTGTCAAAGACGGACATAACATTCCGATCGTCGAGCAGACGTTCATCGAGAAGCCGTTCTGCCGTCTGATGCGCTTCAAGCGCTTCGCGGACGACAGCGACGCTGTCAACCAATTGAAAGACGAGCCGGTCGTGCTCGTCTGCGCACCGTTGTCAGGACACCACGCCACGCTGCTGCGCGACACCGTGCGCACGTTGCTGCAAGACCACAAGGTCTACATCACCGACTGGATCGACGCGCGCATGGTGCCGTTCGAGGCCGGCGAGTTCGGTCTGAACGACTACATCGCGTATATCCAGGAATTCATTCGCCATATCGGCGCGAAGAATCTGCACGTGATCTCGGTATGCCAGCCGACCGTGCCGGTGCTCGCCGCCATTTCGCTGCTTGCGAGCCGCGGCGAGGACACGCCGCGCACGATGACGATGATGGGCGGGCCGATCGACGCACGAAAGAGCCCGACTTCGGTCAATTCGCTTGCCACGCAGCACTCGTACGAGTGGTTCGAGAACAACGTGATCTTCACGGTGCCGCCGAACTATCCGGGCGCGGGCCGCAAGGTCTATCCGGGCTTCCTGCAGCACACCGGTTTCGTCGCGATGAATCCGGAGCGTCACGCGGCGTCGCATTGGGATTACTACCAGAGCCTGCTGCGCGGCGACGAAGACGACGCCGAAGCGCACCGTCGCTTCTACGACGAGTACAACGCGGTGCTCGACATGGACGCCGACTACTACCTCGACACGATCCGCGTCGTATTCCAGGAATTCCGTCTTGCCGAGGGCACCTGGGTCGTCAACGGCGAGCCGGTGCGGCCGCAGGACATCAAGACGACCGCGCTGTTTACGATCGAAGGCGAGCTCGACGACATTTCCGGCGACGGCCAGACCTACGCCGCGCACGACCTGTGCAGCGGCATTCCGACGAAGAACAAGCGTCACTTCACCGCGGAAAAATGCGGCCACTACGGCATTTTCTCGGGCCGCCGCTGGCGCACGATCATTTACCCGCAATTGCGCGACTTCATTCTCGAGCACAACAAGGCAGCAAGGCCGACGAAAGAAAAAGTCGAAGCCTGAGCATTAAACTTGCAATAGCATTTAAAAAGCCAACGGTCTCCTTCGAGGCCGTTGGCTTTTCTATCGTGCTTTGTTCGTGATACTGATCTTTTACCGCATCAACATCGCGGCACCGGCCGTTACTTTCTCAACAGATACGCGAGCAGCAATTCGGTATTCATCTGGATCACCTCGCTGCGTTCGGCGGCGCTGCTGAAATCGCGGCCGAGCGTCGCCTCGAGCGTGAAACGGTTCGATACGATGTAGTAGCCCATGCCCGACAGCGTGACGTAAAAGCGCAGCGGGTCGACGTTGGTGCGAAACAGCCCCGCGCGTTGCCCACGTTCGAGAATGCCGCCGAGCGTGGCGACGATCGGCGAGATCATTTCACGTATCCGCGTCGACTTCTGCATATAGCGTGCTTCATGCAGATTCTCGTTGTTGATGAGTCGCAGCAACTCGGGATGATCGCGGTAGTAGTCCCACACGAAATGCGCGAGACGCGTAACCGCCTCGACCGGCGCGATTCCATTGAGTTCGAGCGTACGTTCCGCTTCGTTGAGCGCGCTGAACGCGTGCTCGAGTACCGCGGTGAATAGCTGCTCCTTGCTACCGAAGTAGTAATAGAGCATCCGTTCATTGGTTTCCGCGCGACGGGCGATCTGATCGACTCGCGCGCCGAACAGTCCTCCATTTGCAAACTCTTCCGCCGCCGCAAGCAGAATGCGGCGCCTCGTGCCTTCAGGATCTCTTTTGATTTTCGGCTGATTCATGGTGGCATCGTCTTCGTGAGCCGCGTTATCCGGATCGCGCCGCCGGCCTCTCCTCGAGCCTTTTCGTGGCGGCGTTTAGCGGGCGCGTCGTGGTTGGGAAACACACCCTTTTCTGCGGTCTTTCGAATGAAGCGCTTCGATTATGGCACATGGATTGCGAATGGCAATCCGGGAAATCGGCGATAATGTGGCATTTAGTTCAGGTCGTGCGATCGCACGGCAAACCCCCGCGCCGTAACCGTGACACACGTCAAAACACTCGCGGATCGCATCGAAGATCTGCTGCCCCAAACGCAATGCACGAAGTGCGGTTATCCCGCATGCCGTCCGTATGCCGAAGCCGTCGCCAGCGGCGAGGCGAACTATAACCAGTGCCCGCCTGGCGGTGCCGAGGGCATCGCGCGTCTTGCCACGCTGCTCGGCAAACCGGTGATTCCGCTCAATTCCGCCAATGGCATCGAACGTCCGCGTCCGTTGGCGGTTATCGACGAACAGGTGTGTATCGGCTGCACGCTGTGCATGCAGGCGTGTCCGGTCGACGCGATAGTTGGCGCACCGAAACAGATGCACACCGTGATCGCCGAGCTATGCACCGGTTGCGACCTGTGCGTGCCGCCCTGTCCGGTCGACTGCATCGCGATGCTGCCCATGACCGGCGAGGCTACCGGCTGGGACGCCTGGAACCAGAGCCTGGCCGACGCGGCGCGGGCGCGTCACAACCGCCACGAGACCCGTCTCGCGCGCGAGCGCGACGCCGCCGAAGCGCGTGCTGCGGCGCGGCGAGCCGCGAGCGCGAGCGTGCCGACGGCTGCGCCGGGCGCGGTGCCGGCCGCCGGCGCAACAGCGCCGTCCGACATCTCTGCCGCCCCGGTTGCGGACGATGCCGCGGCGAAGAAGCGCGCGATCATCCAGGCCGCGCTCGAACGCGCGCGCCAGAAGAAGGAAGAGCTGGCCGCGAAAGGCCAGGGACCGCTGAATACGGAGAACGTCAGCGCCGACGTGCAGGCACAGATCGACGCCGCCGAAGCGCGCCGCCACCGTCTCGGTCTTGCCAGCGGCGAGAATACGCGCGGCTTAGAGCAATCGTCCAACGAGTCCAGCGAGTCGAAGCCGCCGTCCAACTCGCCGCCGACCGCGCGCTGAGCACGCCGGCGCAGCCCGCCCACCCCACACGGACCCGCTCCGCATGAACGCGAACAAACGCCGCGCGATCTACGAAACGCTCCAGAGCCTGAATCCGCATCCGACCACCGAGCTCGAGTACACGACGCCGTTCGAACTGCTGATCGCGGTGCTGCTGTCGGCGCAGGCGACCGACGTGTCGGTCAACAAGGCGATGCGCAGGATGTTCCCGGTCGCGAACACGCCGCAGAAGGTGTTCGACCTCGGCGAGGAAGGTGTCGCGAGCTACATCAAGACGATCGGTCTGTATCGCACGAAGGCGAAGAACGTGATCGCGACCTGCCGCATCCTGCTCGACCGGTATGGCGGCGAGGTGCCCGAAGATCGCGAGGCGCTCGAAGGACTGCCGGGCGTCGGCCGCAAGACCGCCAACGTGATTTTGAACACCGCGTTCGGCCATCCGACCATCGCGGTCGACACGCACATTTTCCGCGTCGCCAACCGCACCGGCCTCGCGCCCGGCAAGGACGTGCGCGCGGTCGAAGCGGCCCTCGAAAAATTCACGCCCGCCGAGTTCAGACAGGATGCGCATCACTGGCTGATCCTGCATGGGCGCTACGTGTGCAAGGCGCGGCGCCCCGAATGCTGGCATTGCGTGATCGAGCCGCTGTGCGAGTTCCGGCCGAAGACGCCGCCTCCCGATCTCTAAGCTTAGACCAGGTCAAACCCCGAGCTCGAAGCCCGAGGCTGAGGCCACCGTCTGCAGCCCGCGCGGCCGCCGCGTAAAATAACGGTTTCGCGCAGTGCGCACTGCGTACACGCACCGACGCGCTCCGCACGCGCCCCACTCCCACGCACCGGTTCCACGATGTTCAATCCCAGCCGCGACGAAGTTCGCCTCTTTTTCACCGACACTTGGCGCAAACAGCGCCAGGGCGAGATTCTGACACCGCTCGAGGCGATCGCCGCCGACTGGATCGTCGAGCATCCGGAATATCACGCCGACCTCTCAGACGGCCCCGCCGCCCAGGCGCAGGACTATTCGCCGGAGCGCGGCCAGACCAATCCTTTCCTGCACCTGTCGATGCATCTGGCGATCTCCGAGCAGTTGTCGATCGACCAGCCGCCCGGCATTCGCGCCGCGCACGACCGGCTCGCCGCGCGCCTCGGCTCGACGCACGAGGCGCAGCACGCGATCATGGACTGTCTCGGCGAGACCATCTGGGAAGCGCAGCGCACCGGCACGCCACCGGACACGGACGCGTATCTGCAGCGCATCGAACGGCGCGCGACACGCGACTAAAGCGCGACTGAAGCGACTGGCGCGGATCACAAGCCCAGCGCCGCGCCACCCGCGGCACGCCCGGGTACGATGCCGCAAAGCAAAACACCCCGCCGAGGCGGGGTGTTTTGCTTTTGAAGCTTTGGCGCGAAAAACCGCGGCCGACGCTTACTTCTTCTGCACGAGGTCGCCGTCCAGCGATTCGACGTAAGCGGCGATGTCCTTCATATCGCTCAGCGACAGGCTCTGCACCTGTGCCTGCATGATCGCGTTGTTGCGGCCGAAGTGCGGGTTGCCCGTGCCCATCTGGTACTGACGCAGCGCCCAGAACACGTAGTCAGCGTGCTGACCGGCCAGCTTCGGATACTCCGGGCTCACCGGCTTGTTCAGGTTGATACCGTGGCAGGCCGAGCAGTTGTGGCTCTCGGCGAGCACCTTGCCGTTGCCGGCGTCGGCCGCGTGCGCCGCGTTGGCCATGGCCAGACCGATTACCGCCGCCGCGCCGACCGCCTTGAATACCGTGTGGAGTGCCTGTTGGGGCTTGATCATGAAATCTCCTATCCCGCGAATTGGATGTGCTGGTGACCGACGCCGATCACTTGTCGGGATTGTTTTTCGAAGCGGCATTTTGCGCTGCGTAGTACGCGGCGACGTCGGCAATGTCCTGATCCGACAGCGTCACCGCGATCGCGTGCATCGTGTCGAAATGGCGGTCGCCCTTCTTGTAGGCGTGCAGCGCGTTTTCGAGGTACTGCTGATTCTGGCCGCCGAGCTTCGGCACGCGGAAAACCTCTGGGTAAGCCGTGCGGTATTCAGGGATGCCGTGGCAGCCGATACACATCGCGACCTTGCCCTGGCCCGCCTTGGCGTTGCCTACGACATCCGCTGCCTGCGCACTGGCCACATACCCCGCAAGCACCGACAGCGCTGCGATCACGACGTGTTTGCCGACGAATTTATTCATAGATGTAACCTGGCTTGAGGGGAAACGGGTGCCCACAAAGGCAGCGGTCCGCGCCGTTCTTCTTGTAGGGTAGCCACGCAGGCCAAAAAAATCGGGCTCATTGTACCGCGACGCCGCGCCGAACGTCCACCAGACACGGGGGCCGCGCAACGCCCACCGGGACGGGCCCCACGCCGTGCCTGCGGCGGCTTCGCAACACCGTCGCCGCGGCACCATGGCAACGCCGTCGCGCCACCACAGCGGCACCATCGCCGCATCACGGCGCGGCTGACACCATACGTGAGCGGGATTCAGGCCAACAGGCCTTCTGACTTATACTGGGTTTTTTCAGCACAAGAGCATCTCGCCATGCGTTTCGAAGGCTCATCGCAGTACGTCGCCACCGACGACCTCAAGCTCGCGGTCAATGCCGCGATGACGCTCCGGCGTCCGCTGCTGATCAAGGGCGAACCCGGCACCGGCAAGACCATGCTCGCCGAGGAAGTCGCCGCCGCGCTCGGTATGCCGCTCTTGCAATGGCACATCAAGTCGACCACCAAGGCGCAGCAGGGGCTGTACGAATACGACGCGGTGTCGCGTCTGCGCGATTCGCAGCTCGGCGACGAGCGCGTGAAGGACATCCGCAACTACATCGTCAAGGGCGTGCTGTGGCAGGCGTTCGAATCGGACGAGCAGAGCGTGCTGCTGATCGACGAGATCGACAAGGCCGACATCGAATTCCCGAACGACCTGCTGCGCGAACTCGACCGCATGGAGTTCTACGTGTACGAGACGCGCGAGCTGGTGCGCGCGAAGCATCGCCCGCTCGTGATCATCACGTCGAACAACGAGAAGGAGTTGCCCGACGCGTTCCTGCGCCGCTGCTTCTTCCACTACATCAAGTTTCCCGATGCGACGACGATGCAGCAGATCGTCGACGTGCACTACCCGGGCATCAAGAAGGAACTGCTCGCCGCGGCGCTGCAGAGCTTCTTCGAACTGCGCAACGTCGCGGGGCTGAAGAAGAAGCCGTCCACGTCCGAACTGCTCGACTGGCTCAAGCTGCTGCTCGCCGAAGACATTCCGCCCGAAGCACTGCGCTCGGCCGATCAGAAGCAGATCGTGCCGCCGCTGCACGGCGCGCTGCTGAAGAACGAACAGGACGTGAGCCTGTTCGAGCGGCTGCTGTTCATGAACCGCAACAACCGTTGAGCGGGCGAGCCGCAGGACATCCAGCATGCTGATCGACTTCTTCTACTCGCTGCGCGCCGCCAGACTGCCGGTCTCGGTGAAGGAATACCTGACGCTGCTCGAAGCGCTGAAGGCCAATGTGATCGCGCCGTCGCTCGACGAGTTTTACTACCTGTCGCGCATCACGCTCGTGAAGGACGAACAGTACTTCGACAAGTTCGACCAGGCGTTCGGCGCCTTTTTCAACGGTGTCGCGGCGACCTCCGAACTCGGGTTCGACATCCCGCTGGACTGGCTGAAGAAGAAGCTGCAACGCGATCTGTCGCCCGAGGAAAAGGCGCAGATCGAGGCGATGGGCGGCATCGACAAGCTGATGGAGCGCCTGAAGGAACTGTTCGACGAGCAGAAGGAGCGCCACCAGGGCGGCAACAAATGGATCGGCACGGGCGGCACGTCGCCGTTCGGTAACGGCGGCTATAACCCCGAGGGCGTGCGCATCGGCGGGGACGCGGCCGGCAATCGCACGGCCGTCAAGGTCTGGGAAGCGCGCGCGTATCGCGACTACGACGACCAGGTCGAAATCGGCACGCGCAACATCAAGGTGGCGCTGCGGCGCTTGCGCCGTTTCGCCCGCGAAGGCGCCGCGGAAGAGCTCGACCTGCCCGACACGATCCGTAGCACCGCCGCGAATGCCGGCTGGCTCGATCTGAAGATGGTGCCCGAGCGGCACAACAACGTGAAAGTGCTGATGCTGCTCGACGTCGGCGGCTCGATGGACGATCACGTGAAGCGCACCGAAGAGCTGTTCTCCGCCGCGAAGGCCGAGTTCAAGCACCTCGAGTTCTACTACTTCCACAACTGCGTGTACGACTTCCTGTGGAAGAACAACCGCCGCCGCCACGCCGAGCGCACCCCGACGTGGGACGTGCTGCACAAGTTCACGCCCGACTACAAGCTGATCTTCGTCGGCGACGCGACGATGAGCCCGTACGAAGTGTTGCAGCCGGGCGGCTCGGTCGAGTACAACAATGCCGAGGCCGGCGCGGTGTGGCTGCGCCGGCTCGCCGATCATTTCCCGCACTTCGCGTGGCTGAACCCCGAACCGGAAGCGCTATGGCCGTATCGGCAGTCGGTCAGCGCGATCCGCGAAGTGCTGGGCCACCGCATGTATCCGCTGACGCTCGCGGGCCTGGAGACGGCCATGCGGGTGCTGAGCAAGTAACGCCCGCCGTTCCAGCCTCCACGTCCTGACGCTTCAACTTCCACAACAACAAAGTCTTCGCATGAGTTCGTCCCCGTCTCCCCAGTTGTCCCCCGCCACCACGTCGCAGCGGCGCTTCAATCCGCTCGCCGATACGTCGCTGTCGACGATCGTCGCCGGCTTCGTCGCCGCGATGACCGGCTATACGAGCTCGCTCGTGCTGATGTTCCAGGCGGGCCAGGCCGCGCATCTGAGCGACGCGCAGATTTCCTCGTGGATCTGGGCGCTGTCGATCGGCATGGGCCTCTGCACGATCGGCCTGTCGCTGCGCTTTCGCGCGCCGATCGTGATCGCGTGGTCGACGCCGGGTGCGGCGCTGCTGGTGTCGTCGCTGCCGCATGTCGAATACGCGCAGGCGATCGGCGCGTTCATCTTCTGCGCGGCGCTGCTGACGCTGGTCGGCATCACCGGCTGGTTCGACGCGCTGATGAAGCGAATTCCGTCCGGCCTCGCAGCAGCGCTGCTCGCGGGCATCCTGTTCGAGATCGGCATCGAGATTTTCCGCGCCGCGCAGTTCCAGACCGCGCTCGTGCTGACGATGTTCTTCACCTACCTGATCGTCAAACGGTTCGTGCCGCGTTACGCGATTCCGACCACTCTCGTGGCCGGCACGGCCGCCGCCGGCGGCCTCGGCCTGCTCGATTTCAGCCACTTTCACGTCGCGCTCGCGCATCCGGTGCTGACGATGCCGTCGTTTTCGGTGGCGGCGTGCGTGAGCATCGGGATTCCGCTGTTCGTGGTCGCGATGGCCTCGCAGAACGTCCCCGGCATCGCGGTGCTGCGCGCCGACGGCTATACGACCCCGTCCGCGCCGCTGATCGCGACGACCGGCGTCGCGTCGCTGCTGCTCGCGCCGTTCGGCTCGCACGGCATCAATCTTGCGGCGATCACGGCGGCGATCTGCACCGGCCCCGAGGCGCACGAAAACCCCGCGAGGCGCTACACGGCGGCCGTATGGGGCGGCATTTTCTATCTGCTCGCGGGGGTGTTCGGCGCGACGATCGCCGCGCTGTTCGCGGCGTTCCCGAAGGAGCTGGTCGTATCCGTCGCGGCGCTCGCGCTGTTCGGCTCGATCATGAGCGGGCTCGCCAATGCGATGCAGGACACCCGGCAGCGCGAGGCGGCGCTCGTCACGTTCATGGTAACCGCCTCGGGGCTCACGCTGCTGTCGATCGGCTCGGCGTTCTGGGGGCTGGTCGCCGGCGTGGTGACGCAAGTCGTGCTGAACGCGCGGCGCACGTGAACGAATCGCCGCGCGCTGGTGTCGATAGCCGGTGTTCGCACCGTCCCCGGCGATCCGCCATAGAATAGATGTATCCGGCAGCGTTTCCCGGCGCCATCGCGGGACGCGCTGCGGCTTGACCCGCGGCCGCCGGCGCCGGCTGATTCCTCTGCTTTGTCCAGCCGGCGCGGCGGCGTCCTCATTTCTCCTGAACCATCGCGCACACGCGCCTTGAAGGCCCGAACATGACAACCGCACTCGACCAACTGAAGCAATACACCACCGTGGTGGCCGACACTGGAGACTTCCAGCAGCTCGCGCAGTACAAGCCGCGCGACGCGACCACCAATCCGTCGCTGATTCTGAAGGCCGTGCAGAAAGACGACTACCGGCCGCTGCTCGAAAAGACCGTGAAGGCGCATGCGTCGAAGCCGGTCGGTGCGATCATCGACCAGCTGCTGATCGCGTTCGGCACCGAAATCCTGCAGATCATCCCGGGGCGGGTGTCGACCGAGGTCGACGCGCGCCTGTCGTTCGACATCGAAGGCTCGATCGCCAAAGGCCGCGAGCTGATCGCGCTGTACAAGGAACACGGCATCGAGCGCGACCGCGTGCTGATCAAGCTCGCGTCGACGTGGGAAGGCGTGCGCGCGGCCGAAGTGCTGCAGAAGGATGGCATCCACTGCAACATGACGCTGCTGTTCTCGCTCGCGCAAGCGGCGGCCTGCGCCGAAGCCGGCGCGCAGCTGATCTCGCCGTTCGTCGGCCGCATCTACGACTGGTACAAGAAGAGCGCCGGCAGCGCGTGGGACGAAGCGAAAGACGGCGGCGCCAACGATCCGGGCGTCAAGTCGGTGCGCCGCATCTACGGGTACTACAAGAAGTTCGGCTACAAGACCGAGGTGATGGGCGCGAGCTTCCGTTCGACCTCGCAGATTCTGGAACTGGCCGGCTGCGATCTGCTGACGATCAGCCCCGACCTGCTGCAGAAGCTGCAAGACAGCACCGACAAGATCGAGCGCAAGCTGTCGCCGGAGGCATCGCACGATGCGGACATCGAGCGCGTGCCGGTCGACGAGAAGTCGTTCCGCTTCCTCGTCAACGAAGACGCGATGGCGACCGAGAAGCTCGCCGAAGGTATCCGCACGTTCGCCGCGGACGCGGTGAAGCTGGAAAAGCTGATCGACACGCTGCGCTGAGGTGCCGCAGGCGGCGGGCGTCACTTGCTGAGTGACGCTCACGCTCGCTGCGCTCATCCGCGCAAAAGCCATCCATGACAGGCGGCGCTGAATCTCACGATGCAGCGCCGCTTCCCGTTTACACCGTGCCGCCGCTGACGACATAGCGTCACAATCGACGCGCCGCCGCCGACTACAATCGACTCCACGCCCCTCCCCGCCTGCGCTGGCGAGGAACGATGGCGCCCGCTCAACGCCTGCCCCAGGAGACGATCATGTACGTTCAGCCCTACGTGTTCTTCAACGGCCGTTGCCAGGAAGCGCTCGACTACTACACCGACAAGCTCGGCGCCCAGGTGACCTTCAAGATGCTGTTCAAGGATGCGCCACCCGACGCGCACAACCCGCCGCGCCCCGAACTCGCCGACAAGATCATGCACGCGAACGTGCAGTTGGGCTCGAGCACGTGGATGGCTTCCGACGGCAACTGCGATCCGGCGGCCGGCCCGTTCAATGGCTTCAGCCTGTCGCTGACCGTCGAAGACGGCGCGTCGGCGGAAAAATGCTTCAACGCGCTCGCCGATGGCGGCCAGGTCGTGATGCCGTTCCAGCAAACGTTCTGGAGCAAGGGCTTCGGCATGGTGGTGGACCGCTTCGGCCTGATGTGGATGATCACGCTGCCGCCGCAGGTTTGAGGCTCAGGGGCCCGCGCCGGCCCCACCACCTAGCCACCACGCGTCGCCCGCTCGTGCCGCTCGATATTCCAGTTCGGCTCGGTCTCCAGCAAGATCGCGCGCAACCGGTCCACCTGCTCCGCGAGCCGCTGACCGAGCCAGTACGGCCCCTGCCAGTCGGGCGACAACGCGGTGGCCACGTCGCCATGCCCCTTTGCGAGCGGTGCCGCGGACGGAATGCCGAAGCGCGACGGACGGCCAAACCGCAGCCCGCGCGCGGTGGACAGCAGGATCGCCCGCACGGCGCGCACCTCGGTGCCGCAATACGTCGCATATGCGGTGCGCGCGGCGGCGTCGGCGTTCATCAGCGGGCCCGTCGCCAGCAGTTCGAGCGAACTGAGCACCGAGCGATGCAGCCGCTGGATCTCTTCGAGCTTCGTCTGCGGCACGTCGATTTCCTTCGCGACCGACGGCATCAGCGAGCGCAGTTGCACGAGCCGCTTGTTGATCTGCAGGAAGTGCTTGACCTGCTCCTCCTCGGGGACCGTCTCGCCGCCGAGCAGCCGCGCGTAGATGCCCGCGCATTCGCGCAGATTGGCCGCGAGTCCGTAGCGCCACGAATACGTCGCATGCAGCGGAAACGCGAACGAAAACGCCAGCGCGATCACGATACCGATCAGCACGTTCAGCGTGCGCCACAGCCCGACGTCGATCAGATTGTCGCCGTGTCCCGCGACGATGCACATCGTGATCGCGGTCAGCAGCCCGATATACCCGGACGAGCCAATCGCGAACCACGCGCAGATCGACGCGATGATCGCCATCAGCACATAGGTGAGCGGCAGCGAGCCGATGAAGTTCTGCTGCACGATCAGCAGGAGGCCGATCGATGCGCCGAGCAGCGTGCCGGCCGCGCGTTCGGCCGCTTTCTTGCGGATATTGCCGTGATGCTGCAGGCCGCCGATCACGACCAGCAGCGTCACCGATGACCAGATGCCGTGCGGGATATCGATGCCGGTCGTCGCGAGAATCGACGTAAGCATCGCGAGGCCGACCCGCAAGCTATGCAGCACCTTCGCGTGGCGGTAGCGGTAATACGGCGAAGTGAACGCGCGCACCATCCTGCTGAGCGCCGCGCGGCGGGAGATCACGGTGGGGGTATCGGCAGCAGCCATGGCGGCGCGCGGCGAACGCGTGAAAGGACGGTTCCGCTATCCTGCCCTGGAGTGCCCCGATCGGCATAGGGGGCAGCCATTGGGCTGCGCCCCTGCCACACCACCCGGCATGCGGGTCCGCACCGGGCGGTTCGGGAAGTTGAGGTCATGAGAGACGGGGCAAGCCCAACCGGTCGAACCACGCCACCGTGAACAGGCCGCTCAGCAGCCTGCCGCTGTTGCGCCACCAGCGACGGCCGTTGGCCGCCACCCGTCGCGCCACATCGACCGCGGCGCCCATCGCGCGCAGTTCGCGGTAGATGGTCGGACCGCGGCGCCATTGTTTAAGCTGGATGACACGCAACCGGTGACGCATCCACTTGTCCAGCTCACGCCAGACCTTCGGTGTCTGCGCCAGACGGAAGTACGCCTTCCAGCCCAGCAGGTACGCGCGTACCTGTTGCACCACTTCCCGCAGGCTGCGCCCGCATGAACGAGCGCTCAGTTCCCGGATACGTTGCCGGAACGTCGCCAGCGGTTTGTCCGCCACGCGGCGCTTGACCTCGCGCCCGGGTGCCCCCCAGAAGCTGTAGCCCAGGAACTTGCGTCCAAACACGCTGGCCACTGCGCTTTTGGCCTCGTTGACCTTCAGCCGCAAGCGTCCGTACAGACGACGCAGCAGCGCCATTACCCGTTCGCCCGCACGGCGGCTGCGAACGTAGACATTCGCATCGTCGGCATAGCGCGCGAAGCAGTGGCCTCGCCGCTCCAGTTCCCTGTCCACCTCATCGAGCAACACGTTGGCCAGCAACGGCGATAGCGGCCCGCCTTGCGGCGTGCCCTGTTCGCGCTGCTGAACCATGCCGCCATCCATGATGCCGCTGTTCAGATACGCCCGGATCAGCCGGATTACCCCGGCGTCCCCGATACGTTTCTGTAGACGGTCGATCAGAATGTCGTGGTTGACCCGGTCGAAGAACTTCTCCAGATCAACGTCCACTACCACTCGCCGGCCCGACTGCACGTACGACTGCGCGGCCAACACCGCGTCGTGTGCACGCCGTCCAGGCCGGAAGCCGTAGCTGTTCTCGCTGAAGCCAGGGTCCAGAACCGGTTGCAGCACCTGCAGCAGCGCCTGCTGGATCAGCCGGTCCGTCACCGTCGGGATGCCAAGCTCCCGCTCGCCTCCGTCCGGTTTCGGGATCGTCACCCGCCGTACCGGACTGGGCCGGTACGTCCCCTTCAGCAACTGTTCACGGATCGCCGGCCACGCCGTCACCAGATGGCGCGACGTCTGGTCAATGTCCAGACCGTCCACGCCAGCGGCTCCCTT
>NZ_SELS01000195.1 GCF_004197395.1 Paraburkholderia sp. UYCP14C | reverse complement strand
ACTGGCTCGATTGCGGCGATCATCCGGTGGCTCGATTACGCCGATCCCGGAATGGCTCGAATATGCCGGTCAGTGACTGCTTTCGGCGCCGAACTATCTACTCAAGATCATTCCGCATGTCGATGGCACGGCGCGAATCTGCGAACTCGTGCGCTACTTCTGCGAGGACATCGCCGTCAAGGGTGCGTGGGAAGGTCCAGCAGCGCTAGAACTGTTCCATCATGCGCTCGCGCCTGTCGCGTCGCTGCCGGTACTGGAAGTGATCTCGGGCGTGCACATCCTTTCCGATCTGACTCTTGGCCTTGGCACGGTGGTTCACGACTATCTTGCCGAGTGAGGAGAACCATCATGAAACTGCAAGGCAAGTCCGTCATTATCACGGGCGCGGCAAGTGGCATCGGCAAGGAAATCGCCATTACCTATACACGCGAAGGCGCGCTGGTCGCCATCGCAGACCTCAACCTGGGCGCTGCCAATGCGACGGCGGAAGAAATCCGGGCGGCGTTGTCAAGTTGGGTACTGTAGGTCAATGTCTCGGCACATGCATAGTTATCCTTATCAGTCGATCGTCTCAACCCGGGTCTGAGACGGTCCAGCCATGCCATGTTGCGAGACGTTCTTTCAGGATAGCGCGATGACGAGCGGCGTTCATCTAATGTCTTGATAGCGCGAAGTGCTGACGGATCGGGCCGAAGCACGAAAGAAAAGCCTGTGTGCGATGCGCCTCGCGAAACCCGCACATCTGGCGTTCCCGCCTACGGGTCGGCGGGTGGCTGTTCCCGGCGCGGTTGTTCACGCGTGCGGCCGCTTTGACGAAAACGTGCTTTACCTGAGCAAGCTCAGGGATATCCGCCTTCGCCGCCGAATAACTGCGCAGCTGGTCGGTAACGATCTTGCGTGGCACCGGGTTTGAACGTAGCACCCGCCGGAAGAAGCGCTTTGCCGCGGTCTTGTTGCTCTTTACGTAAGGCCGGACGAACTGCGGGGCGACCAGTCGAACGGTGTGTCCCGAGCCTTGCAAATTGCCGACCCCAGTAGTGCGACGAGGCGCACGCTTCCATGCCGATTACACATGGTTCCAGCGTGGCGAGATACCGAAGTACATCCGTGCGTCTGAGCTGTTTGCGTACGACGACTTGGCCTTGCGAATCCACTGCGTGAACCCGCAGCACGCTCGTGGCCAGGTCCAGTCCAACAGTCGCTATGTTCATGATGAACGCGCCTTTGCCGTGGACGTCACGACTTCTCCACTTTCGCATAAACCCCTCGCGGCGTAGCGGGAGTCGGCCATCACATCAGAGCCCTCTAAGCTTGCTCGTCTTACTAGATGCTATGTGGGAGGGCAGTGGCAGTAAGCCCGACTGGAGTAAAATGGGATTTGCACACTCGTTTTCTCCGAAGGAGCACGCAAATGGACGCGCCTGACACAGCCCTCCGTGGGCAGAATACGACGACGGTTAGCCGCCTGTACATGGCTTTTGAACTGGGCGATAAGAGCTGGAAGCTCTCACTGGGTGATGGACGGCGCGCGCCCAGCCGCTGTACGGTCGCTGCGGGCGATACCACAGCCGTCCTCACCGCCGTCGCGAACGCAAAGGCGCGCTGCCATCTCAGCGCCGACGCGCCAGTCTATAGCTGGGCGTTGTCACGTTAAGGTATACGAGACGCAAGAGCGCACGGGGGCGTTGTCACGTTGAGTTCCTGGCGACACAGTAGTACAAAGGAAGCACGTCCGCTCAGAAAGCGGACGGATTTTGGGTGACCTCAGTGAAGCAATGCCATGCTGCGAACCGTTCGCTGAGTTGTTTTCGATAGAGAGAGGCGCGCAGTAGATGGCGCTTCAGCGCGAAGTGTTGCCGGATCGGCCCGAAGTTCGACAGGAAGACTTGCGTACGCCTAGGATTGCGGAAGCCACGCATGCGACGCTCCCGCTCACGTGTGGGCTGGTGACTGTTTTCGGCTCGGTTATTCAACCGAGCGCTGGCTTTGACGAAGACATGTTTGACGTTCGCCAGCTCGGGGATCTCGGCTTTCGCGGCGGGATAGCTACGCAGCTGGCGGTGACGATCTTGCGTGGCACCTCAGGACATGCGGCGAGAAGCCGTTTGAAAAACCGTTTGGCTGCCGCTTTGTCGCGCCGTTTCTGCAGCAAGACATCGAGTTCGGCGCCGTGCTGGTCGACCGCCCGCCACAACAGATAAGGTTCACCACGCAGGGAAACAAACACTTCGTCGAGATGCCATGTGGCGCCGGGCTTACGGCGAGCGGCCTTGATGCAATGAGCGAAGCCCTTGCCGAATTTGTCGCACCAGCGCCGGATCGTCTCGTGGCTGACAACGACGCCGCGCTCGAATAGCAACTCTTCAATATCGCGCAGACTCAACTGAAACCTGAACGGTTGTGGTGCAAATAGCGCTCAAGGATCGGTTAGAGTGTCGCCTTGACCGATTTGAGGAGCCGCGATGAACAAGCTGAAGAGTCTGGACGAGCTATTCGCCGGCCGTCATTTTGACCGTGAGGTGATCATTCTTTGTGTGCGCTGGTATCTGCGCTACAAACTCAGC
>NZ_SELS01000194.1 GCF_004197395.1 Paraburkholderia sp. UYCP14C | reverse complement strand
TCTTCAACATCAACTACTCCAGTTTGGATCACACGTTTTACCCCAACTCTGTGTCCAGAAAAACCGGAGCCGCCGCAGTTGCAAGGCGAACCCTATGGCACGGTATCACGATTGCTATTGGATTATTGACTACGGCAAGACGAACGTCCTCCGCACCCTCTCGTCCTACGCCCAGCTTTATTGCGATCGACTGATATGGAACGGAGGTTCCGTACGGAATAGTGGAAACTACACTCCAAACCTGACGCTGAAAAGATGTCCCTCTGGAGTGAAATGGAAACGAGAACGACCTCCTGCGTCCTGCAAAGTATTCTCTCAGCTCGCCTTCGACGAGACCCCATAGTTTCTGACCCGATTGCTGGTTTGGAAGATCAGCCACCTCGCTAACTAAAGGTTCAACTATTTCCAAAGCGGTGACGTAATCATCTTCGATTCGCAGATTGACAGTGCCTAACGGGGTGGGGAGCGCGTAACCAGGAATCATAAAAAATTTCTCACCGCTTGCCTGTTTCAGATTGGATATTGCGCTGCTTACGCGAACTGCCTGCGCTATCCATTCTGCGGTGAACGCCAGATGAGGAGCGATGTAACTTTTCCAGACGCTAGCGCTGTGCCTAACAACACAATCGAACAGCCAACTATCGTCCAGACTGTCAGCGGCTCACGCAAAAATATGATGCCCCATATAACGCCGAACACAGGGATGAGAAAGGTAACGGATGCCGCATATGGCGCCCCGGCGTTCGCGACGAGCCGAAAAAACAGGACGTAGGCGACGGCAGTGCACAGTGCTCCGAGAGCCAATACTGAATACCAGGTCGACATCGGAATCCGATGTTGGGGCCAAAATACGTACGCAAATGGGGCGAGGACAAGAGATGCAAATAGCTGTGTGCCGAAAGCGGAGACGAAGGGCTTGACACCGACGAGACTACGCTTGGAATAGTTGACAGCAAATCCATAGGAAATTGTCGCGAGCAGGGCCGCTAGCACCGCTCCCGTTGATCCCGCTACTCCTGATCCCATCGCTTCCCAAGCAAGCACAACGACACCGAGGAACCCAATAACTAGACCAGTTCTTTGCATTTTTCGGACCGGCACGCCTAGCCAGAAGTACGCGATAGCTGCTGCCCACATTGGCGTAGTGGCATTGAGAATCGAATCCACTCCCGCAGTGACATACAACGTTGCGTAGGCTAGCAAGCAAAACGGCAGCGCTGAGTTTGTAACGCCAATGATAAAAAGAGGGCCGATATGCTGGCGGAATTGCTGGCGAGCTTCTTTCGACCGTAGAATCGGCAGTAAGAGGATAGCAGCGATGGACACTCTAAGCGCAATGAGTGGCACTGGCCCGATCTCAGACGCTCCCATTCTCATAAATAGAAAAGATGCTCCCCAGATAGCGGCAAGCACGCACAGTTCAAGAGCATTCATTTCGCACTCCTTTTTATTGCAAACTAAGTATTATTAGTGAAAATTCGCGTGACGCTGTTCAGGCGTCGATTGAAAATTCCGTCTGGTATTTATCCCAGAGATGTAAGACTGCATATGATTGCCATGGCGACCATTGATCCGAGGACCAGGTGGCAGCGGCACCAACAGAGGATGGCATCATCTTCTTCAGAACGCTGTCTCCAGAGGGGAAAGCGTTCGGCCAGCCTAAAGCCCGCATAGCGAGATATTGAACAGTCCACTCGCCTATACCACTGATTTCGCGCAGAGTTGTAAGAGTTTCATTCAGTGAAACATAAGACTCGAGGCGCAGTGCTCCGTTTACGATAGCCCGCGCCACTGATTGCAGGGTTCTCAGGCGCCGCTCCATCAGCCCGGTTCGAAGCAGGTCAGTATCAGCAATCTGTAGAAATTCTTCAGCGGTAGGAAAGGAAACCATATACTCGCTCCGTGGCCCTGGAGTCTGGCTGCCTGAAGCCTCACAAATACGCGCCAGAATGGCACGCGCAGCGGCCAAAGATATGGCTTGCCCGACAACCGCTCGAACGGCGATCTCAAATCCATCAAAAGCGCCTGGCACGCGCATTCCTGGCGTTTTCTGCGATAGCTCTCCAAGATGAGCGTCAATAACGTCCGGTCGCGCCTCGAGGTCGAAGAAACGCCTTACGCCGACCAATACTTGGGGCACTACGGCGCTCAGATCCGCAGACACGCTGACATGCAAATTATGCTGTTTGGGTCGGTGGCTAACCGTTATCCATCCCCTCCTCACAGCGTCGCCGGCTTTGATGGTCAAGACGCGCGTATATGTATCGTCCTTAAAAGCTTCGAAACCTTCGATGGCTCGATCTTTCAGAAACCGCAGCATTGATTCCCAAGCATATGGCGGGCGATATCCCATATCAAATTCGAGGCTATGCATCTCCTTTGACGGAGCTGTTTTTCTGATGCGCGTAGGTGCGAAGCCGTAACTTTGTTTGAACTGCTCGTTGAGGCTGCGCGCGCTTCCGAAACCTGCGGACAAAGCGACGCCGGTCACCGAAAGGTTCGTGTCAGTCAAAAGCCTTTTCGCGAGAAGCAGTCGTTGGGTCTGCGCAAACTGCGGCGGCTCCGGTTTTTCTGGACACAGAGTTGGGGTAAAACGTGTGATCCAAACTGGAGTAGTTGATGTTGAAGA
>NZ_SELS01000193.1 GCF_004197395.1 Paraburkholderia sp. UYCP14C | reverse complement strand
CAGGGCTCAACCGTCAGTCTGGATGGCGTCTACGACTGCCGCGAAAACCGCCGTGCGATCTTCAACCGCGGCATGAGGCCCAACATTCCCGAGAACCCGCGTGGGCGCAAGGCACCGAAGCGCGGTCGCAGACGGCATTTCGACGCGGCCATCTTCGCGGAGCGCTTCAGCACCATCGAGCGCGTGTTCGCCTGGGAGGACACCTTCCGCCGCCTGCTGCTGCGCTTCGAACGCATCAGTGCCGTGCACTACGCGCTCAAGACGCTCGCCTACACGATGATCAACCTGAGGCACTACTGCCGCAGCTGATCGCGGCCCTCAGGGCGGCCTGTCGCTACTTCGCCGGCGCATTGCGCCATGGCCGCGCGCGTCGTTACCATGTCGATCACTTCGCAAATCACACTTCCGCTTCGCGTTGCCTGTCTTGCCAACTCATGCATTTCATGAAACATATGCATTACTGATCAAATGCAACTTCAGTCTGCTTGAAACCCGCAATCAGTTGCTTGAGAGCCTGCTCATCGTGGGCTCTCAATTGGTTCAGCCCGACGCCTTAACCGATTTGCCCCAGCGATATTTGCACTAGGGCCATCCTGACATCTTTTACCTCGGTGAATTCATGAAGAAAAGGATCGTGCTTGCTGCCCGGCTAGCAGTGCCTCTTGTGTTCGCATTGTCTGCGTTGCTCGCGACGCCTGCCGAAGCCGCAGCCGTCCAGTGGCGAAGTGCTGTCGTCCACGTCACCGCCGAAGGGCAGGACGTGAAAGACGTGCTGCGCGATTTCACCGCTGGACAAGGTGTACCCGCAACCATTTCTGGCGACGTGCACGGCATCGTGAGTGGCAGCTTCGACATGCCGCCGCAGCGTTTTCTCGACACACTGGCGTCGAGCTTCGGCTTCGTGTGGTTTTGCGACGGCAATGTGCTGTCGATCAGCGACGCGAACACCGTCACGCGGCACGTGATCAAGCTCGCTCATGCGAGCGCCGCCGATCTGCGCGCGGCGCTCGCGCAGCTGCGCATTGAGAATTCGCGCTTTCCGATCACTTACGACGAGAACCAGGACGCCGCGCTCGTGAGCGGCCCGCAAGCGTATGTGCAGCTCGTCTCCGAAATCGCGCGCCGGCTCGACGACAGTGCGGCACAGCGCTCCGGCTCGGAGATCCGCGTGTTCCCGCTGCGCCATGCGTGGGCCGCGCAGCACAATGTCCAGATCGACGGTAAGACGGTGGCGGTGTCCGGCGTCGCGGATGTGCTGTCAACCATGTACCATCCGCGCGACCAGCGGGGGGGCAACGGCACGGACAGCTATGAGCAGGCGGCCAGCCGCACAGCAAACGACCCGACAATGCGCCGCCTGCAGCCGACGCCCGACGTGACCGGCAGCACCGACGGTGGCGGCCACGAAACCGGCGTAAATCCCCCGTTGCCAGCCGGCTTCGCGGCAAACGGCGGCGTCGCGCCGGGCCTCGGCGGATTGCTGAACGGCATGGCGGCCGGCGGCGGCCCGGGCATGCAGTCGATTGGCTCCTCTGATCTCGGCGAAGGGGGCGGCCGCGGCGATACATCGGCGAGCAGCAGCCCGACGCTGCCCGTGATCGAAGCCGATTCGCGCACGAATTCGGTGTTGATCCGCGACGTGCCGCAACGTCTCGCGCAGTACCAGAGTCTGGTCGACAAGCTGGATGTGCGGCCGAGCATGATCGAAATCGAGGCACATATCATCGAGATCGACGACGACGCGCTTGAGCAGGTCGGCGTGGACTGGCGTACGCAGAACAGTCACATTGATATCCAGACGGGCAACGGCACGACGCAGCAGAACGGTTACAACGGCAACATCGATCCGCCCTTCGGCGCTCAGGCGCTTTTGGACGGCACAGGCGGGTCGCTCACGGCCGTGCTCGGTAACGCGGGCCGTTATCTGCTCGCGCGCGTGAACGCGCTGCAGAAGAGCAATCTCGCCAAAATCGACGCGCGCCCGAAAGTCGCCACGCTCAATAATGTCGAGGCCGTGATGGACCAGAAAACACGTTTTTTCGTGCGCGTCGCGGGCTACTCATCGGCGGACCTGTACAGTGTGTCGAGCGGCGTGTCGCTGCGAGTGCTGCCGCTCGTCGTGGAAGAAAACGGCAGGACGGATATCAAGCTGAACGTTCATATCGAGGACGGCGAGATTACACCCCAGCGGGTCGACGGCATTCCGATGATCACCACCAGCACGATCAATACCGAGTCGTTCGTCAGACAGGGCGAGAGTCTGCTGATTGCCGGCTATCGGGTCTATACGTCTACGAATGGCGAGACCGGTGTGCCGGTTCTTTCGAAGATCCCACTCATCGGCGCACTGTTCCGCTATCGCGACGACCAGCACCGTCATATGGAGCGGCTCTTTCTGCTGTCACCTCGCGTCATCGAGTTCTAGATACTATAGAACATCCTCAAAGGGGCGCGCCTTTTCCCGAATGGCAGAAACTCTGGCCGAGCCGCTACACTGAACGCCGTCGGAGGGAGCGGCCGTCTGCTCTTTGGTGTTTTACCCCGATATGGAACGTGGTCCAGGGACTGATGCGGACCCAGCATTGGTGACGCCGCGAGGCGATCCCGTTCAGGAAGGTGAACAAGTCCGCTGTCCCACCCTTCGACCTGACCATCTTGGTTCTGGTGCAAATAGGCAAGCGGGTTGAGAAGTTCCCTATATGCAGGAGACCTTATCGAGCGGACAGCACCGCAA
>NZ_SELS01000192.1 GCF_004197395.1 Paraburkholderia sp. UYCP14C | reverse complement strand
TCATGTAGATATGGGGCGAGACTCGCAGACCTTCCAACTGTCCTACGCGCCGATATTTGACATGAACCAGGAACGATTGCCGCAATATCATCTCGAGGCGCGCCGTATCTACGTCGTCGATGGAAAAAAGGCTCACCGCGCCGAGCGCGTCCGTGTCGAGCGGGGTATGGATGCGCAAACCATCAATGTCAGCGGCGCGCGCAATCCAGTAGCGAGTGAGCGCACTCAGTCTCGCGTGGATGTTCGTTACGCCGATTGCCTGATGAAAGCGAATCGCCGGCTCGATGCCGGCCTGCAATGCCGAGTTGTAAGTCCCGAGATTCCAGTGATCGAATTTGGCGATTCTGTCGGGCGTCGCGTCGAATAGCGCGAGCAATGGCCAGGTCCCGTGAAT
The DNA here is from genome assembly GCF_004197395.1 of Paraburkholderia sp. UYCP14C. Taxonomy (GTDB): domain Bacteria; phylum Pseudomonadota; class Gammaproteobacteria; order Burkholderiales; family Burkholderiaceae; genus Paraburkholderia. Next base: position 2,420 of record NZ_SELS01000192.1, on the reverse strand, counting down.
GCGCTCCCGATTAACGACCAGCATGCCATTGCCGACGGGCGCCCCGAGCCATTTGTGCAGGCTGGTCACAAAGAAATCGCAGCCGAGCAGGCGAACGCTGACGGGTAACTGCGCGAACGATTGCGCCGCGTCAACGATGGTCACGATGCCGTGCTGCCGCGCGAGCGCGATCAGGCGCGCGACAGGCAGCACCCGACCCGTCCAGTGAATCATGTGCGTCAGATGCATGACGCGCGTGGCGGGACGAATCGCGGATGAATACGCGGCGACAATGTCGTCATCGCTTGCCAGAAGATCGAACGTCACGGTATCAACGACGATGCGCTCACGCTCTTCGCGTTGCCGCCAGCCTCCCAATGCACTCGGGTAGTCCCAGGGCGACACAAGCACGCGGTCACCAACCGACAATGGGATGCCGAAGATTGCCACGCTGAGCCCTTCGCTTGCATTCCGATTCAGGGCGACTTCCTCTGGGGAGCAATCGACGAGCGTGGCCAGTATCCGCTTGATGTCTGGAAGCCGTGCATCGAGGGCGCTCCACATGTTGACGTCCGGATTCTTGCTGACGAAACGGTATGCGTCGATGACCGCCTGCTCGACGACCAGCGGGGGCGGACTGACGGCTGCGTTGTTCAGATTGAGTAGCGGACTCTGCGCGGGATATGACTCGCGCACGCGTATCCAATCGACTTCGACGCCTGTTTCGCACGTGGTACGGTCAAACATGTCCGGCTCCGGTTCTAGGTTCGACGCGGCTCTCAGTTGCAAGCCCGAGACAAATTTACCTGGCAACCGGCAGTCTGTGCAGTCATAGTGGCTCTGCAAACCGCATGAACATTGTCTTTTTAGCAGCGTGCGCAGAAGATTGTGCCGCGCTACTGCTCGCGGCGCATCTATTCGCTGTCGCGCTTCTTTATCCGTTGACGACAGCGAGCGGCATGTACGCCAGTCATCTCACCAGGGGAGGCGACCGGCGGTGTTTGTGAAAGTGCCCGTCGGGCCGCTTGCGTCAAGAAGGGCGAGGCGAACGGGTTCTCGTGCGGCATCCTCGACCGATCCGGCTCCGGGAGCATAGTTGCTCAAATCCGTTGCGGTGAACCCTGGACAGACTGCATTGACCTTGATTCCGGTTTCTTCCAGTTCAATGGCAAACGCCTGCGTCACTGCATTGAGCGCTGTTTTCGACGCTTGATAAACGCCGACATACTGCCGGGAGTAATCCGACGGATTGTCCTTCAGGGTTAGGGAACCGCCTGCGCTCGAAACGTTGACGATCCGGCCGGCCGGCGCTTTTCGCAGAAGCGGCAGCATCGCCTGGGTAACGGCGACCACCCCAAACACGTTTGTCTCGAACACCACGCGCATATCGTCAACCGCTGCGCGGCTCACCTTATCTCCGTCTCTCATTTCTTCGACGGACGTTCCCGGCTTGATCGGACGTGAGATCCCGGCGTTGTTGACCAGCACATCGAGACGCCCCAACGTGTCTTCGATCTGTCTCGCCGCGGCGACAATCGACGCCTGATCCGTCACATCGAGCTGGATGGCCTGGGCGTCTGCTCCGACGCTGTTCGCTGCAGTCATGCCCAGGTCCAGCTTGCGTGCCCCGACGAGCACCGTGAAGCCTTCCGACGCAAGATCTTTCGCAATCTGAAGGCCGATTCCCTTGTTGGCCCCGGTAACGAGTGCAACGGGTTTGCTGTGCATGTTTCCTCCGTTCAAAGTGATGGGCGTGAACGAGCCGCTTGCGGTAGAATAAAAGCGGAACGTCGATCCGGTTACAGAACTATACGGAACCATGTTCCGAATAGCAAGGGGAAAACGAATTGGCCATCAAGACGAACGAGTCCACCAGCAGAGCCGCGCCGCGTTCCGTGCGCGCTGACGCCCAGCGCAACATTGAGACGCTCCTGCGAACGGCACTGGCTGTTTTCGAATCTTCGGGGATCGATGCACCGGTGCGCGAGATCGCGCAAAAGGCGGGCGTCGGCATCGGCACGATTTATCGGCACTTTCCGCAGCGCTCGGACCTGGTCGTGGCTGCGCTGTGCAGTGAAGTAGATGCCTGCGCCGATGTTGGCGTCGAACTTGCCGCCACGCGCGGAGCCGACGAGGCGCTAGCAGGATGGGTCGCGCATTACGTGGACTTCGTGACGAAGAGACGCGGTCTGGCTTCCGCTTTGAATTCTGGCGATGCCGCGTTCAAGGCATTGCCGACCTATTTCCTGGAGCGACTTCGCCCTGTCGTTAAGAGTCTCCTTGATGCCGCGTCAGCCGCAGGCGAAATCCGTGAAGGCGTCCAGCCAGACGAACTCTTGTGCGCGGTGGCAGCGCTTTGCGCTCCGATGGAATGTCCCGACCCACCCGATGCCTGGAGGTTGGTGACGCTGTTCCTCGACGGATTGCGCTACGGCGCGAGA
>NZ_SELS01000191.1 GCF_004197395.1 Paraburkholderia sp. UYCP14C | reverse complement strand
AGCGACTGGGGGCGAGAATCATGCCGGGCCCGGCTGGCCAAATCCCCAATTATCGGGGAGTGAAGATAGTAACGGGGCGACGTGCGGAGGCGCTGTGGGCGTGGGGTTTTGGCTTGTGGCGGGCGGAAGGTGGGGTCAGCCTGGCGTGAGCGCGGGGACGAGCCCACGGCGAGGGGCTGTTGTGTCGCGCGTTGGCCTCTCAGGCGTGAGCAGAGGGGACCGCCACGGAGAGATGCCGTTCGCCGGCGGGCGCGCCGGCCTCTCCTCGCACGATTCTTCCGCTTACGCGATCAACCGCGTGTCGGCGAACTTACGACCTGTTCGGATCTTTCGGCACCCGCTTCGCCGATGGCGCCTCCGCGGGCCTGACCGGCCCAGCGGTATGCATGTCCGTGCGCGACGGGTGGCCGTGCGCAGCCGTCGCGGGTGCGCGCCCGACCGGCCCAGTCGCTTGCATAGGGTCGCGGGACTGCCGTCCGTGTACGGCCGTCGTCGCCGTCGGCCTGACCGGCCGCGCGGCGTGCATGTTCGCCCGCGGCGGCTGTCCGTGCGCGGCCATCGCCGGCGCGGGGCCGCCTGGGTGTCCGAGCGGCGGATGCGCGCCACCGGCACGCTCCGGCAAATGACCGTCATGGCTCGCCATCACGCGATGCAGTTCCTCACGACGCCGGAAAACTTCCGCGCGATGATCGCCATGCGCATAGAACTGGCGATGCCGGACGCCGTCCTGGCCGACGACCCAGAGATACGTATCGCCGCCGACGATCACCACGTCGCGATCGACCACATTGGCGACGTACACATCGGTCGGCAACGGCTGATACGCGGTCACGCTCACTTCGGTCGGGCGATTCGGGGCGGTGACGAGCTGGCCTTGCCCACTGGTCACGCAGCCCGCGAGAAAAGTCGCGCACGCAGCCGACGCCAACAGCGCGTTTGTGATGTTTTTCAACTTCATTCCCCGGTTTGTACTGTTTATTTGTCGAGCGACGCTTTTGATAACGGTCGGCGTTTTGCATTCTTGAGATCTGGATCGTCATGCGCGATTGCCCGCGCGCAACCGCACATGCAATGCCCGGCGCGCATCGCCTTGTGATTTCACTCAGCTGGGAAATAAAAGAAATCGCGCAAGAATCCCGGCGCGTTTTACACGCCCGGTCCGCGCTTATTTGCCGCCCGCATTGCCGTCTTTGGACTTCGCGTCGTCCCAGTTCATCCGGTGCCGATTGACGGTCTCGGTATGGCGCGCGTCGTCCTCGGTGTGCAGGTAGAGGCTGGTCGTGTTCAGCGAGACGTGGCCGAGGTTGTCGCGAATCGTGCGTAGATCGACGCCGCCGTCCGCCTGATGCGAACCGGCCGTATGACGCAGCCAGTGCGCCGACGCGCGCTCGAGCTCGTCGGCGCGATCGGCGAATTCGGGACCGCGCGCGCGCAACCACGTGGCCGCGCCCGCGAAGATGCCCTTGATCGCGTCGTGAATCGCCGAGCGCGACAGGCAGCGGTTGCGGCCCTTGAACGGCAGCACCAGCGGCGTTTCCTCGGCGCGGGTAGGCAGCGCGGCGAGTCCGTTGAGCGTCCGGTAGCTGCGCAGCTCCTGAACCAGTTCGGCCGATACCGGCACGATCCGCTCCTTGTCGCCTTTGCCGAGCGTTTCGAGCCACCACTGGTCCTGACCGTCGGCGCCGAGCCTTCTGAAGAACTGGCCCATCTGCCCGCCGGCGACTTCGGAAATGCGCATGCCCTGCAGATAGAACAGCGTGCTCAGCCAGCGGCAGCGCGCGTAGTACGCGCGTTGCGCATCGGTGTCTTGGGGCAGCTGCTCGACGAACAGCTTCACTTCGTCCCATAGCGACGTCGACAGATAGCGCGTCACACGCGGCGCCGAGCGCTTCGCGCGCTGCCGCAGCAGCGCCATCGGATTGCCGCGCAGGTATCCGGCGTTGACGAGCCACGTGAACATCGCGTTCAGGATGATCAGCGCCTGGCGCTGGCTGGCCGGCGACAGCGGCCCGTTGAACGGCCGCCAGCGGGCATCGCCGCGCGCGTACTTGCCGCCGTTCGCCGACACCCAGCGCGCGGCCGGCTGCGGATCGGCGATGAACGCCTTGAACAGCAGCAGATCCTCGTGCGTCAGCGACGACAGCGGCTTGCCCAACTGCACGACCGCCCACAGCAGCAGCCGCTCGGCTTCCTTGCGGTAGTTGTCGAAAGTGGTCTTGGTGTCCGCGTAATTGGAGAGCCACGCGCGCACGGCGTCGAGGTCGTTGCGCGCCGATAGCTGCGAGGTTTGCGCCGCGCCGCGATTGGTGCCGTCGCGGCCATCGAGCAGTTCTGGCACGACGAGCGATTCGACGGGCTGGATGGTGGCGAGCTCAGCGTTCGGGGCAGCTTTGGACACGGTTCGGGACACTCCTCGGGCGCACGCCGGCTGGCGTCATTCTGCTCCGCTCAGCCGCGCCCGGAGACGCTTGCCTGAAAAGAAAGCAGTGCCCACTCTGTTGCGGACGAAACGCGAAACCCTATCACACAGTCCGCTGCGCCTGGTGCAAAACAGCCGGGCGCACTCAAGCTTCCACGCAGCGACGATCGATCGGCATACAGTAATGCAGCGTGCCGCGCGGTTGTCGCCCTCTATAGTCGCCGTCTATTGTCGGCATTGCCGGATTCGAATTCTATTGAAACTTGCCCTCGCCTATATTCGAATAGGGGTGGCGCGCCGACCGGAGTCACCCGTTACAGACGCCGGCTGTATCGGCTCCGGTTGTCTGGACAAGCTTTTGCAGCTCAGGCGGCCAGCTTCATCAGCCTTTCCTGACGGGCTTCG
>NZ_SELS01000190.1 GCF_004197395.1 Paraburkholderia sp. UYCP14C | reverse complement strand
GCTCTTCTATCTGCCGCCGTACAGTCCTGAGCTGAACCTGATTGAAATCGTCTGGAAACACGCCAAGTATCACTGGCTGTCTGGCGACAATTACTTCTGCCGGTAGCGACAACTAGATTTGCCGGTTTCCGGCGGCCGAACTGTTGAAGTTTGGTCCGCCGTTATCATGCGGCTCCTTGCGGAGCCGGCATGAAAAAAGACGGAGAAATCAAATTGTTGCGAGAAGAACGGCAGAAAGGAGTGAGCCAGAAGCTGGCTGCGGCGCGTACGGGGATGAGTGAGCGCACGGCCCGCAAATATGAGCGTGCTGGGCAGTTACCCAGTCAGATGAAGAAGCCTCGCACGCATCGAACGCGGGAGAATCCGTTCAGCCTCGACTGGGCATGGGTCGAGGAACAGCTCAAGCGGGATTCGGCGCTTCAGGCCAAGACGCTGTTCGCGCTGCTGTGTCAGGCGTTTCCGGGTCGATATCAGGAAGGCCAACTGCGTACGCTGCAGCGGCACATTCAGGCGTGGCGGGTTCGTCATGGCCCTGAGCAGGAGGTCATGTTTGCTCAGGAGCACATTCCCGGGCGCATGGCTCAATCCGACTTCACGTCGATGAATAGCCTGAGGGTAACGATCGCAGGTACCGCGTTCTCGCACCTTGTCTACCACCTGGTGCTGACGTACTCGAACGTCGAGGCCGTGCGTGTCTGCTTCTCCGAGAGTTTCGAGGCGCTGGCCGAAGGACTGGAAGCATGCCTGTGGCAGATCGGCGGAGTACCTGAGTTGCACCGCACCGACAATCTGACGGCAGCCGTACGTGACCTTGATCGCGAGGGTATGCACGAGTTCACACAAAACTATCGGGCATTGCTCGCACATTACGGGATGCAGCCATCGGCAAACACGGCCGGGTGCGCTAACCAGAACGGTGACGTCGAACAATCGCATTTCCGGTTCAAGCAGGCCGTCGATCAGGCGCTACGTGTTCGCGGCACGCGGGACTTCGAAACGCGCAGCGACTATGAGTATTTCCTTGCCGAGCTTGTTCGGCAACGCAACCTCACCCGCTTGCAACGGTTCGAGACGGATCGGACAGCGCTCAGACCGCTGCCCGAGGTGCCGCTGGACTTTACACGTGAGGTCATGGTGCGGGTCTCCCGCTTCAGTTTGATTCGAGTGCTCAACAACCACTACTCTGTTCCGTCAAGGCTGATTGGGGCGAAGCTGAAAGTGCGTATCCGCTCGGAGAGCCTGGAGCTTTACCACGGACCGGCACACGTTCTTGTGCTGCCGCGCCTGAGCGGGCGCAACCAGCGCCGGATCGACTATCGGCATCTCATCTGGTCGCTCGTTCGGAAGCCCGGGGCGTTTGCCGCCTACTGTTACCGGGATGAACTGTTTCCGACGACCACGTTCCGCCGGGCGTACGACGCACTGCTTGCCGCAACACCGACCAAAGCTGACCGCGAGTACCTGCGTCTGCTGCACCTGGCCGCGAGCACATCGGAAGCGGAAATCGATCGGGCAATCAGCTATCTGTTGGCCGCCGGGCGTACACCAACGCTCGAAGCGGTACGCGAGCTCGTCACAAGCTCTGCAGCAACGCCAATTCCGAAGATCGGCAAGGCCGCTATCAATTTGCGCGATTACGACGTCTTGATTCCCTCATGGAGCAGCCATGCATAACGCACGAGAAGAACTGCTGGCGTCGCTTCGTGCGCTCAATCTCGGTGCCATGGCGGCGGCCGTGGAAGACACGGCATTGCGTGCAGCGAAAGAAGGGCTAACCCACGAAGCATTCCTGCTCGAACTCGCCCGCATTGAGCGCGCCGCGAAGGCGGCTCGCCGGATTGAGCAGCTCTTGAGGCAATCCGAACTGCTTCCGGAGAAAACCTTCCGGACTCTCAACCTGGATCGGTTTGATCCGGCGACGCGCATGCAAATCGAGCGGTTGCGCAGCGGAGGCTTCCTCAAGGACGCGATCAATGTGGTGGCCGTCGGCAGGCCTGGCGCAGGGAAAAGCCACCTTGCCAGCGCTTTAGGTCACGCGCTCGTCGAACAGGGCTATCCAGTGCTGTTCACTCCCACGGGTGCCCTGGTGCAGCGGCTGCTCGCGGCAAAGCGCGACCTCCGGTTGCCGCAGGAATTGGCAAAGCTGGACCGCTTTGAATGTTTGGTTCTTGACGACATCGGCTACGTCCAGCACGACCGCGATGAAATGGAGGTGTTGTTCACGTTGCTCGCCGAGCGCTACGAGCGAAAGAGCATCGTCATCACCACAAATCTCGTGTTCTCGGAATGGGAACGCATCTTTAAAGACCCGATGACCACGCTTGCGGCGATCGATCGCGTAGTGCACCACAGCGTCGTCCTCGACTTGATGGGTGTCGAGAGCTATCGGGCAAGAGCTGCCGGTGCGAAGCCGACAGCGTCAGCCGCAGCGACGGCATAGGGCGGCAATTTTAGTTGTCGCCGACGGTAGTTCTAGTTGACGCCAGACAACTGGCGGCGTTTCGTCAACTGGACGAAGGAAACGATCGATACAGAGATCGCCAAACTGCTCGGCGGCTATGGTTCGGAATTTGAAATCCGTTTTGCCTGAACACTTATGTTTCATGAAATGCATGAGTTGGGGCTCCGGTGCAAATAGGTAGCGTGGTCGAAATGGTTGTGGTGCAAATAGCGCTCAAGGATCGGTTAGAGTGTCGCCTTGACCGATTTGAGGAGCCGGGATGAACAAGCTGAAGAGTCTGGACGAGCTATTCGCCGGCCGTCATTTTGACCGTGAGGTGACTTTGTTCGGCAGGGTCTTCAGCAGATAGGGCCTGATGGTTGTGTTGCGGGTCTGAGATAATGCCGGCATCGAGT
>NZ_SELS01000189.1 GCF_004197395.1 Paraburkholderia sp. UYCP14C | reverse complement strand
TCGCCCCATCTTCGCCTCTCGCAACAACGGGTTGATTCAGTCTAGGCGATCAGTGCGTTTTTACACAGCCTCGGCCAGTTTGAGACGTTCGACACGGTCGCCTAGATCGTTGACACCCATTAGCGGGCCCGGTGTCAAGCGAGCAAACGATCCCCTCGACCAGGTGGGCAGCCGATATCGATTCTCTGACCGAATGCAGTAGCCAATCGCACCCGTTTCTTCGCTTCATGGCTGCGACGGATCGCGCCAGACACCCATCAGGTTCAAGCGATCGGCGTACAGCGGCTGCCTGTCGCCCTGGTGGCTCTGCCACCCCAGAAGAACGTTGGTACCGCAGCGCGTCCATTGGGTTCGCACAATACTCGTGGTTGCCAGACGTCTGGCACCAATCCACGGCTGGCTCGCGTTGCGGGCGATCCGCTTTGCTGCACATCGGGGACGGCGACACGACATCCCATTCAATCTCGGTGGCTTCTGGCCAGTCAACGATGAGGGCTTGCCGGCCGCCGTCGTAACGCTTATGCGAAGCAGCGAGCTACATCAAATGGTTTTCGCTCCTTCAGCATGTGGAAACACGCGCGGGCAAACTTGTGGGCCAAGGCCTTGCGGGCGAGCACTGAATTCGTCCTCGCTTTCTTGCGCTCATAGAACTGCCGGGCTTCGGTGCTAAAGTGCATCGCGAAGTTCGCCGCTTCGATGAATGCCCAGCACAGATATGGATTTCCATTCCTGGTATTGCCTTCGCCCTTCTTCTTGCCGTTGCTCATGCGCTGGCTGTCCACACACCGGGCGTAGGAAGCGAAGTTGCCAGCGCTGGCGAAACGGTCGATGGTTCCGGTTTCGAGCATGATCACGGTGGCAAGCGTCTGGCCGATGCCGGGCACCGTGGTTAGCAGGACATAGTCGGGATGTGGCGCGACTTCTTTCTGGAGACGCTTTTCCACGATAGCGATCTGTTCGCGAAGCGTTGTGATGACCGCGACGTTCGCGCGGACCGCGAGCGTCACATTGTCGGGCAGGCCCATCTGATCGACAGCGTGTTCGTCGAGTCGCTTGACCTGATTGCTCGTGATTCGCGTGCCATACTGACGCGCTGTAACGTTCTCGACGGCGAGAATGTGACTGGTGCAGCTGCGTACCAGTTGCATGCGCTTGCGCGCCAGGTCACGCAACGCACGGAGCTTCACCGGCAGGATGGTGCCCACTGGAAGGATCCCCAGGCGTAGCAGGTGGGCCAGGTAGCGCGCGTCGGTCTCGTCGCCGCTGTGTTTAAGCCCATCGTACTTTTTGATCGCGGTGGTGTTGGCCAGGTGAACCACATAGCCGGCCGTCTGCAGGCCGTCGACAAGCCAGTACCAGTTGAACGTGGATTCGACCACGACGCCGGCCAGCGCGGCTCGCCACGGCGCCAGGAACGCCAGGATCCTCGTCAGGTCGTTCGGCAGGCGTTTTTCGGCGAGCACGCGGTCCGTTTCGTCGATAACGCTCACCACGCTATTGTTCGAATGCAGGTCAATGCCGCTATAGTTCATGATGACCTCCTTCGGGTTAAAGCGGTTTTGGCGAACTCACTTTAACCCCGTCGCCCTTCCGGGCGACGGTGGGAGGCCCGCTAGATGATTTTCAATCGACGGACGAACGTAACGAGGTGACCTCGTGACCCGTCATCGAAGCCCATTCATTTTCATTAGCAAATAGTAGAAATCAGCCACCCGACATTGGGCGATGCGGAAGCGTTGCTACAGTTTGAAGTCGACAATCGCGCCTATTTCGAGCACTGGATCAACGCTCGGGAGATCAGTTACTACAACATCGGCTCGGTGCGAAACGCAATAGAGGAAGCACAGAGCGATACCGAAAGCGACAAGGCGTATCAATTCCTTGTGAAATGCGACGGCGCCATTGTTGGGAGGGTGAATCTTGTCGGGGTTACACGTCCGTATTTCAACAAAGCCGCTCTCGGTTATCGCATTGGCGAGCATTTCGCGGGGCATGGATACGCTTCCGAAGCGGTAAAGCTCGTGCTGGAAATGGCGCGTTTGGACCTGGGGCTGTCGCGAATTGAGGCGACTGTCCGACCTGAAAATCGAGCTTCCGCTCGCGTCCTGGAGCGCAATGGATTTGTCGTGTACGGTATTGCGAAACGCAGCACGCATCTTCACGGCGTTTGGTACGACCTCATGCACTTCGAACGACACCTCGAAGAGGGACACTGAGCGTCTGCTTTGTAGAACGTTGGGCCGCAGTGGGGCGAACTGAGCCGGACGCCGTCGGACTCAGTACGGCCCCTTGCGGAGGTTCGGCACATTCGCCTGGATCACCGACAATCGGGGCGCATTGACCAAATGGGTAGTTGCGGTCCTGAACGTTCCGGTAAGCAGATTTTGACGATCGCATGGTGGCGCATGCGTAACTACCTAGCCCAATAGTCGCGCATGCCGTCCAATGCTGACTCATGTTAGGCTCCGATGACGAAAGGGAGGCTTTCATGCACCGAACGATCGCATACCGCGGCTTCGAGATTCAGGTCGAATTGACTCCGGCTGCTGATGAGGACACCTTTGACGTGACCTTTCAGATAAAAGGCGCCACAAACCTCGAAGTGCTCGGCGCGCGGGGAGGCCGCATCCCGTTGCGCAACGGCCCTTTTACTGAACGATGGGCCTATCTGGTAGCCGAAATCGCCGGCCAGGCTGCAATCGACGTGTTACTCGGTCCCGTCGACTGATTCCATGTCTGTTCCCGACCCAATACACTCAGCGACCCCATAGGGGGACAGCCGAGTTAATGTCAATTCTGGTGTATGCGGGGGCAGAGCATGATCAAGCGGCAAGCGGTTGCTGAGCCGGTGCGCTTTC
>NZ_SELS01000188.1 GCF_004197395.1 Paraburkholderia sp. UYCP14C | reverse complement strand
ATGTTGGTCGTCTCCAACGAAACGTGCCCAAGCCAGCCGCGTATCGTATTGATGTCGACACCGGCCTGGAGTAGTAGCGAGGCGGTCGTATGCCGAATCACATGTGGGTGCACATTCTTGCCGGCAAGCGACGGCGCGTTGGCTGCAGCACGGATAGCGCAGCGCTTGACCAATGCATGAATGCCGGAGCGCGTCATCGTCTCGTGGAATCGATTGAGGAACACCGGCGCGTCTGCGGTCCTCCCCTCGGACTGTAAGCGCAACGCATCGAGCGTGGATTTCCAGAGCGGGCAGCGGCGATGTCTGTTCCCCTTGCCGACGATACTGACCGAGCGCGTGTGCCAGTCAACGTCGCCAATCTTGAGCTGCGCAGCTTCGCTTGCACGCGCTCCTGAGTTAAACATGAAGAGCAGTAACGCATGTTCGCGCTGCCCCTGCGCTGTATTGACGTCAGAGACAGCGAGCAGGGCGTCCATTTCCTGCCTGCTAAGATAGTTGATCTCCGGCCGACTGGTTCTCTTAACCGGAATCAGATGAATCTGTGCCCACCAGTCGACGTATTCAGGCGCATGTTCGCCGATGAAACGAGCCAGCGCATGGATGCCACCAAGCCGCTGATTTCGTGTGCTGACCGTACAGTGGCGTTGTTCTTCCATGTGCGTCAGGAACAGGCGGACCATTTGCGCGGAGAGATCATCAACGGTCAGGCGGTCGATCCGCTTGTCGACCTTGGCGGCCAAATACGGAAGCAACAGCATGAGCATGTCGCGGTAACTTCTTTGCGTATTCACGGCAAGGTTACGTTCGTCCACCAGATACTCAATCAGGAAACGTCGGATCCACGGACCCAGCAGGGATGAGTTATTCATGTTGCACCTCAAGGACGTACGTTTCAAAGCGCGTGCTCGCTGCATTCAGCAACTCGGGCGTCAGGGTAAGGTAGCGTTGGGTGCCCGCGAGATCGATGTGGCCGAGATAGGTCGCGAGCTGCGGCAACAACAGTTGCAAATCTGCGCCGCTGCGATACCAGGCGATTAGCCGGTGCACTGCGCCTGAGTGTCGCAAATCATGCAGCCTCGGCTGGCAGGACGCACCGCCTTCGCGTTGGATATTTGCCAGAGTACGCTGTCGCTGAAAGGCCTTGCGCACAGCTTTCTGGCTCAGGGGGCGACCATCGCGTAAGCAGAAGAACGGCGCATCCGGTGCCTGCCCAAATCTCTGGTTGCGTTGCCGGGCATAGGTTTGCATCGCTCTATTCAGATCTGCGCCTAGCGGAACCAGCCTCGATCTATAGAATTTGCTCTCGCGCACGTGCAGGACGGCTTCGTCGAGATCGACGTCCTGCATAGTTAACCGCAAGGCTTCGCCATGGCGGAGGCAACCGCCGTACAGAATCAGAATGAGTGCACGCAAAACATATGCATCCAGCAGACCGCGTGGACTGCATGCCGCCGACGCCACGTCGAGCAGGCGCTTTAATTCCTGCTGCGAATAAATATAGGGTGTCAGCGGTGGCGGCAATCTCGGACTGTAGCGAGGAAGCGGCGAAGCCTTGACATATCCACGCGAGAGGGCAAAACGAAACAGGCAGTCAAGTACAGACCTTCTCTTCCGCCAATGGTTAGTCAGCGGTCTGTTGCCAGTCAGAAAGTCCTGTACCTGTTCGACCGTGACCGATTCCACATCAATGTTGCCATCAACCCGGTGGCAGAATGAGGCAAGCGTGGCCGCCTCGGAATTGAAGCGCATGCCCAACGCCCGTTTGTGGCTCACGTATTGGGCAACGAGTTCGGAGAGCTTCATAGCAGACTCCCCAGATCGATTTCGGCCACACACCGCAGTCCGGTCAGGTCGACCTTTGCATAGATTCTCGTCGACGAAGCGCTGCGATGGCCGAGGTGATCACCGATCTCCTTCAGCGCAAAACCAGCGTCGAGTAAATGCCGGGCGTTGGCGTGCCTCAGGCAATGTGCACCACGCCGCGGAGTATCGATGCCCAGCGTCGTGAGACGCGAGCGGACAATGCCGCTTACGCGTCCGGGTGACAGCGGTCGGATCGGCGCCTCGACCGACAGGAAGAGCTCTCGATGGGCGCTTCGTGGACGCGCTTCCTTCAGGTAGCGCAGAATGGCGTTTCCGACGGTTGCCACCAGCGGGTATTGCTGTGTGCAGCGTTGCTTCGGACGATTGACATGAAGGATCTCGCCGCACCAGTCGATGTCCTCCAGACGGAGCCGTACCACCTCGCCGCGCCTCAGTCCGTAAACAACCAGCAGCATGATCATCGCACGGTTGCGTAGATCGATCGTGCTCTCGCCGACAAAGCTGGCGACAAACCTTTGCACGTCATCCCAGTTCAGCCCGAGTGGCAACCCCTCCTCTCTATACACCACAGGCGCCTCAATGCCCGACGCAACGTTGGTAGCCCACCCTTGTCCTTCTGCGTACCGGAAGAAATTGCGCAGCGTGCTCGCAAGCGCGTGCAATGAGACTCTGCTCCAGCCGCGGTGGCCTTGATAGGCGAGGTAGGTGTCGACATCGTGGATAGTGAGAGCATCGAGCGCCTTGTCAGGGCGACAGACCATTGCCAGAAAATGGCCGATCTCATCACGACAGGTTGAAATCGTGGCAGAGGAAAGTCCTCGCTGGTCGCGCATGAAATCGACGTAGTGCTCGACATAGCGAACAAATGGTTCTTCTATAGGATGCCGTTCCTCCAGACGCCCCAGGAAGTGCAGCCAAGCCGTGGCGGTATGGATGAAGAGAAGCCGCGAGCTGCGGGACTCGTTCGTGCGCTCACTTCGGAGAAGTCGAATCCGATGGTCAACGGCAAACGCGATTTCCTCGTGCGTTATTAACCGCGGGCGGGACAGATCAATGCTCTGTGAAAACACCAGCAGGAGCCACGCGATCTTCCGAATCGACCTGAGCGGATAACCCTGTTCCTGACAATGTACGAGGAAGCGCTTCCTGGATTCCACGCAGGGCGCGAGATTGTGGGCAGCAAGAACATGCGGACGCGTAAAGAGAGTCTCGAACATGATATTCCCCCATCATTGATCAGTGGAATATCAGTATCAGCCTGAAAATTATGTCGTCATGGAAACGTCAACGCGATAGACGATGCGGGGTTCTTGAGAACCACTGTGACATATTTTTTACCGCACCATACTCATGA
>NZ_SELS01000187.1 GCF_004197395.1 Paraburkholderia sp. UYCP14C | reverse complement strand
GGCCGATTATGCCAAGTTGTTGATTATGGAAAGTAGCTGGTCGGAATCCGGGGCGCGAGCTGGTAGACAGCGGGCGGGCTCGAATTCCAACCTTTGCATAATCACAGCGCCTTCAGGAAGTTGATCAGGGAGTCAGGTGCCCTGTAGCGCTGGATTTTGGCTGGTGGTTCGTGAAGCTTCGCCAAGGCACGTTCCTTCATGCGCAGATCGGCTTCGACATAGTGATGCGTCGTAACCGGACTTTCATGTCCGAGCCACAGTCCGATGACGCTGATGTCAACTCCAGCTTGCAGCAAATGCATGGCCGTGGCGTGACGGATGGTATGAGGGGATACATGCCGCTTTGCGAGACTGGGGCAGGATTTGGTTGCGTTCCCGACAGCCAGTGTTAGCCTCAATGCAGCGTTAGCTCTTGTCATTGCGCGACCGTTCCGGTTCGGAAGCAGTGGCGATGTGGGTTGGAATTCCGGATTCACTTTCAACCATGCACGTACTGTCTTCGCCGTGGACCGCCAAAGCGGCACACTACGCTGCTTGCGCCCCTTACCGCGTAAATGAATGCAGGCGGAGCCTTCGTCCAGGATCACATCGGCAACCTTAACCCCGAGGATTTCCGAGACGCGCGCTCCAGTGTTGTACATCAGCAGGAGCAGAACATGGTCCCGATGGCTCAACCAGGAATCGCCCGGCGTACCGATCACCGCCAGCATCTCCTCGCGCGACAGGTAGCTAAACATCGGACGCTCGAAGCGCTTGACCGGAACGCCCAAGGCACGTTCGATCACCTGTAGTGACTCCACATCGCGGTGCGCCGCGAACCTCAGGAACGACCGCAGTGCTGCCAGTCGCGCATTGCGACTGCGTACGCAGTTGTGCCGCTGACGTTCCAGATGATCGAGGAAGGCGATGATCAGTTCCGGCGTCATATCCGCCAGTGCCATCATCGCTGGCGACTTGCCCAAACGCGCCTCGGCGAACTCAAGGAAGAGCACGAAGCCATCGCGATAGGCAGCAATGGTTTGCGCGCTAAGCGCCCGCTGCTGGGTCATGTATTCGGCAAACCAGGTTTGTACGAGCGCGGCGAACGAAGGCGGTGCATTGGCATGCCTATTCATTGCCGTCTCCCGCGAGGCCGGCGAAACGCTCGAATCTGGCGCCGGCCACGGCCATCAGTTCTGGAACTGCCGTCAGATACCAGTATGTATAGAAGATCTCGGCATGGCCCATGTAGGTCGACAACGCCAGCATCATCTGGTCGATGTCGGTGCCTTGGGCATACCAGAGCATCAAGCGCCGCACAGCAAATGTGTGCCTCAGATCGTGAAGTCGAGGTGCCGCGTGAGCGCCACGGTTCACCCAGCCAAGGCTGTCACGTAGTCTG
This sequence comes from Paraburkholderia sp. UYCP14C, assembly GCF_004197395.1. Lineage (GTDB taxonomy): Bacteria > Pseudomonadota > Gammaproteobacteria > Burkholderiales > Burkholderiaceae > Paraburkholderia. The sequence goes on along the minus strand of NZ_SELS01000187.1, from coordinate 1,811 downwards.
TTGAAGACCCGATGAGCCTGACGGTCCCCCAGAGGCTGACCCAGTCGCCGCCCCCGACTGCTGATCAGGAAGGTGGTGTCGACGCTTGTGACCACCCATCGCGTACGCTGTCGTCGGTAGCGCTTCAACGCGGCAACAGTGCTCGGATGGATGGGCAACAGTCGCGACTTGGCGAACTTGGTTTGCCGAATGGTCAGCATCCCGCGCTTGAGATCGACATCGGCATCGCGTAGATGAATGGCTTCCGAAACTCGCAACCCGGTTGAGGCCATCAGACCGAACAAGATCTCATATGTGGCTGGGCGCAGGCTCCCCTCGGGACCGAGGCCACGGGCTGCTGCCATCAATGCAACGATTTCGTCTTCATGGAAGATGTGCGGGGCGACGCGTGCCCGCTCAGGACCGAAGACGGCTTCCTCAGGAATTTCAGTGTCCGGATCGAACTGCTTCAGGTAGCGTGCGAACTGGCGAACGATCGCTAACCTTGCCGCCCAGGTTGCCGGGGTGTCACGGTGCCATTTGTCCTGTTGCGCCCAATCCGTCATGAGATTGGCCGTGAGCGGCCCATGGTGATGCCGACTCGCGACATAACGGACAAAGCTGGCTAATAGCGTGTCCCGTGAGTGCAACTCGAAGCCCAAGCGGCGCCGTTCGGCAAGATAGTTGTTGACTCTCTTCTGCAAGCTGACGCGCGCGCTCATGGTTGGCTCCCCGGCCACGGCAGGGCTACGGCTGCCAGCTTCGGTGTGTCGAGCTTGGCGTAAATCAGGGTGGAATTGAGGGAGCGGTGGCGCAGCAGGTCGGCTACTTCCTTGAGCGAACTGCCGTTCTCAACCAGGCGGCATGCCAGGGTATGTCGGAGAGCGTGAGCACTGTAATGCGGCAGTCCGATGCGACAACATGCTCGTTTGATTAACTTCTGGACCGCCATTGGAGTAATTGGCTCATCCCGACCAGCTATCCGCCGGACAAAGACGGCCGGGTGGCAAGTCATCGGACGTTCCTGTTGCAGATAGTCTGCCAGCGCCTGCCCGGATTCAATTGGCAACGGCATGACGTCCTGACGCAGCGACTTCGTGCCTCTCAATATCACGGTGCCCGCGTGCCAGTCGATGTCGTGGAGCATGAGATGCGCGATCTCGCCCGATCGTAGCCCCAAGTCCAGCGCGAGGCGGACAATCGCATAGCTACGCTTCGGCCAGTGCTGGGCGCCTGCAACTGTGTCCAGAAGGCGGACAACTTCCTCTTGCTTAAGAGTGCGTGGCAGGGAGGCCAGCTTCCAGTGGACCGGACTCAGGATAACCGTGAAGAGCTTGCCGGTAATGTCTCCACATACAGTCCGGTAACGCAAGTAACAACGTAAGGTTACTGCCAGATGTGACGCATAAGAGGTCGAAGCTCCGGCCCCCAGCTGTATCGATATGAACTTGTGGATATCGTCAGGGCGCAGCGTTCCAAGGTCGACAGCGCAATGCTCGAATTTGTATCGCAAGAGCAGGCCGACAACGCGTAGCCGATTCTTACGTGTCTCGGTCGCCAGGCCTCGTACATCGCGCAGATACGCGTCGTAGCGATGCAATTCGTCGGCGATGTGCGCCGGGAATGATGCGAAAGACCGGGCGTTGGGATTGGTCGGGCGCAGACTGGTTGGCTTCATAACGGTCCCCAGAAGTGGAACCGTTACTCCAGATCATCGCTGAAATTATGTCGAGTACGAAGAAATCATCCTGCCGCCACACCCTGTGCCCATCGGACTGTCCCCGCTGCCAAAACCATTGCTATCCATAATCGACGACTTTGCATAATCGGCC
>NZ_SELS01000018.1 GCF_004197395.1 Paraburkholderia sp. UYCP14C | reverse complement strand
TCTTCAACATCAACTACTCCAGTTTGGATCACACGTTTTACCCCAACTCTGTGTCCAGAAAAACCGGAGCCGCCGCATGGTGAATGTCGCCACGCCTTTTGCGCTGCTCCGGGGTGACGACGAATTATTACATTGCTTTTGCAGACGACAGCAATCCCGCAAATTATTCGATCGCTTTATCGTTATTTTTTGGAATAATTTGATCCAACCACCCGGACCAATGGTTTGCGCTGTCCGTTTGCCGAAAAACTAGCGTCGCGCGGGCAACATGTATTCAAACAGCTCGCGATCGTTGGTAAAGCCGAGCTTTTTCATGCCCTGTTTGCGCTGGGTACTGACCGTCTGCAGGCTCCGATGTCTTAATGTCGCAATTTCACTGATACTCATTCCGCTGACGTACAATCGCAGCACCTCCCCTTCACGCGCCGACAGATGTCCGACCTTCCTTGCTTCGAGTTCTTCGCAATGGTTAATACCGGTGATGCGCTGCACTGACGGCGCAATATAGAATTGACCGCGTGAAACCAGACGCACCGCACTAATCACCTCTTCTGGCGAGTCGTTTTTCAGCAATACGCCATGCGCCCGCGAATTGATGACCGCTCTCAATAACAAAGGATTGGTGAGCATGGTGACGAAGATGACCTTGGTGGACGGATAGGTCCGTCGCAACAGTGCCATCAGGGAGCCGCCGTCTCCGTATATGTCCCCGCGGATCTCGAAATCACTCAGCAGGACGTCGACCTCCTTTTCCCGAAGCAACTCGATGATTGCCGTGGAGTTTTCCGCCTCGCCGACTACTCGCAAGCCTGCCTGGCTTCCGAAAATGCACCGCATTCCTATCCGCAGAATCGAATTGCCGTCCGCGATAGCAATCTTAGTAAGCAAAACCCACCTCCAGATGATGGTTGCCTATCACAACTCCATCATTGAAAACCGATTTTAAGAATCTTCCCAAACCTCAAAATGCCCATTCCGCCATGAGAACAAAGATCGACAGCACAGTTAAAAGCAACTTGTTTAGATTATTGGAATCCAATACAAAATCATTAAACCAGCACCAACCGTGACCGATCTTTACGTCGCCGGATAACTCCGGCAAAGGTGGCAATTACCGTCTGCAGCGTCTTATTATCGCGTATTGTCGGCGCACCCACCAATATTCGAAATAGTATAAAAACGAAATATTTGTCAATGAATGCAAATGCCGAACAGATGTTTATTGATGCGCAGACGCAATGCATGTCATATTCTTAATATTAAATTCGTTCTGGATCGTATATTAAGAATTATCCGAAATTTGACAGAGCTTACGGGTAGGCGCATCGCGGCCACGCCCGACTCGGCGCAAAGCGCCGCAAGGCCGGTTACGGGGCACGTTGTGAACTGCAGCCGTTGCTGCTGTCCACTGAGTCGTCTGTGGGCCGGCGCGGGCGCCGACGGCGCCAGACATTCATCAGGAGACCTGCATATCCACGACGGACGTCGTCATACGCTGACGGATCGGGCGCTACCTGCCACCGGACGAGTCGATGGCCGACCGGACTTCACCGCGCACAGCCTGCAGCGAGCTGACGGAACAATCGGCGAGAGGTGTCGAGCGAGATCAAAATCGAAAAGACCTGCTGAAAAACAAAAACCCCGCAGAGCCTAGACTCTGCGGGGTTTCGCCACCATTGCTGGCGGAGACGGAGGGATTCGAACCCTCGATCCAGGTTTTGGCCCAGATGCTCCCTTAGCAGGGGAGTGCCTTCGACCTCTCGGCCACGTCTCCCAAACTTTCTGTCGCACAGGGAGTCAGTGCGACGAAGCCAAGATAATAGCGGGCCGGGCCGATAAGGTCAATGTCTGACGAACATTATTTGTGCCAACCTGGCGTCTCGCGACGCAATTCGTTCACGTGAACGCCACAAAACAAACGGGGCGCTCTGGAGCGCCCCGCTTTTCCCGCCATTTATGCCTGATCGAGTTCGAAGGCCTTATGCAGCGCGCGCACCGCGAGCTCCATGTACTTTTCGTCGATCAACACCGAAATCTTGATTTCCGAGGTCGAGATCATCTGAATGTTGATGCCCTCTTCCGACAGCGTGCGGAACATCTTGCTGGCGATACCGACGTGCGAGCGCATGCCCACGCCGACCACCGACACCTTCGACACCTTCGGGTCGCCCAGCACCTGCTCGGCCTGCACGTGCGCCTTCACCGTGCCGGTGAGGATCTCCATTGCGCGCGCATAGTCGCCGCGGCCAACGGTGAACGTGAACGCCGTCTTGCCCTCGACGCTCTGGTTCTGGATGATCATGTCGACGTCGATATTCGCGTCCGCCACCGGGCCGAGAATCTGATACGCGATGCCCGGCTTGTCGGGCACGCCCATCACGGCGATACGAGCTTCGTCGCGCTGGAACGCGATGCCCGAGATGACTGCTTTTTCCATGGTCTCGTCTTCTTCAAAAGTAATCAGGGTGCCCGACTTCATTTCTTCGTCGAGCGGCATCAGCGGATCGGTCAGGCTCGACAGCACGCGCGTCTTCACCTGATATTTGCCGGCGAATTCCACCGAGCGGATCTGCAGCACCTTCGAACCCAGGCTGGCCATTTCCAGCATTTCTTCGAACGTCACGCGGTCGAGCCGGCGCGCTTCTTCGACGACGCGCGGGTCGGTCGTGTACACACCGTCGACGTCCGTGTAGATCAGGCACTCGTCGGCCTTCAGCGCGGCCGCGACCGCGACCGCCGACGTGTCCGAGCCGCCACGGCCGAGCGTCGTGATGTGGCCTTCGGGGTCGATACCCTGGAAACCGGTGATCACGACCACCTTGCCGGCTGCGAGGTCGCGCTTGACGCGCTCGTCGTCGATTTCGCTGATGCGCGCTTTCGTAAATGCGCTATCGGTTTTGACTGCCACCTGCCAGCCTGCGTAGCTGACCGCGTCGACGCCGGCTTCCTGCAGCGCGATCGCGAGCAGACCCGAGCTGACCTGCTCGCCGGTGGCGGCGATCATGTCGAGTTCACGCGGGCTCGGTTGAGTCGTGATTTCTTTCGCGAGGCCAAGCAGGCGATTGGTTTCGCCGGACATTGCCGACGGCACGACGACCATCTGGTGGCCAGCCTTGTGCCATTTCGCGACGCGCCTGGCGACGTTCTTGATGCGCTCGACCGAGCCCATCGAGGTGCCGCCGTATTTATGTACGATGAGTGCCATTGTCGTTCTGAACTTGAAGAGAAACCGCGCTGGCGCGCTGGAGACGACCGCACAGAAAGCACAGGGGCGCAACGTCTCGTGAACGGCGGCGAAGTGTGTGGCGGCGTAGATGCAGCACGCGTGCAGCACGCGCGGATTTGCCCGGGATGAGATCGCAAATGGCTGATCGGATTTGAACGGCGGCGACGGATCACGCTCGCCAACCGGCACTAATAACGACCGAGAGCGACAAAAGCGACGGCGAAATCGGGTCGGGCAAACAAGCTAAAGTACCTGATTAGGCACAAAAAGACAAGACGCAACGAGGGTTCAAATGCGTCAAATCGGGCCTGCAATCGCCTGTTTTATCGTTGATTTGCGCCCTATTTCACGATTTCGACATTCGTGCGCGCGGCTTGCGCGACTGTCGGTCGGGCGCTCAGGCAATCAGCAGATCCTCGCGCCAGACGATTTTCACCCGCGCTTCGCGCTCCCGGGATACGTCGTGCACTGTTCCCCGATTCACCCCGATCAGCGGCACGAACAGCAGTTCATCGCCGACGTAAAGCAGTGGCACGTCGCGCTTCCATGCGGGAATGCCGCGTTCCTGAAACAGGTTCTTCAGCGTGCGGCTCGGCGCATTCGGCGCACCGATGCGCATGCGTTCGCCGCCGCGGCGCGCCCGCACGCTTAGCGACGCTCTTAGCAGGACGCTGACGGGAACCGTGTGGAATGCTTCGTCACGTGGCGCTTCGTCGGATGCGTCGGATGCGTCGGAACCAGCGGCTGCATCCACCACCGCAAACACGAACGTGCCGCGCCATTGCGGTAAATGCCAGACCTCTTGCCCCTGCCACGCGAGTTCGCTGATCTCGCGCTCGACGAGCGCGGTTTCGTCGGCGGGCTCGCTGCTATCGCCGGCCTCCCAGTAAACGAGACCGCGATAGCTGCGCAACGCATGCCCCGCGTGATCGATGCGCAAACGATGTCCGTCCTGCCCCGCACCAACTTCGCGCAACTGCCGCAGCGCATCCGCTACACGCGCGCTCGATGCCGCGACGAAGCCGAGCGTACGCATCCAGTAGCGCAGCAGATTCAGTGCGCGATCGTCGTCCAGTGCAAGCAGCGCGTCGTGCGCGAGCGCGCGTCCTTCATCGCGCGACGCGCTCTCCATGTCCGCGCGCGCGAGCGTATCGAGCAGGCGCTGCGCCGCTCCCGCATGCGCGGCCGTGCGCGCGAGCGCATCGCGAAAGCCCGGGAAGTGCACCGCGAGCACCGGCATCACCTGATGACGCAATGCGTTGCGCGCGTAACGCATGTCCGCATTCGATTCGTCGTCGATCCAGCGCAGCTTGCGCGCGCTCGCATAGTGTTCGAGTTGCGCGCGCAGCAGATGCAAAAGCGGCCGCACACGGGTCGTCGACGCACCCGCCGGCAGCGAGCCGGGCGCCATCGCCGCGAGACCTGCGAGCCCCGCGCCGCGCAGCAGTTGCAGCAGCACGGTCTCGGCCTGATCGTCGGCATGCTGCGCGAGCCATAGCGTGCGAATGCCGTGCGTTGCGCACATCGCGTCGAGCGCGCGATAACGCGCGTCGCGCGCCGCGGCCTCGATGCTCACGCCCGGCGCGCGCGAAACGTCCACGCGTCGCGCGTCGAATTCGACGCCACGTTCGCGCGCGAAAGCCTCGCAATGTGCAAGCCATGCATCGGCATTCGGACTCAAACCATGATGCACGTGTAGCGCGATACAACGCGACGCACCCGCGACACGCGCGGCCGCATCGAGCAGCACGCTTGAATCGACACCGCCGCTGAATGCGACCGCAATGCGCGCGTTCGGATCGAGCCCGGACAACGCCGCGCCGAGCGTTTCGATCACGAGGCGCTCGGCGGATGAGTCTGCGGTGGTGGTCACGTCGTTAGCGCGGACAGCGCCGGTGGACGATAGAGACAGGCCAACGCGCGGGCTTATGCGCCCGGCGTCGTTTCCTTGAATTTGCCGTACGCCATCAGCCGTTCGAAACGGCGTTCGCGCAGGTCGTGGGTGCTCATGCCCTGGAACTGGCGCAGCGAATCGGCGAGCGCGCGGCGCAGCATCGCGGCCATCCCCTTCGGATCGCGATGCGCGCCACCGAGCGGCTCGTTGACGATCTTATCGATCAGACCGAGCGCCTTCAGACGATGCGCGGTCAAGCCAAGCGCTTCCGCTGCTTCCGGCGCTTTCGCGGCGCTCTTCCACAGGATCGACGCGCAGCCTTCCGGCGAAATCACCGAATAGGTCGAGAACTGCAGCATCAGCACGCTGTCGGCCACCGCGATCGCGAGTGCGCCGCCCGAGCCGCCCTCGCCGATGATCGTCGCGATCAGCGGGGTCTTCAGCTCGGCCATCACGTACAGATTGCGGCCGATCGCTTCGGACTGGCCGCGCTCTTCCGCGCCGATGCCGGGGTACGCGCCCGGCGTGTCGATGAACGTGAAGATCGGCAGGCCGAACTTCTCGGCGAGGCGCATCAGACGCTCGGCCTTGCGATAGCCTTCCGGACGCGGCATGCCGAAGTTACGCAATGCGCGCTCTTTCGTGTCGCGGCCCTTCTGATGACCGATCACCATGCACGCCTGACCGTTGAAACGCGCGAGACCGCCGACGATCGACAGATCGTCCGCGAAGTTGCGGTCGCCGTGCAGTTCGTGGAAGTCGGTGAACAGCTCGCTCACGTAGTCGAACGTGTACGGACGCTGCGGATGACGGGCGATTTGCGAAACCTGCCACGGTGTGAGGTTCGCATACAGATCTTTGGTGAGCTGCTGGCTCTTCTTGGACAGCCGCTCGATCTCTTCCGAAATATCGACGGCCGAGTCGTCCTGCACGAAGCGCAATTCTTCGATCTTCGCTTCGAGTTCAGCGATCGGCTGTTCGAAATCCAGAAACGTGGTCTTCATTGGTTTTAATCCTTGGACTTACCGGGCAGCGCGTATTCTAACCGCGCGCGCCGATGTCAAAACCATTTCTCAACTATCGACATCATATCCGCGATAGTCTTTGAAACGGCTTCGTTTCCTGTTCTTCTTCAGTAGTCGACCGGCAACGGATCGAGACTACGCCACATATACCACGTCGCCACCGTGCGCCACGGCTCCCAGTTCGCGGCAACCTCGCGCGCTTCGCTGCGCGTGACGGGTTCGCCGCTGAAATAGTTGACGCTGATCGCGCGGATCAACCCGAGGTCGTCGAGCGGCAGCACGTCGGGACGCGACAGGTTGAAGATCAGGAACATTTCCGCGGTCCAGCGGCCGATGCCGCGAATCTGCGTGAGTTCGGCGATCACCGCCTCGTCGTCCATCGACGTCCACTTGCCGACGTGCAACGCGCCCGATACGAAGTGCTGCGCGAGATCGAGTACGTACTCGGCCTTGCGCTTCGACAGGCCGCACCCGGTCAGCTTCTCGAGACCGAGCTTAATGAACTGCTGCGGCACGAGCTTCGGACAGGCCGCTTCGACCCTCGCCCACACCGCCTGCGCCGACGCGACCGAAATCTGCTGGCCGACCACCGAGCGCGCAAGCGTGACGAACGGATCGCCACGACTCAGCAGATGCACGGGCCCGAACTTCGGAATCAGCTTCTTCAGAATGCGATCGCGCTTGACGAGATCCGCGCACGCCTTGTCCCAATACGCGGGACGCGTAACTTCGGGCGCGAGACCGCCGATCTGCACCGGCACCGCAACTTCGTTCGCGAGCGATGCGACGCCAGCCGCTTCGCCGCCCGCGCTTACCGTGCTCGCCGAGGCGGCCGATACGCGCGTCTTGCGTACGACTTCGCCCGCGTTCGTGTCGCGCGCGAGCTCCTGCACGTCGCGGGCGAGCTCGCCTGCAAGTTTGGCCGGCACCGCGCCGTTGCCTTTCGCACGCGAGGCCGCGCCTGCGCGTTTCGCAGGTGCATGCGCGACTTCAGTGACCGCGCCGCCCGCGCCATTGAGCGAACGTTTGGCCGCGCTCTTCTTCGGCGCCGCCGAGCCGGCTTTCGACGGCGCTTTGTCTACCGCGCCACCGCCCGCACGAGTCGACGCACGCGTCGATTTAACTGCGGCAGCCGTTGCTGCGGTAGCCGTCGCTGCGGCTGCCGCACTGGTTTGAGACGTCGCGCGTTTAGCCGGCGTCTTCGTGGCCGTTGCCATCCTGCCTCCTGCCTGGCGAGTCGTTCAGAGGGAAGTACGAGGTGCGCTCACACGCGCCGCCACTCGGTCAACCCGCCGGGTTTGTCTTCAAGGGCAACGCCGGCATCGAGCAATTCAGCCCGGATCCGGTCTGCTGCCGCATAGTCCTTTGCCTTCTTGGCGGCGATGCGCGCGGCGATCTTCGCTTCGATCGCAGCGGGCTCGAGCGCGCCCTCGGCTGCAGCACCCGCTGCCTGCTGCAGGTATGCACGCGGTTCGCGACCGAGCAGCCCGAGCACCGCGCCAAGCGCGCGCAATTGACGGGCCAGCGCGGGATCGCGCGTGCGGTTCACTTCAGTGGCCAGTTCGAACAGCACCGACACGGCCACCGGCGTGTTGAAGTCGTCATTCATCGCCGTCCGGAAACGCTGCGCGTACGCTTCGTTCCAGTCGAGCGCGGCGCTATCGGGCGTCACGTCTTTCAACGCCGTGTACAAACGCGCGAGTGCATTGCGCGCGTCGTCGATATGCACGTCGCTGTAGTTCAGCGGCGAGCGATAATGCGCGCGCGCGATGAAGAAGCGCACCACCTCTGCATCGTACTGCGCGAGCACTTCACGAATCGTAAAAAAATTGTTCAACGACTTCGACATCTTCTCATTGTCGATCTGTACGTAGCCGTTGTGCATCCAGTAATTGACGAATGTTTGTCCGGTCGCGGCCTCACTTTGCGCGATCTCGTTTTCGTGGTGCGGAAACTGCAGATCCTGGCCGCCACCATGAATGTCGAACTGGTCGCCGAGCAGCGTGCAGCCCATCGCCGAGCACTCGATGTGCCAACCGGGACGACCACGCCCGTACTTCGAGTCCCACCCGGTGTCGGCCGGCTCCTCGGGCTTGGCCTGCTTCCACAGCACGAAGTCGAGCGGGTCCTGTTTCGCGTCGTTGGCCGCGACGCGTTCGCCCGCGCGCAGGTCTTCGAGCGACTTGCCCGACAGCTTGCCGTAGCCTGCGAATTTGCGTACCGCGTAGTTGACGTCGCCATCGCTCGCCTGGTAAGCGTAGCCATTTTCCTCGAGCGTTTCGATCATGCCGAGCATCTGCGGAATGAAGTCGGTCGCGCGCGGCTCGATGTCCGGACGCTCGATGCCCAGCGCGTCCGCGTCTTCATGCAGCGCGGCGATGAAGCGATCCGTCAGCGATTTGATGGTTTCACCGTTCTCGACTGCGCGCTTGATGATCTTGTCGTCGATATCGGTAATGTTGCGCACGTAGGTCACGTCGTAGCCGAGCGTGCGCAACCAGCGCTGCACGACGTCGAACACGACCATCACCCTCGCATGACCGACGTGACAATAGTCGTACACGGTCATCCCGCAGACGTACATCCGCACGACACCTTCGCGCAGCGGCACGAAAGTCTGTTTGTCACGCGCGAGCGTGTTGTAGATGCGCAGAGATTCCATAGAGAGCGGTGCGTGGGCCGAAAGAAGTCCGCATTGTGCTTCATGCGCGCCGCGACCCGCGATACGAACAGGACAACGGGTGCATCGCATACAGCTTAAACCGGCGCACCCTCGTGCGGCGATCTGGCTGCAGACGACGCTGCGAACCGGGCGGAGACGGCCACGAGTGGCGAAAAGACAGTCGGCGGTTCGACGGAACGCGCAGACCTTTTGTTAGAATGGCTCGGAGTATAACATCCAGACCTAAGCCTATGAAACACTCCAGCGGCCGCGCGCGCAGCGCTGCGACCCTCGCCGCGACTGCGTTTGGCGACGTTGTCGGCGGCGTTGTTGGCGGCGTTACTTTCGAAGCGGCGCGCGCCCTCGCATGGCGCGTCACCTTGGTTGCCGCGCTTGCCGCGGTGCCGGTCGCGAGCGCTTATGCGCAGAAGGCCGCGGTGATGCCGCAAGGCCCTGCCGTGCGCGACAATACGCCGGAAATCGACGCGTCGATCGCGCAGAAGAACTGGCAAGCCGCACTGACCCAACTCGATGCACGCGTCGCCGCGAATCCTCGCGACGCACAAGCGAAGTTCAAACGCGCAAACGTGCTCGTGCATCTGAATCGCGACGACGAAGCAATCGCCGCGTTCACCGAACTCACGCAGCTGTATCCCGAGTTGCCCGAGCCGTACAACAACCTCGCCACGCTCTTCGCGAGGCAAGGTCGCCTGAGCGAAGCGCGCGCCGCGCTCGAGATGGCCACCCAGGTCAATCCGAACTACGGCCTCGCGTTCGAAAACCTTGGCGACCTCTATCTGCGCCTGGCCGATGCCGCTTACCGTCGCGCCGAGAGCCTCGGCAAGGCGAGCCCGCGCACCGCGCAGCGTCTCGCGGACATCCAGAAGGTGGTGTCGCCCGCGGCTCCCGCCGCCGCGGCGTCGCAGCCCGCTGCCGGGGAAACCGCGCCCGCCGCGCACCCCACGTCGAACATCATTGAAAGCCCGAGCTTCCAGTTCGGCGGCCCGAATGGCTCGCTCGCCATGCCGCCATACATGGCGCCGTCGCGCTAAGCGCCGGGCTCGTTGCCGGCCGCACGTTTTCTCCAACCCCGAGGATTTTCATGAAATGGTTGATGTTGGCGCTCGGCAGCGCCGCCCTGATCGCAAACGCACCCGCCTTTGCGCAGTCCGGTTCGCAGGCCGTTCACCCCACCGTGCTGCTGAAGACGTCGGAGGGTGACATTCGCGTCGAACTCTATCCCGAGAAAGCGCCAAAGACAGTCGCGAATTTCCTCGACTACGTGAAAGCGGGCCAATATAGCGGCACGATCTTTCATCGCGTAATTCCTGGCTTCATGATCCAGGGCGGCGGCTATACGCAAAGCTTCGTCGAGAAGCCGACGCGCGCGCCGATTCCGCTCGAGAGCCGCAACGGTCTGAAGAACACCACGGGCACGCTCGCGATGGCGCGCACGAGCGACCCGAATTCGGCCACCGCACAGTTCTTCATCAACACGGTGGACAATGCCAATCTCGACTACCCGAATCCGGACGGCAACGGCTACGCGGTGTTCGGCAAGGTCACGGGCGGCATGGACGTCGTGAAGCGCATCGAAGGCACGCCCACCACCACGCGCGGTCCGATGCGCGACGTGCCGCAGAAGCCGATCGTGATCCAGTCGGCGACGGTGGTGAGCAAGTAAGAGCGGGTGAGCTAGCGACCACGCGCGGTCGCAGCCCGGCCCCAACCAACGCCCCGGCGCGGCCTGTCGTCAGCGCATGACGACGCGCCGCGCCTTTTATCCACCTGTTCATCAAAGGATTCCATCATGGTTGAACTGCATACGAACCACGGCGTCATCAAACTCGAACTGAACGCCGAAAAGGCGCCGAAGTCGGTCGAGAACTTCCTGAACTACGTGAAGGCCGGCCACTACGACAACACGGTGTTTCACCGCGTGATCGACGGCTTCATGATCCAGGGCGGCGGCTTCGAACCCGGCATGAAGCAGAAGCCGACGGCCGAGCCGATCACCAACGAAGCGAACAACGGTCTGAAGAACGAGAACGGCTCGATCGCGATGGCGCGTACCAACGACCCGCATTCGGCGACCGCGCAATTCTTCATCAACGTGAACGACAACGACTTCCTGAACCATTCGTCGCCGACGCCGCAAGGCTGGGGCTACGCGGTGTTCGGCAAGGTCGTCGAAGGCATGGACGTGGTCGAGAAGATCCGCAAGGTCAAGACCGGCTCGAAGGGCTTCCATCAGGACGTGCCGGTCGATGACGTCGTGATCGAAAAGGCTGTCGTCGTCGGCTAAACCGTGAGTGAGTCGCGCCCCACGCGGGCGTCGACTCGTTTGAACTGAAATCAGGCACCTTCAATGCTGCAAGAGACGCCGCTGCGAAGCGTCGCCGCGGGCGTGCCTGGCGAGGGCCAACGCCCGCACGCCGCACGCCCTTTCTTCTTCCTCTCCGATCTGCATCTGAGCGAGGCGATTCCGCGCACGGTCGCCGCGTTCGAGCATTTCATCCGCGTGAACGCGGAAGCGGCCGATTCGGTGTTCATCCTCGGCGACCTGTTCGAGTACTGGGTCGGCGACGACATGCTGAGCGAGCCGTTCGTCGCGCATATTGCGACGTTGTTGCACACGCTGTCCGAGCGCGGCATCGCGCTCTACATCATGCACGGCAACCGCGACTTTCTGCTGGGCAAGCGCTTCATGAAAGCGGCCGGCGCGATCTGGCTGCCCGATCCGTTCGTGATCACCGCGTTCGGCACACGCATTGCGCTCGCCCATGGCGACGGCCTGTGCACCGCGGATCGCGGTTATCAGTTGTTCAGGCGTTTCGCGCGCAATCGGCTCGCGCAGACACTATTTCTCGCGTGGCCGTTTCGCTGGCGTCGCAAGCTCGCCGAAAACATGCGCTCGAAGAGCGAGCATGGCCGTACGCGACCGATGTCGATCAAATACAACGTGACCCCGGCAGGGGTCGCCGCATTGTTCAAGAAATCGAAGACGGCGACGATCATTCATGGGCATACGCATCTGCCCGCGCGGCATCGTGAGCCGGGCGGCACGCGCTGGGTTCTGCCGGACTGGGATCTCGATCACGGCGAGCGCCGTGGCGGCTATCTGAAGATCGATGCAGACGGGATTCGAGCGTTACCGCTGGATTGACCAGGTTTGACCCGGCAGGTCTGGCGTGCGCTTCGCGCCGCCGGGGCGCCGCAAGCTAGCGCTCCGCCGCCCCCTCCACCTTCCCCGCGATCGCCGCCGACAGCCGCCGCAAATCGAGCAACGCCGCATCCGCGCCTTGCAGCCCTTCGAGGCTCGTGCCGAGTCGCTCGAGTGCATCGACGATTTCATCGATACGTCGCGCCTGGGTAGCCGCATGATCGATCAGCCCGTGAATCGCAAGGGATACCGGATCGTCCGCATTGGGCGTGATGCCGTATGCGCAAAACGCGCTGGTTTCGCTGCCGCGCTTGGCATCACGCGCGGCGTTGCTCGCATTCGTGTTCGCGCCGTTCGCGTTCGCGGCGACCGACGCCGCCGGCATGATGATCCGCGCCGGATTGCCGACCGCCGTGCCCCGCGCGGGCACCGGCTTCGTCACCACCGCGTTCGAGCCGATCTTCGCGTCCGCGCCGACCGTGAAGCCGCCGAGCACCTTCGCCCCCGCACCGACGATCACACCACGCTCGAGCGTCGGATGCCGCTTCGCGCCCCGCGTGAGCGACGTGCCACCGAGCGTCACACCCTGATAGATCGTGCAGTCGTCGCCGATTTGCGCGGTCTCGCCGATCACGACGCCCATGCCGTGATCGATGAACACGCGCCGGCCGACAGTGGCGCCCGGATGGATCTCGATGCCGGTCATGAAGCGCGCCATCTGCGACACGAAACGTGCGAGCCAGCGGCGCTTCGCGCGCCAGCAAGCGTGCGCGATCCGGTGCAGCACGAGCGCGTGCAGTCCCGGATAACACGTGAGCACTTCCCATGCACTGCGGGCGGCGGGATCGCGCTCGCGGATCGTGGCGATATCTTCGCGAAGTCTCGTGAACATGGCAGGGACTGGGTTGTTGGGGGAAAAGCCGTCTGCGTGCGCGGCTCCGCGCGCCTGGCGCTTGCGCGCCACACATGACGGCATCGCTGCCGCTTAGCTCGGCGGCAGCTTTGCTTCTGACGTTTCGTGGATTGTAGGTTGATTGCGCGAAACCTGCCGGAAGTCCCCGTCGCCTGCAAGGTTGTCGTCAGATGAAGGCGGCGCATCAGGTGAGCCGTGATGCGCCGTCAATGGAGGTCAGTCGGTCCGCGTGGTCTTGAGCAGGATGTGCTTGGCGATGCCGCGCACGATGTTGACCTCCTCACGCTCGAGGCCCGAGCGCGCGAAGAGCCGCCGCAAGCGTGACATCAGCTTCTTCGGATTGGCCGGATCGAGAAACTCGAGCGCGACCAGCGCGCTTTCGAGATGCGCGAACATGCTTTCGATCTCGTCGCTGGCCGCCATCTGCGCGCGCGTACCGGCTGATTCGGACTGCACTGCGACGGCTGCCGCGGTGGGCCCGCCGTCAGTCGTTTCATCCACGCCGAGGTACGCGGTGCGCAACTCGTAGGCGAGCACCTGCACCGCTTGCGCGAGATTGAGCGAGCTATAGGCCGGATTGGCCGGAATATGCGCGATCGCGCTGCATCGCTCGACGTCCTCGTTCGACAAACCCGTGCGCTCGTTGCCGAACACCAGCGCGATCTCGCCATGGGTCGCCTCTCCGTGCGCGGCGGCGGCCGCCGCGCGCGGCGTCCATTGCGGCGGACCGTATTCGCGCAGCCGCGCGGTCAGCGCGATCGACCAGTGCACGCCGGTCAGCGCGTCGGCGAGGGTCGGCACCACGTGCACGGAGGCGAGCACGTCGTCGGCGCCGCTCGCCATCGCGATCGCCTCGGGATCGTTCTGCACGTTGGGCACGCGCGGCGACACCAGCACGAGCCGCGAAAAACCCATGGTTTTCAACGCGCGCGCCGCGGCGCCGACATTGCCCGGATGGCTGGGCTCGACCAGCACGAAACGCGTCGATGTGAAGCCGCCGCGCAAATCGGCCACGGCGGGGTCGGAGGAATGGTGCGTGTGATCCACGATGAAACTCGACTGGCTAGGACTCAAGACGCGTATGGTAGCGCCAACGGGCGCCTATGCCGAATCGGACGTACGCGCGAGCCATGCGCGCGTACGAGGACGCAGCGTCTGATCGGCACCGGCGGGCGGCAGCGCGGCACATCGGCCGTACGTGAGCGGGCGCCTGCGCGAGGGCGCCCGGACTCAGGTAAAATACCGCTTTTCGCGTCCGGCGCCGACGTCTGCTGAAGCTTTCCGTCGAACCGGTCGCACCGTTCTTATTCAATTCGTCTCCGTCGACGGAAGGCGCTCCGGTTCGATAGCCGGCCCGCCGTTCCGTGCTGTTTTTGCGTCGTTGCGGCGCCCGTCAATTCGGGTTTCGCGCTCATTTACCGGCCGGCAGCCTTGCTGCCCCGGCACAAGGATCAGTTTATGCATCCCATGCTCAATATCGCTGTGAAGGCCGCGCGCCGCGCAGCTCAGATCATCAATCGCGCATCGCTCGATCTCGACCTGATTCAGGTCAGCAAAAAGCAGCACAACGATTTCGTCACGGAGGTCGATAAAGCGTCCGAAGCGGCGATCATCGAAACGCTGAAGACCGCCTATCCCGATCACGCGATCCTCGCCGAAGAGTCGGGCAAGTCGGACGAAGATTCCGAATACCAGTGGATCATCGATCCGCTCGACGGCACCACCAACTTCATCCACGGCTTCCCGTATTACTGCGTGTCGATTGCGCTCGCGCACAAGGGAATCATCACCCAGGCCGTCGTCTACGATCCGAACCACAACGATCTGTTCACCGCATCGCGCGGCCGTGGCGCGTTCCTCAACGATCGCCGCCTGCGCGTCGCCAAGCGCGACCGCCTCGCCGACGGCCTGATCGGCACCGGTTTCCCGTTCCGCCAGTCGGACAACCTCGAATCGTACGGCCGCCAATTCGCCGAGATGACCGAAGCCTGCGCGGGCCTGCGCCGTCCGGGCGCCGCCGCGCTCGATCTGGCCTACGTCGCGGCCGGCCGCATGGACGGCTTCTTCGAGCAGGGCCTGAACGCATGGGACGTCGCGGCGGGCAGCCTGCTGATCACGGAAGCCGGCGGTCTGGTCGGCAACTACACCGGCGATTCGGAGTTCCTGCACGTCGGCGAAGTGGTCGCGGGCAACCCGAAGATCTACGCGCAGATGATCCCGATCCTGTCGCGCTACAGCCGCACACGCCAGCCGTCGGCGTAAGGTGCGCCGCCGCGGCCGGTCCGCGGCATCGCATAACGGTTGTACAGAAAAGCGGCTTCGGCCGCTTTTTTGTTGGCGGCGCTGCAGTGCGTGGTGCTCCGTGCTAAAAGGCGGGGAGTCATTCACGGCGGGACTCGACCGGGACCATTCCCTGCTTCCTGCCACTTTGACCCTGCCCGACTTCCACCCCGCGCGCAGCCTCCAACCTGCCCATGAAAAAAGGCTTCCACACGATCATCGCGGCACAGTTCGTTTCGTCGCTGGCCGACAATGCGCTGTTGATTGCTGCGATCGCCCTGCTTTCCGTGATTCGCTCGGCCGCGTGGGTCACGCCGCTGCTGCAGATTTTCTTCACGATCTCGTACGTGCTGCTCGCGCCGTTCGTTGGCGCGTTCGCCGACTCGATGCAGAAGCGCCACGTGATGTTCATCTCCAACGCGCTGAAGGCGAGCGGCTGCCTGATGATGATCGTCGGTGTTCATCCGATGATCGCCTACGGCGTGGTCGGCTTCGGCGCAGCCGCCTATTCGCCCGCCAAGTACGGCATCCTCACCGAGCTGCTGCCCGCGGAAAAGCTCGTGCAGGCGAACGCGTGGCTCGAATCGGCGACGGTGCTGTCGACGATCGTCGGCACGATGCTCGGCGGTGCGTTGATCAGTACGGTCGTCGAGCATTTCGTCACGCGTGTGCATGTGCCGCTGATCCGCTCGGCGGCCGATCTCGCGATGGGCGCGGTGATGCTCACCTACGCGATCGCCGCCGCGATCAACGTCTTCATTCCGGACACCGGCGCGCGCTATCCGAACCGGCTGAGCGAGCCGAAGAAGCTGCTCGGCGATTTCCATCACTGCTTTCACGTGCTGTGGGCCGACCGGCTCGCGCAGATCGCGCTGTGGGTGACCACGCTGATGTGGGGAGGCGCGGTGACGATGCAGCTGCTGGTGCTCAAATGGGCGAACGTGAACCTCGGGCTGTCGTTGTCGAAAGCAGCGGTGATGCAGGGGGTAACGGGCTTCGGCATTGCGATCGGCGCGGCAGGCGCGGCCGCGCTGATTCCGCTGCGCCGCTCGCTGAAGGTGTTGCCGGTCGGCGTGCTGACGGGCGCGGTGGCGATCGCGATGGCCTTCTACAACAAGGACCTGTTCCCGGCCGGCGCGGGCCTGCGCTTCGGCACGCACGTCGCGCCCTACTACATCCTGTTGGCCTATCCGCTGATGATCGTGCTCGGCGCGTTGTCGGGCTTTTTCATCGTGCCGATGAACGCGATCCTGCAGCATCGCGGCGCGACGCTTCTGTCGGCCGGTCACTCGATCGCCGTGCAGAATTTCAACCAGAATCTCGCGGTGCTGCTGATGCTCGGCGTGTACGCGCTGCTGCTCACGGCGAAGATGCCCGCGCAGTGGATCATCGTCGTGTTCGGCAGCTTCATCACGCTGCTGATGTGGCTCGCGAAACGCCGCAGCGCCGCGAACGAACGCAGGGTGGACATGCGGGCGATGATCGGGGAATGAATGCATCACAAGGCTCCGGCAATGACGGCACGAGACGCGGCTCGACGGCGTGAATCGCACGCTTCGATCGAATCGGTCATGCTGCCATCCGCCTGACGGGTTGTGCATCGTCCGTTCGGCCAGGGTCCGCTCGCCGCGCCGACGGGTTAAACTCACGCCCTGAGCATCTACCGCAAGAAGACACGAAGGATGGGCATTCAAACCGCAGCGGCCAACGACGTCGCACAACACACGCCGATGATGCAGCAGTACCTGCGCATCAAGGCGGAGCATCCGGGCACGCTGGTGTTCTACCGGATGGGCGACTTCTACGAACTCTTTTTCGACGACGCGGAGAAAGCCGCGCGTCTGCTCGACCTGACGCTCACGCAGCGCGGCGCATCGGCAGGCAATCCGATCAAGATGGCCGGCGTGCCGCATCACGCGGTCGAACAGTATCTGGCCAAGCTCGTGAAGCTCGGCGAATCGGTCGCGATCTGCGAACAGATCGGCGACCCGGCCACGTCGAAAGGCCCGGTCGAGCGCAAGGTCATGCGCGTGGTCACACCGGGCACACTGACCGACGCGGCGCTGCTGTCCGACAAGAGCGACGTCTATCTGCTCGCGCTGTGCGTCGCGCACAATCGCCGCGGCATCGCGACGAGCGTCGGTCTCGCCTGGCTCAATCTCGCGAGCGGCGCGCTGCGCCTCGCCGAAGTCGCGCCCGATCAGGTCGCCGCCGCGCTGGAGCGCATCCGTCCCGCGGAAATTCTGGTAGCCGATGCCACCGCCGATTCGACCAGCTGGACTCCGCCTGTCAACGCGAGCGCTCTCAAGCGCGTGCCGGCCTGGCACTTCGATATCACGTCAGGCACGAAGCGCCTGTGCGATCAGCTCGAAGTCTCGAGCCTCGACGGCTTCGGCGCGCATTCGCTCGGTTGCGCGTGCGGCGCGGCCGGCGCGTTGCTGCTGTACGCGGCGTCCACGCAAGGCCAGCAACTGCGTCATGTGCGCAGCCTGAAGGTCGAATCCGAATCCGAATACATCGGCCTCGATCCGGCCACGCGCCGCAACCTCGAACTCACTGAAACCCTGCGCGGCACCGAAGCGCCGACGCTATGCTCGCTGCTCGACACCTGCTGCACGACGATGGGCAGCCGCCTGCTGCGGCACTGGCTGCATCATCCGCCGCGCGATTCGGCGGTGGCGCAGGCGCGCCAACAGGCGATCGGCGCCTTGCTCGACGCGCCGCCCGGCACCGATCTCGATTCGTTGCGTGGCGCATTGCGGCAGATCTCGGACATCGAACGTATCACCGGACGTCTTGCGCTGCTGTCGGCGCGACCGCGCGATCTGTCGAGCCTGCGCGATACGTTTATCGCGCTGCCCGCTTTGCGCGCGCAGCTCGCGGCGGTGGCATCGAACGCGGATTCGCTCGCGCGCATCGACGCGGCGCTCGAACCGCCTCACGCGTGCGTCGACTTGCTCAAACTCGCAGTCGCGCAGGAGCCGGCCGCGATGGTGCGCGATGGCGGCGTCATCGCGCGTGGCTATGACGCCGAGCTCGACGAACTGCGCGATATTTCGGAGAACTGCGGACAGTTCCTGATCGATCTCGAAACGCGCGAACGCGCGCGCACCGGCATCAACAATCTGCGCGTCGAGTACAACAAGGTGCACGGCTTCTATATCGAAGTCACACGCGGCCAGACCGATAAGGTGCCGGACGACTATCGCCGCCGGCAAACGCTGAAGAACGCCGAGCGCTACATCACGCCCGAGCTGAAAACCTTCGAGGACAAGGCGCTGTCCGCGCAGGAACGCGCGCTTGCGCGCGAACGCGCACTGTACGACGCTGTGCTGCAATCGCTGCTGCCGTTCATTCCCGACTGTCAGCGCGTCGCGCTCGCGCTCGCCGAGCTCGATCTGCTGGCCGCGTTCGGCGAACGCGCCCGCGCGCTCGACTGGGTTGCGCCGACATTCTCGGTGAACGCGGGTATCGACATCGAGCAGGGTCGTCATCCGGTGGTCGAGGCGCAGGTCGAGCAGTTCATCGCCAACGATTGTTCACTCACGACCGAGCGCAAGCTGCTGTTAATCACCGGTCCGAACATGGGCGGTAAGTCGACATTCATGCGCCAGACCGCGCTGATCGCGCTGCTCGCTTACGTGGGCAGCTACGTGCCGGCGCGGCGCGCGGCCTTCGGACCGATCGACCGCATCTTCACGCGCATCGGTGCAGCCGACGACCTTGCGGGCGGCCGCTCTACCTTCATGGTCGAGATGACCGAAGCCGCCGCGATCCTCAACGACGCGACGCCGCAAAGCCTCGTACTGATGGACGAGATCGGCCGCGGCACGTCGACGTTCGACGGCCTCGCGCTCGCATGGGCGATCGCGCGCCACCTGCTATCCCACAACGGCTGCTACACGCTGTTCGCGACGCACTATTTCGAGCTGACGCAACTGCCCGCGGAGTTTCCTCATGCGGCCAACGTGCATCTGTCGGCGGTCGAGCATGGGCACGGCATCGTGTTCCTGCACGCAGTCGACGAAGGGCCGGCCAATCAGAGCTACGGTCTGCAGGTCGCGCAACTCGCCGGCGTGCCGAACGCGGTGATCCGCGCGGCGCGCAAGCATCTCGCGCATCTGGAGCAGCAATCGGCCGCACAGCCCGCGCCGCAACTCGATCTGTTTGCGACGCAGCCCGCGATGCTCGCCGAAGATGCGGACGACGACCACGAGGCGGTGAGCGACGCAGCGCCTTCGTCTCCCGCGATGCAGACACTCGTTGAGCGTCTGCGCGGCATCGATCCGAACGATCTGCGGCCGCGCGAAGCGCTCGATCTGCTGTACGAACTGCACGAACTGGCCGTCGCGCCGGATGCCGACCACTGACACGCCGAGCCCCCCGCCACGCCCGCGCGGGCTTCGCGCGGCGCTGCGCCACGTGCTCGCACCGACAGGCGGGATCGTCGTGCTCGCGGCAGTGTGCGCATGGAACGCGCCGGCGCACGCCGAATCCTCGCGTCTCGCGTTCGCGGTGATTTCCGGCACCATGCAAAGGCCCGCCGACGAAGCCGCCACGCAACGGCTGCTCGAGGCGATCGGCCGCGAGCGCGACGTGCGCTTCGTCGTTTACGACGGCAATCTGAAGGGGCCGAAGGAGGTGTGCCGCGACGCGCTGTTCGAACGCCGCCACGCGCTGCTCGACAACTCTCGCGCTGCCCTCTTCTTCATCCCCGGCCAGCATGACTGGGTCGATTGCGGCACGGCGGAAGCGGGCAGCTTCGATCCGGTCGAACGGCTCGACCAGTTGCGGCAAACGTTGTTCGCCGATCCAACGTCGATGGGACAGAACCCGATCGCGCTGACACGCGAGAGCGAGGTATCGCGCTTCCGTCCGTTCCGCGAAAACGTGCGCTGGGTGGTCAACGAAAGAGCGAACACCAAAGCCGGCGACATCGTCTTCATCGGCCTGAACGCGCCGGGTCCGAACAATCACTATCTGAGCGCGGGCGGCCGCAACGGCGAGTTCGAAGATCGGGTGATCGCCAACGCATTCTGGCTCGAACACGCGGCCGAATACGCAAAGCGCCGCGACGCTCGCGCGATCGTCGTGTTCGTTCAGGGGGACTTCGATCCGGAGCGCTACGAGCGACCCGAACGATTCGCCTGGCTGCACTTCGCGCACAGTTCGCGCCGCGACGGCTTTCTCGAATTCAAGCGCAGTCTGGTCAAGCTCGCGCAAGTGTTCCCCGGACCCGTGGTCGTCATTCACGCAGACGACGAACGGCCGGCCGGCGGTTTCGTCATCGATCAGCCGCTACGTAACGACAAAGGGATGGTCGTGACGAATCTCACGCGCATCGCATTCGCGCCGCGTGATCGTCTCAACCAATGGATTCAGATAGAAGCGGATTTCGGCAGGAAGCCGCCGTTCAGGGTCAGCGTGCGCGACGTGCCGAAGCAGATGCCGCTGCCCACCACACCGCCGGTCTTGCCATCCGTATCGCCACGCGACGAATCTGCCGCGTCGATGCCGAGTGCGCCGGAGATGCCGAATGTGGAAGGGTTCGGGCCGGCGTCGGAATTGCCGCCCGTATTGCAGACGCCTGGAGAATCGCAGGATCAGCAGCCGCGCATTCCGTCCGACCAAGGCGGCGGCGACTATGGGCCCGCAATCTCAATGCCGCCGGGGTCGATACTGCCGGCCTCGCCGGCGCTGCCCACATCGGTGCCGCCTGTCCCCGCGACGGCACCGCGCATACCCGCAAGCTCAGTGCAGGGTCGGTTTTGAGTTGTCTTCTTCGTCCTCGTCTTCGTCGTCGTCGAGAACTTCGAGGCCGTCCGCGCCATGTGCGTGCTCGTGCTGGATTTCATCTTCAGTAGCCGGACGCACGTCTTTGACGGTCAACGCGAAACGCAGCGCCATGCCGGCGAGCGGATGATTGCCATCGAGCACGACCTTGTCTTCAGCGACGTCGGTCACCACGTAGACCAGCGCATCGATTTCCTCGTCGCCATCTTCCGGGGTGCCTTCGAACTGCATGCCGACTTCGAGCGGTTCCGGGAAGCGATCGCGCGGCTCGATCTTCACAAGCTCGGGATCGTATTCGCCGAACGCGTCTTGCGGTTCGAGCTGGATCTGCGTCTCGAAGCCGGCCTCGTGGCCGTCGAGCTCTTCCTCGATCTTGGGGAACGTGCCATCATAGCCGCCGTGAAGATAGACCATCGGCTCTTCGCTTTCTTCGATCAGATTGCCCTGCGCATCCGAGAGCTTGTAGGCGACCGACACGACGGTGTTCTTTGCGATTTTCATTCGATTCTCCAGAATACAACTCACATTATACGATGCCCAGGCGGCCCACTCACCTACCTGCGGATGCAGGTTCGGCAAGCAATTCGCCGTCTGCTGCAAAGCCGGCCGCGCAGCCCGTTCTTCCGCCCTCGCCCGACATTCCGACCGCTCTGCTCAACCATCTGAGCCCGTCGCAATTCATGCGCCGCTACTGGCAGAAGAAGCCCCTGCTGATTCGCCAGGCGATTCCGGACATCGAAGCACCGCTGTCGCGCGACGAGTTGTTCGAGCTGGCCGATCAGGACGACGTCGAAGCCCGGCTGATCACGCACTTCCGCAACAAATGGCAGTTGGAGCACGGCCCGTTCGCGCCCGACGAACTGCCGTCCGTCAAACAGCGCGCGTGGACGCTGCTCGTGCAGGGCGTGGACCTGCATGACGACCGTGCGCGCGCGTTGCTCGACCGTTTCCGTTTCGTGCCGGACGCGCGTCTGGACGACCTGATGATTTCGTATGCGACCGATGGCGGCGGCGTCGGCCCGCATTTCGATTCCTACGATGTGTTTCTTTTGCAAGTAAAAGGCAAGCGCCGCTGGCGCATTAGCGCGCAGAAAGACCTCACCCTGCAGCCCGGCTTGCCTTTGAAAGTTTTACAGCACTTCGAGCACGAACAGGAGTGGGTACTGGAGCCCGGCGACATGCTGTACCTGCCGCCGCACATCGCGCACGACGGCATCGCCGACGGCGAATGCATGACCTGCTCAATCGGTTTTCGCGCGCCGTCCGAGAGCGAACTGACCGCGCAGTTCCTCTACCACCTGGCCGAGCGCGGCGAGGCCGCGGGCAAGGCCGGCGCGCTCTATCGCGATCCCCAGCAGTCCGCCGTCGAGCGGCCGGCCGAGTTGCCCGCGGCGCTCGTCGAACGGGTGGGCGCGATGCTTGCTAAAGTGCGTTGGAATGAGCAGGACATTGCGTCGTTCCTTGGCACGTACCTCAGCGAACCGAAGCCGAGCGTCGTCTTTGATCCGCCGCAACGGCCGCTCAACGAAGCCCGTTTCATCGGCGCGGCGTCGAAATCCGGTTTGCGGCTCGATCGCAAGACTAACCTGTTGTATGAACGTCGTTTTTTCTTCGTAAATGGAGAACAAATGACGTGGGGCGGCGCGAAAAAATGGCTGTTTGAACTCGCAAATCTACGGTGTATGAGTGCGAAACGCTTTGTAACACTATCGCACGATTCATCGGTGACAGCACTGCTACACGAGTGGTATCGTGCGGGCTGGATACAGGTGGGCGAGCTTGCTTAAGTCTGCCCGCGTGCTATACCGTACAGTGAAATTTTGTATTAGAAAGACAACGTATTGACCCCGGATTTATCGACTGTCAGTACGAAAGTGCATATAATTTCCGCCCAAGCCGTAGGGAAGATTCCAGCTCGTCAAAAGAGCTTCTCCACCAGCGGCCCAGGTCGGTGTTGGAGCACATTACCGGTTTTATTTTGCGCTGTTGCTTACCTTTAAACCATAAAAGGACGTGATCATGAAGAAATCCCTCCTCGTAGCATCCCTGTTGGCAGCTGTGGCACTGGCTGCATGCAACAAGAGCAACGATCAAGCCGCTGCACCGGCTAGCGACGCAGCTGCTGCTTCGGCACCGGCTGCTGCCGCTTCGGACGCAGCAACGGCTGCTTCGGGTGCTGCTGCTGCTGCGAGCGACGCTGCTGCTTCGGCTACGGCTGCTGCTTCGGACGCTGGCGCTGCCGCTTCGGACGCAGGCGCTGCTGCTTCGGCTGCAGCTCCGGCTTCGGGCGCAAGCCAGTAAGCTGTCGCGTAGGGTTCGCCTCTGGGCGAAAACTGCTTCGGGAAGTCGTTGCGATTTCCCGGGCAGTCAGGCAAAACGCCACGGATTCATCTCCGTGGCGTTTTGCTTTTTGGCGCGCGATTTATCGAGGTGGCCGCGCAGATAATTGTCTCGTCATCTAAAAAACAAAACGCCGCTTTTTATAGCGGCGTTTTGTTTTCAGCGCAGAACTACAGCGGTTCTATCTGGCAGTTGCCCCGGGCACCGCATTTTCTTCGAAGAATTCGCGGACCACGTGGATCTCGCGGGTGCGCTTGAACGGCGGCAAACTCTGCCAGATGCGGCGACCATAAGGTTTATCGACGAGACGTGTATCGCAGATCATCAGCACGCCACGATCGGTCTCCGCGCGAATCAGCCGGCCCGCGCCCTGCTTCAGCGTGATCACGGCCTGCGGCAGCTGATGCACGGCGAACGGGCTCAAGCCCTTCTTCGTCAGCGCGTCTAGCCGCGCGGCCAGCACCGGATCGTCCGGCGGCGCAAACGGCAGCTTGTCGATCACCACCAGCGACAGCGCGTCGCCGCGCACGTCCACCCCCTCCCAGAAGCTCTGACTGCCGACCAGAATCGCGTTGCCGTAAGCGCGAAAGCGGTCGAGCAGCTCGGTGCGGCTCGCATCGCCCTGCACGAGCAGCGGATAGTCCCAGCCACGCGACTCGATCGCGTCGCGCAGCTTCGTGGAGATGCGGTCCACCGCGCGCAGCGTCGTGCACAGCATGAAGACGCCACCACCCGATGCTTCGATCGCGGGCAACGCGGCATCGAACACGGCATCGGTGAACATCGGCGATGACGGCTGCGGCAGATTGCGCGGCACGTACAGCAGCCCTTGCGATGGATAGTCGAACGGGCTCGGCAAGGTCATCGAGCGCTTCGAGTTCAAGCCCATCTGCGCCGCATAGTGCGTAAAGTCACCGCGCACCGACAGCGTCGCCGATGTGAAGATCCACGCGCGCGGCACGCCGGCACGCTGCTTGGCGAAAATTGGCGCGACCGATAGCGGCGTCTCGTGCAGCTGGACGGTGTGCGAGAACACCTCGATCCAGCGCACCTTTTCGTTCGGATCGGCGCGCTCTGCGGTGGCATCACCTTCGCGCACAGCGACCGCGTTGCGTTCGGTGCTCGTGGGTGGCGTGGTCCAGCCGCTCAGCACGTCCTGCAACTCGCGCGCGCGACGCAGACACGCACCCAGCGATTCGGCCCGCTCGGCCTGCCCTGCCAGCGCCGAGGCCAGCGCATCGAGCTCGGTTTCGAGCGTCTCGAGCGCGGCAAACAGCGGATGATCGTCGGGCAGTTGGCCGATCGACAGCCGCACCGAGTCTTCCTTGAACGCGAGCCGCACGTCACGCGCCGCGCGCTCGAGCGTCGCGCCGAGCTTGACCCAGTCGAGCGCATCGCGTGCGTGACCGAGGCCCTCGGCCACCGAATCGCGTGCGAGTTCGAGAAACTGCGCGGTCGATAGCGTCTCGCCGAAAAACAGCGTCGCGGTTTCGGGCAGCTGATGCGCTTCGTCGAAGACGACGGTGTTCGCGGTCGGCAGCAGTTCCGCCATACCGGTATCGCGCAGCATGATGTCGGCGAAAAACAGATGGTGGTTGACCACCACGATATCGGCCTGCTGCGCTTCGCGGCGCGCCTGCATGACGAAGCAGTCCTTGTAGTGCGGACACTCCTGGCCGAGACAGTTGTCGCGCGTCGACGTGACCATCGACCACACTTGCGCCGTCTCCGGCACGCTCGCGAGTTCGGCCTTGTCGCCGGTGCGCGTGATCTTCGCGAAGCGCACGATGTCCTGCAGATACGAGGTTTCCTGGCGCGACGGCAGACGGCCGTTGTCGGCGGTGCGTTGCAGGTAGTAATGGCACAGGTAGTTTGCGCGGCCCTTCAGCATCGCGACCGACACCGGCACCGCGAGCGCGTCGCGCACGGTCGGAATGTCGCGCTGGAACAGCTGATCCTGCAGATGCTTGGTGCCGGTCGAGACGATCACCTTGCCGCCCCACAGCATGGCCGGCACGAGGTACGCATAGGTCTTGCCGGTGCCGGTCCCCGCCTCGACGATCAGCGTGTTCTCACCCGCATCGACGCCATCGGCCTGGGCGTTGCCGTCGGTCGACTCGGAGGCGGAATCCGCGCCGGTCTGCTGCAGGCGCCGCGCCGGGCGCTTCTGCGTGTCGAACATCGCGGGCTCGGGCATCGCGCGGCCCGACGCTTCCATCGCCGCCGCAACCGCGCGCGCCATCTCGATCTGCGACGCACGCGGCCGATAACCGTCGATCTGCCGCGCGAGCAGACCGTTGTCGGCGAAGATGTCGTCGAGCTCGCTCGCGCGGCTCCGGCTCAGCGACACGCCCGGCATCGACGCTGCCGCGCGCGGCGCCGGCGTGCCCGGTGCAGATGCGTTCTCCGGCGTGGCCCGGGATGAAGTGTCATGCGGTGAATTCAAGGCAAGCGTTCCTGCTAAATCCGGCTCGCGCGCTGCGCGCCCGGCGCCTGCCAGGCCGCGAACTCAGGCGCGCGCGTCCGGTTCGAGCTGCAATTGCAGCAAGATGATGGTGTCCTTGACTTTGAGTTTGCGCTTTTTCAGGCGCTGCAACTCGAAGTCGTCGATGCCGGGCTCATCCGACATCCGGTCGATCAACCGGTCGAGTCCACTATGCTCCGATTCCAGTTGCAGAATGCGGTCGCGAAGTGTGTTTGCGTCGATGACGTGATGACGATCGCGCATGCTCGCCTCCTCTAGTCGGCGGCACGAACCGCGTGCGCGCGGCCCGATGCCTGAGGTTGCTGTCCGGCTCAAAACGCATTACGGCGACTTCGGCGGTCCTGCTACGGCCGCCAGTGCTTACTCTACGGCACAGCCACTACAGCACGCTTACTGTTGTTCCTGTTGCTGCTTTTGCTGCTCTTCGAGCTGTTGTTGCTGCTTCAAATCGTCCTGACGCTTTTGCTCGGCCTTCTCGGCGGCCTGCTTCTGACGCGCTTCGACATCGAGCTTGTGCTGCGCGGCGTCGGCCTGCTTCCGCTCGAAATTCTCCTGCTTCTGCTGGCGCTCCGCGGCCTTTTGCGCGCCCTGCTGACGCGCTTCCTCGAGCTGGCGCTGGTAGTCGCTCTGCTTCTGGTCGGAGGCCTTCTGATTGACCGCCGACTGCGCCGGCGCGGCACCACGCTGCGCCTGGTCGAGCGAGTGCTGACGCTGCTTCTGCTCGTACGCCTGAGCGTTGGCTTCATGCTGCGGCGCCGCGGCGTTGCGCTGCGCCTGGTCGAGCGCGTGCTGACGCTGCTTGTCCTGGTAGGCCTGCGCGTTGGCTTCGCGCTGCGGTGCTTCGGCGTTGCGCTGCGCCTGATCGAGCGTGTGCTGACGCTGCTTTTCCTGATACGCCTGTTCGTTGCGCGCGTCTTCGGCGGCGCGCTGCGGCGCTTCCGCCTCGTTTTGCGCACGCCGCAATGCGGTGCGTTCGTCGCGCTCGCGGGCGCGCTGCGCACGCTGCTCGGCGTCGAGTGCGAGCTGTTCCTTGCGGATGTCCGCCTGCACGCTGCGCATCGCGTCGCGCGCGCGATTCAGACAGTGATTGACGAAGAAGCGGCTATAGCAGTTGTGCTGCGCGACCGCGAATTGATAGTTGTTGTCGTCGGTGCGCTGATTGAGCACCTGTTGCCGCTCGTCGAACGACTTGTCCAGCGCGGCTGCGTCACTTGCGCTTTGGGGGCGGTCGGCCGTTGCGGCGGCTTGCGGGCCCGATGCCGCGACAGGCGCCGCACCTTGCGCGGGCGTCACGCTCTGCGCTGCGGCCGACACCGGCACGGCAAGCGTAGCGGCGATCACGCACGACGCAGCGGCCGTTACAACCGACGGACCGATCCAGCGCAATGAAACCAGCGGCAATTGACACGAACCCCGAGACGAACCCGGCAGCGAACCTGACGCCAGCGAAGAGACCAGGCGGTTGAGGGACAAGGAGATTGGCAACGTCGTAGAGGGTCAACGGAACATGCCCGAAATTCTAACACCCCGCGGTTGAGCCCTTTGGCATTTATGGCAAAATGCCCCGCTCTAGCAGCCTGGTCGCGGCGCACGCCCGGCCTGTCCCGATTTGCCGCCCGCGCGCGGCCCATCACTGAGTCCGCAGGAACACCAAGACCTTATGACGGAAACCGTAGCACTCAAGATCGTCCAGCGCATCGCCACCGAACTGTCCGTCCAGCCGCGCCAGGTCGCGGCCGCGGTGGAACTACTCGACGAAGGCGCGACCGTTCCGTTCATCGCCCGTTACCGCAAGGAAGTGACCGGCAATCTCGATGACACGCAACTGCGCAATCTCGAGGAACGCCTGCTGTATCTGCGCGAGCTGGAAGACCGGCGCGCGGCGATCATCGCGAGCATCGACGAACAGGGCAAGCTCACCGACGAACTGCGCGCAGCGATCGAAGGCGCCGACAGCAAACAGGTGCTGGAAGACCTTTATCTGCCGTACAAGCCGAAGCGCCGCACGCGTGCGCAGATCGCGCGCGAAGCCGGTTTGCAGCCGCTCGCCGACGCGCTGCTCGGCAATCCGCTGCTCGATCCGCAGACCGAAGCCGCGGCGTACGTGGACACAGAGAAAGGCGTCGCCGATGTGAAGGCCGCGCTCGACGGCGCGCGCGACATCCTGTCCGAACAGTTCGGCGAGACTGCCGAGCTGCTCGGCAAGCTGCGCGACTATCTGTTCAACCAGGGCGTGGTGTCGTCGAAGGTCGTGGAAGGCAAGGAAACCGCGGAAGAAGAGAAATTCCGCGATTACTACGACTACGCCGAAACGATCCGCACGGTGCCGTCGCATCGCGCGCTCGCGCTGTTCCGCGGCCGCAATGCCGGCGTGCTGATGATCAAGCTCGGTCTCGGCGAAGAGCTCGACGCGCAGGTGCCGCATCCGGGCGAAGCGCTGATCGCGCGGCATTTCGGCATCGCCAATCAGAACCGCCCGGCCGACAAGTGGCTCTCCGACGTGTGCCGCTGGTGCTGGCGCGTGAAGGTGCAGCCGCACCTCGAAAACGAGCTGCTGACCAATCTGCGCGACGAAGCCGAGCATGAAGCCATTCGCGTGTTCGCGCGCAATCTGAAGGACTTGCTGCTCGCGGCGCCCGCTGGTCCGAAGGCCGTGATCGGTCTCGATCCGGGCCTGCGCACCGGCGTGAAGGTAGCGGTGGTCGACCGCACCGGCAAGGTGCTCGCGACCGACACCATCTACCCGCACGAGCCGCGCCGCGACTGGGACGGCTCGCTCGCAAAGCTCGCGCGAATCGCCGCGCAGACCCAGGCCGAGCTGATCAGCATCGGCAACGGCACCGCGTCGCGTGAAACGGACAAGCTCGCGAGCGAACTGATCGCGCGTCATCCGGAGCTGAAACTGCAGAAGATCGTCGTATCGGAAGCGGGCGCGTCGGTGTACTCGGCGTCCGAACTCGCCGCGAAAGAATTCCCCGACATGGACGTGTCGCTGCGCGGCGCGGTGTCGATCGCGCGACGTCTGCAGGACCCGCTCGCCGAGCTCGTGAAGATCGAGCCGAAGGCGATCGGCGTCGGCCAATACCAGCACGATGTGAACCAGCGCGAACTCGCGCGCTCGCTCGACGCGGTCGTCGAAGACTGCGTGAACGCGGTCGGCGTCGATGCGAACACCGCGTCGGTCGCGCTGCTCGCTCGGGTGTCGGGATTGAACGCGACGCTCGCGCGCAACATCGTCGACTATCGCGATGCGAACGGGCCGTTCCCGTCGCGCGATCATCTGCGCAAAGTGCCCCGCCTCGGCGACAAGACTTTCGAGCAGGCCGCCGGTTTCCTGCGCATCAACAACGGCGAGAATCCGCTCGACCGTTCGTCCGTGCACCCGGAAGCGTATCCGGTGGTCCAGCGCATTCTCGCGAAGATCAGCAAACAGGTCGGCGAAGTGCTCGGCAATCGCGACGCGTTGCGCGGACTGTCGCCCGCTGAATTCGTCGACGAACGTTTCGGTCTGCCGACCGTGCGCGACATCCTGGTCGAACTCGAAAAGCCGGGCCGCGATCCGCGCCCCGAATTCAAGACCGCGACGTTCCGCGAAGGCGTCGAGAAGGTCAGCGACCTGATCCCGGGCATGGTGCTCGAAGGCGTCGTGACGAACGTCGCGGCGTTTGGCGCGTTCATCGACGTCGGCGTGCATCAGGACGGTCTCGTGCACGTGTCGGCGATGTCGACGAAGTTCGTGAAGGACCCGCACGAAGTCGTGAAGGCCGGTCAGATCGTCAAGGTCAAGGTGCTCGAAGTCGACGTGAAGCGCCAGCGGATTGCACTGACGATGCGTCTCGACGACGAACCCGGCGTGGCGGCGGCTCGCAGCGGCGGCGGTGCTCAGCAGGATCGCGGCGGCTCGGGTGGCGGCAACCGCGGCGCGGCGGGACGCGGTGCGCCGCAGCGCTCGCGCGAACCGGAGCCGGGCGGTGCGATGGCGGCCGCGTTTGCGAAGCTCAAGCAGAAGTGAGCGTATCGGACCGGTGCACTACGTTGTACGTGCACCGGTCCGTGCATGACTGCGTCGCGCGATAGAGCGGTTGCGCCCGCATAAACAAGAAGCCCACGCATTGCGTGGGCTTCTTGTTTGCACTCCCGCACGTCACGCGCGGGCCGTCAAATCTCGATCTTCGTCCCCAGTTCCACGACCCGGTTAGCCGGGATGCTGAAGAAGTCGGTCGGCTTCGCCGCGTTCTGGTGCATCCACGCGAACACCCGCTCGCGCCACACCGACATGCCCGGCAATTGCGTCGGCACCACCGTTTCGCGGGCGAGGAAGAACGACGTGTCCATCAATTCGAAGGTCATGTCGTGCGTGCGTCCGACTTCGAGCAGCACCGCCTTCACGTCCGGCGTTTCGTTGAAGCCGTAGGCCGCCTTCACCAGCCACAGGCCACCGTTCATGTCCTTCACGGTCACGCGATCGGCGTCCTTCACGTACGGAATGTCGCGCGTGACGAAGGTCAGGAAGATCGTGCGCTCGTGCAGCACCTTGTTGTGCTTCAGATTGTGCAGCAGGCTCACCGGCACCAGCGAATCGCTGCCGGTCAGATAGATCGCGGTACCCGACACGCGATGCGGCGGATGCGCGAGCAGGCCTTGCAGAAACGGCATCAACGGAATACCGTCTGCGGCCGTGCGTTCCTTCACGATCATCCTGCCCTTGAACCACGTCATCAGCAGGAAGAACAGCAGGCCGCCGATGCACAGCGGCAACCAGCCGCCCTCTTCGACCTTCAGCAGGTTGGCGCCGAAAAAGCCCAGATCGACGACCATGAACACGCCGATGATGAGCCCGACAAGCAGCTTGTTCCACTTCCACACTTTCACCATCACGACGCAGGCGAGGATCGTCGTGATCACCATCGTTGCCGTCACCGCGATACCGTACGCGGCCGCCAGATTGTCGGAACTCTTGAACGCGATCACGATGCACAGGATGATGAACAGCAGCATCCAGTTGACGACCGGCACATAGATCTGCCCGATCGCGAGTTCGGACGTGTGCAGGACCTTCATGCGCGGCACGTAGCCGAGCTGGATCGCCTGGCTCGTCAGCGAGTAAGCACCCGAAATCACCGCCTGCGACGCGATCACCGTCGCCACCGTCGACAGCACGACGAGCGGCAACAGCGCCCAGTCCGGCGCGAGCAGGAAGAACGGATTTTCGATCGCCTTCGAATCGTGCATCAGCAGCGCGCCCTGGCCGAAGTAGTTCAGCACCAGCGACGGCATCACGAGCACGTACCACGCCATGCGGATCGGTTGCGCGCCGAAGTGACCCATGTCCGCGTACAGCGCTTCCGCACCGGTCAGCACCAGCACCACCGAGCCGAGCACCACGTAGGCCTGCAGCACGTGCGCGGCCATGAAGGTGTACGCGTAGTATGGATTGAGCGCCTGAATCACGTTCGGCGATTGCATGATGTGCCACAAGCCGAGCGCGGCGAGCACGAGGAACCACAGCGTCATGATCGGCCCGAACAGACGGCCCACCGTTGCCGTGCCGTGCCGCTGGATCCAGAACAGCACGATCAGGATCACGATGGTCAGCGGAATGACCAGATGCGCCAGATGCGGCGCGGCGATTTCCAGGCCTTCGACCGCCGAGATCACCGAGATCGCCGGCGTGATCACCGCGTCGCCGTAGAACATGCAGGCGCCGAAGATGCCGAGCATCATCAGAACGCCGCCCATTTTCGTTTTCTGATCGACCGAGCGCAGCGCGAGCGCCATCAGCGCGAGGACGCCGCCTTCGCCGTTGTTGTCGGCGCGCATCACGAACAGCACGTACTTGATGCCGACCACGATCACGATCGCCCAGAACAGCAGCGAGATCACGCCAAGGATCGACTGTTCGGTCAACGGGATACCGTGCGACGGGCTGAAGGCTTCCTTCAGCGAGTACAACGGGCTCGTACCGATGTCGCCGAACACCACTCCGATCGCGGCAATCGCAAGAGAAGGCAGCGGCTGTTTGTGTACGTGATTGTTATCTGTCATGGACGCGAGGAAATCCGTTCCCGGGCGGAAAAAGCGACCGCTATTTTAAACTGCCCATCCGGTACCGCCCGGCTTGTTGTGGATGCGCCACGTGGATGTCCGCGCAGTTTAGCACTGGATTTGGACGCGTCTGCCGCCGTGCGGGCGTTCCGACGCGGCGTTTGACGCAAAAAAAAGAGCCCGACCGGGCTCCGTTTTGTGACACGGCGATGACGCGCGAGATCCGATGCGGCAAAGCATGACCCGCGCGGCACCGCGTCAATTGCCCGACGCCTCCCCGGCCTGGGCAATGCCGCGCTTGATCCACGCGCCGAGGTTATGCGGACGCACCGTGTCCCACTCCTCGAACGGCTGATGAATCCACGGGTTGGTCGGCAGGTACTGCACGTGGTAGTCGGGCTTCACCTTCGAGCAGCCCTTGTACCACAGCACCGCCGAGCGCACCGCGGTAATTGCCGGATAGCGTTCCTTCAGATGCTGCTGCACGCGCGCGAGCGTGACGCCCGAGTCGACGAGGTCGTCGACGAGCAGCACGTTGCCGTGCAGTTCGCCGCGCGTCATCGTGATGTATTGCGCGATGTCGAGCTCACCCTGCTCCGTGCCGGCCGCCTCGCGATACGAGCTCGTTGCGAGAATGGCCAGCGGCAGATCGTAGATGCGCGACAGCTGGTCGCCGACGCGCAGACCGCCTCGCGCGAGGCACAGGATCTTGTCGAACTTCCAGCCCGATTCGTGCACGGCAAGTGCGAGCACCTCGATCAGCCGGTGATATTCGTCCCAGCCGACCCACAGGTTCTTGTCGTCGTTACGCGGATCTTTCATCGCGATCATTGGTACACCTTGCATCGCTTAGACCTTAAACGGATGACGCAGCAAAATCGTTTCGTCGCGATCCGGACCGGTGGACACCATGTCGATCGGAATGCCCGCGACTTCCTGCACGCGCGTCAGATAGGCACGCGCGTTGGCGGGCAGCTTGTCCCATTCCTTGATGCCGACCGTGCTTTCCTTCCAGCCCGCGAAGGTTTCGTAGACCGGTTCACAGCGCGCGACTTCCGTCGCGCCGCGCGGCAGCAGATCGACGTTCTGACCGTCGACCGTGTAGCCGACGCACAGCTTCACTTCGTCGAGACCGTCGAGCACGTCGAGCTTGGTCATGCACAGACCCGTCACGCCGTTGATCTGGATCGAGCGGCGCAGCGCGGCGACGTCGAGCCAGCCGGTGCGGCGCGGACGGCCGGTGACCGAACCGAATTCCTTGCCGACGGTGGCGAGTTCGAGGCCGATCGGGTTCTGGCGCGACGCGTTGTCCGCATCGTACAGTTCGCTCGGGAACGGGCCCGAACCGACACGCGTGCAGTACGCCTTCGTGATGCCGAGGATGTAGTTGAGCTTTTGCGGACCGACGCCCGCGCCTGCCGTCGCGGCACCCGCGACGCAGTTGCTCGACGTGACGAACGGATAGGTGCCGTGGTCGATGTCGAGCAGCGTGCCCTGCGCGCCTTCGAACAGCAGGTTGCCGCCGTTCGCGTTGACGTCGTAGAGACGCCGCGACACGTCGGTGACCATCGGCTTCAGACGGTCGGCATAGCTCAGCATCGTGTCGAGCGTTTGCTGGAAGTCGACCGCGGCAGCGCCGAGGTACTGTGTGAGCACGAAGTTGTGATAGTCGAGGTTTTCGCGCAGACGCTCGGCGAAAGCCGGCGCGTCGAACAGGTCCTGCACGCGCAGGCCGCGGCGCGCGACCTTGTCTTCATAGGCCGGGCCGATGCCGCGGCCGGTCGTGCCGATCTTGCTTGCGCCGCGGCGCGCTTCGCGGCCCTGGTCGATCGCGATGTGATACGGCAGGATCAGCGTGGTGGCTTCGGAAATGAACAGGCGCTTCTGGACGTCGACGCCGGCGGCTTCGAGTTCGCCGATTTCCTTGAACAGCGCTTCCGGCGACAACACGACGCCATTGCCGATATAGCACGCGACGCCGGGATGCATGATGCCCGACGGAATCAGACGCAAGATGGTT
Source organism: Paraburkholderia sp. UYCP14C (assembly GCF_004197395.1). Taxonomy (GTDB): domain Bacteria; phylum Pseudomonadota; class Gammaproteobacteria; order Burkholderiales; family Burkholderiaceae; genus Paraburkholderia. Next base: position 129,043 of record NZ_SELS01000018.1, on the reverse strand, counting down.
TTCTTGCCGCCGATGATGAGCGTGTGGCCGGCATTGTGACCGCCCTGGAAGCGAACGACGCCCTGAGCGTGGTCCGTCAGCCAGTCGACGATCTTGCCCTTGCCCTCATCACCCCATTGGGTACCCACGACGACGACGTTGCGCCCGGGGTTCACATTCACTGCGCTGGCAGACATGTTGTTTCGTAAGCTGGTTAAAAACGTATTTTACCTAGGTTCGCGGAAGCTTCCGGAATTTTTCCGTTTCCGCTCAACGGTATGCACGTTATGTTGAGTATTGCGACGGATGCGCGGCGGCGAAGAGCCGCTCGTCCGCGCGCGGTTCGGGCAGCGCTTGTGCCGCCCTGTGGCGAGCGCCGGGGACACCTCCCCGGCCGGGTTGATCGGAACGCGCGGCTCAGGCGCGCGGTTCGACCACCCATGCGCCATTGCGCTCGACCAGCACCCGGTCGAACGCGAATTCATCGAGATCGTGCTTGTGGCCAGGCAGTGCCTGGATCACCACTTCACCGCCATCGCGCAATGCCGCTACCGCGACGCGCAGACCTTCGTCGTGCCGCCACGGCGCGAGGATCGCGCTGCTGCGCGCTTCGACCGGCGAAATCCGCGCGACTTCGCGCAGATCCAGCGAAAAGCCGGTTGCCGCGCGCGCGCGGCCGTAGGCCTGGCCGACATGGTCGTAGCGCCCGCCTCGCGCGACCGCGTTCGGCACGCCGTCCACGTACGCGGAGAACATCACGCCGCTGTGGTACGCGTAGCCGCGCAGATCGGCGAGGTCGATCATCACTTCGGCGCCGTCGACCTGGCTCGCGAGGAACGCGAGGTCGTCGAGCGCGCGGGCGATCGCCGGCGAATTCGGCAGACGCGCGCGGGCCTCTTCCAGCACCGATGCGTCGCCGTACAGCGTGGGCAGCGCGCGCAGCGCATCGCGAATCACCGGCGAGAATTGCGCGGTCATCTCGACGAGGCGCGGCACGTCCTTGCCGGCAAGCGCGTCGTAGAGCGCCTCGCCGAGTTCCTCGGCGGCCGGCTCCGCTTCGATCAGCGCCGCCAGCACGCCCGCGTGACACAGGTCAAGACGCACCTTCGCGAGGCCGGCGAGACGCAGCGCGTCGAGCATCAGTTGCTGGATTTCGAGGTCCGCTTCGAGGCCCGCGTGGCCGTAGATTTCCGCACCGATCTGGATCTGTTCACGGGTCGCATGCAGGCCGCGCGGGCGCGTATGCGCGACGTTGCCCGCGTAGCAAAGACGCGTGACGCCCTGGCGGTTCAGCAGATGCGCGTCGATGCGCGCGACCTGCGGCGTGATGTCGGCGCGCAGACCGAGCGTGCGGCCCGACAGTTGATCGACGAGCTTGAAGGTACGCAGGTTCAGGTCGTGCCCGCCGCCCGTCAGCAACGACTCGAGGTATTCGAGCAGCGGCGGCATCACCATCTCGTAGCCGTACGAGCGGAAACGGTCCAGCAAATGACGCCGCAATTCTTCGATCTTGCGGGCCTCCGACGGCAGCACGTCGGCGATATTCTCAGGAAGCAACCAGGTCGACATCGATACAGTCCTACGGCGTTGAACACGGCGGCTTGAAGCGCCGATGATGAGTGTGAATGGCGTGCAGAGGCTTGATTCTGGCGGCTGACACAGACGCTCGGGCAGTGTTTAGCGGCTTGCGCGCGACGCGCCGCAGCCTGACCGGACCTTCGGCGTTTTGCCCGAGCGGGCGGAACACGCCACAACCAGCGGCGTTGGTCAGACACGCCAGCCCGCTTCAGGTCACGATGAACAGCAGAATCAGCCCGAGCAACATCACGATGAGCCCGCCGACACGAATCTGATGCGGCGGCCGTTCCGCTATTTTACGGAAGGTGTCGCGCCAGGCGCTCGGAAAAACGAACGGAAACATCCCCTCGATGATCAGCATCAGCGCGATCGCGAGCAATAACGAACCAGCTATGTCCATGCGAGTGAAGCGGCCGCGATGCGAATGCCGCGGCCTTCGATAATCAGCGTTTGCGCGCGGCAGGCGCGGGAGCGTCCGGGGCGACGCCGCCGGTCGGGCTACGCATGAAGCGGAAGAACTCGCTACTGGAGTCGACCACGATCAGATCGCCCGGTTTGAAGGTCTTCCTGTACGCCTGCATGCTTTGATAAAACTGATAGAACTGCGGGTCCTTGCCGAACGCTTCGGCGGCGATTTCCGCGGCCTTCGCATCGCCTTCGCCGCGAATGCCCTGCGCCTGCGCGAGGCCGTCGGCGAGCACCGCCTGCTGCTTCGCGAGCGCGTCCGCGCGGATCTGGTTCGCTTCGGCGGCGCCCTTCGCGCGCTCGTCCGCCGCGGCCTGCTGGCGCGCGGCGATCATGCGCTTGAATACCGAGTCGGCGACCGCGGCCGGGAAATCGACGCGCGTGAGCTGCACATCCACGACCGACACGCCGAGCGATGCCGCGCCCTTGTCCATCGCGCCACGCGCCTCTTCGGCGACGGCCTGCTGTTTGGCGAGCGCGTCGGACAGCGTGAACTTGCCGAACGCGTCGCCGAGCGCGCCGCGCGACAGCAGCGCGAGCCGGTCCGGCAGGCTTTGCGGATCGCCCTTCGTTTCGGCGATCAGCTTGAGTGGATCGGTCACGCGGAACTTGATGACCGGGTTGACCAGCAGATCGGTCTTGTCGGACGTGACGTAATGATCTTCGTCGGGTGCGTCGAGCGACTGGATGCGGTTGTCGACCAGCGTGACGGTTTGCAGCGGCGGCGGCAGCTTCACGTGCAGCCCCGGGCCGAGCAGCGTGGGCGTCGCGTCGCCGCGCGCGGACAACACCGCCATATGACGTTGATCGACGACGAACACCATCGACGATGCCGCGAACAGCACGATGACTACGGCGACGACGAGCGCAATGATTCGGTTCATATTCTTATGCGCTCCTTATTGAACGTCGTCTTCGCGCAGGCGATTGCGGAACGCTTCGCGCGAGCGCAGCGACGCGGCGCTCGGCCGGCTCGCCGGCGCAGGCGCGGAAGCCGCGGGAGTGGATGCGCCATCGGCGGCGGAGCCTGCCGCGGCCCCGGTTTCAGCGGCGGACGCGGCCGCCGGCGCAGCCGCACTCGCCGCTTGCGGGGCCGCCGCGACAGCGGGACCCGAAGCGGCGGCGCCCGCCGCCGCGGCCTGACGCTCGCGGTTCTGCTCGACGAGCCTGTCGAGCGGCAGATACAGCACGTTGTTGCCGTTCTTCGCGTCGACGAAGACCTTGGTTGCGTTCGCGTAAATCTGCTGCATGGTTTCCATGTACAGGCGGAAGCGCACGACGGCCGGCGCCTTCGCGTACTGCGCGTAGACCTGATTGAAGCGCTCGGCCTCGGCTTGCGCCTGCGCGACCGTGGTCTGGCTGTAGGTTTTAGCGTCCTGCACCTGACGATCGACGTCGGCTTGCGCACGCGGCAGCAGCTCGGCCGCGTAAGCCTGCGCTTCGCGCTTCGCGCGTTCGTTTTCGTCGTGCACCTTGGCGGCGTCGTCGAACGCGGGTTGCACCTGCTCGGGCACCTGCACACTCTGGATCGTCACGCCCGTGACCCCCAGACCGGACTGATACTGGTCGAGCGATTGCTGGATCGCCGCAATCAGCTGCTGACGCAATGTTTCGTGATCCTGATCGAGAATATCGCTGGTGCTGTGCGCGCCGACGATACCACGCACCGCCGCCTGCGCGGCATGCATCACGCTCTGATCGGGATCGACGCTGCGGAACAGAAAGTCGTTGGGCTTGCGCACCTGGTACTGCACGGCGAAGCGCACGTCGACGATGTCGCCGTCGTGCGTGAGCATCGCTGCTTCCTTCACGTTCGCGAGACGCACCACATTGCTGCGGCCGATCTCGACCTGGCGGATCTGTCCGACGTTGACGAACTCGTGGGACTCGAACGGATACGGCAGACGCCAATGCACGCCCTGCGCCGCGGTATAGCGATACTTGCCGAACTGCAGCACGACGGCCGCCTGGCCATCCTGCACGACGAACACGCCACTGCCGAGATAGATCGCGATCAGCACGCCGATCACGATGCCGACGCCGATGCGCGCGCCGCGGCCATTGTCCGGACGGCCGCCGCCGACACCGCCGCCACCCTTGCGCCCGAACACCCGCGACAGACGGCGATTGAAATCGCGCCACATTTCGTCGAGATCGGGTGGGCCTTCACCATCGCGCGCCGGTCGCTTCGGATCGTTCGGCCGTTGCCGGTCGCCGTTGCCGTCGCCCCGGCCCCAACGCGGATCGTTCAGTGAAAGCAAGGCGCGCATGCGCAGCCAGATACTCCGCTCGTTGTAATCGTTCACCTGTGTTCGTTCACCAGAGTAGACAGCGGGTCAGTGCAATTGGAACGGGTCAGTGCCCGAGTTCTGGAACCTTGTGGTCGTCGCGCAGTTGCGCCGTACGGTCATCTTGCGACGCATCGAGCGGCATGTCGGCAAGCGGTTCGGCTGTAGCGATTTCAGCGATGGCAGCGCGCAACGCATCCAGCCCCTGCCCGGTGCGCGCGCTCAAAAAGACGCGCGAAATATTACCATACTCGTCCCGCTCGACCGCGTCGCCACGGGCCGCCAGCTCTGGCACCGCATCGATCTTGTTGAACACCAGCACCTGACGGATCGTGTCCGCGCCGATCGCATGCAACACCTCGTTGACCTGATCGATCTGGTCGAGCCGCACCGCGCTCGATGCATCGACGACATGCAGCAGCAGGTCCGCGTGAATAGTTTCCTCGAGCGTCGCGCGAAACGCGGCGACGAGCTGGTGCGGCAGTTCGCGAATAAAACCGACGGTATCGGACACCACCACCTGCCCCGCTTCGTCGCCCAGATACACGCGCCGCGAGGTGGTATCGAGCGTGGCGAACAGCTGGTCGGCCGCATAGGCCTGCGCCTTGGTCAGCGCGTTGAAAAGGGTCGATTTACCCGCGTTCGTGTAGCCGACGAGCGACACCGACATCGTCTGGTTGCGACTACGCGCGCGGCGCTGCGTGCCATGCTGGCGACGCAGCTTGTCGAGCCGGATCTTGAGCGCCTTGATGCGCTCGCCGATCAGCCGGCGGTCGGTTTCGAGCTGCGTTTCACCTGGACCGCGCAGACCGATACCGCCCTTCTGACGTTCGAGGTGGGTCCACGCGCGAATCAGCCGGGTCGACAGGTATTGCAACTGCGCGAGCTCGACTTGCAGCTTGCCTTCGTGGCTGCGTGCGCGCTGCGCGAAAATGTCGAGGATCAGACTGGTGCGATCGACCACGCGCCGATTAAGCGCCCGCTCCAGATTGCGCTGCTGCGCAGGCGCCAGAGCATGGTTGAAGATCACGAGTTCGATGTCGTTCGCTTCGCAAGCAAGGCGCAATTCTTCGGCCTTGCCGCTGCCGACGAACATCTTCGCGTCGGGACTGGAACGGCGTCCGGTGAGGGTGACTACGGGATTCGCACCCGCGCTTTGCGCGAGCAGGCTGAGTTCTTCGAGACTGGCTTCGAAATCGATCTTGCCGAAGTCGATGCCAACAAGCGCTGCATTGATCAAATTGGAGGGTATCAAAATGACGCGGCCGGGAATGATCGCCAACGGGCGACGCTGTGCCGGCCGCGGCGAGGGTTAGGACTGTTCGGAATCCGGGTGGAAATTCACCGGACGGGCAGGCACAACCGTCGAAATGGCGTGCTTGTAGACCATCTGGGTGACCGTATTCCGGAGCAACACGACGTACTGGTCGAACGATTCGATGTTCCCTTGAAGCTTGATGCCGTTGACCAGGTAGATCGACACCGGCACATGCTCTTTACGCAGTGCGTTCAAAAACGGGTCTTGTAACAATTGCCCTTTGTTGCTCATAGCAAACTCCGTATTTTTTTGCAGGTTGACTAAATTGACGGCGAAGAAAAAGAGATCCGCCGCCAACCGCTACACTATAGCTGATTTTCATTTCGACGCGCGGGCCCGGGACCCCCGGCCAAACCCAGCGTACACGCGGGTTTCAGCCCAGGTTTAAGACCAGCGTCAGCCAGCTTCAGCCTTTGTCCGCGTAAGGGTTCGTCGACGATCTGAACTCTATTCGCAATGGAGTCCCCGTCAGCTTGAAAGTTTCCCGGAAGCGATTTTCGAGGTACCGCTTATACGTGTCGGTGATCGCGTCGAGCGCGTTGCCGTGAATCACGATAATCGGCGGATTCTGCCCGCCCTGGTGTGCGTAACGCAGCTTCGGACGTACCGGACCGCGGCGGCGCGGCTGCTGGAACTCGACCGCCTCGATCAGCGCGCGCGTCAGTTTCGGCGTCGGCAGCTTCGACATCGCGGCCGTGTACGCGTCGTCGACCGAACGCATCAGCGGCCCAATTCCGGTTTTTTCCGCGGCGGAAATGAAATGGAATTTGGCGAAGTCCAGAAATTTTAGTTTGCGTTCGAGGTCGGCTTTGGTGCGCTCGCGCACATGGGGATCGAGACCGTCCCATTTGTTCACGCCAACCACCAGCGCACGGCCCTGCTCGACGACGAAGCCGGCGATGTGCGCATCCTGATCCGAAATGTCCTGACGCGCGTCGAGCAGCAGGATCACGACGTTCGCATCCGAGATCGACTGCAGCGTCTTCACCACCGAAAACTTTTCGATCGCCTCGAACACCTTGCCGCGGCGGCGCAGGCCGGCCGTGTCGATCAGCGTGTACGGTTTGCCGTTGCGCTCGAAATCGACGTAGATCGAGTCGCGCGTGGTGCCCGGCATGTCGAACGCGATCACGCGCTCTTCGCCGACCAGCGCATTGATCAGCGTCGACTTGCCGACGTTCGGCCGGCCGACGATCGCGATCTTCACGCCGCGCGCTTCCTTGTCTTCCTCGCTCTCTTCCGGCTGCCCGGCATACGCGACTTCGAGCGCCTCGTTGATCATGTCGGTGACGCCGTCGCCGTGCGCGGCCGAGATCGCGCGCGGGTCGCCGAGGCCGAGTTCGTAGAAGTCGGCCGCGACGTTGCTGTACTTCATGCCCTCGGCCTTGTTGACGACGAGGAAGATCGGCCGGCCGACTTTGCGCAGATAGTCGGCGATCGACTTGTCCTGCGGCGCGAGACCATTGCGGCCATCGACGATGAATACGACGACGTCCGACTCCTCGACCGCCTGGCGGGTCTGGCGCGCCATCTCGTGCAGGATGCCGTCCTTCGCGACCGGCTCAAAGCCGCCGGTATCGACGACCAGATACGGCCGCTCGCCGGTGCGACCTTCGCCGTAATGGCGATCCCGCGTGAGACCGGGCAGGTCGGCAACCAGCGCGTCACGCGAGCGCGTGAGACGGTTGAAAAGCGTGGATTTCCCCACATTGGGGCGCCCAACGAGGGCAATAACGGGTTTCATCTGATGTTGTTCACGGTGAAACGCGGGATCGCAACCGATCGCGCGCGTAGCGACGCCAGGCAGCCGCGACGCGGCGGCGTTTTGACGAAATTATCACGAATTCGGCCTGCTCCGGATGCGCGATCGATATGCGCATCCAGGCGGACGGGAGTGGGCTGCACAGACGCTTCCGGGGTCGCCTGCTTCAGATCGGGCTGCTCGACGGCTGACCCGCTCGTGCTCGAGCGCGTCCTGAGTTTGCAAAGCCGCCGACGAAGCGCACGCGCCGCCTTGCATACCGGCGGGCACTGCCTCGAACCGACTTGCCGGACCAGCCCGTCCGGCGATTTCTTCTAGTGAGCCTGGCCGATCTCGCGGCGGCGCAGCGTGGCAATCCGACGCCGGCGTCCCACGCCTAGGCCAACCCAGACTTCAATTAAAAAGCGCGCGGCCGGCAAAGCCGGCCTGCGCGCCTGACACCATCTGTAGCGATCAGCGCGGACGATAGCCGAACAGGCCGCCGTCGCGCGTCTGTACGACCAGCGTGTCGCCGGCCAGCACCGGCGCCGCGGTAATCGCGCTGCCGTCGGTCTTCACCCGCGCGACGAGCGTACCGTCGACGGTCGACAGAAAATGCACGAAGCCCTGATAGTCGCCGAACACGGCCGCGCGGCCGAGCAGCATCGGCACGCTCAGGTCGCGGTTCTTCAGCGTCTCGTTCTTCCACAGCGCCGAGCCGTTGCTCACGTCGAATGCGGACACGACCGACCAGTCGTCGGCGGCGACCACGCTGCGCTCATCCTGCGCGAGGCCGCTCGTGCTCGAGAACGCCTTGCCCCACAGCGCGCGGCCAGAGTTCGCGTCGAAACAGCCAATCTGGCCCTGGAACGTCACCGCGCAAGTCTCCGAACCAACCAGCGTGGGCGGCCCGGTCACGTCGTTGATACGCTCGACTTCGGTCACGCCCTTCGGATACGACACCGGGGTCTGCCAGTAGGCGTCGCCCGTCTGCAGATTGATCGCCGCGAACGAGCCGCCCGGGAAGCCGGCCAGCACGGCCGCGTCGCCCGCGAACGTCATGCCCGACGACACGCGCAGATTCAGCGGCACCGCGCGGTTGCGGAAGTTCCACTTCTGCTCGCCGGTTTGCGCGTTGAAGGCGACGATCTGGCCGTCGATCGTGCGCACGACCACGAGGCCGTTGCCGACGAGCGGTGGCGTAATAAGCTCGCCCGGCGCCTTCGCGGTCCACACCTGCTTGCCGTCGGCGCCGAGCACGTACACGTCGCCCTTCAGGCCGCCGACCGCGGTCAGCGTGCCATCGCTGCCGACACCCGCCGACAGATCGTCATGCAGCTTGACGCGCCACACGTCCTTGCCGGTTTGCGCGTCGATCTTGGCGACCGTGCCGTTGGTGCCGGCAGCGTACACGGCATTGCCGACCGCAACCGGCGAGAACAGGTAGCGGCCCGCCTTGCCGACGCTCGCCGACCAGGACTGCTGCACGTCGAGCACGGGTTTGAACTCGGTGAGCGGCGTCGGCACACGGCGCTCGTCTTTCGTGGATGAGCAAGCCGCCAGCGTGAGAACGGTCATCGCACAGATAACGGGCACGGCGTAACGTTTCAGCAGATTCATCGGTGGACGAAGCATTCAGGAAATGGATTAAAGGAGACCGTCTTGCGGTCGTGGCTCGCGGCGCGCCGCGCGGGACGTTCAGCCGCCAAGCGCATCCAGCTTGAACTGGATCAGTTGGCGTGCCGAACTGTCGCTCTTCGACAGCGAGTCGAGCGCGAGCTTATAGGCGGCGCGCGCGTCGTCGCGCTTGCCCTGGGCGGCGAGCAGGTCGCCGCGGCGGTCCGCCACGACGCCCTTGAAGGCATCGGATTGCGGCTCGGCCAGCAGCGCGAGGCCCTGGTCGTAGGCCTTGTCGTCGAGCAGCAGCGATGCCATGCGCAGCTTCGCGATCTGCTTGAACTCGTCGTCCTTCGCGTGATCGATCGTCCACTGCAACTGCGCTTTGGCGCCGGCTTCGTCGCCAGCGGCGTAAAGCGCCTTGGCTGCGCCGAGCGAGGTCATCTGCGCGTAGGCGGTGCGGCCGAACTTGTCTTCCATGTCGGCGGCGACCCGCGCGATCTGCGCCTTGTCGCCGCTTGCCGCGGCCTGCTGAACCTGGTCATAAAGCACCGCGGCTTCCGCAGCCTGGCGACGCTGCCAGAAATTCCAGCCATTCCAGCTCGCGCCTGCCAACAACACCACCAGCACAATCCACGTGGTCGCATTGCCCCACTGCTGCCACCATGCCTTCAGACTTTCAATCGATTCTTGTTCGTCGTGGTAACTCATCGCCCGGCGATTTCCTCTTTCTTGCTACGTGTGCGTGTCGAGCCAGCCGGCCCAACGACATCGCGATCAGTCGTCGCCGTCTTCGGCGGATGCAACCATCGCATTGATTAGATATTCGGTCAAGTCTTCGGCGGGCACGTTCTGTTGCTCGCTCTTACCGCCGTTGGCTTGCGTATCGCGCAACGGTTTCACGCCGACCGTGCCGTTGGCGATCTCGTCTTCGCCGAGCACCACCGCAAACGCGGCGCCGCTCGCATCGGCGCGCTTCATCTGCGACTTGAAGCTGGCCGACTGACCGTCGGCGCTGCAATGCAGGATCACGTCGAGACCGGTATCGCGCAGACGCTCGGCGATGATGAACGCCTGCTCGCGCGCGGCGTCGCCCTGATGAACCACGTACACGTCGCAGCCTTCGTCTTCGGGCACGAGCTGTTCTTCCTTCAGCAGCTCGAGAATCCGCTCGACACCCATCGCCCACCCGCAAGCAGCCGTCGGCTTGCCGCCGAGCTGCTCGATCAGCGGGTCATAGCGACCGCCCGCCGCGACCGTGCCTTGCGCGCCGAGCTTGTCGGTGACCCACTCGAACACGGTCAGATTGTAGTAATCGAGACCACGCACGAGACGCGGATTGATCGTGAACGGAAGGTTGTTCGCCTTCAGCAGACGTTGCAGCCCTTCGAAATGCGCGAGCGATTCTGCGCCGAGAAAGTCGATCAGCTTCGGCGCGTTCTGCGCGACTTCCTGCAGCGCAGGATTCTTCGTATCGAGCACCCGCAGCGGGTTCGTATACAGACGGCGCTTCGCGTCTTCGTCGAGCACGTCCATGTGCTTTTCGAGGTATGCGATCAGCTCGACGCGATGCGCGGCGCGCTCTTCAGCGAGGCCTAGCGAGTTGATTTCGAGCTTGATGCCGGTCAGTCCGAGGTCATCCCACAGGCGCTGGCACATCATGATGATTTCCGCGTCCGCATCCGGACCCGCGAAGCCGAGGGCCTCGACGCCGACCTGGTGGAACTGGCGATAGCGGCCGCGTTGCGGACGCTCATGACGGAACATCGGGCCGACGTACCACAGGCGCTTCGGGCCGTCGTACAGCATGTTGTGCTCGATCGACGCGCGCACGACGGCCGCCGTGTTTTCCGGGCGCATCGTCAGGTTTTCGCCGTTCAATGCGTCGGTGAAGCTGTACATCTCTTTTTCGACGATGTCGGTCACTTCGCCGATGCCGCGCGTGAACAGCTGCGTATGCTCGACGATCGGCGTGCGGATATTCTGGTATCCGTACGAACGCAGCATCGACTTGACGGTGGTTTCGAAAAATTCCCAGAGCCCGGCTTCCTGCGGAAGGATGTCGTTCATGCCCTTCACGCCGGACAGCTTCTCGAGCTTTTTCTTCTGTTCAGTCATCTGTGTTTCGATAGCCGCTATTTAGTTGAGCGCGTCGGCGCGGCCATAGCGGCGCTCGACGTAGTCGCTCACGATTTGCTGGAATTCTTGCGCGATGTTCTCGCCGCGCAGCGTCTTCACCTTCTCGCCGTCGATGAACACCGGCGCGGCCGGGTTCTCGCCCGAGCCCGGCAGGCTGATACCGATGTTGGCCTGCTTCGACTCGCCTGGCCCGTTGACGATGCAACCCATCACCGCGACGTGCATCGTTTCGACGCCAGGATACTGGTCGCGCCACACCGGCATCTGCTGACGCAGATAGGTCTGGATCTGCGACGCGAGTTCCTGGAACAGCGTGCTCGTGGTGCGGCCGCAGCCCGGGCACGCGATCACCATCGGCGTGAACGAGCGCAGGCCCATGGTCTGCAGGATTTCCTGTCCGACGATCACTTCGCCGGTGCGCGATGCGCCCGGTTCCGGCGTCAGCGAAATACGGATCGTGTCGCCGATGCCCTGCTGCAGCAGAACCGACAGAGCCGCGGTCGACGCAACGATGCCCTTCGAGCCCATGCCTGCTTCCGTGAGGCCAAGATGCAGCGCGAAGTCGCAACGGCGCGCGAGTTCGCGGTACACCGCGATCAGATCCTGCACGCCGCTAACCTTGCACGACAGGATGATCTGGTCGCGCCCGAGGCCGAGTTCGACCGCGCGCTCAGCCGAGCCGATCGCCGACTGGATCAGCGCTTCGTACATCACGCTTTGTGCTTCCCACGGGGTAGCGCGCGATGCATTCTCGTCCATCATCTTCGCGAGCAGGTCCTGGTCGAGACTGCCCCAGTTCACGCCGATGCGCACCGGCTTGTCGTACTTGACCGCCGCCTCGATCATCTGCGCGAACTGCGTGTCGCGCTTCGCGCCGTGCCCGACGTTGCCCGGATTGATCCGGTACTTCGACAACGATTCCGCGCAGCCCGGAAAGTCGCGCAAAAGCAGGTGGCCGTTGTAATGGAAGTCGCCGACGAGCGGCACCGTCACGCCCATGCGGTCGAGTTGCTCGCGGACCGCCGGCACAGCCGCCGCCGCTTCCGGCGTATTCACGGTGATACGCACCAGCTCGGAACCGGCTTGCGCCAGCTCCTTGATCTGGATGGCGGTGCCGATTGCGTCGGCGGTGTCGGTGTTGGTCATCGACTGCACGCGCACCGGCGCATCGCCGCCGATCGTCACGAGCTGGCCGCCCCAGCGGACGTTGACCGCATGCGACTTGCGCCGCATCGCCGGGCCGCCGAACACCGGCTCGTCTGAAACGATCTTGCTACAGGATTGGGATTGAGCTTCGGTTTGCATCGAAAAACCCATTTACGCCGCACGCGCTATGCAAAAACGCAGCGCCTGAATTGAAAAAGCGCCGCGGACCGGTTGTTGGCCGCGGCGCGTACCATGTCTGTCAAGGCAGCGCGAAGCGCGCCACGTTGCCCTTGGCTGCCGCATATTTCGACGGATCGACCGGCTGACCGTCGAGCGTCACCGATTCGAGACCTGCCTTGTTGCCGACCGTAACCTTGAACGGACCGACGCCCGTCACTTCCTTCGGATCGCCCGCATGCACGAGTCCGGAGAACAGTTCCTTGCCGTTCTTGTCGCGCACGCTGAACCAGCTGTCCTGAGTCACGCGCAGGGCGACGACCGCCTCGCCAGTTGCCGGCGTGACCGCCGGTGCCGACGCGTTCGCCACGACCACCGGTGCACTCGCACTCTCCGTCGCGACCTGAGCCTGAGCCTGCGAGCCGGCCTTCGGCGCCTCTGCCGTCGGTGCCGGAGTTGCCGCTGGATTCGCTGCCGGCGTCGAGCCCGGCGCGGCGCCGGTGGCAAGCGGCGCAGGCATCGGCGTAGCCGACGCGGACGCCGCATTATCCGCGGTGGCCGCCGCGTCTGCCGCCGATGCACCTTCCGCTGCCGACGTCGCCGGACCTTGCGCGACCGTGCCCGATGCCGCCGTGTCGCTGCTCGTCGAACTATTCGCGCTTGCCTTCAGGCGCGCGAGCCACGCGGACGAATCGCCGCCGTTGGTACGCCACATGCCGAGAGCGATGACCGCGACGATGATCGCCGCAACGCCCCATAGCCACGAACGGCTCTTGTGCCCGCTGTCGCCGAGCGACAGCGAAACCTTGCCGCGCGGCAAATCTTTGCCCGATGACGCCGGCATCGACAGATTCGGTGCCGGCACACCCTTCTCGCGCCGCAGCGCCGCCGTAAAAGGCGCCGGATCGGCGCCAAGCATTTTCGCGTAGCTGCGCACGACCCCGAGTGCGAACGTCGTGTCCGGCAGATGGCTGACGTCGCCCGCCTCGAGCGCGCTCAGCTTGACGACCGACACCTTCAGCCGCGCCGACACGTCCTCGATCGTCCAGCCCTTCGACTCGCGCAACTGGGTCAAGCGCGCGCCAACCGCCGCCAACGAATCGAGTGCCGGCTGCACGACAGGCTGGACCACCGCCCGTGCAATCGGTGCCGGATGGCCGTCGTTCGTGTCTGTCTCGTGCGGCTGCGGGTGCTGCGGCTCACTCATCCCAATTCCTTTCGCGTCGATTCTTTTAATCGTGCGACTGGACGGGCTCGAGCCTCACGTCCAAATCGCAGACCGTTTATAACAAAATGTGCGGCTTTGTGTGCCGCTCCCGATCGATTCAGCAAACTTTCTTTTCAATCGCCGGTGGCATAAGAGCATTTTTGCGCTCGCGACACCTTCCGCCGAACGCCGATGCCCTGCCGCCTCGCGCGATTACACGGCGCGAACTTCGATCACCTTCGCCGCCTTCCCGGTGCGCTCAGCAAGACGCGTGCGGTCTTTCACCGCGCCGGCCAGCTGACCGCAGGCAGCATCGATATCGTCGCCGCGGGTCTTGCGCACGGTGGTGACGACGCCAGCGTCCATCAACACCTGCGCAAACCGCTTGATCTGTTCCTGCTTCGAGCGGATGAGGCCCGATTCGGGGAACGGATTGAACGGAATCAGATTGAACTTGCACGGCACGTTGCGCGTGACGGCGAGCAGCTCGCGCGCGTGCGCCTCGCTGTCGTTCACGCCATCGAGCATGCAATATTCGAATGTAATGAAATCGCGCGGCGCGACTTTCAGATAGCGTTCGCACGCCGCCATCAGCTCGCGCAACGGATACTTCTTATTCAACGGCACCAGTTCGTCGCGCAGCGCGTCGTTCGACGCATGCAGCGACACCGCGAGCGCCACGGGCAGATCGGCGCCGAGCCGGTCCATCATCGGCACGACGCCCGAGGTGGACAGCGTCACACGCCGACGCGACAGGCCGTACGCGTTGTCGTCCAGCATCAGGCGCATGGCCGGCACAACCGCGTCGTAATTGAGGAGCGGCTCGCCCATGCCCATCATCACGACGTTCGTGACGACGCGTTCGCCCTTGCCGTCGCCGCCCATCGCGCGGCCACCCGCATCGGCGCGCGACGCGCGCAGCGCGAACTCCGCCATGCGCAGCTGGCCGATGATTTCGCCGGTGGTGAGATTGCGGGAGAACCCCTGCTTGCCGGTCGAGCAGAACCGGCAGTTGACCGCGCACCCGGCCTGCGACGAGACACACAGCGTGCCGCGCGTTTCTTCCGGGATGTAGACGGTTTCAACGGCATTGCCGTTACCGACGTCGATCAGCCACTTGCGTGTGCCGTCCGACGAAACATGGTCGCTGACGATGCCCGGCATCGCTATCGTGGCGCGCCCTTTAAGCTTTTCGCGCAAGGACTTCGCGAGATCGGTCATGCCGTCGAAGTCGGCAGCGTTGTACTGGTGAATCCAGCGCTGCAACTGCTTGGCGCGAAACGGTTTCTCGCCCAGGCTGTCGCAGTAGGCGACGAGCCCTTGGGCGTCGAGGTCGAGAAGGTTGACGGAGGGACTGCTCGTCATATCGAATCCTGCCATTTCAGTGCGAGACTACGTTCATGCAACAAGCTGCATGAACGCCATGCCGTTCGCGCCCATTCCTGCTGCTTTTACCTTACTACTTTGCCGTGCACCGCGCGCGATTCATGCGATAAAACAATTCGGCCGCATGAAACGCGCCACGCAAAAGACGGCTCGCGATACGCAGACCGAGGTCAGTACCTGACCTCAGCGCGAGGCGCTCAACGCGAGTAGACGTTGACTTGGGGGAAGAAGAACGCGATTTCGACCGCAGCCGTTTCCGGTGCGTCCGAGCCGTGCACCGCGTTGGCGTCGATGCTGTCGGCGAAGTCGGCGCGGATCGTGCCCTTCTCTGCCTTCTTCGGGTCCGTCGCACCCATCAGGTCACGGTGCTTCAGGATCGCGTTTTCGCCTTCCAGCGCTTGCACGACCACCGGACCCGAGATCATGAATTCGACGAGGTCCTTGAAGAACGGACGTGCTGCGTGCACGGCGTAGAACTTCTCGGCGTCAGCACGCGACAGATGAACCATGCGCGATGCCACGATCTTCAGACCAGCGTTTTCGAAACGGGTGTAGATCTGGCCGATCACGTTCTTGGCCACTGCGTCCGGCTTGATAATCGACAGGGTGCGTTCGATCGCCATAAAAACTCCAAAAAATTAAGAGGTTACAGATTCAAATGAATCCGCAATTGTAGCATGTTCCCGTGTATCATTGCGATTGAACCCTTACAGAACTGAAAGGATCGAAGCAAAGGGCGCGAAATGCTGGTAGCGTAGGCGATGTGGGCGACTGCAGGGTATTGAAACTCCGTGCCGCCGCGCTAATCTTACGGATGAACGGTGCGCCCGCCGGCGCCTCGCACATTGCCGTATCACCATCACGAAACACGCTTCCGAGGTAAGGAGAGACCATGAACGAACATCCGTATATGTTTGGCCGCAACGGCGCGGTCAGCACGGTTGAAACACGCAACCGCGTGCTACGGAACACCTACTGGCTGCTCGCGCTGTCCATGATTCCGACCGTGCTCGGCGCGTGGGTCGGTCTTGCCACCGGCTTCTCGCTGTTCGCGGCCACCAGCCCCGCCATGAGCATGCTGGCGTTCTTCGCGATTGCCTTCGGCTTCATGTTCGCGATCCAGCGCACCAAGGACAGCGCCGTCGGCGTCTTCGTACTGCTCGGCTTCACGTTCTTCATGGGGCTGATGCTGTCGCGAATTCTCGCGTTCGTGCTCGGCTTCTCGAACGGCCCGTCGCTGATCATGCTCGCGTTTGGTGGCACTGGTGTGATCTTCGCGGCCATGGCGACCATCGCTACGGTCAGCAAGCGCGACTTCTCGGGTCTGGGTAAGTGGCTCTTCATGGGCGTGATCGTGATCCTGCTCGCTTCGGTCGCGAACATATTCCTGCAACTGCCGGCACTGATGCTGACGGTTTCGGTCATGGCAATCGTGATCTTTTCCGCCTACATCATGTTCGACGTGCAGCGCGTCGTGAACGGCGGCGAGACGAACTACATCACCGCGACGCTCGCGATCTACCTGGATCTGTATAACGTGTTCGTCAACCTGCTTGCGCTGCTCGGCATTTTCGGCGGCAACCGCAATTAAGTCTGACCGGTCGCGCGGCGTACTCCACGCCGCGCTCGACACTCAAAGCAAAAGCCCATAACGATTACTCCTTATGGGCTTTTTTCATTACATTGACCAGCTGATGCGCGCCGCGCGGCGCGCCCGGAAGTCAACGCGGCGCGACAGTCACAGCGTCAACCATTCGAAACCTTCACTCTGCGACGCAACCACCACCTCCGTGGGAGCCGCCCCAAGCACGCCCGCCAGCGCCGCCCGCGCGAGTTCCGGCAGATTGTTCTGCTGGCTCAGATGCGCGGCGACCAGATGCCGCAAACGCGAGCGGTCGAGCGACGCCAGGATTTCAGCTGCCGCGTCATTGTTCAGATGCCCGTGATTGCCGCCGATACGTGCCTTCAGCGACGGTGGATAACGACTGCCCGCGAGCATCTGCACGTCGTGATTGCATTCGAGCACGAGCGCGTCGCAGCTGCTTAGCACCGCGCTGATATGCGGCGTGGACGTGCCCACGTCGGTGAGCACGCCGAGCCGGCTCGCGCCGTTCGAGAACACGTATTGCAGCGGTTCGCGGGCGTCGTGCGGAACGGTATAAGGAAGGACGCTGAGCTCGCCGATCGCTACTGCCTCGTCGCCCCACAGCACCTGCAGGTCGACATCGGCTTCGTCGGCACCCACCGCACGCGCGGTGCCCCAACTCATGTAAAGCGGAATCGACCACTTGCGCGCCAGCGTCAATGCACTGCCGATGTGGTCGCTATGCTCATGCGTAATCAGGATTGCATCGAGGTGCTCGGCACTCGCGCCGAGCCGGGCGAGACGCCGCTCGACTTCGCGCGCGGAAAAACCGCAATCGAGCAGCACCCGCGTGGTGACCGCGCCGCTGTGCGCCTCCACCAGCAGCGCGTTGCCTTCACTGCCGCTGCCGAGACTTGCGAAGCGCACGACCCGCCTAGTTCAGTTGCGCGTGCAGCAGCGACACGATGCGCTGTGCGTCCGACGATGTGTCGATCTGCCCGTTCGCGTCGACGACCGCAACCTGCGTCACCGCGTCGCCCTTCGCGCGCACGTTGACGAGGAATTCCTGGCCCGGCTTGCGCGTCGAATTGCCGCTGTAGAACAGTTTGCCGAATAGGCCTTCCTTCTTCAGTTCCTGCATCGAATCCGCGTAGCGCACGTAGTAGATGCCCTTCTCGCGATCGCGGTTGTCGACCGTGAAGTTGGTGCGATCGAGCGCGAGGCCTACACGCAGCCAGGCACGGTCGAACGACTCCTGCAGATCCAGTGTCGACGCGCCCGCGCTCTGCTCGATCGTGGCCGGCGCGACGGCCGGGCGCGCGTCAGTCAGCAATTGCTTCGACTGCGCGTCGGTCAGGCCGAATTTCTGCATCAGCTTGGCGAGGAACAGCGCCTCGAGCGCCGGGTCACGCGGACGCTCCTCCCAGCGCGAAGACGTCTTGTCCTGACCGGTCATCACTTCTTCCATCGCGCTATGCGTGATCGAGATATCGGTCGCGTTGTCCGGACCGCGCGACACCAGCGTGCGGAAACTGTCGCGAGTGCCCGACGAGTAGGCGAAGTCGATGACCTTGCCGATCGTGCGGCGGAACCAGTCGTCCGGAATGTTCGCGCGATTCTCCGCCCAGTCGGTCGTCATGATGCCGGTGGCCGGTGCGTCGGTCTTCAGCACGAAGCCGTTCTCCTGCCAGAACTCCTGCAGCTGCGGCCACAGCTGTTCCGGCGAGCGGCCGTCCACCACGAGCCAGCGGCGGTCGCCGTCGCGCTCGATATGCATGCCGAGCGGATCCTGCGCGGTCGGCTGGCCTTCGGTCGCGTTGCCGGCGGCCGTGACAGCGCGCGTCGGCGCGCCGCCGAGGGCCAGATTGGCGGGCGGCGCCACATAGCGCTGGTCGTTCGGCGACGTGCTCAGATCGCTCGGCACGGCGAGCGGCGGCGCAGTCGGGGTGGCCTTGTAGTCGACGCGGTCCGACGAGAACCAGTCGTTCAGCGTGTCACAGCCGGCGAGCGTCGACAGGGCAAGCGCCAGCGCCGCCATGCGGGTTGCGTGGAGGGAAAGTGCGGAACGTTTCATGAGGTCCTTCGTGATGCTGGAACGCGATGCCTCGTTCGGTCTGCCGGGAACGTGGGCTGAAGCGACGTCGGTTAATGAAATGCCGGTGGCGGTCTTGCGTGGCCGGCTGGACGGGCAGGCCGTTCAGCCGAGCAGGCCCGCTTCGCGCAGCGCGCCGCGCACCACTTCGTGGTATTGCGCGTCGAGCGGAGTGAGCGGCAGGCGGATGCCGCCCTGGACACGCCCCAGTTGCTGCAGCGCCCATTTCGCCGGAATCGGATTCGCTTCGGCAAACAGGTACTTGTGCAGCGACAGGAGTTTCAGATGAATCTCACGCGCGGTTTTCACGTCCGCGGCGAGCGCTGCCTTGCACAGCTCGCTCATGGCGCGCGGCGCGATGTTCGCGGTGACCGAGATATTGCCGTGGCCGCCCAGCAGCATCAGCGCGATCGCGGTGGGATCGTCGCCGCTATAGATGCCGAAGTTCGCCGGCGCCGACTTGATCAGATGCGCGGCGCGGTCGATGTTGCCCGTGGCTTCCTTCACCCCGACGATCCCCGGCACCTGCGCGCAGCGCAGGATGGTCTCGTTGCTCATATCGGCGACGGTGCGGCCCGGCACGTTGTACAGGATTACCGGCAAATCGACGCTTTCGGCGATCTTCGTGAAATGGCGGTAGATGCCTTCCTGGGTCGGCTTGTTGTAGTACGGCACGACCTGCAGCGTGGCATCCGCGCCGACGTCCTTCGCGTGCTGCGTGAGTTCGATCGCTTCAGCGGTGGAGTTGGCACCCGCGCCCGCGATGACCGGAATGCGGCCAGCGGTGTGCTCGACCGCGGTCTTGACCATCAGCACGTGTTCTTCGACCGACAGCGTGGCTGACTCGCCGCTCGTGCCGACCACGACGAGCGCATTCGTGCCTTCCTCGACGTGCCAGTCGATCAGCTTGCGAAACGCCGGCAGATCGAGGCTGCCGTCTTCGAGCATCGGGGTGATGATGGCAGGAATGCTGCCGCGGATCTGAACGCCGTCCTGGTGACCGCTGTGGTTGCCGTTAGTCATGAAACGCCATGAATTTGATCAGGTAAACCGCGATTGTAGCGGATTAGCCAGCCAACTCGTAACAAGGTGGCGCTGACGTACTTGCGCGATCGTTCGCCCGGGCCCCTTCCCGAACCGCGCAGACGCGCTGAACGTAGGCCGGACGCGGCTCGGCGAGAAATCCGTCCTGAAATGCGATCACCCGCAGCTGGCCCCGGACGATGTCGAGCAGTTCGCCAGGCGCGAGCAAAAACGCCGGATTGGAGGGTTTGCCGACGCTTTCGTTTCCTTGCGCGAAGGTCTCGTAAACCAGTACGCCGCCGGGCGCGAGCGCGCGCAGCAACTGCGGAAAAAGCGGCCGGTGCAGGTAATTGGTGACCACGACGGCGGCGAACTCCGCATCACCCGCCAAAGGCCACGGCGCGCCTTCGAGATCGGCCACGAGCGGCGTCACGAGCGGCGCGTCGCGCAGCAGGTCGAGAGCGGCCGCATCGCGATCGATTGCGGTGACAGGATGGCCGAGCGACGCAAAAAAGCGCGCGTGCCGTCCGGCCCCCGACGCAACGTCGAGCACCGCGCCGCCCGGCGCGATCAGGTGCGCCCAGTGACGCACCCAATCCGACGGTTCACCGAGGCCATGCAAGCCACTGGTCAAGGGCGAGTTCATCGTTGCGGCACGGCGCCTCGAGTGCGCATTAGCTATATGACAGCCCCATCGCCTCGCGGACGTCGCGCATCGTTTCGGTCGCGAAGCGGCGTGCCTTGTCGCAGCCGTCGGCGACGATCGCGCGCAACAGCGACGGGTCGTCCATGTACTTCTGCGCGCGCTCGAGCATCGGCTGCTGCTCGCGTAGAATCCCTTCGACGACCGGCTGCTTGCAATCGAGACAGCCGATGCCCGCCGAACGGCAGCCCTTTTGCACCCACTCGTGGGTCGCTTCGTCGGTATAGACCTGATGCAGTTGCCACACCGGGCACTTGTCCGGATCGCCCGGATCGGTGCGGCGCACGCGCGCCGGGTCGGTCGGCATCGTGCGAACCTTCTTCGTGATCGTTTCCGCGTCTTCGCGCAGGCCGATCGTGTTGCCGTACGACTTCGACATCTTCTGGCCATCCAGACCCGGCATGCGCGACGCCTCGGTCAGCATCGCCTGCGGCTCGACGAGGATGATCTTGCGCGAACCTTCGAGGTAACCGAACAGGCGTTCGCGATCGCTCATCGACAGGCTTTGCGATTCCTGCAGCATTGCCCGCGCGCGCTCGAGCGCTTCGTCGTCGCCTTCCTGCTGATACGCGTTGCGCAGCTCGTGATAAAGCTTCGAGCGCTTGCCGCCAAGCTTCTTCGCGGCTTCGTTCGCCTTCTCCTCGAAGCCCGGCTCGCGGCCGTACAGGTAGTTGAAACGGCGCGCGATTTCGCGCGTCATCTCGACGTGCGGCACCTGGTCTTCACCGACCGGCACGAGCGAGCCGCGATACAGCAGAATGTCTGCCGCCATCAGCACCGGATAGCCGAGGAAGCCGTAGGTGGACAGGTCCTTGTCCTTCAGCTTTTCCATCTGCTCCTTGTAGGTCGGCACCCGCTCGAGCCAGCCGAGCGGCGTGCTCATGCCGAGCAGCAATGCGAGCTCCGCATGCTCGGGCACCTTGCTCTGGATGAACAGCGTCGCCTGGGCCGGATCGATGCCGGAAGCAAGCCAGTCGATCAGCACGTCCCACACGTTCTTTTCAATCACTTCGGGCGTTTCGTAGTGCGTCGTCAGCGCGTGCCAGTCGACCACGCAGAAGAAGCACGGATACTCGGACTGCAGCCGCACCCAGTTTTTCAGCACGCCGTGATAGTGGCCGAGGTGCAGCGACCCGGTGGGCCGCATGCCGGAGAAGATACGGTCTGGGAACATGGTTATTTAGAAAAGCGAAACAAGTGGAGTCAGAATTGCGGTGATCGCGCTATAGCCGAGCGTAACGAGAGGCTTCAACCAGAAACGCGTGAGCGTACCCGTCATGACGAGCGCCATCACGATGAAAAAGCCGTACGGCTCGAGCCGCGACAACGCGATCGATTGCTTCGGCGGCAACAGCGCCATCACCACGCGGCCGCCGTCGAGCGGCGGCAGCGGAAACAGGTTCAGCACGCCGAGTACGAGATTGACGCCGACGCCCGCGCCCGCCATGCGCGTGAAAAACGGTTCGTTGACATTGAACACCGCGAGCGCAACGCCGAACACGCCCCAGATCAGCGCCTGGACGAAATTGCACGCCGGTCCGGCCGCCGCGACCCAGAGGCTGCCCCAGCGCGGATTGCGCAGATTGCCGAACGCGACCGGCACCGGCTTCGCATAGCCGAACATGAACGCGCCGCTCGTCGCGAAGTACAGCAGCAACGGAATGGCGATCGTGCCGAGCGGATCGATGTGCCGCATCGGGTTCAGCGACACGCGGCCGAGCACGTACGCGGTGTTGTCGCCGAGCCAGCGCGCGACGTAGCCGTGCGCGGCCTCGTGCAGCGTGATCGCGAAGATCACCGGCAACGCGTACACCGCAATGGTCTGTATCAGGGAAGAATCCATAACTCGCTATTGTAACAATGCGCTCGCGCGCGTCTGTCCGCTTTCGCTCAAGCTGTTTCCTCGAGGCCGAACGGCTCGAGCGGGCCGCGCCCTGCCCGCACCAGCACCGGCTCCGAACCGGTCAGATCGATCACGGTGGACGGCTCGCACACGCACGCGCCGCCGTCGATCACCAGATCGAGCTGCTTTTCGAGCCGCGCGCGGATTTCCTCGGGGTCGTTCAGCGGCTCGGTTTCGCCGGGCATGATCAGCGTCGAGCCGAGCAGCGGCTGACCGAGCTCCTCGAGAATCGCGAGCGTGATCGCATGATCCGGCACGCGCAGGCCGATCGTCTTGCGCGACGGATGCGACACGCGCCGCGGCACTTCCTTGGTGGCCTGCAACACGAACACGTAAGGCCCCGGGGTCACCGATTTAAGCAGCCGATACTGCCAGTTGTCCACTATCGCAAAATTGGCGAGCTCCGACAGATCGCGCACGAGCAGCGACAGCAGCTGCTTTTCATCGAGTCCGCGGATACGCCGCAGACGCTCAACAGCATCCTTGTCGTCGAGACCGCAGGCGAGCGCGTAGGTCGAATCGGTCGGCAATGCGACCACGCCGCCGTCGTTGATGATCTGCGCGGCCTGCTTGACGAGGCGCGGCTGCGGATTGTCGGGATGAAGCCGAAAGTATTGGGACATGGAGACTCACGATGGCGGCAGACGAACTGCGGCGGATGGGCGGCGGCGAACAGAGCGCGTGCCGCACCCAGCCGGCCCCGCGCGCGCAACGTGCCGTACCGGCACGGCGGCGGTCACAGCCAGCGTTCCCAGACGGGCTTCAGATCGGCGGGTAGCGGCGGCAGCGCGCCCAGTTCGATGCGGCCTTCGCCAGGCGCATGGAAATCGGATCCGCGCGAGGCCTCGAACCCATAACGGCGCGCGACCTCCGCATATTCGCGGTACTGGTCGGGCGTGTGGCTGCCGGTCACGACCTCGATCGCCTTGCCGCCGAGGTCGATGAATTCACCGAAGAATGCGTCGAATTCGAGTTGCGAATAGGCGTAGCGGCCCGGATGCGCGACGATCGCGACGCCGCCCGCGGCCCGGATCCAGCCGAGCGCGTCGGCGAGTTTGGCCCAGCGGTGCGCGATGTACCCCGGCTTGCCGTCGCCGAGGTAACGGTCGAACACTTCCTGCGTGGTCGCGCAGTGGCCATGCTCGACCATGAAGCGCGCGAAATGCGTACGCGACATCATGTCGGGATTCGACACGTATTGCAGCGCGCCCTCGTACGCGTCCGGCACGCCGAGCGTGGCCAGTTGCTCGCCGATCGCTTCGGCGCGCGCGGCGCGGCCGTCGCGAGTGCGGGCGAGGCCGTCGATCAGGATCTGGCTGGTCGGATCGATGCCGAGTCCGACGATGTGCACGGTGCGCCCCGCCCACGTGACCGAAATCTCGACGCCGCTCAGGTAGTTCATGCCGAGAGCCGCGGCCGTGGTGCGCGCCTCGTGCTGGCCGCCCACTTCGTCGTGATCGGTGAGCGCCCACAGCGTCACGCCGTTCGCGTGCGCGCGGCGCGCGACGTCGGCCGGCGCGAACTGGCCGTCGGAAACGGTGGAGTGGCAGTGAAGATCGGCGTTCATCGTGGTCCTGGAAGGGTTCTGCGGTCATTTTACTGCAACGCAGTAAGGGTCCGCAGGGTATCTCGCGACGCCGGCTCCGTTACCCGCGTGCCGCGAAGTCAGGACCGGAGCGGCGCCGAAGCCGACGTCCGGGCGACGCCAGAGCGCCGTTTCGAACGTAGCTTCAGGCGCGGGGCTCAGGCGCAGAAACCCTCGATCAGCGCGGCGATCTGCTCCGGCTGGTCGTGATGCACCATGTGCCCCGCGCCATCGATGATCTTCTCGCGCCAATCGGGAAACGCCTGGAAGCGCGCCTTGAATTCGTCGAGCGGGATGTCGCCGGCGATCTGCGCGAGCGTCGGCGAGCCGGCGGCCTCGACGTGCAACACCTTCGCGCTGACCTTGCGCCACACCGCCATTACCTCGTCGAGGCGATACAACGTCGGGCCGCGGACCTTGTGCGCCGGATCGGCGAGCAGCATGAAGCGCCCTTCGCCATCCGGCTTCGACCAGTGCTGCGCGAGAAACTGCGCGCGCCGCGGATCGAGGCGCGGATTGGTCTTGATCAGGCGCGCGGCGACGTCGTCGAGCGATGCGTAGCGCTTCAGCTCCGGGGGATCGCGCAATTCGTCGAGCCAGTTGAGCAGGCGCTTCGGCGCCTGCGCCGGATGCGATGGCGCGAGCCCGAAGCCCTCCAGATCGACCACGCGCCGCACCCGCTGCGGCCGCACGCCCGCATACAGGCACGCGACGTTCGCCCCCATGCTGTGACCCACGAGGTTGACCTCGCCGTGGGGCGCGTAGTGGTCGAGAAGCGCATCGAGATCGCCGAGATAGTCCTGGATCCAGTAACTGCCGCCGCCGCGCTCGGCGACCGGCCAGTCGGACAGGCCGAAGCCGCGCATGTCGGGCGCGATCACCTGCCAGTCGCCGCCGAGCGCATCGACGACGAACTGGAACGACGCGCCGACGTCCATCCAGCCGTGCAGCATGAACAGCATCGGCGCGTCGGGACGACCCCAGCGCCGCACGTGCAGCCGGACGCCGCGCACGGCAACGAATTCAGAGCGGGAGGTATTCATGAACGGCGCAACCGTAAAAAAGAATGGTCGTTCGATTATAGGGACAGCGGCGGAAGAAGTGGTAGCGGATTATTGAGGCGATGCTCGGTCACCCGTTTCCTGCGTGGCTTGCTGCGCATCCTGACTTGCGAGCGCGGCGAGCTCGGCATCGTCGAAACCAGCGTCGCGGCGCGCTTCGAAGTTGAACGGGCCGCGCAGTTTCGGCGCGTGATACTGGTCGGCGAGGCGCAGATAGGTGTGGTGCGGGTCGAGGCCCTCCGCGTCGCACAGATGACGAAACCAGCGGTTGCCGATCAGCACGTGGCCGATTTCATCGCGCAGGATCACGTCGAGAATCGCCGCCGATTCGTGATCGCCGGCCTGCTGCAGACGCGCGCGGATCGGTGGCGACGCGTCGAGGCCGCGCGCTTCGAGCGTACGCGGCACCAGCGCCATGCGCGCGAGCACGTCGCCGCGGGTGCGCTCGCACATGTCCCACAGGCCGCCGTGCGCCGGGGAATCGCCGTACGCGTGGCCGTATTCGGCGAGACGCGCGGCCAGCAGCGAGTAGTGATACGCCTCTTCCGCGGCGACTTTGAGCCAGTCGGTATAGAACGCGGCGGGCATGCGGGCGAACCGCCAGACGGCGTCGAGCGCCAGATTGATCGCGTTGAACTCGATGTGCGCGAGCGCGTGCAGCAGCACCGCGCGCCCCTGCGGCGACTGCATGCTGCGTCGGCCGAGCTGGCGCGGCTCGACAAGCTCCGGCCGCTCGGGCCGGCCCGGTAGGCCGGCCGGCTCCGCAAGGTCGAGACCCGCGTCACAGCGCGCGCGACCGTCGAGTACTGCCGCATACAGTTCGCGAGCCGCCGCGGCCTTCGTGGCCGGATCGCGCTCGCGCAACGCGGCGAGCGCGATTTGGCGCGCGCACGACGGCTCGTCGTGAGAGTTCGATGCGGGAGCAGTAACAGGTGAAGCGGCGGACGTCATAACGATGCAAATCAGCGATGGAAGCGGTAAAGGCGCGGATGGTGGTGCCAGCGCACACCAAGGCGAGATACGTGAGCGGTCGGGCAAAATGATGCGGCAATCGGATGTGCTCGGCTCGGCTACAAGCCAGCTCGGCCACGGTGCGCTTTCCCGCGGACCGCGCGCCTGTCCGGCCAGCTCGCGCGCGATCCAGCAAAACCGCCCACCCCAGCGTCACCGTCGCCAGGCGGCTCAATCACACAACCGTTTACAATACCCGATTCGACCATCCGGCGCGCCTTGGGGCACGCCCGTCAGTTGGCGACGCAGCGCCGTCAACTTTGCACCGCGCCGCGCGCGCACCACCCTGCCCGCGTGCGTCGACCGATCAGGCAACCATCGTGCACGGGTCGGAGTCGCTCAAAGCCCGGCTTCGGCCAACAAGGAGACATTGTGACGATTTACAAGCTGGGCGAAGCCGCCCCGATCATTCATGAAAGCGTGTTCGTCGCGGATTCGGCGAACATCATCGGCAACGTGACGCTCGAGGAGAACGCGAGCGTGTGGTTCGGCGCGACGCTGCGCGGCGACAACGAGCCGATCACGATCGGCGCCGGCAGCAACGTCCAGGAGAGCGCGGTGCTGCACACCGACCCCGGCTACCCGCTGACGGTCGAGCCGAACGTGACGATCGGCCATCAGGCGATGCTGCACGGCTGCACGATCAAGGAAGGCTCGTTGATCGGAATTCAGGCGGTGGTCTTGAATGGCGCGGTGATCGGCCGCAACTGTCTGGTCGGAGCGGGCGCCATCGTCACCGAGGGCAAGGTGTTTCCCGACAATACGCTGATCCTGGGCGCGCCCGCGAAGGCGGTGCGCGAACTGACGGAAGCGGATATCGCCAACATGCAGCGCGGCGCGGCAAGCTATGCCGAACGCCGCGAGTATTTCAAGGCGCAGCTCGTACGCATCGGCTAGACGGCCGGCACGCGGTGCGCCAAGGCGCGGCATCACGCCGCGTCATCCACTGAGGAAAAGTTGTGAGCGACCAGTTGCAAAAATTCATGTTCAGCGCGGCGCCGGTGCGCGGCGAGATCGTTTCCCTGCGCAATACCTGGCAGGACGTGCTGACGCGCCGCGATTATCCGGCGCCCGTGCGAACGATTCTGGGCGAAATGATGGCCGCGTGCGCGCTGCTGTCGGCGAACCTGAAATTCGACGGCACGCTCGTCATGCAGATCTTCGGCGATGGCCCGGTCAAGATGCTGGTCGTGCAGTGCAGCTCCAACCTGACGATGCGCGCCACCGCGAAGCTGTCCGGCGAAGCCGCCCATACGATCGACGACACGACCTCGCTGATCGATCTGGTGAACGCGAGCGGCCATGGCCGCTGCGTGATCACGCTCGATCCGACCGGCAAGCAACCCGGCCAGCAGCCGTACCAGAGTATCGTGCCGCTGTCGGGCGTGGACGGGCCGCTGAAGTCGATCGCAGAAGTGCTCGAGCACTACATGCATCACTCCGAGCAGCTCGACACGCGCATGTGGCTCGCGGCGAACACCGAGCGCGCGGTCGGCATGCTGCTGCAGAAGCTGCCCGGCGACGGCGGCATCGTCCCGCATCCGGGCGAGCTCGACGCGGATACGTGGGAGCGCGTGTGCACGCTCGGCGGCACGCTGTCGCAGGACGAGCTGCTGAAGGAAGAACCGGAGACGGTGTTCCGGCGCCTGTTCTGGCAGGAAAACGTCCAGCATTTCGAGCCGGTCGCCGCGCGCTTCGAATGCACTTGCTCGCGCGAAAAAGTCGGCGCGATGCTGAAGATGCTCGGCCGCGATGAAGTCGACGGCGTGATCGAGGAACGCGGCCACGTCGAGATTCACTGCGAGTTCTGCAATCAGCGCTACGAGTTCGACCCGGTCGACGTCGCGCAACTTTTCGTGGCCGGCGGACTCTCACAAGGTGTGACGCCGGCGGCCGCGCAGCGGCACTAAACCGCCCTCTCGCCGCAGCGGACTCCGTGCCGGCGAACTGATCGCGCTTTTCGACGGACGTCCTAACCGCGCCGCCCCATGCCTCGTCACGGCTCGGGCGGCGCGTTGCTTTTGTGCGCAGCGTTGATGCGCTGAAACGATGCGGCGCCGCGCGTCGACAAGAGTTTGCCGGAGCTTCGCACCGATGGAGATTCGACCATGAAGCACATGCTTTCGTTGATACTCGCGGTCGTCGCGGGCAGCGCGGCGCTGGCCGGCTGCTCGATCGATCCACCGGGCCCCGCGCCGATCCTGAGCCGTCTGCCGCCCGATCAGGCGGAGGCCATCAGCCACACTCAGACGCTGACACCGGAGGAACGCGCGCGCTATGACGCAATCGAGCAACAGGTCATGTTCGAACAGGATCAGACGATGGCAGCGGACGCTGCCGCGCAAGCCTGGTCGCGCTATTACTCGCGCTCGCCGCCCGTGCGGTTTTCCGTTGGTGTCTCGAGCGGCGGTTGGGGACGCAGCGGCTGGGGTACGGGAGTCGGCGTGGGGTTCGGGCCTTCATGGGGCTGGTAGCAGCGAAATGGCGGCACAAAATAAAAAAGCGCGGTTCCAAATGAACCGCGCTTTTTTTGCGTCCTTCGTACCAGGCCGATGCGAGCTATCGAACCTCAGTGCGCCGGCTTCTTCTCCTTCGCGACCACCGCCTTCCCGCCATGCTTGCGATCGGGCTTCGCGCGCGACTCCGGATTCGGCACCACGTGCAGCGGCGCCGCCGACACTTCCCCGCGCGTCGAGGTATCCGCCGACTGTGCGTTCGCCGCCGGCAACGGCTGGTTCGGCGACACGAACTGCACGAAAACTTCGCCGTCCTTGACCATGCCCATTTCGTAACGCGCCCGCTCTTCGACGGCGGCGGTGCCGTTCTGCAGATCCTGCACTTCGCCCTGGATGCGCTCGTTGCGCAGCTTCGAGTCGGCATTCTTCTGCAGTTGCTGCGCGAGTTGGCCCTGCAACTCATGCACGCGCAGCCAGCCGCCGTGCCCCCACCAGAGCGGGTACTGGATCAATGCCAGCAGAACGATCAGGACAGCAGTGACAAGCCGCATGAAGTAAGCACAATAAATACGCGCCGCCCTGCGCTATACGCAGGGCGGCGAGGTCAATCAGAAACGAAGGATAACCGGCTCATCGATCGGCGTGAACAATCTGGCGAAAAAACTTAGCGCAGATTGTAGAACGCCGACTTGCCCGGGTAGCTGGCGATATCGCCGAGATCTTCCTCGATACGCAGCAGCTGGTTGTACTTCGAGATGCGGTCCGAACGCGACAGCGAACCGGTCTTGATCTGACCGGCATTCAGGCCGACGGCGATGTCCGCGATCGTCGAGTCTTCGGTTTCGCCCGAGCGGTGCGAAATCACGGCCGTGTAGCCCGCGCGCTTAGCCATTTCGATCGCCGCGAAAGTTTCCGTCAGCGTGCCGATCTGGTTGATCTTGATCAGGATCGAGTTCGCGATGCCCTTCTCGATGCCTTCCTTCAGGATGCGCGTGTTGGTCACGAACAGGTCGTCGCCGACCAGCTGAACCTTCTTGCCGAGCTTGTCGGTCAGCGTCTTCCAGCCTTCCCAGTCGCTTTCGTGCATGCCGTCTTCGATCGACACGATCGGGAACTTGTCGGCGAGGTTCGCGAGGTAGTCCGCGAATTCCGTCGACGACAGCTGCAGGCCTTCGCCCGCGAGCTGGTACTTGCCGTCGTGGTAGAACTCGCTCGCCGCGCAGTCGAGCGCGAGCAGCACGTCTTCACCGGCGCGGTAGCCTGCTTTCTCGATGGCTTGCAAAATGGTGGACAGGCACTCGTCATTGCTGCCGAAGTTCGGCGCGAAGCCGCCTTCGTCGCCGACTGCCGTGCTCATGCCGCGATCCGACAGGATCTTCTTCAGCGCGTGGAACACTTCGGCGCCGCAGCGCAGTGCTTCGCGGAAGGTCGGCTGGCTGACCGGCACGATCATGAATTCCTGGATGTCCAGGCTGTTGTTCGCGTGCGCGCCGCCGTTGACGATGTTCATCATCGGCACCGGCAGTTGCATCGCGCCCGAGCCGCCGAAGTAGCGGTACAGCGGCAGGCCGGCTTCTTCAGCGGCGGCCTTCGCGACGGCCATCGACACGGCCAGCATCGCGTTCGCGCCGAGGCGCGACTTGTTGTCGGTGCCGTCGAGCTCGAGCAGTGTCTTGTCGAGGAATGCCTGCTCGGAAGCGTCGAGACCCATGATCGCTTCGGAGATTTCAGTGTTGATGTGCTCGACGGCCTTCAGCACGCCCTTGCCGCCGTAGCGGCCGGCTTCGCCGTCGCGCAGTTCGATCGCTTCGCGCGAGCCGGTCGATGCGCCCGACGGCACCGCTGCGCGGCCCATCGTGCCCGACTCGAGCAGCACGTCGCATTCGACGGTGGGGTTGCCTCGCGAATCGAGAATCTCTCGACCGATGATGTCTACGATAGCACTCATGGTTTCCTCAAAGGATGACGTTGAATTCTTTACTGTGACCCTGCATCGTGCACCTGCCGGTCTCCCCGACAGACAACTCGCGCGCCGATACGTTCGACGACCATTTCGCGAAAACGCCGCGTATCGATTATCGAGAGCAATCGTGACACGCGGCGCATATCTGAATCAGTTGAAATCGCTCTCGAGGAACGGGCCGCGCTTGACGGCCTGGTCGAGCGTGACAAGCGTCTCGAGCAGGTCGGCCATGCGATTGAGCGGCACCGCGTTCGGCCCGTCCGACTTCGCCTGCGCCGGATTCTGGTGCGTTTCCATGAACAGACCGGCGACGCCGACCGCGACCGCGGCACGCGCGAGCACCGGCACGAATTCGCGCTGGCCGCCCGAACTCGTGCCCTGACCACCCGGCAACTGCACCGAGTGCGTCGCATCGAACACGACCGGCGCGTGGGTCTCGCGCATGATCGCCAACGACCGCATGTCCGACACGAGGTTGTTATAGCCGAACGACACGCCGCGTTCGCACGCCATGAAGCGGTCTTCCGACAGACCCGCTTCACGCGCGGCGTCGCGCGCCTTGTCGATCACGTTCTTCATGTCGTGCGGCGCGAGAAACTGGCCCTTCTTGATGTTGACCGGCTTGCCCGAGCGCGCGCACGCGTGGATGAAGTCGGTCTGACGGCACAGGAACGCAGGCGTTTGCAGCACGTCGACGACCGACGCGACCTGCTCGATCTCATGCTCGGCATGCACGTCGGTCAGCACCGGCAGACCGAGCTGACGCTTCACTTCCGACAGAATGCGCAGACCTTCGTCCATGCCCAGACCGCGGAACGACTTGCCGCTGCTGCGATTGGCCTTGTCGTACGACGATTTGTAGATGAACGGAATGTTCAGCTTCGCGCAGATTTCCTTCAGGCGGCCGGCCGTGTCGATCGTCATCTGTTCGGATTCGACGACACAGGTACCTGCGATCAGGAAAAACGGCTTATCGAGCCCGATTTCGAAATCGCCCAGTTTCATGCTTTCTCCTCGACCCTCGACTGCTGATGCGCGAGCGCCGCTTCGACGAACGACTTGAACAGCGGATGGCCGTCACGCGGCGTGGACGTGAATTCCGGGTGGAACTGCACGCCGACGAACCACGGGTGCATGCTGCGCGGCAGTTCCATCATTTCGGGCAGATCCTCGCTCGGGGTACGGGCGCTAATGATGAGGCCACCGCCTTCGAGCTGGGGCACGAATCGGTTATTCACCTCATAACGGTGACGATGACGCTCGTTCACATCCGTGCCGTAGATCTCTTCGGCGAGCGTGCCGGGCTTGATCGGGCAGCGCTGCGAGCCGAGCCGCATCGTGCCGCCGAGGTCCGACTCTTCGGTGCGCTTCTCGACGCGACCTTCGCGGTCGTACCACTCGGTGATCAACGCGACCACGCGGTTCTTGGTTTCCTGATCGAACTCGGTGCTGTTCGCGTCCTTCAGGCCGACCACGTCGCGCGCGAATTCGATCACGGCGAGCTGCATGCCGAGGCAGATGCCGAGATACGGCACCTTCGCTTCGCGGGCATAGCGGATCGCAGCAATCTTGCCTTCGGTGCCGCGACGGCCAAAGCCGCCCGGCACGAGCACCGCGTCGAGATGCTTGAGGCTTTCGACGCCTTGCGTCTCGATCTCTTCGGAGTCGATGTACTCGATGTTCACGCGCGTCGACGTATGCATCGACGCATGACGCAGCGCTTCGATCAGCGACTTGTACGACTCGGTCAGATCGACGTACTTGCCGACCATGCCGATCGTCACTTCGTGCTTCGGATTCTGCAGCTTCTCGACGAGGTCGGACCACATCGTAAGGTCCGCCGCCTTCGGCGTGAGCTTCAACTCTTCGCAGATGATCGCGTCGAGACCCTGATCGTGCAGCATCTGCGGAATCTTGTAGATGCTATCGGCGTCCCACACGGAAATCACCGCGTCTTCGGGCACGTTCGAGAACAGCGAGATCTTCGCGCGCTCGTCGTCCGGAATGCGGCGGTCGGCGCGGCACAGCAGCACGTGCGGCGAGATGCCGATTTCGCGCAGCTTCTGCACGCTGTGCTGGGTGGGCTTGGTTTTGAGTTCGCCGGCCGTGGCAACCCAAGGCACCAGCGTCAGGTGCACGAAGCACGCGCTGTTGCGGCCGAGGCGCAGGCTCATCTGACGCGCGGCTTCGAGGAACGGCAGCGATTCGATGTCACCCACCGTGCCACCCACTTCGACGATCGCGACATCCGGCTCGCCGCACGTCGCGGAAGCCGCGCCGCGTTCGACGAATGCCTGGATTTCGTTCGTGATGTGCGGAATGACCTGCACGGTCTTGCCGAGATAATCGCCCCGGCGTTCCTTGCGGATCACCGACTCGTAAATCTGGCCCGTGGTGAAGTTGTTGGCCTTGCGCATCTTCGTGCTGATGAAGCGCTCGTAGTGGCCGAGGTCGAGGTCGGTTTCCGCTCCGTCTTCCGTCACGAACACTTCGCCGTGCTGAAACGGGCTCATCGTGCCGGGGTCGACGTTGATGTACGGATCGAGTTTGAGGAGGGTGACTTTAAGACCGCGCGATTCGAGGATCGCGGCGAGGGAAGCGGCGGCAATACCCTTGCCGAGGGAAGATACTACGCCGCCGGTGACGAAAACATATTTGGTCATCGCTGGATGCTCGCGGGAAAAACGGATTATACCGTAAAGGATGGTCCCGACCCAGCAAAAAACGACCGGCCCGCCGCGCGCCGATGCCGCCTCGCGTCGCAGCCGGCGCAGCAGTTTGCAGCCCGCTGCGCGTCAGGCGGTTCGCTCCAGCTCGCGCAACATGCGCTGCACCGCGCGCGCGGTTTCGATCGGCTTTTCCATCGGATAAAGATGGCTGCCCTCGATCCACTCGACATGCCCGCCGGTCGCGCGCCGCGTCGCGTCGAGACCGGCCTGGCGGATTTCCTTCGAGCGCGTCCCGGCGATAAACCCGACCGGCACCGGCGCGCCGCGCGCGAGCCGCGCGCCGAGCGTATGCGGCAGCGTCCGGTAGATCTGGTATTCGGTGCGACGATCGAACGCGAGCATGCGGGTGCCGTCGGGCGAGCCCTGCGGAATGCCGAAGTCGATGTAGTCGGACAGCATGCGCTCGTCCCAGCGCGCGAACGCGGGCTTCGAATGGAAGTGCCGCCATGCTTCGTCGCGGCTCGTCCATTGCGTGCGGCGCTTGCGCGTCGCGGCGGCGGGCGACAGCCGCTCGTCGAGCCCGGTCCATTGCGACACGCGCAGCATGCTGCTGCGCCAGCCCGCGATCACCGGCGAATCGAGCATCACGACGCCCCTCACCCACTGCGGCTTTTTCAGCGCCGCCATCAGCGACAGATAACCGCCGAGCGAATGCCCGACGAGCCACACCGGCTGCTCGTACTTGCGGGCGATGTCGTCGAGCAGTTGCTCGACCAGATGGGGCCAATCCTGCGTGACCGGAAAGCGCGGATCATGGCCGATCCGCTCGATCGAGCGCACGTCGTAGTCGTCGGAGAGCTCGGCGAAAATCGTCCGGTAAGTCGAGGCTGGAAAGCCGTTCGCATGCGAGAAATGGATGATGTTTTTCAACTGCGGCGATCTCCGTTGTGTTCTTTACGCGTGGGCGGGTGCTTTGCCTGGGCCGCTGCTTTTGCCGCTGCTTATACCGCTGCTTGCGCCTGTCGTGCGCGCCGTTGAGCTCAGCGAACCGCGATGCGCTCAGGGCTCCATCCAGTAGCGGCGTTGCGTGTCGCGATAGCGCTCGAGTGTCAGCGCGGCGCCCGTCTCGCCGCGCGCGACCGGATCGACGTCGACCCTGACGGCGCCATCGCGATCGCTGCGCCCGAGCTCGATATGACGGGCTGCGTAGCGTGCGAACACGCCCGCATTGGGATGATGAAAGCGATTCTCATAGCCTACCTGAAATAGCGCGATGGACGGATCGATAGAGTCGAGGAACGGCTCGGTAGACGAGGTCTTGCTGCCATGATGAGGCACCACCAACACTTGCGCGCGCAGCAAGTCGCGATCGCGCGCGAGCAGCACGCGTTCGGTCGGCGCTTCGATGTCGGCGGTCAGCAGGGCCGCGAAACGCGGCGCATCGGCACCGATGCGCGTCGCCTGTTGGCCTGCCGCGGCGCCCTCCAAGCTGCTGACCCTGAGCACGCAGCAATGCTCGTTCGCCTTGCCGGTTAGCGCCCCAGCGTCCGGCCACAGTACCGCGAACTCGACACCGTCCCACTGCCAGCGCTGCCCCGCCACACACGGCAGCGTTTGCGCGCCGAGCTGCTGCGCCTTCGGCCACAGCGCATCGGCCGGCTCCAGTCCGGCCACCAGCTGACGCACCTCGATCGCATCGAGCACGGCCGGCGCGCCGCCCGCGTGATCCGAATCGGCGTGACTGATCATCAGCGTATCGAGCGCCGTCACGCCTTGAGCCTGCAGGAACGGCACTACCACGCGCTCGCCAGCGTGCGTCGATTCCGGGCCGGGACCCGCATCGAACAACAACGCGTGATGCGCGGTCTGCACGAGTACCGACGTGCCCTGCCCGACATCGAGCGCAGTCAGACGGAATGCGCCCGATGGCTCGGCGAGGGCGCCATTTGCGCCGGGCATCAGTAGCGGCAGCCACGTCAGCGGTGCCGCCCAGCGCAGCGGCCAGCCACGCGGCGCGAGGCACCACAGCACACCGAGCGCAGCCGCGGCGAGCGCCCATGCGTGCGGCTGCGGCAACCACCACAGCGTCCAGTGCGGTCCCGACACCAGCTGCAGGCCGGCCACCAGACCATCGAGCAGCGTGTGCGCGGCGCGCCACGCAAACGCGTCGAGCGGCGCGGGCAACGCGACGCCCGCGAGCACCGCCGGCGTGACGAGCAGGCTCACCCACGGAATCGCGAACACGTTCGCGAGCGGACCGACGAGCGGAATCTGCGCGAACCAGTAGGCGGTCAGCGGCGCAAGCGCGACCGTCACCGCGAACTGCACGTGCGCGGCGCTGCGCAACCGTTCGGCGAGTGCGCGCAGCCGCCGGATCAACGCGGAATGCAGCGCCTGCCACCCGCCTCGCGCCGCACCGCCCTGCTCGCCCTCGTCATGACGGGACGCCTGAAGATGCCGCACGCGCGGCAGTCCCGACATCGCAAACAGGATCGCGCCGACCGCGCAAAAGGACAGCCAGAAACCGGCCGACACGACCGCCCACGGATCGACCAGCAGCACGAGCCCGAGCGCCCACGCGAACACGGTGGAGCGCGCGAACTGACGGCCGCCGACGAATCCCAGCGCAACGAGCGCGGCCATCCACAGCGCGCGTTGCGCCGGCACGTTGAAGCCCGCGAGCGCGGCATGCAGCGCGGCGAACATCGCACCTGCGGTCACGCCGACGAGCTGCGCGGGCCAGCGCAACGGCCAGTTGCGGCCGAGCCAGCCCGAACGTCGCCAGATTGCCGCCGCGAGCCAGCCCGCCAGCCCCGCGACGAAGCCGATATGCAAGCCCGAAATCGCCACCAGATGACTCGTGCCGGTGCCGCGCATCAATTGCCAGTCGGCGCGGCTCACTTCGTCCTGCGCGCCGATCGCGAGCGCGACGACGATGCCGCGATGCGGTGCATCGGCAAGCACCTCGTCGATACGCGCACGCAACGCGGCGCGCCAGCGGTCGATCAGTGCGGCGAGCCCGCGCGCGTGACCAGCAAGACGCTGCGCATGATCCGGCACGCTCACATAGCCGGTCGCGCGGACGTTGCGCGCGAGCAGACTCGCCTCGGCATCACGCACGCCGAAATTCGCATTGCCGTGCGGGCGTTTCAGGCGCACGGTCAGACGCCAGCGCTCGCCCGGTTCGAGCGACGGCGCAGGGGCGTCGCGCGCGATCCAGGCTAGCTGGATCACGCGTGGGAAAGGGGCAAGCTGCGCATCGTTCGCGTCGACGTCGAACAGGAAACGCGCGCCTTTGTCGCCGCGCGTCGGCAATCCCTTGATCGTGCCGACGACCTCGATGTCGCGCCCTTCCCACTCATGCGGCAGGCTCACCGCGAGCCGTGTTTGCGCGCGTATGGCCGCATAGCCGAAGCCGACGCAGATCGCTGCGCACCACACGGCGACCCAACCGATCAGCCGTCGCAGACGGACATCGCGCCATGCTTGATAAGGAGGCTGGCAGCTGGGGGTACGCTCGTGCTCGTGCGTATCACCCGCCCCATCGCCGCACAACCCCCACACGGCAACCCCCACCACCGCGCAGCCCGCCAACACCCACGCCCACCACCCGCCCGTATCCGGCAACACCGCCTGCCGCTGCAGCCAGATCACGCCCAACGCAAACCCACACCAGACTGCTCGCATCCGCCCTCCGCGCCGCCGGCGCCAGCCGACGTCACGCGCCGGCGACAGGCAGCAGCGAGCCCGCCGGGCGTGGGCGTCGCCCGGCGCGAACCCTTTCGATCAACGAAATCGATTATGCAGAGGAAAGCGCGAGTCGAGGCAGCGCGGCGAGCGCGTTAGCCGTTGTGCCAAGGGCGGCTGCGTCGGAAGTGACACCGCGCAGTTGCGCGAGGCTCGCGCCGATCGCCGGAATCTGCTCGGGCGAATTGCGCTGCCTGTACATCCACGACGGCGCGATATCGGGCGCGTCGGTCTCGACCACGAGCGCGTCGAACGGCAACTGTTCGGCGAGCCGCCGGATCTGCCGCGCGCGCTCGAACGTCAGGTTGCCGCCGAAACCGAGATGCATGCCCTGATCGATATAGGCCTGGGCCTGCTGGAAACTGCCGTTGAACGCGTGCGCGATGCCGCGATGAATCTGATGCCGGCGCAGTCCCGCGATCACCTGATCCTGCGATTTGCGCACATGGCAGATCACCGGCAGATCGAATTCGCGCGCGAGCTGCAACTGGCCGTTGTAGAAGAACTGCTGGCGCGCCTCGTCGAGACCGTCGACGAAATAGTCGAGCCCGATCTCGCCGATGCCGACGAAGCGCGGATCGTCGAGACTCGCCTCGATCTCCATGCGCAGCAGGTCGAGGTCGGAATCGATCGCGCGAGGCGTGTACATCGGATGGATGCCGAGCGCGTACGCGCCGCCGGCGACGCGATGCGCGAGCTCGCGCACCGCCGCGAAGTTCTGTCGCCCGATCGCCGGAATCACGATGCGCGACACGCCCGCATCGCGCGCGGACGCCGCGACCGCGTCACGGTCGGCGTCGAACTCCGAAGCGTCGAGATGGCAGTGCGTATCGATCCACATGGGTTCTCTCGCTGGCAGTGGGACCGGACCGATGGCGGCCCGGCGGTTCGCGGCGACGCCCAGTCATCCGCGACCCGCAACGACCGTGCCGGCCGGCACTCAGACCGGAACCGGCGGTTCCTCGTGCAGCACGCCGTCGCGCAGCCGCATGATGCGGTCGCAGCGGCCCGCCAGTTCCGGGTCGTGCGTGACGATCACGAAGCTCGTCTCGAGCGTGCGCGACAGTTCGAGCATCAGGTTGAACACCGTGTCGGCGGTGCCGCCGTCGAGGTTGCCGGTCGGCTCGTCGGCGAGCACGCAGGCGGGCTTCGTGACCAGCGCGCGCGCGATCGCGACGCGCTGACGCTCGCCGCCCGACAGCTCGCCCGGCCGATGCTTCGCGCGATGCCCCATGCCGACGCGCTCGAGCACCGCCATGGCCTCGCGGCGCGCGACTTCGGTCGTCTCGCGACGAATCCGCAGCGGCATCGCGACGTTATCGAGCGCGGTAAATTCCGGCAGCAGATGGTGGAACTGATAGACGAAGCCGAGCGCGCGATTGCGCAGGTCGTTGCGCTCGCGCTCGGAGAGCTTGGTGAACGGCTTGCCGAGCACCGACACCTCGCCCGCGCTCGGATCGTCGAGACCGCCGAGCACATGCAGCAGCGTGCTCTTGCCGGAGCCCGACGCACCGACGATCGCGAGCTTCTCGCCACGCCGCACGGCGAGTTGCGCGTCGTTGAGCACCTGCACGTTCAGGCCGCCCTGCACGAACGATTTGGAAATGCCGGTGGCTTCGAGCACGAACGGATACGACGCGGGGTCCTGAGCGGTCATGGATGAATCGATGGAAGGATGGACGAGGCGGTCATTCATAGCGCAGCGCCTCCGCCGGACGGACTTTCGCGCCGCGCCAGCTCGGATAGAGCGTCGCCAGCGCCGACAGCACGAAAGCGATGATGCCGATCCGCGCGACATCGCCCGGAACCAGTTCGGACGGCAGCTCGCTGATGAAATACACCGACGGCGGCAGGAACTGCACGCCGAGCAGATGCTCGATCATCGGCACGAGCCACGGAATGCTCCACGCGATCAGGCAGCCGAGCACGACGCCGGTCGCCGTGCCGATGAAGCCGATCGTCACGCCCTGCACGACGAAGATTTTCATGATCGAGCCGGGCTGCGCGCCGAGCGTGCGCAGGATCGCGATATCCGCCTGCTTGTTGGTCACCGTCATCACCAGCGACGACACCAGATTGAACGCGGCCACCGCGATGATCAGCGTCAGGATGATGAACATCATGCGCTTCTCGATCTGCACCGCCGAGAACCAGGTCTTGTTCTGCTGGGTCCAGTCGCGGATGTACAGATCGCCCGACAGCGTGCGCGCGAGCTGATGCGCGACTTCCGGCGCGCGCTGCATGTCGGCGAGGCGCAGCCGCACGCCGGTCGGCGCGGGCAGCCGGAACAGCGCCTGCGCATCCTTGATGTTGATCAGTGCAAGCGTGCTGTCGTATTCGTAGTGGCCCGACTGGAAGATGCCGACCACCGTGAACTGCTTCAGGCGCGGCAGCATGCCGGCCGGCGTAATCGTGCCTTCGGGCGCGACCAGCGTGATCTTGTCGTTCATCTGCACGCCGAGGCTGGCGGCGAGATCCGCGCCGAGCACGATGCCGAACTCGCCGGGCACGAGGTCGGTCAGCCTGCCGCCCTTCATTTCCTTGCCGATGTCGGACACTTCGGGCTCGAGCGTCGGCTCGACGCCGCGCAAGGCGACGCCGCTCACCGCGTCCTGGCGCGTGAGCAGCGCCTGCGCTTCGACATAGGGCGCCGCGCCGATCACCTCCTTGTTCTGGCGCGCTTCCTTCGCGGTCAGTTGCCAGTCGGGCATCGAACCGGTCGGCGAAAAGATTTCGACGTGCGCGAGCACCGACAGCATGCGGTCGCGCACGTCCTTCTGAAAACCGTTCATCACCGACAGCACGACGATCAGCGCCGCGACGCCAAGCGCGATGCCCGACATCGACACCAGCGCGATGAACGAAATGAAGCCGTTACCGGTCGTGCGTTTGCCGGCGCGTGTGTAGCGCCAGCCAATCTGCCATTCGTAGGGAAATTTCAAGCGAATCCTTTTGTGCGTTCTTCGACTGTATCTCGGGACCGGCGGACATCGAGCGTGCGCCGTGCGGCCCGAGCGTCGTGATCGTTGGGCTCGCGGCGGCGCGGATCGTTCCGCGCGCCCGCCCGGCCGCCGTGCAGCCGCGCCCGTGCGCAGAGGAGCGGCGGCACGGTGCGCGACCCTGCCGCGCCCGGCGTCGGATCCGGCGCGCCGCGTCCAGCGATCAAGCGATCAAGCGATCAAGCGATCAAGCGCGAAGTTTGCCACACAATCCCGCCGGCTCGCGCAAAGGGCGTGCCTCGGCCGTACCATCGACAAACCGGCCGTCCTTCGTCGAAATACTCACACCGTTTGCCCTACAATGCGCAGCATCATGCCTGCCGACCGCCTCCATCTTCTGCTGCCCTTCGCGCTGCCCGCCGCGGCCGACGCCTCCACCGCGCTTCACGACATCCAGAGTCCTGCCCTCGACAGGCTGATCGCTCGCGCGACG
This sequence comes from Paraburkholderia sp. UYCP14C, assembly GCF_004197395.1. Lineage (GTDB taxonomy): Bacteria > Pseudomonadota > Gammaproteobacteria > Burkholderiales > Burkholderiaceae > Paraburkholderia. The sequence continues at coordinate 88,772 of NZ_SELS01000018.1, read as the reverse complement.
CTGGTCGAACGGGTGATCGGCGAGGATTTTCAACGCACGCTGCCGCACGAGCGCTGGGTCGCGCGGCAATTCGGCGCGCTGCCCGATGACACCTCGGGCACCCCGGGCGCCTCGGCCGCCGCCGACGAAGCCCCGCTCGCGCCCTACATGCTGCGCGCCGACGGCGGCGACCCCGGCAACGCGACGTGGGCCTGCGTGCAGCCGGTGCACGTGCACATCGCGCACGACCACCTGGTGCTGATCGATCCCGCGTCGCTGGATTTGTCCGACGACGAAGCGAGCACGCTGCTCGCGCTGGCGCGTCCGCTGATCGAGGAACTCGGCGTGCGCATCGAGGCGCCGAAGCCGACCCGCTGGTATCTGTCGAGCGACGCGTTCGGCTCGCTCGCGGGCGCGTCGCCGCTGCGCGCGAGCGGCCGCAACATCGAGATCTGGCTGCCGCACGAAGCGCACTCCGGCGAACGCTCGCGCGCATGGATGAAGCTGCAGAACGAAGTGCAGATGGCGTGGTTCGAGCATCCGGTCAACGAAGCGCGCGAGGCACGCGGGCTCCCCTCCGTCAACTCGATCTGGTTTCACGCGCAAGGCGTCGCGCGGCCGGTGCGCAGTCCGTTCGCGCAGGTGTTGTCGGATGCGGCCGCGACGCGCGGTCTCGCGCTCAGCGCGGGGGTCGTGACAGGCGCGCCGCCGGCGTCGTATGGCGCACTGTCGGCGGCGCTGCGCGTTGTGACCAATGGCAGCAGCAGCGGGGTAACGCTCGTCGAACTCGATCCGTTCTCCGCGCCCTACATCGAACAGGACTGGGCGCGTTGGAACCAGGCATTCGCCGAACTGCAGACCGACTGGTTCGAGCCCGCGCTCGCGGCGCTGCAGTCGGGCGAGCTCGCCGAACTCGCCCTCACGCTGTGCGGCGACACCGGCTCGGTGACGCTGACGGTCACGCGCGGCGATCTGCGCAAATTCTGGCGGCGGCGCGTGCTGGCCTCGCTTTTCATCGAATGATCCACGGCCCTTCCGCATGACCCGAATCGTTACGCGCCCCTGCTCCCCCGTCGACGCCGAAGTGCTGACCCGCTGCGGCATGCATCCGGTGCTCGCGCGCCTTTACGCATCGCGCGGCGTGTGCCTGCCCGAAGACGTCGAAACCGGCCTCGCGCGGCTCGTGCCGCCCGCCGAAATGAAGGGCTGCGACGCGGCCGCCGCGCTGCTCGCCGACGCGCTCCAGCAACAGCGCCGCATGCTGGTCGTCGCCGACTATGACTGCGACGGCGCGACCGCCTGCGCGGTCGCGGTGCGCGGGCTGCGCATGTTCGGCGCGCGCATCGACTATCTGGTGCCGAACCGCATGGAGCACGGCTACGGGCTCACGCCGGACATCGTCGAGCTGGCGGCGCGCAGCGCGGCCGGCAAGCCCGATCTGCTGATCACCGTCGACAACGGCATCGCCAGCGTCGATGGCGTCGCGGCGGCCAACGCGCTCGGCATCGACGTGCTCGTCACCGACCATCACCTGCCCGGCGACGAACTGCCCGCCGCGCGCGCGATCGTCAATCCAAACCAGCCGGGTTGCACGTTCCCGAGCAAGTGCCTGGCCGGCGTCGGCGTGATGTTCTACGTGCTGCTCGCGCTGCGCGCGGAACTGCGGCGCCGGGGCGCGTTCGGCGACGCGCTGCCCGAGCCGCGCCTCGACGGTCTGCTCGATCTGGTCGCGCTCGGCACCGTCGCCGACGTCGTCAAGCTCGACGGCAACAACCGCGTGCTGGTCGCGCAAGGTCTGCAGCGCATCCGCCACGGCCGCATGCAGCCGGGCATCGCCGCCCTCTTTCGCGCCGCCGCGCGCGATGCGCGCAACGCGTCCGGCTTCGACCTAGGCTTCGCGCTGGGACCACGCCTGAACGCGGCCGGACGGCTGTCGGACATGTCGCTCGGCATCGAATGCCTGACCACCGACGACGTCGGCCGCGCGTGGGAACTCGCGCAGCAGCTCGACACGATGAACCGCGAGCGCCGCGAAATCGAGGCCGGCATGCAGCAGCAGGCGCTCGACGACCTGTCGACGGTCGACCCCGACGGCTCGACCACGATCACGCTGTTCAATCCGGGCTGGCATCAGGGCGTGATCGGCATCGTCGCGGGACGGCTGAAGGAGAAGTTCCACCGCCCGTCGTTCACGTTCGCGCCCGCCGACGATACCGGCGGGCTCGTCAAGGGCTCGGGCCGCTCGATCGCGGGCTTCCATCTGCGCGACGCGCTCGATCTGATCTCGAAGCGCGAACCGGACCTGATCGTCAAATTCGGCGGCCACGCGATGGCGGCGGGCCTGACGATCGCCGCCGCCGACGTGCCGCGCTTCACGGCCGCGTTCGAGGCGGTCGGCCGCGAATGGCTGTCGGCGGAGGCACTCGCGCGCACGGTCGAAACCGACGGCGAGCTCGAAGATGCGTATTTCACGCCGCAATTCGTCGAAATGCTCGACGCGGCAGTGTGGGGCCAGGGCTTTCCGGCGCCGGTGTTTTCGGGCCAATTCGAGGTCGCGTCGCAGGCGCTCGTGAAGGACAAGCATCTGAAGCTGCAACTGCTGCGCGGCCGCCAGCGCTTTAACGCGATCTGGTTCAATCACACAGATACGCTGCCCGCCCGCACCACCGTCGCCTATCGGCTCTCGAGCGACACATGGAACGGCGTGTCGCGCGTGCAATTGATCGTCGAGCACGCGCTCAGCTGAAATCTTCCGCAAAATCAATCGCGAACACGCGCCGGATCGCCCGCGAGGCGCCGGCGCGGCATGCCGATCGGCTATAATTTCTCCCTTTTCACGAAGCAATAGAAGATCGACATGGAAGCGGAACGTCTCAACGCGATCGAAGCCTCTCTGGCCGACCTGCGCAAGCGCGCGGACGACCTACGGGGGTATCTTTGACTACGACGACAAAGCACTGCGTCTAATCGAAGTCAACCGGGAACTCGAAGACCCGGACGTCTGGAACGACTCGAAGCACGCCCAGGCACTCGGTAAGGAAAAAAAGCTGCTCGACGACGTCGTCGGCAAGCTCACGTCGATCACGAACGACGTGAACGACGCGCAAGACCTGTTCGAGATGGCGCGCGAAGAAGCCGACGACGAAACGCTCGTCGCCTGCGAAGCCGATGCGCAGGGCATTGAAGCGCGCGTCGCCGACATGGAATTCCGCCGCATGTTCGCGAACCCGGCCGACCCCAACAACGCGTTTCTCGACATCCAGGCCGGCGCCGGCGGCACCGAGGCGTGCGACTGGGCATCGATGCTGCTGCGCCAGTATCTGCGTTATTGCGAGCGCAAGGGCTTCAAGACCGAAGTGCTCGAGCAGACCGAAGGCGACGTCGCCGGCATCAAGAACGCGACGATCAAGATCGAAGGCGAATACGCGTACGGCTTCCTGCGTACCGAAACCGGCGTGCACCGTCTCGTGCGCAAGTCGCCGTTCGACTCGTCGGGCGGACGTCACACGTCGTTCTCATCGGTGTTCGTCTACCCGGAAATCGACGACTCGATCGAAGTCGAAATCAACCCGGCCGATCTGCGCATCGACACGTACCGCGCTTCGGGCGCGGGCGGTCAGCACATCAACAAGACCGACTCCGCGGTGCGTATCACGCACATGCCGTCGGGCATCGTCGTGCAGTGCCAGAACGACCGCTCGCAGCACCGCAACCGCGCCGAAGCGATGGCGATGCTGAAATCGCGCCTGTACGAAGCGGAAATCCGCAAGCGTCAGGCCGAGCAGGACAAGCTCGAAGCCGGCAAGACCGATGTGGGTTGGGGTCATCAGATCCGTTCGTACGTGCTCGACAACAGCCGCATCAAGGATCTGCGCACCAACGTCGAAATCAGCAACACGAAGAGCGTGCTCGACGGCGATCTCGATCCGTTCATCAGCGCGAGCCTGAAACAGGGCGTCTAAGCGCGCACGGCGCGGCCTCGTTCACCGAGCGGGACTGCGCTTCCGTTTTTCCAGTACCGCCTGAGGTTTTTACACTGACTGGCTTCCCGCCCATGGAGCACTCCGCGGCGGGCCACCGAATACCAAATCATCATGACCGAACCGACCCAGCCGAATGCGGCCCAGCGGAATGCCGCCCAGCGGAATGCCGCCCAGCCGACCGTCGTGCCCGAAGTGGACGACAACAAGATCATCGCCGAGCGCCGCGAAAAGCTGCGCGAGCTGCGTGAGCAAGGCGTCGCCTATCCGAACGATTTCCGTCCCACGCACCACGCCGAAGATCTGCAGGCGCAGTACGAGCACACCGACAAGGAAGCGCTCGAAGCGAATCCGCTCGAAGTCGCGATCGCCGGCCGCATGATGCTGAAACGCGTGATGGGCAAGGCGAGCTTCGCGACCGTGCGCGACGGCTCGGGTCAGATCCAGTTCTTCATCACGCCGGCCGACGTCGGTCAGGAAACCTACGACGCGTTCAAGAAGTGGGACATGGGCGACATCGTCGCCGCGCGCGGCGTGCTGTTCCGCACCAACAAGGGCGAGCTGTCGGTGCGCTGCACGGAGCTGCGTCTGCTGTCGAAGTCGCTGCGTCCGCTGCCCGACAAGTTCCACGGTCTCGCCGACCAGGAAATGAAGTACCGCCAGCGCTACGTCGATCTGATCGTCACGCCGGAAACGCGCCGCACGTTCGTCGCGCGTACCAAGGCGATCGCGTCGGTTCGCAATTTCATGGCCAAGGCCGACTTCATGGAAGTCGAAACGCCGATGCTGCATCCGATTCCGGGCGGCGCGGCGGCCAAGCCGTTCTCCACGCACCACAACGCGCTCGACATGCAGATGTTCCTGCGCATCGCGCCGGAGCTGTATCTGAAGCGTCTGGTGGTGGGCGGCTTCGAACGCGTGTTCGAGATCAATCGTAACTTCCGCAACGAGGGCGTGTCCGTGCGCCACAACCCGGAATTCACGATGATCGAGTTCTACGCGGCCTACACCGACTACAAGTGGCTGATGGACTTCACCGAGCAGCTGATTCGCCAAGCCGCGATCGATGCGCTCGGCACGGCCACGATCACCTATCAGGGCCGCGAGCTCGATCTGTCGAAGCCGTTCCATCGGCTGACGATCACGCAGGCAATCCAGAAGTACGCGCCGCAATACACGAACGAGCAGCTCGCCGACGGCACGTTCCTGCGCGCCGAGCTGAAGAAGTTCGGCGTCGATGCGTCGCAGCCGCAGTTCCTGAACGCGGGCGTCGGCTCGCTGCAACTGGCGCTGTTCGAAGAGACCGCCGAGTCGCAACTGTGGGAGCCGACCTACATCATCGACTACCCGATCGAGGTGTCGCCGCTCGCGCGTGCGTCGGACAAGGTGGCAGGCATCACCGAGCGTTTCGAACTGTTCATCACGGGCCGCGAAATCGCCAACGGTTTCTCGGAGCTGAACGATCCGGAAGATCAGGCCGCGCGCTTCAAGAAGCAGGTCGACCAGAAAGACGCCGGCGACGAGGAAGCGATGTTCTACGACGCGGACTACATCCGCGCGCTCGAATACGGCATGCCGCCGGCGGGCGGCTGCGGTATCGGCATCGACCGTCTGGTGATGATGCTGACCGATAGCCCGAGCATCCGCGACGTGATTCTGTTTCCGCATCTGCGTCGCGAGGATTGAGCGGCACTGAGCGCGTAATGCGAAGGTTGTTAAGAACGCCCGGTTGATGCCGGGCGTTTTTTATGCGCTCGTTCTCGCCGCGCGGGACCGTTTTCTGCTTCTGATCGTTTGTAACCAGCGGTAAAACCTGCACGATTGCGCGCACGTCTGCGTGGTCGCGATCGTCTTGAAAGCTTGCTGATACTACGGCGCGCCACGTAAAGGCCGCCGAGCAACTGCACAACGCCACCGCGCCGGTTACAAATAGAAACGCTGCCCGGATCGATTTGCCCGACACTCAGTCTCACTAAAAGTCGGCTCTGTCAGAAACGGAGGCCCCACATGGACACCCCTACTCATCAACCCACGCAGCAACATCGTCTTCATCCGTTGATCGCGGTCGCCGCCGGCGCAGTGCTGGTCGCGAGTCTCGTCGCTACCGCGGCGATCACCGGCGTGTTCCCGAAGGCGTCGGGCAACGGCGCGCAGACCGATCAGACGCAAGCCGCGCAAGTCGGCACGCAACCGCCGGGCGTCGTCGATTCGGCCGCGCCGGTCAATCCGGCGGCGCAACAGCAGCAGGTTCAGGCTCAGCAAACGGAGCCGGCCGCTCCAGCCGCGGTGCCCGCTCCGGTGCAGCAACAGCAATACGCGCAGCAACAGCAGGCGCAGGCCGCGCCGCAGTCGCAGGCCGCGCAACCACCCGAGCCGCAAGCGGCGCCGCAGTATGCGCAGCAGCCGGCCCCGCAAGGCGCTTACTGCTCGACTTGCGGCACCGTCGCGGCGATCTCGGCGGTTCGGCATGAAGGACATGGCACGGGCATTGGCGCGGTCGGCGGCGCGGTGGCCGGTGGCGTGGTCGGTAACCAGTTCGGAGCCGGCGGCGGCCGTACCGCGATGACGCTGCTCGGCGCGCTCGGCGGCGGGCTCGCCGGCAACTCGGTCGAAAAACATCTGCGCAGCACGACGTCGTATTCGGTGCGCGTGCACATGGAAGACGGCAAGACGCGCTACTTCACCTATCAAGCGGCGCCGCCGTTCCACGATGGCGAACGCGTGCGCGTCCAGAACGGCACCCTCGTCGCCGACTAGGCTCGACGCTCTGCGTTTTCCGCCGCGGCAATGAAAAAAGGCGATTCCGGTGGAATCGCCTTTCCTTTTCTTTGGAGTTCGGCGCGCAAGCGCCAAAGACACTCAATAATCCGCGTCTTCGATCCACGCCGCCTGAATCGCTTCGAGAATCTTTTCGTTCGAGCGGTTAGGATCGTCGTCGAAGCCTTCGAGCTCGGTCACCCAGCGATGCAGGTCGGTGAAACGCACCTGCTGCGGATCGACGTCCTGATGCTTGTCCGTCAGAGCCATCGCGATGTCCTGCGTATCGGTCCACTTCATGGCGGCGCCCTCCTGTTAGTGGTTTTCCTTCGCGTGATTGATCGAGTAACGCGGAATTTCTACGACCAGATCCTGCTCGTCCGGCATGATCGCCTGACACGACAGGCGCGACGCCGGTTCGAGCCCCCACGCCTTGTCCAACAGATCGTCCTCGTCTTCCTCGGACGGCGTCAAGGCGGCGAAACCCTCACGCACGATCACGTGACAGGTCGTGCACGCGCACGACTTCTCGCACGCATGCTCGATTTCGATACCGTGTTCGAGCAGGTTGTCGCAGATGCTCTTGCCGGGAACGGCGTCGATCACCGCGCCTTCCGGGCACAGTTCGACGTGAGGCAGCACAACGATTTGAGGCATACAGTTTCCGTTTGGGTCTGAGGCACGGCGGCTGCCAGCAATGCCGCGTGCAGGCTCCGTACCATTTTACTGGCGCCGCGCGGACTTTTTAAGTCCACGCGGCGCGCTCCGGTGGTGCGTGGGAGGTTCGCTGTTCGTCCGTGAAGCAAGTGCGCGGTGCCAGTTCGTTCACGCGACGCGCATGCCGCGTGCGCGCGGCCTTCGCGACGTTCGCCCGTTCAGATCTCGTCGAGCTTGCGGCCCGACAGCGCGCGGCGAATTCCCTTGTTCATGCGGCGCGCGGCGAATTCGTCGGTGCCTTCGGCGAGCGCCTTCGTCGCAGCTTCGATCGCGCCGACGTCCTCGCCCGGCGCGACGTTGCGCAATGCCGCGAGCAGCGCGTCGAGTTCGGCGCGTTCGCTGTCGTCGAGCAGCTCGGCGTCGGCGGCGAGCGCCGCGTCGGTCGCTTCGACGAGACGCTGCGCTTCGACCTGCGCCTCGCGCAAGGCGCGCGCCCGCATGTCGATCTCAGCGGTCGAAAAACTGTCTTCGAGCATGCGTGCGATGTCGTCGTCGGCGAGGCCATACGACGGCTTCACGACCACCGATGCCTCCACGCCCGACGCGAGCTCGCGTGCGAACACGGACAGCAGGCCGTCGGCGTCGACCTGATAGGTCACGCGAATGCGCGCGGCGCCGGCGGCCATCGGCGGGATGCCGCGCAGCTCGAAGCGCGCGAGCGAACGGCAATCGCTGACGAGCTCGCGCTCGCCTTGCACGACGTGAATCGCCATCGCGGTCTGGCCGTCCTTGAAGGTCGTGAAATCCTGCGCACGCGCGACCGGAATCGTCGAGTTGCGCGGAATGATCTTCTCGGTGAGACCACCCATCGTCTCGACGCCGAGCGACAGCGGAATCACGTCGAGCAGCAGCCATTCGTCGCCTTCCGCGCCGCGGTTGCCGGCCAGCAGATCGGCCTGGATCGCGGCGCCGAGCGCGACGACCTGATCCGGATCGAGATTGACGAGCGGCGGCTGGCCGAAGAACGCCTCGACCGCGCGGCGGATCACCGGCATGCGCGTCGCGCCGCCGACCAGCACGACGCCCTTGATCTCCTTCGTGGTGACCTTCGCGTCGCGCAATGCCTTTTTCGTCGGACCCAGCGTGCGCTGCACCAGCTCGGCCGTGATGGTCTCGAACGTGGCTTCGTCGATCGTCAGATCGAGCGCGGTGCCGTTGGCAAGCGTGAGCTTGAGGGTTGCCTGCGGTGCGCTCGACAACGCCTCCTTGGCCTCGCGCACGCCATCGAGCAGCAGACGCACATCGTGCGGCGCGAGCGTGCGCGGCGCGATGCCGGCCTGTTCGAGCACATGGCGGTACAGCGCATGGTCGAAGTCGTCGCCACCTAGCGCGGAATCGCCGCCGGCTGCGAGTACTTCGAATACGCCCTTGGTGAGCTTCAGGATCGACAGGTCGAAGGTGCCGCCGCCGAGGTCATAGACCGCGTACAGACCTTCCGCGCCGTTGTCGAGACCGTAGGCGATCGCGGCCGCGGTCGGCTCGTTGAGCAGACGCAGCACGTTCAGGCCCGCGAGGCGCGCGGCGTCCTTGGTGGCCTGGCGCTGTGCTTCGTCGAAATAAGCCGGCACCGTGATCACCGCGCCGACCAGCTCGTCGCCGAGCGTGTCTTCGGCGCGCTGACGCAGCGTCGCGAGAATTTCAGCCGATACCTCGACCGGGCTTTTCACGCCGTCGACGGTGCGGATCTGCACCATGCCGGGCGCGTCGACGAAATCGTACGGCGCGTTTTCGGCGCCCTCCACCTCGGCCTTGCCGCGGCCCATGAAGCGCTTGACCGACACGATCGTGTTGCGCGGGTCGCTCGCGGCCTCGGCCTTCGCCCGGCGGCCGATGCGACGGCCGCCCTGCTCCAGGTAGCGCACCACCGACGGCAGCAGCACGTGCCCGTCTTCGTCGGGCAGCACGTCGGGCAGGCCGCTGCGCACGGCGGCGACGAGGGAGTTGGTGGTGCCGAGATCGATACCGACCGCCAGACGCCGCTGGTGAGGCGCCGGCGCCATGCCGGGTTCGGAGATTTGCAATAAGGCCATCTGGATCTTCTCGGGGACGTTGTGCCCCGTCCTGAATGTTCGCGTTGCTGGGGGTGATGCCGCGGCTCGCGGCCGCTCTGGTTGTTGTTCGTCGCTTGCTACGTTGCTGCTTACCGTTGCTCTTTCGGCGTGTTGCTGCTTGCCGGCGCAACGCTTGTTGCGCGCGTCGCCCGAAACCGCGCTAGCCTTCGAGCCGCTCGATCTGCACGTCGATTTCCGACGCGACGCGCTCGATGAACATCATTTGCCGCACCGCTTCGGCCGCCGCCTGATTCGCGCCGCTATCGAGCGATGCGCCGAGCTTGTCGAAGCGCTGACGTTCTTCGTCGCGCAACTCGACGAGCAACGCGTCGAGCGCGTCGACGTTCTTCGCCGCCGCTGCGTCCTCGATGTTCTCGCGCCACTCCATCTGCTGCATCAGGAACGCGGGCTCCATCGCCGTGTTGTTCTCGACGCCGACGTTGATCCCGCGCAACGACAGCAGATAGGCTGCGCGCTTGAGCGGATCGCGCAGCGTCTGATACGCCTCGTTCGCGCGCGTCGCCCATTGCATCGCGATACGCTTTTGCGCATCGCCGGCCGCCGCGAAGCGATCCGGGTGCACCTGCGCCTGCACGGTGCGGTACGCGTGATCGAGCGTGCCCGCGTCGAGCGCGAATTGCGCCGGCAGACCAAACAGATCGAAGTGGCTATCCTTCAGCGAGGCCATCGAATAAAAGTCCGTTGATGAAAACGTCGTGTGGGAACGTTGGGCCGTGTCAGGCGTGAGCGCTTCAGTCGGGCGCGGACCAAACTAAAAAGGCGGCCCGCGCCGCCTTTGATCCGCCGCACGCGGAAAGTATCGAACCTAGACGCGGAACGACTCGCCGCAACCGCATTCGTCTTTCACGTTCGGGTTGTTGAACTTGAAGCCTTCGTTCAACCCTTCGCGCGCGAAGTCGAGCTCCGTGCCGTCGATATACGCAAGACTCTTCGGGTCGACGACGACCTTCACGCCGCCCGTCTCGAACACCTGATCTTCCGGTGCAAGTTCGTCTACGTACTCGAGCTTGTAGGCGAGGCCCGAGCAACCGGTGGTGCGCACGCCGACGCGCAACCCGATGCCTTTACCGCGGCGGGTCAGATACTTCTGGACGTGCTGTGCTGCCTTTTCGGTCAACGTAATTGCCATAACGTTTCTCAGTTGCCAGAGTGCGCGGCGCGCGTGTTCGCGCCGCGCTCACCGGTTGCTTCCTTCTTACCCTGTTGCTCAGGCGGCCTTGCCGTCTTCGGCCACCGCTGCTTCGCCGTGGCGCTGCTTGTAGTCGGCGACCGCTGCCTTGATCGCGTCTTCCGCGAGAATCGAGCAGTGGATCTTCACCGGTGGCAGTGCCAGTTCTTCGGCGATCTGCGTGTTCTTGATCGACATCGCCTGGTCGAGCGTCTTGCCCTTCACCCATTCGGTGACGAGCGAGCTCGATGCGATGGCCGAGCCGCAGCCGTACGTCTTGAATTTCGCGTCTTCGATGATGCCGTCCGCGCCAACGCGGATCTGCAGCTTCATCACGTCGCCGCAGGCCGGCGCGCCGACCATGCCGGTGCCGACCGCGTCGTCGTCCTTCGAGAAGGAACCGACGTTGCGCGGGTTTTCGTAGTGGTCGAGGACCTTGTCGCTATAAGCCATGATTACACTCCTTGATTCGTTTCAACCTGCAATCCGATGAACGTTCGATGTCCGCTTCGTCCAGCCGGCGCGTCAGTGCGCGGCCCACTGGATGGTCGACAGATCGATCCCGTCCTTGTGCATTTCCCACAGCGGCGACAGATCGCGCAGCTTGGAAATCTTCGTCTTCAGCAGGTTGATCACGTAATCGACTTCCTGCTCGGTCGTGAAGCGTCCCACCGTGAAGCGGATCGAGCTGTGCGCCAGTTCGTCGTTGCGGCCAAGCGCGCGCAGCACGTACGACGGCTCCAGCGATGCCGACGTGCACGCGGAGCCCGACGACACCGCGACGTCCTTCACCGCCATGATCAGCGATTCGCCTTCCACGAAATTGAAGCTGATGTTCAGGTTGTGCGGCACACGCTTTTCCATGTCGCCGTTCACATACACTTCTTCGATTTCCGACAGGCCTTTCAGCAGCCGGTCACGCAGCATGCGAATGCGCTCATTTTCGGTCGCCATCTCTTCGCGCGCGATGCGGAACGCTTCGCCCATGCCGACGATCTGGTGCGTGGCCAGCGTGCCCGAACGCATGCCGCGCTCGTGACCGCCTCCGTGCATCTGCGCCTCGATACGGATACGTGGCTTGCGGCGCACGTACAGCGCGCCGATGCCCTTCGGGCCATAGGTCTTGTGCGCCGAGAACGACATCAGGTCGACCTTCAGCTTCTGCAGATCGATCTGGATCTTGCCGGTGGCCTGCGCCGCGTCGACGTGGAAAATGATGCCCTTTTCACGCGTGATCTCGCCGATCGCCTCGATGTCCTGAATGACGCCGATCTCGTTGTTGACCGACATCACCGACACCAGAATCGTGTCCGGACGCAGCGCCGCCTTGAACGCGTCGAGGTCGATCAGACCGTCGTCCCTGACGTCCAGGTAAGTGACTTCGAAGCCTTCGCGCTCGAGCTCGCGACAGGTGTCCAGCACCGCCTTGTGCTCGGTCTTCACCGTGATGATGTGCTTGCCCTTGCTCTTGTAGAAATGCGCGGCACCTTTCAGAGCGAGGTTGTCCGACTCCGTCGCACCCGAGGTCCAGATGATTTCGCGCGGATCGGCGTTCACGAGCGCGGCGACCTGCTCGCGCGCTTCCTCGACCGCGCGCTCGGCGGTCCAGCCATAGGCGTGGCTACGCGACGCGGGGTTGCCGAACTGCTCGCGCAGATACGGAATCATCTTGTCCACCACACGCGGATCGATCGGCGTCGTGGCGCTGTAGTCCATGTAGATGGGCAGATGGAGAGAGTCGTTGTTCATCAATTGCTCCGGGGACGTCATGTGCTCTGGCTTCTGGGTTCGATCTGGGGCTGCGGCGAAAGGGTTCTATTGCGTGCCGCGCTTCACGAACCGGCCATGTTGAATACGGAATTGGGACCTTTCGGCGCCACGCGGACGGGTTCGACCGCCGGCGCGTCGCTGCGCCTGTCGCGCAGCACCGCCGGGGCGCCTTCGCGCGAGCGCTGCTGATCGACCAGATCCTTCAGCGAAACCGAATCGAGGTATTCGACCATTTTCTGGTTCAGCGTCGACCACAGCTCGTGCGTCATGCAGTGGCCGTCGTGCTGCTTGGTGCCTTCGCACGTGCCCTTGCCGCCGCACTGGGTTGCGTCGAGCGGTTCGTCGACCGCGATGATGATGTCGGCCACCGTCACCTCTTCGGCACGGCGCGCGAGATTGTAGCCACCGCCCGGTCCGCGCACGGACTCGACGATTTCATGACGGCGCAGCTTGCCAAACAGCTGCTCGAGATACGACAGGGAGATGTGTTGGCGCTGGCTGATACCCGCAAGCGTCACCGGGCCCTGCTCCTGGCGAAGCGCCAGGTCGATCATCGCCGTGACGGCGAAACGGCCTTTCGTGGTGAGTCTCATATGATGTGGGAACCGCAATTCTCGACAAGTTTTGTCAAGTATAAATACATGAGCGATTTAGTCAAGTATGGGCGGCAAATTTTGTGTCGTTCGCTTAATTGATCGCCATACTTCGGCGCCACGCCTGCGTTCGTCGCCCGATACCTACGCGAGCAACTGCGGACGCAGCGCAGCAATCAGCCCGCGGCAGGCGGCTTCGCACTGATCGAGCACCAACTCGAAGCCTTCGGCGCCGCCGAAATACGGATCGACTACCTCACGCGCGCCGCTCCAGCGGCCATCAGACTCCGGCACGAACTCCATCAGCAGACGGATCTTGTCACGCTGCGCGGGCGGGCACAGTTGACGCAACGCGGCGACGTTGCGGTCGTCCATTGCAATTAGTAGATCGAAACGCTCAAAGTCTACGACCGTGATCTGGCGGCCGCGCAGCGCATCGAGCGCATAGCCGCGCTGACGTGCCGCGAGTTGCGCACGTTCGTCGGGCGCCGCGCCGATGTGCCAATCGCCGGTGCCGGCCGAATCGATCAGGATTCGGTCCGCGAGCCGCGCCTCCTCGACCAGATGACGCATCACGCCTTCCGCCGTCGGTGAACGGCAGATATTGCCGAGGCAAACGAAACAGACGGAAACAGTTTTCATCGGGAATTCTTCGACGGATGAGGCGCCGCGCGTGGGGTCGGCAGACAGTCAGCGGACTGCGCGGCGATTATACAAAGCTCGACGGATTCGCGCCGGCCGTGCCACAGCCGCGCGAGCGCAGCGGGCCTCGAACCGTCGCGGCCCGTCGCGCCTGCTTACGACGCCTCGGCAAGGGGCGCCGCGGTGGCGGCGCGCATCGGCTTGGCCGGCAATGCCGCCGCGCTGTCGATCATGCCGTACGACACCGCGCGCGCGAGTTCGGCGGTCAGATGATTGGCGTCGAGCGGCATCTGCGAAGCGCGCGACGCGGTTTGGCCGTTGACGTGAAGATAGGCGAGCACCGCGAGCGGTACAACGATGGCCAGAGGCCAGTACACCGATATTGTCTTTTTCATGATGTGTTTTCCAATTAGGGGCGCATGAGCTCGTGGCGCACTATGCCCAGTCGAAATGCTATAGGAATTCACAATCAGGAAAAACCCGCCCGAACGAGATAGTTCGTTGCTCGAAATGGAACAGTGAATTGACGGCGCTTTCTGGAACGATGGCAGACCCGCTGGCACGAAAAAGAAAAGCTTACAAACACATACAAAGCCGCCGCGACGGACGGCGATAATGATGGTCTTATTCTTACACCTATATTTCTTTGCACTTGCAAACGGTCCCGCAAAATGAAACGCATTGCACCTCTCGCTGGCCTCGTGGCTGCCGCTCTGCTCGGCGGCTGCGCGGTCTATCCGGACGGCACGCCGATGTACGGCAACGGCTACGGCGCCTATAGCGGCTACGACGGTTATGACGGTTCCGCGTACGCGCCGGGCGCCGCAGTCGTGCCGCAAACCAATGTGTACCTCGGCTACAGCGATTACGGTCCGGGACGCTACTACGGCCCGGGACCGGGCCCCGGCTATCGCGGCTATCCGGATCGCGGTCATCCAAACGACAACGACTGGCACCACGGAGATCACGGCGATCACGGCAACGGCCATGGCAACAATGCCGGCGGTCCCGGACAACCGCACGGCGGCCCACCGCCGCAGGGCGCAGCGGGCGGTCCGCGCGGCCCTGGCGGCGCCAGTGGCGGCCCGCGCCCCGGTGCAGGCGGCCCGCCGCCGGCACAGCCGCAAGCCGGCAACGGCGGCTGGCGTGGCAACGACTCGGCGAGAAATCCACCCGCGCGTCAGCCTGGCCAGATGACTGAACATTGAGGTCGGAGCGGCGCCGAACTATCCCGCCTGCTTCTGCACTCACCCCGAAGGCTGCGCGAGCGCGCAGCCGTCAAACCCCTCCCAAGGCCGCCCGCTCAGCCAAGATGGCTGCGCTGCGCGGCATACAACTCCCGGAACGTACGACCCACCGGCGCCGGCATGTCGCGCGTATCGGTCCAGCCCGCGCCGCCGAGCGGCAGTTTGGCGATCGACCGATTGCGCCCACCCATGCGCTCCAGCACCCGCACGGCGAGTTTGGTTAAGAGCGCATAGGCACCGGGATGCAGCGCGAGCCAGCCCCACAGCGCCAATCCGGCGCGCTCCTTCCAAGGCCGCAGGTGTCGCTCCGTCTGCTTTTCGCGCAGCTTGCGTAGCAGATCGGACAGCGGGATACCAACCGGGCACACGCTATTGCATTCGCCGCACAGCGTCGCCGCTTGCGGCAGATCGAGCGCCTTGTCGATGCCGACATAGCTCGGGGTCAGCACCGAACCCATCGGTCCCGGATACACCCAGCCATACGCGTGGCCGCCGACCTTCTGATACACCGGGCAATGGTTCATGCACGCGCCGCAGCGTATGCAGCGCAGCATCTCCTGAAAGTCGCCGCCGATCAGCCCCGTACGCCCACCGTCGACGAGCACCACGTACATATGCTCCGGCCCGTCCTGATCGCCCGCGCCACGCGGCCCGGTCAGCATCGAAAAATAGTTCGAGGTCGCCTGGCCCGTTGCCGAACGCGGCAGCAGGCGCATCGCAGTCGCGAGATCCTCGAGCGTGGGCAGCACCTTCTCGATGCCCGTAACAGCGACGTGCACGCGCGGCATCACCGTGCACATGCCTTCGTTGCCCTCGTTGGTCACGACCGCGACCGAGCCCGTTTCCGCGATGATGAAATTGCCGCCCGTCACGCCCATGTCGGCACTAAGAAAATGCGGTCGCAGCATCTCGCGCGCCTCGCGCGTCATGTCGGGAATCTCGGTGAGCCGCGGTCGGCCGTGCGTCTTCGCGAACAGGTCGGCGATCTCGTCCTTATCCTTGTGAACGACTGGCGCGATGATGTGGCTGGGCGGCTCGTTGTCGTTGATCTGCAGGATGTATTCGCCGAGATCGGTTTCGATCGACTGCACGCCCATCTGCCCGAGCACCTCGTTCAGGCGCATCTCCTCGGTGACCATCGACTTGGTCTTGATCACCTTCTTCACGTCATGCTTGCGCGCGATGTCACCGACGAGTCGCGCGGCCTCCTGCGTGGTCTCCGCGAACAACACCGTCACGCCGCGCCGGGTCGCCTCGCGCTCGAAGGTTTCGAGCCATACGTCGAGATTGTCGAGCGCGCGATTGCGACGCTCCTTGAGCGCCGCACGCGTCGCGGGGAAGTCGATCGCGGTCATCGCGCTCGCGCGCGCCGACACGAACTTCGTGGACAGCTTGGTCAGGTTCTGCTGCAGGCGCTGGTCGGCGAGTTTCTGACCGGCGCGAGCCTTGAACTGCATCGATTGGACTTGCATGGCGGCCCTGATAAGATCGGATTGAAACGCGCGCTGCATTCTCGCGCGACGCAATGCGTGACAGCAAAAAGGAACGCGACGCGAACAATGGCCCGGGTTCCCCGCGCGGGACTACACGTCGCCGGCCAGCACCTGCGCGATATGCAGCACGCGCGTCGTCGAGTCGCCGTTGCGGCGCAGCCGCCCTTCGATATTCAACATGCAGCCGAGGTCGCCGAGCACCACCGTACCCGCGCCGCTCGCCGCGATGTTGGCGCACTTTTCGTCGACGATCGCGGTCGAGATATCGCCGTACTTGACCGCGAACGTGCCGCCGAAGCCGCAGCAATGCTCGCAGCCTTTCATCTCGATGACCGCGACGCCGACCTGCGCGAGCAGTTCGCGCGGCTGCGCCTTGACGCCCAGTTCGCGCAAGCCCGAACATGAGTCGTGATAAGTCACCTGTCCGGTGAATTCGCCCGGTTGCAACTGCACTTTCGCGACGTTGACGAGAAAATCCGTCAGCTCGAACACCTTGCCGCGCAGGCGACCGAAACGGTTCATCAGTTCGGGATCGTCGCGGAACAGGTCGCCGTAGTGCGCGCGGATCATGCCGCCGCAGGACCCCGACGGCACCACCACGTAGTCGAACTGTTCAAATTCGCGCAGCGTTTTCTCGGCGAGTTCACGCGCGAGCCGGCGGTCTCCGGAGTTGTACGCGGGCTGCCCGCAACAGGTTTGCGCGGGCGGCACCACGACATCGAAACCGGCGCCTTCGATCAGCTTGATGACCGAAAAACCGATTTCGGGACGCATCAGGTCGATCAGGCACGTGACGAACAATCCGACTCGCATGAGCCCTCCTTTCGGGGAAACGTCCCTGATTATCCGCTGTTTGGCGGTGCAATACCAACGACCGGAAGGCATAGGAAGCACGCCGCGCCGGATTGGGAGCGCGCTTCGAAGCGCGTTCGCTTTTTTCACCATACGGGATACAATCAGTTTTCGCTGTTTGACGCATCCACCGATTCTCATATGAGCGATACCAATCCGGACCCCAAAACTTCGATCCAGGTGATCGAACGCATGATGCGCCTGCTCGACGCACTGGCGTCGCATACCGACCCGGTCAGCCTGAAAGAACTGGCCCTGCGCACGGAGCTGCACCCGTCCACCGCGCACCGCATCCTGAACGATATGGTGATGTGCCGGCTGGTCGACCGTTCGGACCCGGGCACCTACCGCCTCGGCATGCGCCTGCTCGAACTCGGCAATCTCGTCAAGGCGCGCCTGTCGGTGCGCGACGCGGCGCTCACGCCGATGCGCGAACTGCACCGCCAGACCGGGCAGACCGTGAATCTGTCGGTGCGTCAGGGCGACGAAATCGTCTATATCGAACGCGCGTATTCGGAGCGCTCGGGCATGCAGGTGGTGCGGGCGATCGGCGGGCGTGCGCCGCTTCATCTGACCTCGGTCGGCAAGCTGTTTCTCGCCGCCGACGAAGCCACCCGCGTGCGTGCCTACGCCACACGCACCGGTCTGTCGGGTCACACGCAGAACAGCATCACCGATCTCGCGAAACTCGAGCGCGAGCTGTCGCACGTGCGCCAGCAGGCCTGCGCGCGCGACAACGAGGAACTGGAGTTGGGCGTGCGCTGCATCGCCGCCGGCATCTACGACGATACGGGCAAACTGGTCGCAGGCCTGTCGCTGTCGGCGCCGGCCGATCGTTTGCAGGATTCGTGGCTCGGACAATTGAGCCAGACCGCGTTGATGATTTCGGAGTCGCTTGGCTACCGGCCGCAACCGCAGCAGGACCATTCGCACGGCTCTCATGGCTCGCATGGTTCCCACGGCCAGCATTGATCGATGAGGCAGCGGCCGTCAGGTCGCCGTTGCATCCCTTCGCCGCCGTGCCCTCGCCGGCGCCAAAGAAAAAGCCTCGCATCCGCGAGGCTTTTTCTTTGCCCGATGGCCGCAGCCGGCCTGAAACCGATCGGCTGCGGAATCGTTCCGGCTTCAGGTACCCGGACCGCCGGCATCGGCGCTCGTGATACGCGGCTGGTCGCCGCCGTTGTCGAGCCACGTACGTAGACGCGTCGCGTCCGCGAAACGCGAGTACTTGCCCGACGAGTCGAGCAGCACCAGGATCATCGGCCGGCCGTGGATGGTCGCCTGCATCACGAGGCACTCGCCCGCTTCGTTGATGAAGCCGGTCTTCTGCAGACCGATGTCCCATGTCGGGTTGCGCACCAGCGCGTTCGTGCTGTTGTACGCGAGCGTGCGCTTGCCGGTGTACACCTCGTAGCTGTGATCGGTCGAGAACTTGCGGATCAGCGGGTACTGATACGCGGCGTTGACCATCTTCACGAGATCGCGCGCGCTCGACACGTTCATGCTCGTCAGACCGGTCGGGTTCTCGAAGTGCGTGTCGTTCATGCCGAGCTGCTTCGCCTTCGCGTTCATCGCCGCGAGGAAGGCCGGACGGCCGCCCGGGTAGTAACGCGACAGCGCCGCCGCCGCGCGGTTTTCCGACGCCATCAGCGCGATGTGCAGCATGTCCTCGCGCGACAGTACCGAGCCCACCGACAAACGCGAACCCGTGTTCTTCTCGTAGTCGCGGTCTTCGTCGGTGACTTCGATCTGGTCGGTCATCGGCTCTTTCGAATCGAGCACGACCATCGCGGTCATCAGTTTGCTGATCGACGCGATCGGTACCACGGCACGCGAGTTCTTGTCGAACAGCGACTCGCCGCTGTTCTGGTCGATCACGTACGCGACGCTCGAGCGCAGCATCAGCGCGTCCGGTGTCTCGTGCAGACCGAAGGCCTGGCCGACGCTCGGCTGGCGCGGCTCGTACGCGACACGTCGCATCGCCGAATGGTGCCGGCCGTTCGCCGTGAATGACACACGCTTGCGTTTGACGCCGGCGTGCGGCGCATCTTCGTCAGCGGCGGCGGCTTTCACGGTCTCGCCCTTGCCGGCTTTCGCCGCACGGCTCGACACCTTTTCGGTGGCGGCCGGCTGCGTCGGCTTTTTGGCGGCTTTGGCGTGTTTGGAAGTTTTTGCGGTTGCAGCAGACGTAGCGGCAAAAGTGCTGACAGGGGTAGCGAATGCCGCTGCGACGGCCAGCGAGACGGCGACCGACAGAGCGGTGCTGCGCGCCGCGCCGTGGAGCACTTTTAGCGACGAAAACATGTCGGTTTTCATGTGTGTTCGATAGGGAGCGGCGAGAGGTTTCCGCAAGTGTAGTAAAGCAACGAAAAATTAGCAATTTGAAGCACTTATACGCGCTCCTTAAACCGGCTTGTCAGCTCCGATCGCAAAAACGCCAATAAGTGCCGCGCCTCGATCGAAAAAAACGATCGTCGCCGGCGAGCCTCGCCATTGCCGCCGCCCAGCTTAAATCGAGCAGATCCTTGCAGGATAACGGCAATATTGAGACGACCTTGATCCGGGGAGATACTGTCAGAGCAGCGGCGAAACTACTGCGCCGCGCCATGAAGGCGTTGCGAGCGTGCGACAGACTATTAAGTGCCTGACGAAAGTCACTAACGCGCGTTCGACTGCCATCGTCCTTTAACGTTCCTTGTCACCTTGTGGTTTACATCGAAATCGTGATGATCGGTTTTTGAGGGCAGGAATCCCCGTGAAGCACCTCGCTCCGCCCCGTATACAGGCTTTGAGGGGGAAAAATAATTTCCCGAGCGCCTGCCGAAGGGTGCTTTATCTCGCACCATCAAGGTGCAACGACTCAATCGTTCCGCGTCATGTTAATGTCATGCCTACTGCATAAGCTACTGTTTTATCGGCATTTTCTTAACATTGTGCGACGCACAAAAAACGCTTGACATTCTTTGTAGCCATCCTAAAATGGGAACCATTGCTGCGATGCACAATACATCGCGGTCCGGGCAGACGAGCAACTTGCGTCTTGCCACCCACCCAATGCGGTCCGCACAGACCGGCCGCGATCCAGGAGCGTAAACCATGACTCTGCTGACCCCTGAGCAATTCGCCGCAGCCCAGAAAGCCAACTTCGAAACCTTGTTCGGCCTGACGACCAAAGCATTTGAAGGCGTCGAAAAGCTGGTCGAGCTGAACCTGCAAGTTGTGAAGTCGACGCTCGCCGAAAGCCAGGAAAATGCCCAACGCGCGCTGTCCGTGAAGGACGCGCAGGAACTGCTGGCACTGCAAGCAAGCCTCGCGCAGCCGGTGGCTGAGAAGGCGCTGTCGTATGGCCGCCACGTGTACGAAATCGTTTCGGCAACGCAGGGTGAATTCACCCGCGTCGCGGAAGCGCAATTCGAAGAGCAAAACCGCAAGGTTCAGGCGCTCGTCGAAAACGTCGCCAAGAACGCGCCGGCTGGTTCGGAAACCGCTGTCGCCGTGATGAAGTCGGCTATCACCGCCGCCAACACCACGTACGAAACGGTCCACAAGGCTACCCGCCAGGCTGTCGAAATCGCCGAAAGCAACTTCAATGCAGCTGCAACGGCCGCTTCGAAGGCAGCTTCGCAAGCCGCTGCGCAAGCATCGCGCGCTGCTGCCAAGAAGGCAGTCTAAGCTTCACGCTTGAACACGCCAGGCTTCACGCCTGGCGTCGTCTTTCACGCCGGCCCAGCCTACCCGCTGCGCCGGCGTTATCGTTAGCAACAGCGTCGCGCCGTTGCCGCTCATACGGTTTGATTTTCCGAACGCTCCGATACGTTGCAATAGCGTATCGTTTGCCCGGCCGCCAAGCCGGGATTTTTTTGCCCGCATAACGGCCCTCGCGAAAACAGAAACGGCGCGCTCCGACATGGAGTGCGCCGTTTTTCTTTGCCGCGCGGCTTGACCCGCTTCGCCGCGCCCGCACGTCACCATGCAGGCACGGCATACCGCCTTACTTCTTCTTGACGGGCGGCAGATCGGTACAGACGCCTTCATACAACTCAGCGGCCATGCCGACCGATTCGCCGAGCGTCGGATGCGGATGGATCGTCTTGCCGATATCCGTCGCATCCGCGCCCATTTCGATCGCGAGACAGACTTCGCTGATCAGGTCACCCGCATTCAGACCGACGATACCGCCGCCGATCACGCGATGCGTTTCCTCATCGAACAGCAGCTTCGTGAAGCCTTCGTCGCGGCCGTTGGCGATCGCGCGGCCCGACGCGGCCCACGGGAACACCGCCTTGCCGAACTTGACGCCTTCGGCTTTCAGCTGCTCTTCCGTCTTGCCGGCCCATGCCACTTCCGGATCGGTGTAAGCCACCGACGGAATCTGCATCGCGTCGAAGTACGCCTTCTCGCCATGCGCGGCTTCCGCCGCCACGTGGCCTTCGTGCACGGCCTTGTGCGCGAGCATCGGCTGACCGACGATATCGCCGATCGCGAAGATGTGGGGCACGTTCGTGCGCTGCTGCTTGTCGACGTCGATGAAGCCGCGATCGGTCACCGCAACCCCTGCCTTTTCCGCGCCGATCCGCTTGCCGTTCGGCGAGCGGCCCACGGCCACCAGCACGAGGTCATAGCGTTGCGGCTCGGCCGGTGCCTTCTCGCCCTCGAACGACACGTAGATGCCGTCGTCCTTCGCTTCGGCCGCAGTCGTCTTGGTCTTCAGCATCACGTTCGCGAAACGCTTGCTGTTGTACTTCTCCCAGACCTTGACCAGATCGCGGTCCGCGCCCGTCATCAGGCCTTCGAGCATTTCGACGACGTCGATCTGCGCGCCGAGCGTCGAGTACACGGTCGCCATTTCGAGGCCGATGATGCCGCCGCCGATCACGAGCATGCGCTGCGGAATCTGCCGCAGTTCGAGCGCGCCGGTCGAATCGACGACCCGCGGATCTTCCGGAATGAACGGCAGCTTCACCGCTTCCGAGCCCGCGGCGATGATCGCCTGCTTGAACCTGACGACCTTCTTGCCGCCCTCGGTCTGCACTTCCATATGGTTCGGATCGACGAATGCGCCGGTACCGACCACCACTTCGACCTTGCGCGCCTTCGCCATGCCGGCGAGACCGCCGGTCAGCTTCTTGACCACGCCCGACTTGAAATCGCGCAGCTTGTCGAGATCGATCTGCGGCTTGCCGAACGTGATGCCGTGCGACGCGAGGTCAGCCGCTTCGTCGATCACGAGCGCGGTGTGCAACAGCGCCTTCGACGGGATACAGCCGACGTTCAGACACACGCCGCCGAGCGTCGGATACCGCTCGACCAGCACGGTCTTCATGCCGAGGTCGGCGGAGCGGAACGCGGCCGAGTAGCCGCCGGGACCCGAACCGAGCACGAGCATGTCGCACTCGATGTCGGCGCTGCCCGCGTAGCTGCCGGCTTGCGGAGCCGGCGCGGCGGCCTTCGGTGCCGCAGCGGCAGGCGCCGGCGCGGGAGCGGCCTTTTCCGGTTCCTTGGCCGCCGGTGCGGCTACGGCCGCGCCGTTCACCGCTGACTCGACGAGCGCGATGACCGTGCCCTGCGAAACCTTGTCGCCCGGCTTGATGCGTACTTCCTTGACGGTGCCGGCGGTGTCGCTCGGCACTTCCATCGACGCCTTGTCGGACTCGAGCGTCAAGAGCGACTGCTCCTGCTCGATGACGTCGCCCGGCTTGATGTTGACTTCGATGACGTCGACGTCCTTGAAGTCACCGATGTCCGGCACTTTTACTTCGACGAGACTCATGGTGTCCCCTTCTCTTATTGATCGGTGATGAGCGGCGCGTTCGACGCGCACAGCACGCGAACGCGCGGACGGCGCGACGCGGACCAGTCGAAACTATCCGCGCCCGCGCCGGCGGACCTCAACAGCCGGTCAAAGAATCACACGCCGGAAATCGGCAAGAATCGAACCGAGGTACGCGTTGAAGCGCGCGGCTGCCGCTCCATCGATCACGCGATGGTCGTACGACAGCGACAGCGGCATGGTCAGGCGCGGCACGAACTGCTTGCCATCCCACACCGGCTTCATCGCGCTGCGCGACAGGCCGAGAATCGCAACTTCAGGCGCATTGATGATCGGCGTGAAATGCGTGCCGCCGATCCCGCCCAGCGACGAGATCGAGAAGCAGCCGCCCTGCATCTGGTCCGGCTTCAGCTTGCCGTCGCGCGCGGCTTTCGACAGGTCCGCCATTTCCTTCGCGATCTCGACGAGGCCCTTCTTGTCCGCGTCGCGAATCACCGGAACGACGAGGCCGTTCGGCGTGTCCGCGGCAAAACCGATGTGGTAGTACTGCTTGAACACCAGGTTGTCGCCGTCGAGGCTCGCGTTGAAGGTCGGGAACTTCTGCAGCGCCGCCACGCAGGCCTTGATCACGAATGCGAGCATCGTGAACTTGACGCCCGCCTTTTCGTGTTCCTTGTTCAGCGCCACGCGCAGCGCTTCGAGCTCGGTGATGTCCGCTTCGTCGTTGTTCGTGACGTGCGGAATCATGACCCAGTTGCGATGCAGGTTCGCGCCCGAGATCTTCTTGATGCGCGACAGCGGCTTCGATTCGATCGGGCCGAACTTCGTGAAGTCGACCTTCGGCCACGGCAGCAGATTCAGCTCGCCACCGCCGCCTGCCGGCGCGGCTGCACCAGCCGGCGCGGCGCGCTGGCCGGTCATCACGCCCTTCACGAACGCGGTCACGTCGGCCTGCGTAATGCGGCCCTTCGGACCCGTGCCCTTCACCTGACCGACGTCGACGCCCAGTTCGCGCGCGAACTTGCGCACCGACGGCGACGCATGGCTCGGATGACGCGAACCGCCTTCGCCAGCCGGAATCAGCGGCGCCTGCGCGAGCGCGGACGGCGCGGCCGGTGCCGGGCTCGGCGTGGCCGGCGCGTCGGACGGCTTTTCGACCGGCGCCTTGGCTGCCGGTGCCGGCGCGGGTGCCGCGGCAGCGCCGCCTTCCGCTTCGATCACGACGATCACCGAGCCTTCCGACACGGTATCGCCAACCTTGACCTTCACTTCCTTGACGACACCGGCGGCCGAGCTCGGCACGTCCATCGTCGCCTTGTCGGATTCGAGCGTGACGAGCGACTGCTCCTTCTCGACGCGATCGCCGACCTTCACCGCGATCTCGATCACGGGAACGTCTTTGTAGTCGCCGATATCCGGCACCTTGATTTCCTGCACACCGCCGCCTGCCGCAGCGGGTGCGGGCGCCGCAGCGGGAGCCGCCGTCGGTGCGGGTGCAGCGGCCGGCGCCGCCGCAGCGGCGTTGGCGCCTTCCAGCACGATGATCAGCGCGCCTTCGGACACGGTATCGCCGACCTTGACCTTCACTTCCTTGACGACGCCGGCCGCCGAACTCGGCACGTCCATCGTCGCCTTGTCGGATTCCAGCGTAACGAGCGATTGCTCTTTCTCGACGGTGTCACCCGCCTTCACCAGCACCTCGATCACAGGAATGTCCTTGTAATCGCCGATGTCCGGCACCTTGACTTCGATCGCTTGACTCATTGTTAGTGTCTCCTGGGCCGCGCACGCCGCCCGCCCCTCGCGATGAGGAGCGGGCGGCGTGCATCGTGGCACACGGGTGATGCCTTAGACGGTCATCGGGTTGGGTTTGGCGGGATCAAGGTTGTACTTCTTGAGCGCCTCGGCGACCACCTTGCGTTCGATCGTGCCTTCGTCCGCCAGCGCGTTGAGCGCGGCGACCGTGACCCAGTAGCGATCGACTTCGAAGAAGTGACGCAGCTTCTCGCGCGTGTCCGAGCGGCCGTAGCCGTCGGTGCCCAGCACGACGAACTTCTGCGGCACGAACGCGCGGATCTGCTCGGTCAGCGCACGCACGTAGTCGGTCGACGCGATGACCGGACCCGGCGCATCCTTCAGCAGCTTCTCGACGTGCGACAGCTTCTTCTCTTCGGTCGGGTGCAGCAGGTTCCAGCGCTGCACTTCGTGACCTTCGCGCGCGAGCTCGGTGAAGCTCGGCACGCTCCACAGGTCGGCGTTGACGCCCCAGTCGCTCTTCAGCAGGTCGGCCGCGGCGATCACTTCGTTGAAGATCGTGCCCGCGCCCATCAGCTGCACATGCGGCGCCTTTTTATCAGCAGCGGTCTTGCTGAACGAGTACATGCCCTTGATGATGTCCTCGGCCACGGTCTCGCCCTGCGGGATCGCCGGGTGCTCGTAGTTCTCGTTCATCACCGTGATGTAGTAATACACATCTTCCTGGTCGGCGACCATGCGGCGCAGACCGTCCTGCACGATGACCGCGAGCTCGTAGCCGAAGGTCGGGTCGTAGCTGATGCAGTTCGGCACCGAAGCGGCCCACAGCAGCGAGTGGCCGTCTTCATGTTGCAGACCTTCGCCGTTCAGCGTCGTGCGGCCCGCCGTGCCGCCCAGCAGGAAGCCGCGCGAGCGCATGTCGCCAGCGGCCCATGCGAGGTCGCCGATGCGCTGGAAGCCGAACATCGAGTAGAAGATGTAGAACGGGATCGTGATCTCGCCGTGCGTCGAGTACGACGTCGCGGCTGCGATCCAGTCGGCCATGCCGCCGGCTTCGTTGATGCCTTCCTGCAGGATCTGACCGGTTTCCGACTCACGGTAGAACATCAGCTGGTCGGAGTCTTCCGGCACGTACTTCTGGCCGTCCTGATTCCAGATGCCGATCTGGCGGAACAGGCCTTCCATACCGAACGTACGCGACTCGTCCGGCACGATCGGCACGACGCGCTTGCCGAGCGCCTTGTCCTTCAGCAGGATGTTCAGGATCCGCACGAACGCCATCGTCGTGGAGATCTCGCGGCCTTCGCCCGTGCCCTTCAGGAGCGGCTCGAATGCCGACAGTTCCGGCACCGGCAGCGACTGGGCCTTCTGCCGACGCGCCGGCAGATAGCCGCCGAGGTCCATGCGCTTCTGGCGCATGTATTCGAGTTCCTTCGAGCCTTCCTCGAACGTCAGGTACGGCACGTCGACGATCTGCTCGTCGGTGATCGGCAGGCGGAACTGGTCGCGGAATTTCTTCAGCTGCTCCACCTGCATCTTCTTCTGCTGGTGGGTGATGTTCATCGCCTGGCCGGCTTCGCCCATGCCGTAGCCCTTGATCGTCTTCGCGAGGATGACGGTCGGCTGGCCCTTCGAATTGGTCGCTTCCGTGAACGCCGCGTAGATCTTGTGCGGATCATGGCCGCCGCGGTTCAGATTCCAGATGTCGTCGTCGGACCAGTCGGCGACCAGCGCCTTCAGTTCCGGTGTGTTGAAGAAGTGCTCGCGCACGAACGCGCCCGATTCCGACTTGTACGTCTGGTACTCGCCGTCGACCACTTCCATCATGCGGCGCATCAGCGCGCCCGACTTGTCGCGCGCGAAGAGGGCATCCCAGCGGCTGCCCCAGATGACCTTGATCACGTTCCAGCCGGCACCGCGGAATTCGCTTTCGAGTTCCTGGATGATCTTGCCGTTGCCGCGCACCGGACCGTCGAGACGCTGCAGGTTGCAGTTGATCACGAACACGAGGTTGTCCAGACGCTCGCGGCCGGCCATGCCGATCGCGCCGAGCGATTCCGGCTCGTCCGTTTCGCCGTCGCCGAGGAAGGCCCAGACCTTGCGGCCGTCGGTCTTCGCGATGCCGCGCGCCTGCAGGTACTTCATGAAGCGCGCCTGGTAGATCGCCATGATCGGGCCGAGGCCCATCGACACGGTCGGGAACTGCCAGAAGTCCGGCATCAGCCACGGGTGCGGATACGACGAGATGCCCTCGCCGCCGACTTCCTGGCGGAAGTTGTCGAGCTGCTTGTCGGTCAGGCGGCCGAGCAGGAACGCGCGCGAGTAGACGCCCGGCGACGAGTGGCCCTGCACGAACACGAGGTCACCGCCGTGCTCGGCCGACGGTGCGTGCCAGAAGTGGTTGTAGCCGACGTCGTACAGCGTGGCGGCCGATGCGAACGACGCGATGTGGCCGCCGACGTTGGTTTCCTTGCCGGCGCGCAGCACCATCGCCATTGCGTTCCAGCGGGTGTACGAGCGAATGCGGTGTTCGATGTCCTGGTCGCCGGGGTTCTTGGCCTGGCGCGCGACCGGAATCGTGTTGATGTAAGGCGTATTGGCGGAGAACGGCAGATGTTCGCCATGCACGCGTGCGAACTCGATCTGCTTCTCGATCAGGTAGTGGGCACGGTCAGGGCCTACAGCAGAAATCACGCCATCCAGCGCTTCCAGCCATTCGCCGGTTTCCTGGGGATCGTCGTCTTTATCGGCGGCGACATATTTCATGACTTCGTCGGGTACAGCGGACATGCTCGTCTCCTGGGTATGGGGAACGCACTTTGAACAGACGACGCGGACGCAGGAACGGCCGCGGCAGCTCCGGCCGATTGTAATAAGGGTCCCGACGTCAGCGCAACCAAATTTTCAAATTACGAGATCAATTCTCATAATGCGGAAAATTGCTGCAACGCAACCTGGTTTGACTGCCGTTCGACTGATCCGTCGGCTAGTTTGCGCCGATTAACTACACTTTCCGCGCTTTTTTGCGTCATTTGTCGAGGACGTGCTGAGCTACAATGCCACGCATGTTGACCGAACGGCTTTTCTCTCGCTCGGCGCGCACCGCGGGTTCGCCGGCGGATTCGTCGCCGTCCCCGCGCTGGCACCACGGACCCTGGTGGTCCAATTCCTATTTGCTGACGCCGCTGCTGTCGATCCTGGTATTCCTGGTCGTCATGAGCCTGATTCTGTGGAGTCTGAACCGGCGCGAGCAGCAGCAGCAGGAAGACACGCTGTACCGCAACGTCGCGTGGGCGCAGCAGCAGATCCGCCTGTCGATGACGGGCGCGCAGGAGCAGATTCAGGCGCTCGCGCGCGACCTCGCCGCCGGCCATGCCGACGAGCATTCGTTCCAGGTGACTACCACGGACATCATGCAGGGGCATCCTGAGATCCTCTACATGAACTGGTACACGGGGCAGCAGCAGCCGCGCTGGCCCAATGCCGCGCCGCCGGTGCTCGGCCAGCGGCTCGCGCGGCCGAACGACGCGCAGATGGACGAAGCGGTCAAGGCCGGTTTCGCCGAGGCGCGCAACACACGCCGCCAGGTGTACTCGCCGCTCATCTACGACGATCTCGGCAACGGCTTCATCACGCTGCAAACGCCGATCTTCCGCGACCGCGATTTCCTCGGCACGGTCGCCGCGGTGTTCTCGGTGGAAGGCATTCTGAAGCGCGACATCCCGCCCGAGCTGTCGGCCAAATACAAGATCTCGATCATCGACGTGAACAACCGCGAGTTGACCACCACGTCGACCCGCCCGCGCCTGCCGCGCGACATGTTTTACGACCTGCCGCTCGACCCGCCGGGCCAGGGCATCTCGGTGCGCGTGTACGCGTTCCCACAGATCACCAACTTCACGAACAACACGCTGGTATGGCTGGTGGCCGGCCTCTCCTGCTTCGTGCTGTGGAGCCTGTGGAGTCTGTGGAAGCACACGCGCCAGCGCTTCGAGGCGCAGCAGGCGCTGTACGCCGAAGCGTTTTTCCGCCGCGCGATGGAAAACTCGGTGCTGATCGGCATGCGCGTGCTCGACATGCATGGCCGCATCACGCACGTCAATCCGGCGTTCTGCC
The DNA here is from genome assembly GCF_004197395.1 of Paraburkholderia sp. UYCP14C. Taxonomy (GTDB): domain Bacteria; phylum Pseudomonadota; class Gammaproteobacteria; order Burkholderiales; family Burkholderiaceae; genus Paraburkholderia. The sequence continues at coordinate 59,861 of NZ_SELS01000018.1, read as the reverse complement.
GCATGACCGGCTGGGACGAAAGCGACCTCGTCGGCAAGAGCGCGCCGTTCGCCTACTGGCCGCGCGACGCGTACCCCGAGATGCAGCGCCAGCTCGACATGACGCTGCGCGGCAAGGCGCCCTCGTCCGGCTTCGAGCTGCGCGTGCGGCGCAAGGACAGCTCGACGTTCCACGCGCGGCTGTATGTGTCGCCGCTGATCGACAGCTCGGGCCGCCAGACCGGCTGGATGTCGTCGATGACCGACATCACCGAGCCGAAGCGCGCGCGCGAAGAACTCGCCGCCGCCCACGAACGCTTCACGACTGTGCTCGAAAGTCTCGACGCGGCGGTCTCGGTGCTCGCCGCCGACGAAGCCGAGCTGCTGTTCGCGAACCGCTACTACCGGCATCTGTTCGGCATCCGCCCGGACGGCCATCTCGAACTCGCGGGCGGCGGTTTCGACAGCTCGCAGGCGTCGTCCGATTCGATCGACATGGTCGACACCTTCGTCGGCCTGCCCGCCGCCGCGCTGACCGAAAGCACCGCCGACGCGCAGGAAATCTACATCCCCGGCATCCAGAAGTGGTTCGAGGTGCGCCGCCAGTACATCCAGTGGGTCGACGGCCATCTCGCGCAGATGCAGATCGCGACCGACATCACGACCCGCAAGCGCGCGCAGGAGCTGGCGCGCCAGCAGGACGAGAAGCTGCAGTTCACGAGCCGCCTGATGACGATGGGCGAAATGGCCTCGTCGCTCGCGCACGAACTGAATCAGCCGCTCGCCGCGATCAATAACTATTGCTCTGGAACCGTCGCACTGGTTAAATCCGGTCGGACGACGCCTGACAACTTGCTACCGGTGCTCGAAAAGACCGCGCAGCAGGCGGTGCGCGCCGGCATGATCATCAAGCGCATCCGCGAGTTCGTGAAGCGCAGCGAGCCGAAGCGTCAGGCCACGCGGGTCGCGGACATCGTCGCCGACGCGGTCGGTCTCGCCGAAATCGAGACGAGAAAGCGGCGCATTCGCATCGTGACCGATCTGCGCTCACGGCTGCCGGTGATTTTCGTCGACCCGGTGCTGATCGAGCAGGTGCTGGTGAACCTGCTGAAGAACGGCGCCGAGGCGATGGCCGAAGCGCGCCCGAACGCGGTCGACCCGGTGATCCGGGTGGTCGTGCGGCTCGAGAGCGGGTTCGTTTGCATCAGCGTCGTCGATCAGGGGCCGGGTGTCGACGAAGCGACCGCCGAGCGTCTGTTCGAACCGTTTTACAGCACCAAGTCCGATGGCATGGGCATGGGGCTGAACATTTGCCGTTCGATTATCGAATCGCACCGCGGCCGTCTGTGGGTGGTCAACAACGTCGAATCCGACGGCCACATCACGGGCGCCACGTTCCACTGCAGTCTGCCTATTGGGGAGCCTGACGGCCCGAGCAACGGCGGGTCCGAGGCGCCGACACCACAAACCGTTACGGGAGAGCTATGAACAGCCCAGTCACCACACAGGAAACCGTCTTTGTCGTCGACGACGACGAGGCCGTGCGAGATTCGCTGCGCTGGCTGCTGGAGGCGAACGGCTACCGCGTTCAGTGCTTCTCGAGCGCCGAGCAGTTCATCGACGCATGGCAGCCGCACCAGCATCCGGGCCAGATCGCGTGTCTGATCCTCGATGTGCGGATGTCCGGCATGAGCGGGCTCGAGTTGCAGGAGCGCCTGATCGCCGACAACGCGTCGCTGCCGATCATCTTCGTGACGGGTCACGGCGACGTGCCGATGGCGGTGTCGACGATGAAGAAAGGCGCGATGGACTTCATCGAAAAGCCGTTCGACGAAGCCGAGTTGCGCAAGCTCGTCGAGCGCATGCTTGACAAGGCGCGCAGCGAAAGCACCAGCGTGCAGCAGCAGCGCGCCGCGGCCGAGCGCCTCGGCAAGCTGACCGCGCGTGAGCATCAGGTGCTCGAGCGGATCATCGCGGGCCGCCTGAACAAGCAGATCGCCGACGACCTCGGCATCAGCATCAAGACGGTCGAAGCGCATCGCGCGAACATCATGGAAAAGCTGAACGTCAACACGGTCGCCGACCTGCTGCGACTCGCGTTGTCGAACAAGCCGCAAACGGCGCAGTAATAGCCGCACGCAGCCGCACGCGCCGTCATACGCGGCTCTTCGTTCGAAGGGCCGTCAACGTGACCAGTCCGCGACGGCCGGATCGCTGCCATGCGGTTCGGCCTATGGGTCGCTCGTGAGCCGGCGCTGAGGTGCTGCCCACGCATCTCCAACGCATCGACCGTACTCCGCCCTTCCACTCAATCGTCGCCCCGCGCGATTCGCCAGGCATTGCCATTCGCCAGCGCGCTTCAAACGTCGCGTGACCACGCGGTTTGACAAGCGCGTCCGCGCCTCCTAACTTATACAAAGCTCGATAACGGGGTCGCTGATGCGCGACCGATAGGGGCATCACGTGCGGCATCCTGCGCGCCCGATGTGGTCGGGCGAAGCCGGCCGGTGTGATCGACCGGATGCCGCCGCCATCGCCCCATTCGCTGCGAGTACCCCCGTCGCGCCGGCGCGCTTCTCCCCAGCCCCACCAGCTTTTGTCTTGCCGCAAACCGTATCGCTGGCTGTCTCACCGCTTGTGCTTTCCCTGATTCCTGCGTGACGCGTCGTGGCGGCACGTGGCGCGCGTCGGCGCCTCGCGAGTCACCCCCAGTGTCACCCAACCGGGAGGAGGTCATCGTGAAACGATCCGGAGTGCACCGCCCGCGAGTGTGGCTGCGAGTGTGGCCGATCTGCGCCGCGCTGGCGGCCGCGCCCGTCGTCGCCAGTCTCGGCCTGCTGGGCGCATCCAGCATCGCGCATGCGCAAGCCCCCGCGAAAGTCTCGAACCAGCAGCTCGATTCTCTGACAGCACCGATCGCGCTCTACCCCGACGCGCTGCTCGCGCAGGTGCTGATGGCCACGACGTTTCCGCAGCAGGTGCAAGACGCGGCCGCGTGGTCGAAGTCGAATCCGAACCAGCAAGGCGACGCCGCCGTCAAGGCGGTGGCCAGCGAGCCATGGGACCCGAGCGTGCAGTCGCTCGTCGCGTTTCCGCAGGTGCTCGCGACGATGGCCTCGAAGCCCGACTGGGTCTCGCAAATGGGCAACGCATTTCTCGCCCAGCCGAGCGACGTGATGGATTCGGTGCAGCGTCTGCGCAAGCAGGCGCAGTCGGCCGGCAATCTGAAGACGACCGAGCAGCAGAAGGTCATCGTCGAGCAAAGCACGATCCAGATCGTGCCGGCCAATCCGCAAGTGGTGTATGTGCCGACCTACAACCCGACGGTCGTCTACGGCACATGGCCGTACCCGGCGTATCCGCCCGTTTATATGCCGCCGCCTCCGGGCTATGCGCTCGCGGGCGGCCTCGCCGCGGGGCTCGCGTTCGGCACCGGCGTCGCGATCGCGAATTCGCTGTGGGGCGGCTTCAACTGGAATACGCACGACGTCAACGTCAACGTCAATCGCTACAACAACATCAACGTGAACAACCGGATCAACGCCAGCGGCGGCACGACGAACTGGAACCGCGATACCAACGTCAATACCGCGAACCTGAATCGCAACGTCAACAACGCCAACCTGAACAACGCCAACCTCAACGCGCAGCGCGATGCCTACCGCGGCCGCGACCAGGAGCGCGCCCAGGCCCAGCAGACACTGCAGAACCGCACCGGGCAGAATCTCGGCGGCAGCGCGAGCCAGCGCGTGCAAGGCATCCATCAGGGCGGCGTCGAGAATCAGAATCTGCAGAATCGCGCGCAGAACGTCAATCGCGACAACGCGCTGCGCGGCGCCGGCGACGGCAATGCCTCGCGCCAGGATATGCAGCGCGGCCAGGCGAGCCGCCAGTCGTACGCGCAGCATCAGGGCGGACAAATGGGCGCGAATGGCGGCATGCAAGCTTCTCGGGGCGGCAACCCCGGAGCGAACGGCGGTGGCATGCAGCACGGCGGCGGGTTCCATGGCGGTGGCGGTGGCGGGGGTGGCGGGTTCGGCGGCGGCGGTGGCGGCGGTGGCGGTGGCGGCGGTGGCGGCCAGCCTCACTTCGGTGGCCGTCGTCGTTGAACGCGTCGAACGTCGAGGAGGAGTCTCTGATGAAGCGCTTATTTGCAAAGGGCGCGACGGGCGCCCGCGTTCAGGCCTTGGCTGATGCGTCCGGTCGCCGTGACCGCTTGCGCGTTTGGCTTCGCTACATGGAGCGTCCCGGCGGCCCCTCGGCGCGCGCACTGCTCGCCGCGCCGATCCTGCTCGCCGTCGCCGGCTTCGTTCACGCACAGGCCGTCTATCCGAGCGCGGACGCGGCCGCCAATGCGTTCGTCGATGCGCTCGCGAGCAACGACGAGCCCGCACTCAAGCACGTGCTCGGCAACGATTTCCGCCGCTTCATCCCGGCCGAGGGGATCGGCCAGGAAGACATCGACCAGTTCCTCGGCGCATGGGCGAAGGGTCACCAGATCGTCGCGGATCCGGCGAGCGGCAACGGTCGCGCGAGCGCGCATCTTGCCGTCGGCGACAGCGGCTGGACGCTGCCGATTCCGCTCGTAGAGGTCGCGCACGGCTGGCGTTTCGATCCGCCGGCCGCGCAGGGCGAAATGCTGACGCGGCGCATCGGCCGCAACGAACGCGCGGCGATCCTGACCTCGCTCGCGTACGTCGACGCGCAGAACGACTATCGCAACCTCATGCAGCACTACGCGCAGCGCTTGGTCAGCACGGCGGGCACGCACGACGGCCTGTACTGGCGGACCGCCCCCGGCGAAGCCGAGAGCCCGCTCGGGCCGCTGGCCGCAGCGATGCCCCCGAAGACCCCGGTGCAGGAAGGTTATTACGGCTATCACTACAGGATCCTGACCGGCCAGGGCTCGCATGCGCAGGGCGGCGCGAAGAACTACCTCGACGCCGGCCTCCTCAGCGGCGGCTTCGCACTGATCGCATCGCCGGTGGACTACGGCAAGACCGGCGTGATGAGCTTCATCGTCAATCAGGACGGCCAGGTGTACGAGAAGAACCTCGGCGCGCAGAGCACGCGCGCGGCCGCGGCGATCCGGTCGTTCGATCCGGACGATAGCTGGCGCCCCACCCAGCCGTAGCCAACCGTCGAGGCGAGCCTCGATCCGGACCGCTGGCTCACATCCACTGCGGAAGCGCTCCCGCGCGCCGGTATAATGTCGCACTTTGCAGCGGCGCCTTGCCCGAACGGGCAGCGCGCCTGTCGCAGGGCGACCGGCTCCGCCTATCGGCCGAAGCACACCGTCGCGCGCCCCCTCCGCGCGAGCGCTTCGCCCCTCCCTGCCGACGCGCCTGCCCCCGATCCGCTTCCCGATCCCAACTTCGACCAACGTTCGACCGACCATGACTGCCAAACTGATCGACGGCCTCGCCCTCTCCAAGACCCTGCGCGCCGACGTCGCCGCGCGCGCCGCCGCCCTGACCGCTCGCGGCCATCAGCCGGGCCTCGCCGTGATTCTGGTCGGCGACAATCCGGCCAGCGAAGTGTATGTGCGCAACAAGGTGAAGGCCTGCCACGACAACGGCCTCGGCTCGTCGTTCGACCGCTATCCGGCCGACCTGCCGGAAGCCGACCTGCTCGCGCGCATCGACGAGCTGAACCGCGATCCGGCCGTCCACGGCATTCTCGTGCAACTGCCGCTGCCGAAGCACATCGACAGCCACAAGGTGATCGAGGCGATCGCACCCGAGAAGGACGTCGACGGTTTCCACGTTGCCAACGCGGGCGCCCTGTTGACCGGTCAGCCGCTGTTCCGTCCGTGCACGCCGTATGGCGTGATGAAGATGTTCGAGGCCTACGGCATCGATCTGAAGGGCGCGAACGCGGTGGTGATCGGCCGCTCGAACATCGTCGGCAAGCCGATGGCACTGCTGCTGCTCGAAGCGGGCGCGACCGTCACGATCTGCCACAGCAAGACGCGCGATCTAGCCGCGCACACACGCAACGCCGACGTCGTGGTCGCCGCGACCGGCCTGCGCAACATCCTGACCGCGGAGATGGTGAAGCCGGGCGCGACGGTGATCGACGTCGGCATGAATCGCGACGAAGCCGGCAAGCTGTGCGGCGACGTCGACTTCGCGGGTGTCAAGGAAGTGGCCGGCCATATCACGCCGGTGCCGGGCGGCGTCGGCCCGATGACGATCACGATGCTGCTGGTCAACACGATCGAAGCGGCCGAGCGCGAGGCGAACGCAGCGAAGGCGTGATGGCCGGGCGGCGAGTGTGAGGCGGAGTGAGGCGACTCCTGCGCCTTGCCATCGTCCGCTTGCCCTCCGCCCCTCTCCGACCGACCTCCGCTCCCCTCTCCCACCGAACCACCGCCTCATCACCGCGCCGCCGGAATTCGCGGCCCACGTCCCGCCCCAACGCGCCCGGCACACCGCAACATCTGTTAATTTGTCAGCCGACGGATTGGAATCGGCGCCCCCCGCCCCAATACTGTCCATACCCGGTGCCGCCGCGCGCCGTGCGCCGATCGTCGACTAACACATCACGAGACCGCACGCGCGAGCGCCGCCGCGCCGGCCCCTTCACCCGCGTCAGACAGGAAGCCTTATGTCCACTACCGCCACGCCTCAAGACAACCCGCTCCTCGATTTTTCCGATCTGCCGCGCTTTGGCTCCATCCGGCCTGAACACGTGACGCCCGCCCTCGACGTGCTGCTCGCCGATGCGGCTGCCGCCGTCGAGCGTGCCGCGCTGCCGGTCACGCCGGCATCGTGGGCCGACGTCGTCGAACCGGTCGAGCGCGCCACCGAGCCGCTGTCGCGCGCGTGGAGCGTGATCGGCCATCTGAATGCCGTCGCCGATACGCCCGAGCTGCGCGCCGTGTACGGCGACAACCTGCCGCGCGTGACCGAGTTCTGGTCGAGCGTCGGCCAGAATCTCGCGCTCTACGAGAAGTACAAGGCACTGAACGCGAGCGACGAATTCGCGTCGCTGAACGGCGAGCGCAAGAAAATCCTCAGCAACGCGCTGCGTGACTTCCGCCTGTCGGGCGCCGAGTTGCCCGAAGACCAGAAGCCGCGTTTCGCCGAATTGCAGGAGCGCCAGGCGGCGCTGTCGAAAGCGTTCTCGGATCACGTGCTCGATGCGACCAACGCGTACGCGTACCTCGTCGAGGCGGGCAACGAGGCACAACTGGCAGGGCTGCCCGAAGACGTGATCGAGGCCGCCAAGGAAGCCGCCGAGCGCGACGGCAAGACCGGCTACAAATTCACGCTGCACTTCCCGTCGTATTTCCCGGTCATGCAGTACTCGGAAAACCGTTCGATGCGCGAAGCGATGTATCGCGCGTACGTGACCCGCGCGTCCGAGCTCGGCGCCCAATACGGCAACGGCAAGACGGAGTGGGACAACACCCAGGTGCTCGCCGACGAACTGAAGCTGCGCGCCGAAGAAGCGCAGATGCTCGGCTACGGCAACTTCGCCGAAGTGTCGCTCGCACCGAAGATGGCCGAATCGCCGGCGCAGGTGATGGCCTTCCTCGAAGACCTCGCCACGCGCGCGCGTCCGCATGCGGAGCAGGACTGGCAAGAGCTGCGCGAATTTGCCGCGAACGAACTCGGCATGACCGATCTGCAGCCGTGGGACATGACGTTCGCCGCCGAGCGTCTGCGTCAGAAGCGCTATTCGTTCTCGGAAAACGAAGTGAAGCAGTACTTCCCGGAAGACGCGGTGTTCAAGGGCCTGTTCAAGGTCACCGAGACGCTGTTCGGCGTGCGCATCCGCCGCGACGAAGCGGCCGTCTGGCATCCGGACGTGCGCTTCTTCCGCGTCGAGAATCAGGACGGCGGCCTCGTCGCGCAGTTCTATCTCGACCTGTATGCACGCGAAGGCAAGCGCGGCGGCGCCTGGATGGACGACGCGCGCGGCCGCCACAAGCTCGCGCATGGCGCGGTGCAAACGCCGGTCGCGTATCTGACCTGCAACTTCTCGGCACCGGTGGGCGGCAAGCCCGCCTGCTTCACGCACGACGAAGTGATCACGCTGTTCCACGAGTTCGGCCACGGCTTGCACCACATGCTCACGCGCGTCGATGAGCTCGGCGTGTCGGGCATCAACGGCGTCGAATGGGATGCGGTCGAACTGCCGTCGCAGTTCATGGAGAACTTCTGCTGGGAATGGGACGTGCTGTCGGATATGACCTCGCACGTCGATACCGCGAAGCCGCTGCCGCGCGAACTGTTCGACAAGATGCTGGCCGCGAAGAACTTCCAGAGCGGCCTCGGCACGCTGCGGCAGATCGTGTTCTCGATGTTCGACATGCAACTGCATACCGGCTTCGACGCGAACGGCTCGAAGAGCGCCAACGATCTCGCGCGCGAAATCAACGAACGCTTCCATGTGGTGCCGCAAGCGCCGTTCTCGCGTTGGCCGAACACGTTCAGCCATATTTTCGCGGGCGGTTACGCGGCCGGCTACTACAGCTACAAGTGGGCGGAAGTGCTGTCGGCCGACGCGTACGCGGCGTTCGAGGAAGCCGCGCAAGCCGCGGGCAGCGTGCTCGATCAGTCGACCGGCATGCGCTATCGACGTGAGATCCTCGAAGTGGGCGGCAGCCGTCCGGCGATGGAATCGTTCAAGGCGTTCCGAGGCCGCGAGCCGAATATCGATGCGCTGCTGCGGCATAACGGCATGGCGCCGGGTGCCGCGCACTAAGCGACGTACTGAGCGACGCACTGACCAATTCGGGCGTCGCGATGATCGTTGGTTCGGCGTGGACGAGACGGCGCTGAACGAGCGATGCCGTTAAAAGACCGGCGGTCTGCGCGAGCAGGCCGCCGTTTTTTCATTCATGCGCGACCCGCACGTCGCTACGCGCGATGCAGCTTGAAATCGACCTGCTCAGGCCGCCCTTCGAGCGATAACGTCGCGCTCGCGGCCGGCGCCCGGCTCACCACCCTGCCCCGGCTCACCACCGCGAGCCGCGCGGCGCGCAGACGGATCGCCTCGAGCTCGTCGCGCGCATCGAGCACGACGAGATTGGCCGCGCAGCCGGGCGCGACGCCATAGTCGTCCAGACCGAGAATGCGCGCCGCGTTCACGGTCACCGCGTCGAATGAGGCGTGCATGCCGTCGACGCTGGTCATCTGCGCAACATGCAGGCCCATCTGCGCGACTTCGAGCATGTCGGCCGAACCGAGGCTGTACCACGGGTCCATCACGCAATCGTGGCCGAATGCGACCGTGATACCCGCGGCCAGCATCTCCGGCACGCGCGTCATGCCGCGCCGTTTCGGGTAGGTGTCGCTGCGGCCCTGCAGCGTGATGTTGATCAGCGGATTCGCGATCGCCGCGACGCCCGACTCGCGCATCAGCGGCAACAGCTTGCTCACGTAGTAGTTGTCCATCGAATGCATCGACGTCAGGTGCGAACCGGCGACGCGTCCGTGCAGGCCGAGCCGGTGGGTTTCGGCCGCGAGCGTTTCGATGTGGCGCGACAGCGGATCGTCCGATTCGTCGCAATGCATGTCGACGCGCAGGCCCTGCTCGGCCGCGTACTCGCACAGCATGCGCACCGACTGCGCGCCGTCGGCCATCGTGCGCTCGAAATGCGGAATGCCGCCGACCACGTCGACGCCCATGCCGATCGCGCGCTTCAGGTTGTCGAAAGCGCCGGCGCTGCGCAGCAGACCGTCCTGAGGAAAAGCGACCAGTTGCAGATCCAGATACGGGGCAACGCGGCGCTTCACTTCGAGCAACGCCTCGACCGCAAGCAGACGCGGATCGCACACGTCGACGTGGCTGCGGATCGCGAGCAGGCCGCGAGCGACGGCCCAATCGCAATACTGCATCGCGCGTTCGATCAACGCTTGCTGCGTGAGATCGGGTTTCAGCTCGCCCCAAAGCGCGATGCCTTCGAGCAGCGTGCCCGATGCGTTCACGCGCGGCAAACCGTACGACAGCGTCGCGTCCATATGGAAATGCGGATCGACGAACGCCGGCGTGACGAGCGAACCTGCCGCGTCGATTTCGTCGCGCGCGCTCGCGGCCAGCTTCGGCTCGAGCGCGACGATGCGGCCCGCGTCGATGCCAATGTCGATTGGAGACCGGTGATGCGCAGACTGGTGATGCGGGGACAGCTGGGCGGCGCTGCGCGGCAGCGTCGCGCGGCGGATGATCAGATCCATGTATCGCTCCGGTTGATCGCGTTCGGACTCGCTACGATTCTATCGGCGCCAGAAAAATGCGGGCGCTCATTGCGAATAGCGTTGCCGATGCGTACCGGCCCGCGCGGCGCAATCCGTACCGGCGGCCAGCGATGCGACGCGCCTATACTCGCCGTTTCGGCCATGCATTGACGGAGCGTACAGATGAAAACGATCGGCGTGATCGGCGGGATGAGCTGGGAGTCGTCCAGCGAGTATTACCGGCTGCTGAACCGCCACGCGAAGGCGCGGCTAGGCGGTCATCACAACGCGCGCAGTCTGCTGCTGACCGTCGATTTCGCGTCGATCGAGGCGAACCAGCGCGCCGGCGACTGGCACGCGCTCGGCGAACAGATGGCCGACGCCGCGCGCCAGCTCGAACGCGGCGGCGCCGATCTCGTGATCCTTGCGACGAACACGATGCATCGCGTGTACGAATCGATCGAGCGGGCCATCACGGTGCCGTTCCTGCACATCGCCGATCCGACCGGCGCGGCGCTGCGCGCGGCGGGCGTCGAGCGCGTGGGCCTGCTCGGCACGCGCTACACGATGGAGCAGACGTTCTATACGGGCCGGCTGCGCGAGCGCTACGGACTCGACACGCTCGTACCCGATGACGACGAGCGCGCGGACGTGCACCGCATCATTTACGACGAGCTATGCCACGGTAACGTGGACGACGGGTCGCGCAAAGTCTATCAACGCGTGATCGAGCATCTGGCCGCGCGTGGCGCGCAGGCGGTAATACTCGGTTGCACGGAGATCACGCTGCTGATCAAGCCGGAAGATTCGGTGCTGCCTGTGTTCGATACCACGGCGTTGCATGCGCATGCGGCAGTGGACTGGGCGATCGGGGAACAGTGATGATGGGCTTCAGACTGCGCCACGAGCAAAGTGAAGCGCTGAACGTCAAAAAGCCCGCATGGCTTGCGCGATGCGGGCTTTCAACAATGCTTGGTTGCGGGGGTAGGATTTGAACCTACGACCTTCGGGTTATGAGCCCGACGAGCTGCCAGACTGCTCCACCCCGCGTCAGAGAAAAAAGATTATATAAGGTCGCGGACAAAATGTCAAACCCTTGCGCGAACATTTGCGCATGAGCACGCGATTTGCGACACCGCATCTGCGCCATCAGTAAAGACCGATCCGATCTGCCAGACACCCGACACAGCCCCGTATTCCACGCATTGCGCGAGGCACGCAGCAAGTAAAATGTCGCATCTCCGAAGGCAGTTCCCCATCGCCACACCAGGGCTTGGACCACGCCCGAATCATCGCGGCCCCAACCACGAGACCTTAATTACCCATGCGACAACTAAAACAAAGCGCAGTCGTGTTTTTTGCGATCGTTATTCTCGGCAGCATCCTGTCGGCCATCATCCCGCCCATGCAATCGCCGGACGAGGGGGACCACCTGAAGCGCGCCTATCTGCTATCGATCGGGTCGCACGTGCACACGCCGTCGGGTCAATCCACCGGCGGCGACATCGACGACGGGCTCAAGGATTTCATGGCGGCCTATCTGAACGCCGTAGCGAACAAGCCGCACACGACGTTGACGCCCCAAACGATCCACGACGCGAACGAGATCCGATGGTCAGGTACGCGAAGCTTCGACCCGATGCCGAACGCATCGCCCTACTTTCCGCTCGCGTATATTCCGCAGGCCATCGGTCTGCGAATCGGCCAGACGCTCAATCTGCGCGTCGGCACTTCGTACCGCCTTGCGCGCGCCGCGTCGCTCGCGGCCATCGCCGCGTTGCTTGCGCTGTCGTTCCAGATCTTCCGGCCGAACGCACTCGTGATTTGCGTGCTGGCGCTGCCCATGACGATGTTCCAGATTGCCAGCGCTACCCAGGACGGCATCTCGATCGCGTGGCTGATCCTGTCGGCCAGTCTTTTCCGGCACGGACTCGAACGCGAGCGGAGCTTTCCCACATGGATGGGCGTACTGTTGATCCTGTCGGCCTTCCTCGTGATGTCGAGTCGACCACAACTTTTCCCGATTGCGCTATTCCCCGCTTCCGTGTTCTGGGTGCGCCGTGACCGGCGCGCGCTGGTCGTGACCGCTATCGCCACGCTCGGCGCGCTCGCCTGGATCATCCACGGGCTCGGCGTCGTGAACATGGGCCACCCGCGCTCGATGAGCACCGGACAGATCCTGTCGATGTACGCGCATCATCCGATGGAGCTGATTGCGGTATTCGCGCGTACGCTCTCGGACCCCGGGTACCTGGCTTTCTACTGGCACTCGTTCGTCGGCATTCTCGGATGGCTCGATACGCCGATGCCGGCTTCGATCTATCTGTCGGCCGCCGTGGCGCTGATCGTCGCCGCGGCGATCTCGTTCTCGCGCGATGTGTCGCGCTGCGCGCGCTGGTTGCCGATTTTCTGCGCGGCCGCGGCACTCGGGCTCGCGTTCCTGGCCATGCTGATCACATGGACGGATCAGCCCGCCCAATTCATCGTCGGTGTGCAGGGCCGCTACTTCACCGCGCCGGCACTGCTCGTCGCCTATGGACTTGGCAGCCAATCGACGAGCGAAAGGCGCGCGATGGCTCAACTGGTCGTCTGTGGTGGATTCCTTGCGATCAGTGCGTTCCTGACCGCGTCGACGGTGCTGTGGCGCTACTATCTCGGCATGTGAACAGCGCGCGGGCGACTGGCAGGCGCCGACTTTGCGCCGGTGAGGCCCCCGCTATAATCGGCGTTGCTCTCATCACGCTCGCATCGGATATCTTCGTGAAAATCGCCACCTGGAACGTCAACTCCCTCAAAGTCCGCCAGCAACACGTCATCGACTGGCTCGCGAGCAGCGGCACCGACGTGCTGTGCCTGCAGGAACTGAAGCTCCCCGACGAAAAATTTCCGCGCGCCGAACTCGAAGCAGTCGGCTATCGCAGCTGGTACGCGGGTCAAAAAACCTATAACGGTGTCGGCATTCTGGTGCGCGAAGGTTTGAACGTCGACGAAAACAGCATCGTGCGCAATATCCCCGGTTTCGAGGATCCGCAGCAGCGCGTGATCGCGGCGACCATCGACGGCGTGCGCATCGTCTCCGCGTATTTTCCGAACGGCCAGGCGCCCGGCACCGACAAGTTCGCGTACAAGCTGCGCTGGCTCGACGCACTGCACGACTGGCTCGCAACCGAGATGACGCTGCATCCGAAGCTCGCCTTGCTCGGCGACTACAACATCGCGCCTGAAGATCGCGACGTGCACGATCCGAAGGCATGGGAAGGTCAGAATCTGGTATCGCCGGAGGAACGCGCGGCGTTCGTGCGTCTGATCGGCCTCGGTCTGCTCGACGCGTTCCGCCAGTTCGAGCAGCAGGAGAAAATCTATTCGTGGTGGGACTACCGGATGATGGCGTTCCGTCGCAACGCGGGGCTGCGCATCGATCACATCCTGCTGTCGAAGGCACTCGCGGAGATCTGCTCGGCGTGCGACATCGACAAGCTGCCGCGCAAGTGGGAGCAGCCGTCGGATCACGCGCCGGTGTTCGCGCAGCTCGGTTGATCCCGGGTCGAGTCCGGGTCGATCCCGGGTTGATTCGGAAAGCAGCGACGAAGCGAGGCAGCGCTGCCTCGCTTGAGTATCGCTTCAAGCGTCGCCCAGCACACTCCACAAGAAGCCGAACACCATCGCATCATGCTCGGCCTGCTCCAGCTCATCGGAGCCGCCGTGTCCGCCCTCCGTATTCTCCCGATACCACACCTGCTGCGCACCCAGCGCCTGCATGCGCGCGGCCATCTTGCGCGCGTGGCCGGGATGCACACGATCGTCGGCGGTCGACGTCGTGAACAGCACCGGCGGATACATCACGCCCGCCGCGAGGTTGTGATACGGCGAATACGCGGCCAGCGCGCGCGCTTCGTCGGGTTCGTCAGGGTCGCCGTACTCGTCGATCCACGAAGCGCCCGCATGCAGCAGGTGATAGCGGCTCATATCGAGCAACGGCACCTCGCACACAACCGCGCCGAATAGCTGCGGCCGCTGCACCATGCAGGTGGCCACCAGCAGACCGCCGTTGCTGCCGCCCTGAATGCCGAGCTGCGCGGCGCTGGTCACGCCGGTCGCGATCAGCGCTTCGGCGACCGCGATGAAATCATCGAATGCACGCTGGCGATCCTCGCCCTGCGCCGCCGTGTGCCAGCGCGTGCCGAACTCGCCGCCGCCGCGAATATGCGCGACCACGTAAACGCCGCCGCGTTCGAGCCAGCCGATGCCCTGCCCCGTCAGATAGCTCGGCAGCAGCGGAATCGCGAAGCCGCCGTAGCCGCTCAGCAGACACGGACGCGGCGGCTTTTCATCGCCCGGCGATGACGATGCTTGCGCCGGTCCAATCACCGTGTACGGCACCCGCGTGCCATCGGCCGATACCGCATGTCCGCGCGTCACGGCAACCTGCGTCGCGTCGAACTGTGTCGGCCAGCGGTCGAGCAACTCCCACTCGCCGGGCTCGTCGGGCGCGAGATCGGACAGCCAGTAGGCTGGCGGTTGCAGATAATCGTCGGTGTCGACGAACACTTCGTCGTTCAGCGTCGACTCGACCGGCGACACATCGACCTGCGCGTCGCCGCGCGACGCGAACATGCGCTCGCGCCAGTGCCATGCGCCGTCCTCGCGCTGCGACGGCGTCCAGATCAGGGTCTTGCCGCGCACATCGTCGAGATACGACACGATCAGATGATGCCGCGTATGCGACCAGTCGCAGGCCGAGGTCAGCGGCGTCGGCGTGAAGAGCGGCGTTACGTCGCGCTCGCCGCGCAGAAATGCGTCCTCGCGAATCGCGAGCAGCGCGCCGCCCGGATGGCGCACGAGCTTGCCGTCCCACTCGCAGTCCCAGTCGAGCCGCGGCTCGAGCAGCAGCCAACCCTGCCACGCACCCACCGCGACGTGCGACGGCACGTCGTAACGATGCCAGGCGTCGCTCACGGCGTCGAGGTAATAGGTGTGCGAATCGAAAAAGTCGACACTGCTCGTCACCGTATGCCGGCGATCGACCGGATCGTAATGCGCCTCCACGCCGATGTCGCCAAACTCGCCGCGAAACACGACGGGCGCATCGGCGAGCGCGGTGCCGCGGGTCCAGCGCCGCACATCGCGCGGATAGCCGGAGCGCGTCAACGTCTTGCGCCCGTTGTCCCAGCCGACGTAGAGCGTGTCGCGATCGATCCACGACACCGTGTGCTTGCCCGCCTTCGCGATCGCGAAGCCAGCGTCGACGAAACGCTGCGCGTCGAGATCGAACTCGCGCACGACGAGCGCATCCGAGCCGCCCGGCGACATCGTGATCAGCGCGCGGTCGCCGTCCGGATAGAGAATGTCGAGATCGACGCAGACCCACGGCTTGCCTTCGGCCGCGCCGAGCGCGTCGAAGTCGAGCAGGTTCTGCCACTCCCGCGCACCGTTGCGCCATGCGGCCCACGTGGTGCGTCGCCAGATGCCGCGCGGATTGCGCTCGTCCTGCCACAGATCGTAAGCCCAGTCCTTCCAGCGATCCGGAATCACCGGACGCTCGCGCGGCAGATAGGCATCGGCGAGCCGGCCTCTGAGCGTGTCGAACGACGCGCCGCTGCACCACGCCGCGCGCGTGCGCGCATTCTGCGCCTCGACCCATGCGAGCGCGTCGGCGTCGTACAGCTCTTCGAGCGACAGGAAGGGATCGGGGGAAAGCGGCCACTCGAACGGAGCGGGAGGAGCGGGAGGAGCGGAAGAAGCTGGCATCGTCGGCTGTTGGATCGGAACAGCGATGATTATGCCTCGTGCGCGGTGCTTGCCGGTTTGCCGCGCGGCGCGACGCAAAAACGACGAAGGCGGCCTGAGCCGCCTTCGCCTGCGATGCAGGATCGCTCAACACCAGCGCGTCAAGGTTCGAGATTCAATTCCTGAATCTTGCGCGTAATCGTATTGCGGCCGATGCCGAGCCGCTCGGCCGCCTCGACCTTGCGGCCGCGCGTGAAGTCGAGCGCCTCGCGGATCACGGCCGCTTCGAAGCGGCGCGCGAGTTCGTCCATCACGTCGGCCGCGTTCTCGCGCAGCATGCGCGCGACCTCGGTACGCAAACCGCCTTCCCATGCGCTGAGCGCCGCGGCGACCGACACCCCGGCCGCACCGCCCGGATGCACGAGCGTGTTGCCGTTCGTGCCCACGAGCGGTGCGCCGCTCGCGTATCCCGCATTGGCCGCGACGGCACCGTCCGTCGTCGCGCCGGCAGCGGCAGCGGCACCCGGCTCGCTCCCGGCGCCGTGCGCGGGAACCAGATCGGGCGGCAGATCCTTGATCTCGATCGTCTGCGCGGGCGCCATCACGGTGAGCCAGTTCGCGAGGTTCTCGAGCTGCCGCACGTTGCCCGGAAACGGCAGCGACGCGAGATACGCGAGCGCCTCGTCGGACACGCGCTTCGGTTCGACGCCGAGATCACGCGCGCTCTTCTGCAGGAAATGACGCGTGAGCAGCGGGATGTCTTCGCTGCGCTCGCGCAACGCGGGCAAGCGCAGACGGATCACGTTCAGACGGTGATACAGGTCCTCGCGAAACAGGCCCTGCCGCACACGCGATTCGAGGTTCTGGTGGGTCGCCGCGATCACACGCACGTTCGAGCGCAACGGATTGTGGCCACCCACGCGATAGAACTGCCCGTCCGACAGCACGCGCAACAGGCGCGTCTGCAGATCGAACGGCATGTCGCCGATTTCGTCGAGAAACAGCGTGCCGTTCTCGGCCTGCTCGAAGCGCCCCTGGCGCATCGCCTGCGCGCCCGTGAACGCCCCGCGCTCGTGACCGAACAGTTCGGACTCCAGCAGATCTTTCGGGATCGCGGCCGTGTTCAACGCGATGAAGGGGCCGTTCGCGCGTGGGCTATGTCGGTGCAACGCACGCGCGACCAGTTCCTTCCCGGTGCCTGATTCGCCGGTAATGAGCACGGTGGCCGCCGAATGCGACAGCCGGCCGATCGCGCGAAACATGTCCTGCATCGCGGGTGCCTGGCCGAGCATCTCGGGCGCTTCGGCGACGCGCTCGTCCCATGTCTGCTCGCCGCGCATGCTTTCGTCGACCGCGCGGCGAATCAGCTCGACGGCCTTGTCGACGTCGAACGGCTTCGCGAGATACTCGAACGCGCCGCCCTGGAATGCGGCGACCGCGCTGTCGAGATCCGAGAACGCGGTCATGATGATGACCGGCAAGCCCGGCACCTTGTCGCGTACGGTTTGCAGCAACTCCAGCCCGGAGCCGCCGGGCATGCGGATATCGGAGACCAGCACCTGGGGGCTGTCGTGATCGAGCGCGGCCGACGCTTCGCGCACGTTCGCGAAGCTGCGCGTCGCGAAGTTCTCGCGCGCCAGCGCTTTCTCGAGCACCCAGCGAATTGATTGATCGTCGTCTACTATCCAGATCGGCTTCATATAGGTCGGTCAGAAGTCTTAAGGTGCTTGGTGGAATCTAGAGGTCGAGCGGCAGCAGAATCTGAAACTCGGTATGGCCCGGCCGGCTGTCCACTTCGATCAGACCTTCGTGCTGCTGCACGAAGGTCTGCGCGAGCGTGAGACCGAGACCGCTGCCGTCCTCGCGCCCCGACACGAGCGGATAGAAAATGCGGTCGCGAATCTCTTCGGGAATGCCTGGGCCGTTGTCGATGATATGCAAGTCCAATGCCAGCTTGCACAAGCGTTTTGAAATGGTGACCTTGCGCGCGATGCGCGTGCGCAACTCGATGCGCGCATCGCCCTGCGAGATCCGTTCGCGCAGCGCTTCGGCCGCATTGCGCACGATGTTCAGCAGCGCCTGGATCAGTTGCTCCTTGTCGCCGCGCAGATCCGGCACGCTGACGTCGTAGTCGCGCTCGATCGTCAGACCGCGCGGAAACTCCGCGAGAATCACCTGCCGCACGCGCTCGCACACCTCGTGAATATTTACGTCGCCGACGATATGCGGATGCCGGTGCGGTTCGAGCAAGCGGTCGACCAGCGTCTGCAGCCGGTCCGATTCCTTGATGATGACCTGGGTGTACTCGCGCAACTCGTCGCGCTGACGCTCGCCGAGTTCGAACTCGAGCAGCTGCGCGGCGCCGCGAATGCCGCCGAGCGGATTCTTGATTTCGTGCGCGAGATTGCGGATCAGATGCTTGTTGACGGCCGTCAGGTCGTTGATGCGTTCTTCGCGGTCGGTGCGCAGATGCCGCTCGTTCTCGAACAGCTCGAGCAACACGTAGTCCTGCGCGCTTTCCAGAAAGCCGACGATCGCATGGACGTGCAGCGGTTCGTGGCCGGGTCGTTCGAGCACGGCGTCCAGATGCGTCGCGTGAAAACGGTGCGCGGCGATCGCGGTGATCGTCGCGATCAGTTCGTCCCCGTTCGAGAAGATGTCGGGCCACGCCATCTGCGTGAGTTGCTTGCGCGACATCTCCAGCATCGACTCCGCCGACGGATTCGCGAACGCGACCCGCAGCGTGCGCTTCTCGAGCACCAGCACGACGGTCGGCAACGCCTCGAAGCCCGGCAGCAAGCCGGAACCCACGAGCTGCATGTCGTCCGACAGCGTCTGTTCGTGTCCTTTCCTTGCCTTGATCAGATTCTTGAGAACCATCTTGCAGTCTGGCCGGTAGGAGATGGTGATAAATCAGGAGTGCTGCTTGTTGGTGCTTCGTCGAATTGCCTATTTGCCCGCGCGCGGCCGGCCTAACGAAAAAGGGACGGCGCCGCCGTCCCTTCGTGACCGATCGCGAGCGTCGGGCCAGGCGCTTCGCCGGTTGAAGGGCGAAGCGCCATGGCCGCTTACAGCGAGTAGTACATTTCGAATTCGATCGGGTGCACCGACTGACGATAACGCTGCAGTTCCGTCGTCTTCAGTTCGATGTACGCGTCGAGCATCGCATCCGTGAACACGCCACCGCGCGTCAGGAATTCGCGGTCCGCGTCGAGCGAGTCGAGAGCCTGGTCGAGGCCGGCGCACACGGTCGGGATCTTTGCATCCTCTTCCGGCGGCAGGTCGTACAGGTTCTTGTCGGCGGCTTCGCCCGGGTGAATCTTGTTCTGCACGCCGTCCAGACCCGCCATCATCAGCGCGGAGAAGCACAGGTACGGATTCGCCAGCGGATCCGGGAAGCGCGTTTCGATACGGCGGCCCTTCGGGTTCGACACGTGCGGAATACGGATCGATGCCGAACGGTTGCGAGCCGAGTAAGCGAGCTTGACCGGCGCTTCGAAGTGCGGCACGAGACGCTTGTACGAGTTCGTACCCGGGTTCGTGATCGCGTTCAGCGCGCGAGCGTGCTTGATGATGCCGCCGATGTAGAACAGCGCGAATTCCGACAGACCCGCGTAGCCATTGCCCGCGAACAGGTTCTGGCCGTCCTTCCAGATCGACTGGTGAACGTGCATGCCCGAACCGTTATCGCCGACGACCGGCTTCGGCATGAACGTTGCCGTCTTGCCGTACGTGTGCGCGACGTTGTGGATGATGTACTTCATCTGCTGCAGCCAGTCCGCGCGCTGCACCAGCGTCGAGAACTTGGTGCCGATTTCGTTCTGGCCTTGACCCGCCACTTCGTGGTGGTGCACTTCGACCGGAATGCCGATCTGTTCGAGCAGCAGACACATTTCCGAGCGGATGTCCTGGAACGTGTCGACCGGCGCGACCGGGAAGTAGCCGCCCTTGGTGCCCGGACGGTGGCCGGTGTTGCCGCCTTCGAATTCCTTCGCCGACGACCACGGTGCTTCTTCCGAGCCGATCTTGATGAAGCAGCCCGACTGGTCCGTGTTCCACTGCACCGAGTCGAAAATGAAGAATTCCGGTTCCGGACCGAAGTAAGCGGTGTCGCCGAGACCCGAGCTCTTCAGGTACGCTTCAGCGCGCTTCGCGAGCGAGCGCGGATCGCGCTCGTAGCCCTTGCCGTCAGCCGGTTCGACGACGTCGCAGGTCAGCACCAGGGTCGATTCTTCGAAGAACGGGTCGATGAAGGCCGTGTTCGCGTCCGGGACCAGCAACATGTCCGATGCTTCGATGCCCTTCCAGCCGGCAATCGACGAACCGTCAAACGCATGGCCGCTTTCGAACTTGTCTTCATCGAATGCCGACACCGGCACCGAAACGTGTTGCTCCTTGCCGCGCGTGTCGGTGAAACGGAAGTCGACAAATTTGACGTCTTCGTCTTTGACGAGTTGAATGACGTCGGCCACGGATTTACTCATAACCTATCTCCTGATTAACAATATCGGCGGATTCAGCCGCCGCCCAATCTAGCTGACCCGTCCCGGAACGTCCACCTATACGGCGTCGCTGGGCGGAAAATTCTTCCGGGACCAATCGATCGGCACCAATAAAGCAGATAGTGTGCCATGTCTCGTTCCCGGATGTACCGATCCGGCGCATTCCCTTACTGCGCTTACGGTTGCGGGCCACGCCCGTAGCGCGAGCACCGTTGCGAAGAAATGCATCGGGATCCTCACGCACCAGTTTCGTGCATTCACCGCTTTGGAAATCGCGATCCATTCTATTTTGGTGCATACAGGCAAAAATGCACCATGTCTGCGCATCGAGATTGGGGCGGTGTCCGGTGACTGCCCGGAGCCGTCCAGTCTACACAGGTCTCTGCGGTATCTGCCGCGCGCTAGAATGATCATTTGGTCTGAAGGAGATTGACGCTCATGAGCACGCTCGAACAGCTTTACGCGCAGGCGGACGCCCGCCGCACCGAGAACCAACTGCCCTATGCGGGCGCGGTCTCGCCGGCCGAGGCGTTCGAACTGCTGGAACTCGATCCGCGCACCCGTCTCGTCGACGTGCGCACCCGCGCCGAGCTCGACTGGGTCGGCCGGCCGGTGATCGGCGATGGGCAATACGCGCATGTCGAATGGACGCGCTATCCGGGCGCGGTACCCAATCAGGAGTTCATGCAGCAACTGGCGCAGGTGGCCTCGCCCGACACGCCGGTGCTGTTCCTGTGCCGCAGCGCCGCGCGCTCGAAGCTCGCCGCGATCGCCGCGACCCAGGCCGGCTTCACGAAGGCATACGACCTGCTGGAAGGCTTCGAAGGCGACAAGGACGGCCAGGGGCATCGGAAGACGGTGTCGGGATGGTGTTTTCGCGGCTTGCCGTGGATCGGCGCGTGATCGCGCGCGGGCCGCACTGCCCCGGATGTGCAAGCCCGTGTCATGGTGCTGAAGCAGGCTGATTGAAACGGCACGCGCCGACCACGCATTGATCGCATCGTCGGCGCGGGTTGTGACACTGCGATGTCGCGGCTCGCGCCAACCCAACACTCAGGCGCGGACCGCTTACGTCGTCGGGCGCCGCGCGCGCGGCGCCCCATCGTGTTCAAGGCGCGGCGGAAATCCCGAACACGTGCAACTTGCCGGCGCTGACCTGTTTCGGCAGCGTGACGCTCGCCACGAGCTTGCCCGGCGTCAGCGGCACCGCCTGCGCGAACAGATAGGTCTTGACGCCGTCGTTGCTGCCGTCGCCGGCATTGCGATAGGTCGTCGTCAACGCGATCGGGTCCACCGGCGCCGCACCGCCGCCATTCAAGGTCCAGTCATCGAACGAAAGCGTGAAAGGCGTGGTCGTGCCGTCCGCATAGGTGATGAGGGCGGCGCCCGAACTCGGGCCGTTGTTGGCCGAACCCAGCAGCACCAGTGAGCGGCCCGTCGTGCCGGGCGGCAGCGCGATGGTCTGTCCCACCGCCACCGCGTTGTCGAGCGGACCGCCGGACAATACGAAGCTCGCACCGCCGAAGCTGAACGGTTTGCCCGGCGCCGCGCCCGCCGTCGTCAAGGCCTGCGACGAGTAGCTGTAGAGCGAGCCGTCGAAGTCCGCACCGAGACCATCGGTATCGGTGCTGCCGTCGCTGCCGATGCCATGGTTGTTGAATGCGTCGGCCACATTCCGCGCAAGCGGCACGCCATACGAAGGCGGCGCGTCCGCTGCGTTCGTCCCCCACTGCGAAGGAGACGAACCCATCACGAAGTTCAGCGTGGCGCCATTGGACAGCGCATCGATGTCGAGCCACGAGGCATGATGGGCCGCGCCATTGACGCTCAGGCTCTGCACATACTTCGCGCTGGGGGCACCGGGCGCGTTGATACGGAGCGTCTTGCCATTGCCCAGATGAACGGTGATCGACGCAAACTGCGGACTGCCGATCGCGAGGCCGCCGACACCCGGTATCTCCGGATAAAGGCCCAACGCACCCCACACGTACCATCCCGACACCGCGCCGAGGTCGTCATTGCCGGGCAAACCGTTCGGCCCGGTGCCGAAGGCGCTCGCCATGATCTGCTGCACCACGCTCTGCGTGCCCGACGGCGAACCCGCCCAGTTATACAGCCAGGGCACCTCGAAGGTCGGTTCGTTGCCCATATAGAAGTTGGGCAGACTCATCCCCGCGTTCAACACGGTGAAGAACGTGTTCAGGCGCGACACCGCCGCCGTGTTGCCGCCCAGCTGCCCAAACAGTCCGACCGGGTTGAACGGCACCATCCACGTGTACTGCTCGGCATTGCCCTCGACGTAGTTGTCGGTACTGCTCTGCGTCTCCGCAATCCAGCTTCCGTCCGAGTTGCGCGCGGCGATCAGAGGCGGCGTCAGCGACGTGTTGAGCAGGTTCTGCCAGTAAGCCGAGCGGCTCAACAGCATCTTCTGGATCGTTGAATTGCCCAGTTGGCCGGCAAACTGTGAAATGGCGAAATCGCTGCTCCCGTATTCGAGCGTCGACGATGCCTGCCCCCACTCGCCGTTCGTGATGTAGCCGAACTGCAGATAACTGGCGCGTCCCCCGTTCGTCGTCACGCCGTTGCACGCGGTGCCAGGAACGTTGGCCATTTTGATCATGTGCTTCAGCGCGCCCGAGGTATCGAAAGCCCGTGCGCCGAATGCGTAGGCGCCCGCCACGATCAGGGAGCCGGCGTCGCCGGGCATCACGCCATCCTCGACGTTGTCGTTGACCCAATGCGGAATCGCGCCGCACTGATCCGCATCGTTGACGAGCGACTGCGCCATGTCGCTGGTTTCCTGAGGAAACAGCGTGGCTTTGAGCGGAATCAGCGATCGATAGATGTCCCAGCCCGAAAAGCTGGTGTACTGCGCCGCGTGACCTGCGCCAACCGTGTGGACCTGCTGGTCGAAGCCGATATATTGGCCGTTGGAATCGCTGAATACGCTCGGCGCCCAAAGCGCGTGGTAGAACGCGGTATAAAACTTTGTCAGCGCAGTGGTGTCCTGACTACTCACCTGAATCGTATTGAGACGCTGATTCCATACCGCGTCGGCCAGCGCCTTTACGCCGTCGAAATCCCAGGACGGATTTTCCTTGTCGAGATTACCCTTGGCATTGGCGACGCTGACGTATGAAATACCGACTTTCATCAGCACCTTGTTCGCCTTACCGAAATTCATCACGGCGCGGCCTTGGGTAAAAGAAGATGTCGTGGCGAATGGCTGACTGAATTGCGCATAAAAATACACCGGCACATTCGTCGAATTGCCGCAGAAATGTCCGCCGGTGGTACTGCCTGAAATCGTCCTCGCATCCACCTGCGTGACCGAGCCGGCCACACCCGTTTGCGTGTTCGTGTAGGTCGTATCGAGCACCAGCGTCGACGACTGCTGATTCGGGTACGTGAAGCGGCCGAAGCCGGTGCGCAGCGTCGCCGTCAGTTCGACCTTGATCTGGTTGTCCAGCAACACCGAATAAGCGCCGGCTACCGCCTTCTCGTTCGCGTGGTTGAACGTTTGCGCGAGCGGCTTTGTTGCATCGAGCGTCGGCATCACAGGGAATTCGCCGTCATTGCCGCCACAGCCCGCCCCGCTCATATGCGTGACACTGAAGCTCTGGATCGAGCCGATGTCGTAGTAGTAACCGGCCGGCGAACCCGGCTCCGCGCTGTTCGACGGAGCCGGCGTGGTGTTCGTATCGGGCGCCCATTGCACCATGCCGTTCGGCAGACCCGCCGCGGGCACGACGCTGCCGGCTTGACCCGCGGGTACCGGATTGGGCGAGTCGCTTGCGAGGGTGCCGATCAAGGGATTGACGTATTGAGTCAGGCGTAGAGTCGCGTTGTTGGCTGCGGAAACTTGCGCGTTATCGTTCGTTGCATTGGCGACGGCCCCGTTGGAACCGGCGTTCGCACTGCTCTGAGCCGCGCCGCGAAGCTGGTCCGATGCCACCGCGGCAGAGCCGGCCTGACTGCCTGGACTATCTCCACCACAACCCGTCAACGCACCGGTAATAAGCAAAGCGACCGAAAGACGGCGTATATCTATCACGGCTGCCTCCTGAATATTGTTTAGTCACCTGTTTAGTCATCCGCTTAGTCGTCCCAACTATCGCTCGACAATCGGGCCAATGACTGGAGGCCATGCTATAGGAGCGTTTCGAATTGCGTCAATCAATTATCCATTCCGATTTAAGTTTATTTAAATTTACTAAACAAACTAAAATTCGCGGTGAAATACCCAATTATCGGATTAATTGAGGCAATGGAATAGAACGGGTCTGGTGGCGACCCCGACTATGCATAACGAGTTTGATTTGGCAAAAACGGGAGAATGACTTGAATGCCAACGATGAGTGGCATCGAGATGCTTTCAGAAGAAGCGGCAGTTAGTTGCGCGGATCGGCGGGCCCGCGGGGCGCGCATGTCGATGTACGTTGCGGCGGCATACGCACGCCGCGCCCGACATCCTGATTTGTATCGGTCGTACGGAACAGCGGCCCGGTGGACCGCTGCCCCAAGCGCTCAGCTGCGCGGCTTACCCGAGGCCGCTGCCGCCGCTGCCGCGGCTTCAGGCTCGACGATATCGCCGCCGAGCAGATGCACGCCCTCGCGCAGCTTGACGAACGCCGCGGCGACCGCTTCCGGCTCACCCTTCACACCGAGATCGATGTGATGCCGCGCATACACGCCGCCGCGCTCCGCATCTCCGACGCTCGGCAAGCTGAACACCCGCACCCCCGGAAAATCGCGCTCGATTTTCTCCATCAACGGCGTCACACGAGACTCCGGCAACTCGAACACCAGCAGCGACTTTTCAGCGTGCGGCGTGGTGTGATGCAGATGTGCGTACTGCGTGTCGAGCACCCACTCGATCATCGGCCAGGCCATCACCGGAAAACCCGGCACGAAATGGTGCTGGCGGATCGAAAAGCCCGGAATCTTGTTGTAGCCGTTCGGAATGATGTCGGCGCCCTGCGGATACGTGCCCATATTCAGCCGATGGCGATTCTCGGGCGAGTTCAGATCGAGCGGCGCCGGCGCGTTCGCCGGATACATGTCGCGGATACGCTCCTGGATCAGCTTCGCGGCCTCCGGATGCAGCTCGAGCGGCACGCCGAGCGCGGCCGCCGCGCACTGGCGCGTGTGGTCGTCCGGTGTCGCACCGATGCCGCCCGTAGAGAAAACGATGTCACCCGACGCGAACGTGCGACGCAGCGTCGCCGTGATGCGCTCCGGATCGTCGCCGATGTACTCCGCCCAGCCGAGCGACAGACCGCGCGCGCCGAGCAACTCGATGACCTTCGGCAGATGCTTGTCGACCCGTCTGCCCGACAGGATTTCATCGCCGATGATGATGACGCCAAATGCCATTGCCGCCTCTTTCGTTTGATCAATAGGGAACCGGCGCGACCTCTCGCGCGCCGCCGGGCGCTTCCGCCCGCATGCGCTGCAGCGCGCGCAGGCAGTAGTTGCCGAACCATAGCGCCGAGAACACGAGGATGAACGCGTAAATCCAGATCGTCACCGTGGTCATCACCGGGAACATCACGATCAGCCATACCGATGACGCCCACAACAGCGTCGGCACCGAACCTAGCAGGCCGCTCACGACGCCGATCAGCAGCAACGGCAACCGGTGGCGCCGCACGAGTTCGCGCCGCTCGTCGCGCGACGCATGCAACGCGAGCGCGTCGTAGGTCATCACGCGATACGTGAGCCAGCCCCACAGCAGCGGCGGAATCAGCGCGAAGAACGGCGGCACGAGCCACAGCGGCAACGTCACGATCAGCAGCACGAGACACAGCAGCGTAGTCCAGAGCGCCTGACCGAGGCTACCGTACCACGTTCCGCCGCGGCGCATCTCCAGCCCGGCGAACTGGCGCGCCGCGAGAAAGCGGATCACGGCCGGCATCGACAGCATGGCGATCAGCAGCAGCACTGTGACGACGATCAGCGGGATCGCCATCGCAATCACGATGAACGGCGCGATGACCGCGTGCAGCGTCGAAAAACCGAGCA
This sequence comes from Paraburkholderia sp. UYCP14C, assembly GCF_004197395.1. Lineage (GTDB taxonomy): Bacteria > Pseudomonadota > Gammaproteobacteria > Burkholderiales > Burkholderiaceae > Paraburkholderia. Next base: position 33,443 of record NZ_SELS01000018.1, on the reverse strand, counting down.
CGTCGAACAGATGATAGAGCGTGGCGGTGAAAGACCAGTCGTCGAGCCAGGTGCGGGTCGCGCCGGTCAGCGTCTGCCAGAAGAACCACAGGAGTACGCCCCAGCCGACCGTCGCGACGATAAACGGTTTGAAAGTCAGCCAGAGCATGCGCGGATGCAACGCGCTTGCGAGCGCGCGCCCGAACGAGCGCAACAGATCATTCATGCGAGCCAATGCCTGCGAACGAAACGATGGACGGGAAATCGCGCCGCGCGCCGGCCAGGCATGCTGGGGTACTGGAGTGTGCGCACGAACGTGCACAGCATAAACCAACGGACGCGTCGCCGGCGGAAGTGGCTGGCGCGGCAGAGTATGTGCTCGAAAGGATCCGCAATGGACTCAGAACGGACTCTGACCGGGGCCCTGAGCGGGACCTGAGCAGGACCTGAGCGGGAATCAAACGGCAGCGGTGTCGTTGCCCGGAGCGTGGCGCTTCGGCACGAGGCGATGCGCGATCCGCACGAATGCGAACCAGTGCTGCGCCCAGAAGCCATCGCCATAGCGGCGCCCTTCGAGCTGATCGCTGATACCGGTCGGCTCCATGTCGCGGCTCCACGACACGCTGCGAAACAGCATGTCCCACCATGGGAACAGCACGCCGAAATTGCAGCCGTACTTGAGCCCTTCATGCCCGTAGCCGATCGCGTGGTGACGGCGGTGGAACGTCGGGCTCACGAGCAGCCGCTCGCCGAGCCAGCCGTAATACAGGCGGATGTTCGCGTGCTGCACGCTTTGCGCGAGGTTCGTGATCGCGACCAGCACGACGAACTGCGACGGCGGCACGCCGATCGCCAGCGCGATCACCGCGAAGAACGACGCCTGCAGCAGATCGTCGAGCAGATGGTTACGATCGTCGGACCACAGCGACATCTGCCGCTGACTGTGGTGTACCGCATGCAGCTCCCACCACACGCCGATGCGGTGCTGCCAGCGGTGATACCAGTAGCCGGCGAAATCGAGCACGAGCAGATACATGACGAACGTGACGAGCGGCTGCGTGGTCACGCCCGGCCACAGGTTGTCGAAGTTCAGGTTCGCGATGCCGTGCAGCCGCAGCCAGCCTTGCACGTTGTCGAAGAACGGTTGCAGCGCGAAGAAAAAGAACAGGTTCAGAATGCCGAGCTTGGCGATCCACGTGTACAGCACGTCGACGCGCACGGCCTTGCGGTTCTCCCATTGCTCGACCGGGCGCAGCGCCTCGAGCGGACGCAGGATCGCGTACATCGCGAGCACCTCGAGCACACCGACGATGACCCAGTACAGGCTGTCGTAGGTGTCCTCGTCGTAGTCCATCAAATTGAACTTGAACAGCAGCGGCTGCACCACGTCGACGTACAGCCACGTTTGCACGGCTGAAACGAAACTGTCGAGTGAGGAGAAAATCAGATGGAACATGATGCTGGCCTGTTACTTCATCCTTGATGGTTCGTGGCGCCTTGGCCCTGCTCCGTTGCCCTCAGGCACGCTTGAGCACTCCCGGGCACCCTGAGGCCCCTCAAGCACCATTCGGCGCCGTGACCGGCGCGCGGTTGAAGAAATAGATGCCGTGCGGCGAGCGGCCCACCGCAATCGTCTGGATCAGCTTGCGCGTGTTGAGATCGATGATGCCGATGTGCTTCGCGAAGCGGAAGGTAACCCACAGATAGCGTTTGTCGGCGGAAAGTTCCATGTCGTCCGGCCCCGGCATCAGGCCGGTGATGTCGCCGACGTTGGTGAGCGTGTCTTCGTCGATGATGCTGATCGTGCTGGCTACCCGGTTCGACACCGCGACATGCTTGCCGTCGGCGAGCGAGCGGAAGTTGTGCGCGCCCTTGCCCGTGTGAATCGTCTTGACGATCTTCTGGTTGCGCCAGTCCACGACCGCGACGTAGTCCTCGCCGGTCATGCCGACGAGCAGGTACTTTTCACCCGGCGTCATCCACAGACCCGCGGGCACCTTGCCGACCTTCATCTTCCATTTGACGGTTTGCGTGGGCAGGTCGATCGCGGCGAGTTCGCCCGATATCTGCAGCGTGACGAACACCGTCTTGCTGTCATTCGAGAACGCCATGTGGCTCGGCATTACCGCGAGCGGCAGCCGTGAAGCCAGCGTCATCTGGTTTTTCTGGCCGTCGAAGTGATAGATGTCGAGGCGGTCGAGCCGCAGGCCCGTCGTGACGAGCCACTTGCGATCCGGTGAAAAACCGATTTGATAGGGATCTTCGATGTTCTCGACCCAGCGCTGCAACTGGCCCGTTTTCGGATCGACGAACATCAGGCTGTTCGACACCGAATTGGCGACGATCAGAGAGGAATTGTCCGGCGTGGCCATCAGGTGATGCGGCTCCTTGCCCGTGGGCACGGTGCCGATGACCTGGCGGCTGTTCTCGTCGATCAGACTCAGCGTGGCCTCGCCGGAATTGAGCACGATCACGTTGTTGGCGTGCGCCGCCGGAGAAAAAAAGCCTGCGGCGGCAACCAGCGCCGCGGTCGCGGCGAACGTGGCAGTCAAGCCGGGAAGAAAAAATTTACGCATGAAAACTCGCTTCGGAGAACAACTGTCATTGTAGAACGTTTGCCGGTCCGAGCGGTTGACGTAAGTCACCGGACGACGACCGAAAAATGACGGTTGCGAAGAAGTGTGGCCGCGTGCGGGAGGGTTCGTCTTCGACGTCCCGTTTCCTGCTCGCGCCGCGCGTTTCCGGGTGAGGAATCAATGTGCTCTCCCTGTCAGTATCAATCATGCACCAGTCACACGTTAAAATCGCGCAAATCATTATCAGGAGCAATAGGAATATTCCTTTTTTTATCAATAAAATCCCATCCGTATTAATATATTTTTTAGCCCAATTGAAATTCGGAGTTCGCTGATATCTGAATTGCGGGCAGACATCGGAGAATCCTCCTTACGCGCCGTCCCGTCAGCCCTTCTCCCATGAAGGCCGAGCGTACAACGCCGAGGCGACCAACGCACGACCAAATAAGGCAAGCCTCAACAATGGTCGACGTTTTGTATTTTCAACATCTTCAAGCTCACCCAGACAATAACATCACGTTAATGTCGGATTACGCGTCCCGAGCCGCAAAATACAATAATACGGAGGATTTTTAATTGATGAACAATAATATTTCGATTATTGGTCGCACCACGTCTCAAGAAAGAGTCGCGACGACGCGAACCGCCTTCCAGCACACGCACCGTGCTTGCGCGCGCCAGAGAAGCATCGCCCGGGCGATTCGAAGTACGGCGGGTATTGCCATAGCGGCGGCGGCCCTTTACGTCACGGAAGCGACCGGCGCCGGCGTCGATTCCGTCGAGGTAGGCACCGCCAACGCGCCCGGCGACGTCGCGGTCGCGATAGGCGCAGGGGCCACCGCAAGCGGCAACACATCACTGGCGGTCGGCTCGCAGGCGAGCGCGCAAGACGACGGCGCGATCGCCGTAGGGGCAAACGCCAAGGCGCAGGGCAACAGCGCCGTCGCGATAGGCCCCTCCTCTTCCGCACAAGGCGAAGGCGCAAGCGCCTTCGGGCCCTATGCGAATGCGCAAGCGGAACGTGCGACCGCAGTCGGTCTGAACGCGTCGGCGCTCGGCCTCGACTCGGTCGCGGCGGGCGCCGGCTCGATTGCGGCGAACCCGGCCGCCTCCGCGTTCGGCTCCCAGTCCACGGCAACCAGCGTCGGATCGACCGCGCTCGGCTATGTCGCGCAGGCCGGCGGCACCCACTCGCTCGCCGCCGGAGCATGGGCCTCGGCGCTGGCGGACTCGAGCGTCGCGCTTGGCAGTGATGCCGTCGTCAGCGGCGTCGGCGCCATCGCACTCGGCGTAGCCGCGCAGGCGAGCGGTGCCTACGCCAGTGCAATCGGCTTCGGCGCAACGGCCGCGGGAGCCGGTGCAATCGCGCTCGGCAACAACGCAAACGCGAGCGCCGACAATAGCGTCGCGCTGGGCGCGAATGCCAGCACCACGACGGATCTGTCGCAAGGCGCGCTTACGCCCGCGGGAACGGGCGCCACCTCGATCGCGGCCTCCAGTGCGACAGGCGAAGTCTCGCTCGGCTCCGCGAATAACGAGCGTCGCCTGACCCACGTCGCCGCGGGCGCCGCGCCCACCGACGCGGTCAACGTGAGCCAGTTGAGCGCGGTCGACGGCAAGGTCGATGCACTTGCTCAAAGCAGCGCGCTGCATTACTTCAGCGCTGCCGACCCGGGCGACGGCTCCAACGACGCGCTTGCAAATGGCGCGCACGCGCTCGCCGCGGGCAGCAACGCCAGCGCCACGGGCAACAACGCAACCGCATTCGGCACGAGCGCCAGCGCGAGCGCAACCGACTCGACCGCGATCGGCGCGGGCGCCGTCGCCGGCGCGGCCGACGCGACCTCGCTGGGCGCGTCGGCGTCGGCCTACGGCTCCGGTGCGACGGCGCTCGGCGCCAACGCCACGGCGAACGGCGACGGCGCCGTCGCGCTTGGCTCCGGTGCCAGTGCAGCCGCCGACTACGCACTTTCGCTCGGCTATGACTCGAGCGCGCTAGCCGCAAACTCGGTCGCGCTCGGCCAGGGCTCGATCGCCGATCGCGCGGGTACCGTGTCGGTCGGCTTTGCGGGCAACGAGCGCCAGATCACCAACGTCGCGGCTGGCACCGCCGACACCGACGCGGTCAACGTCGGCCAGCTGAAAGCGGTGAGCGACCAGAGCAGCGCGAGCGCAGCGAAGCTCGACGGCGCGCTCATGTACGACAAGAACGCCGACGGCAGCATCAACCGGAACAGCGTTACGCTCGGGGGCGATACCCCGGAGGGCACCGTCGTTCACCACGTCGCGGACGGCGTGCTGGCGTCCGACGCGGTCAACCTCGGTCAGCTGAACGCGGCGCTCGAGGGCGCGATCAATAACGCCTCGACCGGCTCGACCAGCGCGTTATTCAATGCGGCAGGTGATAGCGTGACTGAAAGCGCGCAGGCGTCCGGCGCGCACGCCATTGCGGCCGGCGCGAATGCGCAGGCGAGCGGTGTCAACGCGCTCGCCGAGGGCGCGAACGCGCAGGCGGCCGGCACGAACGCCATTGCCGTCGGAGCGAATGCACAGGCAAGCGGCGCCAGCGCGGCAAGCATCGGAGCGAATGCCATCGCCAGCGGCAACAACACCACGGCGGTCGGCGCCGCGGCCAGCGCGAGCGCCGACAACTCGGTGGCGTTAGGTCAAGGCTCCGTCGCGGACCGCGCGAGCACAGTATCGGTTGGCGCGCCAGGCTTGGAGCGCCAGATCACCAACGTCGCGGCCGGCGTGCGCGGCACCGACGCGGTCAACGTCAATCAGTTGCAGCAAAGCATGAGCGGCGCGATCAGCGCGGCGAATCGCTATACCGACGACCAGATCCGCTCCGCCCGCCGGGATAGCTACGGAGGAACGGCATCGGCGCTCGCGATGGCGGGCTTGCCGCAAGCGGTCCTGCCGGGACACGGCATGGTCGCTATGGCAGGCGGCACGTACGGCGGGCAGTCTGCGCTCGCAATCAGCGTGTCGCAGTTATCGGACACCGGCAAATGGATCTACAAGGTCCAAGGCAGCACCGACTCGCGCGGACAGTTCGGCGCATCGATCGGCGCGGGAATGCATTGGTGAAATCAGTTCGAGCGATCGTGTCGGACAGAGGCCGTCCGCGACGGCACCCACGGGACGCTCGGTGTGCACCGCGCGCATCGGGGCGCCGGGACGCCCACCGGCCATTCGAGCGTCCGCGAGCGAGGGTCCTCACGTTACCGCTGCATCGACTCCCACACCTTGTGCAGGCGCTTCACCGAAATCGGCATCGGGGTGCGCAACTCCTGTGCAAACAGCGAGATGCGCAATTCCTCGAGCAGCCAGCGGAATTCCGCAAGCCGCGGATCCAACACGCCGCCGCGCTGCGACACGGCGCGCTGATAGTGCTGCAGCAGCGGCTGGAATTCGGCGAACTGCCGCGCGTCGCGTGTGGCGTCCGCGCGCAGCTTGTCGATACGCAGCGCCATCCCCTTCAGATAACGCGGGAAATGTGCGAGTTGGGCGTACGGCGTATCGACGACGAAACGCTTGCCGATCAGCGCGTCCAGCTGGTTCTGCAGATCGGCGTACGCAGCCGCGAACGGTTTCGCCTGCAGCAGCTTCTTCGTCAGGCTCGCGTATTCGCCGAGAATCTGGCCGACCAGCCGCGAGATTTCCTGCGCGAGCAACGTGAGACGGCTACGCCCTTCGTCACGTCGGGTATGGAAGCTCGCATCGTCGTCGGGCAGGGGGTCCTGCAGACACGCCCGGTCGAGCGCGGTGTCGATCAGCTGATCGCGCAGTTCTTCCTGCGTGCCGCGCGGCATGAACTGCATGGCCATTTCGCGCAGACCCGGCAAATTCTTCTCCAGATACTTGATCGGCTCCTTCAACTGCAGCGCGAAAAGCCGACGCAAGCCCGCCCGATGAATCCGCGCAGCCTCTTCCGGCGAATCGAACACCTCGACGTCGCAATGAGTGCCGCGATCCACGAGCGCCGGGTAGCCAAACAGCGTCTGACCGCCACGGCGAATTTCGAGCAACTCGGGCAACTTGCCGAAATTCCACGTGGTCAGGTTTTCATACAGCGCGGTGGCCAGTGCGCCATCCGGCGTCGCGGGCTGTTGCGCGACCGCGCCCTTGCCGCGCGACGCGCCGCTCGCGGCCAGATCTGGGGACCGTGCAGGCGTCGCGACACCGCCGCCGCCCGCATCGGCCAAGGCGGCGCCCGCCGCCCCCGAAACGAGCTTCTGGAAATGCTGCTGCGCCTGACCGCCGAGTTCGGCGCGCAGTTGCGACAGATTGCGCCCCATCGCGAGCTGCCGCCCATGTTCGTCGATGACCTTGAAGTTCATGAACAGGTGCGCGGGCAGCGTCTCGAGCTTGAAGTCGGACAGCTTCATCGCAACCTGGGTCTGCTCGCGCACGTCGGCGATCAGCGTCTCGAGCAAGCCCCCTGCTCCGAAGCGCTGCGCGCTGTGCCGTTCCGCGAAGCCCGCCGCGTACTCGGGGAGCGGCACGCAATGCCGTCGCAGCTTCTGCGGCAGCGATTTCAGCAGCAGTTGTGCCTTTTCCTTCAGCATGCCTTGCACGAGCCACTCACAACGGCGGGCGTCGACCTGGTTCAGCGCATAGAGCGGCACCGCCAGCGTCACGCCGTCGCGCGGAGTGCCCGGCTCGAAGTGATAAGTCAGCGCCATCTCGATGCCCGCCATCGTCAGCCGCTTCGGAAACAGATCCGTCGTGACACCGGCCGCTTCGTGCCGCATCAAATCGTCGCGCGACAGATACAACAGCCGCAGCTTGTCCTCCGCCTGACCACTGTTTTTGACCTCGTCGCGATACCAGCGCTCGAACGAGGCGCCGGTATGGATGCCATCCGGCAACGCCTGATCGTAGAACCCGTAGATCAACTCGTCGTCGACCAGCACGTCCTGGCGGCGCGACTTGTGCTCGAGCTGTTCGATGTCGGCGAGCAGCTTGCGGTTGTGCGCGAAAAACGCAAGCTTCGTGTCGAACTCACCTTCGACGAGTGCGCCCCGAATGAACAGCTCGCGCGCCCGCGCGGGGTCCTGCTTACCGAACGCGACGCGCCGCCGGTGATAAATCGGCAAGCCGTACAGCATCGCGCGCTCGAACGCAGATACCTGCGCCGCGCGTTTTTCCCAGTGCGGCTCGGACAGCGACTTCTTCAACAGATGCGCGCCTACCTTCTCGACCCACTCCGGCTCGATCTTCGCGATACAGCGCGCGTACAGCCGGCTCGTTTCGACGAGCTCGGCGGCCATCACCCACTTGCCCGCTTTCTTCACGAGCGCCGAACCGGGCCACAAATAGAATTTGATGCCGCGCGCGCCGAGATAGTACGGCTCATCGTCGGCTTTCAGACCGATGTTGCCGAGCAGACCGGTCAGCAGCGCAAGATGGATCTGCTCGAACGTCGCCTCCGCCTCGTTCAGCCGCCAGCCGTGCTCGCGAACCACCGTCAGCAGTTGCGAATGGACGTCGCGCCATTCGCGCAGTCGCAGCTGCGACAGGAAGTTCTTGCGGCACTCGTCCTGCAACTGCCGGTTCGATTTCTTGTGCGCGATCGCTTCGTCGAACCAGTTCCAGATCTTCAGCCATTGCAGGAATTCGGAGCGTTCGTCGGCGAAACGGCGATGCGCCTGGTCGGCCTGCTCCTGCGCTTCGATCGGGCGGTCGCGCGGGTCCTGCACGGACAGCGCGCTCGCGATGATCAGCACTTCCTTCAGCGCCTGCTGGTCGCGCGCGGCGAGGATCATGCGGCCGACGCGCGGATCCAGCGGCAGCCGCGCGAGTTCACGGCCGAGCGGCGTCAGGTGGTTGTCGTCGTCGACCGCGCCGAGTTCGTTGAGCAGCTGGTAGCCGTCGGAAATCGCACGGCCCGGCGGCGGTTCGATAAACGGAAACGTTTCGATCGCTGTCAGATGCAGCGACTTCATGCGCAGAATCACCGAAGCGAGCGACGAGCGCAGAATTTCCGGATCGGTGAAGCGCACGCGGCCCTGGAAGTCGCTTTCCTCGTACAAGCGAATGCAGATGCCATCGGCAACTCGGCCGCAACGCCCCGCACGCTGGTTCGCGGCGGCTTGAGAAATCGACTCGACCTGAAGTTGCTCGACCTTGTTGCGATACGAGTAGCGCTTCACGCGTGCGAGGCCGGTGTCGACCACGTAGCGGATGCCGGGTACCGTCAGCGAAGTTTCGGCAACGTTGGTGGCGAGCACGATGCGGCGCGCGTTCGACGTGCGGAACACACGCTCCTGCTCGGCGGCCGAGAGCCGCGCGAACAGCGGCAGAATCTCCGTATGCGGCGGGTGGTGTTTGCGCAGCGCCTCGGCAGCGTCGCGAATCTCACGCTCGCCGGGCAGGAACACCAACACGTCGCCGGGGCCTTCGCGGCACAGTTCGTCGACCGCGTCGACGATCGCCTCCATCAGATCGCGATCGGTCTCACGCTGCGTCTTCGGTCGCTCGCGGCCAGACGTCGCTGCACCCGAGGTGCCTTGCGCCGCTTTGATCGCCGGGCTGTCCTCGACCACCGGACGGTAACGCACCTCGACCGGATAAAGTCGCCCGCTCACTTCGATCACCGGGGCGGGCTTGTCGTCGCTGCCGAAGTGACGCGCGAAACGGTCGGCGTCGATCGTCGCCGAGGTCACGATAAGCTTCAGGTCGGGGCGCTTCGGAAGAATTTCCTTCAGGTAGCCGAGCAGAAAATCAATGTTCAGGCTGCGCTCGTGCGCTTCGTCGATGATCAGCGTGTCGTAGGCTTTCAGCAGCGGATCGGTCTGCGTTTCGGCAAGCAGAATGCCGTCGGTCATCAGCTTGACCGATGCGCCCGGCGCGAGGTTGTCGTTGAAGCGCACCTTGTAGCCAACCACTTCGCCGAACGGCGTGCCGAGTTCCTCGGCAATACGGCGCCCGGTCGCCGACGCGGCGATCCGGCGCGGCTGTGTATGGCCAATCAGACCATTGCCGCCGGCGCCAGGACCACGGCCGAGTGCGAGGCAGATTTTCGGCAGCTGCGTAGTCTTGCCCGAGCCGGTTTCGCCCGACACGATCACGACCTGACTATCCGCGATCGCCCGCGCGATCTCGTCGCGACGACCGGAGACAGGAAGCGCTTCAGGAAACGTGATTGGCGGAATCGGATTCGGCTCGACGACCCGCGCAGGCCGCGGTTCGCGCGGCGCGCGAGATTCCTTGCGCGGCTCGCCCGATCGCTTGTCGCGCGATCGTTGGTCGCCCAATTGCGCGTCGCCCGATTGCGCATCGCGCGAACCATGACGCTGCTCGCCGCGGCCAGAAGCGCGCTGCTCGTTACGTGGCCCGCGATCTTCCTGTCCATTGCGAGGCGCGCGACGTTGTTCCACATGAGGCGCCCCCGAGCGCGCGTCGCGGAATTCACCACGCTGCTCGCTTTGCCGCGCATCACCCCGCTCGTCGCGAGCCTGCCGGCCATCCTCACCGCGAAGAGCGGTCGAAGGCGTATTGCGGCGCTCGCCCGGCGGCGCATCCCGCTGCCCGCTTTGCGGTCCACTGCCCTGCTGCTCACGAGCCGCGTTGTGAATCGCAGTGCGGAATTGGCCAAGCTGCTCGCTCAACGAAGCGCCACGTTGCTCGCTACGAGCCCCGCCTCCCCGCTTTGCACCAGACACTTCACCCGCTTCGTCGCGAGATTCGCCGCGCCGTTCGTCACGTGCCGCACCTCGCGCGCGAGCGGGCTCTTCGCGACCTTCTCGACTTGCATCGCCCCCTTCCGGCGGCACTTTTCGCGCAGACGCGCCCGCCCCCCGACGCGCGTCACGCGCCTGCTTGGGTCTCGCATCCTGCGCTGGGCGACGCATGGTGTCGCCGGGGTTGGCCGGCTCGCCGGCCGACGCCGGTTTCTCGTTCGCCCCAGCGGGACTTTTGGGTACATTCGACATGGGGGCGCATTATAATCCCCGGCATGAATTCCCAAACCGACCTCGTCCCCGCGCCCGCGAGCGTTCCGGCCCCCGCCGACTCTCCGGAAACCCTCGCCCAGCATGCGCAATTCGTCGACTGGATGCGTTCAGTCGCCCCGTATATCCACGCGTTCCGAAACAAGACGTTCGTCGTCGGATTCGGCGGCGAAGTGGTGCATCAGGGGCTGCTGAATGCGCTGGTGTCGGACATCGCGCTGCTGCAGGCAATGGGCATCCAGATCGTGCTGGTGCACGGCTCGCGCCCGCAGGTCGAGGAGCAGATGAGCCTGCACGGTGTCGAATCGGAGTTTTCGCACGGCATGCGCATCACGGACGCGCGCGCGCTCGAGTCGGCGAAGGAAGCGGCCGGCGAAGTGCGTCTCGACATCGAGGCGGCGATCAGCCAGGGGCTGCCGAACACGCCGATGGCGCACGCGCACATCAGCGTTGTGTCGGGCAACTTCGTGACGGCGCGCCCGGTCGGCATTCTGGACGGGGTCGACTTCCAGCATACGGGCCTCGTGCGCAAGATCGACGCAGATTCGATCCGCCACTCGCTCGCGAGCCGCAAGCTCGTGCTGCTGTCGCCGCTCGGCTTCTCGCCTACCGGCGAAGCGTTCAATCTGTCGATGGAAGACGTGGCCTCGGCCGCGGCGATCGCGCTGCGTGCCGACAAGATCGTCTTCCTGACCGAAACGCCGGGCCTGATGGAAGCCGGCGAAAGCGGCACCGAACTGATCCGCGAACTGTCGCTCGACGACGCCTACAAGCTGCACGAAAGCGGCGAAGTCACCGGCGACGCCGCGTTCTACCTCAAGCATTCGATCCGTTCCTGCCGCGGCGGCGTGCCGCGCGCGCACATCATCCCGTACGCGCTCGACGGCAGCCTGCTGCTCGAATTGTTCCTGCACGACGGCGTCGGCACGATGATCTCGTACGAGAACCTCGAGAGCCTGCGCGAAGCGACGCCGGACGACGTCGGCGGCATTCTCGCGCTGATCGAGCCGCTCGAAGCGGACGGCACGCTGGTGCGGCGCGGCCGTCACCAGATCGAACGCGACATCGACCACTTCTCGGTGATCGAGCACGACGGCGTGCTGTTCGGCTGCGCGGCGCTGTATCCGTATTCGCAGGAGCGCATCGGCGAAATGGCGTGCCTGACGGTTGCGCCTGAAGCGCAAGGCACCGGCGACGGCGAGCGTCTGCTCAAGCGCATCGAGCAGCGCGCGCGGGCACGTGGCCTCACGCGCATTTTCGTGCTCACCACGCGCACCGAACACTGGTTCCTGAAGCGCGGTTTCGTCAAGGCGACGGTCGACGACCTGCCCGAAGACCGCCGCCGACTCTATAACTGGCAGCGCAAGTCGCTCGTGCTGATGAAACAGCTTTGAGTAAGCCCGTGATCGTCCCCATCTGATCAGAACAGGCGTCTGCCCGCCCCACATCGATACGTAACCATTTTTCATGGGACCGGAGTAAGTGCTAAAGCACCAACTCCGGTCGACACAGGAGAAGCACAGCATGACTCGTATGGTTCAATGCGCGAAGCTCGGCAAGGAAGCCGAAGGCCTCGATTTCCCGCCGCTGCCGGGCGAACTCGGCAAGCGGATCTACGAAAGTATTTCCAAGGAAGCCTGGCAGGCCTGGTTGAAGCAGCAGACCATGCTGATCAACGAAAACCGCCTGAACATGGCCGATCCGCGCGCGCGTCAGTATCTGATGAAGCAGACCGAAAAATTCTTCTTCGGCGAAGGCGCGGACACCGCATCGGGCTACGTGCCGCCGTCGGCCTGAGCGTGCCTCGTCGAGGACGACACGACACAACGCGTCGCCCGTACCGAGCGAACACACGCCCAGGAATCCGCGCCGCGAGCGCGGATTTTTTTCGCCCCGACATCGGCCGCGTATTGCGCCCGCCGTTCGCGTCGTCTTCGCCTCGAAAGTTGCCTCGAAAATGTTCTAAGCGGTCCGTTTTCAAATCTGGTCAGACCCCGCCAAATCCCCCGCCCCGTAATGGATTGAGCCGCATCGGCGGCCTCATCCCGCCCCGCAGATTTGCACGATCCTCTGTCATCGTGCTAACATGTGCCTCGTTTCAGCAGCAATTTACCTTCATTCGCGTTCTTTTCAAGTTGGCTCGGCGTGCCTTTTCCGCGCGTGCGTCATCCTGAATCGAGCTGTTTTTAAACAAGAAGGCTCGTCGGTCGTTTCCCCGCCTAAAGCGGATAAATTCAAGACCGGCCTTTTTCGTTTCAAGCCTTCAGTGGCGCATGGGTCAGCTTCCTGCCACCCCAGCGTCCTTCATGCATCTGCCCCCCTTCCACGGCCACGCAGGTGCAACAGTCAGCACAATCTAGACGAGTGTTTTTTCGCGAACTTATCGCGAGGCACGGGCGTTTGCATTTTTTCGCCAACTGTTCCGCCGCCGGCTAACCGGTGCTGCGGCTGCCCTCGCCTTGCTCACGAAATTGCACTTCCCAGCAACCGTGGCGGAACGCATCACGAGTTTCGTCGCAGTCATTGGAGTTTTAACCTTGACCGCTTCCAGCAACGGCTTCTGGCGACATCACAAACAGGAACAACGCCTCTCCCTCGACGACATCACCGTCGTCGATCACTCCCTCCTGAAACGGGCCGTCGGCGCAATGGCGCTCGGCAACGCGATGGAATGGTTCGATTTCGGCGTGTACAGCTACATCGCGGTCACGCTCGGCAAGGTGTTCTTCCCTTCGTCGAGTCCGTCGGCGCAGCTCATTGCCACCTTCGGCACGTTCGCCGCGGCGTTTCTCGTGCGGCCGATCGGCGGCATGGTGTTCGGGCCGCTCGGTGACCGCATCGGCCGTCAGCGCGTGCTGGCGATGACGATGATCATGATGGCCGCGGGCACCTTCGCGATCGGCCTGATCCCCAACTACGCGACGATCGGCATTCTCGCGCCGGCGCTGTTGCTGCTCGCGCGTCTCGTGCAAGGTTTCTCGACCGGCGGCGAGTATGGCGGCGCCGCCACCTTCATCGCCGAATTCTCCACAGACAAGCGCCGCGGCTTCATGGGCAGCTTCCTCGAGTTCGGTACGCTGATCGGCTACGTGCTCGGCGCGGGCACGGTCGCGCTGCTGACGGCGACGCTGTCGAACGACGCGCTGCTGTCCTGGGGCTGGCGCGTGCCGTTCCTGATCGCCGGTCCGCTCGGCCTGGTCGGTCTCTACATCCGCATGAAGCTCGAAGAAACGCCCGCGTTCAAGAAGCAGGCCGAAGAGCGCGAAGCCGAGGACCGCGCGCTGCCGAAACAGTCGTTCCGTCAGCTGCTCGCGCAGCAATGGAAGCCGCTGTTGCTGTGCGTCGGCCTCGTGCTGATTTTCAACGTGACCGACTACATGGCGCTGTCGTATCTGCCGAGCTATCTGTCGGCGACGTTGCACTTCAACGAAACGCACGGCCTGTTCCTCGTGCTGCTCGTGATGATCCTGATGATGCCGATGACGCTCGCCGCCGGCCGTCTGTCCGACACGATCGGCCGCAAGCCGGTGATGCTGCTCGGCTGCGTGGGTCTGTTCGCGCTGTCGATTCCCGCGCTGCTGCTGATTCGCATGGGCACGGTGCTGCCGGTGTTCGGCGGTCTGATGATTCTCGGCGTGCTGCTGTCGTGCTTCACCGGCGTGATGCCGTCGGCGCTGCCGGCGCTGTTCCCGACCAGGATCCGCTACGGCGCGCTCGCGATCGGTTTCAATATCTCGGTGTCGCTGTTCGGCGGTACGACGCCGCTCGTGACCGCATGGCTCGTCGAGCGGACCGGCAATCTGATGATGCCCGCGTACTACCTGATGGGCGCATCGCTGATCGGCATCGTGTCGGTGCTCGCGCTGCGCGAAACCGCGCGCAAGCCGCTGCTCGGCTCGGGTCCGTGCGTCGCGACGCGCGCCGAAGCGCACGCGGTGCTGCGCGGCGAGCGCGAGGCTGAGGAGATGGATGAACGGTTCGCGGCGGCTGCGACCGCGCGCGCCTGATCTGCGCGGCCATTCCTCGCAAACGTAGTGTCGAAGCGGGCCGGCGAAATTCGCCGGCCCGCTCTTTTACGTCAGCAGCGAATCGAACGTCGCGCTAACCTGCGCGCCGTCGATGATCAGCCTGCCCGCACTGACCGGCAGCTTGAAGCGCCGCGGCCCCGCACTGCCCGGATTGACGTACAGCACGCCGTCGCGCTCGGCGATCGACGGCTTGTGCGAGTGGCCGCTCACGACAACGCGAATGCCTTCGTGCTGCGGCACGCAGCCGAGCTCGGCGATATCGTGCACGACCAGGATCGTCGCCTGCTGGATCGTCAGCCGCGCATGCGTCGGTAGAGACGCAGCCCAGTCGCCGGTATCGTTGTTGCCGCGCACCGCGGTGAGCGGCGCGATCCGCGCGAGCGCGTCGAGCACGTCCGGGTTGCAGATATCGCCCGCGTGAATGATCGCGTCGCAGCCGTCGAGATAGCGCAACGCTTCGGGACGCACGAGGTTGTGCGTATCGGAGATGAGCCCGATCCGGGCAGCGCTCGAAGGTGCGCGATGTGAAGCCATCCGAGGTCTCACTCAGCCTGCGGCTGCGCCAACTCTCGCGCCGCCGCCCGAGCGCCGCGCTGCCCAGCCAGCATGCGCCGCGTCAAACCCTGCACGGCGACCGACACCACCGCCGCGCACACAAAGCCCGTCGCCACACCGTACTGCGGCAGCAGCGTCGCCGTCACCGCGAAGAACGCCGCGAACGAGCCGCGCCCGAGCACCATGCCGCGCATCAGCAGCGCGACGAAGTCCGCGCCATGCGCACGCTGCGCCGACACCGAGAGCACGATGCCGAGCAGCGGAAACACCGACAGCACGCCACTCCACGCCGCGCCCATCGATGCCGACGCCGTCGTGACCGCGAGCGTCAGCACGGCGCCCGCGAGCATTCGCACGAGCAGATCCGCGCGCCCGACGCGCGCCGCCGGCACATGGCCCGTCGCGCGCGGCAAGCCGCTCTGCGACACCGCGACGGCCACGCCCGCCGCCGCCACCGCCCACCCGAGCGAGCCGGGCATCCGCACGATCAGCAGCGCCGCGCCGAGCCAGCCGGCCATGCCCGCGACCAGTGCGAGCGGCCAGTCGAAGCGTCGGCAGGTCCACCCATAAGCAAGATTGAACGCCTCGGACGCGGCGATCGCCGCCACCGAAGCCGCCGACGCCTGCGCCGCGAACGCGGGCCCGCGCTCGAATGCGAGCAGCAGCACGATCGGTCCGGCGACGACCGGCAGCCCCGCGAGCCATCCCGCGACCGATGGCCCCCACACGCGCGCGGCCGCCGTCAGCGCGGCGAGAAAGGCCGGCACCAGCACGAGCTTCAGTGCGAGCAGCATGCTCAAGCCTCCAGCACGTGTTCGATGCGCCGGTCCGGCACGAACCACCACGCGGCAGCGAGCGCGTACAGCGCGGCCGACGCCCATGGCATCACGAACGCGAGCCCGATGCCGAGCAGGTAGATGACGACGGAGACCTTGCCCTTGAAGTCGTTGCCGAGCGCCTTGGCCAGTGCCGAGTCGCCGCCGTGCTGAGCAATCAGCGCGCGCGTCAGGATGAAATACGCGATCGCCGACATGAACAGCACGATGCCGTACATCGCGGTCGGCCACGCGGCCAGATGGTTTTGGCCGACCCAGTGCGTGACGGCCGGCAACAGCGACAGCCAGAACAGCAGATGCAGGTTCGCCCACAGCACGCGGCCGTTGACCTTCTGCACCGCATGAAACATGTGATGGTGATTGTTCCAGTAGATGCCGACGTAGACGAAGCTCAGCACATACGCGCAGAACACCGGCACGACCGGACGCAGCGCGGCAAGATCGTGACCTTCGGGCACCTTCAGTTCGAGCACCATGATCGTGATGATGATGGCGATGACGCCATCGCTGAAGGCTTCGACGCGACTCTTGCCCATGCTGCGATGTCCCGAGAATGAATGCGGTGGAGCGCACAGCCCGCCCGCGCCTTGCGCGCGGGCCGCGCCGCTGCCGATTATCGGTGATGGTGTGAGGATTTGTCGATGCGCGGCAGCCGGCAGCGCGCATCGCTTTGTCCGCGTCGGCTCACGGGTAATAGACGGCGAGCCACACGCTCGGCTCGGTATCGCTCGTCCATGCGACGCGGTGGCGGCAATGGGCTTCGATCAGCACGTGATCGCCGGGCTTCATCCGATGCGGCTCGGGGACACCGTCGAATTCGAGCACCGCCGCGCCGCTGAGCAGCACGACCCATTCGGCGCGCGGGCTGTCGTACCAGAAGCCGGGCGGACTCGCCTGGCCCGTCGAGACGATCCGCTCGATCGTCACGCCGCCCTGCTCGACCAGCGCGTCGACCTGCTCATCGGGCGTCGTCCCCAACTGCGCGACCGCGCCGAACAGGTTGCCACTGCGACGTGCGGATTTGAGCGAGCTTGTCATCGGCGTGTCGCGCCAGCGTGAAGGCAGTTCACTGCATCGGCTTGAGCCCATCGAGCAGCGTCGGTACCAGCTCGCTGATGGTCGGATGCACGTGCATTGCGTATTGCAAGGTCGGATACGGCGCGCCCGCGGTCATGATGTCGACGAACGAATGGATCGCCTCGTCGCCTTCGACGCCGTGAATCGCCGCGCCGAGTATCTGTTTGCTGTTCGCATCGACGAGCGCCTTCATGAAGCCGTCGGTTTCGCCGCGCTCGCGCGCCCGGCCCACGCGCGACATCGGCATCGTCGCGATCAGCGCTTCGCGGCCGCTCTTGCGCACCTCCTCCTCCGACATGCCGACGCGCGCGAGCGGCGGATCGACGAACACCGCGTACGTCATGATCCGCGTGTCGACGCTGCGCGCGGCGCCGTCGAGCAGGTTCGCGGCGACGATCTGGTAATCGTCGTAGGACGTATGCGTAAATGCGCCGCGGCCGTTCACGTCGCCGATCGCCCACACGCCCGGCACGCTGGTGCGCAACTGGCCGTCGACGACGATCGTGCCGTGCCGGTCGGTCTCGATGCCGGCGACGTCGAGACCGAGGTCGTCGGTATTCGGCCGGCGGCCGGTGGCCAACAACAGGTGCGACGCCTCCATCGCCGGGATGTTCTGCTCGAAGCCGATGCACACGTCGTTCGCTCGATGCGGATGCGGCTCGACACGGGTCGGCTGCACGCCGAAATGAAACTCGATGCCTTCGCACGCGAGCACCTTCTGCACCGACTGCGCGAAATCGGCATCCTCGCGGGTCAGCACGCGCTCGCCACGCACCAGCACGCTGACGCGGCTGCCGAAGCGGCGAAACACCTGAGCGAATTCGAGCGCGATATAACTGCCGCCGACGATCACCAGATGATCCGGCAACGCGGTCAGTTCGAGCAGCGTCGAGTTCGTGTAGTAAGGAATCCGCTGGATGCCTTCGAGCGGCGGCACGACGGCGCGCGTACCGGTGTTGATGAAGATCTCGAAGGCGCTGAGCTCGTCCAGCAGTTGGCCGTCGCGCCCGCTGATCGAGAGCGTACGCGCGCCGGTGAAGCGCGCGTGAGCGTTGAACACCGTGATGTTTTCCGTGCCGCGCAGCCATTTTTCGACGCCGCTGCGCGACTGTCCGATGATCCGGTCCTTGCGCGCCTTCACGGCCGCCATATCGACGCTGACCGAACCGACCTGCACGCCGAGGTCCGCCGCGTGGCGCGCCACGTGCGCCGCGCGGGCGCTCGCCACATAGGATTTGGTCGGCGTGCAGCCAACGTTCACGCAGGTGCCGCCGAACTCCGCCCGTTCGATCACCGCGGTGCGGCGTCCGCTTTGAGCGAGCCGCACGGCGAGCGGCGAACCGCCTTGTCCCGTACCGATCACGACTGCGTCGAAGTGCTGTGGCATGGCAACTCTCCCAGGGCTGGGTGCAGGTCGTAGCATCTTACGCCTCGCGCCGCGTGCTGCGATGCCATGTCGGATTGTGCGGGCGCTTTGGCGACGGCCCGTCTTGCCGGACGCCGCCTGCGAGGCGGCGCCAATCAGTTTGAATGACTGCCTGTCCTGCGCAGGATTTCTCAGGCGTGGCAATGAACCGCGCAGATCAACTCGCGCGAACGTTGCAATGCAGCCTGCGCGCCGCGCGCCGCGAACACCCAACCGACCTGGCCGAGATTGAAGTCCTGCGACACCATCACCTGCATCAGCGCGACCATCGGCAATACGACCGCTGGCCGGTAAAGCTGGTTTCTGATCAACTCTGACATCACGACCCCCATCGCGGGGCGCCGCTTCGGCACCACGCACCAATAACGTTTCGATGGGGGAATTTTAGGGAGTGCGTCGCCGCCGATAAATAGCGCCAACGCGAAGTCACTTGTTCCGCAATCTGAACAATCGCATCAGGAAGCCTTCGCCATGCCGATCATCTGCGCGTCGTACAGCGTGCGCGCGTAGGCGCTCGCCCCGACCGGCCGGCTGTACAGATAGCCCTGCTGCTTGTCGCAATCGATCGCGCGCAGAAACGCCGCCTGCGCGGCGGTCTCGACGCCCTCGGCGGTGACGTTCATGCCGAGCGAATGCGCCATCGCGACGACCGCCTGCGTGATCGCGATCGAATCGCGATGATCCGGCAGTCCCGCGACGAACGACCGGTCGATCTTCAGGTTATGCAGCGGAAAGCGCTTCAGATACGACAGCGACGAATAACCGGTGCCGAAATCGTCGACCGAGACGCGCACGCCCATCGCGTTCAGCGCGCTCAGCATCGGCAGCACGGTGTCGCTGTCGCTCATCAGCAGCCGCTCGGTGATCTCGAGTTCGAGCGCGGCCGGTTCGAGCCCGGATTGCGCGAGACAACGTTCGATGCGCTCGAGCAGCCCGTCGTTGAACTGCCGCGGCGACAGGTTCACCGCGACGATCAGATGCGGCGCCAACTGGCGCCGCCATTGCGCGACCTGCTCGCACGCGTGTTCGAGCACCCAGTCGCCGATCTCGACGATCAGTCCGGCGTCCTCGGCGACCGGAATGAATTCGCCCGGCGACACATTGCCCAGTTCGCTGTTGTACCAGCGCAGCAGCGCTTCCGCGCCGATCGTGCGGCCGCTCTGGCTATCGACGATCGGCTGGTACACGAGGCTCAGCTCGTTGCCCGCGAGCGCGCGCCGCAGCGACTGCTCGATCGTGAAACGCCGCTGCAGATGCTGGTTCAGCTCGGCGGTAAAGAACTGGAAGTTGTTACGGCCGCGCTGCTTCGCGTGGTACATCGCCGAGTCGGCGTTGCGCATCAGCGTCGCGACGTCCTGGCCGTCTTCCGGAAACAGGCTGATGCCGATCGATGCGCCCAGGTAGTACTCGTTGCCCGCCACCGCGAACGGCACCGCGATCATGTCGAGAATGCGGTGCGCGAGGCCGATCAGCTCGCCGGTGTTGCCGTACGCGCTGGCGACGATCACGAACTCGTCGCCGCCGACCCGCGCGAGCGTGTCGCCGCGCCCGACGCAGGCCGACAGCCGCTCGGCGACGCTGCACAGCAACGCGTCGCCGGCTTCGTGGCCGGCGGTATCGTTGACTTTCTTGAAGCCGTCGAGATCGACGAAAAGCACGGCGACGCTGGCGAGTTCGCCATCATGGTCGCCGGCGGCGCGCGGCGCGAACAGGTCGCGCATCCGCTCGGTCAGATAGGCGCGGTTGTAGAGGCCCGTCAGCGAATCGCGGGTGGCGAGGTACTTCAGCTGGCGCTGCGCCTCGCGCACCGGCCCGATGTCGGAAAACGAGATCAGCACGGAGTCCGGCTCGCTTTCGCCGGGCCGCAGGATCGGTACGACGTTTTCCGTGATCCACACGACTTCGCCGCTCATCAACTCGAGGCCGATCGTCACGCCGAGCATCGGCTTGCCGGTCGCAAAGACCTGGGTAACCGGCCGGTTGGCGTCGCCGATCACCGAGCCGTCCTCGCCGAACGCACGTGTCATCACGCTGCGCATGCTGCGGCCGACGACCTGCGGGCTCACGTGCAGCATGCGCTGCGCACTCGGATTACAGGCGAGCACGATGCCGCTGCGCGACTGCACGACGATGCCCTCGCTCAGATGATCGACCACCAGCCGGTGCCGCTCCTCGCTATGCGCGAGGCGCTGCGCCATCTCGTCCTGATGGACCGCGAGGCCGACGCTGCTGCCGATGTCGCGCAGCATCGCCTCTTCCTCGGGGGTCGGACGGCGGATGGTGCGGTAGTAGACGGCAAATGCGCCGAGCACGATGCCGGCGTCGTTTTCGAAGGGCACGGACCAGCATGCGCGCAAGCCGTGCGGCAACGCGAGATCGCGGAAGTTTTCCCACAGCGGATCGGATTCGATGTCGTCGACGATCACCAGACGGCGCTCGAACATCGCCGTGCCGCACGAGCCGACCCGCGGACCGATCGCGGCGCCCTCGATCGCCGCGCTGAACGCGGGCGGCAGCGACGGCGCGCCGCCGACGCGCACGTGCACGCCGTCGGGGTCGAGCAGCAGGATCGAGCAGCACGCGCCGTCGCCGAGCAGCGCCTCGGCGCGCCGGCAGACTTCGTCGAGCAGTTCGGGCAGCGGTGTGTTGCGGGTGATCAGCCGCAACACGCTGCGCTCGGATGCGAGTACTTCCTCGGCCCGTTCCGGCCGATAGCGGGCGCCCTCCGGCGCGGCTGTCGTCGTGCCACGTGATGTCGCTTCGCAAATCATAGTTGCGCCCCCCAACCCAACATCGGCAAGTTAGTGTACGCGGCACACCGGGGTTTACGCTAAGCCCAGCGTGAAAATCTGCAACGGATCGCGTTTGGATGGTTGCTGGTGCGGCGTGCAAGCATCGGCTGACGCGGATACGACGGGCAACAGCGCTTCTGGCGCCGTCGGGTCGCGGCCAGAGCGCCGCGGCGGCTCGACGCCGGGCCGCCGCGGCGGCACGCTGCAGCGGCCCGATGGCTTCATTGTCTTCAGCGCGGCGCCGGCGTCAATGCCTCAATTGTTGCCGCCGCCTCCGGGTGGGCGATTGCCGCCACCGCCACCGCCTTGGGGTCCGCCCTGCTGACCGCCTGACGGACGATTGCCTCCGCCCTGTTGCCCGCCGCCCGACGGGCGATTACCGCCGCCTTGCTGCCCGCTGCCCTGTAGACGATGGCCTGCGCCACCTTGCGGTCCGCCGCCCTGCTGGCCACCGCCCGGCGGGCGATTGCCGCCACCTTCCTGACCACCGCCCGGTGGACGATGGCCTGCGCCGCCTTGCGGTCCGCCGCCCTGCTGGCCACCGCCCGGCGGGCGATTGCCGCCACCTTCCTGACCACCGCCCGGTGGACGATGGCCTGCGCCGCCTTGCGGTCCGCCGCCCTGCTGGCCACCGCCCGGCGGGCGATTGCCGCCACCTTCCTGACCACCGCCCGGTGGACGATGGCCTGCGCCGCCTTGCGGTCCGCCGCCCGGTGGTCGGCCGCCTCCACCGCCGTGCTCTGCGCCGGGAGGACGGCCGGCGGCGTTGCCCGGCGGCGGACCACCCGGTGGACGCCCACCCGCATTGCCCGGCGGACGACCGCCGACATGCCCCGGCAACGGCCGCCAGTTCGGCGGCGGATGCCCGGCGCCCGGTCGCGGCGGCGGGGGCGGCGCATGACGCGACCAGCGCGATCGCTGGCCGTACCACGGCTGGCCGCGGTAGTAGTTGCCCCAGTAATCGTTGATCGAGAACGCGAGGATCGGCAGGCCGAGCGCGGCGCCGTAGTTCAGCGGCATGCTGTAGCCCTGGTACGGCGAACTGAGCCGGGATGCATACACCCAGCCGCGCAGATTCGGCGTGGCGACGTCGCACCACTGGTAGTTGCTCAGGCACCCCATCATCGTCACCGGAACGCCGCCCGGTAGCTGTGCGACGATCGGGTAATCGGATGCCGGCCCAGCGCGCACGTTGGTCCCGCTGTTCGTATAGGCCTGCGACTGCGCGCTGGCCATACCGGGCACAGTCAGCAGGCCCGCTGCCATATAAAGACCGATCACGAGTTGTCTTTGCATTCGTTCTCCCTGGTTCGACGGCCGCTTTTGACCACGCCGGCCTATGTGTCCACTCCCACTATATCGACGTTGCGCCCACTTCGTGACACGCGAACGAGTACGAGAGCCGACCCGGGCCTTCGTATCGCGGCCGCACCGTGCTCACGCACGGCACATGCCAGCCGGCGGGCCGCGCGGCAACATCTGGTAACGACCCGTGCGAACTCCCGCGTTGTTCGGACGTCCGCAAGGCGCGCGACCGGTCGATCATCGGCGGCATGATCAATCGATGCATCGCCGGGACCCTGATGACTCTCTTCCGCCCACTCCTGATCGCCGGACTGCTGCTCGCGCATCCGTACGCCAACGCAACCAGCTTCGACTGCCAACGCGGCCGCTCGCCGACCGAGCGCATGATTTGCGGCGACTCCGCGCTGTCGATGCTCGACGACACGTTGGGCCAACTCTACTGGAAAGCACGTCGACGAGTCGCCCAGCGCCGCGCGTTCATCGACGACAGCGACAGCAAGTGGGCCTGGCGCGAAGCGAACTGCCGCGACGCGGCGTGTTTGCGAACGTGGTATGCGATGCGCATCGACGAATTGCAGCGGCTGCTGGGTAGCCTGTCGAGCGGCGCGCGGCACGCGGTGTCCGTTGATGTGGATGGGCCTGCGCCCTCGGTCCCGTCGAAGCTGCAATGCACGGCCGCGAAGCTCGGTCTCGTCGTGAACGATCAGTGTGCGAGCGTGATCGGGCAGTCCGGCAAGCGGTGGAAGTATCAGCCGCGCGATGCCGACTGGTTCTGCGGCGTGGCCACGCTAGAGGCGCCGGACCTTGCGCCAGCGCAATCCCAATCGACGCCATCGCCGATGCCGATGCCGACGCAGCCGCAGCCGCAACCGCAACCGCAGGTGCAGGCGAGCGCCGGGCAATGAAGCGGCGCAACACACCGCCAATGCCGTCAGCTATCGTGCGCACCCGATGAATGGCGCGCCGCTGGCCGTTGCGCCGAAAAGCTCAGTCGGCGGCGGACGGCTCGCCGCCCTTGTCCGAGTCGAACAGGTCCGCGCAAAGCTGAGCGCCAATTTCGCTCAGCGACGCGGTTCCGGTGCCATCGTCGTGGAAAATCGGGTCGACGAGACCGCCGCCCGCGAGCGCCGTCAAGTGCCGCCGCAAGCTACTCATCGGCACGCCCGCCTGCTTCGACAGCTTCGCGAGCGACCACGCGCGCTGGGGCGTTTCGCGATGCGCGCGCCAAAGCTGCGCGAGTATCGCGACGAGTTGCGGGTCGACTTCGTCGTCGTTCATGCGGGTCTCCTTGTTGTGATGTGTAGTTTGCATCACCGCGGCTCCGTTCCTGCCATCGCCGTAGCCAGTTCACCGAGCGTCTTCAATGCCGCCTCGGCTTGCGCGGTCCACGGGTAGCTGTAATTGAGCCGGACGAAGTGCCGAAAATCGTTGCGGGTCGAAAACATCATCCCCGGTCCGACCGTGATTCCACGTTCGAGAGCCAACTGATAAAGCCTCATCGAGTCGATTGCAACGGGTAGTTCGACCCACAGCACGTAGCCGCCGCGCGGCGTCGACACGCGCGTGCCGACCGGGAAAAAGCGCAGCACCAGCGCGCTCATGATGCTCGCCTGCTGGCGGTAGACGCGGCGCAGGTGCCGCAGATGCCGGTCGTAGCCGTCCTGACGCAGATAATCGGCGACCGCGACCTGCGGCACCGACGGCGTCGTCAGCGTATTCAGGAACTTGAGCTTCTCGACCTGCGCGCGATACCGCCCCGGCAGTGCCCAGCCGATCCGGTACGACGCCGTCAGGCTTTTCGAGAACGACGCACAGTGCAGCACGAGCCCCTGGGTGTCGAAAGTCTTCAGCGTCGACGGCCGCGCGTCGCCGAAATAGAGCTCCTGGTAGACGTCGTTCTCGATCGCCGGAATCTCGTGCGCGGCCAGCAGTTCGACCAGTTGCCGCTTGCGCTCGTCCGACATGCAAAAACCGAGCGGATTCTGGAAATTCGGCATCACCATGCAGGCGGCGATCTTTTGCCGCGCGATCACCTTCGCGAGCGCGTCGATGTCGATGCCGTCGACCGGATGCGTCGCCACCTCGATCGCGCGCATGCCGAGGCGCTCGATCGCGTGCAGCATCGCATAGTAGGTCGGCGATTCGACCACGACGGTATCGCCCGGCTTCGCGACCGCCTGCAGGCTCAGATTGATCGCCTCCGTCGCGCCGAGCGTAATCACGATTTCGTCCGGGTCGACCGGCAGACCGTTTTCCGCGTAGCGCCGCGCGATCTGCCGGATCAGCTCGGGATTGCCCGGCGGCAGATCGTCGATCAGGTTCCAGCTCGCGTGCCGCCGCGCGATCGCGTTCGCGTACTGGTTGATGCGCCGCCACGGGAACAGCGACGGATCGGGATACGGCGAGCCGAACGGCACCGCGTCGTGCGCGCGGATGCTGCGCAGTGTGGACAGCACGAGCCGGCTCACGTCGACCGTGGCGGGCACCGGCGGGGGCGCCGACTTGCGGCCCGCGCGTGGCGCGGCGGGCGCCGGCGCGAGCGCCCGCGCGGCCGCATCGCGCACGAAATAGCCGGACTGCGGCCGGCTCTCGACGATGCCGCGGCTCTCCAGCAGCGCATACGCGTGCAGCACCGTTTTGATGCTGACGCCGTGCTGCTGGCTCGCCTGACGCACCGACGCGATCCGTTCGCCGGCCGCGAACACGCCGCGTCGCACGGCTTCGGTGATTTCGTCGGCGAGTTTCTCGTAGAGCTTCATCGCGCAACTGTACTCCTATTCTTTCCGATTTTCTGTATCCGACGTGCAATGTGGAACACAGTACGCTGCGAGGCATTGGTCTGCAAACCTGTCGAATCCGTCCATCGCCGCGTCATGAAGAAGAACGAAGCCCGCACCGAATCCATTCCTGGAGCCCGCATCGAGCCGTACAAGCACCCCGCCGCCGGCTGGGGCGCGCTGAAGTACGTCGCCATCAATCTGCTCAAGGAAAAGGTCGCGGGCGGCAACTACCGCACGCTGCTCAAGCAGAACCAGCCCGACGGCTTCGACTGCCCCGGCTGCGCGTGGCCGGATCGCGAGCACGCCTCGACCTTCGAGTTCTGCGAAAACGGCGTGAAGGCGGTGGCCGCCGAAGCGACGGCCAAGCGCGCAACGCCCGCGTTGTTCGAGCGGCACAGCGTCGCCGAGCTCATGACGCAATCGGACTTCGAACTCGAGCAGCACGGCCGCCTGACCGATCCGCTCGTCTACGACGCCGCGCGCGACCGCTATGTGCCGATCGGCTGGGACGACGCGTTCGCACTGATCGCGAGCCATCTGAAGCGCCTCGACGATCCGGACCGCGCCGCGTTCTATACATCGGGCCGCGCGAGCAACGAAGCCGCGTTCCTGTACCAGCTGTTCGTGCGCATGTACGGCACCAACAACTTTCCCGACTGCTCGAACATGTGCCACGAGGCGACCAGCCGTGGCCTGCCGCACACGGTCGGCATCGGCAAGGGCACGGTCACGCTCGACGACTTCGAACACGCGGACACGCTGCTGATCTTCGGCCAGAACCCGGCCACCAACCATCCGCGCATGCTCGGCGAGCTGCGCGAATGCGCGAAGCGCGGCGCCACGATCGTGTCGATCAATCCGCTGAAGGAACGCGGCCTCGAACGCTTCGCGAGTCCGCAGCATCCGGTCGAAATGCTGACGATGGGCAGCACGAAAATCAGCTCGGTGTTCATCCGTCCGAAGGTCGGCGGCGACTTTGCGCTGATCAAGGGCGTCGCCAAACGCGTGCTCGAACTCGATGACGAAGCACTCGCGTCGGGCCTCGCGCGGGTGCTCGACGTCGACTTCATCGCCGCGCACACGGTCGGCTTCGCTGCGTTCGCCGACGATCTGCGCGCCGAGCACTGGGACACGATCGTCGCCGAAGCAGGCGTGCCGTTCGACGAGGTGCTGAAGCTCGCCGATATCTACGTGAAGGGTCGCGCAGTGATTTCGACGTGGGGCATGGGTCTCACGCAGCACAAGAATTCGGTCGCGACGGTGCAGCTGCTGTCGAACCTGATGATGATGCGCGGCAATATCGGCCGGCGCGGCGCGGGGCTGTGCCCGGTGCGCGGCCACTCGAACGTGCAGGGCGACCGCACGGTCGGTATCGAGGAGAAGCCGACCGACGCGTTTCTCGACCGCCTCGGCGCGGCCTACGATTTCGAGCCGCCGCGCGAGCACGGGCTCGATGTCGTCAACACGATTCAGGCGATGCTCGATGGCAAGGTCAAAGTGTTCATCGGCCTGGGCGGCAATTTCTCGATCGCGACGCCGGACACGCCGCGCACGTGGGACGCGATGCGCGCGTGCGATCTGACCGTGCACGTGACGACCAAGCTCAATCGCAGCCACCTCGTGCATGGCCGCGACGCGCTGATCCTGCCGACGCTCGGGCGCACCGAGATCGATATGCAGAACGGCGTCGCGCAAGGCGTCAGCGTCGAGGATTCGATGAGCATGGTGCACATGTCGTACGGGATGAACAAGCCGGCGTCGGACAATCTGCTGTCCGAAGTGGCGATCGTCGCGCGCATCGCGCATGCGACTTTGGGCAGCGGCAAGGTGGACTGGCTCGCGCATGCGGCCGACTACGCGTTGATTCGCGACGGCATCGCGAAGGTGATCGACGGCTTCGACGACTACAACGAGCGCCTGAAGAAACCTGGCGGCTTCCATCTCGGCGTCGCGTCGCGCGATCGCATCTGGAAAACGCCGAGCGGCAAGGCGCAGTTCATTGCGCACGCGATCGCGCTCGACACGCCGATTCATCAGGCGAGGAAGCTTCACGGCGAACGCCTGATGACGCTGATGACCACCCGCTCACATGATCAGTACAACACGACGATTTACGGTCTCGACGATCGCTATCGCGGCGTGTACGGACAGCGGCGCGTGCTGTTCGCAAACAGGGACGATCTCGCGATGCTCGGATTGGCGGCCGGTCAGCGTGTGGATATTACGAGCGTGTGGGCCGATGGCGTCGAACGTCGCGTGGACGGCTTTCTGCTCGTCGAGTACGACATTCCGCGCGGCTGCCTCGGTGCTTATTACCCGGAGACGAATCCGCTGGTGCCTCTTTCGTCGGTCGCGGATGGCGCGGGGACGCCGACGTCGAAGTCGATTCCGGTGCTGTTGACGGCGTCGGTGGTGGAGGATGCCGCGGAACTGGCGGCTTAAGGTCAGTTTCGTTTGCCGCGCCTGTCGCGCGGCGTATCTCACACGGTCTTCTTCGCCAGATCGCGATGCGTCAGATATAGACGCAGATCGAATTCGATCTGGTGGTACCCCGGCTGCATGAACTCGCACAGACGATAGAACGCCTTGTTGTGATCGCTCTCTTTCAGATGAGCGAGTTCGTGCACGACGATCATCTTCAGAAACTCCGGCGCCGCGCCCTTGAATAACGACGCGATGCGGATTTCCTTCTTCGCCTTCAGCTTGCTGCCCTGCACGCGCGAAATGCTCGTGTGCAGGCCGAGCGCGTGACGCATCACGTCGAGCTTGCTGTCGTAGGTGACCTTGTCGATCTGCTCGGCGTTGCGCAGGTGTTCGCGTTTGAGCTCCGCGCAGTAGTCATACAGCGCGCGGTCGGTTTGCACCTCGTGCGTGTTCGGGTACTTCTGCGCGAGATAGGAGCCGAGCTGATCGGCGGCGATCAGCGTTCTCACCTTGTCTTGCAGAGGTGCGGGATAGCCGGTCAGGTATTTGAGGGGGGACATGGTCTTCGCATTTTGGCGTCCCCGAGAATTTCGCCGCAACGGGCGCTAGAACAATAAGCGTGGTGGGGAAACGCCTGGTGCCGGGGATCGGACTCGAACCGACAAGCCGTAAGGCGGCGGATTTTAAGTCCGCTATTCGGCACTTTTGGGGTACTTCCTTTGATCTGGCACTCTGTGTAAAATGGACACATTTGTCAATGTAGTGTCCGCTGCCGGCGTGGCGAAATCGGTATACGCAAGGGACTTAAAATCCCTCCTTCTAACGGAGATGCGGGTTCAAGTCCCGCCGCCGGCACCATAACGGACACGCGCGTCGCGCAATGCCCACCTCTGATAGGCCTGGCGTCCACACTCTTCCCCTACTCCGATTGACCAAGGTCCGGAGCAGCTCTGGCACCGGCTGCTTGCCGGTCGACCACCGTCACCGCGGCAACCACATTAAGTATTGGCGCGAACCCACGAAACCGAGCGCCACGCGCTGGACAGAATTCCGTTCGTTCCCTCTTGTGGTCGACAGTGCAGGCGCGCCGTGGGCGGCCGCCTGCCTTTGGCTGCTGGACAGGGCGCAAGCCAAGCCGCTGGGAATCAACTCGCTCAGGCCAGTGGCTCAGGACTTGGCCGCGTACAAGGCGTTCCTAGATGAGTTGGCCCTTGAATGGGACGACTTCTCCGCGGTCGAGAAATACGCCCGCCCCACCTACCTGTACCGAAATCATCTTCATGCCCAACTCAATGCGGGCGAGCTGAAGAGGTCGACAGCCTCAAGGCGCATGTCGTCCGTCATCAATTTCTATCGCTTTCTCATGCGCAACCCTCGTATGCAATTCTCTCCTGCAAACGACCCGTGGGTCGAGCGGGATGTGGGCATTGAATATCGGGACAGCAAGGGCTTCAGGCAGGTTGCGACCGTCACGACTACCGACGTGTCTATTAAGGCAATCAAGTATCAGGATGCATGGGACGAAAGCATCAACGACGGGGGTAAGCTGCGCCCTTTGCCGGTGTCGGAACAGAAAGCCTTGGTGGCCGCTTTAAAGGAGCTGGGCAACATCGAGTACGAGCTGATGCACTACATCGCGCTGCTGACGGGGGCGCGTGAAATGACAGTGCTCACACTTAGGGTCCGAGACGTAATGCGCCCACCGGACCAAATTCCGCAGTGGTCGCACAAGATTCGCTGCGGTCCTGGCACGGGTATCGACACCAAAGGCGATGTTGTCGACGTTTACCTCTCGATGCCGCGCGTGCTCTATGAACGGTTACACGCTTATGCAGTCTCGGAGCGCGCCATGCATAGACGAGCCAAGACAGCCAAGGGCGAAGACCCGATGAACTACCTGTTCCTAACCCAGCGGGGGCAGCCCTATTATGAGTCCAAGGAGGACCGCAATGCGGTGCGCGATTCCACCACCCCGCTGCGGCGTTCTACGCTGAGTGGTAGGCCGCTGCGCAAATTCATCGAGCAAAGCGTAACTCCCGTCGTTCGCAAGACCAACCCCAAGTTCACGTACCGATTCCATGATCTGCGAGCCACCTTCGGCATGAACTGGGTCGACTACCAAATGCTCGAAGCCGGACCGGATGGCTTAGGCAAACGTTACCTCTGGGCGCGTGACCAACTGAGAAAGCTCATGTGGCACAGGAGCCCCCTGACCACCGATAAGTACCTGGAGTACCGCGAGCACATGCACCACCTTCAACGGGCGCAGCAAGGCTGGAGCGACCACTTAGTCGAACTCATCCGGGGCACGGTGTGAGTTCGCTCAACGCAATGCCGTCAGCTAACTGGCAACGCTGCACGCCCACCTACGTCAGGACGCTGCCCGTTCTCGACTTTCCGTTCGACACGCCTCCGGACATCTACGCCCCAGCGAGCACCGTGCTGCGGCTCGGGGATGGGAGTCAGTTCTACGCATTCCGGTTCTGCCACCTCCGACGCGAAGGTGAGGGACGGGGCGTCATCAAGTCCTTCGATGTCGCCTCGCTGTCCGAAGCTCGGGTCAAGGCGATGCCTGGGGCCTTTGAACGCCTGTCCAAATGGTTTCGTTTCAACAACGCCAGGCCCAGGTCTGTCGAACGATCACTTCATGAACTAGGCTCCCTGCTATCGTGGGCCGACCAACCCCAGCATGCCGGACGCTTCGAGGCGCTGCTGAGTGACCCGGATCTCGCCTTGGAGGCTCTGAAGGGCTACCACACGTACCTTCGCAACCAACTGCAAAGCCATCAGCTCGCCTCCGGGACCGCGAGCAAGAGAGACCAGGGCGCCATCGCGTGCCTGTCGGAGATCCATGGTCGCATCTACACGGATCACATCGAGCCGCTGCCGCGTGGCCAAGGAAAAGGAACCGAAGCCCCGGACACTCAAGCCGTTGGAGAATTCAGCTCGACGCTTCAGGCCGTCTTCGATTCGGCCGCCGAGATGGTCTTGGGTGAACATCCTGTTCCATCTGAGCGCTTGTTGCGGGTGTTCGCCTCGGACGACTCTAAGGCGGTTGAGCTTAGGGCGAGTTACGGCCCGCTGCGGCTCATGGAGTTGGCCTGCGTAACCTTCGCGGGCTTGGTATTTGTCGACTCCGGCGCGAACCTGTCGGTTCTCAAAGCGTACGAGGAGCCAGAGGACCTAGAAGAGCAACTGGCTGAGCCCGACCGCATCAACCTGACGCAGAAGGCAGTGAAATTCCGCGCCCGCGGAAAAGATGTGGAAGTCCACCTGTCGGCTACCACGATGACCCGTTTGAAGACATACCTGCGGGTGCGCCAAGCACTTGTGGCCTCGTTGGGCGGGTTTGACATTGCGCCAATGTTCATTCAGTGCAACTACGACAACTTGAGAGGCGAACCAACTGCCGTCTGTTCGCTCGACCAGAGCTTCTTGCACTATATCAGGCGGAAGGTCGTCCGTGCGGGGGCGAGTCTGCCCAGCGTGACATTGCGTCAGCTACGAGCCTATAAGCAGCAGGATTTGGTCAGAAGAGCCCCCGTTTCAGTGGCCGCTAAGGTCATGGGCCACAGCATAAAGACCGCTATCACGGCGTACTGCAAGGCCTTGGAGGCCACGCGACATACCGAAATGGGCGAGTTTCTGGGTTCTCTACAAAAAACCGTTTTGGCGGCTTCCGAGTGTCCTCCAAATGGAGCGCATGAGGAAGTCATTCCCATCGGCCTCTGCGCAAACCATGGAAAGCCCTCGCCCACCGCCTCGTCGGCGGTCGTAGCGCCGGATTGCAGCAAGGTGGAGGGGTGTTTCTTCTGTGACAACTACCGCCTTCATGCGGACGCAGAGGACATGAGAAAGCTGATGTCGTGTCGCCGGGTGCTCAAGTACATCGTCCCTCTGAACGGGGACTCGGTTCGAGCTGAGCGAATTTACACTGCCGTAGTGGACCGCATTGACGCGCTGCTTGGGGAGCTTAAGCGGCGCCAGCCACAAGCCTATGAAAGTGTCCGAGTGAACGTCGAAGAGGGAGGCCAACTTACCCGCTACTGGGCCGGGAAGCTACAGCAACTGCATCTGCTGGGCATGCTGCCAGCGTTGACCGCTCAATAGGCTCTCCAAGGGCCTACCGTACATGAATACTTCGCGCCTTACTCTGCCTTCATCGTCCTCCGTCGAGGAAACGGCTCACCCATTGTTCTTCCCGGCTGAGGTACCGGTGAGCTACGACACGACTGGCAATGTGGTCTCGCGGTTCGGCGACCTCTCGTGGGACTTGAGCAGCATGAGCACTGACGGCACCTCGGTCAAAACGCTGCACTTCTATGCCGCAGAGGGAGCATCTGCCTCGGGCCTGAAATCGCTCATTCGCGAGCAGCACAAGGCCCTTGTCTGGCTACACATGGAGGCCGGCAAGACCAGGGCCTGGACCACGCTTCTAAGCACAAACCTAGCTCTGACCGCGTGGTGCGAAAAAGCCGCCAATAGGGAGATGGACCTCTACACCCTGCTGACCAGCGCCGAATGGCTCACCGAGGGCTCGCGTGAAATGAATACGCTCTATGTGGACCTGACGTCGGCTGTGTTGAAGACCCTGTGGCGTCACCGCCAGCAATTGCGTGCGCCGGAGGATGTTCAGCTTCAGAAGCTTCGACGTGTCTTGAACAAGGAGGCTAGGAGCCGTCCTGAGACGCGGCAAACTCCGCTTATCCCATCGCGCGTGTACTGTGCCATCCTGGCCGCGCTGGGTGACCGCATGAGTCTCATCGAGCACGAGCTTGACTCACTGCTTAGCGCTTATGCAAGGGACCGCGCAGTATCACGCAATGCCCCAGAAAACTTGACGCTAAGGGAGCGCAACACGTTCCGAGCTGAGACGCTTGCCGATGCTGTCGAGCGCATGAAGGGGTTGGGCTACGAGCCAGCACCGCGCGTTGGGGTCGACAAGTTCATCGCCAGACGCATCACTGAGCACCAGTTGGCCCTGATGTTGGTGGTGGCTGCTTACAGCGGCATGCGTGTCGGCGAGGTATCCATCCTGCCGTTTGATGATGTGCTGGTCGAGTTCGATCATATGGGTTCCACACACTTCGAACTGCAAGGCTACACCCACAAGTTGCATAACGGGGTCAAGCGCCCGACGACTTGGATAACAAGCCACCAAGGTGCCCATGCCGTGCGGCTGGCTCAACGCATTGCCAGTGTGATTCAACAAGGGCAAGGCTTGCTGCCCAAGGCAGGGCAGCGAGCCTTGCTGTTCCCCTCAACCGTCAATCCCTACAGGTCGATGTCCGACACGGCCGTCCAACGCGGCTTGACAAGTCTGCGAAAAGTTTTATGTCCGGTAATAGAGCAACCTGACATCGACGAACTTGATCGGTTGGAGATGGCTCGTGGCTGGGCGCGTGACGACATCGTCGTCGGACAGCGTTGGCCCTTGGCATTCCACCAGTTACGCCGCAGCCTGGCGGTCTACGCGCACCGGTCCGGCATGGTCAGCCTGCCGGCCCTCAAGGCACAGTTGCAGCACATTACTCAAGAGATGACAGCCTACTACGCTGACGGCTTCTCCAGAGCCGTTAACCTCGTGTTCGACAAGATGCACTTCTCCTACGAGTGGCAGGCGGCAAAGGGGCAATGTCCCAATGACAGTTGAAGGTTGGGACGGCGGGTGCGGCATAGGTTAGGCGACCTTTCGATCATGGTCAAT
>NZ_SELS01000186.1 GCF_004197395.1 Paraburkholderia sp. UYCP14C | reverse complement strand
ATCGGTGCATCTGCCGTTGAGAACACCTGGTATGGAACGATGTTGGGGTGGCCGTTGCCCAGGCGGGTCGGTAGCTGTCGATCCGCCAGATAATTCGTTCCTGCATTAACGAGCCAGGAAATCTGTGTATCGAGCAGGGATATGTCGATGTGTTGCCCTTTGCCCGTTCGCTCCCGATGCTGCGGGGCTGCGAGGATGCCGACGGCGGCATACATGCCAGTCATAACGTCGGCGATCCCAACACCCGCCTTCATCGGTTCGCCGTCCGGCACCCCGGTGAGGCTCATGATGCCGCCCATGCCCTGGATCAAAAAGTCATAGCCGGGTCGGCTGGCGTAGGGGCCCGTCTGCCCGAACCCTGTAATCGAGCAATAGACCAGGCGCGGATATCGATCCTTGATCTGCTCGTACGCCAGGCCATATCGGGCAAGGCCGCCGACCTTGTAGTTTTCAACGAGGACGTCCGCGTGTGCAATCAACTGATGCACGAGTTGCCGACCTGCATCCGAGCCGATGTCGATAGCGATGGCTCGCTTGTTCCGATTGGCCGCGAGATAATAGGCGCTCTCTTCCGTTTCCTCACCCGATGTCCCGCGTACGTACGGTGGTCCCCATTTGCGCGTATCGTCACCTTCGTCAGGTTTCTCAACCTTGACGATATCGGCGCCAAGATCCCCAAGAAGCTGGGTTGCACTCGGGCCCGCCAGGATGCGTGAGAGGTCCAGGACCCTGATGCCTGCCAGTGCTGTTGTCCGTTCAGAGTTCATGCCGAATTCCGTCCTAATGATTCACCGCGCAGCTGATCACAAGATGCGTCACCAACATCGTCCAGGGTCGAGGATTGGTTAGATCGATGACCCTTCGGCTCGAGCCCCGCTCGGGGTGCCGGCGTATTGACTTACCCGCCGTAGCTGCACTCAGGTATCAAACTGATCGAAAGCCTCCATCGCTCGCGCGGAATAGACAAAGGCAGCGCCCGCATTAAGGGCAATGGCGGTTCCGAGCGCCTCAGCAACTTCCTGTTTCGTTGCGCCCGCTTTTTGCGCTGCGGCAGCATGCGAAGCAATGCAGCCCTCGCACCGTGTGGTGACTGCCACGGCCAGGGCGATGAGCTCGCGTGTCTTGAGATCAAGCGCCCTGCTCTCATTTAACGACTCGTTCAGACCAGAGAATGCCTTGCCCACCGGCACGTTCGCCTTTGCCAGATTTGCCCCGGCGGCACGTTGATTCGAAAGAAGTTCAGCCCAGTCATTAATCATCTTCATCTCCTATGCACTTCAGCTTCGCAAACACCCATCAATCGGCACTCAACGCTGCGCAAGCGCCTCCGATATTCGCCCAATCGCCAGGTCCACCGTCTGGCGCGGGCAGCCGAGATTCGCGCGCATGAAGCCGTGACCTTCAACGCCAAACTTCGGACCCTGATCAAGCCACACGCGGCCCTTGACGAGCATGAAGTCTTCGAGCTCCTCCGGTGTCATTCCAAGCGCGCGGCAGTCGATCCACGCCAGGTAGAGCGATTCCATGTCGATTACCCTCAGACCAGCATCGAGCGCGTTGATGCGCTCGGCAAAGTGCCGCTGGTTCCGGGCGATGTAGGTCACCAGCTCGTCTACCCAGCCTGCTCCATGCGTGAAGGCGGCTTCGGTAGCCACCATCCCGAGCAGGTTGATGCGGGTGTTGTGGTTCCTCTCGATCGTGCGGATCACCTCGTCCCGCTTGACCTTATCGGCGATGAACATGTTGCCGCATTGCAGTCCGGCCAGATTAAACGTCTTGCTCGCCGACGTGCAGGTGATGCTGTTGTGAGCGAATCGTCGATCCAGGGAGGCGAACGGTGTGTGTTTCCTTCCGGCACCGTACACAAAGTCGCAATGGATTTCGTCGGCGATCACGAGCACCCCATGGCTCATGCAGATCTCGCCCATGGTGCGCAGTTCCTCTTCCGTCCACACGTTGCCCGTCGGGTTGTGCGGGTTGGACAGAATGAAGATTTTGGTGTTGTTTTGAATCGCGTTTTCGAACACCCGGGCGTCAAAGCGATAGCGCTGCCCATCGAACTGCAGCGGTGCCGCAGTGACATGGCGACCATTGATGACCACATCGTGATGAAAGTGCACATAGACCGGCGGCTGGATCAGAACCGAATCGCCAGGCTGTGAAAACGCCTGCACGATGGTTTTGAGCGCCGCAATGACGCTGGCGACCGGCACCACCCATCCAGGGGGCACCTCCCAGTCGAAGCGCTTTTGTTGCCATCCGGTCACGGCGTCGACATAACCTTTCGTCATGCCCGCCGGGTACCCGTAAATGCCGTGCGAAACGGCTTCGTGCAACGCTTCGATTACCGCCGGCGGAGA
Organism: Paraburkholderia sp. UYCP14C; assembly: GCF_004197395.1. Classification (GTDB taxonomy): domain Bacteria; phylum Pseudomonadota; class Gammaproteobacteria; order Burkholderiales; family Burkholderiaceae; genus Paraburkholderia. The sequence continues at coordinate 852 of NZ_SELS01000186.1, read as the reverse complement.
CATGAAATCCATGTCCGCCACCCACATGGGCAGTGGCCTCGCCTGTGCCTGAACATCCGTCATGGCGCCCGGGTACGCCCACTTGAGTGAATTGCTACGGTTGCGGTCCACCACGGCATCGAAATCAAACTGTGTTGCGTTGACCTCTACCGCACTTCGATTCTGAGTCATTGCTTTTTACCTCTTTCTGTCTTGCATGGTTTGCGTAAGGCGCGTCAGGGGCAACGTCAGTAGCCCAGCGCCTTGAGCACGGGCGACAGGCACACGATCACGCCAAACCCAAACACGTACCAGACTTTGGTGGATACGTGTCTCCGGAGCGCGGGCACCTTGTAGACCAGAACGCACGGAATGATGAACGACGCAATACCGTAGATGGGCGATGCCAACTGCTGCAGCAACAGGATGGAGAAGCGCGTCTGTACCCAGAACCAGAGCCCAAGCACGATAGACACGCAAACGCCGGCAGATACGAGGCGTGCATTGACGCGTTCCTGCGGAACGAAGCGCGTCAGGACGTTCATGACCATACCTTTGATCGATTCCTCGAAGCCCAGATAGATGCCAAGGAAGGCGGTTAATATTGCGAACACATTCAGGGCCGCGGTCATGTACAGCACGCCGTCTCCATGGATGACGCTACCAGCCAGTGCGAGCGCCGAGATGTTCTGCGCCCTGGCCGAGAGCGCCTGCTCGTGCGAGAGTGCCAACGCAAACGACGTGGCAAAGAACAGGACCGCGACGGCCAGGATGGCGAACGCAATGCGGTTGGCGCGAATGGCGCGATATGTAGCGACGCGCGAGTCCTTCTCGATCTTTCGGAACGCGATGTTCATGGGGCTAAGGATCTGC
>NZ_SELS01000185.1 GCF_004197395.1 Paraburkholderia sp. UYCP14C | reverse complement strand
ACTCGATGCCGGCATTATCTCAGACCCGCAACACAACCATCAGGCCCTATCTGCTGAAGACCCTGCCGAACAAAGTCCATCTGAAGCGGTCATGCAATGGAATTCGCCGTCAACGTCCCGGGCTCAAATCGCCCGGGGCTCAATTCTGCAGCCTATCCTTCTCTTTCATTTTGCTTCTCTGCCCTGCAGCTGCAGTCTGTTCGGTCATCGACGACATTCGTTCGCGAATCTAACTTACGAATGGGGTACTCGGCGAGAATCAGATCACGCCGCTTTGGCAACAATCCGACATATCTCGTCGTGAGTTGGACAAAAAGGACAGCCTCCTTCAAAGTTTATCGTCAAGTCGGTTGCTTTCCGTGGTTTCACGCGGGGCGACTATAAGGCATATAGATTGCTTTTCTTTTCGCCAAGCATGGTCAACTTTCCGTCACATTCGCGTGAGCGGAGTGCGCTGATTTCTAAGCCAAAACGAAATCATACTGCGATTCAACGACGCAGAGGAGAGTAGTTGCCGAACGGCACCCAAAGAAAGGTCAACCGACCGTTTTGGGGCACGATTATGGTGAAGCAAAAACAGTAGACTCACGATAGGGCTGGCTTGCGGTGTGGCATCATATGCGGGAGACCAATGCTGCCCCGAGCCGCACAGTTGGACAGCCTCCCTCGGTGTGAACAGGACTCGATATAGCTAATAAGCGGGTGGCTCGGGTGAAATAGAATTGTTTGATAGAGGCAGGACAACGCGGACCAACATCTCGCTGGGAAAAAGCGTCACGTACCAGTCGTCTATGAAGCGGGGCCGTGGGCTAGCAAATCGGATCACATGCGTTGCGTAGTTCGTTCGCGTGGAATCGCGAGTCGGACAAGCTGCCTTCAGGAAAGATTTCCTCCAGCGGTTAGGCTGAATTCAATGAGCTACTCGGTAGCTGCATTGCATTGCATCGCACCGACATCATGCGGCACAGGAGTGCATCGTTAGCAGACTGATGCCAAAGATGAACACCTTACGCCATCGGACGATCGCAATCACCGCAATGTTTTCTCCTTGCCGCACGCGGCGAGTTTACGATAGGGTCGGCACAGTTGAAACTTCGTGGTCACTCACGGTCGCTGGGCTTGGAAAGGCCGCTAGCTCGCCTGGATGCACGAAGAGCGAGAGAGATCTCTAACTCGGCGAGCATGCTCCCGGCAGTAGATATTCTCCGCGATGGGTACGACAGATCTGCATTATGAGATGAACGCAGGCTCACTCGTACGAAGGAACCGCAGATCGGTACACCGCAGCGTGCGGCCGAGCATAACCGACACAAGTCACTCTTCTGCAAACAAGCTGTTAACTATTGGAGATTCACTGACCAAGTGTTTCACCATCGTGACTTTTATATGGTGAGAAATTCGACATGGTCTAGGGAAGGACAGGCCCCAACGGGTGCGTTGAAGCACGCGGAGATTTGAATGCCTTTTCAAGAGCTAACAGATGAGGAATGGGCGCAATTGTCGACGCTTTTGTCATACTCGTCAGACAGCGGCGTGTTTCGACGCGGACGGCCCTGCACCCCAGCCCGCACGATCGCCAATGCCGTCCTGTGGCTTCTGTCAACTTGTCAGCCTTGGTCGAAGCTTCCCCCTTACTATCCTTCTCAGCCTACTTGCCGGCGGCGTTTTACGGAGTGGCAAACCAATGGTGCGTTGGCCGAGATGATACGGCTGCTGACACTCAGCGGCCGGAGTCTATCCTATGTGCCTGAGCCGCCGGGCGCCGCAGTAAGACCAGCACAGTCAGGAGTAGCGCACAAGCCGCGGGAAACATTGGAACAGTCCGTCTTCTGGAGTAGTCCTGAAACGTGGCAACGTGACGCAAAGCAAGAAGACGATACGCTCCCATTGTGTTCACTTGAACCTTTGGCACGCATTACGCATCAGCTGACTCCCCCTCCCGCCGTTGAAGCCTGTAACACCACCTCCTTAACCAAATCCGCTTCGGCGTGCCCGCCGTTATCCTCCTTGGAAAAGTACAACTTTCATAGTCGACTAGACCAGACTCTTAACCGCGAGAGCAAAGACTGCAGACCACTCCTTGCCGGAGGGGATACCAAGACCAGCCAGACACATAAGGGCCTGGATCCCAACAGCCGGCAGCAGATGCCGCTGTGGATGAGTTGCGGGAGGCCGCGAGGCCTGCATGTGATTGGACCTAGTGGCTACGTTATCTACGTTGTCGCAGAACTGGTGCGGAAGCGTGAATATCGCGCGAGTATTGAAATCGCCAAGAACGGCGAGCGCATTGAGCGCTCCGGCCTGATCGGACCATCTTTCGCGGATGCAGACACCGCGCATCAATTCGCGCTTGAACGGGCACGCGAATGGATCGATCAAAGCCAGCCGGATGCCACCCTCGGGCGGCGAAACTAGGATTGGTCTGCGCCTTGATTTCGGGGCTCTTCCGGTATTCCAGTGGACCGAGTGCGCCGAGCGAGGCCTTGACCCGCATTGCCGATTTTCCTCCATGACTTCTCGGCCGCGTCCCAACCAGCATGAGCACCACTTTGCGCCATGACTCTCAGTGACCTCGGAGAGAAATTCCGCCAGCCGGCGCAGGGTATCGCGAAAGGGCTGCTTACCCAGATCCCGCCATCGACCGGAAAATACCCCTTGAACAGCATCGCGTTGATTACCTTGTGCTCCAATACAGCATGCCGGCGGCCGGTCGCTAGCGCAGTGCGGAAGTAATGGCCACCTCATGCAGGAACGTCAATCGGCAACGGCCGCGCAGACCCCATCCGGATGAAGCCGCCGTGGCGTCGTACAGGTGCAATTGGCATCGGTCCGAACGGCATCACGCTGCCACGAAAGACGCCCAAGATTCTCGACAACACCGATCCGAAGACTCTCCCGTTCCAGCATTGACTCTCTCAATGTGCAGTTCTACCTATTGGTTACGGAACCATCGCGCCGGGCTTCAAATCGTTGGCATAGACAATGCGCATCAGTTCGTCCAAGCCGTGAGCCGTGGTTTCCAAGCGTTCAATGATCCCTATGCGGACCGGCCCCGAGCGCAGACTAGCGGGTCTACCACATTTCGCTGATAGCGGATGCGTGCCTCGCTGGCGAAGACACAGATCGCGATGGAATGCTGCAGCTCGATGTTGCTCTGACCACGAGTCCCGCCAATGCGTGGGCGTGGGACTTACTAACCAGTGCATAAGTAAGCGAACATAAATCGACTCCATGGTCTAAGCTTAAAGGGGCTTGGGGAGGGGCATGA
>NZ_SELS01000184.1 GCF_004197395.1 Paraburkholderia sp. UYCP14C | reverse complement strand
TCACCATTTCTGCTCTTTCACGCAGGCTGCATCAGCTCGTCCATGTAACGCAAAAATCGCGTATTTTGAACCACGCCAAATGGGACCTCGTCGACGCCGAGGTCCTGAAAGCCCTCTCGCCATATCGGATGGTCCACATCAACCGGTTCGGCGACTACCTGCTGGACCTGATGAAGAAAATCCTGCCGCTCGATCCAACGATCGATTTCGCTTTCAGATCAGCCGCTTAAGGCAGTTTTGGCGAAAAATTAACGAATTAACGGTCAACCCTCATATCGAGAACGAGACTGAGGCCTAATATGAAGCCACGAGAACGACTGGTCATCACCTGCCTGACAGCAGCGCTCATCTTCGCGGCGCCGTTCGCCACCGGCAGATCGCTGACGGATTCCCTGCTCGATCAGGCTCGCGGAATCATGTCACCGGCATCGCCGTCGGGCGCGCTCGGTGCGCCGGCCGGGCAAGCCGTTGAAGTGGGGTTTTCTCCAGAAGGCGATGCCGAAGCATTGGTGTTGAAAGTCATTGGCTCAGCGCACACGTCGATCAGGCTGGCCGGCTATTCGTTCACGTCGCCGAAAGTGGTCGGTGCCTTGCTCGAGGCAAAGCGCCGCAGTGTCGACGTGGCGGTTGTGGTAGATGACAAGGGCAACCGCTCGAAGACGTCCCAACAGGCACTGAATCTGCTCGTCAACGCCGGCATCCCGACACGCACCATCGAGCGTTACGCCATCAACCATGACAAATTTGTCGTGGTTGACGGGCGGCACCTCGAAACCGGCTCGTTCAATTACAGCGCCGCCGCGGCCACGCGCAACTCAGAAAATGTGCTCGTGCTCTGGAACAACCCGGCGCTCGCCGGTCGCTATTTGCAGCACTGGCAAAGCCGGTTTGACCAGGGTCGCGACTACCGCTCCAGCTATTAAAACGGGCCAGTTCATCGTCCTTGACTTGTTACATGTAACAATCTATTCTATTTCATGTAACGAACGGAGGATTTATGGCTACAACCCTGATTGAGCGTGTGCGCAACCACCGCAACGCCCTTCGTGCCGCGGGCCTGCGTCCGATCCAGATATGGGTTCCGGACACACGGCGGACTGGCTTCGTCGAGGAGTGCCGGCGGCAATCGCGATTGCTACGTGATGACCCGCAGGAAAAGGACGTGCTGGAATATATGAACGCCGTAGCTGATACGGATGGGTGGGCATGAAGCGCGGTGACCTTGTAACGATTGCGCTTCAGGGCGACTATGGCAAACCCCGCCCCGCCCTTGTAATCCAGTCTGACCTGTTCGATGAGCACCCTTCCGTGACGGTACTCCCCGTCTCGAGCGATCTACGCCCAACGCCGCTTTTCAGAATCGACGTGGCGCCGTCAGCAGCCAACGGACTGTCGAAACCTTCACAGGTAATGGTCGACAAGGCGCAAACGGTCTCGCGCGAAAAGGTAGGCAAACCGTTCGGGCAGCTCGACGAAGACGCGCTGATATCAGTGAATCGTGCGCTGGCCGTTTTCGTCGGGATTGCGTAAGGGGCGCCTGATTCTTCCGTCCGCGAAAAGTCCCCGCCTTCCGGCAGTCACTCAAACTGGTTGGCGTTCCAACGAAATAAAGTCCGACACAAACGTATTCAACTCGATCCGAGCGGCTTTGTCCGGATGGGGGTATTGCAAAGATGGGCGTGGTTCAAAAGCCCGCTTTTTTGCGTTACACGGACGAGCTGAACCGTCCTGCATAAAAAAGCAGAATTGGTAAGGAATGCGATGCAAACTGGAGGCCTGCAACGACCTCCCCGGCATCAGATCTGCCGGGGTTGAAGCGGACCGAGTCCGAGCAGCGTCAGCCAGTGCGAATGTGCTTCCCCGGTCATCGCTTCGCGCGGACTTTTGCCGACCCGCCCGCTGCAACGGCTGCGTGTGAAGCGACGATGATTGACGAAGAATTTCAGCAGCTCCAGCCAGGCGCGACCGCCGTCCAGATGGTGCCGCAGCGTCAGGCAGTTGCGCAGGCGCGAGTTCAGGTTCTCCACCAGGGAACTGCTACGCGGAGTGTCGTGCAGCGCCTGCGAAACCGCAGTCCAGACTTCGTGGAACCGGCGGCCGATGGCCGCATGCAGCCGGTTCCATGCCTGCCAGAATGCGACGGAGGTTTCCGGCTTGCGGTGCAACAGGCACGTTGCCCGTACGAGATGCCCGGCGACGGCAGTATCGCTTGCGATGGCGTCGAGCTTCTGGTCCAGCACGCCGGCGAAGGCGAGCAGATCGTTGCGCTGGTTTTGCAGGGCCACGCGCATCGTGCCGATGCGTGAGGGATCTTCAGGTTCACGCTGACGAAGTTGCTCGACGATAAAGTCGAACAGCTCCTGGCGGGTCGGCAGATCGGGCCCGGCCAGCGACAGGACATCGCGCTCCAGCCACAGGGCAAGTGTGCGAAGGCGCGTCCGCGCGCTGATGTGCCCGCGCCTCGAGCGGGCGAAGTTCGTCAAGCCGGTCAATCAGGAGGCTGTCCTGACAGCGCCGGCGGGGATTGGCCAGTCGCGCTTCGAGGGCTTTGCGTTCAGTGCGTACGCCGCTGGCCAGACGTGTCCAGATGTTGGCCAGGGTTTCGAACTGCTGGCAGATATGGAAAACATCGCCGTGACAGGGGGTATCGGGCCATGCGAGCTTCTGGCCTGCGCGCAGACCCGTGCCGGCGTCGGCAATCGTAAAGTCGGGATGCAGTCCCTGCCTCTGCAGGTCCAGCAGATGGATGGCCGTATGCGATCCATAAACGACGCCCTTCCATGGAAGAGGTGAAAGTCAGAAGCTAGGTGTCCACGTGGACACCTGCACACTGACCCTGATGAACGAAAAGAAAGACCTCAAGAGCCGGCTGGTGATCGGCATGAAACGGGACGGCCGACGCGAGTACGATGAAGACGCACTGGAGGAACTGGTCGAGCTGTGCCGGAAGCCGGGCATTTCGATCGCGCGCATGGCAATCGAACACGATGTGAACCCGAACCAGCTGCGCAAATGGATTACGCGGTATCAGCAGCGGCAGGCTCGGGACACGACGCTCGCCGACGACGGTGCGCCCACCCGGGCGCGTGCGGTCGACGTGCCGCAGTCAGCTTTCGTACCCATCGTGGCCGCGTCTCCGCCGGCGTTGCGCCCCGAAAGCGGTTCACCTGGGGAGCCCTCAACCCGGTCTGCGCTGTCGATGACGCTCGCGCTGCATGTGCGTCTGTCGAATGGCGTCGAACTCGATCTCGGCGGAGCCGTCGCGACCATCGACGAATTGACGACCATGGTTCAGATCCTGGGGAGGCTGCCGTGTTCCGGTTCGACGAAGACCTGAAGGTGTACCTG
>NZ_SELS01000183.1 GCF_004197395.1 Paraburkholderia sp. UYCP14C | reverse complement strand
CCTCACTGGCTAGCCGCAGATCCAGCGCATCCAGGATCGCGTCGTCCGCCTCGATCTGCGCAATCAGGTTCCAGCTCATTTCCTGCAGGTCCGCCTCGATGAGCCCGCGCGTGCCGTCCAGCGTCTGTTGCACCCACTGCTTCAGGGTCTCCCGTCGCGCCTTCACCGACGCGCGCTCACCGCCGATGTAGCTCACCTTCCACTGGCGGGCCACCAGACTGTATGTCTTGAGCACCTGATACAGTGACAGGGCCGCACAGCGCGTGCCGCAGGCTTCGTCGCCGTCCTTCATGCGCAGCCCGGCACGGCTCCCCCCGGGGGCCTGACACAGATACGCGTCGATCTTGCGCGCCACGACCGGCTGCAGCGCGTCGAGGGTCTGCAGGGCGCCCCGCCGGTGGCGCTTCAGCTGCGCGCTGCGCGCCAGCGGCAGCAGCCCCATGCACAGGTTGCCCATGCACTCCAGCGGTTCATCGCGCAGGCTCCCGGCGCCGCACAGCCCCCGGATCCGTCCCAGCGCTGTCGCGCCAAGCGGCCGTAGCGCGTCGTGCATCCGCAGCTGGGCGAAAGCCTTGAGCAGCAAACCCACGTGGCGGCCCTCGGCGCTTTCGAAGCGTTCCGGGCGCAGCGCCAGGTGCATCGCTACCCCCATCAGTACACCGCGTGCGAGCCTGGCGTCCCCGTCTTCGTCCCCGCCCAGCCGCGCCAGCGCGTTGGCAATCTGCGCGAGCTGGCCGAAGTCGAACGCATTCCACGCGAGCGGGGGCCAGCCCAGGCGTGCCGCCAGCAGCCTCGCCGCCTCCCGCAGGCCGGTCTCCTGCGGCCATCTGGACAGCGCATTCAGCGCCATCGCCACTGCCTGCGCGGTCATCGACCTGCGCAGCACCTCGTCGGTGGCAACCCGCTGCGCCAGCACCCGTACCGCGTCCCGCGCGTCGGGCTCGTCCGGCCATCTGGACAGCCCGTTCAGTGCCATCGCCACTGCCTGCGCGGTCATCGACCTGCGCAGCGCCTCGTCGGTAGCGATCCGTTGCGCCAGCACCCGCACCGCGCCCCGTGCTTCGGGCTCGTCCGGCCATCTGGACGGCGCATGCAGGACCTCGGCCACATGCTGCGCGTTCATCGACCTGCGCAGCGCCTCGTCGGTGGCGACCCGCTGCGCCAGGGCCAGCACCGCATCCCGCGCTTCAGGCTTCTCCGGCCACTTTGACAGCGCATTCCCGGCCATCGCCACTGCCTGCGCGGTCATCGCGCGGCGCAGCGCCTCGTCCGTGGCGACCCGTTGCGCCAGGGCCAGCACCCCGTCCCGTGCTTCAGGCTCGTCCGGCCATCTGGACAGCGCATGCAGGGCCTGCGCCACGTCCTGTGCGTTCATCGCGCGGCACAGCGCCTCGTCGGTGGCGACCCGTCGCGCCAGCACCCGCACCGCGTCCCACGCTTCGGGCTCTCCCAGCCATCTGGACAGCGCATTCAGGACCTCGGCCACATGCTGCGCGGTCATCGCCTGGCGCAGCACCTCGTCGGTGGCGACCCATTGCGCCAGGGCCAGCCCCGCGTCCCGCGCTTCAGGCTCCTCCGGCCACTTTGACAGCGCATTCCCGGCCATCGCCACTGCTTGCGCGGTCATCGACCTGCGCAGCGCCTCGTCGGTGGGGATCTGCCTGGCCAGGGCCAGCCCCGCGTCCCGTGCTTCGGGCTCGCCTGGCCATCTGGACAGCGCATGCAAGGCCATCGCCACTGCCTGCGCGGTCATCGCGCGGCGCAGCGCCTCGTCGGTGGCGACCCGCCTAGCCAGGGCCAGCCCCGCGTCCCGCGCTTCAGGCTCCTCCGGCCACTTTGACAGCGCATTCAGGACCTCGGCCACATGCTGCGCGGTCATCGCCTTGCGCAGCACCTCGTCGGTGGCGACCCGCTGCGCCAGGGCCAGCACCGCATCCCGCGCTTCCGGCTCCTCCGGCCACTTTGACAGCGCATTCCCGGCCATCGCCACATGCTGCGCGGTCATCGACCTGTATAGTGCCTCGTCGGTGGGGATCCGCCTGGCCAGGGCCAGCTCTGCGTCGCAGGTTCTCCTCTCCTGCGGCCACTTCGAGAGGGCATTGAGCAGGCTTGAGATGCCCTGGCCGTTCAGCCTGTCGATCAGGCTGTACGCCTCAAGATGTGCGACAAGACACAACACCGCTTCGCAGCACCTCCCGTGTTGCGCCGCCTTGGACAGCGCATTGCCCAGAATGGCCGCCTCCTTGGCGCTGAGCCCTTTCGCCGCGTCCCGCTTCAGCACTTGCACTGCGATACGTTCCAGCGCCAGCCGGCAGATCTCACGGTCGGCATGCTTGCTCAGCTTGTTGGCGAGATGGGCGTAATGTGCAGCCGGCAGGTCCTCGCACCAGTCGGTGTCCACGACATAATGCGCCGCCAGCTCCACAGCCTCACGGACTTTTCCGGTGTCCGCAAACCCGTCTTGCAGTTTCTGCAAATACCGAGCTAGGAAGTACACGTTATCCCCAGCATGGGCCGGGCACAGAAAGACCAGCGCGCGCCCGTAGCCATTACGTTGCGCGAGCACATTATCCGCTGCCATGCGGAAACATCGTTGCGGAAAGCCATCATCCCGCCAGTCCCGGTAAAGCAGCTGTTGCTGCTCGCGCCGTTGCTCCTCGGCCTTCTGGCTGAACTCACGTGCCGGATATGTCAGGTGTCTCGCCAGACACCGGCTGCGGCGCTGCGATCCATACGGGCCGATGCCTGGCCTTGTACCCTCGCTGTCATCCAGCGCATCCCCCGATTTGCGCGATGGACCTGCTGCCTGAGCCCAGGACTTCTGCACACCACTTCCCGTCAGGACCGGCCGATGCTGATAACCGGGCTGGTGGTGCGTGCCCGGACGCGATGACGATGGCCCCGGCTGGCTCCGGCGGCGGCCCATCCCCCCCTTCTCGTCCGCCCCGGGCCTCTCGCGTCCGGGCAACGCGCGCAAGGGGTACCCGGCGTTCTCTTCCCCGTCATGAGGCCGGGAGGAGAACGCCCGCTGCCGCTGGGCGCCCGGATAAGCCTGAATCCCGCGCGCCTGGCGTACGGGTAGCGCCGCCAGCCGCATGTCAAGGGCCGGACCTGTATGCCGATCCGCGCACCCCCCTGGCCCCGTCCCGGATCGCCTGGGTGCTGATTCCTCAACCCTTTCATTGTCACCACCATCATCTGGACTTACCGGCCCGTCGATTTTCATCGCGGCAAATCCAGGGCTTGGCGGGGGGTTGTCACGTTGGCAGGGGCGGCTGGGTTAAAAGACCGAATAACAGGGTTCTGCCGCGATAAGAATGGCAGGCATTTTTCCATATCAATACCAACTGATTGCGGGTTTTCCGAAGGGGCCGAATTTGTCTGCGAGCCCCACCGGGAATGGCTTTCGGATCTGGCGAGG
>NZ_SELS01000182.1 GCF_004197395.1 Paraburkholderia sp. UYCP14C | reverse complement strand
CGTATCTGAACAGCGGCATCATGGATGGCGGCGTGGTCCAGCAGCGCGAACAGGGCACGCCGCAGGGCGGTCCGCTAGCCCCGGCAACAACATAGCAAACTCGCGGGTAAGATGGGGCCTTCGCATATCGAGGGAGTGTCTGGCGCCATGGTCCAGAGAATGTCCTGCCAGTAATGCGGTTCTCGTGCTTGAGGCCGTTGCTCCCGCTAACCGGGAGCCCAGTCGATGACACGGGGACGACGCAAACACTGGCGAGTGCGTCTCGCTTTCGAGCCGAACCGCTATTCCAGCGAACAACTGGAGAAGGCCTACGATCAGCTCAGTCCGATTGATGCCCGAAGCACGAGGCGCGCATCGGATGCAAGGCCAGCAACGGCGAAAGCTATGAAGCGAGGGAAACGATGAGCAACGTTGCCATGGTCGCGCTTTACGCGCGAGTGTCATCCGAGCAGCAAAGCAAACGCGGCACGATAGACAGCCAGATCGCTGCATTGAAAGAACGAATTCAGGCCGACGGAGCGCAGATTGTGGAGGACATGTGCTTCGTTGATGCTGGGGTGAGCGGTGCAACGCTGGTCAGGCCATACCTGGAGCGACTGCGCGACGCGGCCGCGCTCGGGACGATCGATCGACTGTACATCCTCTCGCCAGACCGGTTGGCGCGCAAATATGCGCACCAGGCGCTACTGCTGGAAGAGCTTTCCTCGTGTGGCGTACAGGTGGTGTTTCTCAATCACGCTATTGGCACGACGCCGGAAGAGTCGCTGTTGCTGCAGATGCAAGGCATGATTGCGGAATACGAGCGGGCAAAGATCGGTGAGCGTAACCGTCGCGGCAAGCTTCACGGAGCGAGACGCGGTACCGTCAATGTGCTGTCAGGGGCGCCTTATGGATACCGCTATATCCGAAGACAGCTCGATGGGACGCCTGCCCGGTACGTCATCGAACTGCCGCAGGCGGCCACGGTGAAGGCGATGTTCGAGTGGGTTGGGCTGGAGCGCCTGAGTCTCGGAGACGTGATACGCCGGCTTGGCGAGGCGGGTATCGTGACGGCATCGGGCAAGCCGTACTGGGACCGCAGCGTGGTATGGGGCATCTTGCGCAATCCGGCTTACATGGGACGGGCTGCGTTTGGCAAAACGCAGGTGTGCGATCATCCGGTGCGCGTGCGTGCCCAGCGCCACAGCGCCGACGTGCCCAGGAAACCGTATTCAGCGAAACGTGCGGACCGTCAGCAGTGGATCGAAATCCCTGTGCCGGCGATCGTTAGCGAAGCACTGTTCGAAATCGTTCAGGAGCAGCTTGCCGAGAACCGCAAGCTGGCACGCCAGCGCCGTGATAACGCGCCGCTGCGCCTGCTGCAGGGACTCACTGTTTGCGGACACTGCCGTTACGCCTTCTATGCGAAGAAAGTGAGCAAGGCTGCAGCCAAAGGGCATCAGCGGGATTACGCTTATTATCGTTGCGTTGGAACCGACGCCTTCCGGTTCGGCGGCGAACGTATTTGCGACAACCCGCAGGTACGAACGGACAAGCTCGACGAGCTGGTATGGCATCAGGTCGTGGAACTGCTCAGACATCCAGAGCGACTGAAAGAAGAGTATGAACGTCGACTGGACGTGATGGAACGCAATGACAGACGCAGCTTCGATACCGCCAGCCTGGAAAAGCAGCGGCTTCAGATCGAAAAGAGCAAATCGCGCCTGATCGACAGCTACGCCGACGGTATCATCGACAAGGCCGACTTCGAGCCAAGGATGCAGCAGTTCAAGAGCCGGCTCGAACAGATTGAACAGCAGATCCAGGAGTCACGGCGCCACGGAGCGATGCAAAGCGAGCTGTTTCTCGTCATTAACCGGCTTGAGGAATTTGCAGCCGCCGTCAATGAAAAGCTGGATGCAATTGACCTTGAAGCCAAACGCAGGATCGTTCTTGGTCTGGTCAAGCGCGTCGAAATCCACAAGGACGAAATCGTCGTTGTGTTCCGCGTCGATCCGCAGCCGCCGCTTCGCGGCAACGAAAATTCGAACGATTCAGACGAAGGAGCGAAAAGTATGCAACGTTGTAGGCGGCGTACTTTCGCCGCTGTTATCCAACCTGCTGCTCGACGATCTTGACCGGCTGCTTGAGCATCGCGGACTGCGCTTCGTGAGGTACGCCGACGACTGTAACGTCTACGTACGTAGCGAACGCGCTGGCCAGCGAGTGATGATGGGCCTCAAAGCCTTTCTTACCCGGAAGCTTAAGCTGAAGGTCAACGAGGCGAAGAGCGCGGTCGCACGACCTCACACGCGGAAGTTTCTTGGTTTTACCTTCTCAAACCGGCAGCAGGTCAAACGGCGCATTGCGCCCAAGGCCCTGGCTCGCGCCAAGGAGAGGATCAGGGAACTGACACAGCGCACGCGAGGCATCAGCGTCGACCAGATGATTGGTACGCTGAAGCGGTACCTCACTGGCTGGCGTGGCTACTTTGGTTTCTGCGAAACCCCAAGCGTGTTGAAGCGCCTCGATGAATGGATTCGTCGCCGTATTCGCTGCTTCTTCTGGAAGCAGTGGAAGCGGGGCCGCACCCGTTTCAAGGAGCTGACTGCCCGCGGGGTTAGCCGTGATCTAGCCGCCCAGACCGTTGGATCGCCGCACAATGCGTGGCGGCTTAGTTGTAGCCCCGCGCTGAGTCTCGCACTGCCAAACCGGTATCTACGCTCTCTTGGACTTCCCTCGGTCGGTCCAGTCGGTTAACCGATCCGAGCCGCCGTGTACGGACCCGTACGCACGGTGGCGTGGGAGGGGTCGGGCCGCGAGGCCTACCCCTATCCCGATCAACAGTAACGGCGACGGCGACGCGCGTAGATGGCGGCCGCGAGCAGACCAACGAAAAGCGCTTCGACGCCCCATTTCACCCAGTCGCTGTTGATGAGCGGATCGCTCATCGGCCGGAAGAGGTCGTCTGTGTCGCGACCCCCGCTAGCGATGCTGTCGAGCACCGGCCAGATCGACGGCCACGCGATAACGAAGAAGCCTGCGATGAGGGGCAGGGCGAAGTCGTCCAGAAACCGCCAGGCTGCGAAAGCAACCACCGCCGAGAACAGGATCGGTACCGCCGCGGTGCACACCGATGAGAAGCTGGCTCCGAGAGAACGCGAGATCCAGAACAGACCACCAAGGATGGCGAGAACAATCAGGACGATGATCGAAGATGGAGCGTCGTTGCGCATGGGAGGATTCCTTTTCAGTTGGATGGAAAAAGGGAAGGCGGTGTTGATTCATCTTCGCAACTACAGCGCAAAGTCAAGGCGTCGTCGTTGGCGAGCATGGTTATACGCGAATCGAGCACGAATGAGACGTCTTTTCGAGGGATTGGCGCTCGGGGGCGTTAGACTGGAATCTCTCCAAGTTCGTAGTGACCACATTCGGAAAATCGAACGGCGGCCTCAAAAGCGAGGTGCAACACTTATCTCGTATAAGGTGTTGCAATGCCCGACAAAACTACTTCTACTTCAT
>NZ_SELS01000181.1 GCF_004197395.1 Paraburkholderia sp. UYCP14C | reverse complement strand
CACAAAAAATACGGCTACGGCCTGCGCTCGCGCGTCGAGGCTCAGATTTCGCGCATCAAGCGATGCATTGGCGCCACACTGTTGACGCAAAAGATCGCCTCGCAGGAGTGCGAGGGCGTCATCATCGCCAACATCATCAACCTGTGGAATTCGTACGGCAGGCCTGTTTGCGTCAAAAATGGATAGTCGCGTCCGTAGCACGGGAACTCGTACCCTTCCGAACAAAGCCGGCAACATGGGCATGCAGGAAATCGCGGATCTGCTCGGTATCCACCGATCGACGCTGTTTCGGCTCCTTTCGCAACGTACAGGTCGCGCCGCATAGTGCCGTTAAAGATACATAGGGAGGGAACACAGTGAAGAAGCTTAGCCTGGAACTTGAGCATTGCTACGGCATTCGACAACTTGATGCCACACTGGATTATTCGAAATCGTCTACCGTTGCGATCTATGCCCCAAACGGGGCAATGAAAAGCTCGCTGGCCAACACGTTCCAAGATATCGCAGATGGCACCGCGTCAAAGGATCGGGTCTTCCCAGGCCGAGTAACGAAGCGGGTTGTTCAGGACGAAAGTGGAGCTGACCTAGCTGGGAGCAGCATCCTGGTGCTCCGTCCCTACGAGGAGGTGTCTAAGCAAGGCGGTGAGACCGCGACGCTGCTGGTGAATCAGGCACTCCGCCATGAGTACGAGGCGCTACATGCTGAAATCAACAGTGCCAGGGTCGCGTTTCTCAAAGCCGTTAAAACGCAGGCAAAGACAAAGCGGGAGGTTGACCGTGAAATTTCAGCAACCTTCACGGCGACTGACGGCCAGCTCGATGTTGCGCTGAATCGCATCAAGGATGAACTCGCCGAGCAGGAGGGTGCGCAGTTCGCGGACGTCCCCTACGACGTCGTAATGGATGAGCGGGTCCAGGCATTCCTTGAAACCGGCGACTTCAGGACGGCCATCGACGACTACGTCAAAAAGTATAACGAACTGCTCGCGGCGTCCAAGTACTTCAAGAAGGGCACCTTTAATTACTACAACGCGGCCAGCGTAGCGAAGCAGCTCAAGGACAATGGCTTCTTCCAAGCAAAGCATACCGTTAGCCTCAACGGAGACGAAAGGGTCGAGATCACCTCTGAAGTACAGCTCGAAGAGCTGATTAAGCAGGAAAAAGAGAAGATCTCAGGCGACGCTGGGCTCCGAAAGAAGTTCGAGGCGTTGGAGAAGCAGATCCAGAAAAACGTGACACTGCGCGACTTCGAGACGTACCTGCAGGAGCACGAGGAACTGCTGCCCGAACTAGCCAATCTGGCATCGTTCAAGGAGAAGCTATGGAAGTCTTATATCAAGGCTAACTACGAGTCTTACATCACGCTGCTGGAGAAGATCCAGCTAGCGGCCGCTCGCACCAAGAAGCTTCATGAGCAGGCAGCTCAAGAAAAATCGCTGTGGCACGACGTCATCAATATTTTCAACGAACGCTTTGTGGTGCCGTTCAGGTTGGAGGTGGCGAATAAGGTTCAAGTGACGCTTGGACTGGAGGCGGTTCCACGTCTCGGATTCGTATTCACCGATGGTGGCGAAGAGGCTCCGGTCGATCGAGACGCCCTCCTGCAAACACTCAGTACGGGCGAGAAGAAGGCCTTCTATGTGCTGAACATGCTCTTCGATATCGAGGTGCGGCGTCAGCGCGGCAAGGAGACCCTGGTGGTCGTGGACGACATCGCCGATTCGTTCGACTACAAGAATAAGTACGCCATCGTCCAGTACCTCTCCGACCTGGCGGAAGACCCCTGCTTCAAGCTGCTGATCCTTACCCACAACTTCGATTTCTACAGGACAATCGAGAGCCGCAAGCTCGTTCAGCGGCAAAACTGTCTGATGGTCTCGAAGACCGGGCAAGGAGTGACACTTCAAAGCGCGGTTGGGATCAAGAACGTCTTTGTGAAGCTCTGGAAGCCAGGCTTCTACGCTGATCGCAAGATGAAGATCTGCTGCATCCCGTTCATGCGCAATCTGATCGAGTACACGAAGGACGACACAGACGCTGACTACATCCGCCTCACTTCATTGTTGCACTGGAAAGCTGACTCTCAGCAAATTACGGTTGCGGACCTGGACGATGCGTATGGCCGTCTCTTCGCGGCCAACGGACAATCACCCAATGCAGCGGAGAGTGTTCTCGATCTGATTGACGCGGAGGCGAAGGCGTGCCTGCAGGCGCCGGACGGTATCAACTTCGAGAACAAGGTTGTGCTGGCGATTGCCACCAGGCTGCAAGCCGAGAAGTTCATGGCAGCGAAGATCAACGACGCAGCATGGCTTGCCGCCGTCAGCGCCAACCAAACACCGGCCCTGCTGAAGCGCTACCGCGAGCTGTTCGCTGGCGAGGTTGCCAACATTCGAGTGCTGCAACGGGTTACGCTAATGACGCCGGAGAACATCCACCTCAACTCGTTCATGTACGAGCCTATCCTCGACATGTCCGACCAGCATCTGCGGAAGTTGTACACCGAGGTGGTGGGCATGCAATGACATAAGTCCGCTATCCGGGGGGCCGTCAAGATTCGGACGTTTACGTAAGCCAACGGCGAAAACTGTCAGTTTGGGGACTGAGACGTTGATGCAGAAGCGTCAACCAATGGCGAAAACGGCTCTACTCCGACGCGTTTTACGCGACGCACTGACGTCCGGTTGAGGTCCGCTTCAACCGGACGACACGCAAGCTTATGAGGCAGCCGCGAGAAATCAGCGGTAGCGGGAGGATCGGGGTGGCGATCAACATCGACGACGTCGAGAAAGAACATGTAGTCGAGGCAGCGGGGCGCTGGCGCGTGGAGCCGGGCTACGGCGGATTCGGGGAAAGCACGCGATACGACATCCTGATCGAGGGCAGGCCGTATCCACCGAAAGCGATCGCGTGCGAGTGTGCGGGCGCGCCACGGCCGCGGCCATCGGAGTTTAGAGGGGCGTGGAACGGCCGCTGGCACAAGGCCCTGAAAGCCCTCGGTTTCCCCATTGTGCCGAAGGTGCGGTTCCGGCTTGGAACCCCTCTATGGGAAGGGCGCAATGCCGTTGATCCCAATTGTCATAGTGTTGGCGTAGCCTGAGCGGTCCCTCTTCCGGCTGCGGAGCGGACGGCAATGGAATACTGGCGGCAGGCCTATCTCGGGATGCGTTCGATCCCGTACACGCTCAACGAGTTTGAACTCGCCACGTTCTTCACGTTTTCGGCGAAGGAGTGCGTGCTGATCAATGCGCGTCGCCGACACCTCTACCGCCTGGCGCTGGCCATTCATATCGGCTTTGTTAGGAAGGGTACGAGTTCCCGTGCTACGGACGCGACTATCCATTTTTGACGCAAACAGGCCTGCCGTACGAATTCCACAGGTTGATGATGTTGGCGATGATGACGCCCTCGCACTCCTGCGAGGCGATCTTTTGCGTCAACAGTGTGGCGCCAATGCATCGCTTGATGCGCGAAATCTGAGCCTCGACGCGCGAGCGCAGGCCGTAGCCGTATTTTTTGTG
>NZ_SELS01000180.1 GCF_004197395.1 Paraburkholderia sp. UYCP14C | reverse complement strand
CTTGCCATTCCTGCGTTTCGCGCAGGCTGCTTAAGCTCGTCCCTGTAACGCAAAAATCACGTGTTTTGAACCACGCCGGCGTGTCGTTGATGAACAGCGCCTTCAGGTCGCCGTCGGGACAATACAGGCTGAGCTGTCCGCGCTTCTTCAAGCTCGCGTTGTAGTCACGCGCATTCGTCACCCGGTAGCCCGGCTTGGCTCGTTTGCGCGGTTCGCCACTCTTCAGTCTTGCCTTGTAAGGCATGAAAGCTCGCCAGTCGGATTGATCACTGGACTCTTTCTACCCGACCCTCGGCCGCCGTGCAAGTGACCCTGCTGAACAAAGCCCGTCACCGGCAAAGGCGGCAAGATCGCGCGGGTGGCGCTGCCGCCGCTCGCGTGGGAGGCACTGGCCCGCTATCTGGCCCAGCGCCAGTTGCCGACGACTGCTGCGCGCTGGCGGCCGGACACGCCGGTCATCGGCAGTCTGGAAGCCGACAGTGACGCGGCCATCAGCAGCGTGCGCATTTGGGGCGTCCTCGAGCGTTTTCTGCTGCTTGCCGCCAGTGCGATCGAGACCGATCACCCGCCGCTCGCCGAAAAACTGCGCCGTGCGAGCCCGCACTGGTTGCGGCATACCCACGCCACCTTCGCGCTGGCGCACGGCGCCGAACTCACCACGGTGCGCGACAACCTCCGGCACGCTTCCGTCTCGACAACCTCGATTTACTTGCACAGCGATGAAGTGAAGCGCGCGCGGCAGATCGGCGAGGCTTTTACCCGGAGGTGAGCGTGCCAGCGCGTGTTACGGACGGGCCTTTTCAGGAGCCGTCCGGTGGTCGGCTGTCTTTTCGAAAACAGCCGGATTGCCACGCCCCGCCGGATTGGAGGTATGAACCCGTCAAGGGCGGTCCGAAATGCTCCGCCTACGCGCGACGCTCATGCCGAGGAGCCAGTATTATCATGTCGACGATAATCGCTGGGCATCAGCGGGCCGATACAAGGCTCCTTTGCCCGCGCAGGAATTATCGCCACGCCAGACAAAGCACTAAAACCACTCATGGAAACACTTGATTCTGAGCCGCAAATCCTGGCGAATGGCCGCGGCGTGTCATTCGGCCTCGCAAGACGGGGCGCCACGGTCGAATGCCTCATCACGATTGCAGCGCTCGAAGCCTGCTTCTGGCTTGAACCTCGCGCCAGCGACGCCCGGGTGCTGAAGACCTTCCGGGACGGATACAGCCGCATCCGCGCAATCGCCGAACGCAAGCTGCTCGCACATCCGTGCGCACGCCTCGAACTGACGCCGGACGATTTCAGGCGCCACTGATTGAAGCGAACGACGCAGGTGATGCCGCATCGCAATCCGCAAGGAGATCACGGGTTGCTCGAACTTCGCATGCCCTTTTTGACGCTGAGCGATGTCGTCGCCTGCTATCCCATCCTTCTGCCAAACGGGGTTGCGGCGGAGCTGAGCTCGAGGCCGTGACCGCTTGACCGTTAGTTGCACCGCCGTCGCTGCGGCGGGTTGCGGGGACGCGGCCAGCCGCAATCCGTTGGGTTTCCGTGTTGGGCCTTGTGCCTGATGAACCGCTCGCCTGCGGCGATCGTCCCAGGGAAAAAAATCCGTGGCGGCGCACTAATGGGTTTGCGCTTTGGCGATTCAAAGGGCGGATGACGGCGCAGTCCGGTCGTCGGCGCCAGCTTTCCGATGCCGGCAACTCGGCCTTAGCTAACGTTGGGCCGGGCTGGGTTTTGCGTCCGCAATGCGGCGGATTCCTGACGGCGGCGGCGCCGTGCAGCAGACGGCAGCTTTCAGTTTCGGCGAACTTACACTTTCCACCCTTCTCCGCCGCATGATGCCGATGACGGTCTCAATGGGTTCAAAGTAAAGATCACAGCGCAAGCTAAGACCATTTCCATGTTTTGACCGTCCGCAGTCACTCATCGCTGACCGATAGCTCCTCGTCCAAAGCGTGGAATTACGGTCAATTTGGCGTCCTTGTCGCCGCCTTGCCTGCCATGCCTTCGATAAACTCACCAAGACTGTCGACGATTTTGCTAGGATCGAAGTAAAGAAGGCGAGGAGATTTTTCACTTCCTCGTTCAATAAAAAATAAACCGAGAGTGGAATATTATGATCAAAGGTTTGTCGCGAATCAAAAAATTTGGTGTTTTCGACGACTATGCGAAACCAGCAGGCCTAAACGAATTTGGCGCGGTCAACATCATCTACGGATGGAATTATTCGGGCAAGACGACGTTGTCGAGGCTCTTCCAGTGCCTGGAAACTAAGGCGACTCACCCGGACTATCCCGGAGCGCAATTCGCGTTGGTTGACGACGACGGCTCATCGGTCAATCAATCCAACGTGGGCGCTTACGGCGGCGTCGCCCGAGTATTCAACTCGGATTTTGTCGAGAAAAATTTGAGTTGGAACGGAGCGACATTTCACCCCATTTTGTTGTTGGGCGAAGACACTATTGAGGCGCAAAACAAAATCGCGGCGAATGTGAAGCTCATTGAACGGTGCCGGATAGCATATGCGAAACACCGAAGGTTGACCGATGAAACCGAACAGCGGATGAGCCAAGATCGGACCGCTGGAGCCAAACAGATCAAAATTCGCCTTTCGCTGGTCGAAGCGTTCACCGCTTCGCACCTCAACGGCCTGCTAGCCAGCTTGAATGCAAGCAAAGCGGCCGCGGCGCAACTCAGCGAAGAGGACCTCGCGGCGTGCCTGAAACAAGCCCTCGCTTCGGACAAAGACAAGCTTGAACCGATGCCTTTCGTGCGCCTTCAACCGACGCTTTCTGCGTCAATCGCGAAATGCACGCCGCTGCTTCAAAGAGTACCGCAATTGTCTAGCACAATTGAATACCTTAGGGAGAACCCCGCCGTCGCCAATTGGGTCGAGCACGGGCTGACACTGCACAGCGACGCGAAAGCTTGCGAATTTTGCGGCGGGGAACTGACCAGCGAGCGCATGGGCGCGCTTCGCGCTCACTTCTCCAAAGATCTTCTCAATTTCAAGAACGAACTGAGCGCCGC
Organism: Paraburkholderia sp. UYCP14C; assembly: GCF_004197395.1. Taxonomy (GTDB): domain Bacteria; phylum Pseudomonadota; class Gammaproteobacteria; order Burkholderiales; family Burkholderiaceae; genus Paraburkholderia. Next base: position 523 of record NZ_SELS01000180.1, on the reverse strand, counting down.
CAAGAAGTCCGTCGACTCGCTGCAGTTGGAGCTAACACCTCTGCAGAAATCGAGTTTCTATCCAGACTTTCGCGAGCAAGCAGGCGAAGCGCATCGAGAGCTGCTGGGTGCGGTCCGCACCTTCAACGATCAGGTACTCAAACTCTCCGCATCAATGGCTCGCAAGCTGGCGTCGAGTTTTGAGGGAATGGGGCTTCCGCAGTTGTCGGACGAACCTGAGAGAAACGTGGCCCGACGAGTGGCAGCGTTCAATGAAATCGTGGCGGCGAACAACGCGATCGGCGAGAGCTTTGGCAAGCTGAAAGCCAGCGCAGTAAAAAAAGCGAAACTGCATTTCGCCGCCGAGTTTTTCGTCGCAGAACGCGACTCGGGCATGGCGAAGCGTCTCGCTCTGCATGTCTCGCATCGTGAAAAGATGGAGAAGATTGGAAAAGCGTTAAAGGCCGGGCGGCCTCAAAAGCGAGGTGCAACACTTATCTCGTATAAGGTGTTGCAATGCCCGACAAAACTACTTCTACTTCAT
>NZ_SELS01000179.1 GCF_004197395.1 Paraburkholderia sp. UYCP14C | reverse complement strand
TCCGCCGCCGCATTCCGCATCAAGCGCCCACACTTATCGGCTGTTAGTTTTTAAAGATCGATCCGCCCAACCCGCAGTGCCTGAACCACCACAACCGGCACCGCTTCGTTTGCGTCGCTGCGTCTGCAGCAGAGAAACGAGATTATGGAGACTCTCTCGCACCTCGTCAATACCTGATTTCAGTTTCGCTTAAAAAAAGTTGCCACTTACTTCCGGGCTGCGTCGATCACGGCCTCAACAGGAACCGCATCGGCCATAGCCGTGTAGCCCGCATCGCTCGGATGGATATGATCGCCGCTATCGAAAACCCGTTGCAGACGGTCCGGCTGGGCCCGGTCACGCAACGCCGCGTCGAAGTCGACAACGCCATCGAAAGCATGACTGGTCCGAATCCACTGATTTACGGCGAGTCGGGTGCTCTCCCGGTCGGGCGGCAGCGACGCCGGCGTCAGCGTCGCCCCGAACACCTTGACGCCATTGCGCCGCGCGCCCGCGATCACTCGCTGGTAACCGGCGATCAAATCGGCCGCCGTAACCGACGTGTGCGGGAAATCGCAGTCGAGCCCGCCATGAGGCGGCATTGCAGCAAAGTTGATGTCGTTGATGCCAATCAGCAGGATCGCCGCCTTGACCCCCGGACGTCGCAAAACGTCGCGCTCGAAGCGGCTCGCAAGCGCGTCGCCATAACAAGGCGAGTCGCTCAGAAGCCGGTTGCCACTGATGCCGAGATTCACGACCGCGGTCGATTGCGCGCCGCTCGCCGCCAGCCGCCGCGCCAGCGCGTCCGGCCAGCGACGGTTCTGGTTCAGGCTGGAGCGCATGCCATCGGTGATCGAGTCGCCGATCGCGGCCACGGCAACCGACGGTGCCGCCGCCTCCACCGACAAACCCGTGACCCATACATACTGTGTGAAACGGCCGCGAAAAGCCGCGGCGGACGCGTCGGCCGCGTGATTGCCGGGCTCCGACACATAATTCACCTGATTCGACACGCGGTGCCACGCGACGATCCGCTGCTCCGGTCCCATAAATGCACTAATCGCATACGGGACGCCCGCGGTCACGTCCATCGCGATCGGATCGCTGTCCAGCTCGCCGCCAGGCGGAACGCTAACGGCGCCCTTACCGCCAAACGTCACCCGACTGCCGACGCCCTCCAGCGCCGCCGCGCCGCCGGCCGAGCGCGCGATGCGCAACTCGTCGATGACGAGAGGCGTCTTGCCGTACTCATTACTCAGATGAATTCGCGCGGTCTTCCCCGACAACGTCGGATAAACCACTTGCCGAACCGTGCGCCCGGCAACTTCCGGCGCGCGATACAGCGGCGGCAACTCGGCCCGCTGTGGAATTGGTTGGAGCGCGGTCGCCCAAACGGCGACCCAATGCTCGGGCGCTTCGGCAGCGGACGCACTCGAGGAAACGACAAACGGAGCAAATTGGGCAAGCAGCGCCGCGCTGCATGCGGCAGCCAGGGTGCGAATGGTCATTCGAAGGATCGGTTCGAGGCGAAACGCGCATTGTGCCCGAACGACGCGGCAATCGCCGGCAATCGCCGGCAATCGCAGGAAGGTCCGCTTACCCAGGCGCCCGGCGGCTGCGTCCGCTCGGACTCATCCCGTTTGCTGACTCATGATCTTCAGCGCGACCGCTTCGGCGACCTCAATTCCGTCGATTGCCGCCGAGTAGATCCCGCCTGCATATCCCGCGCCCTCGCCGGCCGGATACAGCCCATTGACGTTGACACTCTGGTAGTCGTCGCCCCGACGCACGCGTACCGGCGACGACGTTCGCGTTTCGACGCCGGTCAGCACGGCGTCATGCATCGCGAAACCGGCTATTTTCTTCTCCATCTGAGGCAACGCTTCGCGAATCGCCTCGATCACGTAGTCGGGGAGCGCGGTGCTGAGATCGGTTGGCCGCACGCCCGGCTTGTACGACGGAACGACCGAGCCGAGCGAAGTGGACGGCCGCCCAGCGATGAAGTCGCCGACCAACTGCCCCGGCGCCATATAGTTACCACCGCCGAGTTCGAACGCCCGCTCTTCCCACTTGCGCTGGAACGCAATGCCAGCGAGCGGGCCGCCCGGATAGTCGTCTGGCGTGATGCCGACCACGATCCCCGCGTTCGCGTTGCGCTCCGCGCGCGAGTACTGGCTCATGCCGTTCGTCACGACGCGCCCCGGTTCCGACGTGGCCGCCACCACGGTGCCGCCCGGACACATGCAGAAGCTATAGACCGCACGCCCGTTGCTGCAGTGGTGCACCACCTTATAGTCGGCTGCGCCGAGCTGTTTGTGACCGGCAAACTTCCCAAACCGGCTGCGATCGATCACCCCCTGCGGATGCTCGATCCGGAAGCCGAGCGAAAACGGCTTCGCCTCGACGTGCACGCCGCGGTCATACAGCATCTGGAAAGTGTCGCGTGCGCTATGGCCGACCGCCAGCACCACGTGGTCGCAGCGCAGCGTCTCGCCGGTCGACAGCTTCAGCCCGCGCACCTGGCCGTTATCGATGTCGATGTCCTCGACACGCGTCTCGAAGCGCACCTCGCCGCCCAGTTCGTGAATGCTCGCGCGCATCTTCTCGACCATGCTGACGAGGCGAAACGTGCCGATATGAGGCCGGCTCAGATACAGAATGTCCTCCGGCGCACCGGCCCGCACGAATTCGTCGAGCACCTTGCGGCCATAGTGTTTCGGATCCTTGATCTGGCTGTAGAGCTTGCCATCCGAAAAGGTGCCCGCGCCACCCTCGCCGAACTGCACGTTCGATTCGGGATTCAGCACTGATTTGCGCCACAGGCCAAACGTATCCTTGGTGCGCTCGCGCACCGCCTTGCCGCGCTCGAGGATGATCGGCCGGAAGCCCATCTGCGCGAGGATCAGCCCCGCGAACAGGCCGCACGGCCCCATGCCGATCACGACCGGACGCGGCGTGCTCAGTTCGGCGGGCGCTTTGGCGACGAACTTGTAGCTCATGTCGGGCGTGACGCCGCAATGCGGCACGTCGGCGAGCCGCTTCAGCGCGGCCGCCTCATCCTTGAGCTCGACATCGATGATGTAGGTGAACTTGATGTCGGCGCGCTTGCGCGCGTCGTGCGCGCGGCGAAACACGGTGTATCGGATGAGCCCGTCCCGCGCCACGCCGAGTTCCGCGAGGCGCGCACGGATGGCGGCTTCGAGGGCGCTTTCGGGATGATCGAGCGGGAGTTTGATTTCGCTTAGACGTAACATGAGTACCGGAGATGCAAGTGGGCCGCAAATCGCGGCCAATTCGCAATTTTACCGGTAAGTGTCGGAGCGGGGTGACGGCCGGGCTCGAACCGCCGGCGCATCGAAACCGCGGCCATCCAGCGCGCCTGCTTCGACGTGCTAAATGACCCTATCAGCCCCATCACCCGTCCACAAAAAATTTATTAACCGACCGGTCGGTTGGTTTATACTACGCCGACACAGACCACTCCCTCAGAGAGCGTCCCTCATGTACACGCAATCCCTCGATATCCCCGGCAACGTCGCCCCGCTGGACGCGGACGCGAATTCGCCCGAACAGGCGCG
>NZ_SELS01000178.1 GCF_004197395.1 Paraburkholderia sp. UYCP14C | reverse complement strand
CGAAGCCCGTCAGGAAAGGCTGATGAAGCTGGCCGCCTGAGCTGCAAAAGCTTGTCCAGACAACCGGAGCCGATACAGTGAATGGGAGAACATTTGTATTCTCGACTGCCTCTTCTGCACCCGCGGGGATCGAACCGCCGTTCTCTCCGCCTTGCAAAGACTCCCCGTGCAATACGTGATTTTGCTGAGCTTTGGCAACGCTGAGCGCTTCCGGGTTGGTTTTTCCGTTGTTATATTGTTTGACCGGATGCGATTTTTCCTCGGCGTCTGGCGTTGCGTCCCGCGCGCTTGAGGCCGCTTCAGCTTTGGCATTTGTGGATTCTTCTGTTTCTGCGCTTCCGTCAGCAGGCGGGCGTTGCCTCTCCTCAGCGGCTGCCCTTGCCATTTTCGCAATGTAGCTGTCCTTGTGCCGTTTGCCTGCTCTGCGCAGTTTCACAGCGTCGCGAACGCTGATCAGGTCGTCCTGCTTGCGGTCGGGAAGCAACCGTCCGAGAGACCTGCCCTCGTGGATGCGGGCATAGCAGATTCGTGCGTCATAGTGCTTGACGGTGCCTGCGACAAGCACCGGCTGGCCCTTCGACCTGAGCAATCCCGTCTCCATCGACAGGTCTTTGCTGGAATATCGATATCCGAGCTCCTGGACATACGGCATCCTTCCATTCTTCATATCGCCGCGCAGCGGCCTGACGAAGTAGTAATCGAGCATCGTGCCGCTCTCAACGGTTTGCCGCGGGAGAGGAATGGGCATCTGCCGCGCGAGCTGCTCGTCAAGCGCATGAGCAAGCGACTCAACCGGCGACGAATGACGTGCCCTTTCGGTAGGTGCCCGATTGTGCTCCCCGCATGCCTGGTCAACCGCGAGTTTGAGATTTCCGAGAGCAACCGGGGATTCAGGACCCAGCATTTTGCCGGTCAACCTGGCGATATTGCCGATCACGCGCTCAACGACGGCCCGCGTCACCCATGTGTAGCAGGGCCCAAAGTTAATCGCAGCCCCAAAGTGATATACGTTAGCCCGTATTGCGGTATCCGAAAGGTTACATAGGGCGTTGTCAAACCGGATTACATCGAATCGCGTGTGTCTGATAGCAGGAACCAACTCAGGCGCAAAGCAAGGTCCAGCGACTACCCCGTCCTCCCCGTAAAACTCGGATTTCGCGTATTGCTCGGGGTGGACGAAACGATCCATGCACTCCAGGAGACTATCTGTGCTCGGGTTTATCTCCAAAGTTGGAAATCCCGACAGTGCAGCGGAGGACAATTCGTCCACGAGTAGCGCGTAATACCATTTCGGCAGGTTGACCTGAAAGATTTGGCCATGCCCGTTAGCCATGGTGACCTTTGTTATCCTCTCCGTTCTCCAGTAGTCACATTGAACGTATGACCCGGCACGCTGCGGACGGATTATCCGCCTCAAACCCTGACCAACCTGTCTGGCACGTTTTCCCGCTGTATCGCCGTGGTAGATCTCGATATATCTTGGTGCATGGCGGTGCGCCAAGCTCATGCAATACCGGGCGACGGCGTCGCGCCCTTCATCCGCGTTCGAGAATGGATAATCAGATGGTCCAACTCCCGCGTTTTGCAGGTAAACTGCAACGTCGCCGTAAATTTTTGAGACATCGAAGTTAATCCCCTCAGCCGGCGCATTCTGCTTGAACAGGCAGGAATGGACGAACGACCTGAGCCCTTCGACGCGTTCGAGCAATCGGGCCCATTGATGGCTGCCGCGTCCGCCGACTCCTTCGCCCATCTTCGTGGTCTTGATCGTCCCGCGATTGAGATGCTTCCCCTTGAGTAATCCAAAAAAGCCGTAGATGCCGCCGCCTGGACGCTGCGTCACGCAACGCGACACAAAGTACACAACCTGACTCTGGTGGACGCGGAACTTCTTCGCGATCGCTTTACAGGTATGTCCCGCGCGATACGCCTCCACTATCTCTTTTCGACGATTGAATCCGGCCTGCTCTTCTAATGGGATCTCGTCTGAGTCGGGGATTGGCCAGTCGACGAGCAGATATTCATGCGGGATGAGGTGCCGCCGCGTCCTCTCAAGACACGCAAGGGTGCTTGCTTCCGTCGCTTGGACGGGAGCCTTCGCCTGACTGTCCTCATCGCCTGCGAGCGAACCAGGTAATGCCGCGCGTAGCATCGATGTGCCGGAGCCAGCATGCCGGATCTCCGAACGCGGCGTCAGGATTCGGGTGGCCAGGTCTGTTATTAATGTTCCATCAGCCAGAAGCTTGGCCAGCGCGCCTATCAGAAGCGCCTGATCGAGGTCGGGAATGTCGAGAATTTCCCTGATCGTGACGACTGATCTGGCGGAAAACATACCGAGGATGGCCTGATATGCTAGCGAACGGTCATAACTTCGCGTGGCAGTCATTGCGCCTGAGAGCATGAGTGCGTTGTCGAAAAGGTACAAAGACTCTTCGATATCGCCCCCGGTAACCATGCGCGCCCTCGACCCTCTAGGCGCAGTCAGTTTCCACCCCGACCGTGGTGCGTTGCGCCTGCAGCGGCAATACTCCACACGTTCATCTTTGAACTTCACCACGAAGTCGAACTTCGTCTCTTCGTCCTGATCGCCCGTCACACTCGAGGCACTATCGTAAGAAACTATCTGTGGGTCCAGCTCAAACATCACAGCGCAGGCAAAAACAACGTCGCTTTCAAGCAGCAGGAGCCTGTCCAACTTGTTCGAATGAAAATACCAATAGTTTGCCTCGGGATCACGATACTCCCGAAGGCATTTTGTAATGCTATCCCCTGACCGCGTGAAGCCGGGGGGAAACATGCGCACACGAGACATTCTGTTCTCCGGTGTACGCCTGCACAGCGAAAATACTCCCCCTTGACTTTTGCCGTGAAAAGCCGAGAATAGTTTTGTGCAGACGAGGGGCCGCGGACGTGCAAGGTCCGCTTTCGGCCTAAGGATGTTGGCTGTACTGGTTGAGCTTCTCCTTGAAGTAAGACACTTTGAAAACCGGCTGAAGTAGCCGGTTTTTTATTTGAGCACCTTTTAAAGTAAGTTAACTTCTGTCGCTTTTCAATAAAAACCGCCAAAATCCTACGATTTACGCATACGTGTTATGTATAAAAATAAAATCTGGCAGTTATATAAAAATCATAAACCATTGATTATTATGTTAATAACATGGGCCGATAAGGCCGGATTAAGAAGTCAGCTTTGAGGACTTGAAGCACTTTGTTTTTGGGGCTTGAGACGTCCTCCATGATCAGGCGGCGCGGAGTTGCCCATCCAATTCACGGATTTTCAGGTCGAAGGGACGGCTCCTGCACATTCACATATTTGCTCCGACAGTGAACGGGCGGAAATCAAATTCACGGATTTGCTCCGGCTGCTCCTGGTAACTACGCGAAGACGCCAATTTGTGAACGCAGATTTCTTGTGAATCCAACTGATCTGTTGGTCGTAAAGTCCAGTCAGTGCAGGCCTCGGGCGTTCGACTGCTTGCTCCGACGCACTGCTGCGGGAGTTCGCGGGATACATGGACGATTTCTGGCGTGAGCGCGGCATCGATCTGCCCGTACCCAGCTTTGGCC
>NZ_SELS01000017.1 GCF_004197395.1 Paraburkholderia sp. UYCP14C | reverse complement strand
CACACCCTGTGCCCATCGGACTGTCCCCGCTGCCAAAACCATTGCTATCCATAATCGACGACTTTGCATAATCGGCCTTATGCAAAGCTTTCCATAAGGCCGAAGACGAGCCCAAAGATGAAGGCTCGCGATGGCCGTTCCACTTTGATACCTGTCGTTGGAACGGCGACGATCCGACCGTCTGCGATGGGTCGGCTACGGCCAATCGCGTTGAGTGAAATGCTACAAATTTGGCGCGAAAGTAGGCGAGTCGCACGAACTCTGACGCAACCGCCCGGGCACCTGTCAAGCGACTGCACGCAAGTCGTTGATTTTCAGCGTGGACCGTTGCGATTACTCTGGCGCCCTACGTCTTCCGCAGGGCGCCGAGTAAGTGCGATCGGCGCCACAGTATTGCGACTGGGCGACGGAGCCTAGCTTGTGCGACTGCGGCTCTTCCTGAGTCCGAACACGGTGCCACCACATTCGGGCCATTCTGGCCCAGACCAATTCCGCCAATCGTACTGAAGCGGCAGCATTCGCAATCCGTGACGGTCCGACAAAAAGATGAGGAACGTGACATCTCTGGAAGCGGCAAAGAGGTGTGCTGGTTCGAGCCCAAATCTGCTGGAGGAACTCAGTACAGAGCGGGCCGCTGCTTGCGCCGGACGCCGCCCTGCCCCTGCGCCAGTTGGTGCGCCTGGTCAATCTTGCGTGCGGTCTGAGTGAGCTCCGTGCTCGCCTTCGTATTCAATTCGAAGATGAACTTGCCCTTGTCGATATCGGCGAAATCGATCATGACGATGTTGGGCATGAAGACCTTCAGCGCGATACCGTTCGCGTAGTCGGTCGACGCGATGTAGGTCGGCAGCCGCGATTCGATCGCCTCGCCGAAGCCGTCCATCCACAGCTCTGTGAGCAGGGTCGGACGGTTATCCGGCCCCCACATGGTCGCGTTGCGCTCACGGATGCTCCGCTTCAGGCCGGTAGTCGTCCAGTACATCATCCCCATCACCTCGGGGTCGGAGTTGCGGGCGCCGATCCGCATCAGCTTACCTTGCGTCTCGATGTTGGACGCGATCTTGCCCATGTCGCTGTCGCCATTGAACGCGTCCGTGCCGCCCTTGCCGACGTATTGCAGGCCGTCGTAGCCGCTGTTGTAGCCGGTGCCGTCCGCAAGACGCTTGCAACCCCAGATCCCGGTCGACGAAATGTAGCACTGGCCGCCGACTTCGTCGATGCCCTTCTCGGTGAAGAGCACGACGACGTGCTTCATCAGTTGGTCGAGCGTCTTCTCGTTGAGGCTGCCCGTGCCCGTAAAGAGAGCGCCGCCGAGCTCCCTCACGCAGATCTCGGCGATGATGGTCCAGTTCGTGCATTTGTCGAACTTCAGGAGCAGGAATTCGCTGGTGTTGTATTTGACGAACTCCTTCGCCTGTTCCAGCATGTTCACGAGCCGCATGCCGAACCCGCCTTCCAGCGGCAGCTTGGTCGTCGTGACGTCGGCCTTTCTCCCGGCCAGGTCGAAGATGATCTTGTCCTTCTTCTCCTTCTGGCGCATCACCTTCGGGTCGGCATGGAAGGCCTTCAGCATCACGGGCGAGGAAGACATAGTCGAACTCTTGGTTGCCGCGATCCGCAGGTCGAATAGGCGCACACCGGCCTGTGCCTGCGCAAAGATGTCGAGGTTCTGGGTCTGGACGTTGGCGTTGCCGCTCGTGATGCCCGCGTCGTGGCTGCCAGCGAAGACGATGTCGCAGAGCCGTTTGCCGCCGCCCAGCTCGTAGTAAGTGATCATGGCCGTTGTACCTCCGATAGAGAGAGTGCGTGTTGCATGCAAACCGAACGCTCATCGCATGCATAAGCGAACGGGCAATCCTGTTCGCGTTGGAGGCTTCGATCGGGTTCCAAGCCTCGCTGACATCTACAAAGACGGGATACGTAGGCGAGCGCATGTGTCGCGATCCAACCGACAGCGCCAGCCGGAGAGATGGGTCCGACCCATCGGCCGTTGCGCGCACGTCTGTCTACCAATTCACACGGGCCGCCATTAAAAATACCAAAATGTTCAATGGGTTGCGTGATGGCTTATCGCGGCGCCACCGTTTGGCACGCACTTTGCCTCGATCCTCGTCTGGGAGTGGCGACACCCTCAATACAAGCTCTGACACGCCTGACTGACTAATTTACCCTTGGAGAATCGAAATGAACATGCTGGTAATCAAGACCTCCCGGTAGCCGTTGAGATGGATCGTGCTGCAATGACCGCCGTCAGCGGCGGCAGGGTGCCGCAGCGGATCATGAACATCATCCAGGCCGCTCGACTACGGCCAATCGCATCCAGCGAAGTGCTGCAACCTTGGCGCGCAAGTAGACCAGTCGCACGATCTCTGACGCGGCCGCCCGGCCACCTTTGGCGCGACTGCACGTTAGTTTGTTGATTTTCAGGCTTCACCGTTGCACTTACGCTGGTGCCCTATGTCTTCTTCGCCGTAGGGCGCCAGAGTATGCGCGACTGGCGTAGGGCGCCAGAGTAATTGCGACTGGCGCCGCAGTTGTGCGACTGTGTGACAAAGTAGCGACTGGCCTAACCGCCCGGTTAAGCCTCTGTGTCGCTCGGTAGACGTCGCCAACCGAGTCGACGCTGCGTTGACAACCGGTTCGACTGGAACCGGCCACCAGCTACCGTTCGGGAATGCGGGGGACTTGCCATTGGATTGGCTGCTTTACATCCGGAACCTGACGGACCTGCTACGCACACAATTCGGCCGAGGAAGTCGTTCGGGCTGGAACCAGAGCGGGTCCCAGCGAATGGCGGCTTCGGGAAGATCGAATATCGACGCGACGAATAGTGTGCATTTCAAAAGGACTCGTCCAAACGATCGTGGCCATGCTTCAAGTTTGATGCGACAAGAAGTACTCAGGCTGGTCATAGTAGTAGCGGGATGCGTTGGGCGATATTCGTCAACGTTGATCCCTGCTTGAGCGCCTGGTCACTGCGGGCAAACAGATACCCCGTGCGTAGCACTTTGTCCTGCGTGCCGGGCCTGGGATAGCCTGTCGTAATCAGCCCTTTGTAACCCTTCGCCGCTTCGAAGATCTCTCTCCCACTGCGCGGATCGTCGGCTTCGAGAGCGATCGGTGAATTTGCATATTGCTTGAGATGCTGGGCGTGCGAGTGCTTTGTGGTTGCGGTGTAGACAGGTCTACTGTCGGACGGGACGACGTACTGTTTGCGCTTGTATCGCTCCTGGAGAATCCCCCCAAGAAATTTGGCCTTCGCGAAGATGAAAGCGTTGGCCATGGTGGGGCTTCTGGCGGTCTTCGATCTGCATTCGGTGTGCCAGTCGGAGTCAGGCGGCGTGGGAAAACAGTCCACGACGAAATCCCATATATACGCTTTTCGTTTGTTGTTGAAGCTCTCGCCTTCGTAAAAGTAGTTACAGGCTTTGCTGTAAAGTTCCGGCGCCTCGTTGTACATAAACGTATAGATAACCAGCCACTGGATGATGTGGGTGAATTCCCCATGACCACTTGCAACCATGTCCTTCCACATCAACTTGCGCTGAACGATCCTGGCGAAATCTGGCGGATGCGTGAAGCCGGACATCACCAGATTGCCGCCCGTGCTCCATCCCAGTGAATTGGCGGCGGCGTTGAGCAATCGACTTGTCACGTTGAAAGTCTTCTTTGTGACGTTGGAGCTTTCATCGCTGGGGAGCACGCCGAAGGCGCGCTCGTCCATGGCGGCCGAATAGATTTTCTCTAACCACACATCCACGACGGCGAGCCCCTTTTCGAAATACTCGCTGGACAAGTACGCTGCAATCTTGGCGTACTTCAACGCTGTGTCGCGGTCTACGTTGAAAGTTGTCTGGAGGAACTTCCCGACTTCGCCCTCTTCCTCAAGCGTGATCTCTGCCATTTTTTTTGCCCCCGAATGGGTCAGCCCGGCCGCGACTACAGTCCATGGGTCAAGCTTAGGTCATACGATCGGCGTTGCAAGTCAGTCAGAATATTGTGCTTTATAGACTAGCTATACATGCGGTGCATGCGGCGTCACCTGTCGATCCGTACGGCAAGGCGTGGCGCGCCAAACAGCTGTAGGGGCTATGGCCGAACTCTGCTCCTTCAGACGCGTGGCTGGATGACTGTAACGCCCCGGACAGGCGGAACACGAACGTGCGACCAGCCTCGGCGCGTTGGCGGGCGACGCCGGGGCGGGAGGCTTGAGGATCATTGAGCGACGCTGGAGAAATCCGGTCAATGAGGTAGCACGCGCATCAGAAACTCCTTTGCGCGCTCAGATTGCGGATCCTCAAAGAAGGCGTCTTTGCAGGCATCCTCGACTATGAGACCCTTGTCCATGAAGAGCACGCGGTGCGCGACTTTCTTCGCGAAGCCCATCTCGTGCGTGACACACATCATCGTCATTCCTTCCTGGGCGAGTTCGACCATCACATCGAGGACCTCGTTGATCATCTCAGGGTCGAGCGCGGACGTTGGCTCATCGAACAGCATGGCGATGGGATCCATCGATAGCGCCCGCGCAATCGCCACACGTTGCTGCTGGCCACCTGACAGCTGCCCGGGATATTTGTCTGCATGGGCCCGAAGACCAACCCGGTCGAGTAGCGCCATGCCTTTTTCGGTTGCGGTGTCACGATTGCGGCCGAGCACCTTGATCTGGGCAAGCGTCACGTTTTGCGTTATGGACAGATGCGGAAACAGCTCGAAATGCTGGAACACCATCCCGACTCTCGAGCGGAGTTTCGAGAGGTTTGTTTGCTTGTCCCCAACAGATTGACCACCTACGACAATCTCACCACGCTGGAACGGTTCGAGGCCATTTACGGTTTTGATGAGCGTCGATTTGCCGGACCCGGACGGGCCGCATACGACGACAACTTCGCCCTTGGTCACTTCGGTCGAGCAGGCGGTTAGAACCTGAAACGCTCCATACCACTTCGACACATCTTTCAGTTCAATCATCTGGCTATCCTTTGAATCTTCTAACGCCGCTACGGTTTCGTTAGCGCACGTGGGCCTGAGCGAGTCGTACTTCGATGTGACGTTGCATCCACGACATCGCGGTGCTGAGAAGCCAGTAGATCGCAGCTGCAGCCAGATACAGAGGTAACGGCTGGAACGTGGACGCAATCACTTCCTGTGCAGCACGCAGCATTTCGGTCACCGTGATCACGGACACCAGCGACGTATCCTTGATCAGGCTGATCAGGGTATTGCCAAGGCTCGGCACGGCCATTCTCAAGGCTTGGGGGCAAATGACATACCGCAGGGTCTGCAGGTTGGTGAGGCCCAGGCTATGTGCCGCGCTCCACTGGCCCCGGCCGACTCCGAGAATCGCGCCACGCATGCTTTCCGATAGATACGCGCCGGCATTGGCCGTCAACGCGAGAATGCCGGCGCTTGTCGGATCGAGCGAAATACCGAGATCGGGCAATCCGTAATAGACGACGAAAATTTGCACGAGCAGCGGCGTGCCCCGCATGAGGCTGACGTAAGCGCGTGCGATGCCCGTGATGAAGGGCTGGCCACTGATCCCCATGATCGCAACGATGAGGCCGACAAACAGGCCGAGCACCGCCGAGGCCAGCGCAAACTTCAGGGTCACCGTTGCCCCGAGAAGAAGGACGGGTAGCGCTTGAATAACAAGGTCGATTGGTGTCATGAGATGGTCCACGGCGCGGACGCGTCGCCCTGGCTGCAACCAGGGCGCCACGAAATATGAAGATGTTGAACGCTTACTGGGTGACGGGCTGTGTCACATCAGAGCCGAACCAGTGCATTGAGATCTGTTTCAGCGTACCGTCCTGCTTCATCGCGTTCAATGCGTCGTTGATCGCCTTCTCGAACTCGGGGTTGCCCTTGCGGAACGGAATACCCATTTCCTGCTCGGCACCCTTCACCACATCGCCGGCCCGCAGCGGAAGTTTCGAATTCTTGATGATGTACGGCAGCATCAGTCGATCGTCGAGCGTCGCGTCGATTCGTCCTGCCGACAGATCGCGCAGCTTCTCCGGGGCGCCAGGGTAGGTCTGTACGTTGATGCCTGAAATGGCACGAGCCATCTGGTCATAGTTCGTACCGAGCGTCACACCGAGCTTCTTATCGCCACTGAACTCGCTCAGCGAGTTGAACTGGCGCTTGTCGTCGACCCGCTGGATCAGTTGCGCGGCCGAAAAGGTATAGGGCTGGCTGAAATCGAGCGCCTGCTTGCGCTGCGCCGTGATGGTGACCTGGTTGACGATCACGTCGAACTTGCCGGCCTGCAGCCCGGCAAGAATGCCGCTCCACTCGGTCGGAACGAATTGCGGTTTGACGCCAAGCCTGGACGCAACGGCCTTCGCAACGTCCACATCAAAGCCTTCGAGTTCTCCCGCGGAATTCTTGTAATCGAATGGCGGATAGGTTCCTTCCAGACCGACGCGCAGCACGCCGCTCGATTTGACGGTTTCGAGCAGATCCTGGGCGTGAGCGCTCGCGCTCACAAAACTGAACGCAGTCGCGATGACCGCACCACGCACCAACACACCAACCGTGTTCATCATCCTCATTGTCGTCTCCTTGATTTTAAAGTGCTTGCTCTACTTGCAAATGGAGAACGCGAAATGCCGTCTCCAGGTCTTCAATCAAATCCTCTTTCGCTTCCAGTCCTATGTGCAGCCGGAAGGCGAAACCCTCATAGGGCCAGTGACTGCCGGGCCGCTCGTGGCTGGGATCGAACGGCATCACGAGGCTCTCGTATCCACCCCAGGAGAAGCCGAGCCCGAACAGTTGCAGGCTGTCGATGAATGACCGGAACGCCTCGCGACCGAAGATCGGCTTCAGGACGACGCTGAAAAGGCCGGATGCGCCCGTGTAGTCGCGCTTCCAGATCTCGTGCCCCGGCGTTCCCGGTAGCGCGGGATGCAGCACGCGCTCCACCTCCGGGCGATCGGCTAGCCACTTCGCGATACTCACGCCATGACGGAAATGCCGCTCGAGACGAACGGCCATCGTACGAAGGCCGCGTTGAGCGAGATAGACGTCATCCGCACCCGCATGAAGTCCCGCTGCGAACACATACTCGCGCACCGAGCCCCACGCCGCCTTGTTCGCCGTGATCACGCCCATCGTTGCGTCCGAATGGCCAACGATGTACTTCGTGGCCGCATGCACCGAGACGTCGACACCATGCTCGAATGGTTTGAAGAACAGCGGCGTCGCCCACGTGTTGTCCATCACGACCTTCGCGCCCCGTCTGCGGGCTTGCGCGCAGATCCCCGGGACATCCTGTACTTCGAACGACTGCGAACCGGGCGACTCCAGGAACACTACCGTTGTATTGGGCCTGAACAATTCGCCAATACCGGGCCCGATCGTCGGATCGTAATAGGTCACCGCGACGCCGCAGCGCTTGAGAACCGTATCGGCAAAGTGTCGCGTCGGGCCGTACACGCTATCGCAGATCAAGATGTGGTCGCCTGTCTTGACGAACGCCATGATTGCGCTCGTGCAGGCCGCGAGACCCGACGAGACCAGCAACGAACGGTGTCCGCCTTCCAGCCGGGCCAGCATCTCCTGCAAAGCAAATGTCGTCGGCGTGCCTTTGCGGCCATACCACAGTTCCTGGCCCTCAGGCGTCGACATCGCCTTCGCTCGCGCCTCCATGTCCTCCATATTGCGGAAGACGATCGTCGATGCCCGGTAGACCGGCGGATTCACCACTCCGCCAAATGTGTCCGGATCGTAAACCCCGTGAAGCAAAAATGTTTCTGAGTGCATGTTTGTCCATTGGCGGACACCTCGCGGCAGCCGGCCGATATTTGTCGATCTTTGAGACCTGTGGAGTGGGAGGACGTTGTTGCACCTACATCGATGCAGCGACGATCCGTAGCGGCGCGCTACAGTGGCTCACGCCGGTTGTGACTTTGGATGTCGCTTAGGTGCCGACGCGTTGTCTTTTTCTGGCTGTGACCATGCGCTCATGGAGCGCGGTCACAACGTTGCTCCCGGTTTTCACGAACAGAAACGGAAACAGCGCATGCATGATCAGCGCGAGCGACGCGATAAACATTGGAATTCCGAACGAGAACGCTACCCTCATATGCTGGAGGTACGTCTCGTCGACCGAGTTGGGGTGTGCGCGAAATAGCCGCAGCAGATGGTTCATGCATGAAACCTCGTTCTCTTGTTATCGGGGAGCGCGGCGCACTGCACATTGGCCCGTGCGACGCGCCCCGCCTTGCATGTCAGAGATCTTACGGAAGCGCCGGGAGAATTTTTTTTCAAAAAAAGTAGCGTTTATCCCTAAACACGAGGAACATTTTTCTACAGATAGAATGCACGGCGATAAATAGATACCCCAACAAACTTCGGGTGTCATTGCTCGCTGGCAACACCGGGGCGGACCGTACATTATTTGCTCGACCGCGCAAGCCGCCGCAACGCGCTCGAGCGTAGATGGAGGATACTTGCGTAGCAGCAAGCCAATGCATCCAGCCAGGATTCTGCACATGAAGACACTTTCTCTACTGACTCTTTGCGCTGCGTTGTTCTCGTTCGGCAGCGCGGCGTACGCGCAAGTCGACCAATCGGAGCCGCAGCTTCTGATCAAGACCGCAACGCAACAGATACTCGACGAGGTGCGCACCCGAGCGATCGCGCCTGACGATATTTCCCGCATCATGGATATCGTCAACCGGGACATTCTTCCCTACACCGATTTTCGCCGCACCACGTCTCTGGCGATGGGCCGTTACTGGCGGACGACTACGCCCGCGCAGCAGCAGCAACTGGTCGAACAGTTCAAGATGCTCCTGATCTACACCTATTCGGGTGCTATCGGTCAGCTCCGTCCAGACCAACGGATCGACTACCCGCCGATACACATCGCTCAAACCGATACGGACGTGGTGGTGCGCACGATTGCAACCAGGAACGGCGAACCAGCAGAGATCGACTACCGGCTGTACAGCACGCCGCAGGGCTGGCGGTTGTATGACCTGAATGTGCTCGGCATCTGGCTAATCCAGACATATCGGCAGCAGTTCAGTGACAAGATCAAGGAAAGCGGCGTTGACGGTTTGATCCAGTTTCTCGCCGAGCGCAACCAGCAGCTCGCTTCAGGCAAGCAGTAAGGACCGCTGGCTATGACGGCGGCGGACGCTTCCAGCAGAATGTCGGTCGCGCAATGGACGTTTCGCGGACGTGGCCGAAAGTGGCTTGAGCGGCGCCGGCGAGAATACGGAGCCGACGGAAATTCCCTGGGGCTGTGAAGAGTCTGGATGCGGCCAAATGGGGCCATTAGCCTGCGCTCTCACCCGGACATTAGAATGTCGGCTCGCCCCCGGCAACGGACCGTAGCTAGCCGATGCTCGAACACTAAGGCGAATAGGGTGCCATCGAGCGCGACGTCGCACGGCGGTGCATCGAAGACAACGTGATCAATCTGCTTGACATCGAGGCGTTCTGTCAGCACCTCGTGCACGGCGTGATCCTGCTCGCGGCGGTGCTGCTCGATCGGTTAAAAAAATCGCGGTGTACGCGATTCATCAATACGGAAAGTGAATGGCAACTTCAATCGAAAAATCTTCTGGACAAGCACGTTACGCGAGCTATCCCAGCCTGGTCGACCGGGTCGTGCTCATCACGGGCGGCGCGAGTGGCATTGGCGCTTCGTTCGTCGAGCACTTCGTTGCGCAAGGCGCACGTGTGGGCTTTCTCGACATCGACATGAACGCGGGCACAGCTCTTGCCAAATCGCTCGGTGACGCGCGCCATCAACCGCTCTTCGTCGCCTGCGACGTCACCGACATTCCCGCGTTGCACGCGGCCATCGCGGAGGTGCGGGCTGCATTCGGACCGATCGAGGTGCTCGTGAACAACGCGGCGAACGATCGCCGCCACGCGCTCGCCGAAGTTACGCCCGAGTCGTTCGATGCGGGCGTTGCAGTCAATGTGCGGCATCAGTTGTTCGCAGCGCAGGCCGTGGTCGAGGATATGAAGGCCGCACGCGCGGGGTCGATCATTAATCTCGGCTCGCATTGCTGGATGCTCAAGAGCAGCCAGTTCCCGGTTTACGCGATGAGCAAGGCGGCCGTACAGGGCCTGACGCGCGGGTTCGCCAAGGACCTCGGCGCGTATGGGATCCGCGTGAACACGCTCGTGCCGGGCTGGGTGTTGACCGAGAAACAGCGCAACCTGTGGCTCACCGACGAAGGCCGCGAAGAGATACGGCGCGGCCAGTGTATCGACGAGGAACTGGAGCCCGGCGATCTCGCGCGCATGGCGCTCTTTCTCGCGGCCGACGACAGCCGCATGATCACGTCGGAGGATGTGATGGTGACGGGTGGCTGGTCTTAAGGCCGATTCTCGCCCGGCGGTTTCGCCCATTCTCGTCTGACTTCGATTCCGTGAACGTCGGCTGGCGACAACTTGCTCGATGAGCCATCGTCGCGAGGTATTGCGCAGAGCAATGGCCGCTCCAGTGTTGGAAAATGCCCGCATCCTTCGAGCGACTCAGATCGAGCATGTGGCACCAGCTTGGCGAATTGGCCAACGGCGCCGCGTTGGCACGACAGCCGGGTATACTCGATGCTGACAAGCAGAAAACATTTTCTACGCGTTGACCACTTGTGATGACTATGCTGCCAATTGCCGACCGATGGTTCGAACTGAAACGTATCAGCGATGAAATCACCCTCCTGTGGGAGCCTCATGTCGTGCCGCTTATGCGTTGCAATATCTGGCACGTCCGGGGCCGCGACCGCGACCTGATGATTGACACCGGGATGGGCATTGCCAGTCTGCGTGACGCCGCCCGGCATCTGCTGCAGAAGAAAGTGACCGCGGTCGCGACACATACGCATTCAGATCATATCGGTGGACATCACGAGTTCGAGCACACGCTCGTCCACGAGTTGGAGGCGGACAACCTGCGCTCGCCGCGCGAGCGTGGAACTCTGCTGGCATCGGTATTAGGTGACGCCGCGATTCGTCGATACCATCGATTTGGCTATCCGTTCGACGGTGATCTGATTACAGCGCTTCCCCATGCCGGTTACCAGATGTCCGATTACCAGGTGCGAGCTGCAACCGTTGAGGAAATCGTTCGCGAAGGAAATATTGTCGATCTTGGTAACCGGCATTTCGAGGTCCTGCACCTGCCGGGCCATTCACCGGGCAGCATCGGCCTATGGGAACCTGGCACCGGCACGTTGTTCTCCGGGGATGCCATATACGATGGCCCGCTGCTAGACGAGATTGGCGGAGCCGACATCCCGACCTATGTGCGCACAATGAAGCGTTTGCGCGAATTGCCCGTGCAGGTCGTCCATGCGGGACACGACGCGAGCTTCGGACGAGAACGACTGGTCGCGCTGGTCGACGCCTATCTAGCGAAACGCGCGTGATTGCTATCGGAAAATCGCGTCGTGTGGCGATCAACCATCGGTCAGTGACCGGGCCATCTACGGCCATTGGGCGGGACCTGCGCCCGTAGGCTACGAACAAGTCAGCCAATCGGCTGGACGACAACCGCAATATGTTTGAGTCCGTGAATGCGCTCGCGCTCAATAATGAATATCAGTAGGCGTTGAAAGCCACCGTGCGCCAGCCGATGGTCTGCACGCGTTGCGACAGGATGGGCGAGCTCACGTACTTGGCGTCGAAGAAGAAGTGGCCAAGGATGTCTTGCAGCGATTTCGTGCTGGCCGCATGGATGCCGAGCCACTCGGTCTGGATGACGAGCCAATATCCCTCGAGTTCGGACGACGGGGCGTTCTTCTTCAATCGCTTGCGCGCCTCGTCGGGCAAGCTGTCGTAGGCGACGTTCGCCCTTTTGCTAGCGAGCTCGCTCTTGCCGGCTGTCGTGAGCTTGCGGTTGGAGTGCTCGCGATAAGCCTGATCGCGGTAGATGGGCTTGTTATTCCGCGTAGGGTCCTCGCCGATCTTCTCGAGTTCAGCGCGCAGCGAGGCCTTGGACTCGACGAGCCCGTTGAGTTTCTGCAAGCAGGTACGGATCTTCTCGGGCTGCCACGTGAGGCCGACGTCGTCGAAGAAGATGAGCATTCGCGCCACCTGGTGGCAGATCGAGACAAAGGCTGCACAGGTGATGCCGCGGTTTTCGCTGAGCGGCGCGTTGTCGATCGCGCGCAGCGTCCATTTGAGCAGCCGCACGAGCGCCGGGAACTCGAACGGAATTTGGCCGAAGTCTGTCGTGCGCACCATGCCCGTGAAACGGCTCGCGTGGGGGCTCTCGACGAGGAGCTGCAAGCGCTGGAAGTCCGCCGACGAAGGGTAGCTGCCGTAGGGTGTGCGCTTGACGGTTTGCGCGAACATCTGCGCGATTTCGGCCGTGCGGGAGCGCAGCACGTTGTCCGTCGGATGGGCGTGCAGGTATCCGCCGGCGCCCTTGTCATCCGCGTAGGTCGCGACGTCCGCGATCTCCAGCTGCTGCGCGCCCGCGTGAACGTAGCTCCGGCCGAGGCCGCCGCGCGGCTCGAGGAACACCGTGACGTGGATCGGCTGCCGGGTGGTGGGCGGGTAGCGCGTAAACACCAGGTCGCCCGTCACGAAAGTGTTGATGCTGTCCGTCAGCTTGCTCATGCTGCCCCTCCACTGCCTGAATAATGTGGTGGTCAGATAAATGTGAAAAAACGATAGGTTCTTGAGTTGTAGTGGTCAAGGCATTTCGAACACGACGATAGATTTTTTGCTGGGATCGCCATCACGCGTCATTCGATGCCAGCCCTAAGGCGCCGTTCGAATGTCCCATCGACCTTCGAAAGCGGCCGCCCAAGGTTCAATTCGCCACGTGTGAGCCCCCTTAGGTGCCCACAAAGATGGCGTGTCACGCCACTCCTCCCGGCCTGCGTAGACGCTCGCCGAGAAAGTCGACGAATGTTCTGAGCTTGACCGAAAGCTGGTTGCGCTCCAGATAGATCGCGTGGATATTGGCATCCGGCAAGGCCCAGTCCGGCAGCAATGGCACGAGTTCGCCGCGCGCGAGATGGCCTTCGATCTCCCACTGCGAGCGCACCACGATCCCGCGACCTTCGAGCGCCCACTGAAGCACGACGCTGCCGTCGTTGCTGGCCAACGCGCCATCGACCTTGACCGTCTCCGTGCGCTTGCCGCGAGAAAAATGCCATGTGCCATAGGCCGACTCGTTCTCGCGCAACACAATGCATGCATGCCGTGTCAGGTCGTGCGGCACCGAAGGCTGACCGTGCCGCGCCACGTAGTCGGGCGACGCGCAGACCCATCGCCTGTTCTCGAGCAGCAGCCGCGCGTTGATGCGCGCATCCGGCACCTCGCCGAAGCGAATGCCGAGATCGAAGCCCTCGTCCTGCAGATTCATCGGCCGCTCCGTCAGATGCAGCAGGATTTTTATCGCGGGATAGCGCGCGACGAACTCCGACACCGCCGGCGCAATGCGCGCCCGACCGAACCCGAACGACGCATTCACGCGCAGCAAGCCGGTCGGCTCGCCGCGGCTTTGCGTGACGAGATGCTCCAGTTCCGACAACTCGTCCAGAATGCGCGAGCCGTTCGACAAATAGAGCTCGCCCTCCGGCGTGAGGTTCAGACGCCGCGTCGTGCGGTTCATCAATCGCACGCCGAGGCGCCGTTCCAGTTGCGCAAGCCGCTTACTGACCGCGGGCGGCGTCACGCCCAGTTCGCGCGCGGCAGCCGCGAGATTCCGGTGCCGCGCCACAAGCGCGAACAGATTCAGGTCCGAGAAACCATCCATTTCAATGCTCCACAGGGTTCGCCGATTCATTCCTATGGGTTACGACCGGAATGCTTTTTAGGAAACCAAATCGTGCGATTCATCAATTAGACTCGAATCACGATCAGGAGACAACCATGTTTGAAGGCTTCAGGAACGTATCGGCGACCCTCGACGATGTACGCATTCACGCCATTCAGGGCGGGCGCGGCCCCGCGCTTTTACTCTTGCACGGGCATCCGCAAACGCACGTCATCTGGCACAAGGTTGCGCCGGCGCTAGCCGGGCATTTCACGGTGATCGCGGCCGACTTGCGCGGCTATGGCGACAGCGGCAAGCCGCCGGGCGCCGCCGATCATGCGAACTATGCGAAGCGCCGCATGGCGCTCGATCAGGTCGAACTGATGCGTGGTCTCGGCCACGAGACCTTCGCGGTGATCGGTCACGATCGCGGTGGGCGGGTCGCGGCGCGCATGGCGCTCGATCATCCGGAAGCGGTGACGCGCCTCGTCACGCTCGATGTCGCGCCCACGCTCGCGATGTACGAACAGACCTCGTTCGATTTCGCGCGCGCCTATTGGCACTGGTTCATGCTGGTGCGCCCCGCGCCGTTCCCGGAGACGCTGATCCGCGCCGACCCCGATCTCTATCTGAAGCAGACCATCGGCGCGCGCAGCGCCGGCCTCGCGCCGTTCACGCCGGCGGCTTACGCGGAATATCTGCGCTGCCTCTGCGATCCCGACACGGCGCATGGCATCTGCGAGGACTATCGCGCGAGCGTGACGATCGACCTCGAACACGACCGCGCGACGCTCGCTTCGCGGCAGCAGATCGATTGTCCGTTCATGGCGTTGTGGGGCGCGCAGGGCGTGATCGAACAATGCTTCGATCCGCTTGCCGAGTGGCGTGCGTACGCGCCGGACGTGCAGGGCGAGGCGCTGCCTTGCGGTCACTACATTCCCGAAGAAGCGCCGGAGCAACTGCTCGAACGCGTGCTGCCTTTCTTAAGCGAGTAATCCCATGTCCGAACGAACCCTTTACCAGAAACTCGTCGATTCGCACACGGTGTCGCGTATCGATGAACAGAACGTGCTGCTGTACGTCGATCTGCATCTGATGAACGAGTACACCAGCCCACAAGCGTTCAGCGCGCTCGCTGCGCGCGGCCGCGCGGTGCGCCGTGCACGCCAGCAACTCGCCGTCGTGAGCCACATCATTCCCACGCATGCGGAGTCGCCGCGCGTGATTCGCGACGCAGCGTCGCTGTTGCAGGCGCAAAACCTGGCGCGTAACTGCGAACGCGCCGGCATCCGGCTCTTTGCCGCGAACGATCCGCTGCAGGGCATCGAGCATATCGTCGCGCCGGAACTCGGGCTGATTCGTCCCGGCATGGTCGTGCTGTGCGGAGACAGCCATACCACCACGTACGGCGCGCTCGGCGCATTGGGCTTCGGCATCGGCACGTCGGAAGTCGAGCACGTGCTCGCGACCCAAACGCTCGTCTACCGGCTCGCGCGGACCATGCGCATCACGATCGATGGTTCGCTTCCGTACGGCACGTCGTCGAAGGACGTCGTCATCTGGATCATCAGCCAGATCGGTGCGCAAGGCGCGCGCGGTTATGCCGTGGAATTCGCCGGTTCGACAATCGGATCGCTTTCTGCCGAGGCGCGCATGACCTTGTGCAACATGACCGTCGAAGCCGGCGCGCGCGCCGCGCTGATCGCTCCGGACGAGACCTCCTTCGAATACGTGCGCGCCCACACGCCTTCGCTCGACGATACGGCATGGCAAGCCGCGCTCGAAGACTGGCGCGACCTGCATTCCGACGCCGATGCGTGTTTCGATGCAGAGCATCGCTTCGACGCGGGCGACATTGCGCCGTTCGTCACCTGGGGCACGAGCCCCGATCAGGCCGTGGCCATCAATCAGCCGATTCCCGCCGAGGCCGCGCAATCGACGCCCGAGGCCGCCGCATCGCTGCGCCGCGCGCTGGACTACATGGGACTCACCGCCGATCGGCCGATCGCCGGCACGCGCATCGACCGCGTGTTCATCGGCTCGTGCACCAACGGACGCATCGAAGACTTGCGCACCGTCGCCGGCATCGTGCGCGGCAAGCGCGTTGCGCCCGACGTGCGCGCGATGGTCGTGCCGGGTTCGGGGAGCGTGCGCCGGGCGGCCGAACAGGAAGGCATCGCGCAGACGCTGATCGATGCGGGCTTCGAATGGCGCGAGCCGGGCTGCTCGATGTGTCTCGCGATGAACGACGACGTGCTGGGAGTCGGCGAACGATGCGCGTCCACCACCAATCGCAACTTCGAAGGCCGTCAGGGACGCGGCGGCCGCACACACCTGATGAGTCCGGCGATGGCGGCGGCCGCCGCGGTTACCGGCTGCATCACCGATGTCCGCACGCTGGAGGCACATACATCATGACCCGACTCACGACCATTCAAGGCTACGCCGTGCCGCTGCCGATCGACAACCTCGACACCGACCAGATCATGCCGAAGCAGTTTCTGCGCATCATCGACAAAGCGGGTCTCGCCGACGGTCTGCTGTACGACCTGCGCTTCGACGGGCGAGGTGCGCCTCGCGCGGACTGCGCGCTCAACCAGAGCGCTTACGCGAACGCGCGCATCCTGATCGGCGGCGCGAACTTCGGCTGCGGATCGAGCCGTGAGCATGCGGTGTGGGGCTTGCAGCAATACGGTTTTCAGGCGGTGATCGCGCCGAGCTTCGCGGAGATCTTCTACTCCAACGCGATGAATAACCGCCTGCTGCTCGTGCAACTGGAGCGCGACGCGATCGATGCGCTGACGCAGGAGGCCATTGCAACGCCCGGCACATCGATCTCGATCGATCTCGAACAACAGACGGTGAGGTCCGTGTCGGGTAAACGGTACGCCTATCCGATGGGCGCGCGCCACAAGCGCATGGTGATCGAAGGCATGGATACCGTCGATCTGACGCTCGACTCTCTCGCCGCGATCGAAGCATTCGAACGCTCGCACTTTGCGCGCAATCCCTGGGCGCAAGTGATGTAAGCGCACATCCGCCGCGCGCGGCGGCGGTTTCCCTGTTCTAGTCAGGCCCTGATTCCCTTCCGCTCGAAGAAGGGACGGGCATCCCTTTGCCTCGAAAAAAGGAGGAGACACATGCAACGCAAACCGTTCTATACGATTCTGTATGTCCAGGTCCTGGCGGCCATCATCGCCGGCGTGCTGCTCGGCCACTTCGCACCGCAAGCCGCGGTTGCGTTAAAGCCGCTCGGCGATCTGTTCATCAAGCTCGTGCGGATGATCATCGGGCCGGTGATTTTCTGCACGGTCGTGACCGGCATCGCGGGAATGCAGGACATGAAGAAGGTCGGTCGCGTCGGCGGCAAGGCGCTGCTCTATTTCGAAGCGGCATCCACGCTCGCGCTGGCGATCGGTTTGCTTGCCGCGCACGTGATCGCACCAGGCAAAGGTTTCAATGTCGATCCGTCGACGCTCGACGCGCGCGCCGTTTCGGGCTATGCGGCGCAGGCGGCGCATAGCGACGGCATCGCCGGATTCATCGCTCATGTGATACCCGAGACGTTTGCTGGCGCCCTGGTTCAGGGCGATATCCTGCCCGTGCTGCTGATCGCGATGCTGTTCGGCACGGCACTGGCGCTGATGGGCGAGTCCGCCGCGTCCGTCACGAATCTGATCGAGACCTTGTCCAAAGCGTTCTTTCGCATCGTCCGGATGGTCACGAGTCTCGCGCCGATCGGCGCCTTCGGGGCGATGGCCTTCACAATTGGCCGTTACGGGATCGTCTCGTTGCTGCCGATGCTGAAGCTGATCGGCGCGTTCTATCTCACCGCGTTTCTGTTCGTAGTTGTCGTGCTCGGCATCGTCGCGCGTCTGTGCGGGTTTAGTCTCTGGCGTTTCCTTGCTTATATCCGCGCCGAATTGCTGATCGTGCTAGGTACATCGACGTCCGAGGCGGCGTTGCCGCAACTGATGGACAAGCTCGAACGCCTGGGTTGCCCGCGCGGCGTGGTGGGGCTCGTCGTGCCGACCGGTTACTCGTTCAATCTCGATGGCACTAACATCTACATGACGCTCGCCGTGCTGTTTCTCGCACAGGCGACCAATACCCATTTGTCGTTTGCGCAGCAACTCACGCTATTGCTCGTCACGATGCTGACCTCGAAGGGATCGACGGGCGTGACGGGCGCGGGCTTCATCACGCTCGCTGCGAGCCTGTCCGTGGTGCCGACCGTTCCGGTCAGCGCGATGGTGCTGATCCTCGGCATCGATCGCTTCATGTCCGAATGCAGGGCGTTGACCAATATCGTGGGCAATGGCGTGGCGACGATCGTAGTATCGGCGTGGGAAGGCGAGCTCGATCGAACGAAGCTCGCGATGGCGTTGGGCAATGAGGAGCAGGTCCGAGGGGATTCGCGGTCCCCGGGCATGCGCGAAAAGGCCGCTATTGATCGCGAACGGTCTTTTACGAATGATTTGATCCGGTAACCGCTTCGGGTCGACAACTACCGATCGCATCGGACAGCAGCCGGCCATGAAGTGACACTCAACGTCGATTCGCGACCCATCGATAGTCGCCGCTCATAACCCCTTCCGACCTGCACCCGCACTCCGCTTGCGCGTACCTCGCCCCGGATCGAGCAGGTTCGAACTGAAATCGCAACACTCGGCAGCGAGCCGCGCAATGTCCGCGTTGAGCGAATGCGACTGGTCCGCCCGGTGCATCGCGACGTAGGAGACGGGGGGCAGCGCGGGTCGAGTCTGAACGATCCTGAGCGCTCCGCACGTGACCATATGGCTTAAGCACGACCTGGGCAGGTAGCTCACACCCAGGCCCGACAGGGTCAGTCCAATCTGCGCAATCAGGCTGTTACTCGCGAGAATTCTTTGCATGCTGACCCCATGCTCCTGCAGAAAGCGCGCATAGATGAAGCCCGTTCCGGACAGGCCGCCCTGCAGGATCAACGGGAACCGGGCAATGTCGGCGAGAGCAATGTCGGCCTTGCCGCTAACCAGGGCGGGGGCACACATCCAGGCGTTGTCGACTTCGCCGACCCTCGTCGCCGCGAAGGATTCCGTGCCGTGAATTTGCGGAACGATGATGATATCGATCGTGTCGGCCGCAAGCCGCTCGCGCAGCGTCGCGTTCAAATCCACTTCAGCTTCGACGATTACCTTCGGATACGCCGCCTGGATCGCGGTAATCAGGCGCGGCAACCACGTCAGCGCCGTCAGTTCGGTCACGCCGATCCGGATCTGCCGCACCAGCGCTTCCTTCGAAATGATCTGTTCGACGATCTGGTCGCGCCGCTCGAGCAGTTCCTTCGCGTAGCCGAAGAATTCTTCCCCCTTCCCCGTCAACCTCGCGCTGCGGTGCACCCGGTCGAACACGGTCAGGTCGAACGCGCGTTCGAGTTCCTGGATCCGCTTCGATACCGCTGACTGCGTGGTGTTGAGTTTGGTTGCCGCTGCCTCGAACGATCCCAACTTAACGATCCAGTAGAGCGCTTCCATCTGCTTGAACGTCAGCATCGCGGCGCAACGCACGTTTTCATCACGTCGATCGCGACATCGACGGGCGCGAGCGCCTGTTCTTCGACAACGCGGGCGGATCGTTCCGTCTGAAGGCGGCCGTCGACGCTTACTCGCGGATCGATGCGTTGCCGGACTGCCCGGAGCGCATCCACGAACGCGCACGCTATCTTCAGGACGTTCAGGCGCGCGGCGAGTCGGACATCCGCACGATGCTGAACACGCGCGATGGCAGCATCTATATGTCACTGACGGCATCGGCGGCCATGTTCGACATGGTGCGCGCGATCATGGAAAACGTGCCGGGCACGAACGCGGTGACGACGATCCTCGAGCACCCGTCTTCCTTCGATGCGATGACCTACTACGCCCAACGCACGGACAAAGCGCTGCGCGTTGCCCCGAGCAACCCCGAGACGGGGGGCGTGGACGTGGATGAGATCGTGGCGCTGATCGACGCGGACACGGCGTTGCTCAGTGTGATGTATGCGTCGAACATTTCCGGCGCGAAGTTCGACATAGAAACGCTCGTCGAGCGGGCGCGTGCGAAGAAGCCGGGCCTTTTCATCATCGTGGACGCGGTCCAGCACGCTCCGCATGGTGTGATCGATCTGCAGAAAACGCCGGTCGACGGCATCAATTTCGCACCCTACAAGTTTTTTGGCTGCCGCGGCTCGGGCGTCGCGTGGCTGTCGCCGCGCGCGGCGATGCTGCCGCATCACCGGCTCGCCGCCAAGCAGCAGGCCGCGTGGGAACTCGGCAGCCCGGCGCCTGCGCAATTCGCGGTAGTGAGTGAGATCGTCGATTACGTCACGTGGATCGGTGGCCATTTCAGCGACGCCACTGATCGCCGCGAGCTGTTCGTGCAAGGGATGCATCGAATCGAACTGCATGAGCGCGCACTGCTGCACGCGCTGCTCGATGGTCACGGCGCGCAGCGCGGTCTCAGGCAGATGGTTGGCGTCGACGTGTTCTGGGACCATCCCGATCTGACCAGGCGCGACCTGATCATCGGCGTCGGCTTCGCGAATCTGCACCCGACCGATGCCGTGCGCGAATATGAGCGGCGAGGCGTGATCGTGTACGAGCGCGTAGCGTCGAGCTTGTACTCGGGGCGGATGCTGGATTCATTCAGTCTGCCGGGCGCGGTGCGGATCTCTCCCCTTCACTGCCATGCGCCCGGGGACGTCGAGCGCTTTTTGGCGGTTACCGAAGAACTCACGGCAATCTAAGGGAAATCAGGAAGCGTACCGCGTGCAAGGCGCCGTGCGACCAGGCGGACCGACTACGCTTTCCGAAATCCGTATCGCCATTGAACGCCTCGAGCGCCTATGAAACAATGGACAGAGATCACCTGTAGCAGGACATAACGTGCATCATGGCCTCTGACCAACCGCGCCGCCGCACCGTGCAGCATTTCGCGCTCTATGGCGCGGAGGCCGACCAGTCCTGGGTCGACATGGTGCATTACGAACGCATTCCCCTGCGCGCCGGCCGGTTCGACTTCGACATCAAGCCGCACGTCCACGATGCGCTGATCCAGGTGCTGTACGTCACCGCCGGGGGCGGCGAGACCTTCATCGACGGCAAGACCTGGGCCGTCGAACCGCCATGCCTGATCGTCGTGCCGGCGCGCTCGGTTCACGGCTTTCACTTCCGCAGCGACATCGACGGTCACGTGATCACCGCCGCGCAGTCCGCGCTGGAATCGCTGGCGATGACGGCCGCGCCCGAGCTGCTGGAATTCATCCGCACGCCCACGGTGCTATCGGTCGATCCGGACGTCGAGCGCGGCACACCGCTGGACACGCTGTTTCAGTCGATCGGGCACGAGGCCGAGAGCCACGAGCGCTGGCAGTTCACCGCGGGCGCAGCACTGGCGATCACCCTGTTCGTCAAGATCGGACGCCTCAGCGAAAGCGCCCGGCTTTCAGCCAGTTCCGAGCATCGAACGATGGCCGCGCGGATCGAGCGGTTCCGCGCGCTGCTCGACCGCCATTGCCGTGAGCGGCGGCCGGTCGCCCGCTATGCCGACGAGATGGGCGTGACGACTGGCCAGCTCTCCCGTATCTGCCGCGCCACCTTCGGCGTCTCGGCAATCGAGGCGATCGACGCACGCTCGATCCATGAAGCCAAGCGTCTGCTCGGCTATTCGACGTACAGCGTGAAGCAGATCGCCAGTGAGCTGGGCTTTCAGGACGAAGCGTATTTCGGCCGTTTTTTCCGCAAGCAGACGGGACTCCGGCCCACCGAATACCGCTCCGCCGCTCACGATCGATCGTTGCCACCTGAAAAGGCGAGCGCGGACTGATCCTGGCCCGCCCCCTGATCCCGGTCTAGGCCGATAACCCACCCAGCTTCACGAACAGGTGCTCCGGCCCGGAGTTGGTCAGGTTGTTGCCCCGCACGTACTGGATCGGCCTTGCCGGATCGAGCGCAATCTCGCCCACCTTGCGGGCCAGAGCCTTCGTCGCGATCAGCGTCTCCAGCTTGGCGAGCGGCGCGCCAAGGCATTTGTGCATGCCGTTGCCGAAACCCAGATGGCCGCTGGAATCGCGGTCGATGTCGAACGTCTCGCCGTCGGCAAACTTGCGGCTGTCGCGGTTCGCAGCCGACAGCAGCAATCGCACCACCGCGCCCTTGGGCAGATCGACGCCCGCGACGGTGGTCGCCTCGCTCGTGATGCGGCTCACGCGCTGAACGGTGCCACGATAGCGCGCGACCTCCTCGACGAAACGCTCGGAGTCGGCGGGGTTTTCGCGGATACGTCCCAGCAGATTCGACTGTTCGGCGAACATGCGAAAGGCGTTGGCGACGAGGATAGTCGTCGTGTCGTGCCCGGCGATGAAGACGAACGCGCACAGCTCCTTCGCTTCCTTTTCCGAAAGCAGTCCGTCCTTCCACATGCGGGCGATATGTCCGCCGATCGACTGGCTGTCGGTGCCAGCAAGCCGCTCCATGGCTTCCTTCAGGTACGCGAAGAAAGCCTGCGCGCTCTGCTCGTCGGTGCCGGTCCCCGGCGCATTGCGGGCGAGGCGTCCGAAGTAGCTAAAGGTCTCGTCCGACCAGAACTTCATCTTTTCCTCATCCTCGTTCGGCACGTCGATCATCGTGGAAATGGTCGAGATGCTGAGCGGGATCGCGAAATCGTTGACGACGTCACCGCCGCCTTTGGCAATCATCGCGTCGAGCAGGTCCTCCGCCCTTCGCTCGATCTGCCCGATGAAGGGATCGAGCGCCAGCGGCAGGAAGGACGGCTGGACGACCTTGCGCAAGCGCGAATGGTCGGGCGCATCGAACAGCGTCAGGAACGTCAGCGGTGGCGGGCTGACGACCTCGGAGGAAAACAGCTTCGGGTTGCGGATCGCCTGGTAGACATCGTCATAGCGCGACAGGAACCACACGTCCGAGGTCGCCGACTGGCAACGCAGCACCGGCGCATGCTCGCGCATCCAGCGGTAGTGCTCGTATGGGTCGCCTTGCGAGCCGTCATCGACCACCTTGAACGGCTCCAACCCCTCGGGCCAGTCCAGTTCGTGGGAATAGGACGGAAGGGTTTTGGCCGTGAATGGGCAGATCTGCGGCGCGCTCTGCGGCACAGCAGACAAGACAGACGGGACAGACTGCGGCGCCGCGGCCACGGGTGCCGCCTTGCCCAGCGCCATACGTTCCAGCGCCCGGCTCATCGTGGCCTTCGAATGGAGCGCATGCAGCGCGATCACGTCCCGCGCCGCGTTCAGGTCGCCCAGTTCGAAGGCGGCGACGATGTCCCGGTGCTGCTGGACGATATCGCCGACGATCTCGATCTGGTCGGTCAGCGCCCGAGCGATGTAGTCCTGCACGGCGAGTTGTCGGTAGAGCGCGATCAGTTGCGCGTTCCCGGAAGCTTCGATCGTGAACAGGTGGAAAGCGTGGTTTGCCTCGATGTAGCGTGGAACGTCGGTAAAGCGGCGCCCGGACACGAACTGCGCGGTCGCTTCGGCGAGCTGGCGAAAGCTGATCAATTGCTCGCTCGATAGCCGGCCCATGGTCAGCTGAGCCGCCCCCAGTTCAAGCGCCATGCGCAGGTCGAAGGCTTCATCGACATCGACAGGAGCGATCCGCTCCTCGCCGGTCTGGACCACCAGGCCGGTGCCGGCGAACTTCTCATAGTAGAAATTGCGCGGCGTCAGACCTTCGGACGACAGAACATTCCGCACCGCATCGACCATTGGCGGCGGCCCGCACAGGTAGACATCCGCATCGCCGCCGTTGAGCTGGGAAGCGCTGATGTGGTGGGTCACATAGCCCTTGTTGGGATGGGCGCTGTCGGGGCTGGAGACGGTGCAGGCAAAGGTGAAGTTCGGCAGGCGCTGCGCATAAGTTTCGAGCCGGTCGATGCCAACCAGATCCTCGTCGCTGTTCACACCGAGGATCATGTGGATCGGATACGGGCTGCCGCCGTCCTCGACGATCTGGTCGAGCATCGAGAGGAACGGCGCGAGGCCGGTGCCGCCCGCCAGAAACAGCACCGGCCGCTCGATCGGGCGCAGGTAGAAGCTTCCCATCGGGCCGCGAAACTCGATCAGGTCTCCTACTTTGGCGGTTTCACAGAGCCAGCTCGACATCACGCCTTGACGCACATTGCGCACCAGGAAAGACACGTGCGGCTCGGAAGGTCCAGAGCTGAAGGAGTAGGAGCGTGTCTGATCGGTGCCTGGCACCCGGATGTTGACGTACTGCCCGGGAAGGAAGCTGAGATCCGCGCGGTTCTCGAGCTCGACCGAAAAGACGATCGTGCTGTCCGACGCCCGTTGGCAGGCGACGACCCGTCCGCTGTGGGAGATCGGGCCGGTACCCGACACATCGGAGTTCGTGGCCACCTGGATCACGCAGTCCGAACGTGGGCTCATCTGGCAGGTGAGAACCTTGCGGGCGCTCGCCTCCTCCGGGCTGAGCGCGTCCTCCACACAGTCGCCCAAGACGTATTCGCCGGACTCGCAGACCGCCTTGCAGGTGCCACACACACCATCACGGCAATCGAGTGGGATATTGAGCCTCGCGCGAATGGCGGCATCGGTGATGCGCTCGCCCTCCTCGCACTCGATGAAACGGGTCACTCCGTCCTCGAAACGGAGGGTGATCTGATGCGCCATGACGGTGTCTCCTCTAGAGCCGCCCGAACATAACGCTCGACTGGCGGCATGCTCGGGCGGGGTCGCGTGCGAGGTAACGCTGTTTCTCGCACGCGCCCGGTGGGTTGAGTGACACCAATTTAGAGCCTGCGCCGCATCCCCCTCAATGGACAGAGACGACGTTCAACCGGACAAAACGTGCATTGCGATGGTGCTGGATGACCGTGGCAATCCGGATGTCAACTCTCGACCTTGAACACCGCCACCAACCGGTCCAGTTCCGCCGCCTGCTGCTTCAGGCTCGCCGCCGCCGCGGCGCTCTCTTCGACCAGCGCCGCGTTCTGCTGCGTCACCTGGTCGAGTTGCTGCACGGCGTCGCCGATCTGGCCGATGCCGGCGCTCTGCTCGATGCTGGCCGAGGTGATCTCGCTCATCATCGTGCTGACGCTTTGAACCTGCGACACGACGTCGTCCATGACCTTGCCGGCGTCCACGACGAGGCGCGACCCGACGTTCACCGTTCCAGCGCTGTCCTCGATCAGCGCCTTGATCTCTCTCGCGGCCTGGGCGCTGCGCTGGGCGAGGTTGCGAACCTCCGAGGCCACCACCGCGAACCCCCGGCCCTGCTCGCCGGCGCGCGCTGCTTCGACCGCCGCGTTGAGGGCGAGGATGTTGGTCTGGAAGGCGATGCTGTCGATGACTACGATGATTTCGGAAATCTTTCGCGACGCGGCGCTGATCCGTTCCATCGTGCTGACCACCTCCCCGACCACCCGGCCGCCTTGCGCGGCGGCCTTCGATGCACTGCTCGCCATCCCGGCCGCGGTGCGGGCGGTGTCGGTGTTGTTCTTCACGGCCGCGGTGATCTCTTCCATCGACGCCGCGGTCCGCTCCAGGTTGGAGGCCTGCTCCTCGGTGCGCTGACTGAGGTCCGCGTTGCCCATCGCAATCTGCGTGGATCCTGTCGCGATCGAACTGGAGGCGGCCCGCACCTGAAGCACGAGAGTGGCCATCGACGCCACGAAGCGGTTGAACGCGTCGGCCAGTTGACCGACCTCGTCCTGGCTCTCGAGCGTCATGCGACGGGTGAGGTCGCCCTGTCCGCTGGCGATCTCGGACAACAGCGTGGCCGCGCGCCGCACCGGCGCCGCGATGGCGCGACCGACGAGCAGAATCACCACCAGCGCCGCGCTCAGGCCCACCACGGCCGCGATCAGGGCGGCGATCCGGACTGCGCTCTGCACCGGGCCAAGCAGTTCCGCCTGCGGCACTTCGACGACGACGTAGGCATTCAACTCCGGGATGAACGAGGTGGCGATGAAGCGCCATCCGTCCGGCGCCGCGTAACTCAGGTAGGCGTAGGGCTTGCCGGCCAGCAAGCTGGCCATGGCGTCGCCCGGCAGACCGGGCATGTCTTTCAGGAAGTGCTTGCCGTCGACCAGCGCAGAGTCGCGATGCATGATGATCGCGCCGTCGGGGTGCACGAGGTACGCGAATCCTGTCTCGCCGATCCTGTAGCCCGCGATTCCTCTCGCCAGTGCGTCCACGGACAGCGCCATGCCCGCTATGCCCGTCGCGCCGCTTGCCCCCTCCACGCGGGCGTTGATGAACATCATGTAACCGCCGAGGCTGACATCGTGATCCATGTTGACTTCGTACGGTTTGCCGGAGGCCAGAAAGGTCTGCAGCCACCCATCCTTGTCGGTAATCTTCCGTTGCAGGCCCGCCTCGGTGAAGTAGTTGCCGGTCACCGTGGACACCCATTGCACGCCCGCGGCTTTTTGCTCCGCCTTCATGTTGACTGCCAGCCGCTTCCAGATGCCGGTGCCGGCCTCGGGCTCTCCATCGGCTTCCCATTGCTGAAGAAAAGCATTGACCGCCATGGATCGCGACGCCGTAATCGGCCCGGCAAGCTGACGCTGCACGTCGGCGCGGATGCCGTTCAAGGCCGTGGGCAGTTCGTCCTGCACGACACGTTCGCGCACAGCGTTCCCGATCAGCCAGATGCTTAACCCGCCAGAAATTGCGACAAAGAGGAGCAAGCAGCACGTCATGCTCAGAATCAGCTTGTGCTGAATTGAAAGCTTCCGCCAGATGTTCACGAAGGTTTCCCCGAAAAGTGCCACGAGTAGTGCGCTATCGGAAACTTCTTCGAAGACCTTGAGAAGCCATCAGGCATGCCTGACATAACCAATCACGTATTGTGCGGCGAGTGCACGCATCTGGCGGTGCTGGCCGGCTCGTGGGTCGTCACGCCGTCTGACCGCCCGGGTCAGACAGCGTGCGGCCAGACTGCGTCGCGGACCACGATTGGCCTGGGAATGAAACCGACCTTCAGGAACGCATCGGCGGTTTCCTGCAACCGAGCGACGAGTGCGCTCGTGACAGGCCCCGCGGTCAAGTCGCTGCGACCGATTGCGACACGGACCGCCTCGAGGTCCATACCGATGGCGGCCGAAGTCGCCTCGGCGAACTCGTCGCGATTTTGCGCCGAGCGGCCTGATTCGCATGCTGCGCGACCCTTTGCTCTTTTCCAATCCTCTGGTACGATCTCGCGCCTACGTAGGGGAGTCGCCAAGTTGGCCTAAGGCACCGGATTTTGATTCCGGCATTCGAAGGTTCGAATCCTTCTTCCCCTGCCATCACTTTCGCCAAGCCTTGAATCAATCCAGGCGCCAGTCTTTCACGCTAAGGCTTCACGAATCTCAGCGTCATACGATCCGACTCGCCGATTGCGGCATAGCGCGAGCGGTCGACGTCACCGCCCTTGTAGCCTGGCGGCAGCGACCATACGCCGTGCGGATAATCTTTCGTATCGCGGGGGTTCGCGTTGATCTCGCTGCGTTCCGCGAGCACGAAGCCGGCCGCCTGCGCCCGCTCGATCACGAAAGCTTCGGTCACGTATCCGGTATCGATCATCTGTTGCAAGGTCGTTCCGGGCTGGGCCCGATGCTCTTCGACGCCTAGTTCGCCCCCGTGCTTCAGCGCGTCATGGAACGCGCGCAGATTGGCATCGAGCTGCCCATCCTTGATCCAGTTGTGGATGTTCCGAAAAGTGAGCACGCGATCGAAGCGCCCGTGTGCATCGAAGCCGAAAAACTGGCCCGCGTGCAAGGTGCCGACCACGACGTTCCCGTAGATCGCGGGGGAGCCCGCGAGCTTACGCAAATAGGCTGCGTCCATCGAGCGGTCTTCCGAGGCCAGGTCCGCGGACGTGCTCACATATTGCGCTTCGTACAGGTGACCCGCGTCGTGTAGATAAGGCGCCAGAATGTCCGTGTACCACCCGCCGCCCGGTGCGATCTCCAGCACGGTTTGTGTCGGACTCAGTTCGAAGAAGCTCAACGTCTGCGCCGGATGACGATAGACATCGCGCGCCCGGGCCGCCTGACTGCGTTGCGGGTTGGCGACCGCCAGGTCGAGCGACTTCGCATCGGCCGCCTGGGAAGACGTGTCGTGACCGGTAAGTTGCGAGGAGGAAGCGCATCCGGCGATGATCGTCGTCATCACCGTGATGGCGAAACAGACAGCGCCCCGCTTCGAATATTCCAGCAGGGTCGAGCGGACAAGAATCGGCTTCATAGGCACCACGCGGAGTTGACTTGGCACACACGATACCCGCTCCCGCGAAGTTCGTGTTTGCCACACACTGCGTGAGATCCGGGTCCTGTTTGAAGGTATCGAGCACCTCTCGCGATGACTCAGGCCGGATAGCCCACCGGGATCAGATACAGGACCGTCTGGCCGTGAGGCAGGCCGAGCTTGCGTGCCGCCGGGACCCCTTCGACGGCACCCACGGTCACGGCGACGAGCCCCAGCGTGACGATCTGCAGCAGCATGTTCTCGGTCGCATGCCCGACCTCGAGATCGGCATACAGATTGGCTCTGACGCCATACCTCGCGGTGAGCCGGCTGGGGTCGGTGGCCACCACGAGCAGGGCCGGGGCCGCCTCGACAGACGCCTGATTGACCGACAAGGCCCTCAGTTCGGGGCGCAGGTCGTGGCTGGCCCGCGTCTCGGCCCGGTGGCCATCCGGCAGATAGTGCATCACCTCCGTGGGGGTCACCACGTAAAGATCGAGCGCATACAAAGCGCCGGCCGCCGGCGCCGCACGCTTGCCGTCCGAGCTGGTGATGCCCTGCCCGGCCCACAGCAGTTGACCGATCGCGTCGACCGGTAGCGGCTTCGACGCGAATCTGCGCACGGACCTGCGCTTCGCGATGGCTTCCTCGAGCGACATCGTGCCTGTGACGTTCGGCTTGGGCAGCTCGATCTGATCGGTGAATTTCGCCGGGCTTGCCTGCGCGAGGCCGGTCGCACCCTCGGCAAGCGCGCCTGCGGCCAGCGCAACCAGCAGTTCACGGCGTTTCATCGGGTACCTCCATCAGCGAAAAAGCAGGCCGGCAGGCAGAGCCCGCAGCCTGCGCGAATCAAGCACGAACACGGCTACGCAACGCGACCCGCGACCGGTGTACGCCGCACCTCCGACAGGTAGATCAGGATCAGCGATACCCATACGATCCCGTACAGGAACATGAAGCAGGTAGAACGCACCCTGAAAATATCCAGCAGGATGCCGAAGATGATCGGCAGCAGGAATCCGCCAAGGCCACCCGCAAGCCCGACGATCCCGGTGACGACGCCCATGTTGTCCGGAAAATCGTCGGCCACGTACTTGAAGGTCGAGGCCATGCCAAACGCGAACACCGCGCCGAGCACGAACGCCAGCGCGACGAACGCATAGACGGTCACCCGCAGGTGAATGCTCGCGGTACCGTCGATCGTGTGGATCACGAAGTGAGTCGGCGGATAGGACAGCAGAAACAGGCAGATCCACGCGACCCATAGCCCCCACCACGTCACGCTGTGCGCGCCGAGCCGATCCGCCAGCGCGCCGCCTACGGCCCGCAGCACCGACCCCGGCAACGAGAATCCCACGGCGAACATCGACGCCATCACCAGCGACATCCCGTACTCCGCCTTCAGGTATTGCGGGATCCACAGCGACAGCGCGGTAAAGCCGCCAAACGTGATCGAGTAGTACTGGCACAGCCGCCACACGTGTGGATTGCGCAGCACCTTGAAGCCATCGAGCCACGATCCCTTCGATTGTCCCGCGCCCGGATCGGGCGCCGACGCGAACCAGAAGATCACAGCCGTCACGAGCAGCGCGATCGCATAGACTCGCGGCACGAAACGCCAGCCAAAGGCCGCCTGCAACGACGGCGTGACGAACAGGTTGACCGCGGCGCCCGCGGTCCCCGCACCGAAGAAGCCCATCGCGAAGCCGCGGCGCGCGGGCGGAAAGAACCGCGCGACATATGGCGTCCCCACCGCGAACGACGCGCCGACGCAGCCGAGAAAAAGTCCGATCAGCAGAAACTGCCACAGCGCGGTCGCATAGCTGACGATAAAGACCGGCACCGAGCAAACCGCCAGCAGCACCGTCATCACGATACGGCCGCCGAAACGGTCGGTCCACGTGCCGAGGGGCAGACGCATCAACGCGCCGGTCAACACCGGCGTCGAGGTCAGCAGGCCGAACTGGGTGCTGTTCAGTTTCAGCTCCTCGCGCAACGGCACGCCGAGCACGCCGAACATCATCCAGACGACGAAGCAGACGAGAAAGGCAAACGTACTCGCGAACAGGACCGACCATGCCTTCGCCGATACGACCGGCTCCGCTGCTGGTTGGCCGGTACCACTATGTGCACTCATGCCAGCTCCGTCGTCTATTGGACCAGCGGTCCGTTGGTCTCACCCAGTTCAACCCCTTCGATCCGGGCGCGCGACGCGAGGATCGATATGTACTGCTGCATCGCCTTGTGCCGCACGCGCTCATCGAGAAACCCGGCAATCTGCGTCTCGACGTCCTCGAATGCCATCAGCGTGCCGGGTACGCGACGCTCGATACGCACGATATGAAAGCCGAACCGCGTATTGACGAGGCGCGGCAGCATGCCGGTCTCCTGCGTGTCGAACACCGCGCGCTCGAACTCCGGCACGCTGTCGCCACGCAGTAGTTGGCCGAGGCTGCCGCCCACCGCGCCGGATGGACAGTTCGACACGTCGCGGGCCACCGCTTCGAAGCTATCCGGCGCGGCGAGCACCGCGCCCAGCGTCGCTTCGGCCTTGCCGCGGATCAGCGCGAGCGGCGTGTGCCCGGTCACCGCGAACAGGATGTGGCTCGCGTAGACGATTTCATTGCGGCGAAAGCGCGCTTCATGGCTCGCGTAGTAGCGCTCGCAGTCCGCGCGGGTCGCCGCCGGCACCGACAGCTCGCGTTGCAGCAACCGATCGAGCGCGGCGTCGTCGAGTGGAATGGCGTCCTCGATCAGTTCGAGCGCGCAGGCGCGCTGCCTCAGCAGCTCGCGGATCGCAAGCGCGCGCCGGCTGGCTGCGAGCGCATCGGCGGCGTCGGCGTGATGGCCTGCTTCTTCGGCGATCGCCGCGGCATCGATCTCGACGCCGTTGACGCTCAGCGTGGCAGCCGCGTTGGTATCCTCCGGCGTGGCTGCCGCAAGCCCGGAGGTGGGCAGGGTGCTCATCGCGGCCGCCTCAACGCTTGCGTACCAGCTGGTACGGACGGATCAGATACGCGAGCGACGCGATCCCGCTCCAGATGTGGACCATCCGCGTGAACGGCGAGACCAGGAAGATCGTGAAGCCCAGCGCGATATGCACCTGATAGGTCAGCGGCACCCCGACCAGCAGGCCTGCCACGCCCGGCCGGAACGTGACGATCCCTTTCACGTAGTCGGTCAGTTGCTCGAACAATACGCCGTCCATATGACGCATCGACAGCGCGACGGTGCCCAGACCCAGCGCGAGCTGCACCCACAGCATCAGCACGATGACGATGTCCCACGTGCGGCTGTTGCGGCGGATACGCGCATCGGTCAAGCGTCGATGAATCAGGATGGTCAGGCCGATGATCGCCACGAACCCCGACACGCCGCCGGCCACCATCGCCACCAGCTGGTGACCCGTGGCGCTCAGGAACGGCGCCACCATCCAGTGCGGCGCGAGAAAGCCGACGAAATGGCCCATCACCACCACCAGCACGCCCCAATGAAACAGGTTGCTGCCGAGGCGCAGCTGACCGTGTCTCAACAGTTGCGACGTATCGCTCTTCCACGTGTACTGCTCGCGGTCGAAGCGGATCAGGCTGCCGAGCAGCAGCACCGCGAGGCAGATGTACGGATAGATTCCGAACAGGAACTGATGGAAGTAGTCATCCATGCCGGTTCTCCTGAGAGCGATTGCGTGACGGTGTCGAGTGGGCGCCATCGCCTGGACGCCGGTCGTAAAACTGGATGGGCTCCTGCGCCGGCGCGGGGGCGCCGCCGAAGCGCACCGGCTCGTCGACCCAGGCGGCGTCGAGCGCGTGATAGTCAGCCGGGCCTGGCGGCGACTGCGCGTCGTCCTCGCTGATTTCGCGCGGCGTGTCGGCCCCACGGATGCCCGCGAGTGCCGCCAGCGCGCCGACCACGAGACCGTAGGCGCTGCCCTTCTTCGTCAGTTGAGCCGCGATCGACTGCAGGATCTCCGCGGTTTCCGCAAGCAATGCCCGCGCTTCGTCGCCGGGCAGACGCGACAGATATTCGAGGAACACCGGCAGATAGTCGGGCAGTTCGCCAGCCGCCAGGAACAGTCCGTGCCGCTCGTACATCTGCAGCAGGTCGACCATCGCCTGCCCCCGGTCGCGCGATTCGCCATGCACATGCTCGAACAGATAGAGCGACGTGTTGCGGCCGCGGTCGAACTGCGCGACGTAGTTCTCCTGCAGCGTCATCAGATCGCGGGCTTCGCAGTAGTCGAGGAACCGTTCGAGTCCAGCCTTCGAATCGCGCGTCAACGCGCGCTCGCCATCGAGCAGTAGACGGGCCTCGGGCAGCGCGGCCAGCAACTGCGCGTCGGGATAGTCAAGCAGCGCGCCGAGCACCGAGTAGACGAGCGCGGGCTGCGTGACGGCAGTCGATTTCATGTCAAGGCTCCTGCCGGATGGGGATCGTGCGGCGGCCTTTCTTCGTGCTGAACAGGCTCAGTTCCGACTTGCCGTCCGAACAGCCGTTGCCGAACGAGAAGCCGCACGACGAACGCAGGTCGAACGCATCTTCCGCATACTCGCGATGCGTGGTCGGAATCACGAAGCGGTCTTCGTAGTTGGCGATCGCCAGATAGCGGTACATGTCCTCCACC
Source organism: Paraburkholderia sp. UYCP14C (assembly GCF_004197395.1). Classification (GTDB taxonomy): domain Bacteria; phylum Pseudomonadota; class Gammaproteobacteria; order Burkholderiales; family Burkholderiaceae; genus Paraburkholderia. The sequence continues at coordinate 130,444 of NZ_SELS01000017.1, read as the reverse complement.
TGGGGGACCGTCAAGCCGGCCTGGGTCAGCACGCCGGGCACCTCGATCTGATCGACATGGCGCGAGCGCATGAAGGCGCGCATGGCCAGCAGCCGTTCGAGCGCCAGCTTGACGGGCTCTTCCTTGCCGGCGGTCAGCAGGTTGGCGAGATAACGCAGCGGGATGCGCAGCGCGTCGACATCGGGCAAATAGCCGTTCATGCCGAGCTCGCCGCTGTTGGCCGCCGCGTTGATCGGCGACAGCGGCGGCACGTACCACACCATCGGCAACGTGCGGAATTCCGGATGCAACGGGAAGGCGATTTTCCAGTCGATCGCCATCTTGTAGATCGGCGAGCGCTGCGCGCCTTCGATCCACGCGGCCGGCACGCCATCGCGCTCGGCCTGGGCGATGACCCGCGGATCGTGCGGATTGAGAAACACCGACAGCTGCGCTTCATACAGGTCGCGTTCGTCTTCGACGCTGGCGGCCTCGCTGATGCGATCCGCGTCGTAAAGCAGCACGCCCAGATAGCGGATGCGGCCCACACAGGTTTCCGAGCAGACCGTAGGCTGTCCGACTTCGATGCGCGGATAGCAGAAGATGCACTTCTCCGCCTTGCCGGTCTGCCAGTTGAAGTAGATCTTCTTGTACGGGCAGCCGGACACGCACATCCGCCAGCCGCGGCACTTGTCCTGATCGATCAGCACGATGCCGTCCTCTTCGCGCTTGTAGATCGAGCCGGAGGGACACGACGCGACACAGCTCGGATTCAGACAGTGCTCGCACAGTCGCGGCAGGTACATCATGAAGGTGTTTTCGAACTGCCCGTAGATGTCCTTCTGCACGTTCTCGAAGTTGTAGTCTTTCGAGCGTTTCTCGAACTCGCCGCCGAGGATCTCCTCCCAGTTCGGCCCCCATTCGATCTTCTCGAGCCGCTCGCCGCTGATCAGCGAGCGCGGCCGCGCCACCGGCATCGCTTTCGTATCGCCCGAATCCTGCAGGTTCGCGTAGTCGAAGGTGAAGGGCTCGTAGTAGTCGTCGATCTCCGGTAAATGCGGATTGGCGAAGATCTTGGCCAGCAGCCGCCACTTGTTGCCCTGACGCGGCTCGATCTTGCCGTCGCTGCGGCGCGTCCAGCCGCCGCGCCAGCGCTCCTGGTTCTCCCAGTCCTTCGGGTAGCCGATACCTGGTTTGGTCTCCACGTTGTTGAACCACGCGTATTCCATGCCCTCGCGGCTCGTCCAGACGTTCTTGCAGGTCACCGAGCACGTATGGCAGCCGATGCACTTGTCGAGGTTCAGCACCATTGCGATCTGCGCGCGCACTTTCATGAGGCTTCTCCTTGCCGCACTGGCTGGACAGGCGGGCTCATCGTGAGCGGCGGGGTGTCGTCGAGCCAGTCGATCTGCTTCATCTTGCGCACGATCAGGAACTCGTCGCGGTTGGAGCCCACCGTGCCGTAGTAGTTGAAGCCATACGCGAGCTGCGCATAGCCGCCGATCATATGCGTCGGTTTCAGCGCCACGCGGGTGACCGAGTTGTGAATGCCGCCGCGGGTGCCGGTAATCTCCGAGCCGGGCGTGTTCACGATCTTTTCCTGCGCGTGATACATCATCACCATGCCGCGCGGCACGCGCTGGCTGACCACGGCGCGCGCGCACAGCGCGCCGTTCGAGTTGTAGCACTCGATCCAGTCGTTATCGACCACGCCGATCGCCTTCGCGTCGGCTTCCGAGAGCCACACGATCGGCCCGCCGCGCGACAGCGTCAGCATCAGCAGGTTGTCGGTGTAGGTGCTGTGGATGCCCCACTTCTGGTGCGGCGTGATGAAGTTCAGCACGATCTCCGGGTTGCCGTTCGAGCGCGCCCCCGCCATGTGCTCGTAGCTGCCGGTTTCGATCGGCGGCTTGTAGACGCACAACGACTCGCCGAACGCGCGCATCCACAGGTGATCCTGATAGAGCTGCTGGCGGCCGCTCAGCGTGCGCCACGGAATCAGCTCGTGCACGTTGGTATAGCCCGCGTTGTACGACACATGCTCCGATTCGATACCGCTCCACGTCGGCGACGAGATGATCTTGCGCGGCTGCGCCTGGATGTCGCGAAAGCGGATTTTTTCGTCGGCACGGGCATCGGCCAGGTGCTCGTGTTCGATCCCGGTCATCGCGGAGAGCGCGTCCCATGCTTTGACGGCCACCGCGCCGTTGGTCTCCGGCGCGAGCGACAGGATTACCTCGGCGGCGTCGAGCGCCGTGTCGATGCGCGGACGTCCCTTCGCGCAGCCCGTTTCGGCGACCCGGTAGTTGAGGTCGCCGAGCATCGCGACTTCGTCCTTCGTGTCCCAGCTGACGCCCTTGCCGCCGTTGCCGAGCTTGTCCATCAACGGCCCGAGCGAGGTGAACTTCGCGTAGGTGCCGGGGTAGTCGCGCTCGACCACCAGCACCGAGGGCATGGTCTTGCCGGGCACCGGTTCGCATTCGCCGCGTTTCCAGTCCTGCACGTCGAACGGCTGCGCGAGTTCGGCCGGACTGTCATGCGCGATCGGCGCGAGCACGATGTCGCGCTCGACACCGAGCTGGCCCTCGCTCAACTCCGAGAACCGCTTTGCGATGCCCTTGAAGATCTCCCAGTCGCTTTTCGACTGCCAGGCCGGATCGACGGCGGCCGACAGCGGGTGAATGAACGGGTGCATGTCGGACGTGTTCATATCGTCCTTTTCGTACCACGTCGCGGTCGGCAGCACGACGTCGGAATACATGCAGGTGGTCGACATGCGGAAATCGAGCGTGACCAGCAGGTCCAGCTTGCCGCGCGGCGCCTCGTCGTGCCATGCGATCTCTTCGGGACGCGGGTGCCCGGACTTCACCACTTCCTCGCCCTGCACGGCGTTGGTCGTGCCGAGCAGATGCTTCAGAAAATATTCGTGCCCCTTGCCCGACGAGCCCAGCAGGTTCGAGCGCCACACGAACAGGTTGCGCGGGAAATTGACCGGATGGTCGGGGTCCTCGCAGGACATGCGCAGGCTGCCCGATCGCAGATCGCGCACGACCGTGGTCGCCGCCTGCGCCGGGTCGTTCAGCGCCCGCCCGTAATCGAGCGGGTTGACCGCCAGTTGCGGCGCGGACGGCAGCCACCCCATGCGCTCGGCGCGCACGTTGTAGTCGATCGGCGCGCCATGAAAGCGGCTCGGGTCCGCCAGCGGCGACAGCAGCGCCGTGGGGTTCATCGGGTCGTAGCGCCACTGGTCGGTATGCGCGTAGAAGAACGACGTCGCATTCATATGACGCGGCGGACGGTGCCAGTCCAGCGCGAACGCGAGCGCGGTCCAACCCGTTTGCGGGCGCAGTTTTTCCTGCCCGACGTAGTGTGACCAGCCGCCGCCCGACTTGCCGATGCAGCCGCACATGATCAGCATGTTCATGATCGCGCGATACGACATGTCCATGTGGAACCAGTGATTGATCCCGGCGCCGATGATCACCATCGACTTGCCCTGGGTCTTGTGCGCGTTCTCCGCGAACTGGCGCGCCACCGAGATCACGTCCGCGCGCTTGACGCCCGTGATCGCTTCCTGCCATGCCGGTGTGTACGGCACATCGTCGTCGTAGCCGGTTGCGATATCCTCGCCGCCGAGCCCCTGGTCGAGTCCATAGTTGGCAACGAAGAGGTCGTGGACCGTGGCGACGAGCATCTCGCCGTTGCGCGTGGCGATCTTGCGTACGCCGATCCTGCGCGACAGTTGCGACGCATGGGTGGTGTGATGGAAATGCGGGTGCTCGATATTGCCGAAGTATGGGAACAGCACGTTGACCACGTCATCGTGCGCATCGGCGAGCGAAAGCCTTGGCGTGACCGACTCACCCGTAGCCGCTTCGGACTTCAGGTTCCATTTGCCCTGGTCCTCGCCTTCCTTTTGTCCCCAGCGAAAACCCACCGAGCCGACCGGCACGACGAACGCATTGCTCGCCGAGTCGATCGTCACGGTCTTCCACTCGGGATTGTTGGCCTGACCGAGCCCGTCGTCGAAGTCCGACGCGCGCGCGAGCCGTTCGGGCACGTAGGCGTCGCCATGCGGCACGAGGCGCACCAGACACGGCATGTCGGTGAAACGCCGGCAGTAGTCGACGAAGTAGTCGCTTTTGCCGGCCAGGTGGAACTCCTTCAGGATCACGTGGCCCATCGCGAGCGCGAGTGCCGCGTCGGTGCCTTGCTTCGGGTGCAGCCAGATGTCGCCGAACTTGGCGCCTTCCGCGTAGTCGGGAAAGATGGAGACGATCTTGGCGCCCTTGTAGCGCACCTCGGTCATGAAATGCGCGTCCGGCGTGCGGGTCTGCGGGACGTTCGACCCCCACATCATGATGAACGTGGAGTTGTACCAGTCCGCCGATTCCGGCACGTCGGTCTGCTCGCCCCAGGTCTGCGGCGAAGCGGGCGGCAGGTCGCAATACCAGTCGTAGAAACTCAGGCAAACGCCGCCGATCAGCGATAGATAACGCGAGCCCGCCGCGTACGACACCATCGACATCGCCGGGATCGGCGAGAAGCCGATCACCCGATCGGGTCCGTGATGCTTGACCGTATATACGTTGGCGGCCGCGACGATTTCGTTGACTTCGTCCCATGTGGAGCGAATGAAGCCGCCAAGGCCCCGGCGGCTCTGATAGCCGCGCCGCGCCGCCTGGTCCTCGACGATCGACTGCCAGGCTTGCACGGGATCCAGCGAAGCGCGGCGCTCGCGCCACAGCTTGACGAGCGCGCTGCGCACCAGCGGATATTTCAGGCGATTCGCGCTATAGAGGTACCACGAATAGGATGCGCCTCGCGAGCATCCACGCGGCTCGTGATTGGGCATGTCGTGCCGGGTGCGCGGATAGTCCGTCTGCTGCGTTTCCCACGTGACGATGCCGCCTTTGACATAGATCTTCCACGAGCAGGACCCGGTGCAATTCACTCCATGAGTGGAGCGAACTATCTTGTCGTGCTGCCAGCGCTTGCGGTAAGCATCCTCCCATTGCCGGTCTTCATCTGTGACAGCACCATGGCCATCCGAAAACTGCGGACGGGGGGCCGTAAAGTAACGTAACCTGTCCAGAAAGTGGCTCATGTGCGTCCTGCCTCCATCAGATTGGGTCGGCACAAGGTCGCGAAAGGATTTGAAACGGACCCACTACGGCTGACGTCCGCTTCGTGCCTGGAGGGCTGCCTTGATGCCCCGGCACGGAGGCACCTTAGCACTCAAGGTCGACGTCAATGGTGACATGCATCAAATCTACCTCAATCGGACTTTGGTCCTACAATCGCCGCGCGCGACTGGTGTAGGGTTGTGATGCGCAACCGACAGGAGAGCAATCATGTGCCGCTGGCTCGCATATACCGGCAATCCGCTTCAGCTCGAAACCGTGCTGTTCAACGCCCGGCATTCGCTGATCGACCAGAGCATGCATTCGCGGCTCGGTGCCACCACCACCAATGGCGACGGTTTCGGCATCGGCTGGTATGGACATCCCACCGACATTCCGTTTCGCTACCGCTGCATCCAGCCGGCGTGGAGCGACCGCAATCTACGCGAGGCCGCGCGGGCGATCCACTCTCCGCTGTTCGTCGCGCACATACGCGCGGCCACCGACACGCCGTCGCAGGAAACCAACTGTCATCCGTTCCGCTACGGCCGCTGGCTGTTCGCGCACAACGGGCTGGTGCGCGACTTCCCGAAGGTGCGCCGCGATCTGATGGTGAAGATCGACCCCGATCTGTTCCCGTCCATCGAAGGCTCGACCGATTCCGAAGTGATGTTTTTTCTCGCGCTGACCTTCGGGCTCGAGCTTGCGCCCGTCACCGCGCTCGAACGGATGGTCGGCTTCGTCGAAGCCACCGGGCGCCAGCATTGCGTGGCTGAACCGCTGAACATGACCGTGTGCGCGACCGACGGCGAGCAGATCGTCGCGGTCCGCTATTCGAGCGAAGGACAGTCGCGCTCGCTGTTTCACAGCACGTCGTTCCGTCATCTGCACCAGTTGTATCCCGACGACGAGCGCATCATGAGGGCCGGCGAGAATGCGTTCCTCGTGCTGTCCGAGCCGCTCGCGGACTTGCCGGGGTGGTGGGAGGAAATTCCGGAGAGCACCGCGGTGGTCGCGCGCGGCGGCGAGATTGGGCAGTATGCGTTCAAGCCGCAACTCGATGGCTGAATTCCGCGCGGTCCGGTTGCGGACCGCGTGCGCTCTGAAATAGCGGAGCGAATCTCCATTCCGCTTGAATGGAGTCGGCCACGTCGTCCCGCAATCGTCACGAGTGACGGTTTCTTCCGACACAGTTCATGGTTCGTTGCTCCGGCCTGGAAATCCCCATTTCCGCTCGCTAAAGCTTGTGCGAACGCGCTGGGCCCGCAATTTGCTCAATGTTGCCGCGAGGTGACATCTATGAGCGACGAAAAATTGATCGAGCCGGAATCCGCGGTTCGCGACCCTGTCGAGCGATCCTGGATCAAACGGCTGGGGCCTGGTCTGATCACAGGCGCCGCGGATGACGATCCATCCGGAATCGGCACCTATTCGCAGGCCGGCGCACAGTTCGGGTTCAATCTGCTGTGGGTGATCCTGATCACCTATCCGTTGATGACCGCAATACAGCTGGTGAGCGCGCAGATTGGCCGGGTGACCGGTAAGGGCCTCGCGTCCAACATGCGCGCGCATTATCCGGCATGGCTGCTATACAGCGCGGTCGGCCTGCTCGTCGTGGCAAACGTGATCAACATCGCCGCCGATTTGTCGGCGATGGGCGCCGCAGCCGGATTGCTGCTGGGCGGTCCGCAGCACGTTTATGTCGTCGGCATCGGTTTGCTTTCCGTCGTTCTGCAGATCTTCGTCCCCTACGAAAGTTATGCGCGCATCCTGAAGTGGACCGCGCTATCGCTTCTGGCGTACGTCGCGGTCGCATTCATCGTTCCGATCCCTTGGGGTGAAGTCGCACGCGCCATCGTGTTGCCGCGCGTCTCGCTGACGTCCGACTATTTGACGATGGTGGTGGCGGTGCTCGGTACGACGATCAGTCCGTACCTGTTCTTCTGGCAGGCGTCGCAGGAAGTCGAGGAAATGCGCTCGGCGCCGGAACAGGCTCCGTTGCGCCGCGTCCCGCACGAAGCGCCCGCACAGTTGCGCAGGATCCGTTTCGATACGTGGGTCGGCATGGGGGTGTCCAACTTCGTTGCATTCTTCATCATGTTGACGGCGGCCGCTACGCTCCATCTGCATCACATCGACGTGAAAACCTCGGCCGATGCCGCGCGGGCGCTCGAGCCGTTTGCCGGACGATTTGCTTACGTCCTGTTTGCGCTCGGCATCATCGGAACCGGCCTGCTCGCGCTGCCGGTCCTCGCCGGCTCGGCCGCCTACGCCGCCGCGGGCAGCTTTCGCTGGCGCAGCAGTCTCGCGTTGCAACTGACGCTCGCGCGCGAATTCTATGCGGTGATCGCGCTGGCCATCCTGGGCGGCGTGGCCATCACCTTCATGCATTTCGACCCGATCCGCGCGCTGTACTGGAGTGCGGTGATCAATGGCGTTACCGCGGTGCCGATCATGGTCGTCATGATGCTGATGGCCCGCAGCCGGCGGATCATGGGACAGTTCGCCGTCACGGGCGTGCTGGCCTGGGGAGGCTGGCTCGCCACGCTTGCGATGGCGCTAGCGGCAGTGGGCGTATTCGTGCCGTCGTAAGCAATTCGTGCTGCCGCGAACCCGGTTGCGCAACGGCAACCGGATCTGAACTTCCTCCTTGTACATTCGTCTGAACCGTGCACCCGGCCAGCAACACCACCGTCACATGCTGACGGTTTGCCGACAACCGCGTGGCCGTCCCCGTTCGACGTTAAAGGAGGATTGCACATGCCGAAGAAGCGTTCAGACGAATCGTCAGCCGCGCGCGGCAACCGCAACGGCAGGATTCTCGCCGCGCCCGTTTTCTCGCAACCGCAACCCACGCCCGACCCGCAAACTTTCGTGGTCAGGCACGCATCCGATGCCGCCGCCTACAAGGTCATCGACGAACTGAACCGCGAGCACAAGCTGAAGGCGCTGCCGTTTCCTGCGCCGCGCGGCGGCACCGAGCCCCGGCTGTCGTTCGCGGAGGTGGTGGACAACAACCAGACGCTCCTCGATACGATCAGCGCGAGCGGACAGATCGTCTTTCACGCCACCGGCGATTGCGGCAGCACCAAAGGTCCGGCTACCCAGAATCAAGTCTCGGACAAGATGGTCAGCGACTTCGACGAAGCCGATCCCGCCGAGGTGCCGCAATTCAACTTTCTGCTGGGTGACATCGTCTACAGCTTTGGCGAAGCGCAGTACTACTACGATCAGTTCTACGAGCCGTACCGCAACTATCACGCGCCGATTCTCGCCGCTGCCGGCAACCACGACGGAATGGTTTCGCCGCTGGAACATGAGAAGAGCCTGCAGGCGTTTCTGAGGAACTTCTGCTCCGACTGCTTCCAGGTCTCCGCCGATGCAGGCCACCTTTCACGCACGGCACAAATTCAGCCGGGCGTTTTCTTCACGTTCGAGGCGCCGTTCGTGCGCATCATTGCGCTGTACAGCAATACGCTGGAGGACCCCGGCGTCATTGCCGACCGTCACATCGGCAACAGCCAGCTGAAATTCCTGAAAGCGGCGTTATTGCGGGTCAAGAAAGAGAACTACCGAGGCGCCCTGCTGTTCGCGCATCACCATCCGCCCTATGTGGTGCGCGGCCGTCACGGCTGGAGCGTCGAAATGCAACGGCAGATCGATGCCATTTGCCATGAGGTCGGTATCTGGCCGCATGCCGACCTCGCGGGACACGCGCACAACTATCAGCGCTTTACGCGAACCCGTTCGGACGGCACACATATCCCTTACATCGTTTGCGGGAACGGCGGTCACGAAGTGCAGCCGCTCACCACCAACGGACAGCCGCCGCTTCGGGCGCCGCAACTGATCCAGGCCGCATCGAAAGACACGGATGCAGTTGTCCTTGAAAGCTACGACGACCGTAACTACGGGTATTTGCGGCTTGTCGCCAACGCAAAGCAACTGCGTATCGAATACCATCCCGCCATCGACGGACCCAACACGAAAACCCCGGACGATCAGGTGACCATCGATCTGGCCACCCGGCAGGTCGCGCACTACGTCGCACGCGACTCGGGAATACCCGCACTTGCCGAACGCATCCGGCAATTCACGCAGATCAAGCCCCGCAAAGGCTGATGGCTACGCAATCCGCCCTGAACTCATGCGCTCCGCGGTACCCGCCCGGCGCGGATTAAAGATCTCCGAATTCCTACCGTAATAGTCAAAGTGAGGCGGCTCGCAGCGTTCGAGCCGTTGCTCAACCAGGTAGTCGGAGAACAGCGTGAGATTCAAAGCGGCCTCGTGCCCTAAAAAAACCAGCCCGACTGAGTCCCGGGTCGATCGAGACGCCCACGCCAATGGTTGGTCCGCCCGGAACCAGCAGTTTCTTTCCTATTTCCTGTCGCGCTATGGTCAACGCAAAACCATCCCGCTGACGAGTCTCTGCATTGCCGTCGTTGCCGGCGTTGGCGTCGGTGCGCTGGTGCATCAGGCGGCCAGCGAAGCGGCGACTACCCTGCGCGTTGCCTTGTCGATGGTGTCGGGCATCGCAGGCCTCGCGATAGTCCGTCGAAAACTGGGCGTTGATCACGCCCGGCAAACTGCCGCCACCGCACTGGCGAGCGGGCTTCTGCACGCGAATCGCGACTGCCTGAAGGTGCTCGCCACGGACGGAAGAATGCTGCGGGTGTCGGAGCACGGCGCCCTGTTGATGGACGCGGAGTCACCGGAGCAACTCTGCGGCGCGGACTGGCTCGCATTCTGGACCGGCGAGGACCGCACGGCGGCCGAGAATGCATTGACGGGCGCCGCTTCGGGCAAGAGCACATCGTTCACCGGAAGCTGCGCGACGACGAAGGGGCGTACCAAATGGTGGAACTCCACCCTCACGCCAGTGCCTGGCGACGACGGCGTGGTGACCGCGCTGCTTTGTGCTTCGGAGGACGTCACCCAGCAATCCGAGCTGTTGAAGAGACTACGCGAACGCGATGAGCTGATGCATGAGATGGAGCTGCATGTCCGGCTCGTGTTCTATTCGTATAGCTCCCATTTTGAACACTGTCATCATGTCAGCGCAGGTGTCGAAAGCGTGTTCGGCATTACGCCTCAAGAGCTCAGCAACAGACCTTCCGCATGGCTCGATCTGGTGGTGCCAGAGGATCTGGAGCCTTTGCTCGCCGAGATGAACCGCATCTCATCCGAAGTGTCGGAAGGTCGCTTCGAATACCGCATCCGCCGCCCGGATGGCTGCCTGCGCTGGATCAGAAGCACCGCCTATCCCGTGTGCGACGGCTTCGCGAACGTGGTGCGCATCGTCGGTGTCAGCGAGGACATCACGCTGGAACAGGAACGCCTCGCGGCGCTCGACCATCTCGCCTACACCGACGGGCTGACGGGTTTGGCCAACCGCGGTGCGCTGATCCGCCAGATGAAGGCGCTCTGCAGGCAGAACCTCGCGTTCGGTCTGATGTTCGTCGACCTCGACCGCTTCAAGGTCCTCAACGATACGCTCGGCCATACGGCCGCTGACCGTCTGTTACAGGACATCGCCAAGGTCATCCAAGGCGCGCTTCCGCCGGATGCCTGCGTAGCGCGCCTCGGCGGAGACGAGTTCGCGGTCATCGTCAGGGGTGCGAGCGACAAGGCCACATTGGCGGCGTTGGCACAGTCTCTTCTGAACCTGTTCTCGAGCGACGTTCGCAAAGACCACGCCGCGCCGTTCGTGACGGCGTCGATCGGCATCTCGATCTTTCCCGAACACGGCCGCGATCACGAGGCGCTGCTGACGAGCGCGGATGTCGCGATGTATGCGGCGAAAAAAGGCGGTCGCAACGGCTTTCGCTTCGCCGACGAAGCATCCAGCGACGTGCTCGGAGATTTCGAACTGGAGTGCAGTCTGCCCACGGCGCTGGCGTCGAACCAGTTCGTGCTCCATTTCCAAGGTATTCATGAGCCAGCCTCTCTGGCGGTGAAAGGCGTCGAAGCACTCGTCCGCTGGAATCATCCGGCGCGAGGCATCGTCCCTCCCGGCAGCTTCATCCCGATCCTGGAAGAGAGCGGGTTCATCGTCGAAGTCGGCGCGTGGGTCGTGGACGCGGCCCTCGCTCAACTGGCCGTCTGGCAGTCCGCCGGAAGAACAGAGCTGTCCATGTCGGTGAACGTGTCCGCGCGTCAGTTGAGGGATGACTCGCTTGTCGCGATCGTCGACCAGGCGCTGCGAAAACATCGGGTGCCGCCGGGCTGCCTTCAGATCGAACTGACCGAAAGCGCGCTGATGGAAGACCCCTCTCTCGCGCAAGACACGCTGATGGCGCTCAAGCGCCTTGGCGTGCGCATTGCCATCGACGACTTTGGCACGGGGTACTCCAGCCTGCGTTATCTGGCAGATTTTTCGCCGGACATCGTTAAGATCGACCGGTCGTTTACGGCCAGGCTGAGCCGCGACTCGGCGGCCGCGTCGATCGTCCGGGGCATCATTCAGATGTCGCACGAACTCGGCATCGAGGTGACGGCCGAAGGTGTCGAAACGAATCAACAGCTGCATGCGCTGCGCGACGCGGGCTGCGACTACGTGCAAGGGTTCTTTTTGACGAGGCCGATGCAGGCGGAGAATCTCGCGCTCTGCGAAAGCGCCGTGCCCTTGTCCGCGGCAGGAGCAGCTAGCTGCTGTCCCTACTGAGAAACAGATCGGCGACGACCGAGCGCAGCCAGCGATTGCCGGCTTCGTGATGGTACTTCGCGTGCCAGTGCTGGCGCACCGCGAACTTGTCCACCGGGAAAGGACACGAATGCACCGCGACGCCATTGGTCCGCGCCAGCGTTTCGCCGATGTGGCGCGGCAAGGTGGCGATCAGATCGGTCGACTTGATGATTGATCCGAGCCCGAGGAATCCGGGCAATTCAAGCACGACGTCGCGTTCGATATGCTCGCGCAACAACGCCTGTTCGAGCAGTTGGGCGCCCGTGCCAGCCGCAATGACGACGTGCCCCTCGGTACTGTATTGCTTCAAACTCAGCCGCGCCCGCACGCGGGGATGATTGCCGTTGGCAAGGCACACCCAGTCCTGCAGATACAGCTGTTGCTGGTACATACCGCCCCCGAGCCATGGGACGTGCCCGATCGCAAGATCGGCCTCGCCGGATTCGAGCGCCCGCTCCGTATTGCCGTCGATCCTTGCCGCTTCCAGCCGAACGCCTGGCGCCTGCGCCCGCAAATGCGCCAACATTCGCGGCAGCAGCGTAATGTGGCTCGCGTCCGTCATGCAAATACGGAACCGCCGTTTGGCGGTGGCGGGATCGAAAGAGATCTCCCACGCAGCGAACCGACGCAGCGATTCCAGAATTTCCCTGCACGGTCCGATCAGCGCGTCCGCCTGCGGCGTGGGCGTCATGCCGCCCGGCGTGCGGATGAACAGTGGGTCCTGCAAATGCTCGCGCAAGCGACCCAGCCAGATGCTGACCGTCGGCTGACTTTGCCCAAGTTGCTCAGCGACTCGCGTGACACTTCGCACGTCGTAAAGCAGGTCGAAAAGCTGAAGCAGCTTGAGGTCCGGGAGGTCGGTGGTACTCATGGCTGTATTGTCGGGTGCAATATCGCCATTGTAGCCATTGCATTACGTCCATGGACGGACATCCAGTACGGCGCGCGTCACTGCTCGTCGGCGATTCTCAGGCAGCGGCAGATACGGCCGCCCGCAGTCCGAGCAGATAGCTTTCGATACCGAAACCGCAAATCTGCCCTTTCACGATCTCCGCGAAAACCGACTTGTGGCGGAACGCTTCGCGAGCATGAATGTTGGACATGTGAATCTCGATCACGGGTACGGTCAAGATCGCCAGCGCATCGCGAATACCGTAACTGTAGTGCGTCCACGCGCCCGCGTTGATCAGCACACCGTCGACGTCGTCCGTGAAAGCCTGGTGAATCCGCAGACACATGTCGCCTTCGCTGTTCGTCTGGTAGCTTTGCACTGCAACGCCCAGTTCGTCGGCTAGAGTCCGCAGTCGAGCGTCGATGTCTTCGAGAGTGACCGTCCCGTACTGTATGGGATCGCGTTTGCCGAACATGTTGTGGTTGATGCCGTGCAGCATCAGAAACTGTTTCATCATGTTGATCCAGACTGGTTGGAAACAGGCGGGCGTCCGCCCGCGTGGGTCAGTTGAGCGGAACGGTCAGCCGGTCGATGATCGCGTGCGTCTGCGGACGAACGCCGCGCCACCACTCGAACGCTTCGGCGGCCTGCTCGACGAGCATGCCGACGCCGTCGGCGATGCCCTGCACACCCGCATTTCGCGCGAGCCGCAAAAACGGCGTGAGCCCCTTTCCATACGCGAGTTCGTACGCGGTTCCGCCCGGACTGAACACGCCCGGTGGAATGGCAGGCAACTGACCGGTGAGGCTCGCCGAAGTCGCGTTCACGACGAGATCGAATTCCCCCATATGGTCGAGTTCCTGGTAGCCGCAGGCGATCAATGGGCTGCTGCTTGTCACTTGCGCGACCAGCGCCTCGGCCTTGCGCACATCCCGATTCACGACGACGAGTTGCGCCGGCCGCGCCGCGATGAACGGCAGCAACGCGCCCCGCACCGCCCCGCCCGCGCCCAGCACGAGCACCCGCTTGCCCGCCATCGGCTGACCGAGGTTCACTTCAATGTCGCGCACGAGGCCAACGCCGTCGAAGTTCTCGGCAATGATCCGGCCGTTCTCGAACTTCATCGCGTTGACGGCACCGGCGAGCGCGGCCCGTTCGCTGCGCTCGTCGGCAAGCGCGAACGCTTGCAGCTTGAACGGCGCGGTGACGTTCATGCCCTTGCCGCCTGCGGCGATAAACGTTCTGACGGTCTCGGCGAAGCCGTCGGCGGGCTCGATCGGGCCTTCGATCGCCGAGTAGGTGATGTCCTGCCCCGTCTCCTTCGCAAACAGCCCGTGAATCAGCGGGGATTTCGTGTGCCCGATCGGATTGCCGATCACCGCGTATTGGTCGCTCATCACGCACTCCTTTTCGAATACAACACGCCCTGCGACTGCATCGCGTCGATCTGCGCGGCGTCGAAGCCGAGCGACTGCGCGACTTCCACATTGTGCTGACCGAGGTCAGGGCCGACTTCGCGGATCGACGTGTCGCAGTCGGAGAAGCGGAACGGCAGGTTCGGCAGACGCAGCTTTCCGAAGCGCGGATGGTCCTGCTCGATCACCATGCCACGCGCGACGATCTGCGGATCGGCAACCACTTCGTCGATGCGCTGCACTTTTGCGCAAGGCACGTCGACACCGTCGAGCAGCGCCAGCACTTCAGCGACAGGCCTGGCGGCAACCCACGGCTTCACGACGGCAAGGATTTCCTCGCGATGGGCGTTGCGCCCGTTCAGAGTGTGGAACCTCGAGTCGACGCCGAAGCCGGCCGGACCGCCATGCTGTTCGACGAGCGACGCGAACCGCTTCCACGAGTCATCGACCTGCGCGGCGATCACGAGATCGCCATCGGCCGCGCGAAACACGCCGTACAACGTCGACGTCGGCATGTCGTGGCCGGTCTGCTCGGGAACGACACCCTGCATTGTGTAGCACTGCACCGCGTATTCGTGCATCGACACCAGCGTGTCGTACAACGCCATGTCGATGTGCTGGCCGCGACCGCTCTTCACGCGGCCGAGCAGCGCGGCGTTGATCGCGGCAACCGCGTGAATGCCGGTGTACATATCGCCGAGTGAAATGCGCATCAGCGGCGGCGGTTCGCCGGGATTGCCGATCATCTGCATGATGCCGCTCTTCGCCTCGGCGATCAGCCCGAAACCGGCGCGATGCGCGTCGGGTCCGGTATGGCCGTACGCCGAAATCGAGCAGTACACGAGGCCCGGATTGCGCTCGGACAGCGCGGCGTAGCCGAGGCCGAGCTTGTCCAGCGCACCCGGTCGATAGTTCTCGATGAACACATCGGCGGAATCGCAAAGACGCTGCATGAACTCCTTGCCGCGCGGATCTTTCATGTCGACGCTCACGCCGCGCTTGCCCATATTGAGCTGCAGGAAATAGGCGCTTTGCTGGTCGTCGAGAATCGTCGCGTGCTGGCGTCCTGCGTCACCGCTTCCCGGACGCTCGACCTTGATGACTTCGGCGCCGAGCGCCGCGAGGCAGCGGCCCACATAAGGACCGGCGAGAAAGTGGCTGTAGTCGACGACGCGAATACCTTCGAGGGGACGGGCTTGCATCAGTTCGCTCCCGGACGGCGCGGGATCATCAAACGATGTTCGCCGCGCTGGACGACCTGGCCGTCCTGATTGATCAACTCCGACGGCAGCACGACGATGCCCCAGCCCGGACGACTCTTGCTCGCCCGCATGTTGCCCACGCGGAACTTCACATGCAGCACGTCATTGACCTTAATGGGCAGCAGAAAGTCCCACGTCCAGCCGAGCGACATGCCGGGCAGGAAGCGATAGTCGCTGCGCGTCTTCAGGCCATCGGCAATCGACAGGCCGAACAGGCCGTGCGCGACGATCGAACCGAAATGGCTCGCGTTGGCATATTCCTCGTCGACATGCACCGGCGTGTGATCTCCCGTGAGGTCGGCGTAGGCCAGGATGCGTTCTTTCGTGACGGTGTAGGTCGGGCTCACGCACTCGTCGCCTTCCTTTGCGTCGTCCCAGTACTTTTCGATGATGGTGCTCATGCTTACGCCTCCGCGCGTGGATTGATTGCCAGCGCTTGTGCGACGCACGTGGCGGGTTTGGCCTGAATCAGTTCGACGGCAAGCCCATCGGGCAGACGCAGCCAGTTGCGCCCTTGCGGCATTTCGCTGACACCGAACGCTTGCGCCGCCGCGAGCGCGGCCTCGAGGTCTTCGCACATCACGCCGAGATGACCCAGGCGGCCCTCAGGACCTTCAAAGCGCGGCTCGCTGATGAACTGCAGTCCACCAAGGGTCCAGTACTGACGCGGCTCCTCGCGCGGGCCGTCGACTTCGCGCATCGTCATGCCGAGCACCTGCTCGAAGAAGCGGATATGCCAGTGGATGTCCTTCACCCAGATGGCGACGTGCTCCAGATAGGCCTTCGGCGCGCTCATGCTGCGGCTCCTTCTTTCTGGCGGTCCAGCAGCGCGCGCTCGATGCCCTTGATGCAGGCCACGAGCGTCGAGTTCACCGGCGTCGGCACACCGAGGCGCTCGCCCCAACGCACAACCGCGCCGTTGATGAAGTCGATTTCGGTGACGGAGGACTTTTCGAGGCTCTGCAGCATCGAGGTCTTGAATGCGGGGGAGAGTCCTTCGGCGGCCAGCGTCCAGGCTTCTTCCGCTTTCGTCATCGATAGCTGGATGCCGGCGGCCTTTGCGGCTGCCATCGCTTCTTCGATCGCCGCCAATGCGGTGGCCTTCAGAACGGGCTCTTCGTACAGTTGCCCATACGTCAGGCCGGTGATACCGGTGATCGCGCCCGTCGCGACGTTGATCAGCAACTTGTCCCACATCGTGCCCAGGATGTTGTCGCTGACCGTGGTCATCAGACCGGAGCCGTTGAACGCGTCGGAGATGGCGCGGACCCGGTCGGTCACCTGACCGTCGAGCTCGCCGATGATCGTCAGCTTTCCATGCACGCCCGACTGGATGTGTCCGGGCGCCTTCAGCACGCCGCCGACATAGGTCTTGCCCGCCAGCACGCGCTCCCGACCGACGATTTCGCTGAGCACGTCTTCGTGGCCGAGACCGTTTTGCAGTGACAACACGAGCGTGTCGGGTCCGACGAGTTCGAGCGCCCCGCGCATGGCCGAATCGGTGTGAAAGGACTTGACCAGCACGATGACGAGGTCCACCGGTCCTACTTCGACGGGGTTCATCGTCGCGCGGACTTTCACGCGACGTGAGCCATTGGCATCGTCGACTAGCAGGCCGTCGCGACGCATGGCTTCGACGTGTGCGGCAAAGCGGTCGACCAGCCACGTCTCGTGGCCGCCCTCAGTCAGGGCGGAGCCGATCGCGCAACCCAACGCGCCGGCTCCCAGGAATGCGATCTTCATAGGTGTCTCCGTGATATGGAGACCAAGATACGATTCCGACCTCATGCTGGCAATGCAATGAACGCAATAGCATCATTGCGTATTGCAATGATGCGGTGAGCCAGCGCCGATTGATCCATGTTTTTGGCTCAGCGGTCAACGCCATGGACATCACTGCGCACAGCAGCGGGATACCGTTCCGGCTCCCGCTTTTCCCCTCAGTGCGTGCGCACCATCTCTCCGCTCTGTCCCGTGCTCGTCGCCGCGGCTCTTTCCGCTCGATGCATGGCGGCCACCTTCGCTTCCGCGGCCTGAATATCCGCCGGATACGAACCATCATCGCCCTGTGACGGGTTGTAGCCGGCCGCTTCCAGCTCTTCGAGTTGGTGCATGACCTCCGCGCGCGTGACTTGATGAGGCGCGGGCTCCGACATGGTTTGCGCATTCACGTTTGCCGAACTCGCGATCGACATCGCACCAACGAACACGAGGCTCAGCAGCGGGGAAACCGCGTATTGATTCAACGATTCGGATTTCATGATGTACTCCTTTTGACCTGAAGATGTATTCGCGCATCTGCAATCACCGCGGACCGTCATGTAGAGCGTGAGTGTTACGCGATGCACATCTGGTAGACGGAGTTTTGTCGTTGGATATTCCCGATCTTTGGGTCTAAGAGCACTGTGACGAGAAAAATACTTCCGGACGCCTAAATAGAACTTCCACGCAATCTCCGGCGTTCGATGCCGTTGCGCAATTGACCCGCGACGAACGCGCCGACGATGAGCGCCAGATACAAGGCCACGAGATCGTGACGCCAGCCATTCAGCGCGAGCTGATGCGCAATCAGTTTGGGATCGGGAGCCCCGAGGATCGCACGCTTCGCTTCGACGGTTCGCATCATCCGGACAAAGCCCGCCGCCGACAGCAAAGGCAGCACGATCACCCATGTCAACAGCACAGGCTTCATGCGAAGCGCCCATGGGTAGTGACGCAGCCGAAACCAGAGCCCGAGGCATCCGTGTATCCATCCGGGTGCGAGCAGCGCAAGCTGCAAGCCTTGCGTACCTGTCGTCAGCAACTGGATAACGACGCGCTCGTAGTCCGGTTCGAAGCCATAGAGCGACGACGCGAGCCGGGTCGTCACCGCATGACGGATCAACAGCAGCGGCAGGCTCAGTCCTGCCCACAAACGCACCCATTCAGCCGGAGGCAACGCCCAGTGACGGCGCGCGTAGATGGTGCGCAGCGCGAGCGCAAAATGCAGCGCGGCCGCCCCGTACAACGCGATGGTTCCAGGCGCACTGCGCCAGAGCCACAGCGCCAGGACCAGACCACGCCCGGCGAGTTCGAGCGACCAGATTCCGAGCGCGTGGTTGAGCAGATGGAGAAAGAGGTAGACCAGCAACACCACGCCGGAGCCGAGTTGCAGCCGACGCAGCACGGCTTGCATCCGCACCGTCATGACAACGACCCGCTGGTGTCGCGCGTCGTGTGCCGTGCGAACGCCATATTTACGATGTTCATTTGATCACCTCTCCACTGTCAGTCTTACCTGCAAGACCGCGCGGATGCGGTGGTTATTCCCGATTCGACTCACGCGCCCTGATCGTTTCGAGCGCGCACGACACTCTGGCGTGCCCGCGTTGACGATTCGGCGTGTATTGCGCGAGTTAGCGACTATGAATGATTGGTTGATTCTGGCCGACCGGAACCACATCGACAGGCCGATGAAAGACTTTTACCAAATCGAAAGCTGGTTCGGATATGCGGTGTCGGGCGGTATTGCGCGCAACGCGCCAGGTAACGTTGCGCAAGCGGTGACCGCGCTGTTGACAAAAACAATAAAGGTCAAAGGTCATGGGTACGCCGCGGCATAGGAGGCTGATGCCGCGACGTCCGGTGCCGTCTCCAGGCCTCATTGGAAGGAGACACGGCGATGAACTTGAGCAGAGAGTTGGGGCGCGCGCGTGGGCGCGTGCCGTCGTGGGTGGGGGCGTGCTGTGTGCTGGGTCTGTGCGCGATGTGGAGCCACGGCGCGTACGCGGATTCGCCGGCAGACCGATGCCATGGCGACGCATGCAAAAAGCACGAGCCACCGCCTCGATCGAAACTCAGCTGTCCGAATCTGAACGGAATGACCATCCGCGCCCACGAGATCGGTCTGCCGACGACAGGCGCGCTCGTCACCTCGACCACCCAGGTAGCGGCGAGCGGCAGCGGCGCGACGGCTACCGGGTCGTACTGCCTCGTGGCCGGCGCGATTCATCCTGTCGATCCGTCCGCACCGGACATCCTGTTCAACGTCGCGTTGCCGGACCAGTGGAACGGCAAGATCCTGATGCTCGGCGGCGGCGGCTTCGACGGCTCGATTCCCGCGATCACGGGTAACGTGCCGAGCGCACCGGCCGATCTGCCGGGACCGCTGTCGCGCGGCTACGCGGTGTTCGCGAGCGATTCCGGGCACGAGGCGACGAACGGTGGGGTGAACGGCGCGTTCTCGGTCAACGCCGAGGCCTACGACAACTTCATGGGCGAAGCGCTGAAGAAGACGCACGATGCGTCGCTCGAGATCATCGACGCGCATTACGGCACGCATCCGTCCAAGGCGTATTTCGCGGGCGGCTCGACGGGCGGGCGCGAGGCGCTGACCGTCGCGCAGCGCTGGCCGCAGGACTGGGACGGCATCATCGCGTTCTATCCCGCGTATGACTTTACGACGCTGAGCCTGCAGCAATTGCGCGTGACCGAAGGCTTCGCGGCGCCGGGCGCTTATGTCGACACCGCGCAGCGCGCGCTGCTGCTCAACGCGGTGATGCAGGCTTGCGACGGGCTCGACGGCGTCGTCGACGGACTCATCAGCAACGTGCAGGCGTGCAATGCGACGTTCAACCCGGCGACGGCCCGCGTCGACGGCAAGCCTTTGCGTTGCGCCGGCGGTATCGCGCGCGGCGACACGTGCCTGTCGGACCGGCAGATCGAGGCGCTGAACACGATGAACACGCCGCTCGTGTTTGCGTACCCGCTCGAAAGCGGCGAAACACAGTATCCGGGCTATAACGTGTATGGCGCCGATCTCGGGGTGGGCAGCAGTTCACCGCTCGAAGCAACGGTCACGACGCTCGCGCTCGGCACGACGCAGCCGTCGTATCCGCTGCAGAGCACCGCGATGTTCGACGGCCAGATCGCCGACGACTTCGTTCGCTACACGGTGATGGACAACCCGAACGCCGACTCGCTGACATACAACCCGGCAATAGCCGGCCGATGGTCCGGGCGGGTCAGCATGCTGTCGGGGCTCGACGCGACAGACGCGAACCTGACGCCGTACATGCGGCACGGCGGCAAGTTGCTGATGGCGCACGGCACCGTCGATCAGACCGTCAGCACACGGGCGACCGAGATCTACTGGCAGCGCATGCTGGTGACGATGGGCTTCCGCGCGGTCGGGTCGTTCGCGCGCTTCTATGAGATCCCGGGGTTGCAGCACGCGGTCGGCACCGAGTTCAATGCGTCGTGGGACTCGCTGACGACGCTGGAGAACTGGGTCGAGCACGGCACGCCGCCAGTGCATCAGGTGGTCACCGACACCGCGGGTGTACCGGGACGCACGCGGCCGCTGTGTCAGTATCCGGCGTGGCCCAGCTATAACGGCGCGGGGGATGTGAACAGCGCGGCGTCGTTTACCTGCGTGCAGTGAAGCAAGTCATGGAGAGGCTTGTGGGCCTCTCCATCCAAAGTCTGAAAGAAGTCATCGCGCCGCTCATGATTGCGGCGCGGTGGGCTGTTTGCGAACGCTGGTGTAGCAGTTGCCCAAAAGAGAGATTGGGCCTCAGAAAATGGCTACAGCCGCGACCTTGCCGAGCGGGCGCTCGCGCATATCGTCTCGAACAAGGTTAAGGCGGCCTATCATCGAACCGACTTGCTGGAACAGCGCCGCCCGATGAGGGAGGCGTGAGCGGCATGTCGACCGCCAAGGCAAATGGATCAAGATCTTTTAATTGTCACATCTATGAAAATTAATCTTTCCACTATCGCCATAAAAATCCGGCTCACTCACCCATTGATATTTTTTAGCTTTGCCAACGTAAAATCCATTCCAATTAAAAATAACATCACTTTCATTCTCGATTTTTATAGCAGCGATTCGATGATCCCTCGAGAAATGATCCCAATCGAGATTCATACCACCTCGCCCAAGATCCAGCGGAGACTCAAGATATACTCCAACAAGTCCGTCCTTTTTATCACCCTCTTTCAAGAAAGAATTAATGACAATTTGATTTGAATTGACAGTAATTTTCGCCTTAAGGTGGCCATCTATTTTTATGCCCTCCAAATTGTCACAGTCCGGCGACCATCTCCCCTCGAGTTTGCTAGCGATATCGCCGTATTTTGAGTGCAAAACCACGTCCCCGGTCGCGTGACAGGGGACCGCGAAGGCAAGCATCAAAGAAGGTAGAACAGAGAAGAATGCAATTTTCTTTATCATTTTAACAACTCTCCCTGAGGAACAGTCAAAGTAGTATGGCCGCGCAGTTCATCTTCGAGATACTCTGCGAACAATTTACTGGCCCTATCCATTGTCATTACCGGTTGTCCATAGGGCGAATCCGGTTGACTAGCCCATTCCTTATTCGTCCCTTCAGCCTTCCCTCCTGATCCGAGTATGGCAGTCCAAAGATCGCCGTCGATGATAGGGTTTAACACATGCCGTGTCATTAGCAATTGAACGGCGGCCCTGTCCTGGCTCTCAGGGTCAAAATTTGAATATTGTTTTTTGCTCACGAGCCCATCCCACGTCCCTTCCAGTATTTGATACGCTCCGGCCGCGGTGGAGGTATATTTCCCAGCGGTGATTTTCTTTCTCGGATGATCTGCAAAGCCCTGAAATGTCCCACCTCCGTAGAGGGTCGTGTAACCCCTGTCCGTTGACGTTCCCTCACCAACGCGAATAACTCTCAGCAAAGCTCTCACGCGCGCTTCCGCAAGGCTTAATGATGTTGAGGAACTCGAGAAATTCCCCACCAGCCCAATCGGATTGATGTGATAGACATTGGGGCGAGGGAAGCCGGGGACGCGGGCCGCCACCTCGTCCCACCACACGAGCTTCGCGATACGCTTTTTTTCCTCTTCATGCTCGGCCTTCGGCCCGGTGCGCTCCTCGATTGCACTGACCAGCGCCTGCCACTTCGTCGGGTTGGCCCATTCGCTTTCGTGCTTCGGAATGAGGCGCGACGCGCGAAACGCGGCCCACGGAAATCCTGAGCCGTGGACGCTTTGTCCAATATTGCAAAGGTCGTCCGCCGCGTGCGGGCCGTCGCCGGTCGGATAGAGCACGCGGTATATGGCGCCCATAAGCGGGCTGAGTCTGCCAAGGGAACCCGCGCCGGGCATATCCCTGCCAAGCGCATAGTCCACGTAATCGCCAGTGGTCGTAAAGATGGTGTGCGTCGGATCGTGGTCCTCGTCGTGGCACACGAAATCGATCCAGCTTTGCGCATTCTCGCGAGTCACACGCCCGCCTTCGAAGCTCTGCTCGCGCACCCATCCGCTAATCGGATTGCGTAGCGCGTCCGCGCTGTCCACTTTCCACCAGCGCCGTTGGGTCCCGTCGTTGCCCGGATCTTTTTCCATGAACAGGTCACCGTCATCCTGGGGGAGCGCGGCAAACTGATAAACCTGAATCACATCGGTCTGTTTCGGGTCCTTGCCGGGTTGCCCGTTGGCGTGCGTCTGGTAGAGCTTCGTCCCCCGGTTCACGCGCAGAATGGTTGGTTCCGGCGACACGCCCAGATCATTCCACTGGTTCGTGACCGCTGGCGTGTCCTCGACGTGCGTGTTCACCCAGGCGCGCCCCGCCTTGATGAACGGCTTGATACCCTCGTCGCAGAACACCTCGATATGCGCCATCCGGGTTCCACTCGAACACTCGCTGAGCGAGTCATAACGGCCCAGGTGGCCGATCAGGTCGCCCGCCTTGATCGGGACGCCGCCTCCCGTTCCCTGTGGATCGCTCGCCTTGCATGCCTGATCCGTTGTGAGGATTACCCGGTCGAACATCGACTCGGGGATGCTCTCTTTCGCTACCGGGCCACCATTCTGCGCGCCCAGGTAAATCCAGCCGTTCACGGCCAAGGAGGGCTCAACATAGCCGCCCGCCTCAGGCGCATACAGCGTTGCTCCATTCAGGTCCGTTAGCTGGCCCCACGTTGCACCATGCACCGTTTCGGTCTTGCCGATGCTGACGCTTGCACCCTGCGGCAGGATGCCAACGATAGAGCCGTTCAGCGTCCTGCGCACATGCAAACCCACCTGTGAAAGATCCGCAACCTGCCCACTGCGACCCGGCTGCGGCCTGTCCTGCGCAAACTCCGTCACCCGCCGCTGCCGCGACCAGTACGCCGGTTTCTGCCGCTTCGGGAAGTTGCTGTCGTAGTCGGCGTTGGACATCAGGTGCATGTACAGGCTGTAGAACGTCAGCTTCGTGCCGCGCGGAAACTCCATCTCGTGCCGCACCAGGGCGAAGCCCGTACTGTAGGGTGCCTCAAACGGTGCGTTGCTACTGCCCAGCGCCACTTCGCTCACCGGGTAGTCCCGGTTGGCGCGATAAGCGATCAGCACGCCGTCCGCGATGCAGCGTAGTCCCGCGTCGAGGTCGAGCGCCTTTCCCGCGCCCGCCTCCGTGATGTGAATGCCGCCGTGCCACATACCCTTGCGGCTGACGAGATACGCGCCGGACGGCTCGCTCGCGGCGAGAAGCCGGTAGATCTCGTGCTCGTCGGTGAACCGGACGGATGCACCGGCATTGCCTTGCGTCTTCCGCAGAAAGGGAAAAGTAAATGCCAGTTGTTTGAGCGCGGGAGCTTGTGACGTCTGCGGGTGATGCGGTGCCGGTTTGCTCGCCATAGGTTCGGTGCGCTCGTGCGTAAATGAGGACGCACTACCTTATGACGGGTCGAACGTCAGCACCAATACGTCGCGCTCTGAATTTATGCAAACAATTGTCAGAAAGAGAATTCGCGAATTGGATCGATCAAAGCGTGGCCGTCACGCCGCCATCGACGTAAAGAATGTGACCATTGACGAAGTCCGACGCGCCGCTCGCGAGGAAGATCGCGGCGCCGACCAGATCCTGCACATCGCCCCAACGCCGCGATGGCGTGCGATTGACCAGCCAGTTGCTGAAGGCTTCATCGTCGACGAGCGCCTCGGTCAGCTCCGTCTTGATGTAGCCGGGGCCGAGGCCATTGACCTGGATGCCATGCTGACCCCAATCGATCGCCATGCCTTTCGTCAGCATCTTCACCGCGCCTTTGCTCGCGGTGTAAGCGGCGATGTTGGGCCGGCCCAGTTCGCTTTGCACCGAGCAGATGTTGATGATCTTGCCGCGCTTGCGCGCGATCATGTGCCGCGCGACCGCCTGTCCGACCAGAAACACGCTATCCACGTTGGTCTTCATCAGCTGTTCCCATTGCGCGTGCGAGAACTGCTCGAGCGGCGCGCGACGCTGCATACCGGCGTTGTTCACGAGGATATCGATCGCGCCGATCTCGCGTTCGATCTGCGCCACCGCCGCTTCCACCGCTTCGGGAGCGGTCACGTCGAAACATCGCCCATGCACGTTCGCCCCCGCGTCGCGCAGACGGCTCACCGCTTCCGCGAGGCGCGCTTCGTTGCGGCCGTTCAGCACGACTTCGGCACCGGCGCCCGCCAGTCCCTGTGCCAACGCATAACCGATACCGGTACTCGATCCGGTGACGAGCGCGCGACGCCCGCTTAGGTCGAACATCTGCAGACCGTGGTTCAACTTCCTTACCCCCTTTATAAACTCGTGTGGCAGCGTTCGATTCGTGACGCTAACCGGATGAATCGACATCGTGCCTGAATCGACGGCGCTGCTCGGCGTCGGTGATGCACGCTTCGATCCGCTGCACGAACTCGTCGAAATTCGCGGCATGCCGCGCCTCGCGAGTGGCGATCATCTTCGCGATCGGGCCCAGATAGACGGCCAGTTTGACGGCGACGGCATCGATGCTGGCCTGATCGATCGCACTGGCCGTTGGCGTGCCTGTGGCGGTCGCCGGCGAGACAGCCGATACCTTTGCCGTGGCCGTCGCGGCACGCGCGCCCGGCGCTGCCGACGTGATCATCGACATCTCGGGCAAGCCGGCCGTCAAGCGTGCGAACGCCCGCTCGAATTCGAGCCGTGCCGTGTCCGGCAACACCGCCGCCAGTTGCGCGCCGAGCGCCGGCAGGTCGTTCGCCTGGGTGGCCGCGCGTCGCACCAGCAGACTCGCGAGCGGGCCCATATGGATCGCGAGTTGGCGTTCGATGCGCGCGAGCACCTCAGGCGGCCAACCCTGCGGCGCCGAAGGCACAGGCATGGGTGGGTTGCCGCCGCCCGTCGCAAGCGCCGGCGAGAACGAGGACGCGGACAAATAGGCGGACGGCGTCACGATGGTCCGGTCATCGTCGGCCGCGGCCGTTGAGGCGGCCAACGACCTCAAGCTCGCGAGCCATTGCGCGGCCGAATCGAAGCGGTCTTCCGGGCGCCTCGCAAGCGCCCGGGCGACCATCGCGTCGAGCGCCGGCGGCAACACGGAGACGATTTCCGAGGGCCGGGCCGGCGTATCTTTGATGACCTTCTGCCTGATGGTCGCCGGCGAGCCGACGAACGGCTGACGGCCGGTCAGCATCCGGTACAGCACGACGCCGGCCGAGAACAGGTCCGCACGGGCATCGACGGATGCGCCCTCGAACTGCTCGGGCGACATGTAGCTCGGCGTGCCGATCATCCACCCGGACGAAGTCGCGGCTGAGCCGACGCGCGCGACGCCAAAATCGGCGACCTTCAGCAACCCCGCCGCCGTGACGAGCAGATTCGCAGGCTTGATGTCGCGATGCACGACGCCGGCTTCATGCGCATACGCGAGCGCCGCGAGCAGTTGCGCAAGCCAGTGAAATGCCTCGGACAGCGGCAGCGGGTGGCCCGGCACCAGCAAGGTATCGAGGCCATGTCCGGCGACGTACTCCATCACGATGTAGGCCGTGTCGCCGTCTTCGCCGAAATCGTGGACCGTGACGATGTTCGGATGCGCGAGCCGACCGGCCGCGCGCGCCTCGTTGCGAAAACGCTGCAGCATGTCGCCGCTGCGGTCCTCGCTGGCGAGCAGTTCGCGACGCACGGTTTTCAGCGCCACCGGTCGTTCGAGGTGCGGGTCGAACGCGAGATAGACGACGCCCATGGCTCCCGTGCCCAGCACACGGTCGATACGGTACTTGCCAATCTGCGCAGGCGTTGCTTCGTTACTCATTCGCGTTCCGATCGAGGGCCGCATGGCCGATCATGCCAGCTTACGCCCCCAGCATCCGCAGCGCTTCGACGAGGCTCGTTTTCATGCGGTTGAACGACACGGCAAGCGACGCGATCTCGTCACCGCCCCGGGTCGAGAACGACGCCGTGTCGAGCTTGCCGAGGCTGACTTCGTCGGCCGCGCGCGACAAGGCCTTGAGCCGCTTGGTCACGAGGAAATGCACCATCAGGTTCAGCGCGATCAGCACGCAGCCGAACACCGCGGCGAACGACAGCATGAACGTGCGCCAGACGCTGTGCGCCTGTCCAAGCGGCAACGACATCGGCACGGACACGACCTGCGCGCCGATCGTTTCATGCAGCGGCCAGTTGAAGCCGTTCGCCGGCCCGTACTTGTCGATCATCGTACGCGGCGCCGCCGAGGGCGTGCTGTGACATTCGAGGCAGGCAGCCGAGTCGATGCGGGTGGGCCGCGCGATGTAAAGGCTCGGACCCGACGGCGTCGCGCGTTCGCCGATTAGTTCGGGCAATTCGGGATGGTCATGCAGGCGCCGGATCACATCGGTTTCCCAATCCGTGGCGCGGTCGCGCGGATTGGTCGGATCGAGCATCGCGCTCTTGTACGAGAAGCCCGGAAACTTCTTCTGGATCGCGAGCAGGCTCTCGACGGCGGAATACGCGGGGATCGACTGCGGGACGAACGCGTATTTGATCTGCGTGGCAAGCAGCGGCGTCACCTGTTCGGACGTATAGTTCTGCGCCGCGGTGGCGGCTTCGATCATCAGGCTCGCGTCGCGCACGGTTGTCTGCACCGCGTTTTCCTGCAACACCCGGTCGGCCACGAAACCCGTCGCGGCGAATCCCGCGGCGAACACGACGAGGAAGGCGAGATTGAACTTCAGAGTCAACGACAGGTTCATGGCGGCTCCACGCAAATGGTGTGCAAAGGCGTCAACGCCTGGTGGTGCAGGGTATGTCAATGATGTGTGTCTTCGTCCGTGGGTTTGTCCCGGTAGATCGATCCGGGGCCGTATTGCGGACGCGCTGGCGGCGGCGCTTGCGCTGGCTTTTTGGGTGGCTCGCTCGCAGAGCGCGGCGGCGGCGGCGGCGGCGGATGCAAGATCGGCCGCCATTCCGGCAGAACGTCCAGATGGGCATCGACCTGCGCGCGAAAGGCAGGCGTTTTCAGGCGCGGCACGAAGCGTTTGACGAAGGTGGCGCGCTCGCTGACGTTGCTCGTGAGCCAGTCGGAGACGTCGGCGTAATCGACGGCGCGCAGTGGTGTTGCAAGTTCGTGCCTGCTCGCCAGCCGTCCGGATACCGCCACGAGAGCGTCCCGAAAGCCCGGTGGCATCGTGCCGATGAATTCCGCGGACGGCCGGGGCTGCGCACGCAGCGGCTCATCGGCATGTCGTTCGAGATATTGGCCCGCGTGCAAGGTCAGTTTCGGCGCCTGGGCAGGAGCGCGAACGACGACGATCGCATCGTCGCCGGACTCCGCGAAGACCGCGGCGCGCTCGGCGGTAGCCATCGTGACGACCGACCACGGACCATTGACGGCAGGTTTGATGTCAAGGCCGTGAAGCTCGATCGACAGCGGCGGTTGGGCGGCTGTGCTCACGTTGCAGGCGACCTTGAGCCAGCCGCTCAGCATCGTGATCCGCAAGGGTCCCGCCGCGGCGTTTTGCGGCTGCGCCGGCGTTTTGAGCAGTACTTGCGTCTGCGGCCCGAGCGCGATCAGCGTCCCCGCACTGTCTTCGAGCTGCGCGGATTTGCCGGCGTCGGTTTCGACGATGTCGTCGTCGCGCAGCTTGGCGCCCTCGCCCGTCCGATACAGCGACGCGCCTCGAATCACCGTCACGGGACTCTCGGCGAACGCGACGACCAGCTCCGCGTGGGCAAGCGGCAGCATCGACGCGAACAGCGCCAATGCGCCGCCAACGCGAACGCGCAGCAAGGCTGACGCCAGCATGACGAGGAAACGGCGATCGGATGGCATCATCAGGGTCCGTTACGTCGGTGTCTGCGGTACTGTCTATCGTAGACGGTCCGATTCGTCGAGGGGTTAACCGACGCTGGCGGACATGCAACGTATTTGCCCCAATTGCGGCGCGCTGCTTTCAAAAAGACTACGGGCGACATCGTGCCGGGCAATCGCGCGCGGATCAGAACGATTTTCAAAATCCGCGCGGCTGATTCGTCTATTCACCGTGCATGGCGCGCGGTGCGGACCGTCGCGTATGCGTCCGAATGCGTCAATTCCCGAACGTCGCCAGCCTGAACGTGCACGCGGTCGCCCCCGGCATCAGAAGCCCCTGCTCCACGCCGACGGGCACCTGACTCTTGCCCGGTCCGTACAGCCAGTAGGTGAAGTAAAGCGCTCCCGCATGACTGACCGCGAGTCGTTCCAACGCCTGGAACGGCCCTGAATTGATCTTGCCCAACTGCGGCACGAGGTTGATATCGGTCGAACCACCGAGCGTGTGCGGAATGGCGTGTCCCCGGTGGTAGGTCCCGCCGTTGGCGAGCGGATGTCCGCGCATCCGCGTCGCGATTTCCTTGCGCGGCACCGTACTCTTTCCCCGACTGATTCCCCACGCCGCGACGAGGCGCTCGCTCGACATGTCGAACAGATATGAAAACTGGCCCACGGACGTTTCGAGCAATTCGCACGTTGCGACGCGCCGGACATAGTCGTCTGCCCATAGATCCACCAGCAGCGGTGCGATCTCGTCGCTGAACGCGGAGGCCGCATGTGCGCTCGACAAACGCGGCAAGATGCGGTTGAGTTCTGCGTAATCCGTCATGCGTCACCTCGAAAGCGTGTGCCGCGCCGTTCACGCAGCTCGCTTCGTCCTCCTCGCTTCGTCCTCTTTATCCGCCCGCTTTCGCGACCGCCTCCTGCAAGCGCGTCCGCACTTTGGCGACATCGATGCCGCCAGGTCCCGGCGTGTCGATGATCGGCATATAGCGCGCGGGCGTATGCAG
Organism: Paraburkholderia sp. UYCP14C; assembly: GCF_004197395.1. Classification (GTDB taxonomy): domain Bacteria; phylum Pseudomonadota; class Gammaproteobacteria; order Burkholderiales; family Burkholderiaceae; genus Paraburkholderia. The sequence continues at coordinate 101,062 of NZ_SELS01000017.1, read as the reverse complement.
CAAGTAGGCCTGCATCTCGTCGATCACGATCCGGTCGCTCGGGTCGTAGCCGAGGTTTTCCAGTTGCCGGGTCAACTCCGCGCGTTCCTCGTAGCTCAGCACCTGCCACCAGAACGCGCGACACGCATGTGCGTACGCGCCGTCCGAGAAGTACTGCCAATGGCCCAATTCGTGACTGAGGATCGCGGCCCTGACTGTGGCGTCGATCGTCTCGCCGCCCGGGGCGCGGCCGAGGCCAGGAATGGTGATCAGAAAATCGTGTGGGCTCGCCGCTTTCCAGATCCCCTGCTCGTCGCGAATCAGGCGCCATCGCACGAGAATCGTCTGCAACGTGCGCTCGCCCTGGTTCAGCACCACGCCCTGCTCGCGCGCGACTTCGAAGAAGTGCGTCAACTCCGTCGTGCTGAAGTTGTTGCCCGCAGTCAGTCCGGTCGGATCGGTGCCGAAGCGGCGCGCGTGAGCCGCGATGGCCGCCGCCGACACCACGCGGTCGCGCGGCATGTCGCGCCGTTCGAGCAATGCCACCACGCGCGCGAACATGGCGCCCTGTTGCTCGAGACTGGCCGCCTGCATCACATAGAGGCCGGGCTGGTCCGTTACGGTGAACAGTTGCACGCGCGCATCGGGTGCCAATGCGGCGGCGAGCTGGGCAAGCGGCACGCGCACGGCCCCGGTGTCGTCATCGACCGCCGCGGGCACGGGCCGCGCGTCCGATGCGCGCGACGCATCGGCGGCATGGTTCGAGGCCTGTGGACCGGCGGCGACCGCGATCGTGGCGACGCACGCGAACAGCAGCACCGCGCTCGTCGCCACCTCGCTAAACACGCGATAACGTGTCATCGGCGGCAACCTCGCAAACGCCTAGTCCGTGATCGTGACGATCGTCACCCGACGATTCTCCGGCGCCGTCGGATTGCGCTTGTTCAACGGATCGGAAGAGCCCTTGCCGAGCGACGATAACCGCTCGGCCGCAATGCCGTCCTTCTGCGTCAGATAGTCGACCACCGCGGCCGCGCGGTCTTCGGAGAGCTTCATGTTGGCATCGGGCGACCCGCGAGGATCGGCATGCCCCTCAACGCGAAACCGGTACGCCGCGAGTTTCTCGGACTGCAACGCACCGGCGACCTTGTCGAGCGCGGCCTTCGCGCTGTCGGTGAGGGTGGCCGAATTGGTGGCGAACGTAATGAGGATTTGCGCGGAAGGTTTTCTCGCGGGCGCGGGCCGCGGCGCGGCGGACGGCGCCTTGTTCGACAGCACGAAGCCGCGCGTCACGACGTTGTCGCCCGACTCGCTCGACTGGTCAGGCTCGAGCGCGCGCGTGACCGCCTGCTCGTTGATGTCCTTCTCATTCAGGACCGGCTCGGCCGCGCGCGTGGCCGTGCACAGCAATGCGAGCAGGCACAGCGCGGTGGGCAGAACGCCGCTTCGAAAGCGGCGTGCGGAAGACGAATGGGTCAGACGCGACATACGGCGATCTCCGCGGAAAGGAGTTGCGGTGAAGCCGCCAGCGCCGCGTCACGGACCGTCGGCGAACACCGGCGCGAACCGGCGTATGACAGCCTCATCCTTTAAAGACGAATGACGGGAAGTCAATTTGAAACGCTTACCCTTGCCCGCAGCGGCCGCGTCTGTCAGGCCGGCGCTACGCGCCCGGGTTCGCAATCACGTCGATCACCGCATCCCACTCCTGCATGCCGAGATCGAGCAGACTCGCGAACTGCGAGCCGCTCGCCGCGCCCGCGGAAATTCTCGCCGAAGCCGCGACCGCAGGCGATCCGTCGCTCCACCAGATCGCGTGTCCCATTGCGACGGTCTGTTCGAGCAACGCGGCGAATCCGCCGTCGGCCGCATCGGGGATCGCGAGCCGCCACGGCATCGATGCACGATCCCCGCTGAACAGGCTCTCGGCTTGCAACGCCGCGTCGAATCCGTCGAGACCGAATTCCGCCGTCAGTGTCGACAATGCCAGCCCTACCAAACGGTCATACCAGGCTTGCGCATCGGCCAGTCGCCGCGCGAGTTCGACGCCGTCGACCGGCTGCGCGATCGTGAACGGAAAATAGCGTCCCACACGGTCCACGCCGGGCGTCAGAACGCCCGCCCAGGCGTTCGGGCCATACAGACCCGCGCCGAGTGCGAAACACCACACCGGGGCGTTCAGATACAGTTCAAGCCACTGCGCGCCAAAGCGCTGCCGCGCCTGCACCATGCCTTCCTGCAAGCCCTGATCCCAACGCGAGACGAACTCGGCCGGCAAGCGCCGTCCGACGAAATCGCCATGCGTGCGCACCTTGCCGAAGAAACCGGGCGCTAGCGTCGGCTCCCGTGCAGGCTCGCCCCTCATAGCCGATCGGGACAGCGGAACTGCTCGAGCATCGCGCGACGGAACGGATTCACGATGCTGCTGGCCGCCAGTTCGAACTCCGCGCGCCGGCCATCGGAGTCGAAGCTCAGGCGGAAGCGGTCGGGTTGCGCGGTCGGTTGCAGACGCGCATCGTCCATTAGATGAAGCAGTGCCCACGGTCCGTCGGCGCGCGCCGCCGGTGCGTTGCCCGCCGGCGTGAACTCGACGTGCGCCTGGCCGGTGCCCTTGCCGCTCGGCCACTGGAACACCATCGATTGCGGGCTGTCGGGTTTGACGACCATCTGCTGCCCGTCGATGTCGAGCGTGAACTGCGTGATCGACGGATCGATGCTGACCGGCTTTACCGTGAAGCGCACCGACACATCGCGGCCGCCGGCGCGGAAGAACGCATCGCGGATCTGCGCCGCGCGCTGGAATTGCGCGAGCACGTCGACCGGGATGCCGAGCGTATCGACGCCGCTGCGCCATTTCCACTGCGGTCCCGACATGTCGACCATCGTCGCGAGATTCTTCTGGAAGAAGTCGTCGATCAAGCCGCCCGGGCTCAGCAGCTTGCCGAAATCGTCGGGCGCGACGTCACGGGTCGAGGCGCGCACGAGCGGATAGCGACCGTCGAGCGCCTGCCGGCACAGCTGCGCCACGTTCGCCTGCCACAACGCGTTCAGGCGCGCGCGCTCCCCGCCCACCATCAGCGCCCCCGCCCCGCCGGCGACATTGGTGGCCACCGCCGCGAGCGGCGGCGGCGCCCCCTGGGCCACCAGCTTGAGCTTGTTCAGCGCATCGCCGGGCGGCGGCGGCAAGCCCTGACGGCGCGCCGAATCCGCGGCCTGCAGATAGGTCGCGGCGTCCTTCAGCGCGGCGAGTTGCGTGTCCAGCGGAACCGGACCCTGCGCGCCGGGTTTGCCGGCGAGATCATGCAGCGCCTGGAAATGTGCGTCGACCGGATTGAGTTCGGCCGGCGGGGGCGGCGCCGCGTCTTCCGGCTGATTGCCGAGCGCGCTCTCGAGGCGCTTTTTGGCCGCATCGAGCTTGTTGGTCAATGCGGTCACGCCCTGCTCCGTCAGCGAACCGCCGGTTTTGGTGCCGCCCAGCGTGGTCTCCTGCGCCGCGGCCAGCATCAGCGAGCGCAGCGGCGAGTCGGGTGCTGCGAGCACGGTGGCCACGCGGGCCCCCTGCTCCACGCCGTCGAACGGCACCACGTCGATATCGTTGAGCAACGCGTCCCATTGGCGGATGTACTCGTCGTAGTAAAGCCGTGTGATGCCGGACTTCAGATCCTCGAGGCCGTTCGGCGTCAAGACCGACTCCTGACGGCCGAGCACCCAATCGTCCTTCGCGATATCGATCACCGCCGCGTCGCGCAACTGGCCGAACTTCTGATAGCCGGCTCGCGTGTACGCGCCTGAAACACCGCGCGTCAACGGCGCGCCGCTCTTGCGCACGAGCACCAGCGAGGCATTGCGGCCCGCCGCGTTGGCGACGCTGAACTCCGGCAGTTTGCTCTGTTCGAGATCGCGCTTGACGCGGTTGAACAGGCGCTGCGTCAGCGGCATCTTGGCGAGCGTCGCGCGCGCCTGCGCGATCAGATCCTTGTCGAGCGGCAGCGACGCGTCGAAGCGCGCCGGCTGGAACAGCGCGGCGAGATGGCCGTCGATATCGTTGCGCTGCTCGTCGCTGGCATCGCGCAGCGGCCCGCGGCGCCAATCGACATCGGCCCACAAGCGCACCGAGTCGGCGTCGAAGTGCAGCGAGTCGCCCAACATCAGATACGCGCGCAGGACTTCATACTGGAAGTCGGGATTGTTCGCGTCGCCGCGGCGCAACTCGTCTTCCATGCGGCTCACGACCAGAGGCAGCAAAGTCTGCCGCAACAGCCGCCGGTAGCTGTTCTGCGCTTCGAGGCCGAGCTTGTCGCCCTGGAAAAGACCGAGGCGCGACAGCCACGGCGCGCTCCTGTCGCGGTCCGCGTAACCGCCGGGAAGGTCGCGCGCGGCATTGAGCAACGGCAGCAGCGCAAGCGGGTTGTCGCTCTGCTGGGTGCTCTGCGCGAGCTTCTGCAAGTCGGTGACATGCTGCTGAACATCGGCGACGTAGGCGCGATTGCGTTGGTAGCTGACGAAGAACAGCACCAGCGCCAGCACCGTGACGACGCCGATCGCCGCCAGCGCGGCGCGCTGGAACCACGCGCGGCGCCGCTCCAGCTTCTGGTTCACGCCCGCGAGTCCGGCTTCCTCGAAGATCACGCCGCGCAGCAAACGCGTGATGAAGTACGCGCGTCCGCTCGCCGGATCGGGCAACACGACCTGTCGCTGGAAGCCGAGCGCCGAGGCCACCGCGCTCATCACGCGGTCGATCGGCCGGCCTTCCTGGGTGCCGCTCGTGAAATACACGCCGCGCAGCAACGCCGACTGCTCGAAGCGCGAGGTGCTGAAGGTTTCGTCGAGAAAGCCCTTCAGCACGGCTTGCAGACCCGCGAACTGCTGCGGAAATCCATACACGAGCGCACGCCGGCGCACGTCCGTCTCACGCTGCATGCGGTTCAGCACGCGGGCTTGCAGCTGCTTTGCCAGCGCGTCGAATTCGGCGGGAAACGCGGCCAGTGCGTCGTCCGGCGAGCCTTGTTCGGTGAACGGGAACGTCATGCCCCAGACCTGCTCGCGCTCGTCGCGGCCGAGATCGTCGAAGAACTCGGCGAAGCCCGCGAGCAGATCGCATTTGGTCACGATCACGTAGACCGGAAAGCGCATGCCCAGCTGGCCGTACAGTTCCTTGAGCCGCTCGCGCACGGCTTGCGCCTGCTGCGCGCGTTGCGTGTCGGACAGTTGCAGCAGGTCGCTGGCCGACAAGGCCACGATCACGCCATTCAGCGGCCGGCGCGGACGATACTTGCGCAGTAGCTGCAGGAAGCCGGCCCACGCGGCCTGATCGGCCGGGGCGAAACTGTCCTGGGTGGTGAAGCGGCCCGCGGTATCGAGCAGCACCGCATCGTCGGTGAACCACCAGTCGCAATTGCGTGTGCCGCCCACGCCGCCGATCGACTGCTTGCCGAGCCGCTCGGCCAGCGGAAACTTGAGCCCGGAGTTCAGCAGCGCCGTGGTCTTGCCCGTGCCGGGCGCGCCGACGAACACGTACCACGGCAACTGATACACGTACTGACTGCCGAAGCGGCCCTTGACCCTCGCCTTGCGCAGGGTCGCCATGGCGGCTTCGAAACGCTGTTTCAACGCGGCGATGTCGGCCTCGGATTCCTTCTTGCCGGGCTCGGGCTCGGCCGGTCCGTCTGCCACTATGCGGGTGAACTTGATGTTGGCGACGCGCACCGCGATCCAGCGCACGCTCCAGTACACCGCCCACACCAGCAGCAACACGATGATCACGGCCCAGCGGCTGCTGTTGCTTTCGAGCGGCTCGTTGCCCGCGTATGAGACGAGCGGTCCCTCGACCCAGACGATCAGCGACAGCGCGAGCACGCCGAGCAACGACAGCACGATGGCTCGTCTCAGCCAGCCAAAGATTTTCATACCCGGCTCCCCTGGGCCACGGGCCACGGACTCGTCAGCGCGGCCTTCACGATGCCGCTCCCGGCGCCAGCACCGTGATATCGACGCGGCGGTTGCGCGCCCGATTCGCGGCGGTGTCGTTCGGCGCGATCGGTTCGGCGTCGCCGCGCCCTTCGGCGCTGAAACGGGCCGGGTTGCCGGCTCGCGACGCGAGCATGTCGCGCACCGCTTCGGCGCGCGCCTGCGACAGATGCCAGTTCGACGGGAAGCGCGCGGACAACACCCGCTGGTTATCCGTATGACCGGCGACCACGACGTTGCCCGGCACTTCCTTCAACGCATCGCCGATCCGCTGGATCAGCGGCACGAACCCCGCGGCCAGATCGGCACTGCCCGACGCGAACAGGCCGTCGCCGTTGATCGTGACGACCGTCCGATCCGGCAACTCCGAGACTCTCACGAGACCTTGGGCGATTTCCGGCGCGAGGAATTGCGACAGCTTCGGCGCGGGCTTGGGCGCCGCCGCCAGTTTCGACGCGAGCACCGGAGCCGGCGCGACGTGGATACCGTGCAGCGCTTCGAACACGCGGTCGGACATGTCGTTGAGCCGGAAGCTCAACACCAGATGAACGATCACCAGTAACAGGCAAGCGACAGCCGCGGCCACCCACAACGGCACGAGTTGCAACAGCGGCTTGCGCTCGACCTTGACCGGCAGCCAGTGCGGCGACAGATCGCGCTCGGCCGCGCCGCGCTGGCCGCGAATCATCTGTTCGAGGCGTTCGCGGATCGTGTCGAGTTGCGTGCGGCCACCGTCGATCAGCCGATAACGTCCTTCGAAGCCGAGGCCGAGAATCACGTAGATCAATTCGAGCACGTCGATGTTGCCCGCGGGATTCTGCGCGAGACGCTGCAGGATCTGGAAAAAGCGCTCGCCGCCCGAAGCCTCGTTGTGGAATGTCACCAGCAGGCTGCGGCTGCCCCACAAGCCCGCGCCCCACGGCGTGCTGGCGATCGCTTCGTCGAGGAAGGTGCACAGGCAGTAGCGCGAGGCGCCCAGCTTCTCGTCGTCGATACCGTTGGCGCGGCCTTGCGTCTCGAAGTTGCGCACCATTTGCATCAGCTGGTTGCGCAGGTCCTCGACATTCGGATGGGTCGGCAACTGACGCAGCGGCAGCGCCAGTTCGAGCAGCGGGTTGGCCGCGCGCAACAGCGGATTGAGACCGCCGCCGGCGGGCAACATCGGCGCGGGCGTCGCGGCGGCACCCATGAACGCCGCCCGCGCGCCGCCCGGTGTCGGAATCAGAATCGTCGCGCCGGGATCGTCGGCGGGGCCACGCGGTTCGTCAGGACTCACGATGTACTTCCCCAATCAAATGCGTCAGCGGCGGATTGCCCAGAACTCCATCGTCAGCCCGGGAAACTCGCCGGCGACATGCAACGCCATGCCCGCGGAAGTCGCGAACTGCTTCCACAGTTCGTTGCCGCGATCGAGTTCGAAATAGGTAAAGCCCGCATGGAACGGCAGTTGCCGAGGCGCCACCGGCAACGCGCGCAGCCCGACACCCGGCAATTGCAGATTGACGAGATCGCGAATGCGTTCGATCGGTCCGATCTTCACCTGCGGCGCGAAGCCGGTCAGGATATGCTCGGCCGGCATTTGCGCGCGCACCGCGAGCACGAAGGTGGCGCCGGCGAACAGCGTCTTGTCCGGCACGATCGCCACGCGCAGGCCGAACTTGCGCTCTTCGAGCGGAATCGGCACGGCGTGCGGGTCCATCACCATGCTCAACGACGCGCGAATGTCGTCGATCACCGGTGCGAAGGTTTCGCGCAACCACTCATGGCGATACACCGGATACGCCGGCGGCCGCTTCGACGCCTGGCTGAAGGTCGCCAGTTCGCCGGCCAACTGCACCGCCACCTGGTACAGCGCTTCGGGATGCAAACCGGTCATCGTCGACAGATGCGCGGCCAGCGGTTCAAGGCGATTGATCAGTTGCAGCAACAGGAAATCGGCCACTTCCGCGACACCTGTCACGCCGGGCTGCGCAAGCCGTCCGGCCAGCGCTTCGCCGCGCTGATGCAGAAGACCCACGAGGTCGTCGACGAACGCCGCAAGCCGGCGCGCCACCCGATAGTCGAGACAGGGCGGGCTATAGTCGTTTTCGAGCACGACGCGGTTGTCGGGCAGACGCTCGAGCACGCGCGCGACGCCGAGCGCCGTATAGGCATTCGCCACTTCGGGCGCGAGCGCGAGACGCACCCGCAGTTTGCCGACCTGCAGCAACGCCGCGCCGGCATTCGGATCGTTGCTGTCGCTGACGTCGAATTCGGCGATCCGGTGCCGCGCGAAGTTCTCCTCGCTGGCCTCGTTGCCGGTTTCGGCGACGCCCGGCCTGCGCACCGGCAACGCCAGTTGGACCAGCACGTTGCGGGTGCCTTCGGGAATCTCGAGCGGTTCGGGCAAGTCATCGTCGGCGGGCAGATCGAATGGCGTGCCGTCCGGCATCACGCCGGAGCACGACAGCAGCGCGAGCTTGCCGAGCTTGAGCAGCGGCTCGTCGATCTCCAGCGCGGTGAAGCCCCAACTGTACGGACGCAGGCCGGCCGCGCGCGTCTCCAGTTGCCGCTGCAGATAACGGTCGTGCTGCTGCAAGTGCTGGGGCTGAAGAAACATCCCCTCCGACCAGATGACTTTGCTGTTCCAGGACATGTTGTCTCGTTCAAGTTTCTAGTTGGGATCGGCGGGATGTTTCGGCTGACGCTCTCGGGCCGCGCTCAGTTCGTCGATCTGCGCCTCATACGCGTCATTGAACGCCTGACCGAAGAGTTTCTGGAAGTCGTCGTCGGCTTCGCGCGTGACGGCGCCCTGCAATTCGACGAACAGATCCCACAGCCTCGCCTTGCGGTTGGACAGCACCTTTTCGAGCGCGCCGGGGTCTTTCAGCTGCGCTTCGATCGACGCGGGATCGAACCGTCCGAGCACGTGCGCGAGCGCCGCCCGCATCCCGGCGAGGACCGCTAGCTCGTGCGCCTGGATATCGTCGAAGGCGCGCCTGAGCGCTTCGTCGGGCGGCAGATAACCGGCCGCGCGGCCGGTCAGCATCTGCGCCAGCGCGCTGTCGACGTCGGGGAAAAATTTCAGCGGGTTGTTGTCGCGCGCGACGATCATCGTCGTGTCGAGGCGCGCTTCGCGTTTGGTCATCGAGCGCGCGCGCAGCACCTCCATCGTGCCGCGCAGCGCGTCGCGCAGCATCGTGCCGATGAGGCGCGCGAACTCCGGCTCGGGCAGGTTCGGCGCGCGCGACGGGTCGAGCCCGAGGCCTTCGAGCAGCGCCTGCAGCGTGGCGGGGTTCGGGCTCGCGGCGGGGACGGCGTCGGGGCGAACCGGAGCCGGCTGCGCGATCGGCGCTGGTGATGCGGAAGGCGGTGATGCGGTCGGAGCCGAGGCCGGAGCCGGAGCCGGAGCCGGCTGCTGAACCTGCTGCTGCACCTGCTGCGGCTCGGGCTGCACAACCGGCGAAGGCGAAGGCACCGGCGCCGCCGCCGGCACGGCGACCCGTGAGGTGGCAGCCTGCGGCGCGACTACGGGCACGACCACCGGCACCACCGGAGCCAAAGGGGTCGACGGCGCGAACTGCGTCGTCGGCACCGATGGCACCGACGGCGTCCCGAACAGATCATCGAACGGTGTCACGGCCGAGCCTGCCGCGCCGGGGTCCAGCAATCCCGGCGGCAAGCCGGTCGGGCCGCCCAAAGGCGCGGCCGCCGGCGCGGGCGCAGTGGGCCATCCCGGCAATTCGGGCGCGGCATGCGCCGCGGCCGGCGACGCACTGCCCGCCTGCGACGGCGTTTCCCACTGCGCCAACGCATCGGCGAGCGGATCGTAGTCCGCCGGGATGCCGCCCACGGGCGTGGCCGGCCTGGCGGGATCGGGCCGAGGCGCCTGGGGCGCCGCAAACGCCTGCAATTCCGGCGACACATGATCGCTCTCCGAGCCCGCAAAGCCCGGCCGCGACGAGATCCGCTGCGGTTCGCCGAAGCCCGGCTGCCCGAGCGGATCGAGCGCGCCGAGCTGCAACGGGTCGCCTTGCGAATCGGCCGGCAACGGCCCACCGAGCACCTGCGCGGCACGGAGCGGATCATGCCCGCCCGTCAGACCGCGCACGCCCGCGGCCTGCTCGCCGAGCGACACTTCGAGCAGATACGGACCGATCAACAGCTGGTCGCCATTTGCGAGCCTCGCCTCGCGCGTGCCACCGAGCGCGCGCTGATTCAGCACGCTCGGATTGCTGCCCAGATCGCACAGCAGGTACTCGCCGCCGCGCAACTCGACGCGCGCGTGAACGCGCGAGATCGCGCGCTGTTGATCGGGCAGCACCAGCGTGCAGTCGTTGGCCCGGCCAATCGTGCCTCCGGCGGGGCCGAACGCGACCACGATCGGCTCGGCGAGCGTCTCGTCGTTGAATCGCGCAACCCGCAGCGAAAGAATCGGATAGTTCACTTGGCTCCCCACAACCCGTCAGATGCATCGCTCAAGATTTGATCTTTTTGGTGCCGTCGTCGGCGTCTTTCGGTGCAGTCGGCGCGGTCGGCGACGAGCCGCTGCCGGAGCCCGCCGAGCCGCCCGAATTGAGCAGGATCGGCGTGCCCGACACCGCCACGCTGACCGGGCCCACCACCACGAACGCGCCGCCAGCCTTTAGCGTAATACTCGCGCCCGCTTCGATCACGACGTTCATGCCCGCCTTGATGTGGATATTCATGCCGGCGTCGATCGCATAGTCCATGCCGACCTTCTCCTGCAGCTTCTGCCCGACCTTCAGCGACGCGTTGCCATCGACCTGGGCATTCTGGTCGCCCGTCACGGCGTCGTGGCGCGCGCCGGTGACCGCCACGAACTCGTTGCCGGTCACTTTCAGATGCCGATCGTTGCCGACATTGCTCAGCATGTCGTTCTTGACCCAGGTCTCGTGGTCTTTCTCGGCATGGAAGAACAGTTGCTCGCTGCCCTTGTCGTCGTCGAAACGCATTTCGTTGAAACCGCCGCCGCCCTTGGTCGAATTGCTCTTCAGCGTCGAGAACATCTGGTTCGCCGGCAGCGCGTACGGCGGCATCGTATTCGCGTTGTAGACGCAGCCGGTGACGAGCGGCCGGTTCGGATCGCCCTCGACGAATTCGACGACCACCTCCTGACCGACCCGTGGCAGGAAGAACGTGCCCCAGTTCTTGCCGGCCCAGCTCTGCGACACGCGCACCCAGCAGCGTTTCATGCGCGCGTCGGAATCGGCCGGCGGGGCGAACTGCTCCCAATGGAACTGCACCTTGATGCGGCCGTATTTGTCGGTGAGGATTTCTTCGCCGTCCGGGCCCACCACCATCGCGGTCTGCGGGCCCGCCACGACCGGCTCGGGCGTCAGCCGCTCCGAGCGGAAGTGGTTCTCCTTGCGCAACGCGGTGAACGCGCAGTCGAAGAACGGCAGCGAAGGATCGTTGCGCACCGTCGACATATAGACATCCGAATTGATCTCGTACTCGGCGCTGACCACCAGATAGTCATGATTCTGCGCATCACAGGCGTGGTTTTCGAGCTTGAACTGGCCGCCCGGCCAGATGCCGCGCGCGCTCGAGCGGCCCGAGATGCTGTCGTTGCGCGCCTGACGGATCTCGATGCCGACCTTCGCATAGCGATCGCCATCGCTCGACTGCACGTGGCCGCTCAGATGTTCCTGCATCGCGTACACCGGCGGATCGTAGACTTTCGGCCGCGTCGCCCGCGACAGCAACCCTTGCTGGTTGCTCAACGTGGGTTTTTCGAAGTCGTAGTCGTTGACTTCGTACTTGCCGGTCTGCAATTCCGCGCCCGAACTCCACGCATACACGCATTCCTTCTCCTTCGAAGGCTCGTACCACGCATCGTACGAAATCGTCGCATAGTGTTCGATCGGTGCGTGCACGTCGCTTGAATCGGTCAACACCAGCGTGTGCTTGCCACCCTTGTGCTCGAAGTAGTAGTAAATGCCCTCGTGCTCCATCAGCCGGCTCACGAAAGCGAAATCGGTCTCCCGGTACTGCGCGCAGTGCTGCAGCGACGGATAGGTCGCCTGGCATTTATTGCTGACGTCGATGCTGTAGTCCTGCAGCACGCCAGTCACGATATCGATCACGCTCTTTTCATGGAAGAAGCGGCTGTGCGACGCGCGCGTGAGAAGCCACAGCCGTGGACGCACCACCGCTTCGTAGCGCGCCATGCGGTTGCGGGTGCTGTCGCCCGGCGAGACGATCCGGAACGCCGTGACGATGCCGTTGAATTGCCGTTCGCCCTCGGCCGGCAACGACAGCGCAATCGAGATGTCATGGCCGAGCAGATCGCCGGCTTGCAGATCGTTGCGCTTGCTCAGCAGATCGAGCCGCCATTCGCTCAGACGCCCCAACTCCTCGGTGCCGCGCAGATGCAGAAACAGCAGATCGTCGCCGGCAGGCGCGCAACTGACGGAGACGTGTCGGTTCTGGTTTTGCGTGGTCATGTCACGGAATCATCGTCTTGACGGTCGCCGGATTGACGATCGTGACTACGCCGCCCCAGTTGCACATGCACTTCGACACGTTGTCGAGCGACGGCTGGTTGCCGAGCAGCACGGTCGGCGCGCCCGTCACCCACGGCGTCATGGTGGCCGGAATGCACGGCATCGGCGTCAGCACGCCCAGCGCCGCCGTCGTCGCGGCGGCGACGGTCGGATTGGCGGGCGAACTGCACATACCGAACGGCATGATGTTGACGAGCGGTATGTGATCCATGATGTTGGCCGCGGGGGGCCCCTCGCCCATCACCCGGTTGATCGGCAACACCACGAGTGTCGAAGGCGCCGCGCCGAACGAACATTGCAGCGTAGCGCCCATGCTGACTTGTTGCGGCATATGAAGGCATCCTCCGGTCGGATCGATCAGTCGAACGTATAGATAAACTCACCGTCGCGCGCCCCGATCTGCACTTTCGTGACCGCGCTTCCGTTCATCATGCGCGTCAGAAATTCCGTGCTGATGCGCGGCAACAGCGTGTTGGTCAGGATCGCGTCGATCATGCGGCCGCCGCTTTCGAGTTCGGTGCAGCGGCTGCCGATCAGCTTCACGACATCGTCGTCGTAAGTGAACGGAATCTTGTGCGACAGGCGGATGCGCTTCTCGATCCGGCCGAGCTGCAGGCGGATGATCGCGCCGAGCATCTCGTCGGACAGCGGGTAGTACGGAATCACCACAACGCGCCCGAGCAAGGCCGGCGGAAACACCTTCAGCAACGGCTCGCGCAACGCTTTGGCGATGCCCTCCGGCTCCGGCATCAGCTCCGGGTCCTTGCACAGGCTCGTGATCAGATCGGTGCCGACGTTGGTGGTCAACAGGATCAGCGTGTTCTTGAAGTCGATCACGCGGCCTTCGCCGTCTTCCATCCAGCCCTTGTCGAACACCTGGAAGAAAATCTCGTGCACGTCGGGGTGGGCCTTCTCGACTTCGTCGAGCAGCACCACGCTGTACGGACGACGGCGCACCGCCTCGGTCAGCACCCCGCCTTCGCCGTAGCCGACGTAGCCCGGCGGCGCGCCCTTCAGCGACGACACCGTATGCGCTTCCTGGTATTCGCTCATGTTGATCGTGATGACGTTCTGCTCGCCGCCGTACAGCACCTCGGCGAGCGCCAGCGCGGTCTCGGTCTTGCCGACCCCCGAGGTGCCGGCGAGCATGAACACGCCGATCGGCTTGTTCGGATTGTCGAGTCCGGCGCGCGAGGTCTGAATGCGCCGCGCGATCATCTCCGTCGCGTGAGCCTGGCCGATGATGCGGCGGTTCAGGTTCTCCGCGAGCTTCAGCACGTTTTCTATTTCGTTGCGGACCATGCGGCCCACCGGTATGCCGGTCCAGTCCTGCACGACGGAGGCGACCGCCTGCTGGTCGACGGTCGGCAGGATCAGCGGATCTTCGCCTTGGTGCTGCGCGAGCTGTGCCTGCAACTCGCGCAGCTCGGCGAGCCGCGCTTCGCGCGTCGCGGTATCGCTGGTGGGGTTCTCGGTTGCGCCGGGTGCGGCTGTTACGTCTGCGTTTGCCGTTTCGCTCGTAGCTGCGTTCAAGCCGTTCACTTGCGCCGCGCCTTCCACCTTGCCGGTTTCGCCGCGCAGTTGCGCGCGCAGCGCGAGAATCCGCGTCACCAGTTCCTTTTCCGCCTGCCAGCGGGCGTCGAGCGTGGCGAGACGCGCCTGTTCGGCGGCGAGCTTTTCCGCCGCGGCGGCTTCACGCTCGCGCGTGTCGACGCCCACCGCGCTTTCACGGCCGATGATCGCCAGCTCGGTTTCGAGCGCGGCGATCCGCTTGCGCGAATCGTCGACCGACGCCGGCGTCGCGTGCTGGCTGACCGCCACCCGCGCGCAGGCGGTGTCGAGCAGGCTGACCGACTTGTCGGGCAGTTGACGCGCCGGAATGTAGCGATGCGACAGACGCACCGCGGCTTCGAGCGCTTCGTCGAGCACCTGCACCTTGTGGTGCTGCTCCATCGTCGAGGTGACCCCGCGCATCATCAGGATCGCGCGGGTCTCGTCCGGCTCGCTGACCTGCACGACCTGGAAGCGCCGCGTCAGCGCCGGGTCTTTCTCGATGTGCTTCTTGTATTCGGCCCACGTGGTCGCGGCGACCGTGCGCAGCGTGCCGCGCGCGAGCGCCGGCTTCAGCAGATTCGCCGCGTCGCCGGTGCCGGCCGCCCCGCCCGCGCCGACCAGCGTATGCGCTTCGTCGATGAACAGGATGATCGGCTTCTCCGACGCCTGCACTTCCTCGATCACCTGCCGCAAGCGGTTTTCGAACTCGCCCTTCATGCTCGCGCCGGCCTGCAACAGACCGACGTCGAGCGTGCGCAACTGCACGTCGCGCAGCGACGGCGGCACGTCGCCCGCCGCGATGCGCTGCGCGAAACCTTCGACCACCGCGGTTTTGCCGACGCCCGCCTCGCCGGTCAGGATCGGATTGTTCTGGCGGCGGCGCATCAGGATGTCGATCACCTGGCGAATTTCCTCGTCGCGCCCGACGATCGGATCGAGCTTGCCGCTGCGCGCCTGTTCGGTCAGATCGGTGGTGAAGCGCCGCAGCGCTTCCTGCTTGCCGAGCGCGGCGGCCGGCAGCGGGCCGCCCGCGCTATCCGCGTCGTCGCCTTCGCGCTGCGCGCCGCCCGCCTGAAAACCGTCGCTCGCGCTCATCGCCGCTTCCGGCGAGTCGCGCAGCAGGCTGTGGAATTCGTCCACCAGCGAATCGAGCTTGATGCGCTCGAACTGGCGCGAGATGCCGTACAGCCCGTTACGCAGCGACGGCGTCTTCAACAGGCCCACCACCAGATGACCGGTGCGCACCTGCGACTCGCCGAACATCAGCGAGCCGAACACCCAGCCGCGCTCGACCGCTTCCTCGACTTGCGACGAGATGTCGGTCACCGAACCCGAACCGCGCGGCAGGCGGTCGAGCGCCTCGGTCAGATCGCGCGCCAATGCCGAAGGCTCGAGCCCATAGTGCTTGACGATGCGGTGCAGGTCGGAGTCCTGCAGTTGCAGGATCTGGTGAAACCAGTGCGACAGTTCGATATAAGGATTGCCGCGCAATTTGCAGAACACGTTCGCGCTCTCGATTGCACGGAATCCGAGCTTGTTCAGCTTGCCGAACAACGCTGCCCGTTTGATCTCGGCCATTTTTCTATTCCCTCGATGATGTCGATGGCGGCGCCGCCGCGGACGCCTCGCGCGCCGCCGTGGCAACCCGTGAACGGCCGTCAGGACCGGTCGGCCGCAACACCAGTTGGCGCTGATCGCCGCGCGCCGGCTGGCCGAGCGTCCAGGTGGTGTAACCGAGCCGCGCATGACGCCCGAGCTTCAGGCGTGGCACGTCTTCCTGCTTCAGCACCAGCCGGAGATCCCAATCGAGCCCGTCGCGCGCGTAATTGCGCACCCAGTCGACGAGGCGGTTCAGACTCTCGCCGCCCGGCAGGAAGCGCTCGTAGTCGGCGCGGCTCAACGGTCCGATGACGATGCGGAATTTATGCTGGCAATCCCACACGCGCGCGCCGAGCAGCGTCGACACGCCGAGCGAGGCCGAGCCGTCCGCTGCGCCCAGGCGCAACAACGAGTTGGCGGGCAGCGTCATCCAATGGCCGACCCATTGCTCGATGTCGACCGGCAGGTTGAAAAAGCGCGCCAGCACGAGTTTCAAACCGGCGGCAGGACGGGTCGGGCCGCCCAGCAAACCGGCAAAGTGCAGTTTGGCGAAATCGGGCACCGCGTCGCGCTCGCGCAGCGTCGCCTCGCCGAGCCCGAACATGCTGCCGACATAAAACGAAAAGCGATCGCGCCCCGGCCGGTCGAGACTCACGGCCGGTTGCGCATTGGCCCACGCGCGATAGAACAGCGACACCATCCGGTGGTGGAACACATCGAGAAAACGCGCGAAAGTTGGATCGTTCGCGTTGCGGGCGCGGTCGCGCGCGTACTCGGTCAGATGGGTGGGCAACGGACCATGCGGCCCGAGCAGGCCGAAGAACTTGACCGCCAGACGCGCGGCGTGATGTTCTCCGGCCGGGGTGAAGGCACCGAGCGTGGTCGGGTGGAAAACCAGTTCGGGCTCCTGCACGAAACGGATCGCATCGTCGCGCGGCTGCATCGATTCGCCGACGCGCGGCTTGTCCGGATACGCGTTCTCCAGCAGCCGCACGACCTGGAAGAAGTCGAAGCGGCGCGCATCGTCTTCGAGCCGGCGCAACAGTGTCAGAGCGTCCGGCATTGTCCGACCCTCGCTGGCCAGCGCATGATCTCGCCGCGCGAAAGCGTCTTCACGACGGTCTCGGTGAACGAGTTGATCGATACGTATTGCGCGAAATAATGCGCGAGCACGGCGCCGAGCAGAAACGCGCCGGCGCCTTCGAACGCGGTTTCGTCGAGCGTCAACGTCACTTCGAGACCGCGGCCGAACACGATCGGTCCCGCGCACGGCAAGCGTCGTGTCACCGAGCGCGAATCGATCGAGCGCACGCCTTCGATCAGCCGCTGACTCGCGATCTCGTCGGCCGGGCAGTAGAGGCTCAGCAGATCGCGCAACGCGCGGGCGCCCTCCTGCGCATCGCTATCGAGCAGCGACGAATAATTCAACGACAGGTGGCTCAACAGCCGCCACGCCACGGCCCCGTGCGCATACGACGGCAGCGGCCGGCTCGGGCCGCTCACGCAGCGCACGCTTTGCACCGGCGCTTCGACATCGAGCGTGAAATCGGCGGGGCCGACACCGACCGGCATCGTCAACGGCAAGTCGCGGTTCGTGCACAGCACCTGCAAGCCGAGTTGCCGCAGGTCGGCGCGAAACGGCGCATTGCTCGCGTCCACCAGCGCGATGAACATCTCGCTGCCGAGGTAGCTGGTGCGCGGGCCGCGCTCATGCTGACGCGCCGACGGCAGACGCTTTTCGCGGCGCACCTGGTAGTAAGCGCCGGCACGATAAGTCGCGCCGAGATCGCGCGCGTGATAGAACGGCTCGAAGCGCTGCTCGCCGCCCGCGCCCGCGCTATAGCCGGTCGCAGTCTCGATCTGATAGATCTCGAAGTCCATCGGCCGGGTGCGATCGGCCACCACGTGATATTCGAACTGTTCGTCCGACAGCGCGATGCGATCGGTGCGCCTCGAAAAGAGATTGATCGCGGGCGTGCAATGCAGCGCGAAATTATTGGCGTCGAGCGATTGTTCGAGCAGCGGGTCCCCGCGCTTGAGCAGCACGATGACTTCGATGTCGGTGTCCGCGCAACGCCGCAGTGCCGCTTGCAAGCCGTCGATCGCCAGAAACATGAAGCGCTGCGGAAAGGCGAAATACTCCTGCAACAGCCGGTAGCCCTGGAACGACTGCCGGCTGACCGGCAGCAACGCTTCATCCTCGGCAAAACCGACCGGCCGCAGCGCACTCGCCGGCAACTGCACATGCCAGGCCGCCGGACGTTTGGCCGGCATCACGACGATGCCGCTCACCGAGCCGAGCAGACGCTCGTGAATACGCGTGGCCATTCCGTCCGTGCCGCGCAGATACAGCGTCAGGCGGTCGAGTTTCAACTGGTTGAGTTTCAGACCGGCGGTGGCGCGCAAACGCAGTCTGAGGCCGGCCTTGACACCGGCGCCGGCCGCCATGCTCATCGGTAACGCGCTGTCGGCGCCGCCGAGCGAGCCCGCGTGCGTAAAAAACCGGGCCTCGGCGATTTCGAGCGGCCACAGCGCCAATTCGTGCGCGCTGCGGTATTCGCAGCGCGTCGAGCCGTTCTTGTCGAGCACGCTGCGCAGCGCGCTGCCGCGTGGAACCCGCACGCCGTCCGCGAGATTCGAACTGGTCAGGTCGGGCTGGATCTGCACCACGGCCATCGACGGCGTGGGTGCGAGGTAATGCGGGTAGACCAGTTCCGCGAGATGCTGGGTGAAGCGCGGAAACTCGTCATCGATTTTCAGTTGCACGCGCGCCGCGAGGAAACTGAAGCCTTCGAGCAGACGCTCCACGTAGGGGTCCGCGCATTCGAGGTTTTCCAGTCCGAGGCGCCCGGCGATCTTCGGAAATTCGCGCGCGAACTCGCCGCCCATCTCCCGAAGATGCTGCAGTTCCTGGCTGTAGTATTTGATCAGGTCTGGATTCATGGCTTCAGCGCGGCCCGCCCTGGTCGATCACGCGGATTTCGCCGGCCTCCAGATCCAGTTCGGTCCTGAAGTAGAGCCGCTCCGGATACGGCTGCGCCCACAGATCGCCCTCCACCAGAAACGACACGGTGTTGTGGCGCCCGGTCGTCTCTTCGAGTTGCATCGAACTGACCCGCACGGTGTCGCGCAGAATGCGCGGCTCGAACGCCCAGATCGCATCGCGCACGAGCCGTTCGAGCCGCGCCGGATCGATGCCCGAGGCGGTCTTGCCGGCAATGTCCGGCAAGCCGAAATTGACCACCGAAGTCGCGACATACGGATAGCCGCCCAGTTCCTGGACCGACGCGAGGCCGTTCGCATTGAGCAGCCAGCCGAGATCGCGCTGCACGCTCTCGCGCAGCGCGCGCATCGACAGAACGCGGCGCTCGCGCGTTTCCTGCTTCACTTCCGGTTCGAGATCGGTCAGCCGATCGAGCAGCGACGGTTGCAGCCGATCACGCGCGGTCAGCTCAGCCATGATCCGGCACGGCCGCGCCGTCCTCTGCCGGATTCGCGTCGCCGCTCGTCAGTTCGATGGTGCGCACGTCGAACAGCGCGTAGTCGTTCGCATCGGTGGCGAACATGCGCTGTCCCACCGGCCGCGCGAGCGCGGGATCGTCACCGATCCATTCGGTCAGGCGCGCGAGCCACAGCGCGCGATCCGGCTCGGCGAGCGTGCCCGGATAGCGGACCGGAATCAGACCGGCGGCCTGGCCGTCGTTGGCCCACGTGAACACGGCCGGCATCCAGACCCGGTCGCGCAGGTCGGTCGGCGGCTCGATTTCGATGCGCCTGATGCGCGAAAAAGGAATCCAGTAGTAGCGGCCGTTCAGTACGGCTTCGAGTGTCGGCCCGAGCCGGTTGTCGGCATCGGCGAGCCACGCGAACGGCTCGCCGTTCAATGTACCGGCCGTGGCGGGCGCCTCGTCGAGCGCTTGTGCGCGCGCGGCGGCCGCCGCGGTGCTATCGCCCGCGGCATCGAGCCGCAATGCTTCGACCAGCAACGCGAGCCACGCGGTCGGCTCGCCGAAGATCAGCGGCGCGCGCTCGCCTCTGAATACCGCTTCGCGCAGCGCCTCGCATTGCAACGCTTCACGATAGGTTTGCACCATCGGCAGCGCGGCCGCGTCGAGTTCGCCGGCGACGTTCAGTTGCGTCAGCGCACGGTCCCAGGCGCCCGTCACCGCGAGCAACTGGAACAGAAAGACGCGATAGGCGGCTTTCGACGGATCCTTGCGAACCTGGTTTTGCAATTCGCGCAGACATCCGTCGAGATCGCCTTCGCGCAAGCATTCTTCTGCGTTCATGCCGGTTCGCTCCGGTCTGTGTGAAGTCGTCCCACCCGCCGCCGCACCGCGCCGGCCTGGCCGCCGCGGTGCAGTCGCCCTTTGCGCTCAGCCGATCAGCTCTCCGCGTTGGCCGGGATGTTCCATTTCACTTCGACCACGCCGCCCTCCTTCGCGCCCTTGGCGTTCTGCGGCTGGTACTCGACATGGAATTTTTCGAAGTTCAACGTAACGTTCTCGGTGAAGCGCTCCTCGCCGCCCGAGCCGCCCGTCGAATAGGAGCTGACCAGCACGCCGTTCAACGTGATCTTGTAGTACTCGAGCGGATTGTCGCCGCCTGCCTTGCGCACGGTCAGCAACGCCGTGTCGATGTGCGTGCCTTTGGTACAGGCCGCCATGATTGGCGGACTCGCCTTGTCGCTGTATTTGGTAAATGACAGGTCCTGCACCGACACCTTGCCGGCGCCGCCGCCCGTGCCCATGTGCATCGTGCCGCTCTGGCTCATGCCCCAGCTCCACGCGAGCACTTCGATTTCTTCCTTGTGGGTCTTGTCCTGCGACTCGCCCTTGATGTCGCCCAGCTTCATGAACATGTCGATGGCCATCTTCTTCTCCGCTCAGAACAATTCGTCACTGCATGGGGATTTCCGTCATGCCGCCTTGGCGGACGGAAGCTTCGATACCAACCGTAGCGATACGGTCAGGCCTTCCAACTGGTAGTGCGGACGCAGGAAAAACTTCGACGTGTAATACCCCGGATTGCCTTCGACTTCCTCGACGACCACCTCCGCGGCCGCGAGCGGGCGTCGCGCTTTGGACTCTTCCGTCGAGTGCGCCGGATCGCCGTCGACGTACTGGAGGATCCAGTTCTGCAGCCAGCGCTGCATGTCGTCCTTCTCCTTGAAGCTGCCCACCTTGTCGCGCACGATGCATTTCAGGTAGTGAGCGAAGCGGCTGCACGCGAACAGGTAAGGCAGACGCGCGGCCAGGTTCGCGTTCGCGGTGGCATCGGGGTCCTCGAACTCGGCCGGCTTGTGCAGCGACTGCGCGCCGATGAAGGCGGCGAAATCGGAGTTCTTCTTGTGCACGAGCGGCATGAAGCCGTTCTTCGCGAGTTCGGCTTCGCGGCGATCGCTGATGGCGATTTCGGTCGGGCACTTCATGTCGATGCCGCCGTCGTCGGTGGGGAACGCGTGCACCGGCAGATTCTCGACTGCCCCGCCCGACTCGATGCCGCGAATCCGCGAACACCAGCCGTACATCTTGAACGAGCGGTTGATATTGGTCGCCATCGCATAGGCCGCATTCGCCCATGCGTATTTGCCGCTGTCCGCGCCGGCGGTGTCTTCCTCGAAATCGAATTCCTCGACCGGATTGGTCTTGGCCCCATACGGCGCGCGCGCGAGGAAGCGCGGCATCGCGAGCCCCACGTAGCGCGCATCCTCCGATTCGCGCAGCGAGCGCCACGCGGCATGCTCAGGAGTCTGGAAGATTTTCGTCAGGTCGCGCGGATTGGCCAGCTCCTGCCATGAATCCATCAGCATCACCGAGGGATCGGCGGCCGCGATGAACGGCGCATGCGCGGCGGCGGAGATCTTGGCGATCTGCGTCAGCAGATCGACGTCAGGCCCGCTGTTGTCGAAGTAATAATCGGCCACCAGCGCGCCATACGGCTCGCCGCCGAACTGGCCGTATTCCTCTTCATAGAGCTTCTTGAAGAACGGGCTCTGATCCCACGCGGTGCCCTTGTACTTCTTGAGCGTCTTGTACAGATCGCCCTTCGATACGTTCATCACGCGGATCTTCAACGTCTCGTCCGTCTCGGTGTTGTTGACCAGATAGTGCAAGCCGCGCCACGCGCTCTCGACTTTCTGGAACTCTTCCGAGTGGATGATCTGGTTGATCTGGGCGGTCAGCTTCTCGTCGATCTGCGCGATCAGCGATTCGATCGTCGCGAGCACGTCGCCCGAAATCACATTGGTATCGCGCAACGCCTGTTCAGCGAGCGTGCGCACCGCCGTCTCGACGGCTTCCTTCGCCTTCTCGCTCTTCGGCTTGAATTCCTTTTGCAGCAGATTCGCGAAATCGCTCGTCTCGAGCGATGCCTCGCCGGGTTGCGCTTGCCCTTCGGTGCTGGGTTCAGCCATGGTCAGACTCCCCTGTAGATCACGCTCATTCCTGCGGCTTCGGTGCGGACGCCAACGACTGCAGCAACGCAGGATCGTTCAGCAGTTTCGCGATCAGTTCCTCGGCGCCGGTCTTGCCGTCCATATAGGTCAGCAGGTTCTGCAACTGGCCGCGCGCCTCGAGCAGCTTCGCCAACGCGTCCACCTTGCGCGCGACCGCCGCGGGTGAAAAATCGTCCATGCTCTCGAAGGTCATGTCGACCGCGAGGTTGCCTTGACCGGTCAATACGTTCGGCACCTGCACGGCGACGCGCGGTTTCATCGACTTCAGACGCTCGTCGAAGTTGTCGACGTCGATCTCGAGAAACTTGCGATCCGCGACCGGCGCGAGCGGGTCCGCGGGCTGACCGGAGAGATCGGCCAGCACGCCCATGACGAAGGGCAGATTGACCTTTTTCTCCGACCCGTAGACTTCGACGTCGTACTCGATCTGAACCCGCGGCGCTCGATTACGCGCGATGAATTTCTGGCTGCTTTCCTTGGCCACGACCATTCCCCTGGTTGACGCCGCACGGCCGCGAGCAGCATGGCGCGTGACTGGCGTTGCTAGAAGCGAAAAAGTCCATCCCCGCCTGACTGCTTACTCGTTTTCGATACCGCCGACCTGCCGGGCCTGGCTCATGCCTTCGGGCGCGAGGTCCTGCAGAATTTCCATGAAATTCTTGTCGACCAGCCGGCGGGCGCGCTGCAACAGCAGCGGCACCGGGCTGGAGGGTTCGTGACGTTCGTAGTACGCGCAGATCTTGTCGATCATGCGGATCACGTCCTGACGGTCCGTGATGTCGCCGGACACAGGCACGGCTGCCGGCGCCGCGCCGACGCGCTCGCCGGTGCCGGCGTCGCCGTCCGATGAAGCCTCCGGAGTCCCGGCCGCTACGTTGACGCGTTCGCCGAGAAAGTCGGCGGCGCGCCGCAGCAGCTTCGTGAGCGGCGACAGGTCGATCGAACGCGCCGCGCCGACGCGCTCGGTCAATACCGTCTCGATGCGCATTGCGCTATGCAACGCCGCGAGCAAGGCCGTGTGCGCGTCGCCGGCGTCTTCGTGAGCGTCGGCGATCACCGCGTCGATCGAACTCAGCGACGGCGCCTCGATGCCCTTCGCGAGCGGCACTTCTCCGGTTGCGTATTCGATGTCGCGCAAACTGACGACACCGTGCGCGCGCGATGACGCTAGCGGCGCGTCGCGCACGTCCACCAGCATGCCGGACGCTTCGACGAGCGCGGCTAGCGCGTTGACGCGGGCGGTCGGATCGTTGTCGTCGTCGGCATCGAGTTGCGGATAGACGTGGTCCCAGCGCTGCTCCAGCAGCCCTTCGACGAGCGCGAGACCCTCGGCGAAGCCGGCGAAGCGGCGGCGATTGAGCAGCGCGCGCGCGAGGTGCACCGCGACACGCAAGTCGCGGCCTTTCGCCAGCAGATCGAGCGATAGCGCTTCGGCCACTTTCCAGTCGGGCGGCGTGGCGGCGACCATGGTCTCGCCGAACTGCACCTCCGGCTTGCCGTTGACGACCTGCTCGAGCGCAAGGAAGTCAGGGTCGTACTCGAGGTCGTCCCCGCACGGACTGGCAGCTGATATGTCGGCAAGCATTTCGCCCGCGAGAAGCGTGGCCATGTCTGGTATCGGTCTCGGATGAGTAGTCTCGACGCACCGTAAGTGACCGGCACGGGTTGCCCTTGCCCGCCGGGAATCAGCGTTCCCGGAAATACGTGTTAACTCCAAATAGATTGCCCGTGCCAGCTATTGCGATGTTTTTACCGAGCGTGGCCCTTTCTCGGCGGCAATCCGATATGAGAATAGCACGCAGCCCGGAAAATCAAAGCCGGACAGCAATAAAAGCGGATTCCGTTTAATTAAGCGAAACAGTATATGTAATACTATTCAACTCTATAAACATTTAAGACGTTTTAACCTTTTGGTTCCAGCACCGTTAACAATCCCAAAGTCCCCCGGTCGTCTTACGACCTCACCAGGTACCCTTTCAGGACGGCCGATTGGTGGGATTGCCCGACATCTAAGTAAACGAACCAGGCGCTCTATTTTTTTAAAGAATTTACACTTCCCGGGTTATCGGTAAGCGTTTACATTGCGTTTAGGGGTTAGTCCCGATAGCGATACAGCACCCCTCCAAAGCGGTGAATAACATATTAACTTTTACCTTGTAATAAATAAAACGGGCCAATAGACTGACTCTGTTTTCCAATCATTGCGCCGGTTGCACGGCGGAATTGCCGGTAATGCATGCGTTTTGGCACACGCATCCACCCGATACGGCGGCAAAGCGAGTGCCGCATTCATTGGGGACAGCGCGCCGGCGCACGACGGACGCGGCGAAATGGCGAAATGGGTAGTGTCAGCAGCCGGGCTCCGCCCCTAAGAAGCGGGGCTCACCACCTCGGGGTGAAAAGTGGCAGATATCCAAAGCGCAGCAATAGCCGACCACGCTGCAGAAAGCGCACTGCCCGACCTGTGGCAACGCCGCACCTGCCTGAGCCACGACGAAATGGCATCGATCTATACGATCGTGCGCCGCGCGCTGACCGGCTACCATCCGTCGGAGTTGCAGGCGCTGGGCGAGGACAAGGAGGAGCTGATCTCGCAGTTCCTCTATTTCAAGGTGTTCCGCCTCGATACCGCGCCGACGGCCTTGCCCACCTTCCCGCTGCACAGCGCGCCATCCACCAGTCATGCCGTGTGCGCGTACTTCCGCCGCTATCTGATCGACTGTCTGCGCAGCGCGAGTCACCAGCGCAACGTGTCGCTGGAGGAAGACGACGTGATGCTCGAGATCGACCGGCAAACCGCCTTTCACCCCGATCCGATCGGCTCGGTCCTGCTGCAATACGGGCTGCACGAAGCCGAAGTGCGCGAATCCGCGGCGCTTTTCATCGCTTCGCTCGACGACGCGAACCGGATGCTGCTGGCCGGCAGTCTCGGCTGGCTGTCGAACGAGAAAGGCGGTCTGTCGCAGGTGGCCGCGCGTTACGGCATCGCGTCGTATCACTACCGGGCGCGCAAGCTCGGCGTCACGCTGAAAAAAGGCTCGATACCCGCCGACTTCGCCCGCACGGAAATCGGCAAATGGATCGAGCAGAGCCTCGGCATCGACATCGCGCCGGGCAATCGCATCGTCATCCTGCTGGTTCTGGGCATTCTGTCCGCGCAGTCGCACGCACAGGAATGAGGTCGACGGACACGAGCAATTGAGAGGTCAACGGTGCAACTTGCCACCGCAAGCCTGACCGACCAGGGCGGCCGCCCGCGCAACGAAGATTCGTTCGGCGACTGGTCGAGCGAACGGCTCTACTATTGCGTCGTCGCCGACGGCGCTGGCGGACATGGAGGCGGCGACACCGCGTCGCGCCTTGTCGTCGATTCGGTGCTGGCGGATTTGCGCTACCTGACCGTGGCCGAATTGCCGCCCACCGGCGAACGCCTGATCAGCTCGCTCACGCATGCCAACGAGAACATCGTCGAAGAACAGTTGCGCGGCACGGGCAATGAAAAAGACATGCGCTCGACCGCCGTGGTGCTCGCCATCGATCGCGAATGCGCGACGGCCGCGTGGGCCCATTGCGGCGACACCCGCCTCTACTGTTTCCGCCACGGTGAGATCAGCGCTCGCACGCGGGACCACAGCATGGTTCAGCAGATGGTCGACGCGCACCTGCTCGCCGAGGAGCAGATGCGCCATCACCCGCGCCGCAACGTGCTGTATGCGGCGTTGGGCACCCGCGACCCCCTGCCGATTGACGGCCTGGACGGGACCTTCCCGCTCCATGACGGCGACGCGTTTCTGATCTGCACGGACGGCCTGTGGGAGTACGCCGACGACGCCGGCATCGCCGACGCGCTGGCCCACGCCGCAACGCCCGGCGCGTGGCTCGACGCGCTCGCGCAACGGGTGCGCGCGAGCGCCAGCACGAATCACGACAACTTCACGGCGCTCGCGGTATGGATCAATGATGACGCGGAGGCGACACTCTTGATGCCGGGCCCGGCACAGGCGTAACGCCGCCGATCGGCATCACAACGGGGCTAGCATCATGCCGATCTCGATCATCGTTCCCTGTCTGCAGATGGCGGCCACGCTCGGCCGCGCACTGGAAAGTTGTCTGATCCAGCCGGAGGCGGCGCAAATCATCGTCGTCGACGATGGCTCGACCGATGCTTCGATCGACGTCGCGCAACATTACGGCCGCCTCGATGCGCGCGTGGAAGTGCTGCGCATGCACGTGAACGGCGGCGTCGCCGCCGCGCGCAACTGGGCCGCGATGCATGCCACCCAGGACCTGCTCGCCTTCATCGACGCCGACGACGAGTACCTGCCCGGCGCGCTGGCCGCGGCATGCGGCTATCTGCAGCGCTGTCCGGGGGAGGCATCGGTGCGTCTCGACGTCGACTATGCGGGCTTTCCGCGCGCGATCGTCGAGCATCCCGATTTCGAAAAATATGCGGCAATCCTGAGCAACACCGTGCCGAGCAGTCTGGTGATCCGGCGGGCGGTGTACCGCGCGCTCGGCGGCTTTCCGCTCGACGCGCTGTTTCGTCGCGTCGGCGGAGAAGACGGCGCGTTTTCGTGGGCCTTGAGCCGGCTGTTCGGCAACCGGCGGCTGATCGACGCGAAGCGCGTGCGCCAGCATTACCACCCGGCCATCCACGCTGAACGCTTCTTCCGGATTCACCTCGGCATGGAGCAGCCCGTCCATCAGGACGTCGTCGAAGCATGGCAACTCTCGCAGCGGTTCGTCGCGGACGCCGAGGCCGCGATCGCGCAACTGCGCGCGCTGCATTCGCCGGAAGGCGCCCTTCCGCCCGTTCCGCCCGCTGCCCCTCGCGCCCGCTAGAAGTCGCCGCAGCCGTGCTCGGCGTTGATCAGCATGCAGCTGTTCAGGTTCGGCTGCGAACGCACCCGCTTCCATTCGACCGCGAGGATGTCCTGATTCTCGCCCGGCGGCGTGGTGGTGAAGAGCGGCTGATTCGAGCCGATGCAAATGTTGGTGCCCTGCAGATTGTTTTCGTAGACGAAGGTCTGCTCCTCGCTGCCGAAAAACGTCTGCAGACCGCTTTGCGCGACCGGATTGAGGTTCGGGGGGAGCGGCGGCGGGGGCGGCGGCGGGATCACCGTCAGCGTGCCGGGCACCTCGTTCACGATATAGCCCACGCTGGACGTGAAGTTGGGGTTGATCGGATAGCCGCCCGCCGGTGAAGTCAGCGTGGCCGTGGTGGTCTCCGAGCCGCTCAACGTGCCCGCGGCGGTATCGCCGTTGATCAGGCCGCTCGTCGTGTAGGTGAATATCGGGTTCGGCGCGCCAACCACGCGCGTCGCGCCGTCCGCGGTGACCGTGACCGTCGGCCGGGCGACGTAGACGTAATGATTGCCGGTGGTGGGCACCGTGCCGCCCCAGCTACAGCCCGCGCCGAACAGGCAGCCGTAGAAATTGGGCTGCGCGGTGTTCGGCTGCACGTTGCCGCGGGTCTCTCCGTTCCACGTGCTGGCCCAGATTCGCCATGCGTTGCCGGCGCTGAGCGTGCCGGCGCCCGCATCGACGAACACGCCGTTCTCCATCACCAGGTCGATCGAGCCGCCCGCGCTCAGATTCGTATTCGGAGCCGTCGCGGACGGCGTGCCCGCGCCCAGCCCGATATTGCCGGTCGCGGCGGTCGCGACGAGGTTGCCGGTCAGCGTGGAGTTCGTCACGCTCATCGGGCTCGACTGGCTCGCGGCGGAGTCGAACGTCCGGCTCGTCAGCGGTCCGATCACGAAGCCATGCGAGTTCGAGAAGTCGACGTTGCCGGCGTTGGCCATCGCCAGCACGCCGACGTCGTTTTGCGGATCGGTCAGCGTGAAGTTGCCCGGGCCGGCGAGGATCAGCCCGGCGCTCTGGATGCCGCCGGGGTCCGTGACGGGACCGGCCGACAGCAGCATCAAGGTGTGGCCCGGGGTCGAGATGCCGAAGGTCAGCGCGATCCCTTGACTGCCGGCGCCCGGGTTGGACAGCGTCAGGTTGTTGTTCGCGAAATCCGGACGCGTGGGCGTGCAAGTCGAGCCGGCCGATACGCACTGCCCGTTCACCGTGATGAGCCCGGTTTGCGTGCTGGACCCAAGCACGATGTTGGGGATCGACGCGAAGCTCGAGAACGTCGGGGCGTCGATGCTGAGGCCGCCGCCCGTGCCGAGCAGCGTGATCGGCGTCGCGTTCTGCGCGGTGATCGCAAAGCTCGACGGGTCCACTGAGCCCGGCATGATCGCCAGCACGCCGTCCGGCGACGACAGCGTCGCCTGCGTGATGGCGAGGCTGCTCGCCGCGCCGTCGTTGAATGCGCGCAACACGAGCGAACCGGGACTCGTGGTCGAGATCGTCACGTTTTCGGTCGTGGCATTGCCGACCGCAGTCGTCAAGCCGGTGCCGACGGTACCGCCGGTACCGCCGGTGGTCGGATTCGTCAGCCCGAACTCGCTCTGCTCGGTCTCGGGCACCGCAAGGCCGATCGCGACGCCCGGATCGGACGTCGTGGTCGAACCGGCGATGCCGATGGTGGTGGTACGCGTCCCGGTTGCGCTGATCGTGCCATTGGCGATCAGCACGCCATAGTCGTTCTGCAGGTTCGGACTGCTGCCGGCCGGGCCGCTCACCGCGCCGCGAATATCGATCGCCCCGCCG
Organism: Paraburkholderia sp. UYCP14C; assembly: GCF_004197395.1. Taxonomy (GTDB): domain Bacteria; phylum Pseudomonadota; class Gammaproteobacteria; order Burkholderiales; family Burkholderiaceae; genus Paraburkholderia. The sequence continues at coordinate 72,337 of NZ_SELS01000017.1, read as the reverse complement.
TTGGTCGACGTGATCGTCGTGCCGTTGTTGATCAGCACACCCTGCACGAACGGACCAGTGCCGCTGCCGAACAGGCTCACCGTGCCCGATCCGGTCGTCAGCGATACGGGTGGGGTCTGGATGCACTCCCCGCATGCGGTGTTCTCGAACATCAGCCCGATCACCGAGTCGCCGCCGACCGCGGCTCCCACGCTCTGTCCGGTGAACTTGATGTTGCCGCTCGTCGACTGCACCGACGACCCGTGCATGTCGAGGCCGATACTGATGTTCAGGTTCGACGACACGCTGCCAGCGGCAGTGATGTCGCCGCTGCCGGTCCTCAACGTGATGCCAGAAAAAAAGACGCCGTTCGCGAAGTTGCCGCCGGTGCCTGTGTCGGTGACATTCCCCGTCACGCCGATCGCGCCGGTCGTGTTGGAGATCGTGGTGTTCTGAATCTCGACGCCGAAGCCTCCTTGCGTGCTTTGCGCCACGCTACCGTTGACCGCGATCGTGCCGCCCGAACTGCTGAGCCCGGGCTGCGGCACGGAACTCTGGCCCACCGTGGCGCCGCCGCTCAGGAACACGCCCATCGCGCTGCTGCCGGAGGAACTGCCGTTCACGCTCAATGCTCCGCTCGTCGTGCTGGCGGAACTGGTGGACAGGAACACGCCGATGCCCTGACCCTCGATATTCGAACTACCGGCGCCGCTGATGGTGAGCGCGCCGCTGCCGGTTTGAATCGTGTTGTTGCCCTGCGCGAACACGCCGTCGTTGCCACCGCCGCCGGCGGTAGCCGTGCCGGTGATGCCGAGCGCGCCGCTCGTCGTCGACAGCGCGCTGGCCCCTTCGATCGCCACGCCGTTGGCGAACGCGCCCAGTGCGGTGCCGGCCAGCGAGAACCGGCCGGCTTCGGTGGAAACGCTCGACGCGTCGATGAAGATGGCGGACGACGACGTGACCAGATAGCCGATCGCGACGCCATTGATCGGGAACGTGCCGGTGACTGTCAGATCGCCGCCCGCCGTATCGATGCTCGAGTTCTGGATCAGCACCGGGCTCGGGCCGCCGCTTCCCAGCGTCACGCTGCCGCCGTTGGTCTTCACCGTGACGCCCTGAAACGAGACCAGACTGAGCGGACTCGTGTTGCCCACGTTCGCATCGAAGACGAGGCTGAGCGGCCCCGCGCTCGACGAGATGGTGTTGTTCACCAGCACCGATCCCGTCGCGCTCAGCTTCAGCGTGGCGGGCAGCGTGCCGGTAGTCAGGACGAGCGGCGCATCGACGACGATGTCGCCCGCGCCCAGGTCAGGATCGGTCCCTGTCTGCACCGTCACCGACGTGCCCTGGCTCAGCGGACCGGTGAGCGCCGTGTTCAGGATGAACGTGCTGCCCGTAATCGGCCCGAACGTGATCGTGGTGGTAGCGGCTGCGGCTTGCGTGGAGGCCGACTCCGCTGTGACACCCGGTATCTGCGTGACGATGTCGACCTCGAACGGATCGAGCAGCCACCTGCCGCCCTGGCCCTTCGGCGCCGACGCGTCGATGCTCATGCCGGTCGTGTCGAGCGTATGGCCGGACGTCTCGATCAAGCCGCCGTTGCCGCCCTGCGGCCCGCCCTTCGCGCTCAAGGTGCCGTAAATGCGGCTGGCCGTTTCGCTGTAAGCCACGACGTTGCCGCCGTTGCCGTCGACGAGCGCATCCGCATGGAGGCTGGCGCTCGGCGCCATCCAGATCGCATTGGCGTTGCGAACGGACGGGTCCGCGCCCGCCGAGCCGCCGCCGAAGTGCACGGTGCCGCCGCCCGCGGCGCCGCTCGCATCGACGTACGCTCCGGGCAGCAGCGCCACGTCATAGCCGGTCACGTCGATCCTGCCGCCGGTCTGCCCCGCGCCGCCGCTGGCGTCGAGCGTACCGCCCGCCAGCGTGACGCCGTTGGTGCCGCCGTCGAGCAGAATGTGGCCGTCGCGCTCGCTCAGGCTTTGGGCGCGCACGATGCCTTGCTGGTTGATGACCGTGCCGGCCAGCGCGTCGGCCGTCTGTGCGCTCATCACCACGGTGCCGCCGTCGGCGGCCAGCGTGCCGGTATTGCCGATCAGCGCGTGCGCCGCGCCCTGGTTGATCTTCAGCGTGGTCAAACCGTCGCCGGCGAAGTCGACGGTGATGTCGTTGCCCGCGCCCAGCGCGACGGTGCCCAGTTTCGCGCTGACCGTGCCGCTGTTGCTGACCGTGCCGCCGAGCAACGCAATCGTGCCGCCCGCCGCGGCCGTCAGCGACCCGGCATTGCTCACCGCCGCCGGGGACGCGCCGACGAAATGGAAGTTGCCGGCGAGGAAGTCGGCATTGGAGATATTGAGTGTCGAGGCGACCATCGAGCCCACGTTCACCGACGATCCCGGCGCGAAGATCACCCCCGCCGGATTGACGAGAAACACCTTGCCGTTGGCCTGCAGGCGTCCGGCGATCACGCTGGGATCGTTGCCCATCACGCGGTTGAGCAGCGCGGAGGAAGCCGACGGCTGCGAGATCCTGACCGCTTCACCGCTGCCGATCGAAAACGTGTTCCAGTTGACGATCGCGTTGGGGGAGCCCTGCGTGATCTGCATCTGCCCCGCGCCCGGCGAGTTGATGCTGACCGTGCCGGCCGCCACCTGGGCGCCGGTCGGATTCGCAAGCGCGATCGGCATATACGATGCCGCGAACAACGCGGCGACCGCGCCGGCGATCGTGCTCGCATGGCCCGGTCGCACATTGCATGGCTTGTTCATCGCACACCTCGGCACAGATTGCTGCTGCTTGACGTTGCGTTTCGTTTCGATGCGTTGAGTGTCGCTGCGTTTGGCTGCCTGCTAGAAGGTCTTGGTCAGCTGCATATAAAAGCGCGGCAGCTTGTCGTTGCCGGTCGTATCGGGCCCGGTCGTGCGCCATGCGACCGTGCCCTGTAGCGAAATGCCGCCCGGCGCGGCCCAGAACGCGCCCAGACCCACGCCGCTGCGCGTGATCATGTTCGGCCCCTGGTTCGGCCGCGGCGTGGCGTTGTACCAACCGGTGCCGAAGTCGAAGAAGGTGAACACGGTGGCTCGCGCATCGATGGCAAAACGCCCTTCGAGGGTGGCGACGAAACCTTCGTCGACCAGTGCCTCGGACGGCGAATAAGCACGCACCGCGTGCGGGCCGCCGAGCAGAAACTGCGACGAACTGTCGAGCGTGGTCCCGGCCCACTGTCCGGACACACCGGCGAATACGCTGAGCCGCTCGGTGATCGCGTTCAGCCGGTTGGCGAAGAAGGTGGCGCGCACTTCGGTGCCTTGCGTGTCGCGCCCGAGCGGTGAGGCATCGAGTGCCTGGGCCTCGGCGTTGCGAAAATGCAGCGTGCCGATCAACAGTTCGACATCCGCGCTGTTGAAACCGCCGCCGAACAGCGCGTCGCGGCTTTCGTAGCTTACGCCGATGCTGCCCTCCAGCAGCGATCTGGGATTGTGTTCATCGACGACGCCGACGTTGTCGATCAGATCGCGGTACTCGAGATTGACGCGGCCCAACAGGCTCTGATTGCGTGTGCGTATCAGCGGATGCGTAAGCGTGAGGTCCACCACGGTCGCCTCGCCCTGCGCGTCGAGCGACGCGTATGGCTGGCCGAGCGCATAGTTGAGCCGCGACACCGCGACCCCGACGCGCGTGCCTTGCGCATTGATCGGCGCTTCGTAGCCGACACGCCCGTAGAGCGTCTCGCCGCGTTCGCTGCCGAGCAGCCGCAGGTCCAGGTTGTCGCCGATCATGAACGGCGAGTTCAGGCGCGCGAGCGCACCGAGCCGCCATGTTCCGGCGGATTCCGCGCCGAAGTTGTCGACATCGAGCGCAAAGGTCCAGCGTTTGGCCGGCGCGACGCTGACGGTCAGATCGACCGTGCCCGGCTCCTCGCCCGCTTCAATTGCCGAGGAGACCTGAATACCCGGCAGATCGGACAGCAGCAGCATGGTCCGCTCGAGTTCGTGTTGCTGCAGCGGCTTGCCCAACGGAATCTGCGCGACCCGCTCGCGCAACAGGTCTTCACGGATCGGCGTGCCGGCCGCGATGTCGAGCCGCACATGGCCGACGCGCCCTTCGAGCACGCTCATTTCGACGTTGCCGGAAGTGACGTCCTGCGGCGGGATCACCACCTGGGCGAGCAGATAGCCGCGCTCGCGATAGACCTGGGTGATACGCGCGGCGATCGCTTCGAGGCCAGCGAAACTGGTGTCCTTGCCGAGCTTGTCCTGCACGGGCGCGAGCAGCGCGCCGCTGTCGATCGTGTCGTTGCCCTTGAGCGTGATGCTCTTCAGCAGGAAGGTCGGGCCGGGCGCCGTCACGGGCGCCGCCGGCGGCGGCACGGCGGGCAACGCCTGATTGCCGCCCGGCGGCGCCGGCCGGGTGTCGCGCGGCTCCGTCTGGTTCAGGATGCTGCCCGCGTTCGGCAGCGTCTGGCCCGTCTGGCCCCACGCGAGCGCACTGCTGCAGGACACCGCCGCGGCGATCAGTCGGAGTCTGTTCATCGGTCTAGGGTTTGTCGGTTCATTGCTGTGGCTGACGCGCGATGGTCAAACGCCAGCCACCCATCAGATCGAATGGCGCCCAGAAGAACGGATGTCCGAAGCGCGGCGTGTGCAGAACCGCCAGTTGCGCGGTGCGCATCGCGTCGATCGCGTCCTTGCCTTGCGAGAGTTGCGCGTAGAAGGTGCGCATCGTCAGCGCGCTCGATTCGTCCGCGACCGGCCACATCGACACGATCAGGCTGGTGGCGCCCGCATAGAAGAACGCCCGGGTGAAGCCGAGAATCTCGTCGCCGCGCGCGATCCGGCCCAGCCCGGTCTCGCAGGCCGACAGCGTGACCAGCGAGACGTCGTTGAGCTTCAGGTTGTAGATGTCTTTCGCCAGCAGCGAATCCGGGCCGTCGGCGGGCTGGGTCGCGGGTGCGAGCAGGATGCTCGAGTGCAACGGATCGATGGTGTCGGCCTGCGCATGTGTCGCCACGTGCAGCACGCGTCCGGCGGGCGCGTTGTCGCGAAAGCTCACGCGCGTGGCGTCGCTATGCAGAAACACCTCGTTGCGCGCGAACAGCGGCGCGATGCCCTGCACTTCCGCCTCGGCGCCCGGCAGCGCGTACGCGGGCGTGATGGTCGGATTGCCGAACGCGACCAGATCGCTGGCGATCTTCTGCTGGCGCTGCGCGAGCTGCACCGCGACGCTCGCCGACGGTTCGAGCGCGATCGCGTGGCGTTCTATCAGATAGCCGTCGGCATTGTGCAGCGCCTGAAACGGCAGATAGTGCAGCGCGCCGTGCGGCACGATGAGCAGCCGCTCGTTCGGGCGCAAGCCGAGCGGCGCAATCAGCAATGCGTCGAGCTTGTCGCCGTAGGTCAGCGCGGCCGGTCGCCGGCGCACGATCGCATTGCGCAGGTCGGTGATGGCGGCATCCATGTCCGCGCGCGCGATCGGCAAGGTGTGGCCGGTCAGGCCATCGCTACGCACCACCCAGACGATCAGCTCCTTGTCGAGACTGTGAAACTCGACGATCGCCTCGTTGGCCTCGAGCGCGTTGCGCGTCGCGGCGAGGCTCGGCACTTGCCCGTTCAATTGACGGTCGTCGACGCCGGCATCGACGCGATTGCGCACGACGTCGAGCAGCGCACGCGCGCGGCTGCGTTCGGATAGATCCCACGCAATCGCGTAGTCGCCGGTTTCGACCGTCAGCGCGATCGCCTGTTCGAAGACCGTTTGCGTGTCGCCGAACAGCGCTGTCTTGAACTCATCGCTGCGAAACCGCGCGCGGATTTTCTCGGAGTCGTCGACGGCCTCGAGGTAGGCTTCGCGCGCACCCGGCTTGTCGCCGAGCGCGAGGTCGGAGCGGCCGATTCCTTCGTGAGCCCACAGGCGGTCGTAGTTGGCGTCGCTGGAATTGCCGCTTTGGCTCAACAGCTTTTCGAACGCGTGTTTCGCATCCGCGGGCTTGCCTTCGGCCAGCAGCAGATTGCCCTGGATGCGCTGGTAGGCGGGCGCGAGCTCCGCGGTGGCCGGTGCGCCGATCGCATCGAAGCTCTGGCGCGCGCCCACCGTGTCGCCCTCGGCGAGCTGCGCGTTGATGATCGACATCTGCACCAGCGGTTTGTAACGCGGCGACGCGGACGTGAGCGCGTCCTGGTAGGCGGCCAGCGCCTGCTGCGGCTGGCCGCGGCGCAGCGCGACGTCGCCGAGCACCTTGTTGGCCGGAGCGAAAACCTGCTCGGGCGCCTTCGGCGTCGAAGCGAGGGCGTCGCGGGCGTAGCGTTCGGCGTTGTCGAGATCGCCGGCATAGCTGTAGGCGATCGCCAGGTCGCGTTTGGACAGCGCCGCCAGGTCCTCATTGTTGGTCTGCCCGGCCACCACCAGTGCACGCGCCGCGGCATCGACGCTGTCGCGGAAGTCGCCGCGCTCGGCGGCCGCGACGGACATGCTGCAATAGTCGTAGGCGGGGAGTTTGACGCGGTCGCGCGACAGCAGCAGACGTCCTTCGGAGGTCAGCGTGTTGATCGTTTCGGCGTCGCGTTCGCGCTCTTCGGCCTGCCGGAAGCCGAACGACTCGGGCGCAAGGGCGACGGCGCTCGCGGGCCGCGCCGCGGCGGCGGATGCGCCGGCGGCCAGCGCATGGCCCGCCGCGCCCAGCAGCATCGAGCCCATGACGAGCGCGGCAGTGAGCCGCGCGGCATCGATCCGGTGCGCCCATGCGACGGGCTTGCCCCGCGAGTCGCGTTGCACGACGCTGTTTGCCATCCCGTTCGATAAGCCTTGGCGCTCGTTCACTTTAACTTCCTGCAAGAAGGCAAAAGGAAGCGGCTGGGATGGAATGCGCGTGCAACCCGCAAGCTGCACGCAGCGGTTGACTAACACCGTAAAGACGAATCCGGCCTGCCGATTTTGAAACCCGCGGCCACACACGGACCACCGCTCAGGCGCGCGCGCCCGCCTGTTTTTCAAAAAATGGCCCGCTTGATCGTCTTTAAGATGGACGCGCCTGCGCGTGAGGGTGGCGCTCGCGTGTGCCGGGCTCTGCCGTCGTACCCTCCAGGGAGCCAAAGCCGATGAGCAGCCCCGACGACAAAACCGTGATCGTGCAGCGGGCGTCCGGACCGGACGGCCAGCAGAACCCCGCCGAAGCGGCGGACGCCGATCGTACAGTCGTCACCCGCCCCGCCGCGCCGGGTTCGAACGCGCAACATGCGCTGCCCGCCGGCACACGGCTCGGCGAGTTCGAGATCGTCAATCTGATCGGCGAAGGCGGCTTCGGTATCGTCTATCTCGCCTACGACACCCAGCTAGGCCGTCACGTCGCGCTGAAGGAATACATTCCCGCTGCGCTCGCCACGCGCGTCGGCGCGGCCGAAGTGTCGGTCCGCTCGGAACGTCACGAAGACACCTTCCGCGCCGGCCTGAAAAGCTTCATCAACGAGGCGCGGCTGCTCGCCCGCTTCGATCATCATTCGCTCGTCAAGGTGTACCGGTTCTGGGAGGCCAACGGCACCGCGTATATGGTGATGCCGTATTACGAGGGCGCGACGCTGCGCGACGAATTGCGCCGCATGAGCGCGCCTCCCGACGAAGCCTGGCTGCGCGCGCTGCTCGCGCCGCTGCTCGAAGCGCTGGCGGTGCTGCATGCGGCACAGTGCTACCACCGCGACATCGCGCCGGACAACATCATGCTGCTCAAGGGCAGCGGCCGCCCCGTGCTGCTGGACTTCGGCGCGGCACGACGGGTGATCGGCGACATGACCCAGGCCTTGACGGTGATTCTGAAGCCCGGCTATGCGCCGGTCGAGCAATATGCCGAAGTGGCGGCCTTGAAACAGGGGCCGTGGACCGATGTGTATGCGCTTGCCGCGGTGGTCTATTTCGCGATTCAAGGCAAGACGCCGCCGCCGTCGGTCGGCAGACTGATGAGCGACACGTATGTGCCGCTCGCCACGGCGGCGGCCGGCCGCTATGGCGAGCGGTTCCTGCGCGCGATCGACCATGCGCTTGCGGTGCGCCCCGAACAGCGCCCGCAAAGCGTTCAGGCGCTGGCGAGCGAGTTGGGCATTGCCATCGAGTCGCCTGATGACGCGGCAGAGTCTAACGAACCCGTACCCCGCGTCTCCGCTGAAACCGTGGCTACCAGTGCGCCGCGAATGGCGACCACGACGACGGCGACAGCGGCGAACGTCGCGACGAAGCGCAATGAGTCAGAGCCGGCGGCCGCTGCCGTGGGAGCAGACGTTCAACGGAAACGGACAGGCTTGATCGCCGCAGGTGCCGCTTGCGTCGTCGCGCTGGCGGCGGTCGGTACGTGGTTTGCCATGCGCACGCCACCGGCCTCGAGCACCGCGGTCACGGCAAGCACGGACGCGCGTAGCCCGGCGTCACCGAAGCCGGCCGACACGGCTGCGTCGGCAGCTGGCAATGCGGCTCAAAGCCCGGCAACCGTCGCTGCCGTTGCCCCAGTTGCCCCTGCCGCGCCTGCCACAGTTACCCCGCCCGCCACACCACCCGCACAGGCCGACAGCCTCGCCGCCTACACACCCGCCAGCGAACTCGAGCGCATCGTCACGCTGGCCGATCCGTCGATTCAGGTTACTGCCACGCCGCGCAGCACGTCGGCGACAATCGGCAAGGATCATCTGCAGTTCAAGCTCGACAGCAACCGCGCCGGCTACGTGTATGTGTTCATGGTCGATCCGGACGGTCAGTACCTGATGCTGTTTCCGAACGGACTCGATCGCAACAACCGCATCGCCGCCGGTCAGACGCTGTCGTTGCCGCGCGCCAGTTGGCCGATGATGGCGGGCAACCCGCCCGGCCCCAACCACTTCCTGACACTGGTGTCGACCACGCCGCGCGATTTTTCCGACGGCGGATTGAAGCCGGTGGCGCCGTTCCAGTCATTCCCCGCCGATGCCCAGCAGCAGGCGGCCGCGCGTCGCGGGCCGCGCTATTCGCCGTTCGCGGGCAAGCCGCGCTGCCCGGCAGGCACAGCGGATTGCGCCGACGACTTCGGCGCCGCCACGTTCACCATCGACGCCGTCAAGCCGCCAGGCTAGCGCCCGCGAAGTACGCGACGCCCGCGATGGTCCGCAAGGAGGCCGCATGCAAAGGGCTCAGCTTCTTCCGCTTTTGCTGGTTGCGACGACAGCTACGCTCGCGGCTTGCGCGAGCAACACGCCCGCGACCAGCGTGGTCCTGGGGGACGCGAGTCACGCCAGCGCATCGCCGGTCGAGCAGGCGGTGACGGCGGCACCCGCACCGCCACCCGCGCCGCCCGCGCAGACGCTCGCGCCGACGACGACGTCTGCCCCGACGCCGGCTCCCGCAACCACACAAGCGCCGGTATCGAGCACGCCCAGCGGCTCCAATAGCCCGAGCCCCAAGCCCGCGTCCAGTAGGGCTTCGCTACGCGGCACGCTTACTACGAGCCGACCGCTTTCGCCGACCTGCCCGGCTGGAACACGGACGACGTCACCGCATCATGGGACGCTTTTCGCCGCAGTTGCACCGTGCTCGGCGCGCGCAGCGGCTGGTCGGAGCCGTGCAATGCCGCGCGAGCCGTGGACGTCGGCAACGTCGCGGCGATCCGGCGTTTCTTCGAAACGTATTTCAACGCGTATCAGATCCGCAATCCCGACCGCTCGGTCGACGGCACGATGACCGGCTACTACGAGCCGCTGCTCAACGGCAGTCAGCAGTACGGCGGCGCCTACCTTTACCCGGTCTATGGCACGCCGGCCGACATGCTGTACCTCGACGCGCGACGCATGCCGGACCGCGCGCGCGGCGGCGTGAGCACGGCGCGCATCGACGGACGTAACGTGATCCCGCTCGGCGACGTGACGAGTGGCGACCTCAAGGGCGTCTACGCGCTGGATCTGCGCGACAGCGTGCCGGATATCCGCGACAAGAAAATCCGCCTGCGGATCGATGGCGGGCGCATCGTGCCGTACTACACCCGCGCCGAGATCGAGCGCGGCGCGCTGAAGGCGCCGATCCTCGCGTATGTCGACGACCCTGTGATGCTGTACTCGATGCAGTTGCAAGGCGCGGGCAAGGTGCGCATGAGCGATGGGTCGATTCGCCGCTTTGCCTACGCTGAGCAGAACGGCCGGCCCTTCTTGCCGCCGCTCGCGCACAACGGCAATGCCGCAGCCGGTGCGCGTAAGCTCGTCGTGCGCGGCATGGAGATGGAGGTCGACGTCAGCGACGACGGCACAGCCGCCGCGAGCAACGCAGGCAACGCGGCATCCGCGGATGGTGACGACGATGCACCCACCTCGCCCCTGCTGCGTGGCTTCACCCTGGCGACGACCACGCCAACGACTGCGGGCACGATCAAGCCGGCGGTAACGGGCACCGCTGGCGGACACGGCGCAGGCAATGCGACGGGAGCCGGAAGCAACGAACCTGCGTCGAACGCGGCGCGGCCTCATCCCGTGTTCGCGATTTCCGATCCGAGCTATGTGTTCTTTCGCGTCATTCCCGATTCGCCGAACGGGCCGCTCGGTGCGTTGGGCGTGCCGTTGTCGGCGGGCCGCTCGGTAGCGGTCGATCCGCGCACCACGCCGCTCGGCGCGCCGGTGTTCGTGTCGACGCGCGACGATCCTCAGGCGCCGGGCGCGATCAATCGACTGATGCTCGCACAGGATTCGGGTGGTGCAATTCAGGGCGCCGTTCGAGCCGACTACTTCTATGGCTTCGGTCAAACCGCGCAGTCGCAGGCGAGTCACACCAAAGAACGGCTGCGCATGTGGGTGCTGCTACCCAAAGGTTTGCCGATATCCGCGCAGCAGACGTCGCTGAAGACGCGTGGCGGCGGACCTGCCGCGTCCGATGCGGATTGTCTGGTCAGCGATCCTGTGTTGTGTGTCGACGATGCGCCGTAGAGGTCATGGGCGACGACCCGCGCGAAGCTGGCGACGGAGGGTCGGTGGCGCCAGACTTGAAGGTATTTACACCGTTTTTACGCGTACTACTGATCTTTTTTGAAGACTTCAACGGCATCGTCTTTACAGTGCATGCATCTGGGCTCCCCCCTGATCCTATGCACGGACCAAAACATGCGGTTGCCAATGCGCGCCGCGGATACACGCTACTGCGGCTTGCCTTGATGATAGTGGCCCTCGCACTCTGCAGCCTCTTGCACTACGCCAATGCGCAAACATCAGGTGCCGCTGAGGTGACGGAGGCTCCTCCGTTGTCGACGCCCGACGACGTCGCCGCCGCACTGCGCGCGCAATCCCGCCTGTCGGCTGCGGATTCGTTGAAGATTGCACAAGCCGTCCTGACCGAAGCGAATCGCTATTCGATGCCCCCTGTTCTGCTGCTGTCGGTGATGGCTGTCGAATCCGGCTTCGACTCGCATGCGGTGAGCCCGGTCGGTGCCCGCGGACTGATGCAGATACTGCCCGCCGCCCATCCGCAGGCATTCGCCAGCGTGAAGGAACTCGACGATCCCGTCGTCAATGTCCGCATCGGCTCGTCGATATTGCGCGCTTGCCTCGACGCCTCCGGGGGCGACGTCAACACCGCACTTTGGCGGTATAGCGGTGGAGGAAAGGGCTATGCCCACCGCGTGGTTATGCATATGCAACGCTTTGCGCTCTTGCTGCGCACGCAAAAGGAGTAATGGACGGTCCGATCAAAACCCGTTGAGCGCCGATCGAGACGGCGGCCCGATCAATCGTGGGCCACACTCCCCTGCGTCACCAGAAACTGATCCATCAACGAGATCTTCAACGGCTTGTCCGCATCGAGCTTCTTCTTCTCGATCACATACTTCCAGCCGTCCCCGTGACCGGGATTGCGATAGAACGCAACGACCGCAACATACTTCGTATCGGCTTGCATCGGTTGCGACAGGCTCGCCGATGCCCCAGGATTCAGCACCGCTGCCATGCTCGCCTGCAGGTCCTGCGCGAGCAGCGTGCGGTCGTTTTTCAGCAGATCTTCGTACGATGCGCCGTCGAACATCTTGCGGTCCTTCAACTGATACACGCGCACCGCAACCGATGTCGCGCGGCCGGCGTCGTCGGGATTCAGCGCCTCGCGCGCGGACAGGTCGACGTCGAGCACCTTGATCTGCCTGAAGAACACCGCGTGGTATGCGCGCGACGACGTGTCCGACACGGATTGCCAGGCGCCGCATGCCGACAGCAGCACAGCGGACGCAAGAGCGGAAACGATAAAGCGAAGCTTCATGAATAGTCCTTTGGGCGCGTCGTTCATCACGCGGATCGAGTCAGGCACGGATTCGCCGCGGGCTTCGGAAACGCCAGATACACTCCGAGCGCGACGTTGATCAGGCGTTCGTTCACGGCAGGCAGCACGGTCGTCCAGCCGAGCCGCGGCGCCGGTCCCGCCGATCCGCCATCGACAGCGCGAGGCGAGCTGATTGCGGGCGATGGCGCGAGGCGCGACGACATTGCCATACGCAGATGCACGTCGGCCTTCAGCCCCACATACAACTGCACGAACGCCATCAACTCGCGATGCAGCGAGGCGCCCGGCAAAAGATCGTGCGCCTGAGCGGCATCGACCGGCCGCAACGTCACGCGCACCGCACGGCTGCGATACGCAAGCCGCTGGCCCAGCACATAGCCGCCGCCGAGTCCGCGACGCGTGCCGTCGTTCGTCGCACCAGAACGGGTGTGCGACGAAGTGAGCGGCCGAGGCTCACTACATCGACAATCCCGGCTAGTCGATTCCGGCGCTGCGATTCTGATTTATTGGTGAATTCGCCGGTCAATCCGATTGCGACATTTGTTCACAATTACTCGACGGGTAACTCGCTATAGTGGGGGAAGGTCGATCACGGGTCCGATCGATCTTACCGACAGGTATTCAGCCTGTCTTTGGCAGCCTCGATCGCGCCCCGCGTTCGAGGCTCTTTTCTTTGCTGCCCGGTTTGTCGAGCGATTAAGTGGCCAGTGTCCCGTCCGCGGCATTCATCCGCGCCGGCCGTTCGTGAGGATCGGGACGATCGGTCCGCGTCGTCTCAGCAACGGAGATGAACTGCACCATCAGGCACAGCGCAATACCGATTAGTTGCAGATTTCGTGTGGCGGAAAAGAAGCCGTTCTTGCCGCGACTGAAGGATCTCACCGCGCCGACGCGTGGAACCATGCCGACGCCATAGCTCGATTTTTCGGTCGGCCCCTGCAACGCAGCAGGACCGGTGACGATATATTTCGCCAACAGAAGCGCGCCGACGAACGCCGACACGATGTGCAGTCGGACTATCCAGTGAGGTTGAGCGACTGTGTCGACAGCGCCTTGGCTCGACAGATTGACGTAGGCCGAGATTGCCGCGGCCGCCACGGCGACAATAGCGGTAAACAGTAAAGGCTTTCGAATAGTCATTATTTGCTCCACCAGCCTTTTCACCCAGACTTCACAAAACCGACATAAAAAGCGAGCGAAATATTCCAATTTCTTTATGCCGCCTGCAATTAAAGATTAGATAGCACGGCTTCAGCCACTCTTTTTGAGATGCTCGTTCGACTATAACGATTAAGCAAGATACGCAATGTCAACGAAAGTTAAAGCCGTTGTTTCTTCCTGCCATGCGGATGCGGCAATGCGTTATCGAACGTTCTCAACGCCTACTGACAAAAAAAATCCCGCACAGGGGGGAGCGGGATTAAAACAACAGGACGCTGAGGAGACGAGCACGCCCTGCCTGGGACCCACACGCACAACAGGAATGCGCGTGGTTATTACTTCGCTTGCCGCGACCGACGACGGGTAGTCGACGGTCGATGATCGTGAGTGCCCTGAAACGCCGAACAGTTTGCGCCCCCCTGCGCCGGCTTATGCCTGCCCCTTGCTATCGAGGCCCATGTTGTTGATCTCACGCTGCCTTGCGCGCGACCCCGTCGCCCATCACGCTCATCACGTCGTCGACGACCCGAGTGGCGGCCGAGAATCCACCCGCGAGCACTTCCCGCAGATCCGTCGACGCACGACTGGGCAGCGAACACACGCGGAAAGCAGTCGACCACTCCCCGCCGATCAGCCGCGTCTTTAACGTGACGCTCGCCACGTACGCGCGCCGCGCCGTGGCGTCGCCGACGAGCGTGGACGTATCGGCGGCGCGCAATGCGTTGACCACGATCTCGAAACCTCTATAACGATAGGTTTGCTCCATGCTCTCCTCCGTCTTCAGCCATTGCTACACAACGGCATTTCGCCATGTATTGATGCTGCATCATTCTCGACCAATATTTGTCAAAAATTGTCATATCCTGGGCGAATTTCGATTAGGGCTTTCCCTGCTCTCGACATGCGAATTCCAGCGTCAATCATCCGCAAAGAAGCGCGAAATGGCTTTCTCGCAAGATTAATATTTGCTTAACGCATTTTTCAACAATTAAGCGCAATAATCCATGCAATGTTAAGTCATCGACCCGGCAAATACACATTGCGATTTCATGACCGTCAATCAGATATAATTCAATGCCGAATCAGGCCGCAGCACAGGTCTCGAAATAAAAAGCCACATCCCAAATTAATGACCGGAACTCCCTCGACGCTTCAGTAGTCCGAACACTATGATTGCCCATCGTGGCGCCAATCTGGCGAGCCTAGCCCTCTCGGTTCGCCATCATCCGCTCGTAGTCCGAAAAAAGTATGCTGCGTCTGATCACATCGTCCGTCGCGTTTGAATGAAGCGTCCGTACCGGTACATCGCGGTATCGCCAGCGGCAAGGATCGTGTCATTGCAGACCGCTGATCGTTTATCGGATCGAACGAGCCTGAATAAGGAATTGCTGGTGAAATATCTCGCTGGTTCAATGTCGCAATCGCGGCGGCTTCCTCTGCCTGCCGGTTTTATGCGTTGTCGCGCAAGCCACCCCGGTGCCACCGTGATTACACGTTCGCGCTGCCCCGAAGCGCGGGAGCATGCACGATGAGCGTGTTCCAGATTGCCGGTGCGCTGTTCGCCATCGTCGCGCTATTCGGCATCCTCAATTATCGGTTCATCAGGTTGCCGGACACGCTCGGCATCACCGCGGTCGGGCTCGTCGTCTGCGTCGGCATTTCGGCGCTCGGCTTCTACTATCCGGCTATGGCGATCGCCGCGCGCAAGATCGTCGTGCAGATCGATTTTGCCGACATCGTATTTCACGGCCTGCTGAGCCTGCTGCTGTTCGCCGGCGCGCTGCACGTCGATCTGTCGAAGATGCGCACGCAGCGGCGCGCGGTGCTGATGCTCGCGACGATCGGCGTCTTGATTTCGATCGCGGTGGTCGGCTTCGGCTTTTACTACGCGGCGCAATGGCTCGGCCAGCCGGTGAGCCTGCCGTGGTGCCTCGCGTTCGGTGCGCTGATCTCGCCGACCGATCCGATCGCGGTGCTGAGCGTGCTCAAGCGCGCAGCGGCGCCCGAAAGCCTCGAAACCAAGATTACCGGCGAATCGCTGTTCAACGACGGCACGGCCGTCGTCGCGTTCGTCACGCTGGTCGGGCTCGCGACCGGCGCGAACGAGTTTTCCGCGGGCGCGATCGCGGTCGATCTGCTGCGCGAAGTCGCTGGCGCGCTCGTGCTCGGCGCGGCGCTCGGCTTTGGCGCGTCGTTGCTGCTGCGAGGCATCGACAGCTATCCCGTCGAGATCCTGATCACCCTGGCGCTCGCGACCGGCGGCTATAGTCTCGCCGAAGCGCTGCATGTGTCGGCCCCCCTCGCGGTCGTGATCATGGGGCTCGTGATCGGCAATCACGGCGCGTCGACTTCGATGTCGGAGAAGACACGGGAGCATCTGTTCAACTTCTGGGACCTGCTCGACGAGTTGCTCAATCTCGTGCTGTTCGGGCTGATCGGGCTCGAGATCATTGCGCTGTCGCTACGCCTCGAGATCGTTTGGCTCGGGCTCGCGGCGATTCCGGTCGTGCTGTTCGCGCGCGGCGTCAGCGTCGCGATTCCGCTGCTCGCGCTGCAGAACTTCCGGCGGCTCAACCCGCATTCGGCTGTCGTGCTGACATGGGGCGGCCTGCGCGGCGGCATCTCGATCGCGCTCGCGCTGTCGCTGCCGGAGTTTCATGGACGCGACATGTTCATCGGCGTCACTTATCTGGTCGTCGTGTTCAGCCTGCTGATTCAGGCAACCACATTAGGCCCGCTGATCCGCCGGCTCAGTTTCGCCGACACTCACGCGACGAACGCGTCGCCGCGACGCATGCACGCCGCGGCGAGGGAATAATCGTCCGCCGCGTTGGCACCGCGCGTGGCCTTTAAGAATCAACTCCGCCAGCCCCGCTGCGCTCATCGTCTGCACGAAATGCGCGCTGATCGTAAAGTGGATACCTGCGGGGAGCGTCAGCGATTCGCGCGTCGATTTCAATGCTGGATTGGAGCATCTGATTTAAGCGTCTTCTGAGCAGTGCCCGCCGCGATTCCGACCCGCGGCGGCCCATCACGAGGCAAGGCCGGCGGCGAGTCGAACCGCCACCGTCTTCCCTCCGGTCACGGTTCACGCCGCGGCCCTGGCTCGGGCTCGATGGTCCGCCGCCAGTTTCTGGCTTACTTTCCGCCAGTTTCCGGACCGTCGCGCCTGCCGCGGCACCGGGCATTTTGCCGTCAATGCCGGTTCTCCCACATACCGAGCAGGCGCGGTTTGTCATGCTGTCGATTCAGGCGTCCGAAGGAGTTCGCCATGTCGGTCTATGTCGATGAAGGGTTCCGGCCCTGTGTGACGGAATGCGCAACGGTCGCGTTCCGCGTGTGCTGCGACGATCGTGCGCAGATTTTTGAAGTCAGCGCCGACGCGCTGGTGGAGTTCTGCGGCGCGGTGAGCCGTCGCAAGCAGGACCTGCTGGTCGCGTTCGAGGATGCGCAGGACGAGATCCTCTCTGTAGCCGCGCAGCGATGGCAGTTCACGCCGAGCGAGCCGGTGCGGCTCGGTCTCGACGAGTTCAAATTGGTCAGACATTAGGTGTGCGAGATACACCTTCATGAGCTGGATCGCCGCCCTGCCGATGTACAACGTGACACCCGCGCTCGACCTCGAGTGGCGCGAGTGGCTCGACGACGTGCTGCGCCGGGTCAAGCCCGCCTGCCGCATCGTCGAACCTGACGAGGAACTGCACGGCTTCTGGCGGCGCCCGAACCTGCTGATCTCGCAGACCTGCGGTTATCCGCTGATGCAGGGGCTGCACGCCGAAGTGCAACTGGTGGCGACACCCTGCTTCGATGCGCCCGGCTGCGACGGCGCGCATTACTCGAGCGTACTGGTCACGCGCGCCGACTCGCGCTTCGACTCACTCGCCTCGTGCCGGGGCGCGCGCGCCGCCTACAATCAGGACGATTCGAACAGCGGCATGAACGCGTTTCGTCACGCGGTCGCGCCGCTCGCACGCGCCGGCATGTTCTTCGGCGCGGTGCTGCGCACCGGCTCGCATCTCGGCTCGCTGCGCGCGGTCGCCGACAACCGCGCGGACGTCGCCGCGATCGACTGCGTGACCTTTGCCTTCGTTTGCGACGTGCTGCCGGAACTGGCGCAGCGCGTGCGCGCGATCGGCATGACCGCCGCGTCGCCGGGCTTGCCGCTGATCGCCGCGGCCAATGTGCCGCCGGCCACGATCGGCGCGCTGCGCGACGCGCTGAACGAGACGCTGAGCATCCGTCCCGAGCGTGCAAAACGCCTGCGTTTAACGGGCTTTTCGACGCTGCCGCTGACCGACTACGCGCGCATCAGCGAGCTCGAAAGCGAGGCACGCGCGGCGGGCTACGCGCGGCTCGCCTAGTTCATCCACTCACTCAAGCCGCACGCTCACTCACCCGCCTGCTGCACGTCCAGCACCAGCAACTGCGCGCCGTCGGTGACCTGATCACCGACCCCATACAGCACCTCGGCGACCGTACCGGCCGTCGGTGCGCCGATCGTATGCTCCATCTTCATCGCTTCCATCACGATCAGCGGCGTGCCTTTCTCGACCACCGCGCCCGGCTCGACCAGCACCGCGATCACCTTGCCCGGCATCGGCGCGGTTAGACGGCCTTCGCCATGCTCGGCATCCGCGGCATGCGCGAGCAGGTTCTGCCATTCGAACGCGAGCGTCTCGCCGTGGCAGAACACGTGGAACCTGTCACCGTCGACAAACACGTGCCCCGTCACGCGCGCATCGCCGATCGTCGCGCGGAATTCGTGAGCGCCCGTGCCGACCGACCAGCTGAAGTCGTCGCGCACGCCGTCGTGTTCGAGCGTTTGCACGAGCGCCTGCGCATCACCGCTGCGCGCGAAAACGACCGTGAACGCGTCGTCGACGTCGTCGTTGGCGCCGTCGTCGATCATGCGCCAGCCGAGCGTTTGCGTGTAACCGCTATTGAGCCGCCAGTGCGACAGCGCGTCCCACGGCGACGCGCCGTGCGCGGTGCCGCCCTCGCGCGTCAGCAATGCGGCGCACGCAAGCGCGAGTGCTTCCTTGAACGGCTTTTGTCCCGGCGCGAACAGCGCGTCGTGATGACGCTCGATCAAGCCGGTGTCGAGATCGCCGCTCGAGAACGGTTCGCTCGCGACGATGCGCCGCAGAAATTCGACGTTCGTATGCGGCCCGACCACCTCGCATGCATGCAGCGCACGCGCAAGGCGCGCCAACGCCTCTTCCCGCGTCGCGCCATGCACGATCAGCTTCGCGATCATCGGATCGTAGAACGGCGTGATCGTATCGCCCTCGCGCACGCCGCTGTCGATCCGCACCGGTGCCTTGCGTCCCGGCTCGCCGAGCCCGGCCGCATCGATCGCGAACTCGACGCCTTCGGGCATGCGCAGATGCTTGAGCGTCCCGGTGGACGGCAGGAAGCCGCGCGCCGGATGTTCGGCGTAGATGCGCGCCTCGATCGCGTGGCCGTCGAGCTTCAACTGCTGCTGCGTGAGCGGCAGTGCCTCGCCTGCGGCAACACGCAGTTGCCATTCGACCAGGTCCTGCCCCGTCACCATCTCGGTGACCGGATGCTCGACCTGCAGCCGCGTGTTCATCTCCATGAAGTAGAACTCGCCGGTCGGCGTCATGATGAACTCGACCGTACCCGCGCCGACGTAATTGACGGCGCGCGCGGCGGCCACGGCCGCTTCGCCCATCGCGCGCTTGACCTCGGCGGCGAGCCCCGGCGCGGGCGCTTCCTCGAGCACTTTCTGATGACGCCGCTGCACCGAGCAATCGCGGTCGAACAGATAAACCCCGCCGCCGTGCTGATCGGCGAACACCTGAACTTCGACGTGACGCGGCCGCGTCAGATACTTCTCGATCAGCACACGATCGTTGCCAAAGCTGCTGGCCGCCTCGCGCTTGCACGACAGCAGCGCGGCCGCGAACTCCGCGCTGCGCTCGACCACCCGCATGCCCTTGCCGCCGCCGCCCGCGCTCGCTTTCAGCAGCACCGGATAGCCGATCGCGTCCGCCTCGCGCTGCAACAGTTGCGGCTCCTGGTCGTCGCCGTGATAGCCGGGCACGAGCGGCACCTCGGCCGCGTGCATCAGCGCCTTCGCGGCGGCCTTCGAGCCCATCGCGGCGATCGCTTCGACCGGCGGTCCGATAAAGACGATGCCGGCAGCCTCGCACGCGTGTGCGAAGTCTTCGTTTTCCGATAGAAAGCCGTAGCCCGGATGCACGGCCTGCGCGCCGGTCGCGCGCGCCGCTTCGATGATGCGCTCGATGCGCAGATAGCTTTGCGTCGCCGTCGAGCCGCCGATATGAACCGCTTCGTCGCAGGCGGCGACGTGTTTCGCGTTGGCGTCGGCGTCCGAGTAGACGGCCACGCTCGCGATGCCGAGCCGCTTGCAGGTCGCCGCGACGCGGCACGCAATCTCACCCCGGTTGGCGATCAGGATCTTGTTGAACATGAGTGTCTCGATGAAATAGGCGGTACGGGGCGGTTGTCGTTAGCGGGGCCTGTCAGTTGCGCCAGCCCGGCGTGCGTTTTTCGAGGAACGACGCGACGCCTTCGCGGCCCTCGGCGCCGGCCCGTGTTCTGGCGATACGCGCGGCCGTGTCCTCGATCAGCGCGTCGCTCAGCTCGCGGCCCGCGATGTCCTGCACGAGCCGCTTGCAGGCGCGCACCGCTTGCGGTCCGTTCGCGCACAGCGTCTGCGCGAGCTGCGCGACCGTCGCATCGAGCTGCTCGGCGCTGGTCACCGCTTCGCTGACCAGACCGAGGCGCAGCGCGGTCGCGCAGTCGAACGCCTCGGCGGTGACGAAGTAGCGCCGCGACGCCTGCTCGCCGAGCGCGCGAATCACGTACGGCGCGATCGTCGCGGGTATCAGCCCGAGCCGTGCTTCGGACAGGCAGAAGTGCGCGCTGTCGACCGCGACGACGAGGTCGCACGCGGCAATCAGGCCCATGCCGCCCGCGTACGTGTCGCCATTCACGCGCGCGATCACCGGCTTGTTGCAGCGATACACGGCGGACAGCATGCCCGCGAGCCGCATCGCGTCCGCGCGGTTCTCGTCGTCCGAGTAGCCGGACATTTTTTTCATCCAGTTCAGGTCGGCGCCTGCGCAGAACGCCTTGCCGTTCGCGGCCAGCACCACCGCGCGCACGTCGTCGCGCGTGTCGAGCGCGGTGAATGCGGCAGTCAGCTCGGCGATCATCGTTTCGTTGAACGCGTTGCGCACGTCCGGCCGATTGAGCGTGACCGTCGCGACCTGGCCGGCAACCTCGACCTTCAGCGTTTCGTATTGCATGCGTAGCACTCCTTTGCCTGGCTTGTTCGCATCGCGGCGACGCGGGACATCACATTCTGAACACGCCGAAGCGCGTATCTTCGATCGGCGCGTTCATCGCGGCCGACAGGCCGAGCCCGAGCACGTCGCGGGTCTGCGCCGGGTCGATCACGCCGTCGTCCCACAGCCGCGCGCTCGCGTAGTACGGGTGGCCCTGATGCTCGTATTGCTCGCGGATCGGCTGCTTGAACGCTTCCTCTTCCTCCGCGCTCCAGCTGCCGCCCTTCGCTTCGATGCCGTCGCGCTTGACGGTGGCGAGCACCGACGCCGCCTGTTCGCCGCCCATCACCGAGATGCGCGCGTTCGGCCACATCCACAGGAAGCGCGGCGAATACGCGCGGCCGCACATGCCGTAGTTGCCCGCGCCGAACGAACCGCCGATGATCACCGTGAACTTCGGCACCTTCGCCGTTGCAACGGCCGTGACCATCTTCGCGCCGTTCCTCGCGATGCCTTCGTTTTCGTACTTGCGGCCGACCATGAAGCCGGTGATGTTCTGCAGGAACACCAGCGGAATCTTACGCTGGCAGCACAGCTCGATGAAGTGCGTGCCCTTCAGCGCCGACTCCGAAAACAGAATGCCGTTGTTCGCGATGATGCCGACCGGGTGCCCCCAGATATGCGCGAAGCCGGTCACGAGCGTGGTGCCGTAGCGCGCCTTGAATTCGTCGAACGCGGAATCGTCGACGATGCGCGCGATCACCTCACGGATGTCGAACGGCTTGCGAGTGTCGACCGGAATCACGCCGTAGATGCTGTGCGTGTCGTAGCGCGGCGGCTTCGGCTCCTGCAACACGAGCGGCGCCGGCTTCACGCGGTTCAGATTGCCGACGATGCTGCGCGCGATCCCGAGCGCATGCGCATCGTTCTGCGCGAGATGATCGACGACGCCCGACAGACGCGTATGGACATCGCCGCCGCCGAGATCTTCGGCACTGACCACTTCGCCGGTCGCGGCTTTGACGAGCGGCGGACCGCCGAGAAAAATCGTCCCCTGGTTCTTCACGATGATCGACTCGTCGCTCATCGCCGGCACATACGCGCCGCCCGCGGTGCACGAGCCCATCACGACCGCGATCTGCGGAATGCCCGCCGCCGACAGATTCGCCTGGTTGTAGAAGATGCGGCCGAAGTGATCGCGATCGGGGAACACGTCGTCCTGATTCGGCAGATTCGCGCCGCCCGAGTCGACGAGGTACACGCAGGGCAAACGGTTTTCGCTGGCGATTTCCTGCGCGCGCACGTGCTTCTTCACGGTGACCGGATAGTAGGTGCCGCCCTTCACGGTCGCGTCGTTGCAAACGATCACGCACTCCTGTCCCGCGATCCGGCCGATGCCGGTGATCACCCCGGCGCCCGGCGCGTCGTCGTTATACATGCCGTACGCGGCGAGTTGCGACAGTTCGAGGAACGGCGTGCCCGGATCGAGCAGATATGCGATCCGCTCGCGCGGCAGCAGTTTGCCGCGGCTCGTGTGCTTGTCGCGCGCGGCCTGGCCGCCGCCCTGCGCGAGCTGCTCGATCTTCGCGCGCAGATCGGCGACGAGTGCTTCGAGCGCCGCCGCGTTCGCGCGGAAGTCGTCCGAGCGTGGGTTCAGTTTTGATTCGATGATCGGCATGACGTGGCTTCTCCGGAGGGCCGTTCGTTTTGCATCACAGCGTTTCGGCAAACAACTCGCGGCCGATCAGCATGCGACGAATCTCGCTCGTGCCCGCGCCGATTTCATAGAGCTTCGCATCGCGCCACAGACGCCCGACCGGATACTCGTTGATATAGCCGTTGCCGCCGAGAATCTGGATCGCCTCGCCGGCCATCCACGTCGCCTTTTCGGCCGTGTACAGAATTACGCCCGCGCAGTCCTTGCGGACTTGCCGCACATGGTCGTTGCCGAGCGTGTCGAGCTGGCGGCCCACCGCGTACAGATACGCGCGGCACGCCTGCAGGGTCGTGTACAGATCGGCGACCTTGCCCTGGATCAGCTGGAATTCGCCGATCGACTGGCCGAACTGCTTGCGGTCGTGGATATACGGCACGACCGCGTCCATGACCGCGACCATGATGCCGGTCGGACCGCCCGCGAGCACCGCGCGTTCGTAGTCGAGACCGCTCATCAGCACCTTGACGCCGCCATTCAATGTCCCAAGGATGTTTTCCTCCGGCACCTCGACGTCCTGGAACACCAGTTCGCCGGTGTGCGAGCCGCGCATGCCAAGCTTGTCGAGCTTCTGCGCGACCGAGAATCCTTTCATGCCCTTCTCGACGATGAACGCGGTGATGCCGCGCGAATTCGCTTCGGGATCGGTCTTCGCATAGACCACCAGCGTGTCGCAATCCGGGCCGTTGGTGATCCACATCTTGGTGCCGTTCAGCACGTAACGATCGCCCTTCTTCTCGGCGCGCAGCTTCATGCTGACCACGTCCGAACCCGCGTTCGGCTCGCTCATCGCAAGCGCGCCGACGTGTTCGCCAGATACGAGCTTCGGCAGATACTTTCGCTTCTGCGCGTCGGTGCCGTTGCGATGAATCTGGTTCACGCACAGGTTCGAATGCGCGCCGTACGACAGGCCGACCGATGCCGACGCCCGCGAGATTTCCTCCATCGCGACCATGTGCGCGGTATAGCCCATGTTCGCGCCGCCGTACTCCTCGGAGACCGTCATGCCGAGCACGCCGAGGTCGCCGAACTTGCGCCACAGGTCCATCGGAAACTGATCGGTGCGATCGATTTCCCCCGCGCGCGGCGCGATTTCTTTGGCGGCGAACGACGCGATGCTGTCGCGCAGCATTTCGACCTCTTCGCCGAGCGGGAACTGCAAACCGGGCAGATTGAGCATTGCGGTGTCTCCTGAGTTCGTGGGCGGCCGCCGATGCAACGCGAAGCGGCACGCGAAAACGTGTCATGGCGCATTTCACGCCAGATTGACGTAAGCGTCAATAGGTATTTTTGAGTCTTACTCAGAAATTTTACAAATCCGCGTCAGCCGGCTGATTCGGTGCTACGATCGCGCTCATCGGGCATATTCACGGCGTTCAAACGCCAGTTTGGCCCCCAACTTGCATCGAAAATCTGAATTTGACTCATATGACGGTTGCCGAGAAGGCCGGACTACCTGTCTCGCGTCGCCAGCCGGCCGGGCGCAAGTCACAGCAGCGCGTGAAGGAGATTCTTCAGGCGGGGCGCGACGTGTTCTCCGAAAAGGGCTACGAACGCGCGACCACCGCGGAAATCGCGCAGCGCCTCGGCATCTCCGAGGCGACGGTGTTCAGCTACTTTCGCGGCAAGCGCGAGTTGTGCGCCCGGGTCATCGGCGATTGGTACGACGAGATCATCGACGCGATCGAGGCGGGCCTGCCGCGCGACGGCAACCTGCGCCAGCAGTTCGCGTTCATCGTGCGCATGCATCTGCGGCTGATGCTGGTGAACGGCACCGACCTGTGCGCGCTCGTGCTATCCGAAGGCCGTGCGCGGCATCACGAGTTGGCCGAAGCGCTGACCGAATTGCAGCGCCGCTACACCGCGCCGTTGATGCGCGTGCTCGCGCAAGGCCAGCAAAGCGGCGAGGTTCGCGCCGACATGCCGCTGCGCCTGTTGCGCTCGATGGTGTTCGGCCCGATGGAGCACGTGCTGTGGGACGCGACGCTGGCGAACCGGCAGATCGATATCGAGGCCACCGCCGATCAACTGATCGACGTGCTGTGGGCCGCGCTGACGCCGCCCGACCTCGCGCTCGGCGCGTTGCAGCGCTTTCGCGTGGAAGTGGCCGAGGCGAGCCGTCGTTTCGACGAAGCCAGCACCGCGGCCGGCGAAGCCAAGACCGCGGCTAAGACGGCCGGTCCGGCAAGCGCCGCGCGCCGCGACAAAAGCGGCTAATCTACGAGCTTTCCCGTCGCAGCCCGAAGGAGAGCCCAGGTGCCCGCAACGAAAAGCGCGAAGGAAAGCAGCAAGCGAAGCGAGAAGTCTGGCGAAGAACTCGGCGACAAGCCGAATGCCGCAAAGAAAGCGGCAACGAAAAATTCAACCGAAAAGCCGTCCAGAAAGTCCACGTCAGCCGCGCGTATCCGCATCGGCATCGGCGGCTGGACCTACGCGCCGTGGCGCGGCCCGTTCTATCCGGACGACCTCACGCAAAGCCGCGAACTCGAATACGCGAGCCGGCATCTGACGTCGATCGAAATCAACGGCACGTTCTATGGCTTGCAGAAGCCGGCCAGCTACGAGAAGTGGTATCAGGAAACGCCCGACGATTTCGTGTTCTCGCTGAAAGCGCCGCGTTACGCGACCAACCGCAAGGTGCTCGCGGATGCCGGCGACACGATCGAGCGCTTCTTCGCAAGCGGCGTGCTGCTGCTCAGGCAGAAGCTCGGGCCCATCAACTGGCAGTTCGCGCCGACCAGGAAATTCGACGCGGCCGATTTCGAGGCCTTTCTGAAGCTGCTGCCCGCGAGCATCGAAGGACAGGAGTTGCGGCATGCGGTCGAGGTTCGTCACGACTCGTTCAGGACGCCGGAATTCATCGCGCTGGCGCGCAAGTACAAGGTCGCGGTCGTGCTCGCGGCCGACAGCGAGTATCCGCAGATCGCCGACCTCACCGCGCCGTTCGTCTACGCGCGCATCATGGGCACGAGCGAGAAGCAAGCCAAAGGCTATTCGACGAAAGCGCTCGACGCATGGGCGCAACGCGCGCGCCAGCTCGCCGCCGGCGCGACGCCGGAAGACCTCGAGACCTGCGCGGAGCCGCCCGCGAAGGCAGCAAAACGCGACGTCTATCTGTATGTGATCAGCGGCTTCAAGGAGCGCAATCCGGCCGCCGCGATGGCGTTGATCGGCAAGCTCTGAATCCCCCGCACCGCCCGGCCGCCTGTGCGCCTGCCATGAGGCCGGCGCGAGTGTCATAATCGCGCCAGCGCATCCGTGCGCGGTCGCGTCGGCTTCGCGTCAAGCCCGACGCAAGACCTTGCGTCGAACCTCGCCCGAGGCACGCAGCAACCCACCCCGCACGGTCCACGTCAAACCCACGCAGCGCCCGCGCGCCCTCAGCGCGGCGGCGCTCGCATAATCAGGCGGCAACGCCGCCTCATCAACCGATTGCGGAGAACATCTTGAGCGCCCTCGACAATCCCCTGCACGACCAGGAAGTCGGCTCGGCCGACGCCACCCAGGACACCACGCGCATCGACGACGTGCGCATCGGCGCGGTCCGTCCGCTGATCTCCCCCGCGCTGCTGCAGGACGAACTGCCGGTGCCGCCCGCGGTGCAGACGCTGGTCGAGAAGACCCGCGTCGAAATCGCCGACATTCTGCACGGCCGCGACGACCGGCTCGTGCTGATCGTCGGTCCCTGCTCGATTCACGATCACGACCAGGCGATCGAATACGCGCGCAAGCTGAAGGCCGCCGCCGATCACTACCGGGACGATCTGCTGATCGTGATGCGCGTGTACTTCGAGAAGCCGCGCACGACGGTCGGCTGGAAAGGCTATATCAACGATCCGCGTCTGGACGGCAGCTTCCGCATCAACGAGGGCCTGCGTCTCGCCCGGCGATTGCTGCTCGACATCAACGGTCTTGGCCTCGCCACCGCGACCGAGTTTCTCGACCTGCTGAGCCCGCAATACATCGCCGATCTGATCGCGTGGGGTGCGATCGGCGCGCGCACCACCGAGAGCCAGAGTCATCGTCAGCTCGCTTCGGGATTGAGCTGCCCGATCGGTTTCAAGAACGGCACCGACGGTGGCGTGCAGATCGCCGCCGACGCGATCGTCGCGGCGCGTGCGAGCCACGCGTTCATGGGCATGACGAAAATGGGCATGGCCGCGATCTTCGAAACGCGCGGCAACGACGACGCGCACGTGATCCTGCGCGGCGGCAAGAAAGGGCCGAACTACGACAGCGCGTCGGTGCAGGCGACCTGTGAAGCGCTGGCTTCAGCGGGTCTGCGCGAGCAGGTGATGATCGACTGCTCGCATGCGAACTCGAACAAGTCGCACCTGCGGCAGATCGAAGTCGCGGACGATATCGCGCGGCAACTGGCGGCGCGCGAAGGCCGAATCATTGGTGTGATGCTCGAAAGTCATCTGGAAGAAGGCCGTCAGGATCTGAAGGCCGGTGTGCCGTTGCGCTACGGCGTGTCGATCACGGATGCCTGCGTGAGCTGGGCGCAGACCGAACCGGTGCTCGCCACGCTCGCCGAGGCAACCCGCAAGCGTCGCGCGGGCTGAGGGCGCCACGCACGGACCGCGAGACCGCGACTTGCGCGGCGGGTCCGTTCCAGACTCGATCGATGCCGATCGAGCCCACGAACGCCCGGCCCAAAGAGCCAGGCACACGCGCCGCGCCAGCCGCCGGGCGAGCCGCCTGGCCGGATTGGACAGCGCGTGATCCTCACGCCCGACGCATCACTCACGCGCGCGCCTCACAGCAGGGCTGCAGAGCGCACCGCGAATGCTCCGGCGTGAAGCGCGTTGCTTACGACGCGTTGACGGCTTCCTTGAACGCTTTGCCTGCGGTGAACTTCACCGTCTTGGCCGCGGCGATCTGGATTTCTTCGCCCGTCGACGGATTGCGGCCCACGCGTGCTGCGCGCGCGCCGGTCGAGAAAGAACCGAAACCGACCAGTTGCACCGTATCGCCGCTCACCACGGCCTTGGTCACTGCCTCGACGATCGCGTCGATGGTCTGGCCGGTTGCCGCTTTGCTTTCGCCCGTCGCTGCGGCGACTGCATCAATCAGTTCCTGTTTGTTCATAGCACTTCCCGTATGGTAATCATGGAACCGGCGCCCCTATAAGGCGCCGGGACCGACACACTAACGCATAGGCGCACCTTCGCGCAAACCCTTGGTGTAAGGCTTGTTTCAAGGCAGGGGCGCCGATTTGACGTTTTTCCACCTCAAACTGCCATAAGAATCGCGGGCTTATGTGCGCCCGATGCCCTATGAGTGTTCGCCGCGCATCACAATCCGTTGCAATTTCAGTGCTTTAGCTAACGATCCGCGAGCCCGCCCAGCCTTCCCGGTGACGATAGCCCTTTTCTCGAAGCGCGGGCGCGCTATTTGCGAAACGCGTCGCAAGTTAACTATCGGCAAGACAGAAAAAAGTGAGAATTCGCCACTTTGCAACATGGGTGATGCTCGCCGCGCTGTCGTCGGCGCGTCGAATTCCAGCGCCGCTCAGAGCTTTTCTCTATGCGACGGCGAACCGGTCGACTTCGTCGGCGGCGGAAAAACGGTGCATGGTAAGCTGCTTTTGTTTGCCGACGGCGACGTGTTGCGCGCGTACTGGCAGCCGGATGACAGGCCGGAAAAATACGTGCTCGCGAATGCGGGGGCCGACGCGGTCCGGCTCGTCGCGTCCGCGCCGCGGGGCACGCCTGCGCCGGCCGGTCAGCCCGGCACTGCGATGCGGCCGCAGCGGGTGCTGTCATGTCCCATTCTTTGAGCGTGCGCAATACCCGCCTTTCGTCGGAGTTTCGCAATCGGTATTCGGCACAAACGTCTGCTTCCAGCGTCACCGGCACGCGCCACCAGGTAGTACTTACCGCCCGACGACGCATCAGCGCGGTCGGATTCGTAGATACCCGCCCACGATGCTCCGTTATCTCCTCGAAGCGCCTCAAGTTAGTCAGCGTCGCGCCGATATAAACAGCTGCGTTTAGCGCGCAAACGTTAAAGGGATGCTGATGGTTTGGCTTGCAAGATTGAAGAAGGTGCTGTCGGTCGCCGACGGTGACCGGGAGCTGATGCACGCGCAGTTGCGCGCGTTCAGCCGCCATGTACCGCTTCTCTACTTCATCCTGCTCGTCAACACGGCGGCGGTCGCGGTGACGCATCTGGACAGCGCGCCGGCCTGGCTGTCCCTGTACATTCCCGCCACGCTCGGCGCACTGTGCGTGTTGCGCTGCGTGCGCTGGTGGCGCAGACGCAACCAGACGATGACGGACGCCCAGGCGGTCCGCGAATTGCGCGGCGTGACGTGGATGGTCGGCCTGTTCGGCGTCGCGTTCAGCGGCTGGTCGCTGCTGCTGTTCCCGTACGGCGGTGCGTACCAGCAGGCGCAGGTCGCGTTCTATCTGGCGACGACGCTGGTCGGCTGCATGTTCTGCCTGATCAATCTGCGCAAGCCCGCGCTTCTGCTGCTTTGCATCGTCATCCTGAGTTTCCCCGGGTTCCTCGTGGCCAACGGCTCGCCGGTGTTCTTCGCGATGGTTGTCGACATGACGCTGGTCGGCGTCGCGCTTGCCGTGGTCATCCAGCTCTACTCCCGCACGTTTGCGGACGCGGTGCACGCACAACGCGAACTGCGGGCCAGCCAGCAAAACACCCAACGACTCAGCGACGACAACTATCGGCTCGCCAACCTCGACAGCCTGACCGGCCTGCCTAACCGGCGCAGTTTTTTCGCGGCGCTGAGCGCGATAGCGGAGCAGGCGCTCGCCACCGGCGGCGGCTTCAACGTCGGGCTCATCGATCTGGACGGCTTCAAGCAGGTCAACGACATCTACGGGCACGCGAGCGGCGATCTCGCGCTGCAGGAAGTCGGCGCGCGGCTGCTGTCGATCGGCGAAACGGGCCTGATGTTCGCGCGCCTGGGCGGCGATGAATTCGGCGTGCTGGTGCGCCACAAGCTGTCGAACGAAGCGCTGGTCGAGTTGGGGCAGCGAATCTGCGACGCGCTCAGTCAGCCGTATCTGGTCGCCGGCAATGTCGCGGAGCTATCCGGCACGATCGGCTGGGCCGCGTTTCCCGAAGCGGGCTCGACAGTCGCGCAAGTGTTCGAACGCGCCGATGCCGCGCTATACGTCGGCAAGGAAAACCGCCGCGGCATGCCGGTGATTTTCTCGACCGAACACGAAACGCGGATGCGACGCCTGAGCCTCGTCACGCAGGAGCTGCGCCATGCGGACCTGGATGCCGAGCTGTTCCTCGAGTTCCAGCCGATCTACGATCTGCTCACGCGCCGGCCGATCGGACTCGAAGCGCTCGGGCGATGGCACAACGCGCGGCTCGGCATGGTCAGGCCGGAGGAATTCATTCGGATTGCAGAGCGCAGCGAGCTGATCCTCGGCATCACCGACGTGCTGCTGCGCCAGGCGCTCGCCGAAGTCGCGCAGTGGCCGGCGGACCTGTATCTGTCGTTCAACCTGTCCGCGATCGATATCTCGACGTCGGCGCGCGCGCGCCGCCTGATCGACATCGTCGCGGCGAGCGGAGTGTCGCCGCATCGTGTGACGTTCGAAATCACCGAAACCGCGTTGACGCGCGATTTCGAACAGGCGCGCAGCGCGATGACGATGCTCAAGCAGGCCGGCTGCCGGCTGTCGCTCGACGATTTCGGCACCGGCTATTCGAGCCTCAGCTACGTGCATCGGCTGCCCTTCGACGCGATCAAGATCGACCGCAGCTTCGTGACCGACGTCGATACCAACAGCGCATCGAAGAAGATCATCAAATCGGTGATCGACCTGTGCCGCAACCTTGGGCTCGAATGCGTGGTGGAAGGACTCGAAACGCCGTTGCAGGCCCAGGTCGTGAAGGCGCTCGGCGCGCGCGCGGTGCAAGGCTACCTGTTCAGCCTGCCGATGCGGGCGAGCGCGGTCGGCACGTTTCTGTGGACGGCGCTCGCGCAGAGCCACGCGGCGGAGACGCATTCGTAGCGCGCGAGGGCGGCACCGCTCAGTACGCGAGCTTCGGATACCAGTCGGTGCCGCGGCCGCCCGGTGTCATGTCGAGGATCGTCCAGAGCGGCATCGGATCGGGCGCGCCGCGCGGATCCTGACCGGGGTCCGACGTCGACGGCCCCATCTCTTCGGCCCAGAAGTGCCGCACGACGCCGCCGCTGCGCGTGAATACGTTGATCGCGGGAACGTCGTCGCCGGCGGGATCTTCGGCCGCGTAATCGCGATTGAACGTGTTGCCGGCCGACGAATAGAGCCGCAAATACCGCCAGCCGCGCTCCTGCTTGAACGCGACCAGCTTGTCGATCGGCGAGCGGCCGATCACCGCGAACGCGACGCGCTGCAGGATATCGGGCGTTTCGCCGTCCCACGCGCTCAGTAGCGACGTGCACATCGGGCACGGCCCCGCGCGTTGCGGGCCGAACATCCAGTTGTAGGTCACGAGCGTGTCGTGCGGGCCGAACATCTGCGATAGCGTGACCGGGCCCGCTTCGCCGTCGAAACGGTAATCCTCCGGCACGATGCCGCCCGCCGGCAGCCCGCGACGCTGCGCGGCGACCCGCTCGATCTGGCGGCGCAACTCGATCTCCTCGGCAAGCAACGCGTTGCGCGCGCGTCGATATTCGGGGCTCTCGCCGGGAAAGCGTTGCGGCAGGTCGGCCAGTTCGCGGGCCGGTTTCAGCGTATGCATCGAGGTGTTTGCGTCGTTCATCGGTCATCTCCTTGTGAGAAATCGTCAGAAAAACGGGTGGAAGACGGGCGCTCGCTTGCGCTTGCCGCCCTCTCTACAACGACGACGGCTGAGGCCACGGAAAATCGACAGGCTTTGGCGATGATTTTTTCGGCGGCGATTTTTAGGGCGATCTCGTCGGCGGTCTTGCGGGTGGTCTTGCCGACGGTCTGCCAACGCACTCGGCATACGCCACCGCAAGGTATGCTTGCGCCAGATAGGACGCCCATCACACCCGCCACCACCACGCGGCACGCGCGCCACGCACGACGCGGCCGCCTTGGGGAACGCACATGCCGCTTCGTCTGCCACCTCTGCCCGCGCTTCGTTTTTTCGAAGCGGCCGGCAGGCATCAAAGTTTCAAGCTCGCCGCCGCCGAGCTGAACGTCACGCCGAGCGCGATCAGTCACGGCATCGTCGGACTCGAGGAAGCGCTCGGCGTCGAACTGTTCGTGCGCGAGCCGCGCGGCATCTCGCTGACGGCGATTGGCGCGGATTATCTGTCGTACGTGTCCGAGGCGTTTTCGCTGATCGCGATCGGCACGCAGCGTCTTCCCAATCATCGCGCGGATCGGACCATCGCGCTCAGCTGCGCGCCGACCTTCGCGTCGCGCTGGCTGCTGCCGCGCCTCGCCGGCTTTCGCTCGCGCTGGCCGAATGTCAACGTGAGCGTGGACACGTCGCATCGGCAGGTAGGCTTTCCGGTCGACGGCTTCGATTTCGCGATTCGCATGAGCCACGCGCCGGTCGCGGGCACCGCATGGACACGCCTGTTCGGCGAGCGCTTCGTGCCGGTGTGCAGCCCCGCCTACCTGGCAACGCTGCGCGACGAGCGCGGCGTCCCGAGCCTGCGACGCGCGACCCTGATTCACGTGAACGCCGCCAGTGAAGACTGGCAGGCGTGGCTCGATGCAACCGGTGACGACGCCAGCGAGCCGGGCGGCGGCTTGCACGTCGACACGATCCAGCTCGCCTTCGAAGCGGCCAGCATGGGCCTCGGCGTCGCGCTCGGCCGCAAGCCGCTGGTCGACGGCGATCTGGCGAGCGGCGCGCTGGTCGAGGCTTGCGCGCACACCGTCGCGTCGACCACCGCCTACTGGCTGGTCAGCGCGGAGAATGCGGACAGCGCGATCCGGCGCCCCGAGCTCGCCGACTTCAAGCGCTGGCTGGTCGATGAGGCGGAGCGTTTCGACGCGCATGCCAACGCGCCCGCGGACGGCGGCATAGAAGCACACAGGTGAGCCACGCTCACCTGTCGTCGAAATCTTTTCCTTTGCCGGCCAGGCGGCCGGCTGCGACGATGGTGGCGAAGGAGAAGCCGCCATGTCGACCACTCACAGCAAGCAACCCACCTCCGTCCTCGCTCCCGCGACGACCACCACCACGACGCTCGTCATCGTCGCCGGTGCACTGATCCTGAGCGCCGCGATGGGCATTCGCCAGACCTTCGGCCTGTTGATCGGCCCGTTCTCGTTCGACCGCGGCCTGCCGGTCACGCTGATCGCCTTCGCGATCGCGCTGCACAACCTCGTGTGGGGCTTCGCACAGCCGTTCGCTGGCGCGGCTGCGGATCGCTATGGCTCGGCGCCGGTCGTCGCGTTCGGCGCTTCGACCTTCGCGGCCGGGCTCGCGCTGTCGGCGGTCGCGCCGAGCGGCGCACTGCTCGTGATCGGCATGGGGCTGCTGGTTGGCGTCGGCGTCAGTTGCACGACGTTCGGCGTGGTGTTGCCGGCGGTCGGCCGCATTGCGTCGCCGGAGCAGCGCAGCGTCGCGATGGGGCTCGTCAGCGCCGGCGGCTCCGCCGGACAGGTGCTTATTGTGCCGCTCGTGCAAGGCATCCGTCTGCATGCTGGCATCGCGACCTCGCTATTCGTGCTCGCTTTCGTGATGCTGCTGGTCGCGCCGCTCGGCATCGTGCTCGACCGGCGCGCGCAGATACAAGCGACGGCTCAAGCCCGCTTCGAGGACGCGCCCCCAGCGCCGCTGCGCGAAGTTCTGTCACAAGCGACGCGCCATCGCGGCTACCGTCTGCTGACGCTCGGCTTCTTCACTTGCGGTTTCCAGCTCGCGTTCATCGCGACGCATCTGCCCGAGTATCTGACGCTGTGTCATATGCCGATCGGGCTGGGCGCCACCGCGCTGGCGCTGATCGGCCTGTTCAATATGGCGGGCAGTTGGGCATGCGGTTGGCTCGGCGGCCGGTTCCGCCAGCATCATGTGCTCGGCTGGCTTTATCTGATCCGCAGCGCGACGATCGCCGCGTTCTTCGCGCTGCCGAAAAGCACCGTGTCCGTGGTGATCTTCGCGGCGGTGATGGGCCTCACGTGGCTCGGCACCGTACCGTTGACGAGCGGGCTCGTCGCCAAGGTGTTCGGCACGCGTCACCTCGGCAGCCTGTTCGGCGTGTGCTTTCTGACCCATCAGATCGGCTCGTTTCTCGGCGCGTGGCTCGGTGGCCTCGTGTTCGATCTGACGGGCTCGTACTCGCCGCTATGGGCAGCGACGGTCGCGGCGGGATTGCTCGCGGCACTGCTGCATTTTCCGATCGACGACACAGCAGTGACGACGCCCGCGCGGCGTTCATCGCGCCCCGCGCAGGCGTGATCCAGCTGGTTCACGGATGCTGAAGCAATTCGAGTTGCGGCTACTTCTTCGGCGCATCCGCCGCGGCTTTCGGCACCCGCCCCATCAGATAGAACTCGTCGTTCGGACGCATCGAAATCACGTTCGCCATCCGGTTCGACAACCCGAAAAACGCGGTAATTGCCGCGATGTCCCAGATGTCTGCATCGGTAAAGCCGTGGCCGCGCAGCGTCTGGAAGTCCGCTTCGTCGACCGTGCCCGACGCGCGGCACACCTTCAGCGCGAAATCGAGCATCGCCTTCTGACGTTCGGTGATGTCGGCCTTGCGATGATTGACCGCGACCTGATCGGCGAGCAGCGGCGCTTTTTCGTAGATGCGCAGAATCGCGCCGTGCGCGACCACGCAGTAAAGACAATCGTTGAGCGCGCTCGTCGCGACCACGATCATCTCGCGCTCGCCTTTCGTGAGACCGCCCTCTTTCAGCATCAACGCGTCGTGATAAGCGAAGAACGCGCGGAATTCGTCGGGCCGATGCGCGAGCGTCAGAAACACGTTCGGCACGAAGCCCGATTTCTCCTGCACTTCGAGAATGCGGGCGCTGATGTCTGCGGGCCACTCGCTCGGCTCGGGGACCGGGTAGCGGCTGATGGGCTGAAGCGTGGCCATGCGCTGTCTCCGTGATCTCTGTCGGGGATGCCGGCCATTGTAGCAACGCGTTTTCACGGCCGCCCGCGCTTCACCACGTCCGCTCGATCACGTCCGATATTGCCGCCCGCATCGTCTAGACTTTCAGTTCGGCATGCGTGAAGCCGCCCGGCACGGCGGTGACGAAAGGAGCGACCATGTCAAACGTGACGCACGATGCGCGGGCCCCGGTGATCAAGGTGCGCCCGGAACGGGAAATGGCGACGATGCAGCGGCTGCCCTATTTCGTCGGCATTTCGGCGGGCACCGCGGGCACTACCGGCCTGTCGATGTACATGGTCGTGGTCCCGCCCGGCGGCCATGCGGAGCCGCACTATCATGCCGACTACGAGACCGCGATCTATATGCTCGAAGGCAAGATCGAGACCCGCTATGGCCCGGGATTGCGCGAGTCGGTCATTACCGAGCCGGGCGACTTCCTGTTCATTCCGCCGGGCGTCCCCCATCAGCCGTTCAATCTCGATGCAAACACCGCGGCGCGCGCGATCGTCGCGCGCAATCATGCGGACGAGCATGAGCGCGTGGTGCCCTACGATCCGTCCGAGGATGCGTGAGGCGAAACGCGTCGTTTCGGAGCGCCTCGCCTGAAGCGACGCAATTGATGCGACTCAGTCCGGTTTGATCCGCTTGCCGCGCGGCGCATGCAGGTCGCGCCGCGCCGTTCCCCGCGCCGATCCGCCGGTCGCGCGCGACTTCGTCGGCGTTGTTTCACAACGCCGACTCGCCAGCTGTGCTTAAATCCGTCTTTCGCGTCGACGCGCGCGCGTGCCCCCGCACGGCCGTTCGCGTCGCTCGTGGCATGCAACGGCCTCGGGCGCGGACGATTCTTTTTTCTTTTATTGCCTTATCAGGAGCGCGGTTGTGTGGCATTTCCCGGTCGCTATTCCACCGTCCGCCGGCGTGTGGGCGGTCTTCATGAGCGTGCTCGTCACGCAGCTCGGCATGCCGATTCCGGCCGCGCCGATGCTGGTTCTCGCGGGAACGATGGCCGCGGTGGGAGAAGCCTCGTACGTCAACGTGATCTGCGCGGCGGTCGGTGCGACACTGATCGCCGATTCGCTGTGGTTTTTCACCGGACGCGCGTACGGCCGCCGTCTGCTCAATTACCTCGTGCGCTTTTCTCTGTCGCTGGACACCACGGTGCGCGTCGCGCGCAATACCTATGAGCGATACGGCGCGCCGATTCTGACGGTCGCGAAGTTCCTGCCCGGTCTCGGCCTGATTTCCGCGCCGCTGCTTGGCACGACCGCGATCGGCGTCGGCGTGTTTCTGTGGTGGGACGTGGTCGGGGCCACGCTGTGGGCGAGCGTCTGGGTGATCGGCGGCGGCGCCCTGCACGACCAGATCGTGCAACTGATGCTGCTCGTGCGGCACAACGGCGGCACCATCTTCGATACGTTCGCGGTGATCTTCGCGGCGTTTCTGCTGTATCGCTGGCTGCGCCGTTTGCAGTTTCGCCGCTGGCTCGCGCATACGCGCATTTCGCCCGATCAGCTCGACGCGATGATGAAGTCGAACGAACCGCCGCTGATTCTCGACGCGCGGCCGAGCACCGTGCGCGAACAGGAATCGCACCGCATTGCCGGCGCGCGCCCGCTCGATCTCGAGTCACCCGATCCGATTCATCCGGAGTATCTGAAGCGGCCGATCGTCGTCTATTGCGTGTGTCCCAACGAAGCGACCGCGAAGCGCATCGTCAGGCAATTGCATCGCAAGAACATTCATCATGTGCGTGCGCTGAAGGGTGGTCTCGATGCATGGGAAAAGCGCGGCTATCCGGTCGAGCCATTGCCGCCCGACTTCAACACCGCGATGGCGCACATGCTCGAAGACAAGGGTAACGAAGGCGAATACACGGTGCGCGCGCGTCTCGCGAAGTGAACGAACGGTAGATAAAACAGACGGCATCACGCTCGATGCCGTTTTGCCAAAAAACAAAAATAAATTGACGGCATTTTTAGCTCGTATATCCTAGCTATTGGGTAATCGCGTGGTCGGTGCTGCAAATTGAGCTACTACGGTTTAGCACCGCTTCTTCCCGATCAACCCGTGTCCTGTTTTTTCAATGTCCGCTGTGGATTCGAAACAGGCCGTTCAATCCCCTCAACTACGCCCTTCGAGTGTCATCGTGAGAGTCCGAGGCCCTTTGGTGAATTGGAATCGCAGTCAGGCGCGTTGTATCTGCGCTGACGGCGCCAGCGCCGACGGCAGCAACGGCAGCCTTGCGTTTCGCCGCTTTCTGTCCGTCATCACAGTCCTGTCGCGTCGCTCCGTTCGACGCCGCAATGTCCTCTCCGCACGCGCATTCATCGCAGTGCGCACAGACGAAGTCGCTTCGCTGCTGCCGTAGCGCCTCTCTTCCCGCATCTCTTTTCGCTGCTCGATTCGTCCGTTTGCGCGCGTTTTCCGCGAGCTGTCTGTTTGCGTCCGCGCGGCGCTGACCGTTTGCCGCGCATCGCGACGGATTCAATCGAACCGCTTCCAATCTGATTAGCGCTGCGCGTTATTGCGCGGATTCGCTTTGGCATTAACTCGCCTTCGCGTTTTCTCTTATTGCCGCACGCGCTGTTGAACGCCGCTCACCTGATGCGCGGCGTGGGATCGACACGCCTATTCTTTATGCGAAACAAACCAATAGTAGGAATCACCGCCGATAGAACGATGCTCGGCGCTCATCCATCGCACGTGGTCGGTGAAAAGTACATCGCCGCGATCGTCGAGGGCTCGCACGCGCTCGCGCTGCTGTTGCCGGCGTTCGGCGAACGTCAATGCATCGACGATGTGCTTGTCGCCGTCGACGGCTTGCTATTTACCGGCAGCTATTCGAACGTCGAGCCGCGCCGCTATGGCGGCACTCACGGCGCTGCGAGCGCGCCCAGCGCATTGCACGACCCCGCGCGCGATGCCACTACGTTGCCGCTGATCCGCGCGGCAGTGGCGGCGGGCGTACCGGTTCTCGCCATCTGTCGCGGCTTGCAGGAAATGAACGTCGCATTCGGCGGAAGCTTGCACCAAAGCGTTCATGAGGTCAGCGGACTGAACGACCATCGCGAGAACAAGGACGACACGCTCGACGTGCAATACGCCGCATCACACACGATCGCGCTGACACGCGGCGGCATGCTGCAGCGCCTCGCAGGCGGCGCCCTTGAAGCACGCGTGAATTCATTGCACGGTCAGGGCATCGCGCGACTGGGCACAGGCCTCACGGTCGAAGCGATTGCGGCGGACGGCCTGATCGAAGCGATCGGCGTCAGCACCGCTCCCGCATTCGCGCTCGGCGTGCAATGGCACCCGGAATGGAAATATGCGGACGACGCGTTATCGACCGGGATATTTGCCGCGTTCGGCGACGCATGTCGCGAACGCGCATGTCGCCAACGCATGAGCGCGCGAAGCAGTAGCGCCGACTCCATTGCAACCCCGCACGAATGACCCGGATCGCGGATCAAGACAGAGAGAACAATCATGCATGACATCGACGAATTTCTGAAAAAGCATCACGTCACCGAAATCGAAGCAATCATTCCGGACATGGCAGGCATCGCGCGCGGCAAGATCATTCCGCGCAGCAAGTTCGAATCGGGAGAATCGATGCGTCTGCCGCAGGCGGTGATGATTCAGACCGTGACCGGCGACTATCCGCAAAGCGATTCGTTGACCGGCGTCACCGATCCCGACATGGTGTGCGTACCCGACGCGAGCACGATCCGGATGATTCCGTGGGCGGTCGACCCGACCGCGCAGGTAATCCACGATTGCGTTCATTTCGACGGCACACCGGTCGCGATCTCGCCGCGCTGCGTGTTGCGCCGCGTACTCGATCTCTACAAGGCGCGCGGCTGGAAACCGGTGATCGCGCCGGAGCTCGAGTTCTATCTGGTCGATATGAACCGCGACCCCGACCTGCCGTTGCAACCGCCGGTCGGGCGGACGGGTCGCGCCGAAACCGGCCGCCAGGCGTATTCGATCGAAGCGGTCAACGAATTCGACCCGCTGTTCGAAGACATCTACGAGTACTGCGACGTGCAGGAACTCGAAGTCGACACGCTGATACACGAAGTCGGCGCCGCGCAGATGGAAATCAACTTCATGCACGGCGACCCGCTCAAACTCGCGGACAGTGTGTTTCTATTCAAGCGCACGGTGCGCGAAGCGGCGTTGCGCCACAAGATGTACGCGACCTTCATGGCCAAGCCGATGGAAGGCGAACCCGGCTCGGCGATGCACATGCATCAAAGCCTCGTCGATAGGGAGACCGGCCGCAATCTCTTCACCGCCGCCGACGGCGAGCCGACCTCGCTTTTCACCGGCTATATCGCCGGCTTGCAGAAATACACGCCGGCGCTGATGCCGATCTTCGCGCCGTACATCAACTCGTACCGGCGTCTGTCGCGCTTCATGGCGGCCCCGATCAATGTCGCGTGGGGTTACGACAATCGTACGGTCGGCTTCCGGGTTCCGCATTCCGCGCCAGTCGCGCGCCGCATCGAGAACCGCATTCCGGGCGTCGATTGCAATCCGTATCTGGCCATTGCCGCGACCCTGGCGGCCGGCTATCTCGGCATTACGCAACGCCTCGCCGCAACCGAACCCCTTGCAAGCGACGGCTATGCATTGCCCTATCAATTACCGCGCAATCTGGAAGAAGGCCTGACGTTGATGAGTGCCTGCGAGCCGATTGCCGAAGTACTCGGCGAACAGTTCGTGCGTGCGTATCTTGCGCTGAAAGAGACCGAATACGAAGCGTTCTTCCGCGTGATCAGTTCGTGGGAACGCCGCCATTTGCTGCTGCATGTGTAAATGGCGCGGGTCAATCGGTCAATCAGAACCTTTGAAAAGACGGAGGCAGTATGAGCTATAAGAATGAAGACGTGCTGGATGCGGAACAGGAAACGCCCGCTTCTGGCGGCACGATAAACACGGGGACATCGCAAACCCCATCGCGCAGCACCGCCGAATACCGCGCGCTCGATGCCGCGCATCATATCCACCCGTTCTCGGATATGGGCTCGCTCAATCGCGCGGGTTCTCGCGTGATCGTCAAGGCGCAGGGCGTGTACCTGTGGGACTCGGAAGGCAACAAGATCATCGACGGGATGGCGGGACTCTGGTGCGTGAACGTCGGCTATGGCCGCCAGGAACTGGCCGACGCGGCATTCCGCCAGATGCGGGAACTGCCGTTCTACAACACGTTCTTCAAGACGACGCATCCGCCGGTGATCGAACTGTCGGCCCTGCTCGCGGAACTGACGCCCGCGCCATTCAATCACTTTTTCTACTGCAACAGCGGCTCGGAAGGCAACGACACGGTGCTGCGTATCGTCCATCAATACTGGGCGACACAGCGCCAGAGCGCGAAGAAGTTCGTCATCGCGCGCAAGAATGCTTATCACGGGTCGACGATCGCTGGGGGCACGCTAGGCGGTATGAGTTATATGCACGAGCAGATGCCGTCGAAAGTCGAGAACATCGTGCATATCGACCAGCCCTATTTCTTCGGCGAGGCGGCAAGCGATCAGACGCCGGAAGCATTCGCTCTGGCTCGCGCGCGGCAACTCGAAGCGAAGATTCTCGAACTCGGTGCGGACAATGTCGCCGCGTTTATCGGTGAGCCTTTCCAGGGAGCGGGCGGCGTAATCTTTCCGGCCGACACTTATTGGCCCGAAATCCAGCGCATTTGCCGCAAGTACGATGTACTTCTGGTCGCTGATGAAGTGATCGGCGGCTTCGGCCGGACCGGCGAATGGTTCGCGCATCAGCACTTCGGCTTCGAGCCGGATCTGATCACGCTCGCGAAAGGACTGACGAGCGGTTACGTGCCGATGGGCGCCGTCGGCTTACATGATCGCGTTGCCCGCGCACTGATCAACAACGGCGACTTCAATCACGGCCTCACCTACTCCGGGCATCCGGTGGCGGCGGCCGTCGCGGTTGCCAATCTGAAACTGCTGCGCGACGAGAAGATCGTCGAGCGCGTCAAGGCGGATACCGGTCCGTACTTTCAGAAGAAGCTGCGCGAGACGTTCGCGGCTCATCCTATCGTCGGCGAGATCAGCGGCGCGGGGCTCGTGGCGGCCGTGCAACTCGCCGAGGTGCCGCTCCCGCGCAAGCGCTTTGCGAATGGCGGCGAGGTCGGTACGTTGTGCCGCGACTTCTGCTTCGACGGCAATCTGATCATGCGCGCGAGCGGCGACCGGATGCTGCTGTCGCCGCCACTCGTGATCAGCCGGCCGGAAATCGACGAAATCGTTTCGAAGGCCAAAGCGGCGATCGATGCGACCGCGCGGCAGATGGGCATGCTATAGCCTCGCGTTACATTCACCCGCCTTACTGGCTGCTCGTTTCGGCGCCGTCCTTCCATACCCTGCCGAACGCGGGAAAATCCGCTAATTGCGCGATTTTCCCGCGGCTCATCTGCCGCGAGGTTAGCAACCTATTCGCCGAGACTACGTTGCGCTTTCTTCGCGCAGTCATTTGTCGAACGACCCGCCACCTTTTCGGTTTGCATTGAGCGCGATCACCGGCTCGCGCGTCGGCGTGCCCGTTTCGATCGTAGTTTTTCATGCGGGCCGTTACCATTCGACTATGGCGCCGTATCGAGTGCCGCTTCTTCTATCCGCCTACCGCGACACAGGACCCACCAATGACCCACCAAATCGTTTTGCTCCCCGGCCTGCTCTGCGATGACGCAGTCTGGGCCGACCAGCGCGGCGCACTCGGCGCGATCGGCGACTGCTTCGTGCCCGACTACGGCATGCGCGACTCGCTCGGCGCGATGGCCGAACTCGTGCTCGAGTCGGTATCGGGAGACCGTCTGCTGGTCGCGGGTCATTCGATGGGAGGACGGGTCGCGCTCGAAGTGTTCCGGCGAGCACCGGAACGTGTCGCCGGGCTCGCGTTGCTCGACACCGGCTGCACCGCGCGCGCCGCCGGCGAGGCCGGCGAAAACGAGCGCGCGCAGCGGCTACGACTGCTCGAACTCGCGCGCGCAAAGAGCATGCGCGCCATGGGCAATGAGTGGGCGCCCGGCATGGTCAACGCCGATCGCCACGATTGCGCCGTCTACGAGGCGGTGCTCAACATGATCGACCGAAGCACGCCGGACAAATTCGCGGCGCAGATCCGCGCGTTGCTCGATCGTCCTGATGCGACGGCGCTGCTTGGCGACATCGCGTGCCCGACGATGATCGTGTGCGGCCGCGATGACCAATGGAGTCCCTTGGCGCGCCACGAGGAGATGCACGCGCAGATACGTGGCTCGCGGCTTCGCGTGATCGAGCGAAGCGGTCACATGTGCACGATGGAGCGGCCGGGCGATGTGACCGAAGTGCTGGTTGAATGGGCTCGGTGGGCGGCCGGGTTCGAAACGGCTCACTGATCTGGGCGAAGTACGCGTTGCCGCCAGCGTCGCATGTCGGCTTCACTGGTTGGCATTTTTTGTTCGGAGACAGCAACAACGTTTTGATAAAAACACCAGCGTACCCGCGTTGCCAACCCTGCCAGTCTGATCGAAAAGGCCTCATCCAAGCCGCATCAACATTGCAACCGTATGACAGCAGAAGCGGTTGTTTATCCACGAGTAGCACCGTATGCTTGGACGCGAGTCGCTTTCCGTTCGTCAACTTCGACAAGGTCATTCAGTCATGAACGAATACTGCATGTTCAAGGGAAACCTGCTGCGCGCGGCGCCTTTCAAAGATTCGTATGTAGGCAGTCCGCACTATGTGATTACGGTTTCCGGCAACGACAACACGCCATTCAACATCGTCGTGAATTCGGCGTCGACGCAACCGGGCGCAAGCGGTAACGACGACGTGTACTTCTACGCCGATCTGAACTTCGCCGATCCGCTAACCGCGAAACTGCAGCCGCTGAACCTCGGCCTTTACACCAGCGGTTTTCCGCGGCTCGATTACTTCCAGGACA
The DNA here is from genome assembly GCF_004197395.1 of Paraburkholderia sp. UYCP14C. GTDB lineage: Bacteria > Pseudomonadota > Gammaproteobacteria > Burkholderiales > Burkholderiaceae > Paraburkholderia. The sequence continues at coordinate 29,985 of NZ_SELS01000017.1, read as the reverse complement.
GCAGCCTGCTCGACATTCACCGCATGCGGCCGGTCCCCTACGAGGATCAAAACGGCAATCGCGCCGACGTCAACGACATCATCGACGAGATCCTGAGCATCGACGAAACGCAGCCGTCGCAAAGCCTGCCTTTCGACAACGGCAGCGGTCAGTTGCACAACCGCGATTTCTGGACACCGACGACAGCGGGCATCGTGGTCTACGGGTTCGGCTTTCTATTCCTGCCGAAAAAGGACGGCCTTCACGAGACCCACATGAATCAGGGCAATCCGCGCGGCCCGCATTACAACGAAAACGGCGCGTTCCAGGATGGCGCGGTGATCGTGCAGCGCGCCGATGGTTTTGCCGCGATGTTCACCGCGTTTCAGACGCAGTATCTGCCGACCAATGCGGCCGGCGATCCGGTCGCGAATGCGCTGGCGTTGCCCGCTTATATCCAGCAAGGTTGATCGCGCTGCGTGTGCGTTTGACTAATGCAATTCGGCCACGCTCGAATGGAGTGTGGCTGAAACGGCGCGGCAACTACGATGCGGCCGCGCTGTCGTGCAACACGGCGATCAGAAGCTGTGCCGCAGCCCCGCCATCACCCCAAGCTGACTCGCGCCCGGCGCCGGCGTCGTCCCGCCGCCGCCCTGACTGACCGTATAAGCGGCCTTGTCGCTATTCCACAGATATGCGCCCTGCAGATACACCGCCGTGCGCTTCGACAGCAGATACGTCGTGCGCAATGCGGCGATCGTGCCGCGCGCATCGTCGCGGCTATTGACGATGTGATACACGCCGCCATCGACGACGAACGCCGGCGTAACCGGATACGACGCGCTCAGATAGTACTGGTCCGAATGCACGTTCGGCGTGGCCGGCGACACCGTGTCGACGCGCCGCCCGAGCCAGCCGCCGCCCACCCGCAAGTTGCCGATGTGGCCGTAGCCGTTCAGTTGCATACGCACGTCGGTGTCGTCCGGATTGCTGAAGTCGAACGTCGGCGTGCCGTCGTACATGTTCGCCATCGCGCCCGGGCCGCCGTGTTGCTGATCGTAGGCCGCGGCGACACCGTAGCCATTGCGGTCGTAGCGCAGCATCGCGGACCATTCGCGGCAAGTCGGCCCGTTGCCGGCTGTCGGCCCCGCGCAGGTTCCCTGCCCCGGCGAATTGCCGGTGCCCGTCGAATCGCGGCCGAACGACCATGTCGCGCCCAACGTGAAACCCGCATAGCTGCCCTTGTAGACGATCGTATTGTCGCTACGCGCGCTCGGCAGATACTGATCGAACGACGCGGTGCCGCCGTAGATGTCCGGGCCGAGCAGGTCCGCGCTCGACAGCGCCCAAAAGGTCATCGTGTATTGGCGGCCGAACGTCAGCGCGCCGTACGGCGTATCGAATCCAACCCACGCCTGACGTCCGAACAGCCGGCCGCCCTGATTCAACGTGCCATTGCGCATGTTGAATCCGCTTTCGAGCGCGAAGATCGCCGACAGCCCGCTCCCCAATGCTTCGTTGCCGCGCATGCCCCAGCGCGACGGCATTTCGCCGGTGATGCCGGGCATCCGCACGAGGCTATCGCCTGCCGCGTTCGCGTGCGAAACGTATTCGACACCCGTGTCGACGATCCCGTACAGCGTCACGCTGCTCTGCGCGGACGCCATTGCGCCCGACAACACGAGTGCTGCTGCAATCCGTAACTTCGAAGTCTCCATGATTTCCTGTTTATTGTTGGCCTGCCGGTACGAGCGGGTAGGCGGCCGGTTGTTATAGGGCGCACCAGACTACGCACGCCCAGCGGTTTTTCGGTTTGCACACGCGGCTACATACGGACGTGCTCCATCCACTCGCGATGTGCGAGAAACGGATAACTGCAAGGGGGAAAATCAGAAGATCACGCGCAATCGTCCTTCGCGATACGAACGCACCGCGAAGGACGTCGCGTCGATCAGCGCGCTGTCTCGGCGCCTCGACGCGGAATATGCCGCTGCACCACGGCCAGTGCGATCAGCACGACGGCCATCGCGATACCGAGCATCAGCAGATAGCCCGATGCGCCGCCGGCCGTGATCACCGCAGCGCCCGCGAACGCGCTAAGAATCGCGCCGACGCGCCCGAACGCGAGTGCCGACGCGGTGCCCGTTGCCCGCACGCTGGTCGGATAAACGTAGGCGCACAGCGCGTACATCGTCGATTGCACCGCGTTGACGAACAGCCCGTGCAAGCCGAGGCCGACGATCATCAACGCCGTATGCTGCGTCGCGCTGACGCCGAGCAGCATCCATGCACTCGCGACGCCGCCCACGCAGCACAGCAGCAGCGGCCAGCGCGAGCCGTAGCGCCCGATCGCGAGCGCGCACAGCACCGCGCCGATTACGCCACCAAGGTTGTACGCGCTCAGGCCGTAGCCTGCGAGCGACACGCTCAAACCCTCGCTGGTCAGCATCGACGGCAGCCAGCTGAATGCCGCGTACACCGCGAGCAGGCACATGAAGAACGCGCCCCAGATCGCGACGGTGTCGCGCGAACGGCCATCGCGGAACAGCGCGGTAAAGCCGACGTGTCTCTCGGCGCTTTGTTCGCGCACGTCGGTGAAAGTCGCATCGGCCGACACGTCGCGCGCCATGCGCCGCAGCAGCTTCACGAGTTCGGGCCAGCGCTGCGGACGGCGCGCCATGAACCGCGGCGATTCCGGCAGCGCGGCAAGCAGCACGATGCCGAGCGCCAGCGGCAGCACACCACCCGCCACGAACAGACCGCGCCAGCCATAAACCGGCAGCACCTGGCCGGCGAACAACCCCGCGACCATGCCACCCAGCGGCACGCACAGAATGGTCGCAGTCACCGCGAAGGTGCGAAAACGCGCGGGCGTGAACTCGGCGGTCAGCGTCGTCGAGGTCGGCAGCGCGCCGCCGATGCCGAGCCCCGCGATGAAGCGCAGCGCCGCGATGGCCGCGACGTTCGGCGCGAGACTGATCGCGCAGGTCGCGAGGCCGAACACGAACACGCTGCCGATCACGGCCCAGCGGCGGCCGAAGCGATCGGCGAACAGCCCCGCGAACGCGCTGCCGATACCCATGCCGATCAGCCCCGATGCGACCACCGGCGCAAACGCGTTGCGCGTGATGCCCCACTCCTTGATCAGCATCGGAATCGCGAAGCCGATCAGCTGGCTGTCGAAGCCGTCGACGACGATCGACAGCGCCGCGAGCACCACCGCGATCTTCTGCAGCAACGTGTAGGGGCCGTCGTCGAGCGCATGACCGATGTCGACCGAGTTGCCGCCACGCGTCATGCCGGCGAGCGCCGCGCCGTCGCGCGCGGTGGAGGCCGCGGCCGAAGCGGGAGGAACGTAATTCATGAACATGTCTCCGTTGTTTGCGCTGCACGCGCGATTTTTGTTGTCGTCAGTATGGCCAGCACGATTCGCGCTGGACGTGGTCCGTCAAGCGTCAGTGCGAACCGCGCGCATCGACGAGCCGCACGAGTTGCAGCAGACACTCGGTGCAAGGCACGGCAACACCCGCCGCGCGCGCCGCCGCGACGACCGCGCCGTTGATCGCCTCGATTTCGGTCTGCCGGCCCGCGAGCACGTCCTGCAGCATCGACGGCCGATGCGCGCGATGATGCGCGAGCGCATGCCGCACGGTATCGACGACATGCGCTTCGTCGAACGCGATCCCGCTTGCGCGCGCGACCGCCGCAACCTCGGCGACGATCTTCAGCGTCAGCGCCTCGCCGTCCGGCACGTTCGACAGTTCACCGACCGTGCATTGCGTGAGCGCGCACAGGCTGTTCAACGCGGCGTTGAACGCAACCTTCTGCCAGATCGCCGACCACACATGCGGATCGGCGATGCAGTTCAGGCCGGCGGAGTTCAGCGCCTCGGCCGCGCGCCGCACGTGCTCATGCATGTCGCCGTCCGCGCTCATCAGGCGGATTTCTCCGGCACCGTGTGAGCTGACCTGCGCGGGCGCCGACTTGTCCGCGGGCCACGTCGTCATGCCGACCATCACGCGTTCGCGCGGTACATACCGCGCAATCCGCTCGACGTTGCCAAGCCCGTTCTGCAACGACAGCACCGCCGTGCGCGAACCGAGCAGCGCCTGCGCCGACGCAAGCGCCGCATCAGTGTGCTGCGTCTTTGTGAAAACGATCAGCAGCTCGGGCGCCGTCTCGGCCTCGTCCGGACGGCATACGCACAGATCGCCGATCACGCGCGAACCAGCGTCCGTAGTGACGCGCAGCCCTTCGCTGCGAATCGCGCCGAGATGCGCGTCGTCGATATCGACCAGCGTGACGCGATGACCCGCTTCGGCGAGCAGTCCACCGAACAGCGAACCCATCGCGCCCGCGCCGAGAATCGCGATGTCCAAAGGCTCGAGCATCGAGATCGTCCTCGTCAGAACGGATAGTGACGCGGGGTCGTTTGCAGCGTGACCCAGCGCAGATCGGTGAACTCCGCGATCCCCGCCTTGCCGCCGAAGCGGCCGAAGCCGCTCGCCTTCACGCCGCCGAACGGCATCTGCGCTTCGTCGTGCACGGTCGGGCCGTTCACGTGGCAAATGCCCGACTCGATGCGCTTCGCGACGTTCAGCGCGCGCGCCGTGTCGCGGCTGAACACCGCCGCCGACAACCCGTACTCGTTGTCGTTCGCGCAGGCGATCGCGGCTTCCTCGCCGCGCACGCGCACGATCGGCTTGACCGGCCCGAACGATTCGTCGTGATAGATGCGCATGTCCGGCGTCACGCGATCGAGCAGCGTCGCGGGCATCAGCGTGGTTTCGCTCCTGCCGCCGCAGACGAGCGTCGCGCCTTTGGCCAGCGCGTCGTCGATCAGCGCGTTGCAGCGCTCGACGGTGCTCATGTCGACCACCGAGCCGAGCACGACCGGCCCCTTGCGCGGATCGCCGAGCGGCAACGCGCGCGCACGCGCGGCTAGCCGCTCGACGAACGCATCGGCGACGCTGTCGTCGACGATGATCCGCTCGGTCGACATGCAGATCTGCCCGGAATTCGCGAATGCGCCGAACACGGCCGCATCGACGGCGGCGCCGATATCGGCGTCGTCGAGCACGACGAGCGGTGCCTTGCCGCCGAGTTCGAGCACGGAGGGCTTCAGATTGCGCGCGCAGGTTTCGGCGATCAGGCGACCCACGCGCGTCGAGCCCGTGAAGTTCACGCGACGCACGGCCGGATGTTCGATCATCGCGTCGACGATGCGCGCAGCGTCGGCCGGCGCATTGGTCACGAAGTTCACGGTGCCGCGCGGCAGACCCGCCTCCTGCATCGCCTCGATGATCAGGCCGTGCGTTGCCGGACAGATCTCCGAGCCCTTCAGCACGACCGTGTTGCCGCACGCGAGCGGCAGCGCGATCGCGCGCACCGCGAGAATCACCGGCGCGTTCCACGGCGCGATGCCGAGTACGACGCCCGCGGGCTGGCGCACGCCCATCGCGAGACTGCCGGGCACGTCGGACGGAATCAGTTCGCCGGCGATCTGTGTGGTCAGCGCGGCCGCTTCGATCAGCCCGGCCGCCGCGAGATGTACGTTGAAGCCGGCCCAAATCCCCGACGCGCCGGTCTCGGCGGCCATGGCGGCGGCGAAGGCATCGGCCTTCGCTTCGAGCGCGTGCGCGGCCTTCGTCAGCAGCGCGCGGCGCTCGCTCGGTCCAAGTGCGGACCACACCGGAAAGGCTGCGGCGGCGGCATCGACAGCGGCGACGGCATCTTCGACGGTCGCGGCCGGCGCGCGCGTGGCGACTTCGCCGTCGAGCGGGTTGCGGCGCTCGAAGGTCGCGCCGTTGCGCGCTTGTACCTGTTCACCGGCAATCAGCATCGATACGTTTTTCATCGTTTGTCTCTCTCCACTCCAGATGGGAAATGCGCGTTAAGCGACGATCGCTTCGACGAGCGTGGGACCGCTTTTGACGTCATCCGCGGACAACGCGCGACGCAACACGTCGGCAAGTTCAGCCGCCTCGCTGACGCGCGCGCCCGGGCAACCCATGCCCGCCGCGATCGTCACGAAGTCGAGCCCCGGCAGGTCCGTGCCCTGCACCGTCTCGTCCGGCGCGAAGCCGAACACCGGCGCGAAATCCTGCAACGCCGCGTAGCGCGTGTTGTTCAGGATCACGAAGGTGATCGGCAGCCGCATCTGCACCGCGCTCCAGATCGCCTGGATCGAGTACATGCTCGAACCGTCGCCGATCAGCGCGATCACGCGCTCGCCCGGCCGCGCAAGTGCAACACCGACCGCCGCAGGCATGCCGTAGCCGAGGCCGCCGCTATCCATCGTCATGAAAGTGCCGGGGCGCGCGATCGGCAGATAGGTCTGCATGACGGGCCGCGAGCTCGGCGCTTCCTCGACGACGATGCCAGCGGGATCGCGCACTTCGGCGAGGGTCTGCAACGCGAACGCGACCGACATCCGCTCGCCCTGCGCGGGCGGCAGCGCACGCGGCGCCACTGCTCGCGGCGCGGGCAACTCGCGCGCTTTGGGCGCGGCGCGCGCGAGCAGATCCTGCACGCCGAGCCGCACGTTGCCGACCGCGGCGATGCCCTGCGGCGTCCATGCGGCGACTCCCGGATCGTCGATCAACTGACACAGCCGCGCGCCCGGCGGCACATGCGGACCGCTGCCTTCGACGTGATACGTGAACGCGGGCGCGCCGATCGCGAAGATCGCGTCGTGCGCGCCGAGCAATTCGACGATGCGCTCGCGCATCGCCGGCAAAAAGCCCGCGAACAACCGGTGCGTTTCGGGGAAGCTGCACCGTCCGGTCATCGGCGCGACGTAGACGCGCGCGGCATGCCGCTCCGCGAGCCGCACGACTTCCGCCGCCGCATCCGCGCGATCGACCGCGCCGCCGACCACGAACGCCGGCCGCTCGCAAGCATCGAGCACCGCGCCGATCCGGTCGAGCATCGCCGGATCGGGACGCATGATGTGCGCGACCTCACGATCCGCGACCCGCTCGGCCGGCTGATCCCAGTCGTCGGCGGGAATCGACACGAACACCGGGCCACGCGGCTCCTGCATCGCAATCGCGTAGGCACGCGCGATCGCGAGCGGCACGTCCTCTGCGCGAGCCGGCTCGATGCTCCACTTCACGTAGGGCTTCGGCAATTCGGTGGCCTGGGTCGCGGCGAGGAACGGATCGAACGGCAGGATCGAGCGGGCCTGCTGACCCGCGGTGACGACGAGCGGCGTGCGGTTGCGAAACGCCGTGAAGATATTGCCCATCGCGTTGCCGACGCCCGCCGCCGAATGCAGGTTCACGAGCGCCGCGTTCCCGGTGGCCTGCGCGTAGCCGTCGGCCATGCCGACCACGACCGCTTCCTGAAGACCGAGCACGTAGCGGAAATCCGCGGGGAAATCGCGGAACATCGGCAGCTCGGTCGAGCCTGGGTTCGCGAAGATCGACGTCATGCCGACGCGGCGCGCGAAGTCGATGACCGCGTCGCGCACGGTCCATTGCGTGCCCTGATCCTGTGCCGGTGCGTGATTCTGTTGCGGCGCGCTGCCTGTCATGCGAGGCCTCCTGTCTGGTGAGCGCGAAAAATCGAAAGGCCATTATCACGGCCGCCCTGGTAACCGAAAATTGCCTAATTCGCCAAAAGGCATTACCTTTTGGCATGACTTACAACCTTCAACAACTGCAGGCGTTCGCGGTGATCGTCGAGAGCGGCAGCCTCGGGCGTGCCGCCGAAGCGCTGCACATCACACAGCCGGCGCTGAGCCGGACCGTCCGACGTCTCGAGGAACAGGTCGGCGCGCCGCTGTTCGAGCGGCATTCGCGCGGCATGCATCTGACCGCGGTCGGCGAGGCGCTGCTGCCGCACGCGATCCTGCTGCAACGCGAAGCCGAACAGGCGCGCGAGGAAATCGACGCCATGCGCGGGCTCGCGCGCGGCACGATCCGCGTCGGCGCGGTGGGCAGCATCGCGAGTCTCGTGCTGCCGCTCGCGGTCAGCGGCGTGTTGACGAAGTGGCCGAACCTGCGCGTGGAAATCATCGAGGGCGTGTGGGACCGGCTCGCCGATGCGCTCGTCAAACGCGAGATCGACCTCGCGCTCAGCATGGCCGTGCCCGATACCGACGAGATCACCGCGATCGCCGATTGCCGCTGGGAAGACGCGAGCTACGTGGTCGCCGCGCTCGATCATCCGCTGCGGCGCAAGCCCGAGCTCACGCTCGCCGACACGCTGGGCGAGCGCTGGGCGATTCCGCCGCGCGGCACCGGCCCGTTCGAGCACATGCAGGGCGTGTTTGCCGAGCGCGGGCTGGGGCTGCCGAACGTCGTCGTCGAAACGCGCTCGGTCACGGCGCTGAAGAGTCTGGTCGCGCGTTCCGGCTTTCTGAGCTGGATGGCGTCGACGATGTACGTGACCGAAAGCAAGGCCGGCGTGTTCGATACGCTCGGCATTCCGGGCGTGGTCGGGCGGCGCACGCTGACCGCGTTCCGGCGGCGCCAGGGGATCCTGCCGAGTCCGGCGGTCAAGCTGCTGGAGCAGTTGCGGCAGTTGACGTCGGAGGGAATGACCACCGGCTGACCGCTTCCGCCACGCGCTGCCCTGTTCTCGGCGTTTACCCGATGAATAGATTTTCTCGACTATTTATCGATAAATTCTCGTGTTAGATTTCGTCGCCCTGCGTGGCTGCGTCGTGACGCAGTCAGCGCAAACGGGGGCGTCGCGAGAACGAAACTAGGAGATCCGGATGGGGGTTTTGATTGGCGTGCCGATCGTGGTGCTCGGCTTCGCATTGCGCTTCAACGCGCTGCTGGTGGTGACCATCGCGGGTGTCGCGACCGGTATAGCCGGCGGCTTGCAGACGGTGGAGATCGTCAGCGCGTTCGGCAAGGCATTCGCGGATAACCGCTACATGGGCCTGATCTGGCTCACGCTGCCGGTGATCGCGCTGCTCGAACGCAACGGTCTGAAGGAACAGGCGCGGCATCTGATCTCGCGCCTGCAGGCGGCCACCACCGGCCGCGTGCTGATGCTCTACTTCGTGATTCGCCAGATCACCGCCGCGCTCGGCCTCACGTCGCTCGGCGGCCACGCGCAGATGGTACGGCCGCTGATCGCGCCGATGGCCGAAGCGGCTGCCGCGAACCGTCACGGCGACCTGCCCGATGCGGTGCGCCAGCAGATTCGCGCGAACGCATCGGCCGTCGACAACATCGCCGTGTTCTTCGGCGAGGACATCTTCATCGCGATCCAGTCGATCCTGCTGATCAAGGGCTTTCTCGAACAGAACGGCGTCGTGGTCGAGCCGTTGCAGGTCTCCGTATGGGCGATTCCGACCGCGGTCGCCGCGCTCGTCATTCATGCGATCCGCCTGATCCTGCTCGACCGCAATCTGTCGCACCAGATGAGCGCGTTCAAACGGAGCGCGGCGCGATGATGTTCAAACTCGAATCCCTCTATGTGCTCGCGGGCCTGATGTTCGCCGCGTTCGCGCTGTTCAACCTGCTCGACCGCACCAACCCGCGGCGCGTCATCAACGGTCTGTTCTGGGGCATTTACGCGGTCACCTTTCTGTTCGGCGCGGAACTGCCGCACTTCGTGACCGGCTGCCTCGCTATCGCGCTCGCGTTGATCGCGGGCTCCGGCAAGCTCGGCAAAGGCCGCAACGACAGCAACGGCGAAGCGGCCGCCGCGCGCCGCGAAGCGAACGCGCAGCGCTTCGGCAACCGGCTGTTCATTCCGGCGCTGCTGATTCCGCTCATCACTCTGACGGGTACGCTGACGCTCAAGTACGCGCCCTTCGTCGAAACCAAGAACGTCACGCTGATTTCGCTCGTGCTCGGCACGCTGGTCGCGTTCGGCGCGGCGCTTTTCATGCTGCGCGACTCGCCCGTGCATGCGCTGAAGGACGCCCGCCACACCATGGACACCGTCGGCTGGGCCGCGATCCTGCCGCAGATGCTCGCCGCGCTCGGCGCGCTGTTCGCGGTCGCGGGCGTCGGGCACGTCGTGTCGGATCTCGTGAAAACGTGGATCCCCGTCGACTCCGCGTTCGCGGTCGTCGCGGCTTATACATTCGGCATGGCCATCTTCACGATGATCATGGGCAACGCGTTCGCCGCGTTTCCGGTGATGACGGCCGGCATCGGCCTGCCGCTGATCGTGCATCAGTTCAACGGCAACCCCGCGATTCTCGGCGCGATCGGCATGCTGTCCGGTTTCTGCGGCACGCTGATGACGCCGATGGCGGCGAACTTCAACATCGTCCCCGCCGCGCTGCTCGAACTGAAGGACCAGAACGGCGTGATCAAGGCGCAATGGCCGACCGCTTTACTATTGCTGATCGTCAACACCATACTGTTGTACCTGTTCGTATTCCGATTCTGAGGAGCCGCCGATGACCACCCAGCTCACCCGCGAAACCGCGTCGAAATTCGCCACTGTCGCGCTCGCCCACCTCACGCGCGAATACCCGAACAAGCTCACGCACTCGCTCGCGGGGCCGCAGGACGTGCAGGGTCCGCGCGCCTTGCATCCGATCTTCTACGGCAGCTACGACTGGCATTCGTGCGTGCACGGCTACTGGTTGATCCTGCATCTGCTGGAACGCTTCCCCGATCTGCCCGAGGCCGCGCGCATCGTCGCCGTGGTCGACGAGCATTTCACCGCGGCGAACGTCGCCGGCGAGCTCGCGTATCTTGACCTGCCGCACAACCGCGGCTTCGAGCGGCCGTATGGCTGGGCGTGGCTGCTCGCGCTCGGCGCGCAGCTGCAGTCGCTGAAGATTTCGGAAGCCGCGCGCTGGGCGAAGACGTTCGCGCCGCTGACCGAAGCGTTCGTCGAGCGCTTCCAGGAATTCCTGCCGAAAGCGACCTATCCGCTACGCGTCGGCACGCACTTCAACATGGCGTTCGCGCTCGCGCTGACGCTCGATTTCGCGCGGCAAACCTCGCGCGAAGCGCTCGAGGCGCTGATCGTCAGCACCGCGGAGCGCTGGTATCTGGACGACGTCGCATGTCAGGCGTGGGAGCCGGCTGGCGACGAATTCCTGTCGCCGTCGCTGATGGAAGCCGAGTTGATGCGGCGCGTGTTGCCGCCCGCGCAGTTCGCCGACTGGTTCGGGCGCTTCCTGCCGGACCTCGGCGCGAAAAAGCCGGCGACGCTGTTCGAGCCCGTCACCGTGACGGATCGCAGCGACGGCAAGATTGCGCATCTGGACGGCCTCAATCTGAGCCGCGCGTGGTGCCAGCGGGCGCTCGCGCGTGCGCTGCCCGCCGGCGACGTGCGCCGCACCGTGCTGTTCGATGCGGCCGAGCGTCATCTGCACAGCGCGCTGCCGCATGTGGCCGGCGACTACATGGGCGAGCACTGGCTCGCCACGTTCGCGACGCTGGCGCTCGAAGCTTGAGCGAACCGGGAGCGAACTGAGCCGGATTTGAAGAGATAAAGCCGTGCCGGTTGGGGCGCTTCGATGCGAAGCGCCCTTTTTCTTGCCCGCTCAACAGTCGCTGCCCGCGGCGGTAAAATCGCGCATGGCGATCGCGCCGCTATAAAGGTGGAAGTTTGACTGAGTTCGAGCAGGGTTTCATTTTGACCCGACATTGGCGGGACACGCCCGCCGGCACGGAAATCGAGTTCTGGCTGGCGACGGACAGCGGGCCTCGCCACATCCGTCTGCGCCCTCAGCCGTCCGTCGCCTTCATTCCCGCCGAACAGCGCGAGCGCGCCGAAACGATCCTGCGCCGCGATGCGCCGCTCGATCTGCGTCCGCTCGAATTGCAGGACTTTCAGCATCGGCCGGTCAGCGGGCTTTACTGTGCGCAATACCGGCAATTGAAGGGCTTCGAGAAGCGCCTCAGAGAAGGCGGAGTCGATGTCTACGAAGCCGATATCCAGCCGCCCGAGCGCTACATGATGGAGCGCTTCATCACCGCGCCGGTGTGGTTCAGCGGCGAGCCGCGGCACCAGGGCAAGGGGCTCGACGGCCCGTGGCTCGATGGCGAACTCAAGCCGGCCAACGAATATCGCCCGCCGTTGAAGCTCGTGTCGCTCGACATCGAAACGAGCGCACATGCCGAGCTGTATTCGATCGCGCTCGAAGGCTGCGGCGAGCGGCAGGTGTATATGCTCGGGCCGCCGAATGGCAACAACGTCACCGACACCGACGCCCTCGACTTCAAGCTCGAATACTGCGAAACCCGCGCACAACTGCTCGAAAAGCTCATCGAGTGGATGGAGCGGCACGATCCCGATGCGATCATCGGCTGGAATCTCGTGCAGTTCGATCTGAAGGTACTGCAACAGCATGCCGAGCAATATCGCGTGCCGCTGCGCATCGGCCGCGGCGGCGCGGTGATGGAGTGGCGCGAACACGGCGTTACGCGCAATCACTTTTTCGCGGGCGTGGCGGGTCGTTGGGTCATCGACGGCATCGAGGCATTGCGTTCGGCGACGTGGAGCTTCCCGTCGTTCAGCCTCGAATATGTGTCGCGCTCGGTGCTCGGGGAAGGCAAGGCGATCGACAATCCGTATCAGCGCATGGACGAAATCCAGCGCCGCTTCGACGAAGACAAGCCCGCGCTCGCGCGCTACAACCTGAAGGACTGCGAGCTCGTCACGCGCATCTTCGCGAAGACCGAGCTGCTGCCGTTCCTGCTCGAACGCGCGACCGTGACCGGCCTGCCCGCCGATCGCAGTGGCGGCTCGGTCGCGGCGTTCACGCATCTTTACATGCCGCGCATGCATCGGCAGGGCTATGTCGCGCCGAATCTCGGCGACGTGGCCGGCGCCGCGAGCCCCGGCGGCTTCGTGATGGATTCGCGGCCCGGCCTCTACGACTCGGTGCTCGTGCTCGACTACAAGAGCCTGTACCCATCGATCATTCGCACGTTTCTGATCGACCCGCTCGGCCTCGTCGAAGGCATGCTGCATCCCGAGGACGCGCACTCGGTGCCGGGGTTTCTCGGCGCGCGCTTTTCGCGCACGCGCCACTGCTTGCCGTCGATCGTCGCGCAGGTATGGCAGGCACGCGAAGCGGCCAAGCGCGAGCACAACAAGCCGCTGTCGCAGGCGCTGAAGATCATCATGAACGCGTTCTATGGCGTGCTCGGCTCGACCGGCTGCCGCTTCTTCGATCCGCGGCTCGCGTCGTCGATCACGATGCGCGGTCACGAGATCATGCATACCACGCGCGAGCTGATCGAGGCGCAAGGCTACGAAGTAATTTACGGCGACACCGACTCGACCTTCGTCTGGCTCAAGCACGCGCACGACGAGGAGGACGCCGCGCGCATCGGGCGCGCGCTCGTCGAACATATCAACGCGGCGTGGCGCGAGAAGCTGCAGGCGCGCTTTGGTATCGACAGTGCGTTGGAATTGCAGTTCGAGCGACACTACCGGCGCTTCTTCATGCCGACGGTGCGCGGTGCCGAGGAAGGCAGCAAGAAACGCTACGCAGGTCTTACGGTATTGCCCGACGGCCGCGAGGACGTGGTCTACAAAGGGCTCGAAACCGTGCGCACCGATTGGACGGCGCTTGCGCAGCAGTTTCAGCAGGAGCTATATCGGCGCATCTTCAAGCAGCAGCCGTATCAGGATTACGTGCGCGACTATGTGCGCGATACGCTCGCGGGCCGGCTCGACGATCAGCTCGTCTATCGCAAGCAGTTGCGCAGACCGATCGACGCCTACGAGCGTAACGTGCCGCCGCATGTGCGCGCGGCACGCGTGGCCGATGAGTTCAATCGCCAGCAGGGACGTCCGCTGCAATATCAGAACGGCGGCTGGATCAGCTACGTGATCACGGTGGCCGGCCCCGAGCCGCTCGAAACGCTGCGCTCGGCGATCGACTACGAGCACTATCTGACGCGGCAATTGCAGCCGGTGGCCGACGCGATTTTGCCCATGCTGCGCGACGATTTCACGACGCTGATGTCGGGGCAGAAGCAGCTGTTCTGAAGTCGTCTGCAGTTGCGTGACGGCGCATGGCGTCGAGGCGTATCACGACCCAAGGCATCAAACTCAATACGCCTGAAGCCGAGTTTCGCGGGCGACTAGTGACTGAATTCGAGGGGAACGCGGCAATCCCGGATGCCAAGTTTGCCGCCAGCGCCGGCGTCTCCGTTCAAGAGAAAGGGCGACTCAACTGGGCATGGGCGCCACATTTCCTAGATCGATAAACAGATGTTTGCGGCGGACTTCATTGTTGATCATCAACCTAATTAGAAAAAGATCTACATTCCTAAATTTGTTATAAAAAGCGTAAGACTTATTTTTGCGAAAACAGGACGCGCGACGATTGGTTCCAAGCCAAATCGCTATGTTGATGAAATTGCAATCGGACCAGTCCGCAGTCCAGACCTCACGCATAGACGCGAATCCGCACGCAAATAGCGTGATGGATTCGCCACTGATCCGTCGTTCCGACAGAGGTTCGCGGGCCGAGTCGCACAGTTACTCCGCAGAGCTAATCTTTTAAGTTGACGTCTTCATTAATCACCCATTAGAATCCGTCGGTCTTTACTAAAGGGGCTCAAGCCTTGGACAGTTGCAGTAGTCAATTTTCGATCAGTTTGATTGCCTGACAGGCAGAACATCCGCTAGCCTCATTCAGCCACCGTTCTGCCCGCAGGCAAACGGTGCGCGTCGTAGTACTTCCGTATCACTACTCCCGCGCCCTCCATTTCAGCGCCGCTTCGGCACGCTTGATTGCGTTCGTCCGTACGGCACGTTTTCCGAGCCCACTCGGAATCACGTTCACATGCGCCCGCAGGTTGATCCCTGAGGATGCGTGAACAGACACGCCCCGTGCGCAACGCATGGGAAAGGAGACGTCATGCCCGACAGCGACATATGGCCTTTACGCCACTCACGTTCTTTCTTTACCTGATGGATGCCTGCATGCGTCGACCGTCATTTGACTGACTGTCCGAGCGTTGCGCTGCGGGTATCCCGGCAACCTCGAATCATCAGTCGGGCTTAGGCCCGAACGGAGAAACCACATGTATTTCGCTCTTCTCGTATCCCGACTTCCGCAGGTCCGCGAACCGCACCACTACTACGCCGCACCGGCTGCGTGCGCAGCGCAAGCGCCCATCAAACCGTCACAGCGATGCGTGGCGGCGATCCGGGCCCTGCTCCGGTCAGCAGCAGGTCATCTCTGATCCTGGCGTCGACAGCGCGTGTTCGTCGTATCGAGACGGTGCGCGCGCTGTCGCGCTGTCGCATGGGTTCCGCCTGGTTCAGATAGCCCGCGTATGTCGCGCCATCCGCATATCAGAGCGGTAGTGGATGCGATCTGCCTGAGTGATGACGGGCAAGACCGCTCAATCCACCTATTTCCCGATTTTCAAAACCCGCGGACCCCTCACCGCGTGCATAGCAGCAGGTACAGCCAATGCAACACGAATCCATCAACAACCCGCACACCTCCAGGACGACGCAGAAGGGTTTTGTGTCCGGCTCCGCCAACCGCGAACGGCGATCGCAGTCGCACGTTGTGAGTGAAGCCAACGAATCCGTCAGCGCCACGCTCACGAAGACCAACAGTTCGCTCAACGGACTTCTGATGTCTGACGCGCTGGAACGACTCCATCTGGCGGGCCCGAACGAGGTCGCCCATGACAAGGCGCCTCATGCACTACTGCAACTGCTGCTGGCCTTCAGGAATCCGTTCGTGCTGGTGCTGCTCGGCCTGTCCGTCATCACCTTCTTCACGGACGTGTACTTTGCCGAGCCCGACGATCGCAGCTGGACCGGAGTCAGCATCCTGCTCACGATGGTGACCGTGAGCAGCCTGCTGCGCTTCGTTCAGGAATACCGGTCGAACAAGGCGGCGGAGCGGCTCAAATCGATGGTCCGTACCACCGCGACCGTGATCCGTCGCGCGAGCGCATTCGCGCCTCCGGAGAAACAGGAGATTGCGATACGTGATCTCGTCGTCGGCGATATCGTCTGCCTTCAGGCCGGTGACATGATCCCTGGCGACATCCGTCTGATCGAGTCGCGCGATCTGTTCATCAGTCAGGCCGCATTGACCGGCGAGGCATTACCGGTCGAGAAATACGACACACTCGGCGCGGTGGCGGAGAAATCGGCACATGCCGCCCCCGATAATGGCGCCGACCTTCTCGATCTCGCCCATATCTGCTTCATGGGCACCAACGTGGTCAGCGGGACGGCAACGGCGATCGTCATTGCCACCGGCGCCGATACGTATTTCGGTTCGCTGGCAAGAAACGTCGTTAGTCACAAGCGCGTCGAAACCAGCTTCGACCGTGGCGTCAACAGCGTCTCGTGGCTGCTGATCCGCTTCATGATGGTGATGGTGCCGGTGGTATTCCTGATCAATGGGCTGACCAAGGGCGACTGGCTGTCTGCCGTGACGTTCGCACTCGCGGTCGCAGTCGGACTGACACCCGAGATGCTGCCGATGATCGTGTCGGCGAATCTGGCGAGAGGTGCTGTCGCAATGGCGCGGCGCAAGGTGGTCGTCAAGCGTCTGAACTCGGTGCAGAACTTCGGCGCGATGGATGTTCTGTGCACGGACAAGACCGGCACGCTCACGCAGGACAAGATCATCCTCGAACATCACCTGGACATCAACGGCAACAGGGACGAGCGGATTCTCCAGCTGGCCTGGCTGAACAGCTTCCACCAGAGCGGACAGAAGAATCTGATGGACATCGCTGTCGTCGAGCATGCCAATGAACCGGGTGCGCCGGCCAGGCTGACGCAGTACGCGAAGGTCGACGAACTGCCTTTCGATTTCGTGCGCCGCAGGCTGTCCGTGGTGGTCGAGGCGGTGGACAGCAACCAGCTGATGGTGTCGAAGGGCGCGGTCGAAGAGATGCTGGCGGTATCGACGCACATCCAGGACGGAGACCAGGTCCATGCGCTGACCCTGCTCGAGCGCGACATGCTGATCGCTCGCGCCCGGGAGTACAACGAGGAAGGCTATCGTGTGCTCGTGGTTGCCACACGCGAGATTCCACGCGTTGAAGCAAAGTCCCAGTATCAAACCCGCGACGAAGCAAACCTCGTGGTCCGCGGCTTCCTCACCTTTCTCGATCCGCCGAAGGATTCAGCCGCGCCCGCCATCCACGCGCTGAACGAACATGGTGTGGCCGTCAAGGTGCTGACGGGCGACAACCATGTCGTCGCGACCAAGGTCTGCCGTGACGTCGAACTGGAACCGGGCACCCCGCTGCTCGGACGCGACATCGAAGCGATGGACGATGCGCAACTCGCGCAAGTGGTTGAACACACGACGGTCTTCGCAAAGCTCACTCCGCTGCAAAAGGCACGGGTGGTCAAGGCACTTCAGGCAAACGGCCATACGGTCGGCTTCCTCGGCGACGGAATCAACGACGCGCCGGCGCTGCGTGATGCGGACGTCGGTATTTCGGTGGACACAGGGGCCGATATCGCGAAAGAAACCGCCGACATCATCCTGCTCGAAAAAAGCCTGATGGTGTTGGAGGAAGGCGTGATCAAGGGTCGCGAGACCTTCGGCAATATCCTGAAGTACCTGAACATGACCGCGAGCTCGAATTTCGGCAACGTGTTTTCAGTGCTGATCGCCTCCGCATTCCTGCCTTGGGAACCGATGCTGGCCATGCAGCTACTGATCCAGAACCTGATCTACGACCTCTCGCAGATGTTTCTTCCGTGGGACCGGATGGATCCCGATTTCGTGAGGAAGCCGCGCAAGTGGGACGCCGGACATATCGGTCGATTCATGGTGTGGCTGGGACCCACGTCGTCGGTATTCGACATCACGACTTTTGTGTTGATGTGGACGGTGTTCGGTGCCGGCGCGGCTTTCCAACTGCACGGCGGCGGTCAGGAGATCATGAATTCAGGCTGGTTCATCGAGGGACTCGTCTCCCAGACGCTCGTCGTCCACATGCTGCGCACGCGCAGGATTCCGTTCATCCAGAGTACCGCGTCCCTTCCCGTGTTGCTGTCGACCTCGGCTGCAATCCTCGTCGGATGCTGGCTGCCGTTTTCTCCGCTGGCCGGGGCATTGGGTTTCGTTTCGCTCGATCACAGCTACTGGCTCTGGCTCGTCGCGACGATGGTCGGCTATGTGATGCTGACACAAGTCATCAAGACGCTCTATATCCGCCGTTACGGACGGTGGTACTAAACGACGCACAAGCTGCGCGTCATCCGGTGCGGCGCCGGATGCGCGCGAGTCATTCACTTTCGACGGGTTTAATAATATGTCAGTACAACGGATCATCTCTTTCACCATTCCGTTTGCCACCGCCGCCACGCTGGCGTGCTTCGGCGCGCACGTCCACGCGCAGAGCGGCGTGACGCTCTATGGCGAACTCGATACGGGGCTCGCCTATGTGAGTAACGTCGGCGGCAACGCGCAGTACAAGGCGACCACCGGGCTGATCGACGGCAGCTACTGGGGCCTTCAGGGTTCCGAAGATCTCGGTGGTGGCAACAAGGCCGTCTTCCAGTTGGAACACGGCTTCTCCGTGACGACTGGAGAAGGACTCAACGATCACCCGTACTATGTCGGCCTCGACAATGAAGCATGGGGCACCTTGACGTTTGGTCGCCAGTACGATTCTATCCATGACTATCTGGCATCGTTCACCCTGACGGGCGGCCCAGGCGGCACGGCGTTTGCCCATCCATTCGACAACGACAATGCCAACAACTCGTACCTCGCGCGTAACGCGATCAAGTATGCAAGTCCGTCGTTCGGTGGTCTTAGTGTCGGCGGCATGTACGCGTTTTCTAACGGCGCCGGCCAGTTTGCGAACAACCGTGCCTATAGCGTCGGCGCGAACTATCAGAACGGTCCGTTCAGCGCCGGCGCCGCTTACCTCCATGTGAACGGCCGCGGCGATTCGGCGAACGGGGCGTATGACCCCGTGAATCTGCCCGGGTCGAACCGCAACCTGTTCGACGCCAACGTCCTGACGCAGAACACATACGGCATCGGTGCGAGCTATGCGCTCGGCGATTTCACGCTCGGTGCCGCGTGGTCGCGTTCGACCTATAGCGGGGTGACCGATGCCGACTCAGGTTCCACCATGCCATCGGTCGGCTTCAGCAACTATGAAATCAACGGCATCTACCAGTTGAAACCGGCGGTGTCGCTTGCCGGCATGTACACGTACACGAAGGCCACGGGTCAGCACTGGCATCAGGCGGGACTGCAGGCGGTCTATCTGCTCTCGAAGCGCACAGATACGTACATCGAAACGATCTTCCAACGGGCGTCGACGGACGCACCGGCCGTGATCAACAGCGTCGAACCAGCCTCAGCACGTAATCAGTTGCTGGTTGGCGCCGGAATCCGGCATCGATTCTGAGTGGTTTGGCCAGGAACCTGGCCTGATCTCCAACTCCGTTCGTGCAAGGAATCCGTCTGCCAGGGCCTGACGGTCTTTGTACGGCGGGGCGACACCGTGCCGAGGCTGCCTTAACAGGGAGAACTGCGTGAATTGCACAGATAAGACCAATCGGGCCGGACATGTCGTGCAGCATGCGTTCATCGTTCACGGGGTCCCGCGATTGCAAGCAGTGCTTGCGCTGATCCACGACATCGCGGCAGGACCAGCCACGCCCGACGCATTGGCAGACATTGCCCGCCTTGCGCGATGCGCACTGGTTGCTTCAATGCCGCCTGATCCCCAGGTAATCGAAACCCGTAAATCGAAAGTATGTTTAAGCGATGTCGGTCAAATGTGATCCCCGTCGCGAGGGGCGCCTTACATTCGCCGACTCGATCTAGTCGAGGCGACCACGGTAGCACCCACATGTCCCCGAATGTCGCCGCGCGGCGCAACCGGCGCCGGTGGCACCCTTACGGTCCATGCCCACGCGAGAACACGTTGCCCAAATTGAGCATGGCATGTTTGGCGTCCTGAAGTTCAGCACCACGTTGCTCGTCAAGTCGAACCATTACCGTTTCCGGCTGAGCATTGAATTTTTTACAGCCCTGGTTTGAGCGCGGACCGCGTTTTCCTTTAGCACGAGCGCGCGCGAACCCTTCATACATAAGCTCGCAGCCGCATCGCCGGGCGCCTTTGGACGAATTGCCTACTTCACCATCGACGACGCCGCTTCCACACCATGCGACCGCGCTTTGTGCACGGCGAAAGTGTCGCGGCTCGCGTGCTCCGCTCACTGACCTCCGAGGCGAATCCACGGCCATCCGTCGCACGACCGCACCATTCTGGACGGCTGAATTTGTCAACCCGAGATGGCTGAATAAGTCGATCCTAGATGGCTGAATATGTCGAACAGAAAGAGGTAACCTACTGTAGAAGTCGGAGAAAATCTAATTCAATTTATTGTTTTGCAATTCTGTCAACACAATTAGAGCGCTGCTCAATCTGACGCATTCTAATATCGCCGATTGCCCTCGCAATAGGCCGGGATTGCATTGTTACTTGACCTAACCCTTGATTGTCCTATAGTCCTTTTGATCCGCCTCGGAAAGAATGTGGCGGTGTTGAGCGATAACCGTGAGTCTGTACCCCAATGATCTGTAACGACAGGAGAAGATGCATGAAAGCAATCCACGCCGTCAGACTGGTCGGCACCGCCCTTCTGATTTCGGGTTCAATTCATGCCTATGCGCAGGCGAGCAACGCTAACGCCCCCGCGTCCGCCCCAACCACGACGCCCGAAGCCCGATCGCATTACAAGTCGATGAAAGCGGCGAACCGGGCGCTACAACGTCAGGTTCGGAATGCGCTGGTGAAAGACAGGAACATCTCGACGTCCAATATCACCGTTCGCGCCCGCGATGGTGCTGTCACGCTGCAGGGCAGCGTACCGCTGCAGGCACAGAGCGACCGGGCAACCGAGGTGGCGAAAGGCGTACCCGGCGTAACTTCGGTCAGGAACGCGCTGTCGGTCCGTCCGGAGGGGACCTGAAGCGGTCCTGGACCACACTTTGCAGGAAGACCGACTGTCTGACTGCGCATTGCATTGATGGCTGAACCAATGCGGTACATGGCGAAGGGCCGGCTCGAAAGCCGGCCCTTGCTATGTGGATATCTTCTCGAGTTCGAGCCCTTTCGTCTTCGGCCCCATCAAGCCGATCGCCAGCATCACGATCAGCATCGCGCCCGCGATGAACACGAACACGCCGGTCGTGCCGAAGTAGCGCAATACGGCCGCGATCAGAAAGGCCGTAAATATTGCGGAAAAACGGCTCCACGAATAGACGAAGCCGACCGCGCGCGCGCGGATGCTGGTGGGAAACAGCTCGGCCTGATACGCGTGAAAACTGTACGAAATGATGTTGCCGGCCAGCGTCAGGCCCACCCCGAGGCTCACCAGCAACACCGCGCCCGATGCCTGGCTGAACCACAGCCCGCACACGATATTGACGCCGGCCATCACCACGATCACCGTCTTGCGCTCGAAGCGGTCACCGATAAAGAGCCCGATGATCGGTCCGATCGGCGCGGCCAACGCGATCACGCTCGAATACATCAGGCTCGTCGTGATCGTGATGCCCTGCTTGATCAGCAGCGTCGGCACCCAGTTCGCGAAGCCATAGAAGCCGACCGTCTGGAAGATGTTGAAGATCGTCATCATCAGCGTGCGGCTGCGGTACGGCGGCACCCACATGTCGCGGAAGCTACCGCGCGGCGCGACCGGCACAGGCGGCGCCGGCGGCGGCAACTCGCGGCCGTATTCGTTGCGCACCTTCGCCTCGAGCGCGCTCATCACGCGATCGGCTTCGTCCAGACGCCCTTGCTGCGCGAGCCAACGGGGGCTTTCCGGCAACGCGCGGCGAATCCACCAGACGAATAGCGCGCCGTGCGCACCGATCAGCACGACCCAGCGCCAGCCGTCGAGACCGAACAGCGTGCGCGGCACCAGCAGAAACGACAGAAACGCGACCACCGGCACGGCCGTGAAGCCGACCGCCTGCTCGCACGCGAACGCGCGGCCGCGGATCTGCTTCGGCACCAGCTCGGAGATATAGGTGCCGATCGTCACCAGTTCGACGCCGATCCCGACCCCGGCGACGAAGCGCCAGAAATTGAGGCCCGTCGCAGTCTCCTGAAAGGCCATCACGACGTTCGCCGCGGTGTACCACAGCAGCGACCCGGTGAACACCGCGCGCCGCCCGAAGCGATCCGCGAGAAAACCGCACGCGATCGTGCCGATAAACAGGCCGCTAAATAGCGCGGCGATGAAACTCGCGACGCCGGTCGAGCCGAACAGGCCATGCGTGGTCGCGGTCAGCATGCCGCTTTTCACGAGGCCCGGCGCGATATAGCCGGAGTACAGCAGGTCGTAGAGTTCGAAGAAGAAGCCGAGGCTCAGCAGCACCACGAGCTTCCAGATGGAGCGCGTGGCGGGCAACCGGTCGAGGCGCGCCGAAATGCTGCCGGCGTCGAGTGACGCGTGGTCCGTTGCCGGAGGGGCGGCGCTGCCGGCCGCGTCGGCGGAATGCGCCGCGTTGCCGCCGCTGCGTGCGACGGACCCCGCGTGATCGGGGGATGCCATGTTGTCTGTCTCCATTGCAACTGCTGTTGCGACTGCTTTCATGCCAACGCTGATAGCTCGCCGCGGCCGATTCGATGCCGGCTTTGGGTAGATTCGCGCGTCGCACGCACCACCGCATGCACCACGATGTCCCGGCCGGATTCCGGCCAGCATTCTAGCCGTGTGCGCGCCGCAATTGTTCGAACGTGGTGATTTTTCCGGCCAGCGCGCTCGCCGCAACGGTGTATGGGCTCGCGAGCCACACCTCGCCCGGCCCCGAACGGCCGGGGAAATTGCGGTTGATCGCGCTGATCGTTACGTCGTTCGCGTTGGCCGATTGTCCCGGCCCGCAGTTCGCGCACGAACCGCAGCCGGGCATCACGAGCGTCACGCCCGCGCGCTCGAACACCGGCAGATAGCCCTGCGCCTCGCAATACGCACGCACCGCCATCGTGCCGAATTGCAGATACAGACGCGTGCGCTCGGGCACGCGCAGGCCATGCTCGACGCCCCAGCGCAGCACCTCGTGATAGAAATCGAAGTCCTCGCGCTTGCCCGCGGTGCACGAACCGCCATACGCGATATCGATCGCGACGTCCTGTTCTAACCGCGGCGCCGGCACGCCGTTGCCGGGGTCGCCCGGACGCGCGAGCATCGGTTCGATCGCGTTCGCATCGATATGGATCGTGTCGCGATAGGTCGCGCCTGCGTCGCTTTTCATCCAGCCTTGCAGCTCGAAATCGACGCCACGCCGCTCCTTGAGGAACGCGACCGTGCGTTCGTCCGGCTCGACGATGCCGGTGAAGCCACCGAGTTCCGCGACCATGTTGGTCAGCGTCGCGCGTTCGTCGATCGACATCGCGCGCACCGCCGCGCCGCCGTATTCGAACACGAGGCCGATCGCGCCGCCCGAGCGGATCGCGTCCATCCGCAGCAGATGCAGCACGACGTCCTTCGCGGTTACGCCGTCACGCAAGCGGCCATCGATCTCGATGCGCAGCGTCTCCGGCACCTTGCAGCGCACATAGCCCGTGACCCAGCTATTGGCGATTTCGGTCGCGCCCGCGCCGAACGCGAGGCAGCCGAGCGCGCCCGAATGCGGCGTATGCGAATCGGTGCCGCACGCGACCTGCCCCGGCAGCGCGTATTGCTCGGCCATCAACGCATGACAGATGCCCTCGGAGCCCGGCACGCCATCGAGCGCGCCGTGCGAGCGCACCGGGTAGTCGCGCGAGAACGACGTGTGCCCCTCCATCAGATTCGCGACGCCCGGCAGCAGTCCGTCGCGCACATGCGGGATGCTCTGCGGCGCGAGCACCAGATGGTCCTGGAACGCGATGATGTGATCCGGTGCATGCAGCGGCGCGGGCTTGCCGAACGCGCGATGCATCAGATGCGCGCACATGCCGGTGAAATAGTCGTGGCTGAAGCGCCAGTCGGCGGCGATGAACACGCCGTCGCCGCGCTGCGCTCTCGCGGTGCCCGGATGCAGATGACGGTCGATGATTTTCTCGGCCAGCGTTTTCGGCTCGGCGCCCGGCGCGTCGTTCGCGGCATTGCTCGCGCGCTCGGCCGGCGTCGGCCAGTCCGCGAACCGGCTATAGGCGAGCAACCCGCCGCTGCGGATGATCTGCTGCGTGAGCGCGTCGCGGCCCTTCAGGAATTCGTCGATCGGCACCGCTTCGCCCGCGAGCAGGCGATCCAGCACGGAAAAATCCGTCGTGGTCAGAATGCCGATGTTGTCGCAGTTCTGCTGATAAATGCGCTCGAAGCTCTCCGCAACGATCAGGCGAATACCCGCGGACAACTCCGCGAGCGGGCTCGATTCGCGCGACGAGCCCTTGCCGTAGCGCTTGCCCGCCACGGTCACGCGAAAGCCGCCGTCCTTCACCGCGTTGCGGCCGATCGGCAGACGCTCACCCGCCTTGAAGCCGACGTACGGGTACTGGCCGAGGCGCTCGTCGTAGGTGAGCATCACGGTGACGGGCGTGATCTCGTCCGTCGACACGTTGTCGCGCAACGGGCCGGCCGTTTCGCGCGTGAAGTTTTCGCCGGCCAGTTGCGCCTCGATCACGGCGGGGTCTTGCGACAGGTACAGCACACGGCTGTCCAAACGAATCGTATCGCTCATCACTGCGTTCTCCTTGCGCTCACTATACGGCGCGCAAGGCCGATGCCGAAGTGCCCATACGGCAACGCTGCCGTCTCGTTTCGCTAATGCTCGATGTGGAAGCCACGGCTCAGCGCACGTGTGGGGGATCGCCTAAGGCTGATTGCCGAGGAACGACACCAGCGCGGCCGCGCTCGCGCTCAACTGCTCGCGCGTCTTGAAGATGATGATCAGATGACGCTCCGCCCACGCATCGGCAAGCGGCAGCAGCCGTACGTCGAGCGTGTTCACGTAGAGCAGGCCGACCGGCTCGGGCACGATCGCGATGCCGAGCCCCGCATGCACCATCCGGCACAGCGCGTCGAGACTGCTCACGCGCATGCGCACGTCGAGCTGCCGGCCCGCGCTCGCCGCCTGCTGCGCGAGCAGGCGCGTGAGCGCGCTTTCG
Organism: Paraburkholderia sp. UYCP14C; assembly: GCF_004197395.1. GTDB lineage: Bacteria > Pseudomonadota > Gammaproteobacteria > Burkholderiales > Burkholderiaceae > Paraburkholderia. Next base: position 4,990 of record NZ_SELS01000017.1, on the reverse strand, counting down.
CTGCGCAAGCCGACGAAGCTGTCGTGCAGCAGATCGTCGAAGCTCACCCGCGCCACGCCGGCGAGCCGATGCCCGCCCGGCACGAGCACCGCGAGCCGGTCCTGGCGGTACGGCACCTGCCCGAACGCCTCGCTGCCGGCGACCGGATTGCAGATGCCGAAGTCCGCGCCATGTTCGTCGACGATACGCAGCACGTCCGCGCTGTTTTCTTCTTCGAGTTCGATCGATACATCGGGGAACGCGCGGCCGAACGCGGCCACGTCTTCGGGCAGAAACTGCACGATCGACGACAGATTCGCGACCACCCGCACGCGCCCTTTGACGCCGGTCGAAAAGCGCGACAACTCCGCGCTCATCTGCTCGATATTGCCGATGATCGCGAGCGCGTAACGCAGCACGGTTTCGCCGACCGGCGTCACGGTAATGCCGCGCGACTGCCGCTGAATCACCGGCAGGCCGATCAGCGCCTCGATCTCGGCAATGCGCCGGCTCACCGCCGACGACGCGATGAACTCGCGCTCCGCCGCGCGCGCGATATTGCGCTCCTGGCAAACGGCGACGAACAGACGCAGCGAAGTGAGATCGAGCTTCTTGAGCAGGTTTTCCATGGGACGAGGCGACGGGTCTGACGACAATGACGGCGGATCGCTGCAAGCGTGGCCGTTATCGTCTCACGGCGCGCAGTGTCGCGCCATTGCGCCGACCGCGGTCCTCACAGCGCATCATGAAAGATGATGCCGACCGTATGCCGATGTCCCGAGCGCAAACGGCTCACGCCATGCCGCAGATTCACGCGATACGGCCCGCGCGTACCCTGCACCGGCCGGCTGTTCACGGTGAACACGACCGCGTCGCCCTTCGCGAGCGGCACGACTTCGGCGCGCGACTGCATGCGCGGACGCTGCTCGGTCATCACGAACTCGCCGCCGGTGAAGTCGCGCCCCGGCTCCGACAGCAGCACTGCGACCTGCAGCGGGAACACGTGTTCGCCGTACAGATCCTGATGCAGGCAGTTGTAATCGCCCTCGCCGTATTGCAGGATCAGCGGCGTCGGCCGCAGCTGGCCGGCGTCATGGCAGCGTCGAATGAAATCCGTATGCTCAGGCGGATAGCGCACATCGATGCCCATCGCCCTATTCCAGCGGTTCGCGACCGGCACGAGGTGTGGATAGAGCGAGCCGCGCAAGCCGTCGACGAGCGGCGGCAGCGGATACGCAAAGTACTTGTATTCGCCGCGCCCGAAGCCGTGGCGTGCCATCACGATACGGCTGCGATAGAGCGCGTCGCGTGGATAAAGCGCGCTCAGCGCGTCGCATTCGCGCGGCGTCAACAGTTGCGGCACGGCGGCGCAGCCGTACTGATCGAGATCGTGTTCGATCCGCGGCCAGTCGAGTGCGTCGACACGTTGGCCGATGGTTTGGGTGGGAGCGATTGCGTTCATCGTCGATGAGTGGGCGACCTGGCTCGTTGCCGGCGCCGTGAAAGTAGGTAGCTCGATGACCCTAGTGTACGAGCGTGGTGGCGGGAAAACACTCCGGGTCTTGCGGTCAAATTCGGCGGCACTGCACGGGCGGACGATTCACGCTACGCTCTCGGTATCGTTGCGGCCGCATTGGTCCGGCCGCACCGCACTTCATTCCGCCAGGGACAACCATGAAACAGCAGCTCACCATCGATTTCGTTTCCGACATCGCCTGCCCGTGGTGCGCGATCGGTCTGTCGTCGCTGCAGCTCGCGCTCGCGCGGCTTCAGGACAAGATCGACGCGCGCATCGTCGTGCATCCGTTCGAACTGAATCCGCAGATGGGACCGGACGGTGAAGACATCGTCGAGTATCTCGGCAAGAAATACGGTCGCACGGCCGCGCAGATCGCCGAAACGCAGACGATGATCCGCGAACGCGGCGCGAGCGTCGGCTTCGATTTCGGACCGCGCACCCGCACCTACAACACGTTCGACGCACACCGTCTGCTGCATTGGGCCGGTCTGAAGGGCCGACAATTGCCGCTGAAGCTCGCGCTATTGCGCGCGTATCACACCGACGGCAAGAATCCGGGCAATCATGACGTGCTGGTCGAAGCGGCCCAGTCGGTCGGACTCGACGCCAATGAAGCGCGCGAAGTGCTGACGAGCGGCGCGTATGCCGGTGAAGTGCGCGAAGCGGAGAAGAACAACCAGGAAATGGGCATTCAATCGGTGCCGTCGATCATTTTCAACCGTCGCTATCTGGTGACGGGCGGCCAGCCGGTCGAGCAATTCGTGCAGGTGATCGAGGAGATTGCGGCGAAAGAGACGGCGTAAGATCCCGGCAATCGCGAACGGAGCCTACATTGCGCGCGCTGGCGGCTTTAACGAAAAGAAGCTTGAAGCGAAGCGTAACGGCCGGCCCGTTCCGAGCACCTGGCTCACGCATGCGCTCGCGAATGCGAGCGTGTTGTCGCTTCAACTGTTTTGAACGGATAGTGCGGGCCCGTTGCCCAAACCGTCCTCGCTGCGTGCAACAGGTCTTTGTAATCCCATTGCACGCGCTCTAAAACCGCTTACAGATAGCTGCAAACGTAGTCCAGCGTTTCAACCACATCGATATCGAAGCGGCTCTTGCCCGGCACCGAGAACGATTCGCCCGCGCCATAGGTCTTCCACTCATCGCTGCCGTCGAGGCGGATGCGGCACTTGCCCGCCTGCACTTCCATCAGTTCCGGCGCGTCGGTGCCGAAGTTCAGCGTGCCGGGCAGGATCACGCCGAGCGTCTTGCGTGTGCCATCGGCGAACAGCACGGTGTGCGACACGCATTTGCCGTCGAAGTACACGTTCGCTCGTTTGACAACAGAAACCTGGTCGAATTGCGTTGCAGCCGTCATGGCGGTCTTCCTCTGGGTCATCGTGAATGGATGCGTTGCGGCCCGGTGGGCGCGGCAGACGGCCCGCGATCCGCGCAAGCCGCCCGCGCGGGACGCTGGTCCGGGCGCGAGCCCGCCATCATACAGGCTATCGATGGCGGCAATACGGCAAAGTCTGCCGGAACCCTATCGACACCGACACAGACTTACTGCACGGTCGTCGCGACGAATGCGCTACTGGGCGACCGGCAACCGCAATAGCCGGAACGCCTTCACGGGGCCTCAGCGGCGTCAGTTGCCGCCGAGCCGCAGCCTGAACCCATATACCGCCAATTCCTGCTGGGAAAAATCCAGATCTTCCGAGCGCACGAAGCCGAGTCTCTCGTACATGGCCCACGCTGACTGCATCGCCATGGTGGTATGCAAAACGACCTCGGCGTGTCCGCTTTGACGCGCGAGGTCGATACACGCGAGCGTCAAGGCCTTGCCCGCGCCCTGACCGCGGTATTCCGGATCGACGCCGAGCAGCCGGATACCGGAAGCGTTCTTCACCGCGGTCGCGGCTCCGCCCGATCCGTACTGCGCCATATCGGAGAAGTACACGACCCCACCTACCAGTTCATTCGATTCCGATAGCGCGACCAGCACACGCGTGCCCGGCTTTTCGGTGAAGCGGGCGATATGGGCGAGCATGTCGTAATAGCCCGGCTGTTCTTCGGGCTTCGGAAAGCCCGGTAGCGCGGCATAAACTTTGACCAGCAATTGACCCAGTCTGGCCAATTCGTCGGGATTGCCGTCGCGAATAGAAAGTCTCGAATTCAATGGCGTCCTCTGCGCCCGACGGCGCTTGCGCGAGCAAGCTCATCCGCGCGGCGGTTTTCAGATCGATGAAGCGCAACATCGTATCGCAACCGTGCAAAGCCGGGAACGATCAAATATACGCCGCGCACCGTGGAGCACGAGCAACTGACCCGCGAACGCATCGGCACCGCGCCGCTCATGGGCATCGCGATGAGCGGCATGCACTACACTGGCATGGCTGCGGCGACTCTCCGCGCCGGCCCGGTCTGCGGCGCGGCGAGCGGCATCGAGCCGGAATCGCTCGCGGTAATGATGGTTCCGGCGGCGCTCGTCATTCTGGTGGTCGCGTTGCCGGCGTTTCATCTCATTGCACGCGCGAAGTTTCTCGCGGATTCCGTCGCGCGACTCGACGATCACGTCGATCGCATGCATGGCATCACGCGAGAAGTGAGAACTTCGTGCGCCGTTCAAACCGGGTGGTACAGGAGGACGTGTGAGAAAAGACAGCGCGAGCACCATAATCGGCGCAATTGCCGCGGCAGCGATTGCGCTCGGCACGGCGACCTGTGCAAATGCGCAAACCAGTGGCGGCATGCCGAACGATGCATCCGTGCCAAGCCAATCCATCGCGGCGTCGCCGGCTCGCAACAGACCCGATAGCGAGATCACCCGCGACGTTCGGCGCGCGCTCTCGCGCACACCGAACCTGCATTCAACGGGGATTCACGTGCAGACGCGCCGCGGTATCGTGACGCTGACCGGTTGGGTGCCGCAGCGCGCCCAGGTGCAACGCGCGGGCAGTGTCGCGAGATCGGTGCGCGGAGTCAGACAGGTGAATAACCATCTGAATGTGCGCACGAGAGGCGCCAGCGGCCATTAGCGCAAAGCGAATAAAAGAAAGTACTCAGCCCGACGCGAATGCGCCGGGCTGAGTACTTCCTATCGACCATTCAATCGATGCGAGCGAGCATTCGCCGCGGCGCTCCACTGTTGCGGAGCACCGCCACGACTCGCGCGATACCTCAACGCCACATACGATAGCTATATACCGGCGCGCGATACGCATACATGCGCGGCTGAGCATAATAAACGGGCGGACGGTAAACCTGATAAGCGACTGGCGCGACCGGTTGAATGACCGTTTCCACGACCTGCGGCATTTCATCGTATTGCGCCTGCGGATAAACCGGCACGTACTGCACAGGCGGCTGAGGATAGTCCTGCCGCACGTACACCGGCTGGTTGTCGTAGACCGGCTGCATCTGCGCGTAGTGCGGCGGCTCCGGTTTTTCTGGACACAGAGTTGGGGTAAAACGTGTGATCCAAACTGGAGTAGTTGATGTTGAAGA
>NZ_SELS01000177.1 GCF_004197395.1 Paraburkholderia sp. UYCP14C | reverse complement strand
ACTCGATGCCGGCATTATCTCAGACCCGCAACACAACCATCAGGCCCTATCTGCTGAAGACCCTGCCGAACAAAGTCCTTGCGAGGCTTGGCCTGCAGCGGCAACTGACCGCAAAAGATGGTTGATTGTGGCGACCTGTTCCTCCGGAGACTCTCTCAAATGCCCCATCCTACGTTCCGGTCCTGGTGCGCGGCCGCGACTTCGCTGCCGGTGAGATGGACGTCGTGAGCGCAATGGGTTCGAACAGTGCATCGAGATCATCGGCCGAGAACTTGACGGCGCCGGCGGCATCTTCGGACAGGATAGCGTCGGCAAGCGCTGCCTTCTGTTCCTGCATCGCGACGATCTTCTCCTCGACACTGCCGGCCGTAATCAGCTTGTAGACGAACACGGGCTTGACCTGTCCGAGACGATGCGCGCGATCAGTGGCCTGATTTTCGACGGCAGGATTCCACCATGGATCGTAGTGAATCACGGTGTCGGCCGCCGTCAGGTTCAGGCCAACGCCGCCGGCCTTCAGGCTGATCAGGAAGAGTGGCACCGCGCCCTGCTGGAAGCGCCTGACCGGCGTGCGGCGATCGGTTGTATCGCCGGTCAGTACGACGTACGGAATCCCGGCTTCGTTGAGTGCGGCGGCAATCAGCTCGAGCATGCCGGTGAACTGCGAGAACAGCAGGATGCGACGGCCTTCCTCGATCAGTTCGGGCAACATCTCGAGCAGCAGTGCCAGTTTGGCCGACTCCTTGATGCGGGCGGCCTGGCTGATCTTGACGAGTCGGGGGTCACAGCAGACCTGGCGCAGCTTGAGCAGCGCCTCAAGCACGACGATGTGACTGCGTGCGAATCCCTTCGCGCTGACGGCGGCACGAACCTTTTCGTGCATCGCGGCGCGTACCGTCTCATACAGGTCGCGCTGCGCGCCTTCGAGTTCGACGGTGCGCACGATGGTCGTTTTCGGCGGCAGTTCGGTGGCGACCTCATCCTTGCGCCGTCGCAGCATGAACGGGCGAATGCGCCGCGCGAGCAGATCGCGCCGCACGGTGTCGCCGCCTTTTTCGATGGGCGTGCGCCAGCGCTGCGTGAAATCCTTGTGGGCGCCGAGGAAACCGGGCAGCAGGAAGTCGAACTGGGCCCACAGTTCGCCGAGATGGTTCTCGAGCGGTGTGCCCGTCAGACACAGGCGGTGGCGGGCACGTAGTTCGCGGATCGTGGTGGCGGCCCGGGTGGCAGCATTCTTGACGTACTGGGCTTCGTCGAGAATCAGCAGGTGGTACTCGTGTTCGGCGAGCGCCGACTGGTCGCGCCACAGCAGCGGGTAGGTTGTGAGAATCAGGTCGTGCGCGCGGATCTGGTCAAAGCGCTCGTGGCGCTGCGGGCCGTGCAGATCGAGCACGCGCAGCGCCGGTGTGAAGCGTTGCGCTTCCTCGCGCCAGTTGTGCATCAGTGTTGTCGGCACAACGATCAGCGCGGGCCGGTCGAGCCGGCCGGCTTCCTTTTCGGTCAGGATATGAGCGAGGGTTTGAACCGTTTTGCCAAGCCCCATGTCATCGGCAAGCACACCCGACAGGCTGTGTTCGCGCAGGAACTGCATCCAACTGAGCCCCTGGCGCTGATAGGTGCGCAATTCGGCTTGCAGTCCTTGCGGCACCGGCGTTTCACCCACGCCGGGCCCCGCCATCAGGCGCTGCGCGAGTTGCCGGATCGACGCATCGCCATGAAACTGCCAGCGGCCGGTGCGGTCGAGCACATCGAGCCGGGCGGCATCCCACTCCGAAATGCGCAGTCCGCCGTCACCGAGGGTATCGAACAGATCGATCAGCACCCGCACGACAGGTTTGAGCCGGTCAGCACGTAGGCGCAGCCGTTCATTGCGGTCGGTCTTCAGATCGACCGGTTCATCGTCGGCAATGGCGTCAAGCCCACCCGACAGCCAGCGCGAATCGCGCCGGAACAGATCGGCCAGCAGCGGTTCGAGGCGAACCCGCCGGTCGTTGACCGTGATTCCCATCTCGACATCGAACCAGCCGTCACCGGCCTGATGGAGCACACCGTCGATCGCCTCGATCTCGATGACATTGTGGCGAAACGCTTCGGTCATCGCTATCTGCCAGCCGTCTTCGCGTAACCGGGGCAGAGCCTGCTTCATGAAGTCGGCCCAGTCTTCGACATTGCTGGGCCCTAGCATGCCATCCGGAAACGGCCGTGGGCCATGGGCGCGACTGGCTGAAATTTTTCGCAGCCCGGCCTTGTGCAGTGCAGCCAGACAGCGTTGTTCCCTATCGAGAGACCGTTTGATCTGCACCACTTCGCCACTGGTGGTTCGCACGAGAGTGGTGTTGCTTTGCGCGTCGATGCTTACGCCCGCGTAGCCGAAACTGACGGTCGCAAAATCGAGCATATTGGGTGCGTCAGACATCCAGCCCGATCCATAGGTCGGCAGTGTATTCAGGGACAACATGGGTGCTGGAACGGTGTCGATGACGCGCACGGCCGATACGCTGTGCGCAGGCGGCAAGGGCAAATCGGGCGCAACTTCGCGCAGCACGTTACCGACCAGTGCTGCCTCGTCGAGCGAAATCGATGGCATCGCCAGGTAATCCGCGAGCTCTTCAGCGGGCCACGGCATGTCCACTGCCCCGGCTTCTCCCGAATGAGGGTCCACGTACCAGCAGGGCTGCGTTGTCGTCAACAGCATCGTTGCGGGTGGTTCGGTCTGCAGTACCGGTCGCACACGTGTGTCAGGCTGCGATCGCCAGGCGATCTGTCCGCGGCGCGAAGGCCCGGCATGCAATACGCCTGGCGCGCCAGAGTGCATGGTGCTCGCGCCCGGCGAGGCAAATGCACGCCCCGTGGCGATAAGCCTTTCCAGGATTGCCGCACCGGTTGTGCCGTGCAGTCCAAAGCTGCCGGAATACGTGCGCGAGCGGTCCAGCCACAGCCCTCGCAGGATCGGCAGGTCCTCCTCGGCAACAAACTTCGGCGGCTTGACGAGCGCGTTCTCCACGTTCTGCCACGCGTCGTCGAGTGAGCGGATCGTGCCGTCGGCGTTGACCCGGGCCTTGTATAGAAAAATTTCTGGGGATCCACGATACGATCCGGCAATCAGGTAGGCAAGCGCATGCGTTGCCCTGGCGGTCGCGGGCTTCCTGCCCCTGGGCGGTGCAGCCGTGCGCTTCGCCCGAAAGCCTTCGAGCCAGGTCACCAGTTCGGGACGCACGCCGGTGGCGGGCTGCGTCGGGATCAACTCAAGACCCGCGATCAGGAGCGCAGCCACGTGTTTGCAGTCGACGCTGACCGGGCAGGTGCATTCGCCTTCAACCCACATGTCACGATGATCGTCGATATCGTGAAAATACGCACACACGTCATACGGACGGGTTCTCGTGCCTTGCACCTGGCCACTCAGGGTGTCGCCGCTTTGCCAGCGCAGCCCGGAGACGGCGTGGGCATACTCGCGTGCTTTGGCTACCGTGTGGGAACCTAACCAGTCCGTGATTTGCTTGCGACTATAGGAGACAGACATGCTGATGGATTCGGGTTGACGACGCGAGGAGCATTTTACGCGGGCCGGTTGCCGGGCGGCCCGTTCGTTTCCTGCGTGGACGGCACGTGAGTCGTCTGTGCATGGCGGCGATCATCTTCGGCATGCAGGTGACTTTGTTCGGCAGGGTCTTCAGCAGATAGGGCCTGATGGTTGTGTTGCGGGTCTGAGATAATGCCGGCATCGAGT
>NZ_SELS01000176.1 GCF_004197395.1 Paraburkholderia sp. UYCP14C | reverse complement strand
GGCTATGCATGACCTGCCTTCGTCTTGTTTATCCAGAAACCGGGACGATACCACCCACTGAAAATTCAATAGAGGCTCATTTCATTCTCGCGTCGCTGTACCGCCTCATCCTCTTTTATATCGTTCAACCTCAATGGGATTTGCCATGTCCATGTCAAAGACAATCAAGCTGCTGCTGTGCTTAGTCACAGGCCTTCTCCTTGCACAAGGCGCGTCAGCGCAATCTTGCGAACCGTCCAAGGTGGCGCAGAAATATCCATCGCTCGCGGGCAAAACCATCAAGATCGGCGTGGACCCCGAGTCGCCGCCCTATGCGTTTCGTGACAGCAAGGATTTCAACAAGATCATCGGCGCCGATGCCGACATGGCCCGCGCCGTGTTCGCCTGCGCAGGCGTGAAGACGGAATTCTTCACGGCCGGCTGGCCAGGCTTGCTGCCCGCGCTGCGTGCCGGACAGATCGATGTGATGTGGGACCTGCTGTACTACACGCCGGAACGCGCGAAGGAGACGAGCTTCGTTACGTATATGCAGGCCGGCACGGGCGGTTTGGTGGCAGCGGGCAACCCGAAGAAGATCGATGACATCTCCAAGCTCTGCGGCCTCACGGTGACAGCAGGCATCGGCACCGTCGAACTGACAATGGCGCAAGCGCAAAGCGCCAAATGCAAAGCGGAACACAAGCCTGAGGTGACCATCATGACATCCGCCGATATCGCCTCAGGCGCGCGCCTCGTTGCAAGCCATCGCGCCGATGTGATGATGTACGACCTGGCGCTCGTCGATGGTCTCGCCAAACAGAACCCGCAGCTCTATATGCGCGGCTTCATGCTCACGAGCGGCATGAAAATCGGCGTGGGCGTGAAGAAAGGCAACACCGATGTGATCGCCGCCGTATCTGACGGACTCAAGATCATGCAGGCCAATCAGACGCAGAAGAAGACTTTCCAGCAGTACGACGTCGATCCGTCGCTGGAAACGCCGACCGCACTGCTTACTCAATAAAGGTTGCCTGCGCGGCACACAGCGCAGTATGCCAGTAGCGTCATGGATCAGGTTCGGAAATGAATGCATTGCGTATCAAATACAGAATTACCGCCACCCTCGGCATGCTTGCCATGCTCGCGTTGCACCCGGCGATGGCCGCCGGTCTCACGGGGGTTCAAGTGCTCGACGGTTTCAAGGAGCTGGCCGGTTATGTCAGCTCGCCGTTCCTGCTCGGCGGAGCATGGATCGCGGTCAAGGTCACGATGATTGCGATGTCGACCGGGCTGGTTCTTGGACTCGGCCTCGCATTGATGCGGCTGTCGCGGTTCAAGGCCTTGAACTCGGCGGCGTGGGGTTACATCTGGTTCGTGCGTGGCACGCCGCAACTGCTGCAGCTCGTGTTCATCTTCGACGCGCTACCGCTGATCGGCTTGCGTTTTGATGAGATCACGACCGCGGTCGTTGGCTTTGCGTTGAACGAAGCGGCGTTCAGCGCTGAACTGTTTCGCGCCGGGATCTTGTCGGTGAACCGTTCGCAATCCACCGCAGCCGCCGCGCTCGGCATGGGACCGTTGCTGACGTTACGCCGCATCATCCTGCCGCAATCGATGCGCGCGGTGATCCCGGGTCTCGCCAATGACACCATCGGCATGTTGAAGCTCACGTCGATCGCGTCGGTGATCTTCGTCAATGAGCTGACGTTTCGCTCGCAACAGGTCGTCGGGCAGAATTTCAAGTTCTTTACCGTGTTCGGCGCTGCAGCGGTGATTTATCTGTTCCTGACGAGCGGAATCTCGTTGGTACAGGTGTGGCTCGAACGCCTCTTCGATCACGAGCGCGATCGGAAGATCACGTTCTCGTGGTTCGGACTGCGCGCATCGACGTGTGATGTGAAACCGGTCGGCTCGCCGGTTGATTTACCCGTCGCCGTCCAGGAGGCGGACGCAAACAATCATGCATGGATTGGTACCCTGCTGCCTGCCGATAGTCGCACGCCGCAGCATTGCAATGAACCGTTTGTCTCGTGCAGGAACGTCTGGAAATCGTATGGTAAGCGCGAGATTTTGCGCGGCGTGGATCTGTCGATCGCGCATGGCGAAGTGGTTGTGATCCTGGGCCCGAGTGGTTCCGGAAAAAGCACGCTGCTCAAGCTCGTCAACCATCTCGAACCGCTCGACTGGGGCACGATCAAGGTCGATTCGCAGTATGTGGGCTATCGCGAAGTGCCAGGGGGCGGCGGCGCGGTGCGGCCCCTGCACAACCTCGCACGTGCTCGCGCCGAAGCACACGTGGGCATGGTGTTCCAGCATTTCAATCTCTTCAGCCATTTGAGTGCACTGGAGAACATCGTCGAAGCGCAGCGGCAGGTCTATCACGTGCCGCGCACCGAAGCTGAAGCGCTCGGCCGCGAGCTGCTGAAAAGCGTGGGCCTGGCAGCGCATGCGGATTTTCTGCCGCATCGGTTGTCGGGCGGACAGCAGCAACGCGTGGCGATTGCGCGGGCGCTCGCGATCAAGCCCAAGTTGATGCTCTTCGACGAACCCACTTCGGCGCTCGATCCCGAACTCGTCGGTGAAGTGCTTGGCGTGATGCGCGGGCTGGCCGATGCCGGCATGACGATGATCGTGGTCACGCACGAGATCCGCTTTGCACGCGATGTCGCCGACCGCGTCGTCTTCATGGACGGCGGCGAAGTGATCGAGCAAGGGACACCGCAACAGGTCATCGACAACCCGACGCACGAGCGCACCCGAAAATTCCTTAACGTCGTCGTAAATTGAATATGAGGCTGAAATGACGGACTTCGAAACTTTCGATCTCGGCCGCGTCGCGCTGCAGTCAGGCGCGACGCCACCCGACATGCGGCTCAGCTACAAGACGTACGGCCGGCTGAATGCGGCGCGCGACAACGCGATTGTGTATCCGACGTTTTATAGCGGCAGCCATGTCGACAATGAGTGGCTGATCGGCGAGCACATGGGGCTCGATCCACGCGAGTACTTCATTATCGTCCCGAATATGTTTGGCAACGGCGTATCGAGTTCACCGAACAACAATCCGCCGCCTTATGACCGAGGTCGCTTCCCGCATGTGACGCTGTACGACAACGTCGCGATGCAGCATCGCCTTGTGACTGAGAAGTTTGGCATCGAGTCGCTCAGGCTCGTCACTGGCTGGTCGATGGGCGCGATGCAGGCATTTCATTGGGCTGCGATGTATCCGGACATGGTCGAGCGCATTCTGCCGTTCTGCGGTGCGGCGCGGTGCTCGCGACACAACTTCGTGTTTATCGAGGGGCTTAAGGCGCCATTGCTGCTGGACCCCGACTTCAAGGACGGATTCTACGATGCGCCGCCGACGCGTGGAATGCGCGCAGCTGCGCGTGTCTTTGCCGGGTGGGGATTTTCGCAGGCGTTTCTGCGTCAACGGCTTGACATGGACGCGATGGGCTATGGATCACTCGAAGACTTCATTACCCAGTTTTGGGAGGGCGATTTCTTGAAGAAAGATGCGAATAATATTCTGTCAATGATGTGGAGCTGGCAGTACGGCGATATTTCCGCGAACCCGCTTTATAAGGGAGATTTCGCTCGCGCGTTGGGCAGTATTACTGCAAAGGCTATTGTGATGCCCGGGCGCACTGATCTGTATTTCCCGCCGGACGATAGTGAGTATGAGGTTTCGAAAATGGCCTCTATTGAATTTTCAGTGGGTGGTATCGTCCCGGTTTCTGGATAAACAAGACGAAGGCAGGTCATGCATAGCCA
>NZ_SELS01000175.1 GCF_004197395.1 Paraburkholderia sp. UYCP14C | reverse complement strand
ATGCGGTCCTGTTTGATCGATAAGCTTTCCTACCTATATGAGCTTTCTCAACCCGCTTACCTATTTGCACCAGAACCGCGCGGATTGCCATCGCCTACATGCCCGGTCGCAACGCGTCGAAGCTCTACACGTGCCACGCACACATCGATCGCAGCGTGGCGTCGTGGGTCACACCGGCTACGCCGGCCGCAGCGGCCGAATCGACGGAATAAGTGACCGGCCAGGCGACCGGCCGACCGCCCAGGCCTTGAATTCCTTGTCAGCCAGGCGTCTCAAGATCCAGAAATTGAGCTTCGGGAAGCAATGGAACGGTATGATTTTTTGCGTAACCGTTCCATTGCTCCCCGAACCCCGACGTCGCAAGCTGGTCGCAACCGATGCCGCGATCAGCGGCAAAACCAATCAAACCAATAGAAATCGCGATGGACGAGATCACCTTAAGTGTTCACGAAAAATTGACTTGGAATTTCGAACCATATCCGTTGAGCAGAATTTCCAGCTCCACATCGATGGTTTCTTTCGTCCACGTCGCGAATCTCCGCCAGTGGTACTTGAAGTGCTTCCATACGATCTCGATGAGATTCAGCTCGGGGCTGTACGGCGGCAGATAAAACAGGAGTGCTTTGTGTTCGATGAGCCAGCGGTCCAGTGTGACCTGATCGATCCCGTGATGAATGCTCGCGTTGTCGAGCACGATCACGGTCGGTCTACCATCGCCCTGACAGATCAGGTCATTGAGAAATCCCTCAACGTGAGGCCCTTTGACCGTATGGCTGCTTGCTGCATGGACGAAACTGTTCTCAGCGAAGTTCAGTGCGCCCATCACATTGCGTCGGCAATGAGGATTGGGCTCAATGGCATGGGGCAGTCCGCGTGGTGACCAGCTACGCTGCACAGGCGGTGATCCGCAAAAGCCGGCCTCGTCGAAATAGAACAGGCGACACTGGCCATCGCGCGCGGCGACCTGAAGCTTCTCAAGCGTGGCCTGTTTCATCTCGAACTCCTGTTCATTGCGCTTTTTTTCAGCGAGAAGCGGTTGCGCTTGAAAGTGAAGCCCGCACGCTTGAGGGCTTCACCCAGCGTTTCTATCTTGCAGGGCAGCGCCAGGGCTTGTGCCTGCTCAACGCGTCGAGCTATCTGGGCCAGGGTAAGCGGCTCGGCGCGCGCAATCTCCAGCGCGACAGCAACCACGTCATCGGGAAGTGCACGCGGCCGACCACCGTTGTGACCGCCCATGAGCGCGCAAACGCCTCCAATACGCCACGCGTGAGCCCAGTTGTAGACAGCCTGGTCGCTCACACCGAGGGCTTCACAGACGACCTTTGGCTTATCCCCGCGAGCAAGCATCAAAAGACCAGTAGCGCGTCTGCGCGTGTTCTTGAACCGATGATTGATCGCCATCTCCTGCAATGTGATCTCCTCAACCTTCACAAGCTTCACACTGCATTTCATCGACACCTCGGTACCAGGAAAAAATCCAGGTTACCGAAATCCAAGCAGTTTTACCAGGAACACTTAGTTGACAATACCCTGTGCACACTTATTGATTAATGATGTGTATGGAGTATACAGGTTTATATTGGGCACCGTTCCCTTCAAACGTGACGTTCACTCTTAACTTAAGCGCATTGGCCGTCTTTGCAACGTCTAATAAATTTTGCCCCATATAGCTGTCACAACGCCATCTTCCACCTTGAATATTTTTCCCGCTAGAAATGTCTGAAAGCATAATGTCACAGACTGAACCTTGAATATTTGCTTTAACTTCAGTTATGTACCCCGTCTCAGTATATTCACCCGCGAGTGCAGTGCCAGCAGACAAGGACGAAAACAAAAAAAAGATAAGTTTTGATTTTTTCATGTATTTACCTCATTGGTTGGTCGGTTCGCTTCAAGAAAACACCGCGTATAGTTAAGCTAGAGAATTGCTGTTATTTTTTTCAATAGAGTCGGGGACATGTCCACACATGCATCGTTATTTGAAACTTTAGATTTCATTGCATATCCTCCGTTATCGGAATTATCATCTCTAAGTCGATATTCACCATGTGTGTATAGCCAGTTGTGAGGGTTTAAAGGAAAAATCTGTCTTCGTTGCGCTACTCTAGTTAAATCGACAGATATTGAATTTAACACCGAATCGTCACCACGAATAAAGCGGGTCATGTTTTGGTATACTCTGGAGAGCACATTAAAATATTCGGCACCGACTATAACGTGAGCATTTCTTTCAAACGGATCTTCTCGAGTACTCGGATCATCTGAACGGATGGTTGGGCTTGGGCCAATAAATAAGTTGCCCGGAAGCCATGCGTAAAACTGCTCAAATGTATCAAATCCCGGGGCCATTGCATGGCCTCCAGGTTGTGCCATAAAAAGGCCTTGGGCAATGGCTAAATTGCCAGCATTAACAAGATCAATGTCAAGATTGCCACAATTTATCTCGTTATAACCTGCGTAAAAGCGCACGTTATTTGCGTAAGCATTAAAAAAACCCCCAACATTAGGAAATCGATTGAGCTCTGCAAGCCGATTGTAAAATCGATTTAGTACGTCGAGCGGTATTATGTGGTGCCTCGATACTGCTGTGGGATATGCAGGGCCAGAGCCCTGCTCAGTTAAATTCGTATTATAGTTACGCATAGCCGCGTATGGTGTTGATGGCCTAGCTTCGATATTAAGTTCAAACTTACCATTAAAACTACCTATAGGAAGATCGTCATTTGGACTAGCAAAAACAATGATTGGTAGTATAAATATCGCTATGACATTTAATTTTAACGCATTTTTCATGGTCTACTCCTAGAGTCACTACATGACGCCGGCGATGCGCATGCGCTCTTCCGGTTGTGGTTGTTGGCATTTCGTTCTTGTCATTCACCGCACCTTACCGGATGGTAAGGTGTTGCGCTTTTTGAGGCAGCCTTCTGTTAACGGTGTTTTAAGCGAATAGTGCCAACGCTATGCACGATTCCCGGTAGATTTCCCAGTGCTTACATGAATGCACCTAGAGGCCTAGATGTTCGTAGCAAACTATGTACCACCACCTGTTCACCCGGCTTTAAATCACCAAAATAGCCGACAAGGCAGGATAAACTGTCTAAGTCGTCGTCCTGTTTGTTCAAGTCTCGACGACATATGTCGACATTGTCCGGTCGAGATAGAATGCCACCTCCCCGAAGGTATCGTCTTATACACAAGTCCGGGCTCTGCAAGCGCAGATTAGCCGGAAAAGTTATTGTCACATTGGTAGTTAGCCCTCGCTTCTTACTATTCCGAGGTTCCGTCCGTTTTCTGAACAGATCCGTGTCCTCTCCGCAATTGCGCCGCGAACAATTTAACGTGACAGCGCCGAAAGGCATTGTCACGTTATCGAGATGGTCGGGTAAGATCGCATGATGAAAAATGCAAAATCGCTGTACCACGGTCATCGCTTTCCCGCATCGGTCATCAGTTGCGCGGGGCGTTGGTATTTCAGGTTCCAGCTCAGCCTGCGCGATATCGAAGAGCTGCTGTTCGAGCGCGGGGTTATCGTCAGCTACGAAACGGTACGACGCTGGTGCGATAAGTTCGGCGCGTGCTTCGCACACCGTGTGAAAGCGTCGCGTCGCAAGCCCGGCACCTCATTCTGTGCGTTCGCTGGTACCTGCGCTACAAGCTCAGCCTTCGCGATCTGGTTGAGATGATGGCCGAACGGGTTCTGGTGCAAATAGGTAAGCGGGTTGAGAAAGCTCATATAGGTAGGAAAGCTTATCGATCAAACAGGACCGCAT
>NZ_SELS01000174.1 GCF_004197395.1 Paraburkholderia sp. UYCP14C | reverse complement strand
AGATGAAAAATGAGGCCGCCATTATCGCCTGGCGCTCCAGGTGCCTCCTCATGTGTAACGCAGCTTTGAACCTCGCCTCCCATTTGCCTGCAACTCTTTGAGCACGCGCGACATCCACTGGACGTTGTAGAGGATCACCATGTTCGCGACGAGCTGGTTGTACTTGATGACCTTGCGCTGCTCGTGGCGGAGGTTTTCGGCGATGATGCCCTTACCGCCAAACATCAGCCACTGTGCGAAGCCGTTAAACTGTTCGCTCTTGTTGGTCGCCGCGTGAATCGTGCGACGCATTTCCGGGTCGTTGATGTATTTGAGCAGGAACAGCGTACGGATCACGCGGCCAAGCTCACGAAACGCAAAGTACAGCTTGTTCTTGAGGCTCTCCGAGCCCAGGCGTCGCAGGATCGTCGACGGCGTCATTTTACCCGCCTTGATCGAGACGGCCACGCGTAGCATGTCGGGAACATGCCGCTCGATCAAGGCCCAGTCGACGGTCCCGCGAAACAGGGAGTCGATGTTTTTGTAGCTCCGGTTCCGGTCGGCCTTGAAGAACTTCAGGCCCTTGACGTTGCGGATGCGCGGCATGGTTCTGGTGCAAATAGGTAAGCGGGTTGAGAAAGTTCATATAGGTAGGAAAGCTTATCGATCAAACAGGACCGCATTCCATACGGCGGGCGCAGCGGCCTCCTTGAGGCCGAGCTTCGCGAGATCGAACTGCCCCTTGCGAATGCGATGCGTCAACTCGATGCCTGAAATCGTGGTCGCGGCGCTCCCGAATCGCTTGAACCCAAGCATCACGTTCGTTCTGGACTTGATGGGCTTTGTTCGGATGGGTACGAGTCCCCTTGTTGTGGACGCACCTATCCATTTTTGACGCAAACCGACCTGCCGAAGGAGTTCCACAGGTTGATGAGGTTGGCGATGATGACGCCATCGCACTCCTGCGAGGCGATCTTCTGCGTCAGCAGGGTGGCGCCAATGCATCGCTTGATGCGCGAGATCTGCGCTTCGACGCGCGAGCGCAGGCCGTAGCCGTATTTCTTGTGGAACGCATAAATCCCCTTGTCCTTGATGTATCTGACGAGCTCGTCATGCCAGGGCGTCTGTCCGTCACCGTGTACGATCGCGTGAGCCGGCGGTGGTATGACCGGCGTGATGCCTGCCCCGGACAGCGCTTCGCCGCGCTCGATGCTGTAGTACGCACCGTCGGCTACCACCCGGTCCACCGGTAGGTCCGCAGGCAGCATGGCGTCCATGCCTTCGCTGTCCGACACTTCGGTGGTAGTGATCCGGATCGCGTGGATGTTCATGTCCGCATCGATGGATAGATGCATCTTGCGCCACGGCGTGCGATCGGCCTTTTTGCCGTATTTCTCTTCGTACCACTGACCGGCCCGGGCGAAGCTCAGACCCGTGCTGTCAACGATCAGGCTCACCGCTTCGCCACGCGCAAGCCGTCGGGCCAGCTGCTCGCAGCGCTGTGTCACGCTCGCCTCCAGCGCGGCAAACCGGTCACACAGCTGCCCGAAGCTGGGCACCGCGATGTCCAGCCCCCGGGTGGCCCAGTAGTCCTGCATGTAACCCGTCGTCTGCCGCATGCCCCAGCCGAACAGCCGGTAAAACGTGTAGATCAGCTCGATGTAACCAGCCGTGTAGGTCGGCTCGCGACCGGAGACGCCACGGGTACGCGTGATCGTGTTGATGAACTGCGCCTTCAGGTCGCCGTGCGGAACATACAGGCTGATCATCCCGCGCCTTTTCAGGCTCTGGTTATACGCGTGAGCGTTCGTGACCCGGTACCCGCCTTCTCCCATTTGCGCGGTTCGCCTTGTTTCTGTCTGACCTTGTATGGCATTATCTGAACACGCTTTATTCATCATCACGCACTTCTACGCAAGTCGCGCCCTCTTTGCAATACCCCCCAGCCCTGCAAGACAGGGCTGACTCATAGAGAAGTTGTCTACGTGCAGTCCGCAGCGCCGCCCCTTCGGCAGCATTTCGAACTCGGCGGCCTGCCGTTGGGCTTCCTAGCCGTGCCTCAGGCAAAAGCGCGCGGAGCACACACCAGCACCCGTATTCGCAAATGCACTGAGCCGGTCGATCAGTTCCACAAAACTTGCGAGGCTTGCCGTGCGAAGTCGATAGCAAGCGATATGATTGCGCTCACAGATGCACTCGAACATCTTCACGGTATCGTCGTCGATACAGTCGGCAGGGAACATGAGCATGTCGACATCTAGCAACGCGTCGGCCAGCAAACCGGTACTGTCCACAGCGTCGCTGCCGCACGCCATCGTTCCGCCTGAGGCTTCCACGACCCACCGCATCGCAGGGAGAGATTCGGGCCGACCCCCGACATATAGAACGCGCTTGCCCTGCAAAGCAGCGAGCGGATCGGCCTGCCGACCCGATGGGTAGTGCGCAGGATTCCCCAAAACCCGCTCCATCGCACTTGCTTCCGCTTGCAATGCTCGATTCAGCACATCCATTTCATTCAGCCGTACCCGCATTGCGCGCGTGCTTTCACGCTCGGCCGCAGCGCGCTGCTCCGCACCTTCCCGATAAATCGTATGAAGGGCGATCAGGTCGTCACTTTTGGTAAGTGCTTCGCGCAACATGAGGATTTCCCTGCGCAGTTCCACTTCGACGGTCGCCAGTTGCTCGTTCGGGCATGCAGCGAACCGTTGCTTCTGTATCGCTGCATCGCGTTCGGAACTAGTCTCGTGCAGTCGGCTCCGCTGTCGGTAGAGTTCCGCCCGCAGCGAGGAGCTCTCCCTTTCCGGCGCGACCGGGCGCGTGGTGTCCGTAGGAATTGCTCCGCTAACGGAATCCGGGGCTGCTTGTAAGCAGTCGAACGCGGATTGGTTCATATGCAGCTCCGTTTCGTGACGGGCTTTCATTGCGCCGCGGATCAGCGGATTATCGCCAGCCGCGGCGGCATTTTGCGATAAAGCGAGAACCGCACCCGAAGTTCTAGTGGTGGATAACAGGGATCTTGCATCGGCGCAGCACTTTTCGACTGACTTTCGCCGTGTGTTGGCACCGACCCAGCGTGAATTCCGAAATATATCGCGCGTTTCGCGCGGGCTCCGGCCGGCAGACTTCCGATCTTCGGGCTGTGAAAATACACATCTAGTTTCCAGGCTGGTTCGCCTTTACCCTTCTCTTAGATATGCTTTCAACAACGCGATCACGCGTCGTCAGCGCACTGCGCAGGCTGCTCGGTCACATCACTTCTCGGATCGCCGCTCGGTCCAATACTGCTATTTTATCCGTCGATTCGGCACCCGCCATACGAATGGGAACCCAGAACATGGAGCCGACCGCTGGACGCGCGAACGAGTCCTTGCGAATGCAATTGAATATAGCGAATGCGCTATCGTGCCAGTTTGATCAGTCTCAAAGCATCAGTAGTTTGCATCGCCTTGTTTCAGCCAAAACTTGCTCAATGACGTTGCATTTTCGCTGACTGAGGACGTAGCAGGGCCAGCGCATTGTACGCCCGTTAAGGGCAAAACCGCCACGAGGACGATCGTGTCGGGGTGGACGTCAAGATGAGGGGCTTTGTTCGGAAGGGTACGAGTTCCCGTGCTACGGACGCGACTATCCATTTTTGACGCAAACAGGCCTGCCGTACGAATTCCACAGGTTGATGATGTTGGCGATGATGACGCCCTCGCACTCCTGCGAGGCGATCTTTTGCGTCAACAGGGTGGCGCCAATGCATCGCTTGATGCGCGAAATCTGAGCCTCGACGCGCGAGCGCAGGCCGTAGCCGTATTTTTTGTG
>NZ_SELS01000173.1 GCF_004197395.1 Paraburkholderia sp. UYCP14C | reverse complement strand
GGAAGAGGGCAGTTGGCATGCTGACGTTCGGGCAGCAAATTCGTAGTTCTTTGTGGCTCGTGACTTACTATCTGATGACCCTGATCGCCTCATATCTTGGACCATTTGGCGGCATTGGAATAATTCCTCATCCCTACGATTTTATGATCGTATGTATTGTCGCCCTTGTTGTCTATTACTGGGGTGCGAAGTCGGGGGCCCCGAGAGCAAATGTTCATTCGCCGAAGCAGTTCGAATTCGTCAGCGACATGACTGAATATCCTGCCCGTACGTAAGCGTTGAAGCGGTTATAAGGTCGCCAGCCCGTAGAGGATCTGGGGCCAGTCTGGTGAATCGCATAAAACTTTCGACGGTCACAAAGCGTTGACAGGGCATACAGGCCAATCCTCACCCAGCAGGCATTTCGCAATCGTTTTCCTGAGCTATAGACGGCTGAGGAGGTCGGCCAGCCACATCACCGGGGTTGATTGCTGGTTTGTTGTATCTCCAGCATGCGTTCGATCTGTTGGACGAGGAAGTGGTCTGGCAATGGGTGGAAAACCCGCATAGGCAGGTCTTTCACTGGCGAAACATTTTTGCAGACCGAGTCGCCGATCGGTCCGTCGAGTCTGACGCGCTGACGCAAGCGCCTGGGTGAGGCCGGCGTTGAAGAGCTGCTGGCCGAGCCGATCGAAGCGGCGAAGCGCGCGGGCGTGATCAAGGCCTCAAGCGCAAAGCGCGTTATCGTTGACACGACGGTTATGCAAAAAGGCGGTCGCTCATCCAACCGATTCGCGTCTGTTCGAGCTGTGTCGCGAACATCTGGTGAAGGGTAGACACTTGGACGAAAGGCGCGACAGCGGGTTCGGAGACGCTGACGGTAGCGCGGCACAATATTCTGCCTGTGCTGGGAAAATCCCATCATCCGTGCGGTTTGGTCTGCCTGAACAACGGCCCAGGCGGCCTTGTACACGGTAAATTAGCTTCGGCTTTGCAGATGCGACCCGCCGAAATCAGAACAGGACCAGAAACATGCTTGCAGGTACTACATGCGAAATGAACGCCGGCGTGGACTGGGCACAGGTGCGCGAGGCGTATCCCGGGCAGCATCCGCTGCTCAATCTGAACAATGCAGCGGTGAGCCCGCCGCCTCTCGTCGTCGAACAGGCGGTCATCGACGCCTACCGCTTCGTCAGCAAAAATCCTGACGTTAACATGTGGACAGGCCTTGACGCGACGCTTCCGGACATCAAGCGGCAGTTGGCGACACTCGCCGATTGCGACGCAGAGGAGATCGCGCTCAACCGGAACGCGAGTGAAGGACTGAGCGTTGCAATTTTTGGCATCGCCTTATCGACTGACGATCGTGTGCTCGTGTCGCCGTGGGACTATCCGAGCGCACTTGGCGGCTGGCAACAGCGCCAGGCACGCGAGGGCATCGTCGTCGACACGGTGGCCTTCGATGTACTGGCAAGCGATGAAGAGATCGTCGCCGCGTATTCGTCCGCGATCCGCCCCGCCACGCGCGTGCTGCACCTCACCCATATGCTCCACTGGACAGGCCGAGTGCTACCAGTCGCGCGGCTGTGTGCGCTCGCGCGGGAGCGCGGCATTATTACCATCGTCGACGCAGCGCAATCTTTCGCGCAAATGCCCATCAGCTTTCGCGAGTTGGGCTGCGATTTCTTCGTGACGAGCCTGCACAAATGGCTCGGCGCGCCCGTCGGCAACGGCATGCTGATCGTCAATCGACGACATCTGCGCGAAACCTGGCCTTTGCTCGCTCCGTTCGATGCCACGCCCGACACGGTGGACAAGTTCGATCACTGGAACCTCGGCACCTACAACTCGGCGTTGCAGGCAGGCATCGAACCGGCGATCCGTTTTCATCAGGCGATCGGTGTCGGGAATATTCATGCAAGGTTAAGGGCGCTCACCCGCTACTGGACGCGGCGCGCCGCTGACATTGATGGCTTGCGCATTCACACGCCGCTCGAGGCCAATACGCTCGGCGCGGTGAGCCTGTTTTCTGTCGACGGCATCGATGCCGCGCGCCTCGAACGCACTTTGAGGCAATCATTCTCCGTTCATGTTAAATACCGGCGCGTTGGCCAGCTGGAAGGTCTGCGTGTGTCGCCGCATATCTACATGAACGAAGCGGATCTGGATGTATTCATGGATGCACTGCACGCGGCCGTCAAAGACGTTACCTGAGCCGGTCGTGGTCGCCGCACCGATGTGAGTGACGGAAACGGAAGTCATCAATCTGAAGCCGACGCTCTTTATCAGCCGCACCTGCTCAGCTTCACGCGGGTTCGCCCGTATATCGGGCGTCGCCGCGAGAACTCCACACACCTCCGCTCGGGTCATTCCGGATGCCAGGTGAGACCAAAAGGTGATGAGGTCAACTGCGGTGCGCCAGTGGGCCGGTTCGCGGCTGCCGCCACCGCAGCCAGAAGAGGCCGGTGACTGCTATCAACACCGGGAGCAACATGAGAGCACATAGCACGTCCCATCCGTAGCTCGCCAGCAGACCGCCTGACGCGAACGAGCCGACGACCATGGCACCGAACACTACGAAGTCGTAAATGGACTGCACGCGAGGGCCTTCCGCCGGCGCGTGACATGCTAATACCAGGGCGGAAGCGCCCAGGAACCCGAAGTTCCAACCCAGACCGAGCAGCATGAGCGCTACCCAGAAGTGATCCACCGACAAGCCGGTCATGCCCGTGACGGAGGCCAGCGCAATCAACGCCAACCCCGCCAGGATGACAGTCGGCGCACCAACGCGCGCAATCAGCCGTCCCGTAAAGAAGCTCGGCAAATACATGGCGATCACGTGGATCTCGATGCCATAATTGGAGTGCACGCGCGGGATACCGCACAACTCCATGGCAAGCGGCGCTGACGTCATCATGAAGTTCATCATCATGTAGCTCACGACGCCGCAGAGCATGGCGACTACGAAGCGCGGCTGCCGTACGATGGCAGAGCTGGGCCGGCCCTGTGCGTGGACGGAGACTGGAGGCTGGTGCTCAAACCGCACGCCCATCAGCACGATGCCTGAGAGCACCGCAGCGCCGGCGGAGCTCAGGTAGGTTACCGCGTACGCATGCGGTGACCACAGATTCATGGTGACGGTAACCAGCTGCGGCCCCAGTACGCCGGCGGCAATGCCCCCGGCCAGCACGGTCGACATGGCGCGGGCCCGACTCTCTGCTGGCACGCATTCCGCAGCTGCAAACCGGAACGTCAGCACCGCGGCGGCGTACGCGCCACCAGACAGCATCGCGACGCAGAACAGGCTGAACGACTGAATGACCAGCGCAAGCGCTGCTAACAGTCCGACGATGACGCCACAGGCATTGCCAAAGAGCGCAGCAGCTTTCCGACCGTATCGCCTTGTCATTACGCCAATTGGGAGCGTGGCGGCGGCCATGCCGACAACGAAGATGGATACAGGCAATGTCGCGAGCGACGGCGTCGGGGCAAGCATGTGGCCGATGATGGCGGCGGTGGCATAGACGACAGTGGAGTTGGCTCCCGCCAAGGCTTGCGCAGTGGCCAGACGAACAACGTCGGCGTTGATTCTTGAAGTAGACATCAGGACTGGATCACCCTTGGGATAAATCGAGCCAACGCATCTGTTGGCTGGCTACGCGGAGATTTCGGCCTCGTTGGAGTAACCGGAGATGAAAGGTTTGCGCATGCTCGTCTGAGGGTCGAAGACATGCCGCGAGATCCGGCCGATGTTCCCGCCGTAGACGTGAACGCTGATTGAGACGCGATCATCATACGTGTTGGACACTCTGTGGATGTCGCC
>NZ_SELS01000172.1 GCF_004197395.1 Paraburkholderia sp. UYCP14C | reverse complement strand
CAGCGTCATGCTCCGCGTGTCTCTAGGTGGGGGATTTTAGGTGCCCACAGGTGGGGGAATTTGCCCGCCCATCGGGGTCTGTACTGCGGCGATGATATCGGACACTACGAGCACTTTCTGATCAAGCCTGCCGGGCAGATCGACCGGCAACTGCTCGTTGAGCAGCGGGGCGGCATCGAACAGATCATCGCGTCGCTCAGCATCAAGGAAATGAGCCAGCAGGCCCTGATCCGCAAGCTGTGTGCGCTGTCGCCCCATCATCCCGCGCGCAAGGCCGTGTTCGAATTCGACAGGCTGGTGCGCAGTATCTATACGCTGCGCTACCTGCTGGACCCGCAACTGCAGCGCGACGTCCATCGGTCCCAGAACCGGATCGAGGCCTACCATCAACTGCGCTCCATGCTCGCCCAAGTCAGCGGCAAGAAACATCTGATCGGCAGGACGGACCTCGATGTCGCGATCAGCAACGAGTGTGGACGCCTGCTCGCCAATGTCGTGATCGCCTTCAACTCGATGCTGCTCTCGGCGCTGTTCGAGCGGTATCAACGCGAGTGCAACCAGAAGGCGCTGGCGAGGCTGAAGCGGATCTCGCCCGTCGCCTGGCAGCACATCCATTTCCTCGGTCACTACACCTTCCGGGGTAATGCGAATCCGATCGATCTTGGCGTCCTGCTGGCCGGCCTCGAAGTTCTCTAACGCATTGAATCTAAAGCATTCCAAAAATTATTGGGGTTTGGGCGTGGAACCCCTGTCTAAAGTTCAGTTACACAAAATGAACGGTTTGTCGGAAAACCAACGTCCAGACACCCGCGTGATATCCGCATGTACGTCCCGTCTACGGCTTTCACGTGCAGACTCCACATGGTGTCGTAGGCTGCTTTGCAGCGGCTCATGCTGGCACGTTCTCTGCATCTTCATAGTAAGAGTTGCATCTGGACAGATTCGTCGCACCTTCGCAGTCACGGACAACCCGGTTCCAAAACGCCTTCTCCAATCGAGGACACCAATGCGTCACAAATACGTCGTCAACGTGCCATGTGGTGCCGGGCTTGCGACGCGCCGCTTTCACTCGGAGTGCGACGAGTCATGAGCATTTTCGGGCACTTTCTTGAGGTTCTTCTTTTCGTCAGCCTCATGCTATTCGAGCAGACCACCCAGACTTCGAAAAGCGTCGCCCCGGAGACTTTCCCGACAAAGCGGAAAATCTCGGAAACCGTCTTTATATCGGAATGCAATGCGATTCTGATGCGCTGCCGAGTCCTTCGACGGATCAATCAGCATGGCGGCACATTCGTTCCGCATCTAAACTTTGCCGAAACCGAATACCGGTTTGTCAAGGGTCTCGCGCACAACGCGACGGTGAAGACGTGGACCGAAACAGGGCATGCTGTCTCGCACCTCCACACCGGCTAGCTTTTTTCGGAGTTAGATATGGTATATGAAAGTTCAACCGCTCCCAAGGAGCGGGTCAATATCGTTTATCGACCGGCCACCGGAGATTCAAGGGAGGAAGTTGAACTGCCGCTTAAATTGCTTGTGGTAGGCGACTTCACTTTGCGTGGCGAAGCTACATCGATTGAAGACATGAAGTCGATCAACGTCGACAAGGACAACTTCAATGAAGTGCTTAAGGGGCAGAAACTCGCGCTCGCTCTTGTGGTGCCGAACCATCTTGAAGCGAATCCGGGATCGGACGCGCAGCTCACAGTGAATCTGGAATTTGAGTCCATCCACGATTTTGCTCCTGACGCAGTCGTACAGAAAGTGCCGGAGTTGTGCCAGATGATCGCGTTGCGCGATGCGCTCAAAGCGTTGAAGGGCCCGCTCGGCAACAATCCTCATTTCCGCAAGTTTGTCCAGGCGTCGATAGTAGACGAGAAAGCGCGCGCGCGTCTGATGGGCGAACTCGGCATTGCAGACAAGAGACCTGAATCGAAGGCAGAACGACCGGGGGTAACACATGAGTGACATGGAAGTGCAGCGCGCAACGACAGTCGCACCCGTGTTCGAAGCTGAGCGTTCGCTACTCGACCAACTGATTGGGGCGGCGCGAATCGAGCCGGGCGACGAAGCCTATTCGATGGTGCGCCAGGGAATCCAAGCTTTCATTTCGCAGTTGCTGAAACCGCAAAACGTGGTCAAGTGCATTACACAGGCAACGGTCGACAGCATGATAGCCATCCTGGACCAAAAGCTGTGCACGCAGGTTGACGCCATTCTACATCATGCCGAGTTCCAGAGGATGGAATCGGCATGGCGTTCACTCAAGTTCCTCGTGGACCGCACGAATTTCCGTCAGAACATCAAAATCCAGATTTTGAGCGTGAGCAAGGCGAAGTTGCTCGATGATTTTGAGGACGCCGCGGAAATCCCGATGTCCGGTCTATACAAGCATGTCTACGCGGCCGAATATGGTCAGTTTGGTGGCCAGCCATTCGGTGCCATCATAGCGAACTACGCGTTCGGGCCGGGCGCGCAGGACGTGAAGCTGCTCCAATACGCAGCGAGTGTATCGACAATGAGCCACGCGCCGTTCATATCCGCTGCGAGTCCGCACTTTTTCGGAGTCGACGCCTTTGCTCAGTTGCCAAACCTGAAGGATCTTTCATCGATTTTCGAAGGACCGCAGTTCATCAAGTGGAATACCTTCCGCGAATCGGAAGACGCTCGTTACGTCGGACTCACATTGCCACGCTTCCTGCTGCGCGTGCCTTACGGTGCTGAGACGGTGCCGGCTAGGACATTCAACTACAAAGAGGACGTGTCTGGAGGTGCGAACCACTTTCTGTGGGGTAACGCGGCCTTCGCGTTTGCTTCGCGTTTGACGTCGAGCTTCGCCGATTATCGGTGGTGCGCGAACGTCATCGGCCCGCAGGGTGGGGGCACGGTGCATGACTTGCCGCTATACAGGTACGAGTCGATGGGCGAGCTGCAGAACAAGATTCCGACCGAGGTGCTGATTTCCGAGCGCCGCGAGTTCGAGTTGGCGGAGCAGGGTTTCATCGCCCTGACAATGCGCAAAAACAGCGACAACGCGGCGTTCTTCTCGGCCAATTCGGTGCAGAAATCAAAGTTATTCGGAAAAACGAAAGACGACGAGGAAGCGGCGCTTAGTTACAAACTGGGTACGCAGCTGCCCTACCTTTTAGTCGTAAGTCGCCTTGCACATTACATCAAGGTGATTCAGCGGGAGAACATTGGCACGTGGCGAGAGCGGGTAGATCTGGAAACTGAGCTCAACGCGTGGATTCGCCAGTACGTTGCGGACATGGACAATCCCACAGAAGGTGTACGCAGCCGACGTCCTTTGCGTCAGGCCGACATCGTCGTGGCGGATGTCGCAGCCGATCCGGGATGGTATCGCGTGGACGTGAAAATCCGCCCTCACTTCAAGTACATGGGCGCGACGTTCACGCTATCGTTGGTCGGTAGGCTCGATAAGACCGCTGGGGAAAATCGCCAGTAAGCACCATGTTTCATGCGGATTGAGCTACATTGCTCCAGCGGAGAAAATGGAACCGACGAGCAGGCATCGAACGCGATTGCTGGCCGGTTCCACCCTAACACTATATATATTGAGGAACAGTAGTGTCCGGTTAAATTTCGAATAAATTCAGTTGGTTAGCGGATTGCGTCATTTCTGGAGCCTGTAGATCAGGCCGCAAGGCGCATGAAATCTCGGTTTTCTCGAACACGGAGACCGAAAGAATCTGTAGCAATGTGTAGAGCGAGGCACCGAGTTGAAGCTCCTTTTTGACTATTGCGATCAGTACGTAGGTGGAGACCGCACACCAGATTTGCGTCTTCACGGCG
>NZ_SELS01000171.1 GCF_004197395.1 Paraburkholderia sp. UYCP14C | reverse complement strand
TTCCTGATCGCTGGCAAGCTCAACTTCACTTCGATCAACCCGCATACTGCATAACCCATTTGAATTTCAAAAGAGCCATGAATGTCATAGCCCTCGGCATCGGCGAGCCGAAGAAACTCGGCAGCGCGACCGCAACGCGTGCGAATGGTTACTGCAGAGAGATTGCGCTCGTCGCGCATGAAGCTAGCATAGGCCGCGATCTGTTCAGAGCCAGGCTGCTCGTTGGTCGCCGCCTGCAGTCGTCCAAGAAAACGCAACCAGTTCGTCGCTGTCGATACGTAGGCCGTTCATCGAGCGCTTCAATCGCTTCGTGAACGCCTTGTAGTGCTCGCAGAACTGCGTATATCCGTAGGTTTGCCGGTCGGCGAACTCGGCTTTGTACTCCTCCCCCAGCAGCGTCAGCGTCACACCTTTGCGGCGCAGTTCCTGATGGATGCGCCCGTAGTCGGGCTGGACGTAGGCCGCTGGGCCCGTGGGCTTGCCCAGTAGCCGTCGCTCGAGCTCGGCTTCGTCCATGTCGCAGGCACCTGCCCAGTCCAGCCCGGCGGCGCCCGCCAGCCCGACATACTTCGTGACCACGCCCTTGGAAATGCCCAGCGACGCGGCGATCCGATCGTGCGAGAAGCCGCCGTCGAATTTAGGTCCTAAAACGTCCTTGATCATGCGCATGTTCATCCGGCGCGGGGCAATCTGTCTCCGGCCAAAGCCGGCGAGCATAGCCCGCGTGGTTGATGTCATGCACAACGCCAATCCCCGCCTTCCGGTCCGCTCGGTCACGTTCCCGAAATGACCGGTCACCTTGCCGAACTCTTCGGTCACGGTCCCGAAACGGCCGGTCATGCGTTCGTCCGAAATACGCACGTCGGACGCGCAGGTTGACGTTCATCAAGGCGTATGTGATCGCGCCTGCCACAATAGAAGAAAGCGTAGGCCAATTGCAACCAGAAAATTCCATGTGGACCATCAAGTACTATGTAAGACCTTAGCTTGGTGCGTTTTCGCGTTTGTGCACGACTGGCACCGCGTAGCGCTTCCCAGCGCGCGCAAACACAATGAGGTTCTCTTTTCGACTTCAACCATATACTGAACATGCCACCATGGACGGCATCATTGGCCACCGGCTGGTAGACTTGGCGTTTGAGCGCCGCTGATGACTCGTTACATATGCCCGCGACGAACGAAGGCTTGGCGCCCGATCCCTTCGCGCTAGTGACTGGTGTACCTAAGCCGAAAATGCACAACACGCTGCCTGCCTAGGAAGCAGCTCATCTGCGCTTCCGCACCTACCCGACGCACGTCTACGACCGAGTAATGTCAGACCATCATTGCGATGCGTGGCTCCTCGCGATCGCGACGCCGCATCGGAAGACTTTCTGCCCATTGCACGAGGACAAGGGTTAAGAATGCTACACGCCGAGCGTTACCACGACATCTCATGCGGTCACCGTCTAGTGGGCCATGAAGGCAAGTGCAAGAACCTGCATGGGCACAACTACCGCGTTCATTTTGTTTGCGAAGCTTCCTCACTCGACGATCTCGGGCGCGTCATCGACTTCGGGGCAATCAAGACATTGCTTTGCAATTGGGTCGATGATCACTGGGATCACCGCATGTTGCTGTGGATCGAAGATCCGTTCTATGTCGCCTTGCGCGACCTCGATCCGTCGGTGGTCGGCGTGCCCTTCAATCCGACCGCTGAAAACTTGGCGCAGTGGCTGGTGACCAAGCTCGGCCCTGAGATCCTGCAGGGAACCAGCGTCCGGTTGGTCGAAGTACGAATCGAGGAGACGCGCAAATGCAGTGTGACGTACCGGCTCTAACTGTGCCGCCCGTTAACATCTATCCCGTCAACGAGATTTTTGAATCGTTGCAGGGCGAAGCCAGCTTCACCGGCACACCGTCGGTCTTCATCCGCCTGCAGGGGTGTCCAGTCGGTTGTCCGTGGTGCGACACCAAGCATACGTGGAAAATGGTCCCGGAGCGCGCGATCAGCGTGGCCGCGATGCGTCTGAAAGAAGCGTCACCGTGCGACAGCTATGCTTGGTACGGTGTACAGACGCTGGCAGATGTAGTGCGGGCGGCAGATGCTGAGCACGTAGTCATCACGGGCGGCGAACCGTGCATCTACGATCTGCGCCCGCTGATCACGAAGCTCGAAGCGTGGCATCACCGGGTCCAGGTCGAAACCTCCGGCACGTACGTACCGCTCGTCACGCCGAGCACCTTCCTCACCGTCAGCCCCAAGTACGCCATGCCCGGTGGCCGCACGGTGCTAGATGAAGTGCTGTGGCGAGCCAACGAACTCAAATGCGCGATCGGCAAGCAGCGCGACGTTGGTATCGTGCTCGAGAAACTTGACCCGATCCACCAAGCGCGGGACATACCGATCTGGTTGCAGCCGCTTAGCCTGTCGTCTCGCGCTACGGATATCTGCATTCGGGCCGCGCAACGCTACGGCTGGCGCGTATCGTTGCAGACGCACAAACTCATCAACATCAGATAGCATTTCCATCGTGGTCTGGCAACGCGAGGTGAAGGCCCTCCCAGTTGATCAAGAAAAAACATAGGGGGTCATCAGTTTCGTAGAGCTAGCCGGAACCTCGTCGGGGCATTCCTCCATAATCCCGGCATCGCGAGCGCGCCCGTGTGTAATGGCGTGAGTCATCGCGGAACCTTAGGCTGAAATGTGCTTACACGCGTGCGGCGTCGAGGTGCATCGGCACGCGCGTCAAGCAGGCCGCCCAAAGTACGCGTGCGAACGGTTCGCGCGCCGTCGGGCTACTTCATGACTGGACGGCGACAATCAAGTTGGCCGGTGTAGCGGCGAAGGTTTTGGCCGGTGGTGAGGAGGCGAAGGCGGCGTAGCCGCCGAAGACGACGCATCACCGGCGGCGCCGAGTCGGCCGGGCTCTACGATGGCTGATCGAATAAGAAAGCGATCAGCTACATGTCTGGAACCCGCATTACCGACCAACAGGTTCGCCTCTACATGTCAAAACGCAAACATCACTCGCAGGAGATTGCCGCCGCCAAGGCCGGCATCAGTGTGCGCAGCGCCAGACGCATCGAACGAGACGCCGTGCTGCCGTCGCAGAAGCCACGCCGCTACTGGCGCTCGCGCCCGGATCCCTTCGCCGACGTCTGGGATACCGAAGTCGTTCCGATGCTCGCGAACGCGCCGCAACTTCAGGCGGTCACGATCCTGCGCAAGCTGCAGGACGACCATCCCGGGCAGTATCCCGACGGCACACGTCGCACACTCGAGCGGCGCGTGCGTAACTGGAGAGCGATCTCCGGGCCGCACAAGGAAGTCTTCTTCCCGCAACAGCATGAGCCCGGCGCGCACGGCCTTTCCGACTTTACCGACATGGCCGAACTGCGAGTGACGATCGCTGGCGTGCCATTCGCACACCGGCTGTACCACTTCGTGCTCGCGTTCTCACGCTGGGAATACGTCAATGTCGTTGAAGGTGGCGAGAGCTTCGAAGCACTGTCCATGGGTTTGCAGAACGCACTGTGGCAGGCCGGCGGCTGTCCGCGCGAGCATCGCACCGACAGTCTGTCAGCAGCGTTCAGAAACCTCGCGGACGAAGACGACTTCACAGTGCGCTATGCGGCGCTGCTTGAGCACTATGGCATGAACGGACTTTGTTCGGCAGGGTCTTCAGCAGATAGGGCCTGATGGTTGTGTTGCGGGTCTGAGATAATGCCGGCATCGAGTGAATCTATTCATTTAGCATGCTCTTCAAAGAACGGTTGAAGTCTGGCGAGCCACGCAAGCGCCCTGTCACTGACCGGCATATTCGAGCCATTCCGGGATCGGCGTAATCGAGCCACCGGATGATCGCCGCAATCGAGCCA
>NZ_SELS01000170.1 GCF_004197395.1 Paraburkholderia sp. UYCP14C | reverse complement strand
TCGTCCGACCACGTCAGGATGCGCAGCGTCTTGCCGCTGAAGTTGTGCTCCTGCGCGCGCAGATTCAGGAACGGCATTGGCAGCGCGGATGCCGCGAGCGCCGTACCGATCGTCTTGATGGCCTGCCTTCTACCCCGTTTGATCTCTTGCATGGTCGTCTCCTGTCTGAACATCACGACTAAATCACTGTCAGTACCTGTTTGATTTCCTGAAACGCTGCGAGTCCGAACGGACCGAGTTCGCGCCCGATGCTGCTCTGCTTGTAGCCGCCCCACGAGGTCTGCGGAAAAATCAGTTGCGGCGTATTGATCCAGACGACTCCAGCCGCCAATGCATCGGCGACTCGCTTACCGCGCACTGCATCGCGTGTGACGACTGTCGCGACCAGCCCGAAATCAGTATCGTTGGCGGCTTCAATCGCATCCGCTTCAGCGTCGAAGCTGCGCACGCACAGCACCGGGCCGAAAATCTCCTCGCGCCACACGACGCTATCGGTTGGAACATCGACGAATATCGTCGGCTTCACGAAGTAGCCCGGACCGGCCGGTACTTCGCCCCCAATCAACAGACGTGCGCCATCGGCCTTACCCTGCGCAATAAAGCGTTGCACGCGCTCGAATTGCGCGCGGTTAGTGAGAGGCCCCATCTGCACACCCGGCGAAAACGGGTCGCCAACCACCATTTGAGTCGCGCGCTCGGCAAGGCGCGCAATGAGTGCTTCGGCGATCGTCCGCTCGACGAGCACCCGCGAGGTCGCCGAACACATCTGACCTGCATTGAAGAATGCGCCGCCCGCCACCAGGTCGACGGCCAGATCGAGATCCGCATCGGCGAACACGATGATCGACGACTTGCCGCCCAGCTCGAGACTCACGCCCTTGATCGTTTCAGCGGCGGCCTTCATGACCCGCTCCCCGACAGCCGTGCTCCCCGTGAAGGACACCTTCGCGACGCGCGGATGGGCTGTCAGCGGCGCGCCGACATCGGCACCCGTTCCGGTGACGACGTTGAACACGCCCGGCGGCAGGCCAACCTCGGCAACGATTGCGGCCAATTGCAACTCAGGCAGCGGTGTAACCTCAGATGGCTTGAGCACGACCGTGCAACCCGCCGCGAGCGCGGGCGCGAGCTTCCATGCGGTCGTGACCATCGGGAAATTCCACGGCACGATCAGTGCCGCGACCCCTGCCGGCTCGCGGCGAATCACCGCGCGATGATCCGCGCTGGGAATGGCAACTTCGGCTTCGCCAGTCTCGTCGAGTTGCTCGGCTAGTTCGGCGTAGTAGTCAAAGGTCGCGACGACATCGCCGATGTCGATCTCCGCTTCCGCAAGCGGCTTACCATTGTTCAGCGATTGGAGCGCAGCGAGAGATCCACGACGCGCCTCCACACCACGGGCGATCGCACGCAGATAGGCAGCGCGCGCTGCACCGGTCGTGTTCTTCCACGCGC
Source organism: Paraburkholderia sp. UYCP14C (assembly GCF_004197395.1). Lineage (GTDB taxonomy): Bacteria > Pseudomonadota > Gammaproteobacteria > Burkholderiales > Burkholderiaceae > Paraburkholderia. Next base: position 2,425 of record NZ_SELS01000170.1, on the reverse strand, counting down.
TGAATGCGCGGGCCGCAGCCTGGACCGCGCGCTCAACGTCTCGTGCGTCACCCGCCTGAACTTCGGCAATCAACTCTTCCGTGGACGGATTGACCACCGGCAAGGAAGCGCTGTTTTCGCTATTGCACCAGCAGCCATCGATATAGAGCTGCGTACTCAGCAGCTCGCCGCAACGCAAGGGTATTTGCTTACTCATGCCGGCACCTTCTCGAACCAGGTTGCCTCGTCGATCTCGATGACGGTGGGGACGCTACGCAACGCGGCCTGCTGCAATTCCGTCAGGAGGCTCCCCGGCTCACCCACCCGGCTCGCCGCGCATCCGAAACCGCGCGCCAGCGCAATGAAGTCCGGTGTGTAGATATCCACGCCGACCGGTGTGATGTCGCGCCGAACCATGTATTTGCGGATTTCGCCATAACCGAAGTTGTTCCACAGCAGCACGATCACCGGCACACGAGCCTCGACTGCACTAGCCAGCTCCGGCATGGTGAACTGCAAACCGCCATCTCCGATCAGGCAGACTACCGGTCGTCGTGGCGCAGCAAGCTTCGCACCGATGGCAGCTGGCAGTCCATAGCCCAGCGTGCCGTAACCTGTCGATGAATTGAACCAGGAACGCGGCGCAGGGGCGTCATGGACAAAGTTGCCGGCATAGACTGGGCTCGTCGAGTCTCCTGCGATGATCACGTCGGGCAATGCGCTGACGATCGTCTCGACAAATTGCTTTTGCGATCGCATCGGCGCATCGTAGCTGGCCGCGATCGCGGCACGCACGGCCGAGACCCGCACCGCACCCCAGTCAGCTTGCCTCGACGGCAACGGCCGCTCGCGCAGGCGCGCCGACAGGCCGCCAAGTGCGTGCTTCGCATCGGCAACGATCGCTGCTTCAGGACGAAAATTGCGCATCACCTGTTGCGCGTCGATATCGATGCGAATGAGTCGGCCACCGATAGAGAAGCCACCATCGAACACGACGTCGTAGTCTGTTTCACCCAGCTCGGTCCCGACAGCGAGTACCACATCGGCTTCGCGGACCATGGCCCGCGTCTCGGGCAACGATTGTGTTGAACCGAGCGACAGCGGATGACCGCAACGCAAAAGGCCTTTCGCATTGACCGTGAGAGCGACCGGCGCCTGCAACCGCTCGGCCAACTCGCACAACTCGACCGAGGCTTCCACCGCTCCACCGCCAGCCAGAATCAACGGCCGCCGGGCTTCGGCAAGCAGGTTCGCGGCAGCGTCGAGCGCGCCGGCGCTGGCGGTCGGCCTGTCCGGCAATGCCGCCGGCGTCAGCGCCATGCCGCTCGCGGACGCGACGATCACGTCGAGCGGAATCTCGATATGCACCGGCCGCGGCCGGGCACTCTCGAACACGGCGAACGCGCGCGAGAGAACCTGGGGGAGTTCAGCGGCATCGAGCAGCGTATGCGAGAACGCGGTAAATCCCGCGAATACTTCGCGCTGCGAAGGCAACTCGTGAAGACGCCCGTCTCCGCTAGCCAGTTGCCGTCGTTCGTTCACACTGGAAATCACCAACATCGGAATTGAGTCGGCATAGGCCTGCGCCATCGCCGTTGCGATATTGGTCATGCCGGGACCCGTGATGATGAAGCACACGCCAGGCTTGCCCGTGACCCGTGCATAACCGTCCGCCATGAAACCCGCACCCTGTTCGTGACGCGGCGTCACATGCCGGATCGAAGAAGCCGCGAGACCGCGATATAGCTCGACCGTATGCACACCCGGGATGCCAAATACGCACTGAACGCCATAGCCCTCAAGCAACGTCACGAGCGCCTCGCCACAGGTTCGATCTGGCGTCGCCGGGTACGCTATCGGGTTGGCGCATACCTCACCGAGGAGGTGTGTGGTTTCGGGAAAATTCATTAGTCTTCAGGCTCCCGGTTGGTTTGAACCCTGCATTCAGGTGTCCGTATAAAAATCGAGATCGCGTCCGGCATTTACTGCATTTGCCCGTAATCACCTACGCGATTCGACCTGCGAGCTGAACGTAGTCGTCGCGCTCTTCCGTTGAATGAATTCTCGTTGCTGGATGCGCGCCGAACAACCGATAATTTTTCATGATCGGCATGATCTATTCGCATATCAAAGGGAAAACCCGATCTCATTTCCGCCTAAATTCAAGGATATTTGGCGATTTTCAGTGCATCGTTAATTACAAATTCTCATGACGACGCAAGGAGATCGGCGCAACTTCGAAGACCGTCGTGCGCCCACGTTCCCACGATCCGCATTGCCTGCATTTCAGGCGATTGGCTTTAATAATCAGAATGGCCTTTTATCCGCGCGCGAATGCAAGCAATGCAGCGAATGCGAAAGCAATTACTTGGCGGCCTCAAAAGCGAGGTGCAACACTTATCTCGTATAAGGTGTTGCAATGCCCGACAAAACTACTTCTACTTCA
>NZ_SELS01000169.1 GCF_004197395.1 Paraburkholderia sp. UYCP14C | reverse complement strand
GAACGCCTTTGGCCAGGCGCAGTGCGTTAAAAAGGCCTAATTGCGTCCGCAACCAACTGGGCGCCTACCCTGCCGAACAAAGCACATCAGAGCCACTCTACGGTAGCGGGCCCTTTGCCGCGCAGCGCAGCGGATGCGAAGCCTGCCTTCGGCAAGCGAAGTGATGCCGTCACGCGGCACGGCATGACCCGCGCTTCGCGTGGGTCATGCCCGCTTCGCATCGGACATTTTCTGGACGGTGCCGGCTGGTATGGTGTCACGCATTGCTGCGCGCCGAATGCCGATGCTTAATCCGGCCGCGCGCCATCGAGCTTCGTAGACCCGTCCATCAGCAGGAGTTCTCGCCATGAGTACAGAGACGCCGGATTACCTCAACTGCAGTCAGGCCATAGTGGGCGGTCTGATCGATGCGCTGTCCTGCGCGCTGCTCAACAATTTTCCGGCGCTCGAAGCGGATCAGTACGACATCGGGCTGACACTAGGCGCATTGCGTCTGTTGCGTCCACGAATGGCCGAGCTGGACACGATGGAGGCCGTGCTCGCTATGCAGCGCGGCCATTGGGACGACGCAATCTGCGTGCGCTCGCGCGTGATCGAGGGCGCGCCACAATTCTCGTATGCGAAAGCGCTGCTCGCGTTCGGCCTGTCCGTGAAGGGCGATGCCGGCTGGCGCCAATGGGCGAGCGCCGCGCTTGCGCAGAATCCCGATCGCGACACGCGCCAGCTCGTGCGTGCGCTCGAAGCTCGCGACGATCTGCGCGAGGCAATTGGCGTCTGTAGCAATGGCGGCGCCTTCGAAGTGCCGCCATCCATCGCAGCGCTCAACGACGAGTTGCCCGCCGCGCCATCGCCTGCGGGCGATGGCGCGGCGGGCAAGGGTATCTGCGCGTCTGAGTCTGCAGGGCGGCGCGGCTGCGTTGTCAAAGACCACTTACGGCAAGAGGCTGATCATGTCACTTTCTGTCACGAACCAGCAGATCGCGGCTGCGCTGGCATCGCCCGCGGCCGGCGGCGATGCGTCGCTGCAACAGGCCGGAAACCACTTCAAGATGCTGATGCGGAATCCGCTCATGTCGCCGCCCCACCACGGCAGCGACATGATGAGTACCAATGTGATCGCGAAGATGGCCGCGGCGCAGGACGTGGAGATCCAGAAGTCGGTGCAGGAAATGACCGCTGCAGCGATGAAAGCGGCGCTCGAACTCGCCAGCACGCAGCTCGACATGGGGCCAAGATGAGCGTGGTCAACTCGTCGAAGTCGTCGGTCGAAACGCTGATGAGGAATCAATAGGCCATGCGGGAAACCACGAATGCCGCAGCCGGGCCGCTCGCTCACACGATGCGTGTGGTCGCGCTCGGACTTGCGCTTGCGGGCAGTATCGCGCTGGCAGGCTGCCAGAAGGAGCTGTATCGCAACCTGACCGAACAGGACGCGAACGAGATGGTGGTGGCGTTGCTTGAGCAGAGCGTCGACGCGTCGAAAAGCACCATCGACAATGGCAAGACCTGGACGCTGGAGGTTGACGACAGGCAACTGGTTCGTGCGATGCAGGTGCTGCGCGAGCGTGGCCTGCCGCACAGCCGGTACGATGATCTCGGCAGCCTCTTCAGGAAGGACGGCCTCGTGTCAACGCCGACCGAGGAACGGGTGCGCTTCATTTACGGCTTGTCGCAGGAGCTCTCGGCGACGCTCTCGAAGATCGACGGCGTGATCGTCGCGCGTGTGCAAATCATGCTGCCCAACAACGATCCGCTTGCGCAGCAGATGAAGCCATCGTCGGCATCGGTGTTCATCAAGTACCGGCCGGATTCCGACGCGACCGCGCTGGTGCCGCAGATCAAGACGCTCGTGATGCATAGCGTCGAAGGACTGACCTACGACGCTGTGAGCGTGACTGCGGTAGCCGCCGATCCGGTCGATCTGCCGAAGCCAGCGCTGGCGCAGGTTTCGCCGTTGCCCACGTTGATCGCAGCGGCGCTGGTGTTTCTCGTCGGCGCCGCGAGTCTGTTTCTGTGGCTGCGGCGCGGCAGGCCGGAGCAGAGCGCAACTGCTCCGCTTTATTCGCGAATTCATCCGCGGATCAATGCGCTCGCCGGCAAGTGGCGGCGAGCAAAACCTTCTTCGGCTGCGTGATGGCGGCATCCACGTTGTCTTTGTCAGCCCTCTCGGCGTCGGAATCCTCGGCGTTTGGTGCGGTATCGTCCGTCGCTGCCACCGCAGCTGCGCTCGCCGCGTGGCAGCGCAATGCAAGCGAGGCTGCGCGCTGGGCCCATCCGTCGTGGTGGGCGCCCGCGTTCGATGTGAAGCCCGCCATAATGTCCGCGTCATTCGACGCACTGCGCGAAGCGCTGGCCAGCACGCACGCCGGCTTGCTCGCCGGCTGTTCGCGGGCACTGTTGCGTGCAGCGGACGTGGCGAAGCCCGAGTTCGACAGCTTGCGTGCGCTGGATCCCGCCGTGCTCGACGCATTGCCTGTGGACGACGGCCTGCGCGTGCTGCGCATGCGCGCGCTGCTAATGCGCCGCGCCGACGTGCGGCGGCTGATCGACAAGCGGAGCCGCCGGCGCCTCGCGCAATGGGTCGGCGTGCCGCTCGAGCGGCTGAGCGCCGCACCTCTCCAGGGCACGGCTCATGTTTCAGCTAACGCGACCGATGTGGCGGGCCTCGTCGCTCGCGGACAGCTGCCGCCGCTCGAGGAGATCGACGAAGAGCGGCTCGCCTGCGAGGGCTATGCGCTGATCGCGCAGGACATGCATGAGGCGGCACAGTCCGTGATGCCAGCACGCGCGCCTCACCCATGCGCACTGTTGCGCCTCGCGTTGCCGCGCGACCTGCCGCCGTGGCTAGGGGCGCGCGTGCGCGGACTCGACTTGAGCGGCACCGCGCTTCTCTTTGCGCAGCTTCCCGAACTGCTTCCGGAGTGGGCATGGCTATTTGGCTGAGATCGGACCGGTTGCTCCGCACGGAGGACGGCGGCAGCCACGGGGAGCGGCGCGGCGGTGGGCATGTCGGCGCGCATGCGGATGTCGTGCCGCGTGCCGCCTTCGGGACGCTGATGGAACTGGACGCCGCCTACGAGCAGCTCGCCGCCGATCGCGACGCCGCGCGCGACGAGGCGGCGGTGATCGTCGCGGTGGCCCATGCAGAAGCTGCAACGATTCGCGAGACAGCGCGCGCTGAGTATGAGCACGCCGCCGCGCACGGTTACCGCGACGGTGAGCAGCGTGCGCTCGCGGACTGGGTGGAGCGGCTCGCGGATGTCTGCGCCGGACAACACCGGGCACAACTGAAAATGCGCGAGCGGATTGCGAGCATCGTCACTGTGGCCGTTGAGCAGATCGTCCAGGTCCAGCAGGCTGATCAGCTGTTCGAGCGGGCGCTGTCGGAGGTGGGCCGCATCGTCGAAGGCGCGGCGTGGCTGCGCGTCGCCGTGAGCCCATTCGACTACGACAAGGCCTGCGTCGCGTTCGAACGACTCTGCGCGCGCTGGCGCGATCTCGGCAGGCCGTTTCCGCTGTCGGTTGTCGCGGACAAGCGGCTCGCGCCCGGCAGTTGCCTGTGCGAGTCCGATTTCGGCGCGATCGATGCAAGCCTCGCGACGCAAATGCGGGCGATGCGACTTGCGGTTTCGCGCGCGCTCAAGCACTCGGCGGGCGAACTGAGCGGGCTCGCGCCGTATGTCGCCACAGCAGTGGTCAATGCGACGGCACCGGAAGATGCAACGGCGGACCACCACGCCGATGCAAGCGACGGCTGGAACGACGAGGGCCGGCGATGACCTCGCCGCGCGCGGCCGGCATGTCCCGCATTGGCCCTACGGGCGACGTCGACAACCGCGACGACGCGCTGCTTATGCACTTCGATGCGCAACGCCTCGCCGATGCGATCGAACAGGAAATCTTGTCGACACAGGGCATCGCGCGGACCGGCAAGGTGCTCGAGGTTATCGGCATGCTCGTCAAGGTAGCCGGGCTCGATGTGATGCTTGGCGAGCTGTG
>NZ_SELS01000016.1 GCF_004197395.1 Paraburkholderia sp. UYCP14C | reverse complement strand
GAAAGCGCACCGGCTCAGCAACCGCTTGCCGCTTGATCATGCTCTGCCCCCGCATACACCAGAATTGACATTAACTCCTGGACGATGCGTCAAAGTTCTTGCGACAGGCCTACGTCCGCGCCAAAGTTGTACCATTTCTTCTCATGCGATCGACCGTATCCGACCCATATGAGACATTCGACATACCTTCCGGGAAGTTAGTCATCGGCCGTCAACCAAATATGGAATTTATACTGAAAACATCCAACCCGTACACGTGGGTAGAAGCTGCCTATTATTGACGTTCGCCTATGAACGGGGCCGTAGGAAAGTCCCCCGGGCCCTCGTTGCCCCAGTAAAAAAAACTTCCAGCCATGACGCTACCGGAGTTTGAAACATAGCCTTCATACATCTGAAAAGGCGTTAATTCTCCCTGCTTGTACCGGCCGATATAAATTCGCAGGTCGGAAGGACAGTAAAGTCCGACGACGTTGCTGTAATCACCTGCATCCATTATCCCAGTGAGTCGCTTGCAACGCTGCGGGCTTGGCTCCTGCCGTAACGTCAGCGTACCGGGGGTATTATTGGAGATGAACCGCCAAGTGCCAGAAATGTTCCAGTGGATATTTGCCTCGGAAGGGCTACCCGGGCGCTCTGCAATGCCTTCACCTGCCGCCGCCGGTATTATGGTTTGGATCGCGGTGATCGAAATCACGACTATTACGCTCGATGCAAGCTTTCCCATAATTGTGTCTCCCTGGCCTCTGTTTTCAATATAGAAAAACGTGTCCGCTGACTGTCTTTGTCTGTCTTTGTTAGTCGCAAAAATGCGGTCTCGGTAGGGATAGTGCTTGACTAAGTCAAAATATATTTTGATGCATGTCAAAATACAGGGTTTCTCGGCTAGCGTCTCGCATCCCGATATGGATAGAAGTTGGCTGAGAGCAAGAGATCGAGACGGCGAACTGTCAGTGGCAGGTTGTGGCCGAACCCAGAACTTTCTGCAGCCGGACATGCTCTTCCAGAGAGCCAGATAAATGAACTGCCCTTCGAGAACTTCCTTTGACGTTGATTGCAGTGTCGTAACAGCTCGCTGACAATGATGCAGGCGCGCTATTACGCAGACGTCTCAAGGCGCGGATCACGTTGCGGCCCACAGGTCGGGCTTGCGGTCGTCAACCGACACATCGCGACTGCGGGGCCGTTCACGATGGGCGCGCGCTCCATGGATCGACCGGCAAACTCCGCCTGCGCAATGCCTTGCCGAAGGCCGCCACAAACGCTCCCCGATGCCTCATTGATGCAGAATCGGCGCTAAGGCCACAACGACACGACCTGAATACGATGGACGACCCAGAATCGCTTTCCCTGGCACTGCCCGACGGCACTAAGGTCTCCGCGCTCCTGCGGGTGCCGGAGGACGCGCGAGCCCTGTATGTCTTCGCGCACGGTGCCGGGGCGGGCATGCAGCACGTCGGCATGTCGTCATTGGCCGACGCGCTTGCGGCGACCAATGTCGCCACACTGCGCTACCAGTTTCCGTACATGGAGCGGGGCTCCAAGCGGGTGGACTCGCCGGCCGTGGCACATGCTGCCGTGCGGGCAGCCGTCGCAGAGGCCCGCCGGCGGCTGCCAGCCCTGCCGCTCTTCGCCGGCGGCAGGTCGTTCGGCGGCCGCATGACTTCCCAAGCCCAAGCTATCTCCCCGCTCGACGGCGTGCGTGGCCTCGCTTTCGTCGCGTTCCCGCTGCACCCGGCGGGCGAGCCCGGCGTCGAGCGGGCACGGCACCTGGCGGACGTGACGGTGCCGATTCTCTTCCTGCAGGGCACGCGCGACAAGCTGGCCGAGCTTCACCTGCTGAGGTCTCTCGTCGAGACGCTGGGGCCACGCGCCACGCTGCATGTGGTGGACGACGCAGATCATTCGTTCCACGTGCGCGCGTCCTCCGGCCGGACCGACGCGGAGGTCGTGCTCGAATTGGCACGGACGATGTCGGCGTGGTTCTTCGCCGCAGGAGAGTTCGTGCCTGTTACCTGAGCAAGCGCAGAAATGCTTGTAGCAGAGTCGGGACGGCGAGCCGGCGAATTCGCCGTGCTGCACTCGCCCGCTCAATCCCTTCGCTATTCGCAGATGGTCTGTCGCATAGCCACGATAAGCGACGCCTGTCGCGTCAGCGACGTTTTCCCAGTGCCGGGTGAGTGATTTTGTCAGATCCGCTTGCGGTGATCCGCCTCCGGAAATCGCGGAGGGCATCGGCTTTGATTTGGCCGGCGTCGATCCGTGAGTGACCGCTTAGGGATGCGGGCGGAACCAGACTGGCGGAGCGTCGAACGACCCGCATTGGCCGGTCACTGCCCGACACGGTCGCCCGAAACCGACCCACTCCGGTCAGACAACTTGCTCCAAACCGGTCAGTCAGCCAATTTCAAGTTTGCGAACTGGAATGCCAGTAAGCGGCCGTTGGCGACCTCACCCAATCGGCCACGAAGCGCCGTTCGCATCAAACGTCGCTCAGACGTTCAGGCGTCGGTTCCAGTCAGGAACCGGCCACTCGATTCCCAACAGTGAAGTGTTCCTTGTCGGCCATAGGAGACGCTCGGAGATAGAATCGGTGCGGCGACTCCAGGTTGGCTTGCTGCCATTCGCGACCCGGCGTCGGCGAATGGCACCTCTCACGTCAATGAACGGGTCTTCCCGTCGACCCAGTTCGGTCGTTCAACTTTCTAAAAGCCGCCCATTCAATTGCCGCGAAGAGCGCCATTGAATAAAGCGCGCTCCAGACGGAACCAGAAGACAGTGTCCCGTGCAATTTTCCGCCGGAGATCTCGTTGCAGAGATCATGCGCCGATAGGTGGTGGTATCCGAGCGTCCACGCCGTGCCGGGATAGAAGGCCTACCGCTGCACCAAGGCTAGTTTGACCCCTACCCCGACGAACGCAGCAGCAAAGCTCCGGCGCATCCACTTGAGAACTTCGGGGCGCGACAGAATGCGGTCACGGACCCTCGCCGCGAAGACGCCGTACGCCACGAACACGACGAACGTCATCGCCATGAAGACGAGCGATAGTTCCAGCATGCCAAGCGCAGGCTGATTTTCGCCGCGATCGATGAATTGCGGCAGGAACGCGAAGAAGAAGATCGAGAGTTTGGGGTTGAGAATATTCACGAGGATCGCGTGCAAGATCACATCCCGGTCGGTCTGGGCGGGGCTGTCGAACGTGATCTTCAACGGTCCTTTTTCCTCAAGGGTTTTCCAGGCAATGAAGAGCAGGTAGGCGACGCCCGCATATTTGATCGCCGAGAACGCGACAGCGCTTGCATGCAGAAGCGCTGCCAGACCGGTGATCGCCGCCGCCATGTGCGGCAGGATGCCGAGCGTGCAGCCCAATGCTGCGACGATTGCTGCACGCGCCCCACGCGACAAACCAGCGCCGACTGTGACGAGTGCGCCGGTTCCGGGTGAAGCTACGACGATCAGCGACGTGACCAGAAATTCGATGCTCATGGCCTCTGCGTCCTGGATGCGCAAAACCGGAGCATGCGTGTGACGCGCGTTGAAATGTCGCGATGAACACACGGTAAAAAGAACGATAGCAAGATCGTGCCTCCCGCCGGGGAAAGAGATTGAGCCTCGATTCTCGGCGTCGGCGGTCCGACGGTCTTGAACAAAATTGCAGGCGTCGGCGGTCAGCCGACTCCCCTGGCATACGCACCCGGTGTCATGCCAAAACTACGGACGAACAGCCGCGTCATATGGCTCTGATCGGAGAAACCGCTCTGCGCGGCAGCTTCGGCGAGCCGCGCGCCATGACGGATCAACTGGCGTGCGTGATGAATGCGGCGCTGCAGGAGGTAGGCGTGGGGCGTGAGGCCGGTCGCTTTCGCGAAACCGCGCAGGAACTGATAGCGGCTCAGTCCGGCTTCGCCTGCGAGCGCCGTGAGCGTCACCATCCCCGGGGGATCGTCATCGATCAGGGCTCGGGCCAAAGCGATTCCGGCTGGAATGCACCGGTGTGTGGCCGGTGCAGGCTGGAGCAAGCCAGCTAGCACGAGCAGCAAGGTCTCGTCTGCCCTGAGTCCGTTTGGGTCTGCAATCTTGCCAGTCATTGCCCGAAAAAGCTGACCGAATTGCGCCGCGATTCGTCGGTCACTGACTTTCGGTTGGCTGAACTCGCAAGTCGCTCCTTTGCGGCCTTCCGTAATGTCCGTGGCCAGTTCGGCAACGATCGCGGGGTCGAGATACAGCATTCGCCATGAGCGCCCGCCGTCGCCGATCGGTGCCCCGTCATGCACTTCACCAGGATTGACAGTGATTACGTCACCCGCACTGGCTTCGACGAGACCACGGCCGCTCGCCGATTTCTGTGCGCCGCGCTCGATCAGACCTACACCAAACTGCTCATGGGTGTGGCGGCCAAAGACGAGCGTGGTGTCCGCTTCCACAGCTTCGATGCCGCTTCTTTGGCAGGTCAACAGCCTGAAGCTCGTGCGTTGCATTTCCCTAATCACCTCCGGGTCTCGTCGCACTCACTCACATTGCCTGTGCGAGTCATTTCAGATGATGCATCCAATTGCCTGGACTGGGACCACGTCCATGTTTCGAATTTCGGGATTGTCAGCGATCCAGGCGCTGGAGTCGAATGTTTGTTCATGGCTGCACCGGGACCTTGGCGCCGCTGCGCGGCTCGACAACCCGCTTAGCCGGTCCTGCCCTTGCAATGCGCCATGTGAGTCACGCAATGTCGAACATGTAAAGTCTTGCAGGCGTGTCTGCCAGGACAACCCTGCGCTCCTCTTCAACCGGGAGCAGCGCGCGCAGAAGTCCGAGCGCGTGAGCAAATTCCTCGTCCGCTTCAAACTGCGTATGCGGCCAGTCGCTGCCCCACATAAGGCGATGCACGCCAAAGGCCGCTTTCAGAAAATGAAATGCGTCGTGCGCATCGTGGTCATCCAGGCGAAGCTGCCGTCGATTCCGGTACGCGGCCGATATCTTCACCCACACACGCTGCGTGTCAGCCAGTTGAAGAAGACGGCGAAAGCCTACGTCTTTTACACCGATATTCGGATCGGGCCTGCCGAAGTGATCGACGACGACATTCATGCCAGCGTCCAGAAGCGGCTCGACGACGCCCTGCAGCCGCGCAGCTTCGGCATGCACTTCGACATGCCATTTCAGATCGCGGACATGGGCGAGCGTTTGCGCGCTCACCCATCTGTCGAGCGGCTGATCGGCATGTCCGATCAGGTTCAGCCGAATCCCTGCAATGCCCGCATTGGCCATCTCCGCCAGCGTGTCGATCCGACAATCACGCTCGATCACCGCGACACCGCGTAGCCGCTGCGGCGCGCGGCGCAACGCATCGAGCAAATAGCTGCAATCGGTGCCGAGAAAGCTGGGCTGCACAAGCACGCCGTGCGATACCCCGTGCGTGTCCAGTTGGGCAAGGTATGCGTCGAGCGTGGCGTCATAGTTGGGCGCGTAGCGACGCTTTTGGGCGAGCGGCAGGCCGCGCTCGAATACATGAGCATGAGTATCGACAGATGCAATGTGGGCTGGACGATACACAGCCTCCCAGTGGCTCGCCGCTATCCCCGACTTCTCCATCATGGACGTTCCTTCATCACCAGTCTTGCGCGGTTACGGCGAGTGCCTCGCGCGTCAATGCCTTTGCGCGTGAGAAAGCGCGCCTGTGTGTTCGGGCTCGAGCGTGGCTTCGTCCAGCGTGCGGCCGCGTGTCTCGGGCAGCATCAGCACGGACAGCACGACAATTGAGTACGCGAGTCCCGCATCTATGCCGATCGCCGTTCCAAGCGACATGGTCGCGGACATATGCCCGACGAGCACCGGAAATCCCGCCGACACGACGCGACCGAAGTTGTAGCAAAACCCGACGCCCGTGCCACGCATCCCGCGCGGATACAGCTCGTTGAACAGCGCGCCCATGCTTGCCGGAATGCCTGCTGCAAAAAAGCCTAGCGGAAAACCGAAGAACAGCATCGCGGTATTGCCGAGCGGCAGAAACAGATAGGCGATCACCGTTATCACGCAACAGATCGCAAACGTGAGTATGGTCTTGCGGCGTCCGATTCGATCCAGCAGCTGCGCACTCACGAGGCACCCGCAAAAGAACGCGACGATCACGACGGCGAGGTAGCCGCCCGTACTCAAGACCGACAGATGGCGCTCGCTTTTCAGAAACGTCGGCAGCCAGGTCATCAGCGCGTAGTAGCCGCCATGCGCACCAACGCCGAGCAGTGCGCCGATCACCGTCATGCGCAGCACTTGCGGAGAAAAGATGCCGACGACAAGGCCAGGCGTCGGCTGCGGACGCGCCCGCGCATCGCGCGTTGCACGGGCCGGCGCGGCAGGCTCCTGCACGCTGCGTCGAACGTACAGAATCAGAAGCGCCGGAACGACGCCAATCCCGAACATCACACGCCACGCAGTATCCGCAGGCAGCAGCGAGAACATCAACGCATACAGCAGCACCGCTGCGCCCCAGCCGACCGCCCATGCGCTCTGCACGCTGCCCATCGCCTTGCCGCGATGCTCGTTGCGAATCGTCTCGGCCATCAGCACGGCGCCCGCCGCCCATTCTCCGCCGAAGCCAAATCCCTGTAGCGTCTTCAGCACGAGGAACTGTGGATAGTTCTGCGCGAACGCGCACAGGAACGTGAACACGGAAAAAAACGCGACGGTCCATTGCAGCGTCTTTACGCGCCCCAGCCGGTCCGACATCATGCCCGCGATCCAGCCACCCAGCGCCGACGCCACCAGCGTGACGCCGCTGACGAGCCCCGCTTGCGTGCGGCTGATCGACCACTCGGCGATGATCGCCGGAATCACGAGGCTGAACATCTGCACATCGAGCGAATCAAGCGCCCATCCGCCGAAGCACGCCCAGAACGTCCGGCGTTCATTGCCTGAAATCTGGCTGAACCACTTGAACATTGCTGTCTCCAAGGTCGTCGTTCCTGCGTGGGAACAACCTGTTTGTGAGGGCGCGCGATCGCTAGCGGATCTCGGCCTGATAGATGAATTCGCTGGCAGGCCCGCGTGAGCGGCGCCATTCGAGCGGCTGTCTGTCGTAGCCGTATGCAAGACGCTCGATGACGACGGCGGGCGTACCCGGCTCGATGCGTAACAGCCTTGCATGCAACGGGCCGATGGCTTCGACGGTCAGTGTTTCCGTGGCGGACGCCACGACCTGATTGCATTGCGTCTCGTACACCGGGTACAGCAGGTCACCGACTTCATTCAGGTCCATCTGCGCAAACGCCGCAAAACGGACGTAGGGCAGCCAGATTTCTTCAGCGAGCATCGGCACGTCGTCGATCAGCCGCAGGCGAGTCATCTGGATCACGCGCGCGCTACTCGAAATCTGCAAGGTCGCGGCGACGGCCGACGGCGCATCGACGACCTCGCGTCGCAAGATGCGGCTTTCTGGAATGCGTCGTTCGCCTTGCCGTGTCTGGAAGCGGAAGAAACGAAACAGGGAGCTGTCGAAGCTCGCGCGGCGCACGAACGTCCCTCTGCCCTGAAAGCGTTCCAGCAGGCCTTCCGCGACGAGCAGATCGACGGCCTTGCGGACCGTCCCGACCGCCACGTCGTAGCTTTGGGCGAGCGCCTGCTCGGTAGGGATCGCTTCACCCGGCCGCCAATGGCGGGCCGCGATCAGAGCGACCATTTCGTCGCGCAAACGCTGGTAACGGGGCAACCGGTCATCGGCAGGCATCGTAGTCTCCGTTCAATTCATATACATGATTCCATGATCATGGCCAACAGCGGATCAGTGATAACCCGAATGGCGCCTTTGGATATTGGCCTAACGGGTTTGTACCCATTGCCGAGAAAGCAGATTCACATAAACATATATATGAATTGTTAACCGGAGATTGACTGTGAGCCAAACCATGATTGCCGAGCAGGCTGTCGTGAAAAAGGTCGCCTGGCGGCTCATGCCGCTGTTGATCGTGATGTTCCTGATCGCCTTTATCGACCGGCAGAACGTCGGCTTTGCCAAGCTGCAGATGGTGCATGCGCTGGGAATGTCGGAAGCGTCATATGGTCTGGGCGCGTCGCTTTTCTTTATCGGATACCTGCTGTTCGAGGTGCCGAGCACGCTTGCGCTGCATCGTTTCGGCGCTCGCCTTTGGCTCGCACGCATCATGGCGACCTGGGGCGCTATTACCGTGGCGATGGCATTCACACATTCAACGGGACTCTTCTATGCGTTCCGGTTCGCACTGGGTGTCGCCGAAGCCGGCTTTTATCCGGGCGTGATCTTCTATTTGACGCTCTGGTTTCCGCAGAGTCATCGCACACGCATGCTCGGCTTCTTCACGCTCGGCAGCGCGCTCGCCAATATGCTCGGCTCGCTCGCGGGTGGCTTGCTGTTGTCGCTGGACGGCAATCTGGGTCTCGCCGGCTGGCAATGGGTATTCGTGGCAACCGGGATACCTGCTGTCCTCGTCGCACTCGTTGCGTTGCGCTTTCTGCCCGAGTCCGTCGAACGCGCGTCATTCCTGTCGAACGAAGAGAAAACGCTGATGCTCGCGGCGCTCCGACGCGAGGCGCCGGCGCAAGCGGCCGCCGGGCATCCGTGGCGGGCGCTCGTCGACAAACGTGTGCTGATGTTCGCGTGCGGCTACATGCTGATGTCCACGTCGCTCTACGGCGTGACGTACTGGCTGCCCACGCTGCTGAAAAGCGGCGGCGTCTCGCATTCGTCGCTCAATGGCCTGCTCAACATGATTCCGTGGATGCTCTCCGCGCTGCTCCTGCTGTGGCTGCCCGCGAAGCTGAAACGCGAGGGTGTGGTGCTCAGGGCGATGGCGATGGTTGCGGGCGTCGGCGTGATCGGCTTCGCGCTCAGTCTCGTGCTGCCGGGTCTGCCGCTGCAATTTGCCGCGCTCGTGCTGGGCGGCGCATGCATTCCCCTGCTCTATCCATGCTTCTGGTCGCTGCCCCCGCGATACTTCACGGGCGCCCGCGCTGCAGCCAGCATCGCGGCGATCAATTCCATTGGCAATCTCGGAGGCTTCTTCGCGCAGAACCTGATGCCTTACATAGGAAAGGTCGCGGGCAACGCAAGCGCTCCAATGCTGGTGCCCGTCGTCTGCCTGACGTTGCTCGGCCTGGGCATGTCGATCGCGTCGGCGCGAACCAAAGCCGGTGAGCGCGTGCGGATAGCGGCGCGGCAGTAACCATCTTGCGACGAACGTGCTGGAGATGGTGGCATGGGCGTGCGTCGCTCACAGGTCGACGGTCGGGTCAGCAACACGATAGAAAATTCCCAAAAAGGCCGAGAGGTGGCCACAGACAGTCATCCGCGAGCCTCCAGCGAACGACTGTGGTGAGTGTGACAAACCGTCACTCGATATAGCGGCGTTCGACGGTTTGTCGCGCGAACCGGCTCGAGGTTCGAATGCATGCAGCGGCTCCCCTTCGCATGCGGACACGCGGCAAACGCACGACTGAGATACTGCGGCATCATCCAGATGCGTGTCACGTCGACGCTTCGCTAAACTCGTCCAGCAAGAAATTGATGAAGGCGCGGGCCGCCGTCCGGGTCGCGCGGCCGAGGGGGAAATAGGCATGCACCTTGGTGCCGACCATCGACCAGTCGGTGAGGATCGGCACAAGCGTTCCGTCCTCGAGCTCCGAGCGACAGGCCCAGTATCCTATCGAAGTTATACCCAGACCAGCCTTCGCAGCTGCTACCGCGCCCTCGTTGTCGCTGAACGATATATTGGGTTCTATCGGCACATTGCTGGTTATCCCCTTGTGCGTGAACGTCCAGGCTGTACTGACAGTGGCCGCGGGTCCATAGACGATCCGGTGACCGATGAGCGCGTCCGGTGACATGGGTGTGCCGCATCGGGCGAGATATGCAGGCGAGGCGACGATCAGCCGTGCGTAGCTGGTGAGCAGACGCGCCGTCGCATTAGAGTCCGGCAGGGTTCCGATGCGGATGGCGACATCGACCGCGTCCCGGACAAGGTCCTGGCGACGGTCGTCGAGCACAACCTCGATGCGTAGCAGCGGATGACGGTCAGCAAAACGGGGAAGTCGGGGAATGATCTCCCGCACGCCGGCACTTGTCGGCATCCCAACGCGAAGCGTTCCACGAAGCTCGTCTTGCCGAACGCTTTGTTCGGCATCATCGAGCTGATCGAGCACGGCTTCGACACGGATCAGATATTCGGCGCCTGCCTCGGTCGGAATGACCGCGCGCGTCGTCCTCGCCAGTAGAAGCGTGCCCAACTCGGCCTCGATGTCAGCGACAGCGCGCGAGGCCTGCGATTGCGAGATTGAAAGTTCCCGCGCGGCGGCGGAAAAACTTTGCAGTCGAGCGATACGGCAGAAAATCCGCAACGCGTTGATGTCCATCATCTTCCTCCAGACGCCCTACGTTCGATCTATGCACATTGTGGATAAATCATAACCTCGTTTGATGGCTAGTGCATGGCGTGGTTGCCCTCTATATTGACACCATTGCAGCACGAAACCATCAATTCCGACAGACCGTCATCGTCCTGACTAGCGCGTCGGAGCATAGAGGATTGAACCATGAACAGCATCAATCACGATACAGCACCGAACCAGTTCGTCGAGGCCAACGGCATCCGCTTCGCCTACCGCCGGTTCGGCAAACAGGGTGGCGTGCCGCTTGTCTTCAATCAGCACTACACCGGCACCCTGGACCACTGGGATCCGGCAGTGACCGATGGTTTTGCAAAGGACCGCGAAGTGATCCTGTTCAACAACGCCGGCGTCAGCAGTTCTTCGGGCGAGACCCCGACGAGTTTCCAGGAGATGGGTGCCAATGCGATCGCCTTCATTCGCGCGCTGGGTCTGACCCAGGTTGACGTACTCGGCATTTCGATTGGCGGCTTCGTTGCGCAGGAGATCGCGCTGCAGGGCGGTGACCTTGTCCGCAAGATCATCCTCGTCGGCACCGGGCATCGTTCGCAGGACATGTCGGAAAGCCGCTCTGCGGAAATCTTCGCCGGCTCCTATGACCCGCCCGAACATCTGTGGCTTTCGGTCCATTTCGGACCGTCCGAAGCCAGCCAGAAGGCCGGCCTTGCCTTTCTCGAGCGCAAGCTGCGTCGTCAGGATCGCGATCCGCAAGTGAGCGAGCAAACCCTTGCCGCTCAAGGCGAGGCAATCGGCAAGTGGCATGTGCCGAACGATAGCGCGTTGGAGTATCTGAAATCGATCCGGCAGCCCGTGCTGGTCGTCCAAGGCAGCAACGACGTCATTATTCCGACGAGGCATTCGTTCACGCTCCAGCAGCATCTGCCGAATGCGCAGTTGATCGTCTATCCGGACTCCAATCACGGGTCGATCTATCAGTATCCGGAGACATTCGTCGCCAATGCGACGACCTTCCTGGACGCCTGAAACCAGCCGCCGACTCGTCAATCAGGCCAGCGGTACTCGACGCGACGGAGCGACAGATGGCTAAACCTCGCCAACTCCACCTCGGTGCATTCATGCGGCCAGCGGCCGTCCACACGGGCGCGTGGCGCTATCCGGGCGCTGACCCGCATGCGAATTTCAGCCTCGACCAGATGCGTCGCTCGATCCGGCGACTGGAAGAGGCGAAGTTCGATGCCTTCTTCATGGCCGACCACCTGGCGTTATTGAACATGCCAGTCGCGGCTCTCATGAGGAGCCACACGGTGACGTCATTCGAACCTTTCACGCTGCTCTCGGCACTGTCGGCAGTGACTGCGCGGATCGGGCTGATCGCGACAGCCTCGACAACGTTCGATGCGCCTTACCACATTGCCAGGCGATTCGCGTCGCTGGACCACATCAGCGGTGGTCGGGCTGGCTGGAATGTAGTGACGACGGCGAACCCCGACGCGGCCCTCAACTTCGGCTACGAATCCCAAATGGGCCATGACGATCGATACGAGCGAGCACGCGAATTTGTCGATGTCGTCACCGGCCTTTGGGACAGCTTCGCCGATGACGCCTTCGTAAGAGATACCGAAAGCGGGGTCTTCGTCGATCCCGCACGGATTCATGCGATCAGTCACAAGGGTCCTTCACTGAAAGTGCGCGGCCCGCTCAACATCGCTCGGCCTCCGCACCGTGGTCGCCTTCGTCGCCAGCCCTGCAGCGAGCTTCATTACGGGTGCAATTATTCCTGTCGACGGTGGCTATAGCGCGTAACGCAACACGAGCCACGCGAAGAAATTTCGCGGTTCGTGGCTCGGATAACTTTGAATCTTTATAACCGGTTACCAAAGGAGTCGGAAAATGAATGATTCGCCCGTAGTACTTGTGACGGGAGCGCTTTCTGGAATTGGTCGCGCAACAGCGATTGCGTTCGCTAAAGAGAAGGCTCGGCTCGTCATCTCGGGCCGTCGACTCGAAGAAGGCGGGAAGCTCGCAGAGCAACTGCGTTCGTCTGGTGCCGAAGTGGAATTTGTGCAGGCAGACGTGCGTTTCGAGGACCAGGTCCAGGGCCTGGTCGACCGCGTCACTTCGCGTTTTGGCCGCCTGGATATCGCGGTGAACAGCGCCGGTTTCGAGGGCGACCCGGCACCGATAGTTGAACAGAACGTCGATCAATACGCTTTCGTTTTCGATACCAATGTTCTCGGCACGTGGCTGGCGCTCAAGCACGAAATCCGCGCCATGGCCGCCCAGGGCGGCGGAAGCATTGTCAATGTATCGTCAACGATGGGTATTCGCGGCGCCCCCAGGAACGCACTTTATGTCGCCAGCAAACATGCAGTCGAGGGGTTGACGAAATCCGCTGCGCTCGAGACGGCCGCGTTCAATATTCGAGTCAACGCAGTTGCTCCCGGGCCCATTCAGACAGAAATGCTTGACCGTATAACAGGTTCCGAATCGGGCAAGGCCGCGATGCTCGCCACCGTTCCACTTAAACGCGCGGGAACGCCTGAAGAGATTGCGGACGCAATCATTTTTGTTGCGTCGGAAAAAGCGAGTTTTATGACGGGAGAAGTTCTTCGAGTCAACGGAGGGCGAACTGCTGCATGAGACTTAGGCACAGCCAACACGTGATTGCATGGCCTTGCGCCTCGTCTGCAGGCTAAATGTTTAAGATCGATTCAGGGGCAGAAAGTGGGTCCCCTGATCAGTCGCAACAGACAGCGCACGCTTCACGGCCTGATCTCCGCGGCCGCCGTCATGCAATGGCCGCTTTCGAGTGTCGTTCTGACATTCCGACATACTAGCCGAAGGACCGTAGTGGGTCGTAAGTACGCGTTCGCCGATGTGAGAGTCGCGTCTCTGGAGCCGGCTCGGGCGAACGACACGGTTAGCACCGTGCAGCCGCCCGATGAGGGTCGGTAGCTCAGCGTCCGCAGTGGCCGAAGTGCGGCAGCGGCCCGAGCGAAGCGGATGTCCGAAGCAATTCGGAAGCCGCCATATAGGTCTCGCCAGTCCGAAGGGCTGATGTGGGTCGGGCTGCGTCAGCCCGCTCTTCAATTTCATCGCCGGAAAGCGGCCAGTGGAATCTCGCGGCCCGGGAGCGGACAGTGGTCAGCGCGTATTTCCGACCCAATCCAGCCGGTCGCGCTATCAGCGGCTCAAGGGCAGGTAACGGGGCTACCCCGGTCATCCAATGGGCCTGTTCCGGAGATACCTGGGTCCCTTCCATGAACGACATATTCATGGCGGCTGCGCGGGAAACTGGAAGACGTGGCCGCGCGTCAGCTACTGCTTGAACCTGTTCTCTCACCGGCCGGGCTCACCTTTTCGAGGGTATATTCGCCGCGATGTGAGACAGGAGCCCACTCGCTTCATACATGCCCAGCCAAATGAAAGCGTGAGGCGGGATGCCATAGCCGAACCGCTGTCGCGACCGCCTCACCGACCCATGTGCGCCGCCACACCATGAGGCAGGGCTCACCAATGTCCATCTCCAGTTGCCGGCGGATCTGCGCGTCGGGTTTTTGCGCATAGATGCGAAATTCCGCGCGCTGGATCGGTGCCAGCCGCACCATGTAACGATTGGGCGTTTCCAACGAGAAATCCCGCTCCAGATAGTGCGGGAACACCTTTGGATTGACGTAGCGGTCTTCATACTGGATCGGCTCCCCGTCCTCCAGATGCACGATGGTGGAGTGGAACACCGGACCGCTGGCGAGATCGAGTTCGCTGATCGCCGTCTGCAGGTTGCTCGTCTCGAGTCCGATCACGCGCGCGGCGTGTCGATGGCCCCGCGACGCAATCTCATCGGCGATATTACGGATTTCGAGCACCGTGGACTCGTACTCGCGCGGCGCCACAAAGGTGCCCAAGCCCTGCACGCGCGTCAGGACGCGCTCGGTGGTCAATTCGCGCAAGGCGCGGGAGACTGTCATGCGAGCCACCCCGAATTCCTTGACGAGCATGGTCTCCGAAGGAATCGCGTCCCCCGGCTTCCACGTGCCATCCGCGATGCGCTCTATCACATAGCGCTTGATCTGCTCATATGCGGGCGCAAGCTTGCGCTGCGTCCGCGTCCGTCCTGCTTCTTCCACTGCCTGCACTGTAGAGTTCATGCGCGTCATCTTCCCAACATGATCTATTTCTTGCTGGCGCTGTGCCACACCTCGCTCGAGCCCACTCGAGTGCCTCAACTGCTCACTGCGCCAGGCATGGCGTCGTTGGCGGGCTGCGCGGTACTGCGCGCGGCGGGCTCCATCGCCGTGGCCGTCCACAGGACAGGCGCCGACCTCGCGGGCAACGGGTCGGGCACCGGCGGCGGATCGCGATCGGCGATCATGCGGAAGGCCAGCGTCATATCGTCGGCAAGCGGGCGGTCATCGCGATAGGTCGGCACAATGGCGCGAATTTGTGCGTGCAGCCCCTCGGTGTATGGCGCGCGCTCGGCCTTGACCGGCTGCAGGTCGTATGCCTGCACCGCCGCGAGCAGCTCAATGCCGAGGATGCGGCTGCTGTTTTCGAGCACCGCGAGCGCCTTGAGCGCAGCCGGCGTCGCGTGGCAGAGATGATCCTCCTGCAGCCCCGAGGTCACGCCTCCGTCGAGGCTTGCCGGCGCGGCCTCGCGCCGGTTCTGGGCAACCAGTGAGGCTGCCGTGTACTGCGCAATCATGAAGCCCGAGCGCGTGCCGCTTGCTTGCGCGAGGAAGGCGGGCAAGCCGCTCACCAGTGGATTCACGAGCCGGTCGAGACGGCGTTCGGCCATCGCGGCGACCTGAGCCAGCGCGGCGGCGAGACTGTCCATGGCGAGCGCGATCGAAGCGCCCACTGCATGTGCCTGCGAATACACCTGAGGCTCTTGCGGTGTACCCGCGACGATCGGATTGTCGGTCGTCGAGGCCAGCTCGCGATTCACCACTTCCGCCGTGGCGGCCAGTACGTCGCGCGCCGCGCCGTGAACGTGCGGAATCGTGCGCATGCTGAGCGGATCCTGCGTGCGACGTCCGATCGACGCCCCCAACAAGCCGCTACCGGCAAGCGCCGCCCGCATGCGCGCGCCCACCTGGGCAAGCCCGGGCGATACGCGAAACGCCAGCGATCCCGCGTCGAAGGCCGCCATCTGTCCGCCAAGATTTTCGAAGCTCATCGCGGACACCACGTCGGCCCAGTCTAGCAGCCGCTGCGCGCGCCGGAGTGCAAGTGCCGCGAGGCCGGTCACGCAGGGCGTGCCGTTCACGAGGCTCAAACCCTCTTTCGCTTCGAGCGACAGTGGTTCGAGTCCGAGCCGCCGCAGCGCCTCGGCGCCGCTCATGCGTTCGCCGCGCCACTTCACGTGCCCCGCACCCACGCAGACCAGCGCGATGTGCGCCATGTGGCTCAGGTAGCCGACGGAGCCAAAGGCGGGCACCTCGGGCAGGCAGTCCACTTCGAGCAGCGCGAGCAGACGCTCGACGACTTCAATACGCACGCCCGAGTGTCCATGCGCGTAGTTGTTGATGGCGGCCGCCATGATCGCGCGCGTCTCCTCGGCGCCGAGCGGCGCGCCAACGCCCACCGCGTGGCTCATCAGGATGTTGTGCGACAGATCGTGCTGCTCGGCTGGCGATACCACCACATCGCACAGCGCGCCCACGCCCGTATTCACGCCATAAGCGCGAATACCGCGCGCAACGATCTGATCGATGAGTTCGCGAGCGGCACGGATCCGTGCACGCGCGTGCGCGGAAAGCTCCAGCGTGGCGCCCGCCGCGACTGCGCAAACGTCGCGCCAGTCGAGAGGCTGCTCGGAACGGGTAACTGACATAGCGCGGCCTGCCGGTGGATTATTGGGTGTTGCGGTCTTCATGGCTCGACACGAATTGGCGGAAACGCTGCGATTTCAGATCGCCGAAGACCTCCTCGGGCGTGCCGTCCGAGTCCACCTGGCCCTGATGCAGAAACATCACGCGATTGGACACGTGCCTGGCGAATCCCATTTCGTGTGTCACCACGAGCATCGTGCGACCTTCGTCGGCCAGCGCGCGCATCACGCGCAGCACTTCGCCGACCAGTTCCGGGTCGAGCGCCGAGGTCGGCTCGTCGAACAACATTACCTTCGGATGCATGGCGAGCGCTCGTGCTATCGCCACGCGCTGCTGCTGGCCGCCCGAAAGGTGCGCCGGGTAGTGGCCGCGCTTGTCCGCGAGCCCTACCTTGGTGAGCAGCGCCTCGGCCTCCTCGACGGCCTCTGCGCGGCTGCGCTTTTGCACCCGCATCGGACCTTCGATCAGGTTCTCGATCACGGTCATGTGAGACCACAGGTTGAAGTTCTGGAACACCATACCGAGCTGCGAACGCACGCGGTCCACCTGGCGGCGGTCGTCCGGTTGCAGCTTGCCGTCGCGGCGGCGCTTCATTTTGAGCTCCTCGCCGCCGAGCGCGACCGAGCCATCGTCCGGAATCTCGAGCAGGTTCAGGCAGCGCAGGAAGGTGCTCTTGCCCGAGCCGCTCGCGCCGAGAATGGAAATCACATCGCCTTCGTGAGCGTCGAGCGAAATGCCCTTGAGGACATGATGGTCGCCGAAGGACTTGTGGATGTTTCTCACGGAAAGGGCGACCGGTGCAGCTGCATTCATAAGTTTCTCCGGATGGGGCGGCGGCTCACGAGGCTGCGCGATGGGTTTCGAGTTTCGCTGCGGGGCGGCGGACGACCGACGGCGCGGGGCGCAGATGGTGCGAGAGGCGGCGTTCGAGGAGTCCGAGGATCCGCACAACGAGGAAATTGAGGAACAGGTAGATCAGCGCGGCGCAGGTGAAGACCTCGGTCGTGCGATAGGTCTGCTGGATGATCTGCTGCGCGACGCCTGTCACTTCCCACACGGTGACGAGGCTCGCCAGCGCCGTCGACTTCACGAGCAACACGGCCTCCGTCGAATAGGCGGGCAGGCACTGGCGCAGCGCGATCGGCCCGATCACCCGACGCAGCAGCGCGAAGCCCGACAGACCGATCGCATAGCCCGCCTCGATCTGCCCCACTGGTACGGCCATCAGCCCGCCGCGGATGATTTCGGCGGTATAGCCCGCCGTGCACAGTGCCAGCGACAGCACGGCGCAGATGTATGGCTCGCGCAGCACCGGCCACAGGAAACTCTCGCGGATCACACCGAACTGGCCGAGTCCGTAGTACACGAGAAACATCTGGATCAGCAGCGGCGAGCCGCGAAACACCAGAATGTAGGCACGCGCGAAGCGGTTGGGCAGCCAGTGCGGCGACACGCGCATCGTCACGATCACGAGCGAGAGCAGGCCGCCCAGCACCAGCGATGCGAAGAACAGGCCCAGCGTGATCGGGACAGCCGCGATCAACTGGCGCATCGTGTCGAGAAGGAAGTCGAAATCGATATGCATGATGGGGCGCCGTGGGTCAGTTACGTGCGAAATTGCGCTTGAAGGACCGTGCGACGATCGCTTCCGCGCGGCCGAAAACGCGGTTCGACATGCCCGTCATCACGAGATAGAGAGCCCCGCCCACCACGAAGAAGAGGAAGTACTGGTGTGTGGAACCGGCGGCCACCTGGCTTGCGCGCAGCAGTTCGACCAGTCCGGTGACGGAAATCAGCGCGGAATCCTTGAGGCTCAGCTGCCAGACGTTTCCGATGCCAGGGAGCGCGAATCGCAGTACCTGGGGAATCAGGATGCGGCGCGCCATGGTGAGCGTAGGCATGCCGATCGCCCGCGCCGCTTCCAGTTCGCCGCGCGAGACGGCCAATACCGCAGCGCGATACACCTCGGCCTGGTAAGCGCCGGAAATCATCCCTACCGCGAACGCACCGATTGCAAAAGGCGGCACGCCGATGAAGCCGTCCGCGCCGAACCACTGGCCGATCGACGAAACCAGCGTCGAGCCGCCGAAGTAGAACAGATAGATGACGAGCAACTCAGGCACGCCGCGAAAGACGGTGGTGTAGCAGTCGCCGAACACGCGCGCCGTGCGATAGCGCGAGAGCTTCGCGGCGGCGATGAGCGCGCCGAATACGGCACCGATCGCGAGCGCAGCGAGCGTCAGCACAACAGTCATGAGCGCACCGAGCAATAGCACGCCGGCCCAGCCATCAGGACCAAATCCAAGCATTTCGAACAGAGACATTTTCCTACCCCACGCAAGGCTTGCGAACGGGGCCGCGCGCCCTCAACCAGGTGCTGCGCGGCGCGCGGCCAGTCGGTTGGCGCCGCTCAGGGCGTCACGTCGGTCTTGAACCACTTCTGCGAGAGCTTCTTCACCGTGCCGTCGGCGAGCGCGGCAGCAATCGCCGTGTCGAATTTCGCCTTGAGGTCGGCGTCCTGCTTGCGGAAAGCGAGCCCTTCGCCCGGCCCCCAGATCGGGCCGCCGATCTTCGGGCCGACCGTCACTGTGGAGGACGCTTCCTTCTTGTCGGCATTGGCGGCGTAGTAGGTCACGTCGTCAAACGAGGCGTCGATGCGGCCGTTGGCCAGATCGAGATCGCGCTCCGGCGAAGTCTTGTACACGCGAATCGACGCGACATCCTTGAAGTTCTCGTTGATGAAGCGTGTATAGACCGTGCCGGACTGGATGCCGATCGTCTTGCCCTTGAAGGCGGTGCGCAGCGCGTCCACAGCGGGGGCTTGGGACCGCGCGTCGTTTTCTAGCTTCAACGGGGGGGCGCTGGCGGCCGTCTTCGGCACGATTTTCGTGTCGGTCACAGCGAAGGTCGCCGGCGTCGCCGCATAGGGCTTCGAGAATGCAATGATCTTCTCGCGTTCGGGCGTGATCGAGATCGCGTCCATCAGCACATCGAACTTGCCGGCCTGAAGGCCCGGAATCATGCCGTCCCAGTCCTGCGCCACGAGATTGCACTGCAGCTGCGCGCGAGCACACAGGTTCGCGACCAGCTCAGGCTCGAAACCGCCCAGCTTGCCGCCCGGCAGCGTCAGGTTCCAGGGCGCGTAGCCGCCTTCGAGCGCGATCGTCACCGTCTTCCATTCCTTTGCTTGCGCGGCACTGCCGCAGAGCACGGCGGCACCGACTGCAGCACCGATCAATCCCTTCGCCAACCTGCTGTACTTCGCGTGCATCTCGACTCTCCTGTGATTGCGGAACCTCTGGAATGAGCGCGCGACTCTCTTCGCATCGCATCTTGTCTAGTCAGGATGCTGAAAAAAAACCTGGATGCAAGCTGAATTCCAAAAAACCCGATCTTACCTGGGGTATGCCCCGAGTCGACAATCAGGCACACCGATCGCGCTGACAGATGGATCTGCGGAGCCATTGATGACCTCAGTGCTCCATGGCACGGGTCTTGTCGCGCATCGGTGACCCTCTGAAGTTGGAGCTTCCGGAACATCTTTGCTTCCGGGACACTCCGCTTCCTGCAAAGTGGGACGCGCCAGGTTTAGTAATGAACAAGGAATGGTTCGCGGTCACATTGCCTAGACAACATCGTTTGTTCAATGGCCGCCACTTCGACCGCGAGGACACCGTCCTATGCGTTCGCGTACGTGCACCGGTGGCTTCACACTGACACGTGGACAGACAGTTCTTTCCAAGGACCTAAACCGGGGTAAGGCCAACTACATCGAAAGAAATAGTGTCCGCTGCTGCTGCGGCATTGCGCTCAGCCGTTCAGATCGCGCATTGCTCCGCTGTGTTGTTGCCTGCTCATGATTTGATGCACAAGGTTCAAATTTTCACGAAAAACGGTCAGGGCGCGCGGGAGCCCCTGACTTGGCGTCCGCGCTGGAAAGCCACGTACACGATGGCAGGAAGCGCGGGTATTCACGAAATTAGTTGAAGCTAATAACAATTTTGGTTGTGTGCCGTGAACCAGCTTTCCCAGATATGTGAGACCTAATCAAGTTGGATAATCTTTCTGATTTACTGCCTTTCATCCGTGCCCCGGTGGCCGAAGCAGGTTGCCGGGGAAGAGACTCGACTCTCATCCCGCGATAGTTCCGCTTATCACCGCGATTCGCCGGCCCAGGCCCGCCCCACGCGGCCCCGGCTGATCGCCTCGCCCGCCGGAAAAGCAAGTGCGCCCCACTGCCGCCCGTCGCGCCGTCCGGCCTTCCGGGGCAGCTAAGGAGCAGTGCGGACATCCTGACCGGCGTCTCAAAGAAGGTAGTTCTTTGGATTTGTCCAACGCCTGCCCGCATGCGCTGACGGGTGCTTGCGAGCCCGCGGACATGGGCAGGGGTCGAACAAACCTTAAGACAAGCGCGCGTCGCGCATCGGGCGGGTTTCGAAGTGGACCGGCCGTTCGAATGACCGCTGTACGGCTCAGGCGAGCGGCAGAAAGTGGCCGCCTTGAGGCACTTCCACTGTCAATTTGCTCGCCGGAAACCGGCCACTGAGCGGGGGGCGGACGAGACCTCGGCCATACAAACTGGAAAGACGCCTCGACCGGCGGCTCCTGGCCGGCGGGCGCCAGATGCCGTGTGCCGAAGGCGACCCCTTTGCTGACATGGGGCACTCAGAGGAGAATTCTCGGTGAAATCTGTTACGAGGCGCAAGCTATGACTAACTTCCAGCCTGACGGCTGGCATACCGTCACACCCCGAATCATCGTACGGGATCCGGAAAACCTAGTAGCCTTCCTTAAGCAGGTCTTTCAGGCACGGGGTGAATTTCGAACCGGATTACCTGCCGAGATCAGAATTGGCGACTCCGTGCTGATGGTCAGCGGTGGGGATGGCCTGCGTGACCCAGCCACGGCATTTCTCTACGTCTATGTGGAGGACGCTGATTCAACCTACAGGCGTGCGATCGCGGCGAATGCGGTCGCAATTGAGGAACCAACCGACATGCCGTACGGCGACCGGCGAGCCATGGTGATAGATGAATGGGGTAATACCTGGCAAATTGCAACACATAAACATGATCTGTCCGTCGCCGAGATCCGCTCAAGGTTGGGGCAATGACAGCTAGCGGACACTGCTCCCATGTCCCCAGACTGTGATCGGCAGCACGCGACCCTTCGCTGACCTTGGCCGAAACCACCGCGATGGCCGCTTTCCGGGTTGGAGCGGACCCGCTGAATGCAGGGACGTCCCACCGCTTCACTGGCCCTCCACCGCGATCATGACGCTGCGCGCCGCTGCATGTCGCTTGGCGATCAGCGGCCGATAGCCGGGATCGTTGTACCAATCCTTAATCGCCTGCATGCTCGGAAATTCGACAACTACGACGCGGCTTGGCCGTTGCCCTTCGAGCATTTCATGTGTGCCAGCTTTGGTGAGATAGCGTCCGCCATGCCTTTCGCGGTTTTAGATGAGGTGACGAACGTCACCACGTGGGCGGCGCAAAATCGCGACAAGTTTGCCGAGGCTACATCGGCCGCCATCGGCATGGACGTTGATGCAGTGCGTGTCGCAATCGATCGCAGCGACTTGACCGTGGGGCCTGTCACGCGCGCGATTGCCGCTCAGTTGCAGGAAACCGCCGATGTCTTCCTGAAGCTCGGTTTCATTCCGAAGCCGATCGTGGTCCGTGACGCCGTCTGGCCGATCGCCGGCTGACCCCAGTGGTAAGGTGGCCGCCTTCGGCTATCGCTTGTCAAACTGTCTTGCGGGCGATCCAACGCGGCGTCGAATCGGTTCGCGACTTCTACCGTGCGACAAAGAGGCTAAACCGGGCTGTTAGGCCAGTCGCAGCAACTTTGTCACACAGTCGCACAACTGTGGCAGCAGTCGCATTTTCTCTCGCGGCCTACGGAAATGTCGCCAACGGAGCCCATTACAATGGGTGATATTCAAAAAAACCAATGCGACCCGCCATGCATCTTCCCTCGAGCCGTCGAACCCGGCAGCGAACAGCCCGATCCGCCTGGATCGCCGTGTGCGCCGCGCTTCTTTTGTTGCCACCACCCATCCTTGCCCAAGACCAAAAGCCCGGTATAGCCTTTTCCACGATCGAACCGGGCGCCCCCCTGCCCGCGGGCTGGAAGAACCTGCCGGTCGTGCACGGCAAGCCCCTCACGCAATACACACTCGTTCACGACGACCACGGCACCGTGCTCCAGGCGGACGCGAACCGCTCTGCATCAGCGCTGATGCACGAAGGTGATATCGACCTTGCTCGCACACCCGTCGTGGCATGGCGCTGGAAAGCGGATCGACCGATCGAGGGTGCCGATAACCGCGTCGCATCGAAGGAAGACGCGCCAACGCGGCTGGTGTTCGTGTTCGACGGCGACAAGAGCAAGCTGTCGATGTTCGATCGGGCGAAGATGAGCGTGGCCAAGCAACTGGGTGGCCAGGATCTGCCCTATGCCACGTTGATGTATATCTGGTCGACCAACGCCGCGCCGGGTACCGTCATTGCCAACCCTCACACGGACCGCGTCCAGATGATCGTGGTCTCCGGTCAGCCTGGCGATGCGGGTCAGTGGCAAAGCCTGCGCCGCAATATCGTGGAGGACTATCAGCGGGTCTTTCACGAAGCGCCGGGACGAATCACCGGCTACGGGCTGCTGACCGATACCGACAATACCGGCACCACGACGCGCGCCTGGTACGGGGACGTTCAGTTCCTCCCCGGGCCTTGATAACCGGGCGCGTCGAACTGACCGAGCCGGTCGAAAACCGGCTCAGAGTAGTCGCACTACGATCGATGCAAGCACGGTCTGAATCAAGCCCGACCCCTTCGCGGTTGCCTCATGGGAACAGGGTGCGAGTCATGCCAACCTGAGCGAGCACGCATGCGGAACTCCGACAAGCCAGCAGCAGCCGGACACCGAGTCGCAGTCTGGACGCCGACGCTCAGCGGATCGTTGCTCGCGCTTGTGTTCTGGTGGCAGTCACTGACGCCAACCCTGATTCCACGGTCGTGGGGAACGCAGACTGCGGTCGGCGCGACCTGTCTGGCCATCGGCTACGCGATCGGCACCCTGGCCGGCTGCGGCGGGCATCGGCTGCTGGCGCGGTGGGGATTTTTTCCCGGCAGCGCAATGCGCCGGCGTAGCGGGATCGCCGTGGCGGCGGCCTGGCTCATTGCGCTATTCGTCGGCTCGACGCTATGGCTCGGCTGGCAGAACGAGCAACGCAGTTTCATGGGGATGACGTCCATCACCTGGTTGGATGGGGTGCTGGCGAGCGTGCTTTCGCTGGTTGCCGCACTGCTACTGCTGATCCTCGCGCGGCTAATGGCCCGTGGCATCGCGGCGCTGCAGCGCGTTATCCAGCGGTATGTCCCATCGATCGTGGCGGTGCCGGCAACGGCACTGCTCATCGTCGTAATCGGCATGGCGCTCGTTCGTGGAGTGGCGGCCCCCACCGTCACCGGCGGCGTCGACCTCGTCCACTGGCGCGAGAACGAGCGAACGACCGAGGGAACCGTGGCGCCCACGTCGCCAGCGGTGTCCGGCAGCAGCAAATCGTTCGTCGCGTGGGCCAGTCTGGGACGCATGGGGCGCGACTTCGTGGCAACAGCGACGAGCATGCAACAGCTCGCGAAGTTCCACGGGACTGATGCGACGCTGGTCGATCCGGTGAGGGTCTACGTAGGAGTGCGTTCCGCGGACTCCCTGGAGCAGCGTGCGGAGATCGCGGTCCGCGAGCTCGAACGCGCGGGCGGGTTCGAGCGCAAAGTGCTGGTCGTGTGGATACCCACCGGCACGGGCTGGATAGTGCCCAAGGCCGCTGCTTCGCTCGAACAACTGCACCGTGGCGACACCGCCATCGTGGCGATCCAATACTCGTTCCTGCCGAGCCGCTACGCTATCTTCATGGACTCTGGGCTCGCCGAGGAGGCAGGTATGACGCTCTTCAAGGCAGTTCGCGCCCGCTGGTCGATGCTCCCGCCGCAACGGCGGCCGAAGCTCGTTCTGTTCGGCAAGAGCCTCGGCGCCGCGGGTGTGGAAGCGCCTTTCGTGGCAGCAGACGCCTCTGTCTCGGTGGCCAACATGGTGGCCGCGACCGATGGCGTGCTGATCGCCGGCGCCACACAAAGCAATCCTATCCATTCGCAACTCACTCGCGAGCGCGATCGTGGCTCGCCGTTCTGGCAGCCGATTTTCAATGAGGGGCGCACCGTCCGGTTCTTGAACCGCGATCCGCGGCAGGTGGCATTGGATGCCGACTGGCCGGCTCCGCGAATCGTGTACCTGCAGCATCCGTCCGATCCGGCCGTGTTCTGGAGTGTCAGCGCGTTCTGGTGGCCGCCGCAATGGCTGGCCGCGCCGCGCGGCTTCGACGTGCCTCGCGCCATGCAATGGTTTCCGATCGTGTCGGGCGTGCAGGCGGTCGGCGATCAGATTCACCAGCTCGGCGTGCCGCCTGGCTTTGGCCACAACTACTCTTCGCAGGACTACGTCGACGGCTGGGCCAGTGTGCTGCCTCCGGAGGGCTGGACCAACGCCGATACCGAACGACTGGCCCGATTCCTCGACGGGATTGCCGGCGACGATTCAGAGCCGTGAGCGAGCCACACCAAAGCGCTCCGCTCGCGCACCGCCAGAACCCGGACTAACGCCACGCCTTGGTGAACTCGCCGATGACGCGCGTGAGATGCGCCTGCATCGTCGTGCGCGCGGCGCTCGCATCTCGCGCCATGACGGCCGAAAAGATGCGCTGATGGTCATCCTGTGAAGCGGCCCGCAACGCGGGAGTATGGAAATGCTCCTCGATCTTCTTCCACATCGGGTCGGCGCGGGAGTTGTCCCACATCGCGGCCACCACGAGCCGGAGCATTTCGTTGCCGGTCGCTCGCGCGATCGCCAGATGGAAATCGCGGTCGGCGGCCTCGTTCGCGGCCTTGTCGTCCATGTTTTCGCGCATCGCGCGCAACGCGGCGAAGATCCGGTCGAGGTCCGCATCTTTGCGTTCGGTAGCGGCCAACGCCGCGATCCCGCTTTCGATCACCGCCCGCGCGCGCAGCGTCTCGATCGGGCCCAGCCCGCGCGGCAGTTTGAACATCGCGGAGCGCGCCTGCGGCGCCTCGGCCACATAAATGCCCGAGCCGACCCGGACCTCGACCACGCCCTGCACTTCCAGCGCGATGATCGCCTCCCTCACCTGCGTGCGGCTCACGCCAAAACGCTCCGCCAGCGTCCGCTCGGAAGGCAGACGCGCACGCGGCCCGACGTCGCCGGCGACGATCAGATCGTGGATCTGCTTCGCCAGCCCGACATAGGAACGGTCGGTCGCGTCCTCATCGACGGAGCGGCCGCCTGGCGTGTGCGAAAGATCGGCCATTCAGGATTCCCGAAAGCTACGAGGCCGCCAGCAGGCGGCTCGAGTTCGTAAAAATGGTACACCAATTGCCCGGTCCGGCCGCACCGGCGCGGCACTGCCCTTCCCGGCCGTCAAACCGACGCAGCAGGGCTTTCAGGCTTCTCGACCAGCCTGCCACGCCGTGGTAAACCACTATCGCGCGCGGATTGGTATGCCAGTACTGTCAGACGTGACTACGTTCGCGCCGGCCCTTCGATTTGCTTCGAGGCGGCGCCTTTGAAGAAGTCGATGCGCTGCTTCGACGAGTCCGAGTCAGTCCCGCTGCAGCACATTCCGCAAGATTCCCTGCTTCACGCACAGATTTCGGCGACGCTCCACGACCGCCATGTGCGCCGGCAACCGGTAAGTTCAATCCAACAAATTGGAGACGACATGCTTTCAGGAATCCAAGTGCTTCGAGCGGCGGCGGCCGCGTCATTGGCGCTGTGCGCAAGCGCGGCTTTCGCGCAGGCTTCGATCGTTTCCGGGCCGTCCAGCGATCCCACATGCATGGTCCCGTGGAAGACCGACACGAAGTTCATCAAGTATCCGAAGAAGAACGGACCCTATCGGATCGCACTCGTCAACGGCTATATCGCGAACACCTGGCGGATCCAGATGATCAAGACGGCCAAGGCCTATGCGGCACAACCGGCCGTCGCCGCCAAAATCAAGGAATTCAAGGTCGTCTCGACCGGCGAGGACGTGCCGGCGCAGATCTCGGCCGTCAACAACTTTATCGATGCCGGCTATGACGCGGTCATCGTGGACGCGCAGAATCCCACCTCGTTCGGCCCCGCGATCCGCCGCGCGAAGAATGCCGGCGTCGTGCTGATCGCGTTCGACAACATCCTCGACAGCGAAGACGCGATCAACGTCAACGTCGATCAGTACGGGCTCGGCGTGCTGTGGGCCAAGTGGCTCGCGGACCACCTGTCGAGCGGCGGCAAGGTGCTCGAGGTTCGCGGGGTGGCGGGTACCTCGGTCGACACGGACCGGCACAACGGTTTCATGAAAACCCTGGACGACACCGGCAAGAAGTGGAACGTCGTCCAGGTCTACGGCAAGTGGGATGACGGGGTCGCGCAAAAGGCCACCGCCGACGCGATTGCCGTGCAGGGTCATTTCGACGGCATTTCGGCGCAAGGCGGCGACACCGGCGTCGTGCGCGCGATGATCGATGCGAAACATCCGTTCGTGCCTTTCGGCGGCGAGACCGAGAACGGCTTTCGCAAGTTCTGCGCGCAGTATGGCAGCCAGGGCCTGAAGTGCACGTCGGCGGGCACCGGTCCCGCGCAGGTGGCCGTGGCGATCAAGACGGCGCTCGCCGCGCTGGACGGCCAGACGATCCCGGTCTCGATCAAGCTGCCGCTCGACGTCACCGACGATTCGAAGCTGAAGTCGGGCGTCAACTACTTCCCGAACGACTCCGACAACTTTTTCGTCGGCAACTCGTTTCCGTCTTGCGGCATCAATTTCTCCGCGCAGGAAATCATGAAGCAGAGCCAGGGTAACCAGTGATCGGATGACGGCCGCGATGTGACGGGAGACGAAGCATGCTGGAGGAGGCAAAGCAGCCGTTCTTTCAGATGTCTGGCGTGTCGAAAAGCTACGGCGGCGCGGTCGCGCTGGATCACGCCGAGCTCACGGTGCGCCGGGCCCGCATTCACGCGATCCTCGGCGAGAACGGCGCGGGTAAGTCCACGTTGCTGAAGGTGATGTCCGGCGTCGTGCAGCCGGACGAGGGCACGATGCACTTCGATGGCCGCGAGGTCTCGTTCGCGTCGCCGGCCGAGGCGAACGCGGCCGGCATCGTCTGCGTGTATCAGGAGCTGTCGCTGATCCCCGACCTGAGCGTGGCGGACAACATCTTCGCCTCGAACCCGCCGCGACGTTTCGGCATGATCGACCGCCGCACGCAGCGCCGCCAGGCCGAGGAGGCCCTCGCGCGGGCGGGCGCCGCCGACATCAATCCGCTCGCGAAAGTCCGCGACCTGCCGCTGTCGCGCCAGCAGATGGTCGAGCTTGCGAAAGGGCTGGCCCACGCGCCGCGCATCCTGATCCTCGACGAAGCCACCTCGGCGCTGACCGCCGCCGACGTCGCGCGCGTGATCGAGGTGCTCAAGCGCCTGCGCGAAGAAGGGCTCGCGCTGCTGTTCATCTCGCATCGGATGCACGAGGTGAAGGCGCTCGCGGACGAATGCACGGTCTACCGGAACGGCCGTCACGTGATGAGCTTCGAGGCGGGCACGCGCTCCGACAATGAGGTCGTCGAAATGATGATTGGCCGGAAGTACCAGCATGCTTTCCCGGCCAAACCCGCGCCCAAACCCGCGGCCAACCCCGCGGACGACCACCGCGCCGCCCCGGCTCTCGCCTGTCGCGATCTCACGTGGAGCGACACGCTGCAAGGCATCAGCTTTTCGTTGCAGCCCGGTGAAATCCTCGGACTGGGCGGCCTCGACGGACAAGGCCAGCGCGAACTCCTGCTCGCGCTGTTCGGTGTGTTGCGCGGTTGCGCGGGCGAGATCGAAATCGACGGCAAAGCGGTGTCGATCGGCAGCCCGATGGCCGCGCGTGCCAACGGAATCGGCATGGCGCTGATACCGGAAGACCGCAAGACCGAAGGCCTGATGCTGCCGATGTCGGTACGCGAGAACCTGTCGTTTGCCGCGCTCGATCGCATGTCCAGCGTCGGCGTAATCGATCGCGACCGTCAGCAGTCGCTGGTCGACCGGGCGGTGGAGCTGCTGGCGATCAAGTCGTTCGGCCTCGACGCGCCCGTGGGCTCGCTGTCCGGCGGCAACCAGCAGAAGGTGGTGATCGCGAAGTGGCTGATCCGCCAGCCGAGGATCCTGCTGCTCAGCGACCCGACGCGCGGTATCGACGTCGGCACCAAGCAGGAGCTGTATCAGCTGCTGAGGCGCCTCGCCGACGAAGGCGCCGCGGTTCTGTTCTATTCGACCGACTATGACGAGCTGATCGGCTGCTGCGATCGCGTGCTCGTGCTGTACGAAGGCAGGATCAAGAAGGAACTCGCCGGCCCGGCGATCACCGAGCAGAACCTGATTGCCAGTGCGCTCGACCTGCCGGTCGGACAGATTTCGCCTTCCACGGGAGTCGCGCCATGAGCGGGCTGCGTTACTGGTATGCGGAGAATCGCGGGGCGGTGTTCGCGTTCGGCCTGTTCGTGCTGATGTTCGCCATCTACCTGTTCAACTATCCGTCGACGTTGTCGGCCAACGTGTTTCAGACCGCGGCGAACAAGGCGGTGCTGCTCGCGCTCGTCTCGATGGGACAAGCGCTCGTCGTGCTGACGGCCGGCATCGACCTGTCGATCGGCATGACGCTGGTGCTGACGAATTGCATCGGCTCGTGGATCGTCACCGGCGATGCGCTGCACAGCGCGCTCGGCATCGCCGGCGTGCTCGCGGCGGGCGCGCTGTGCGGCGCGCTGAACGGCGTGATCATCATTTTCGGCCGGCTGCAGCCGATCGTGACGACGATCGCCACCGGCGCGGTCTACTACGGACTGGCCCTGCTGCTGCGCCCCGTGCCCGGCGGCTCGATCAACGAGGACCTCGCCGACGCGCTGACCGGCAAGGTCGCCGGTGTGCTGCCGGCGAGCTTGCTGATTCTGCTCGCGGCGACAGTGATCGTCTGGATTCCTTTCAAGCGCTCGGCGGTCGGACGCGCGGCATACGCGACCGGCTCGTCCGAACCCGCGGCGTTTCTGTCCGGCATGCCGATCCGCCGCGCGAAGTTCGCGAGCTATACGCTGGCCGGCCTGCTCGCCGCAATCGGCGGGTTGTTTCTGACCTTCTTCACCGACACCGGCGAAGCGAGCCTCGGCAGCGCCAACTCGTACACGCTGTTTTCGATCGCCGCGGTGGTGATAGGCGGCGTGTCGCTGCTCGGCGGCAAGGGCAGCGCGATCGGCGCGATCTTCGGCGCATTCGCGTTCCGCTCGATCGGCGACCTGCTGTTCGTGTTCAACGTCGATGCGCTGTGGCAGCCGCTATTTCAGGGCGTGATTCTTCTGCTGGCCGTCGCGATCGGCGCGTGCGGGCTGTTCAGGGTACGCAACCGTCTGGAGTGGTTTCAATGAGCCACGCTTCGGCAACCGGCCGGACCACCTTCGTGTCGAGGCTCACGCGCAGAATCGACAAGCCGATCGTGATCGCGTTCGCGTGCATCGTCGCGCTGCTGCTCGTCGGCGGGATGTTTTCGCGCAGCTTCACGTCGCCGGAGTACATCCTGCTGCAACTGAAGGTCGGCGCGTTCCTCGGCATCATCGCGACCGGCCTGATGATGGTGATCCTGCTCGGCCACATCGACCTGTCGCTGCCGTGGACCATCACCGTCGGCGCGATGATGGCGTGCGCGGTCGCGGGGCACGGCGAACTCGGACGAATCCTCGCAATACCGGTCGGGATTGGTTGCGGCGTGCTGATCGGCATCGTCAACGGCATCCTCGTCGCGCTGCTGCGCATTCCGTCGATGATCGCCACGCTCGCGACCAATGCGGTCGCGCAGGGCATCATGATCGTCTATACCGGCGGATCGTCACCGCAAGATTCCGCCCCCGAAGTGATGCGCTGGCTCGCGGCGGGCTGGCTCGTGCCGGGCGTGCCCAATGCCGTCGCGCTGTGGGTGGTGATCGGCGGTGCCACAGTGTTCCTGCTGACGCGTACGACCTTCGGCCGCACGCTGTACGCGATCGGCAATACCGAGCGCGCGGCGTATCTGTCCGGCATCGATACGCGGCTCGTCACCGTGGCCGCCTTCGCGGTGTGCAGCGGTTTCGCGGCGTTCGGTGGCGTCTTGCTCGCCGGTTATGCGTCGAAGGCAGCGCAGTCGATGGGCGATGCCTATCTGTTACCGGCGATCGCGGCAGTCGTGCTCGGCGGCACGTCGATTCTGGGTGGGCGAGGCTCATACCTCGGCACGGTGGCCGGCGCGATCCTGATCACGCTGCTGCAGTCGATCCTTTCGGTCGCGCAGATGCCGGAGGCCGGGCGTCAGATCATCTACGGCGTGGTGATAGCGGCGATGTTGCTGCTGTATGGCCGCAGCAAGCGGGAAACGTAAGAAATCAGCGCCGGTGCAGACTGATGACGTTCTTTTTGGCGTCTCGTCGCGCAAACGCGAAGGGAGTGCGACCTGCCCGCTTGGCTTCATACATTGCCGCGTCGGCGGCGTCCAGCAATTCTTCGATCGAATCCACGCCGTCCGGGTAAGTGGCGATGCCAATACTCACGCCGATCGAAAAACAGCCATTCGACTCGTCCGCTCCGACCTGACTCACGCTAGCAGCCAACCGCGTCGCCAGTTCGCGCAACTGTTCATCGTCGTCGAAATCGAACGACACCATCACGAATTCGTCGCCGCCGATTCTCACGAGCAGATCCCCTTCACGCGTCGCCGTTAGAAGTGCGCGTGCCAATGCCCTCAGGACGGCATCGCCGGCCGTATGACCGAGCGTGTCATTGACGGCCTTGAATCCGTCCATGTCCAGATAGAGCAACGCGATCCGCCGGGGAAGCACTTGCGATTCCGCAGCGAGCGCATCGAGGGTGGAAAGCAATTGCCGGCGATTCGGAAGTCCGGTCAACGCGTCCCTCGTTGCGCGTCGGTTGATGACATCCGTGTAAGCGTGGACCAGCGCGAACGCGCGTCGCTGAACGAAAAGGCTGTAGACGAGCAGACAGCAAACGAGGACCGCAATGAACGCAAGCGCCGTGGCCGCGAGCACGACCCGTCTGTCGACATCCTGCACCGCAACACGGCGGACCTCGCGCCAGTTCTGCAGGAGGACGCCCAGGTCGCCGCGCAGCGCGTCCATATAGCGCTTGCCTTCGTTCGTTTGCACGAGTGCCAGCGCAGCTTCGCGGTTGCCGTTGCGCGCGAGATCGAGCGTGCGGCCGATCTCCATCACCTTGTCGTTCTTCGCGCGCTCGATGCGACCGACCAGCGCTGTCGACCGCGGATCGGTAGCGACCAGTTGGTGCAGTCGCAGCACTGCGTCGTCGAGATCGCGCACGGCGAATCGGTACGGTTGCAGGTAGTTGTCGTCGCCTGTCAGCAGGTAGCCGCGTTGCCC
This sequence comes from Paraburkholderia sp. UYCP14C, assembly GCF_004197395.1. Taxonomy (GTDB): domain Bacteria; phylum Pseudomonadota; class Gammaproteobacteria; order Burkholderiales; family Burkholderiaceae; genus Paraburkholderia. The sequence goes on along the minus strand of NZ_SELS01000016.1, from coordinate 134,013 downwards.
CGTCTCGAGATTCTCCAGATCGTGCAGGACGCGATTGCCGGCTTCCAGCACAGCGACCGAGGTGTCGTCCTGCGTCCGGTCGGCGAGGATGATCGTCGCGTCATATATGAAGAATGCGGCCGAAAGCAGAAGCGCTGCAGCGATGAACGCATACAACGCCACAAACCGATTCCTGTCGATCGCCGCAGCGCGGAAAAGACGCCTGGGCATGGAGACCTCACTTGCCGGGAGCTATCGCAGCGACCGGTCGTTCGCTCGCGGCGATCGACGAGCGTGTCGCCCGGGCGGGGCGGGTTGAAGGTACGACATTGTATCGTCAGCCTGCGGGAGTCCTGATAGTCGCCCTCGATTGCGGGACATCCTTCGCACCCGCCCGCCGCCAGACGAGTCGACGCAAAGGAACGGTTCGTGCGAGTGCAACGGCATCTCCCGTTCCGGTTGCTCAGCAGAATGCACTCTCCCCCCGACCGGCGCACCGCGTCCCGCACCGCACAAGGCAGCAGGCCCGCTGCGTCGTCGCAGCCTGCCCGCTCGTGGGCGGCCGATCTCGGGCCTGGGCTGGCAAGTCTCGGTTGCGATAACGATCCCAGTGGTATCGCCACCTATTCGCTCGCGGGCGCGTGGTACGGCTACGACCTGCTGTGGACCTGCGTGCTGTCGTATCCGTCGATGGTTGCGCTGCAACTCGTGTCGGCGCGGGTCGCCGCCGTCACCGGACACGGCCTGACGGCGAACATGCGCGCGCACTATGCGCCCGTGTTCTTCTATTTCGCGGTGGCGCGGTTCGTAATAGCGAACACGCTGAACATTGCCGTCGACGTGATGGCGATGGCTGCGGTCGTGCAACGCTTCACTCATGGGCCGCTCTGGCTGCTGGCCCTCGCATGCGGTTGCGCATCGATCGCGTTGCAGTGGTTCATTCCGTATGCGCGCTACGCACAGGTGCTCAAATGGTTGATGCTGCCGATGTTCGCGTATGTCGGCGTGCTGCTGATCGTCGAGGTGCCGTGGCACACGGTCGTGCTGCGCTCGCTCGTGCCGCACGTCGAGTGGAAAGAAGATTTCGTGACGATGCTGATGGCCGTGCTCGGTACGACGATGAGCCCGTATCTGCTTTTTTCTCAGGCCGAGCAGGAAGCCGAGGAACAACATCGACAACACGAACGGCATGCCGCTCGGGACGAGCGACGCTCGTCAGAGGAGCTTCGCCGGTTGCGCACGCAGACCTTGAAGCGCACCGCGCTATCGAGCGTGGCCGCCTTGTGCATGATGATTGCGGCTGCGGCGACGCTGCATGGTTCACAGGTGCGGCCTGGCGAGCCCCCGGAACTTTCGCGGGCGCTCGAGCCGCTCTTGAATGGCTACGCCGGCCCCCTGCTTGGGCTTGCGCTGATCGGCTCGGCGCTGCTCGCCTTACCTGCGCTTGCGGGTTCCGCCGCGCTGGCGGTCGCGAGTTCGTTCGACTGGCGCCACGGCAAACCACGTGAACGGCGCATTGCCGTTTTGCTCGTTGCGCTCGCGGGGTTTGGGACGCTGCTTGGTCTCGCGCTCGGCCTACTGCACGTCGATCCCGTCACCGCGCTGTACTGGAGCGCCGTCGTCAACGGTATGACGATTACGCCCGTGCTGGTGCTTCTGGTGCTGTTGAGCGCGAAACGCGAAGCAGTCGGCGACCTCGTCGCGCACTGGTCGTTACGCGCGCTCTGCTGGCTCGCGACCCTGATCACCGCCGTGGTCGTGGCCGCGCACTTCGTGCTCGAAGTGGCAGAGCGGCTGGCCTGATGATCCAATCACGCCCGATTTGCATCCGGGCCGCGCGGGCTACCTCACGCTGCCAAGATGTTCAGCGAGGCGAGCGAACATCGCGTCGCAGCGGTTCAGTTGTTCGATCGTGATGAACTCGTCCGGCTTGTGGCCCTGATCCATGCTGCCGGGTCCACAGACCACGGTCGGAATGCCCGCCTGTGTGAACAGGCCGCCTTCCGTGCCGAAGGCCACCGTTCCGTATTCGTTCGATCCGCTCAACATCGCGAGCAGGCGTGCCGCGTCGCTATCGGGCGAAGTCGCCAGTCCGGGATAGGCATTCAGCATCTGCACACGGACATCGGTATCGGGCTGCACCGCGCGCATCTTCGGCAGTAATTCGGCTGCCGCGTAGCTTTGCAGTTTGTCCGCCACCACGTTGGGATCGAAGCCCGGCACGCCGCGCACTTCGAAATCGAACTCGCATTCGGCGGGAACGATATTCAGCGCGCGTCCGCCTTTGATGACACCTGTTTGCACCGTCGAGAACGGTGGATCGAAACGCGCGTCGTGATGTTCCGGCTGCGCGAGTTCGTCGCCGATCTGTTCGAGCCGGTTGATCAGCCGGGCCGCGTATTGAATCGCGTTGACACCGTGCGGCGCGTACGCGGAATGACATGCCGCGCCCTTCACGTGACAGCGCATCGCCAGCTTGCTCTTGTGGCCGAGCACAGGCTTCAGTTCGGTCGGCTCGCCGATCAGACACATGCGCGGCTTATGCACACGCTTTTCGAGTTCGGCCAGCATCGGCCGCACGCCGAGACAGCCCACTTCCTCGTCATATGAAAACGCCACATGCACCGGCACTTCGAGCTTCAGCTTCAGCAAAGCGGGCAGCGCCGCCAGCACGGACGCGAGGTAGCCCTTCATGTCGGCGGTGCCGCGTCCGTACAGGCGCCCTTCTTTCTCCGTGAGACGAAACGGGTCGACGGTCCATGCCTGACCGTCGACGGGCACCACATCGGTATGCCCGGACAGCACGATGCCACCACGGTCGCGCGGACCGATGGTGGCGAACAGGTTAGCCTTGGTGCGCTCGGCGTTATGGAATAGCTCGCTTTCCACCCCTAGATCCGCGAGGTATTGCTGCACGAAGCCGATCAGCTCCAGATTGGAGTCGCGGCTGACGGTCGCAAAACCAATCAGCCGTTCGAGCAACGCGCGGCTCGACAGCTCACTCATCGCCGGGCACTCCGTAGCTCGGCGCCGCGGTCGGATTCAACGCGCGCGCGATGTAGTCCTGCATCTGCGGCCGATACGCTTGCCACAGCGCGTCGAGTTTGCCGATCGGATCGTCATCCGCCCAATCGACACGCAGATCGACGACCGGCCAGACCGCCGTATCGACGATCTTCAGCGCCGCCGAATGCACGGGCCCGGCTTCCCCGCCGGCCTCGACAGCCGCATGCATCGCGCGCAGCAAGCGATCGGCGAGCGCGCCTTGGGCGCTCTCGAACGCTTTCACCATCGCGTCGATCACCGGCTGGCCGGCGAGCAGATTACCCGCTGCCACGCACTGATCGCCCGCGACCGCGTGATGCACGCCGAGTGCTTCCTTGCCGGTGAACATCGCGGTTCGACCCTCGCTGTCGACCACCGTCACCTGCCGGTATTCGCTCCATTCACTCGCGCCTAGTGCCCGTTCGAGCGCGGCATCCGCCGCGATACGCTCGCTTTCCAGCAGATCGAGAATCTGCGGCCCGAGCGCGGGCAACGTCACGTTCTGCGTCGCCACCACACCGACGCCCGCGCGCGCCCACGGACACCTCGCACCCACTGCAATGCTTGACGAACTGATCGCGATACCGAGCTGACCGGTCTTGCCACAACGTCCGACGATGGAGAATGTCATGGGTCGTTCCTTACGCCTGAGCGGGCTTCCAGTTGTCCGGGATCACGGCGATCACGTCGATTTCCATCAGCCATTGCGGCTGGCCGAGCGCGCTGACGCAGAGCCCGGTCGAAATCGGATACACGCCCTTCAGCCACTTGCCGACTTCCTGATACACCGGCTCGCGATAACGCGGATCGATGATGTAGGTCGTCGTCTTGACGATATGCGACATGTCGCTGCCCGCTTCCTCGAGAAGCTGCTTGACGTTCTTCATCGCCTGCTCGGCTTGCGCGCGCGGATCGCCGAGACCGATCAGGTTGCCGTCGAAATCGGTACCGACCTGGCCGCGCACGTAGACCGTATTGCCCGCGCGAACCGCCTGGCAAAGATCGTTGTCGAGCGTCTGGTTCGGGTACGTATCCTTCGTATTGAACATGCGGATCCGAGTATGCGTAGGCATCAGTTCACTCCCACTTCTTTGGTCTTGGGTGCGTGCGATTCGTCGCACGCGGTATCGGTCGTATTCGCGTCACGCGTGCCGCGCGCGTCCTGCCGACGCTGCGCCGCGTCGTGATACGCGAGGTATTTGCGCTGCGTGACGATGTGATCGGCGATGTGCTTCGCGTCGTGCCACACGCCCCAGATGAACGACGACGCGCGCCGCGACAACCACGGCAAGCCGAGGAAATACACGCCGGGCTCCTTCGATACGCCGCGCTGGTGCTGCGGCTTGCCCTTGTCGTCGAACGCGTTCACGTGCAGCCAGCTGAAGTCGACCGCATAGCCGGTGGCCCAGATGATCGTGCTCACACCCGCCTTCTTCAGATCGAGGTCCGGCAGCGGCTGCGTCACGCACTCCGGGTCTGGCGGAATCACGCGTGCGTCGGGGTCTTCCGGCAGGTCGACGCCGTTGCGCTCAACGTAATCGTCGGCGGCGGCGAGTAGCGACATCAGGTTATCGTCGCCGCGCTTCAGATTGGCGGCGAGGTCCGGTTCGAAAGTCACGACGCCATTCGCGAACGATTTCGTCGTGCCGACGAGCATCATGCCCTGATGCGCGAGCCGGCGAAAATCGATGGTCTGGCCGCCGTATGCGCCGCTGACCGCGATGGTCACGTGCTCGCGTCCCGGCACGGCGACTTCCTTGTCCCATTCGCCGAGTACACCCAGCCACCAGCAGAAATCGCGACCGCGATAGGCGCGCGGTGGACGGTCATGCGCACCGACAGATAGATAGACCTTGCGGCCCGCGCGTTGCAGTTCGTCCGCGATCTGCACGCCGGACGACCCCGCGCCAACCACGAGCACCGCGCCTTCGGGCAGTTGCGCCGGGTTCCGGTAATGGGCCGAATGAAGCTGCGTGAGATCGCCGTCCGGCGGCGCGATGGGGGGAATCACGGGACGCTGGAACGGCCCCGTCGCGACGACCACGCGACTGGCTTCGATGGTGCCGTCGGAGGTGACGATCGAAAATCCCGCCCGGCCCTTCAGACGCTCGACGCTGGTGACTTCGACCCCGGTGCGAATCGGCGCATTGAACTTGCGCGCATAGGCCTCGAAGTACTCGGCGACCTGATCCTTGCCGGCGAACCCGTCGGGATCGAGTCCTTCGAACTCCATATTAGGGAAGCGGTCGTGCCAGGCGGGACCATTGGCGACCAGCGAATCCCAGCGGCAGGTACGCCAGCGCTCGGCGATGCGGTCGCGTTCCAGCACGAGATGCGGCACGCCGAGCTTGCTCAGGTGTTCGCTGATTGCCACGCCTGCCTGACCCGCGCCTATGACCAGCGTGTCGATCGACAATTTTTCAGCCGCCATAGCCTGCTCCTTCTGAAAAGCGGTCTGGATTAGGTTCTCTCTCTTCCATGACGCATGACGCGCTGCGCCGTCGAGACGCAGTGACGCTTGCTGTGTTTGCGTTCAAACCAGCACCGGACTACGGCGCGTCACAGCACGTCCCGTCTCGGTCGGACAAAATGTACGCCGCGCTGCAAACAACAAAAACTATATTTTAAAAATGCTTTGCATCGTTTTTCGCTATGCAAGCGACAATTGGCGAGCGACAATCGGTTCGACCGATCACGGAGCAACTGATGGACGGCAACTCGATACGCTACTCGTTGCGTCAGCTCAGGTATTTCGTCGTCACGGCCGAGACGCTTTCGTTTACCGCCGCGGCAAAGCGCCTGCACATTTCGCAGCCGTCCATCTCGACGGCGCTCGCGGATCTGGAGGAATCGTTCGGCGTTCAGTTGTTCATCCGCCATCACGCGAGCGGGCTGTCCCTCACGCAACCGGGCCGCGATCTGCTGGGGCACGCTCGCAATCTGCTTCAGAACGCCGAAGAATTGCAGCTGACCGCGAAGGAAATCGACGGCGGCATGTCGGGCTCCATCTCGCTGGGCTGCATGGTGTCGCTGGCGCCGCCATTGATGCCCGGCATCATCAGCCGCTTCGTGCAGGATTATTCGGCGATCACCTTCCGTACCACGGAAGCGCATCAGGACACGCTCCTGAGCGGCCTGCACGATGGCTCGCTCGATATCGCGCTGACTTACAGCCTCGATATCACCGACGGAATCGCGTTTACCCCGCTGCTTTCGCTGCCACCGTATGTCATCCTGCCTAAAACACATCGGCTGGCACGTGCACGCAAGGTGTCGCTGGCCGACCTGCTGCCCGAGCCCTATGTGATGCTGGACCTGCCGCATAGCCGCGAGTACTTCTCCGCGCTGTTCGATGCGGTCGGCAGCCGCCCTACTGCCGCTTTCCGCTCGTCACAGCCTGAAGTGGTGCGTGGCATGGTCGCCAACGGCTTGGGTTACAGCATACTCAACTTCCCGCTGAAGTCGACCCGAACGGTCGACGGCGAAGACTTCGTGATTAAACATTTCAAGGAAAGCGTCAATGCGACGACGCTTGGCATTGCACTATCGGGCGCCGTCAAGCCGCGTGAGGTCGTCAAACGCTTCTCGGCATTCTGTGAAACGTATATTCGGCGTCTCCACATTATTGGTTAGCAGCCCGGAAAGCGTGACCGCATAGGCTTGACCTATGCACTGCATGTAAAAACAATATTTTACCTAGCAATTTGGATTGTTAGATTGGTGCTCATCGGATGCACACACTGATGGGAGGCCCCTATGCAAGCCATTCTTCAGTCGACGGACACTGAACTCGACATCGTTCGCGCGCTGCGCGAGAACTGCGAGCGTCCGTTCGAGGATGCACACGCAATGCCGCCGGCCGTCTATACGTCGGAGGCGTTTCTCGCGCTCGAACAGCGCGACGTGTTTCGCAACGAGTGGTTGTGCGTGGGCCGCGCGAGCGCGCTGGCCAAGAGCGGCGATTACCTGACCGCGCAGATCGACGACCAGCCGGTGTTCGTGCTGCGCGATGCGAGCGGTGCGTTGCGCGCATTCTCGAACGTTTGCCTGCACCGGATGTCGGTATTGCTCGAAGGGCGCGGCAACGTACGCCGGATCGTGTGCCCGTATCACGCATGGAACTACACGCTCGACGGTTCGCTCGCCGGCGCGCCGATGATGGATCAGCAGCCGGGCTTCTGCAAGGAGCAATACAGGCTGCCTGCGTTGCGCTGCGAAACGTGGCAAGGCTGGATCTACGTCACGCTCAACGAGCACGCGAGCGCGGTGGAATCACATTTGTCCGGACTGACGAAGCTGATCGAGCCGTACGGCATGAGCGAATACGTCGAGACCTTCCACGAAGAGCATGTGTGGGACACCAACTGGAAGATCCTCGCCGAAAATTTCATGGAGAGCTACCACTTGCCGATGCTGCATCGCGCAACGGTCGGACCGCACTCGAAGCTCGAAGAAATGGAATGTCCGCCGGGTTTGCCTGCGTTCAACTATCACTGGATCACCAAGGAAGCGTCGCTGCCGATCGGCAACGCGCATCCCGCCAACACGCGTCTGCAGGGTCATTGGCGCCGCACCACCGCGCTGCTGGCGATCTACCCGACCCACCTGATCACGCTGACGCCGGGCTACTTCTGGTATCTGATCCTGCAGCCGCGAGGCGTCGGCCGCGTGCATATCCGCTTTGGCGGTGGCCTCGCACCGGAATTCGTCGACGATCCGCGCGCCGCCGAATACATGGCCACGCTGAAGACGCTGCTCGACGAAGTGAACGCCGAGGACCGGCGCGGCGTCGAGGCGGTGTTTCGCGGCGTGCACGCGCCACTCGCGAAGCCCGGCCATCTGAGCCCGCTGGAACGGCCGAATTACGACTTCGCCCGCTATCTGGCGGCACACGTGGGCGCGCTGTGAAATCGCCGCCTCACGTGGACCGCCCACACTCTGCCGAGTTGCCCATGTCAAGCCAACCCTTTATTTCGTTCGACGGCGTCAGCAAGTCATACGACGGCGTGCATAGCGTCGTCGAGGGACTCGATCTCGACGTCGCGCACGGTGAATTCGTTTCGCTGCTCGGTCCGTCCGGTTCCGGCAAGACCACGACACTGATGATGCTGGCAGGCTTCGAATCGCCGACGCGGGGCGAAATCCGCCTCGCCGGCAAGCGTCTGGACGACAAGCCGCCGCATCGGCGCGATATCGGCATGGTGTTTCAGAACTATGCGCTGTTCCCGCACATGACGATCGCCGAGAACGTCGCGTTTCCGCTGTCGGTGCGCAAGGTCAGCCGCAGCGAACAGAAAACGCGCGTGATGCGCGCGCTCGACATGGTGGAGTTGTCGCATCTGGCGGGGCGGCGTCCGTCGCAACTGTCGGGTGGCCAGCAGCAGCGCGTCGCGCTGGCCCGCGCGCTGGTGTTCGAGCCGAGCGTGGTGCTGATGGACGAGCCGCTCGGCGCGCTCGACAAGCGCCTGCGGGAAACCATGCAATACGAAATCATGCGGCTGCATCGCGAACTGTCGCTGACGATCGTCTACGTCACCCACGACCAGAACGAAGCATTGACGATGTCGGACCGCGTCGCGGTCTTTTCCGACGGACGCATCCAGCAGGCCGCCGCACCGACCGAACTCTACGAAAACGCGGCGAATGCGTTCGTCGCCAATTTCGTCGGCGAGAACAATGGACTGACCGGCCGCGTCGATTCCGGCGGCGGGGAATGGGCCGCGATGCAGCTCGCCGACGGCAGCACCGTGTGCGGACGCCCGGGCGCCGGGCTCGCGTCCGGCGACACGGCGATGCTGGCGCTGCGTCCCGAGCGCGCGCACATCGCCGCGACGCCGGACGCCGTGCAGGAAGCGACCCAACAGAACATGAACGTGGTACACGCGCTGGTCGAGGAACTCGTCTACTGCGGCGATCATCATCGCGTGCATCTGAAGCTCGGCCATGGCGAAAGCATGGTCGTCAAGGTGCCGAACACACAGCACCACGATCTGCCCGCACTCGGCCGCCAGACCGCCGTGACCTGGCGACGCGACGACTGCAAGGTGCTGCCCGCCATGGCGGCCGCGCCGCAATCCGCCGCCGGGTCCGGCGGCGCCGACTATTCAGCTGTTGCCGTTCCCTCGTCCGCCTCGCCACTTATCGCAGGAGCCAACTAGAAATGAAGACCACCTTCTCGACCTTCCGGACCACCTTCGCGGCGTGCGCGCTCGGGGTGTTTGCCACAGCCACGGTCCACGCGGCCGATACGATTTCCGTCGTCACCTTTGGCGGTGCGTATGAAGCTGCCGCGAAAAAGGCATGGTTCGAACCGTTCACCGCGAAGACCGGCAATCAGTTCTCCTCCGAGTCCTACGATGGCGGCCTCGCCAAGCTGCAGGCCATGGAGCAATCGAAGAACCCGACCTGGGATCTGATCGACCTCGAAACCAACGACGCGATCACCGCATGCGACGAAGGCCTGATCGCCAAGTTCGACAAGAAAGCGCTCGGCAACACCAGCGACTTCCTGCCGGGCTCGATCAGTGATTGCGCGGTCAGCGCAATGGTGTGGTCCACCGTCTATGCGTATGACACCAGCAAGCTGAAATCCGCGCCGACCACCATCAACGATTTCTTCGACCTGAACAAGTACCCCGGCAAGCGCGGCATGCGCAAGTCGCCGAAGGTCGCGATGGAATGGGCGTTGATCGCCGATGGCGTGGCGCCCAAGGATGTGTACAAGGTACTCTCCACGCCTGCCGGCGTCGACCGCGCGTTCAAGAAGCTCGACACGATCAAGTCGAGCATCGTCTGGTGGGAGGCGGGCGCGCAGGCGCCGCAGCTGCTCGCCGACGGCGCGGTCGTGATGACGCAGGCGTACAACGGCCGCATCGACGACGCCGTGCACAAGGACAAGAAACCCTTCAAGATCGTCTGGGATGCGCAGGTGTACGACTACGAATGGTGGGCCGTGGTCAACGGCGCGAAGCACGCCGACGCGGCGCAGAAGTTCATCGTCGCTTCCTCGACGCCGCAGGCCTATGCGGACCTGTCGAAGTACATCGCGTACGCGCCGCCGCGTAAGGACGCCATTCCGCTGATCGACAAGGCGCGTCTGAACGATCTGCCGACCGCACCGGAGAACTTCAAGCGTCCGCTGCAAATCAACGCGACGTTCTGGGCCGACAACGCCGACGCGATCAACAAGCGGTTCCAGAACTGGCTGACGCAGTAACGCCGGATCGAACGAACGTCACCCGAGAGATCGAGCACGATGAACACGCCGCTGCCATCCACCGCCCCTTTCGGCCGCGGCCCGCAGGCCGCGAACCGCGAGTCGTTTCGCGCCGCGCGCCGCAAGGCCGCGATGCGCGCGTTGCTGCTGGCTTTGCCGTTGCTGATCTTTCTGCTGGTGACGTTCGTTGCACCGATCGCGAGCCTGCTCGCGCGCAGCGTGCGAAACCCCGAAGTGCGAACCGGCATGCCGCAGTTGAGCGCGGCGTTGGCCGGATGGGACGGCGCGGGCCTACCCGGCGAACCGGCCTTTGCCGCACTCGCGCACGACCTGAAGGACGCCAGCGAGTCCGGCCAGCTCGGCAATATCGCGCGGCGCATGAACTTCTATCAGCCGGAATTCCGCAGCCTGCTCTTCAAGACCGCGCGTGCCACCCGTTCGGAAGCGCCCGCGCAATGGAAACCCGCGCTGATCGAGCTGGACGAGCGCTGGAACGCACAGGAAACCTGGCGGCTCCTGAAGCGCGCGTCGATCTCCCCCACGCCCGACTATTTGCTCAACGCCGTCGACGCGCAGGTCGCGCCCGATGGTTCGGTGACGTCCGTCGCCGCGGACAGTGCGATCTTCCGCGCGGCCTTCGGACGCACCGTCACGATCAGCGCGACGGTCACGCTGCTGTGCCTGGTGCTCGGCTACCCCGTGGCCTATCTGCTCGCCACGCTGCCGGAGAACCAGAGCAACCGGCTGATTCTGTTCGTGATCGTGCCGTTCTGGACCTCGCTGCTGGTGCGCACCACCGCGTGGTACGTGCTTCTGCAACCGGGTGGCGTAATCAACAGCGCGTTGCTGCGCTTTGGGCTCATCGATCATCCGCTGCCGCTTATTTTCAATCGCACGGGCGTGTTGATCGGCATGACGCATATCCTGCTGCCCTACATGATCCTCGCGATCTTTTCGGTGATGAAGAGTGTCCCGCCCGTCTACATGCGCGCGGCGAAATCGCTCGGCGCGCATCCGGCCGTGGCCTTCGCGCGCGTGTATGTTCCGCAGACGCTGCCGGGTGTCGGCGCGGGATGTTTTCTCGTGTTCGTGCTCGCGCTCGGCTATTACATCACCCCCGCCCTGCTAGGCGGCGCCGGCGACGAGATGATCAGCCAGCTGATCGCGTCGCAGACCAACGAGCAGCTGAACTGGGGCCTTGCGGGCGCGCTGTCGTGCTATCTGATCGCATTTACAGCGGTGTTCTATTTCATCTTCAACCGGCTGGTCGGCATCGACCGCTTGCGCTTCGGCTGACGCGCCGCGGAACTGACGCTGATTCGCGTCGCTTACCCGGATAGTTCATCAACAGGCAGACTCAGATGAAAGACGCACGAACCCGGCTACTGTCGGAACGCATCGCGGGCGCGGGACTACGCGTGCATTGCGCGCTGATTTTCTTTTTCCTCGTCGCGCCGATCCTCGCGATCGTGCCGCTGTCGTTCAACTCCGGCTCGTTCTTCTCGTACCCGATGCAGGGCTTCTCGCTGCGCTGGTACGCGCAGGCGCTGAGTTCGCCGGACTGGCAACGCGCGTTCGCGAACAGCATCGGCATTGGCGCGGCGTCGACGCTGATCGCGACGGTGCTCGGCACGCTGGCCGCGCTCGGCTTGAGCCGCGCGCAGTTTCCTTACCGCTCGATCATCATGCCGATCATCGTGTCGCCGATGATCGTGCCTATCGTGGTCGTCGCGGCGGGTTTTTATCTGGTCTTCTCGCCGCTCGGGCTGGTCAATTCGTATCTCGGCGTCGTGCTTGCCCATGCCGCGCTCGGCACACCGTTCGTGGTGATCACCGTGACGGCCTCGCTGCTGTCGTTCGATCAAAGCCTGCTGCGCGCCGCCTCGGGCCTGGGCGCGCAGCCGTGGGTCGCGTTTCGCCGCGTCACGCTGCCGCTGATCACGCCCGCCGTCGCAACGGGCAGCGTGTTCGCGTTCGCGACATCGTTCGACGAAGTGATCGTCATTCTGTTCATTGGCGGCCCCGAGCAGCGCACCGTGCCGCGGCAGATGTGGAGCGGCATCCGTGACCAGATCGACCCGTCGATCCTTGCCGTGGCCACACTGCTGATGGCGTTCGCGATCGCCCTCTTCGCCTGCATGAACTGGTTGCGCAAGCGCGCGGCGGCGGCTAGCCGCTCGTTTGCCTGAGCCGGCTCTGATGCCGGCGTGACGCGATCGATCCGCGCGTGCGGCGCGGAGCCCGGCGACGACAAATCGACCTGGTCGCCTCTGGTTAGTAGGGGTGCGGCGAAGCCGGAATGCGGGGTCGCGTAAAAACTAGACAGTTAGTTGCGATATCTTAATGAAGACGTTGAACGGCAGCGACCGTGGCGATATGCTTCGGATCGCCCATCCACCACGCTCGACGACCGACGCACCCGAAGGAAACGACACCATGCGATTGCGACGCATCACCGCACGACGCTCTCCGGTACATGGCATGGGACTGTTCGCGCTACAGCCGATCGCGCCAGGCGAACGGGTCATCGAATACAAGGGCGAATTGACTAGCTGGCGGCGCGCCGCCGCCCGTCAGCGAGCCGAGGCGGGTCATACGTTCGTGTTCGGTCTGTCCGACGGCCGAGTAATCGACGGCAGCCGGGGCGGCAACAGCGCCCGCTTCCTGAACCATGCGTGCGCCCCCAACTGCGAAGCGATCGAGAATGGCGAGCGTGTGTTCATTCATGCGCTCGCCGCTATTGCACCCGGCGAAGAGCTTTTCATCGACTACGGTCTGTCGGTCGATGGCGCGATCACCGACGAAATCCGCATCCAGTACGTCTGTCATTGCGGCGCTGCGGCCTGCCGTCACTCCATGCTCGGCAACGATACCGAGCCAGCGTAATCCGGCTGCCGCGCAGGCGGTCCGGTGAGCGATACCTGCGGCTTCAGATACCGGAACAGGCACGCGCTTCGATATCCGGGCACGGTCTGACGCCCGACGATCGGTTCCGGCGCGATGCCGGCCCATTGCGCCGCGAGATCCCGCCCCATCGCCGGTCGGTGCGAATCGTGGATCCGCATCGTCGTTTCGGCGGCTTCGATGCACTCGGCCCGACCGCAACGAGGCCAAACGACGCCTATCATGCAGATTACCGCCCGGTGACGCACGCCTGACAGGATGGGCGGCGCTCACGCACCGAACGTGTTCGACAGTCGACCAGATCGGGAGGTCACATGTCATCGCTACACGCAAACGATCTGCTCCGTACGAAGGAAGGGGTCCGTCTGCATGGCCCGGAGCTGGACTGCTGGCGCCGCTGGGGGCCCTTATCTGAGCGACCGGCAGTGGGGCACGGTTCGCGAAGACTACAGCGACTACGGAACCGCCTGGGACTATTTCCCCCACGATCACGCGCGCAGCCGCATGTACCGCTGGGGCGAGGACGGCATTGCCGGATTCGGCAACGACCCGCTCGACTGGTGCGTGTCGCTCGCGCTCTGGAACGGGCGCGACCGCATCCTGAAGGAGCGGCTGTTCGGCTTGACCAATGCGCAAGGCAATCACGGCGAGGACGTGAAAGAGCTTTACTTTTACGTCGACGGCACGCCGACGCATTCGTACATGAAGATGCTGTACAAGTACCCGCACGATGCGTACCCGTATCAGGATCTGATCGACGAAAACGGACGGCGCGGCGCCGATCAGCCCGGATACGAAATCCTCGATACGGGCGTGTTCGACAACGACCGTTATTTCGACGTCTGGGTCGAGTACGCGAAGCACACACCGGACGACATCGTGATGCGCGTCACCGTCGAGAATCGCGCGGATGAGCACGCGACCCTGCATGCGCTGCCGCTCTTCTGGGCGCGCAACCGCTGGGCGTGGTCAGGCAAGCCCGGCAAGCCGTCGCTCAGGCTCGAGCCGGATTCCGCCGAAGGCGAGCGCGTGATCGCGCACAATCCCGCGCTCGGTACGATGATCGTCACGGCCTCGGCGCCGCAGCCGATCGAATGGCTCTTCTGCGAAAACGAGACCAACGTGCGGCGCATTTTCGGCATCGCCCGCGAAGGCCCGTTCAAGGATGGCTTCAACGATTACCTCGTCGATCGCGACGAGCAGGCGATCCGCCGCGACGCGGGCACCCGCGTCGCCGCGCATGTGGCGCTGCCGCTCGCGCCGCACGAGCGCGCGGTGCTGTATCTGCGTTGGCGTTCTGCCGCGCAGCCGGGAATCGGACGCGACGACGTGCCGCTCGACTTCGAAGCACTGTTCGCGCGCCGGATCGCGGAGGCCGACGAGTTCTACGCGGCGCTCCAGCACGACATCGGCGATGCCGATGCGCGGCTCGTGCAACGCCAGGCCCTCGCCGGCATGCTCTGGACGAAGCAGTATTACCAGTTCGACGTGACGCGCTGGCATGACGGCGACCCCGGTCAGCCGAAGCCGCCGAAAGGACGCCGGCACGGGCGCAACGCCGACTGGCGGCATATGTGCAACGGCGACGTCGTCTCGATGCCAGACAAGTGGGAGTACCCGTGGTACGCGTCGTGGGATCTCGCGTTTCATGCCGCCGCGTTCGCGATGATGGATCCCGACTTCGCGAAGAAGCAGTTGCTGTTGCTCGTGAAGGAACGCTACATGCATCCGAACGGGCAGTTGCCCGCCTACGAATGGGCATTCGGCGACGCGAATCCGCCCGTTCATGCATGGGCCACATGGCGCGTGTACGAACTCGACCGCGAAATCACAGGCGTCGGCGACCACCAGTTTCTCGAAGTGATGTTCCACAAGCTGCTGCTGAATTTTTCGTGGTGGGTCAACCGCAAGGACGCTGAGGATCGCAACATCTTCCAGGGCGGCTTTCTCGGGCTCGACAACGTCGGCATCTTCGACCGCTCTTCCCCGCTGCCGACCGGCGGCCGCATCGACCAGGCCGACGGCACCGCCTGGATGGCCTCGTACGCGCTCGACCTGATGCAGATCGGACTCGAGCTCGCGATGACCAACGACTCGTACGTCGAAATCGCGGTGAAGTTCTTCGAACACTTCCTGTATATCGCGGAAGCCGTCGGTTGCAGCGAGGGTTGCAGGACCGGGCTATGGGATGGCCACGACGAATTCTTCTATGACGTGCTGCATCTTCCGGACGGAACCCGTGTGCCGATGCGCGTTCGCTCGATCGTCGGCCTGATTCCGCTGTTCGCCGTGCATGTGCTCGAAGACCGGATCTACGGCCACCTGCCGGGCCTGCGAGAGCGGCTCGCGTGGTTTCTCGATCACCGGCCGAATCTGGCCAAACTCGTGTCGCGCTGGACCGAACCCGGCAAGGGCAACACTACCCTGCTGTCGCTGTTGCGCGGATACCGGATGACGGCACTGTTGCGCCGCGCGCTCGACGAAGACGAATTTCTGTCCCAGCACGGCGTGCGCGCGCTGTCGCGTGTGCATCGCGACGCACCGTACGAGTTCGATCATGGCGGCGCGCATGTGTGCATCGAGTACCAGCCGGCCGAATCGGATTCGCGCGTATTCGGCGGCAATTCGAACTGGCGCGGCCCCGTGTGGATGCCCGTCAACTATCTGCTGATCGAATCGCTGTATGAATTCCATCGCTACTACGGTGACGAGTTCCGCATCGAATATCCGACGGGATCGGGCAACCGGTGCTCGCTCAGCGAGATCGCCGACGGTCTCGCGCGGCGTGTCACCACGCTGTTTCTGAAGGACGAGCACGGCATGCGGCCCGTGATGGCCGCTTATCCGCAGTTGCAGGCCGACCCGCGTTCGTCCGATCTCGTGCTGTTCCACGAGTACTTTCACGGCGACGACGGACGCGGTGTCGGCGCTTCGCATCAGACGGGCTGGAGCGGTCTGGTCGCGCTGCTGCTTCAGCCACGCCTGATGAAGCTGGCCCACGTGGCGTCCGATGTCACGAGCGAAAGCGCGCGTGCGGCCGCGCCGGCAGCCGAACACGCGCTCCCCACGATGGCGCGATAGACGACCCGTCGGCGTGATTGATCGACTGCAGTCTGGCAGGCGGCCGTGCCGTGCGCTGCCGACCACGCACGATTCAATCCAGTTTGATGCTGCTCGTTTAACACTTGGCACCTGGCGCGATCTCACGCGCGTCTTAGGCGCTCATGCAGCCGCTGTCGATGCGGAGTGGGCTACCTCGCCCCCACCGGGCAAGCTTTGGTAGCAGCGACTGCAGGGACAACCCATTGCGAGGCTCGCCCTCAGGAAGGAGAACGTCATGTCGTTTGACGTGGGGAACCTGTTTGCGTCAACCATCCTCGGGGATGGCCACTCTTGCGCATGGGTCGCCCGCCTTCACACGACACCGATCCAGTGAATACGTGAATGGCTTTGCAGGAAGGTGCATCAAACATCGGCTCGAGGGTCGAGAGGAGCAATGGAATGAACGCAAGCGAAATACAGAAACTAGGTCATGCGCTGGATGCCGGCTGGCTGATGGCATTGTGGTTGGCGATTCATGGTGGTGACCCGCCGCCGCAAGAGCAGGTGATCGAAGTAAACGAGTCACTGGACTTAGCGGCACTGACGATGGTCGCGCGCCTCGGCGAGCTGTATCCCGAAGCGGGCAAGAACCCGGGTGCGGCGCTGTCCAACCTCGCGAAACTCGGCTTCAGGGTGACGGTCACCATGGCTGACGATAGCAAGGTCGAACTGCATGGACCCGATGACGTCAAGACCTTGATGGCCACCATGTCGGCCGCATGTTCGAGCCAGCAAGGACCCTACAAGAAGATCTGCGTCTGGAACCAGTATCTTGGCCAGGTTTGCAAGATCCTTTACCAAACGCATTGGTCCTAGGCCGCCGCGCTGCCTTTGAGGGGCCGCCTGCCCTGCGTGCAAAGCCGGCGCATGATCTCGAACGCGCCGCGCTACTCAAGCCACGAGGAGTAGAGTCGGTCCCTCACGCATGCAGAAATCCTCTCGCTTCGCGCGCAGCAAAAAATTCTCCGACCAGCCCGTATTAACTCCGTACGCGTGGCTTAGGATTGCCCTTGCCGCGGGAGCGATTATTGCTGCGGCCCAGGTATCGCCGGGTGCTCCGACGAGGAGACGACAATGATGACGAAGGCTTCAGGGCTGCGATCAGCGCTGGCATGTGTACTGGCGATCGGACTTGCCGGGTGCGGAGGTGGTGGCGATTCGGCCGGCACCAACGTCGATGCCTCGAAATCATCGGCAAAGACTTTGGCCGCCGCCTCGAACCCGGCGGCGAACGACAATGCGGCCTCTTCCCGAATCGTGAAGCTCCAGCGCTACCAGATCGACCCGACGAAGGTGTTCGTCGCGGGTATCTCGTCTGGCGGTTTCGCGGCAGTGCAGATGCACGTGGCCCACTCTTCGACGTTCAAGGGTGCCGCGGTTTACGCCGGCGGGGTGTACTGGTGTGCAGGCACCGGAGGCGCCGCGACAGCTTTGACAAACTGTGGCGGCTTGACGCTGCCGACTAACCAGGCGTCGTACAACAGCACGCGGACGACATCAGAGGCGTACCTGGACACGCAGTCGTCCCTAGGAACCATCGACCGGGCGACGAATCTGCGTGGACAGCCGGTCTACCTGTGGTCCGGCACGCAAGACGAGGTCGTCAATCCGCTCGAGATGGCCGACCTCGACGCCGAGTACCTGCGTTATGGCGCCAACGTTCGTTTTGACAATGCGTTTCCCGCCGAGCACGGTTGGGAATCGCCTGACGGCGAGCTTGCATGCGGCACGCTCGGCAGTCCCTACATGATCCGCTGCCTCGCCAATGGCGCAGCCTACGATTCGGTAGAAACGTGGCTGACGATGTTCGTCGGCCGATTGAAACCGCGCAACAACGGCAAGCTGTCGGGCACGCTGTATTCATTCGATCAAACGGAATTCGGGGCGTCCCCCAACCTGTCGATGAGTTCGACGGGCAGCGTCTTCGTTCCCAAAGCCTGCGCGCAAGGCGACAGGTGCGGCTTCGTGCTCGCTCTGCACGGCTGTCTGCAGCAGGCGTCGCTGATCGGAAACCGCTGGGTCGCCGAGGCCGGTATCAACGAGTGGGCCGACACGAACAAACTCGTGGTGGTGTATCCCGACACGATCGCGTCGTCCGCGCCGGGACCGACCAACCCCAATGCATGCTTCGACTGGTGGGGCTACTCCAATCAATACGACCCGAACTACGCACTCAAGAGCGGCTTGCAGATGTCGGTGCTCTACGCGATGGTGCAGCGCGTGACCGGCCGGCCGTAGTTCGAGTCTGATGCTGCATGGATCGTTTCGACCTGGCGTTTATCGCTCCCACATGACCGGGTCAAAAAAAATTCACATGGAGGTCTCCGGTTTCGGAAACTCATGCCGATAAGACCGCTCATAGGTCCACCGCGAATTGAGGTTCCCCATGCCATTTGATTTTGTCGCCAGCCCCTCACCCCGCTTGAAACGGACGGTCGTGATACTGGTTGGATGTGTCGGCGTATTTGCCAGTCTGTCGATCTGGGGCCGGGTACCCGCCGATGCACTTGCCGACGCGGATCGACAGGTCGCTCACTACGGCCCCGCACTCACGGGCAACGCTTGTCCTGTCGAGGGAGCGGTGTCGCGGGACCCTCACGGCAATTTCGTGATGTGTTGGAAAGAGGTCTGGACCAAGCCGTAGACCTGATCAGGTCAAGCCATTCAAGCTGACCTGATCAGAAGTCGGATAGCCCAAACGGGTCGTTGGCCGCGATCGCCCGAAATGCCGGTGTGGCCAGACGGGGGAACGCGACCGAACGCCTAAGCATGACGATAAGCCCGTCTTACATGGCCGGAAGACCCAGCATCTCACGCGCTTGCGCAGCAGTTGCCACCGGCCGGCCATAGTCGCCACACAACGAGGCCACCCGTTCAACCAGTTGCGCATTGCTCTTCGCCAGCGTGTCCTTGTCCCACCGCACGTTGTCTTCGAGACCGGTGCGGCAGTGCCCGCCCATCTCGAGCGTCCAATGATTGACTTCCAACTGATGCCGTCCGATACCCGCAGCGGTCCATGTTGCATCCGGCAAGATCGCCTTCAGTTGCTGGACCTCGAACTCGAGAATCTCGCGTCGAGCAGGCAGTGCATTCTTTACGCCCATCACGAACTGAACATGCACGGGTGACTTCAGCAGCCCTTGCTGGACGAGATCCGCCGTGCTGTACAGCATCGCCAGATCGAAGATCTCGATCTCCGGTTTGACATCGTAGTCGAGCATCGTTTTCGCAAGCGCTCGCACGAAGTCCGGCGGATTCTCATAGACCGTAGTCGGAAAATTGACCGAACCCGTTGCGAGCGATGCCATATCCGGGCGCAGGTCGAGCATCGCGCCGCGTTGCTCGAACGAACGGCCACGGCCGCCCGTCGAAAACTGGATGATGATGTCGGGGCAGTGCTTGCGGATGCCGTCCTGGAGAGCGGCGAAACTCGACCGGTCGGAACTCGAGTTCTCCTGTTCGTCACGCACGTGCAGATGAACGAGGGTCGCTCCGGCTTCGTACGCTTCGTGCGTGCTTTCAACCTGCTCGGGGATCGTGACCGGCACCGCCGGATTGTCCTTCTTGCGGGGAACTGAGCCGGTGATCGCAACGGAGATGATGCACGGTTCGCTCATGACTAACACTCCGGTTCCAGATTTTCGTCTCACCAATAAGGCGAGCGCTGATGATCGCGTGCGTGGCGAAATCCCCGCACACCCTGATTTCCAAGTCTAGTTCAAAAGCGCGACTGAAATCGACGCGCAAAACCGGACGCCCGAGGTGTGCACCGCATCGCGCATGCGCCGCAAGGCTCGCGCTGCGCCGAGCGCATCCGTCAGGTCGGTCCCTTCAGCCTTTGACGCGTTCGGATCGCGGATCGTATGGCGCCTTCAGATGCACGGTTGCGCTCACTTGTTCGCCCGCCACGTCGATCGTGTAACGGCCTTCCGTGAGCCACGCGGCATCGGCGACACCGTCGGCACGGCTCACGAAACCCATTGCGACCGGACATCGCAAGGTATGCCCGAACGCGGCAGAGGTTACCGCCCCCACCGGCTTGCCGTCGCGCAGGATCGCTTCGCCACCCCATAGCATCAGCTGTTCGGCGCCGTCGGCCGTCAGGGTCACGACACGCCGTCGCAGCGGCGCGTCGCGCAGTCGCAGCAGCGCGTTGCGACCGCGGAAAGCGATGTCCTTGTCGAGCTTGCAGGCGAACCCGAGGCCTGCCTCGAACGGATTGCAGTCCGGCGAAAGCTCGCGGCCCCATGCCCGATAGCCCTTCTCGATCCGCAGCGATTCGATCGCGTAGTAACCGGCGTTGACGAGGCCGAGCGGCTTGCCGGCCCCGTGCAAGGTCTCATAGACGCCGACCGCGAATTCGACCGGCACGTACAACTCCCAGCCCAACTCGCCCACGTAGGTGAGGCGCGTTGCCCGCACGGTCGCATAGCCGATATCGACTTCGCGGCTCTGGCCGAACGGGAACGCCCCGTTGCTCCAGTCCGCCTTCGACACGCTTTGCAACAGCGCGCGAGCGTGGGGCCCCATCACCGCGAGCACCGCGTACTGGCTCGTGACATCGACCAGCACGCAGTGGCGCTCGGGCCCGATCGCCTTCTCCAGATAGTCGAGGTCGCGCGTTGCCTGCGCCGAGCCCGTCACGACCAGGTACTGGTCGTCGGCGAGGCGGGTCAGCGTCAGGTCGGATTCGTAGCCGCCGCGCTCGTTCAGCACGCCGGTGTAGACGGTGGTGCCGGCCGGCACGGCGACGTCGTTCGCTACGATGCCTTGCAGCACCGCTTCGGCGTCGCGCCCCTTGACCAGCAGTTTCGCGAACGAACTCATGTCGAAGAGCGCGACGCGCTCGCGACACGCGCGATGCTCGGCGCCGCTCCACGGCAACCAGTTCTGCTGGCCGAACGCGTAGTCGATGCGCGCTTGCCCAGGGCTCGGGGCGAAAAAGTTGGCGCGCTCCCAGCCCATCTTGCTGCCGAAGCACGCGCCGTCGTCGCGCAGCAGCGCATACAGAGGCGAGCGCCGGAACGGCCGCGCCGTATCGAGCTCGCGGTTGGGCCACGGCATCGCGTAGTGCAGGCCGAGCGTTTCCTTCACACGATCGTGCAGCCACGTGTCGTTGCCGTTGAAGCGCGCAAAGCGGCGGATATCGACGGGCCACAAGTCCATGGTCGGCTCGCCGGCGACGATCCACTCGGCGAGCGCCATGCCCGCGCCGCCCGCCGACGCAATGCCCATCGAGTTGAACCCGGCGCCCACGAAAAAGCGGCGCAACTCCGGCGCTTCGCCAAGGATGAAGTTGTTGTCCGGCGTGAACGATTCGGGCCCGTTATAGAACTGCCTGACCTGCGCGGTTTCGAGCGCCGGCACGCGCACGAGCGCGTTTTCCATCAGGATCTCGAACTGATCCCAATCGTCCGGCAAAAGCTGGAACTCGAAGTTCTCGGGGATGCCCGCCATGCCCCACGGCTTCGCGTTCGGCTCGAAGCCGCCCATCACGAGGCCGCCCACTTCCTCCTTGAAGTAGATGTAGCCGTCCGGATCGCGCATCACGGGCAGATCGCGATGCACGCCGGCGATCGGCTCGGTGACGATGTAGTAGTGCTCGGCCGAATGCAGTGGCACCGTGACGCCGCACATCCGCCCGACCGCCTTGGCCCACTGGCCTGCGCAGTTGACGACGATCTCCGCCTGCAGCGTCCCTTCGGCGCCGTCCTTGCGGCGCCATGTGACGCCGCAGGCCTCGCGGCCCTGGCGCGTCGGACGAGTCTGCACCGCCGTGATGCGGACATTTTCGACGACACGTGCGCCGCGCATGCGTGCCCCGCGCGCGAGCGACTGCGTCAGATCGGTGGGGTTCGCCTTGCCGTCGCCCGGCAGCCAGACCGCGCCGAGCAGATCGTCGGTGCGCATCACCGGCCACAGTTCGCCGGCCTCGCGCGGCCCGATGACGTCGCAGGCCACGCCGTAGGCGCGGGCAACTGCCGCCGTGCGTTTCAGTTGGGTCATGCGCTCGGCGGTGCGCGCGACCGACAGCGAACCGCACTGCTTCCAGCCCGTGGCGAGGCCCGTCTCGGCCTCGAGCTCCGCGTAAAGCTTCGTCGAGTAGCGGATCAGCTTGGTCATGCTTTCCTGCGCCCGCAACTGCCCCACCAGACCGGCCGCATGCCATGTGGTGCCGCACGACAGTTGCCCCTGTTCGAGCAGCACGATGTCGGTCCAGCCCAGCTTCGTCAGGTGCCACGCAACCGAGCAACCGACGATGCCGCCGCCGATGATGACGACACGAGCATGGCTTGGGATTTCCGTGGACATCGGGGGACCTCGCTTTGGGAATGTGTGGCAATGTGTGGAAAAGGCTGTGACCATAGACTGCAACAAAAAACCGCAAAGAACAACAAAAACCGCAAGCTAACTTTCGACGGCAAAGCGGGAGCGGGCAGCGAAAAGTCACATGCAGCGCCGTGTTTAAAGGACTCGCCGCGTATTGCCGGCATGCCCAGGACGCCAACCGGCTTGTCACTTCCAGCGATGGCGACGCGAAATCCAACCTCACAATAAAACTCCGAACGACGAGGAAATATGTGTTATTTTGTGGCTTCGTGACAACCGAGACCTGACGCGCCGTTACCCGTCGCGCCCCTTTTTGTTTCTATCCCCTGGTCGCTTATGTATCCGTTGCTCCGTCGTGCCGAAATTTTGCGGATCGCCCAGTCGCAGGGCACCACGTCGATTGCCCAGCTCGCCGAAGCGCTGGCCGTATCGGACGAAACGATCCGGCGCACGGTCAAGCCGCTCATCGAAGAGGGCCTGCTCGTCAAGGTGCATGGCGGCGTGATGCTGCCCAGCCATCTGGAAGAGTCGCCCTTCCGGCGGCGGATGCACGAGCACAGGGTGGCAAAAGAAATCATCGCGCAGCAGATCGGCGAACTGGTGCAAGACGGCGATTCGCTGATCCTCGACAGCGGCACCACCTGCACGCACATCGCCCAGGCGCTGCGCAGCCGCTCACGGCTCACGGTGATCACCAACTCCGCCGCCATCGCCAGCCTGCTCGCCCAGCACAACGGCAATCGCGTGTTCATGGCGGGTGGCGAGCTTTGCGCGGACGACGCCGCCGCGCTCGGCGAGCCGGTGCTCGCCTATATCCGGCAGTTCCACGTCAGGTACGCGATCGTGTCGGTCACGGCCGTCGATGGCGCGGGACGCTTCATGGACGCACAGCCCTGGGATGTCGAGTTCACGCGTGCCGCATTCGGGCAGGCGCGGCAGCGGGTCGTCGCCGCCGTGCACCCGAAGTTCGAGCACAGCGCGCTAGTGTGCGCGGTGAACGCCGACGAAATCGACATGCTGGTCACCGATGAGCCGCCAGACGCGCACTTTGCGCAGATCTTCGCCGAGGCAGGCGTCGATGTGCGCTATCCGGGCAGCCCGGCGGCGCGGACGACCGTTGCCCCTGAAACGGACATGCAGGCCGGTGCGCCGCTGCCCGACGCGACTTGCCATTCATCCAGCGACGCCATCGCCGACGATGTGCACGGAGAGCCACACCATGCTCGATAACCCGTCAGCTGGGCCCGTGCCCGCTGCATTGAACCCGAACCGCAGGCTCGCGATCGAGCGCATCGACTACATCGTGCAAAGCCTGGCGGCGAGCGGCTCGGTCAGCGTCGCGAACCTGTCGGCGACGCTCGGCGTGTCGCGCGAAACGATCCGCCGCGACCTGAAGATTCTCGCGGAACAGGGCCGGGCGAATCTCGTCCACGGCGGCGCGGCGAAGCGGCCCGACGCCGAGCCGTCACTGGCAAGCCGCGAGGCCGTCAACGCGCTGGGCAAGGCGGCCATCGGCGCCGCGGCCGCCCGGCTCGTCGCTGACGGCATGGTCGTGCTGATCGACTCGGGCTCGACCACGCTCGGTCTCGCCGAGGCGCTGCAGCATCATCGCGATCTGACGGTGATCACCAACAGCCTGCCGATCGCGCTGATGCTGTGCCGCGCACCCGGCGTGAAGGTCGTCGTGCTCGGCGGCGACATCGATCCGAACGACGAAGCCGCTTTCGGCGTCGAGACGATGGCCGCGCTCAGCCATTTCCGCGTCGACCTCGTGTTCGTCGGCGTGGGCGGCATCTCGCCCGAAGGCGAACTCACCGACTATTCGCGGCTCGCGGCCGAGCAACGCCATCTGATGATGAAGGCGGGCAAGAAGGTCTACGTGCTCGCGGACCATGGCAAGTTCGAACAGCAGACGCCCGTGCTCATCGCGCCTGTGCCGCACATCGCCGGAGTGATCGTCGACGCCGAGCCGCCCACCGGCATCGTCCGCGCCTGCGCCGAACAGCGCTGGGAAATCATCATCGCGAATAGCCATAGCTAGCATGACGATGACGCTTCCCGTGTTTTTCGCCGTGCTGTCGGCCGCACTGCTGCATGCGGGCTGGAACGCGGTGATCAAGGTGCGCCTCGATCCTTTTCTGGCGATGACCCTGCTGTGCATCGCCTGCGGTCTGATCGCGCTGCCGTCGCTCGCGTTCACCGGGTTTGCCCGCCCTGCTGCATGGCCCTGGGTGGCGGGATCGGTGGCGCTTCATTTCGGCTACTACGTGTGCCTGAGCGAGGCGTACCGTCGTGCCGACATGAGCCAGATCTACCCGATCGCGCGCGGCTCCGCTCCGCTGATCACCGCGCTCGTCTCCGTCACGATCCTGCACGAGACGATGAGCGCGGGCAGCATCGCGGGGGTCATGCTGCTCGGCAGCGGCGTGTTGCTGCTGTCGCTGCGCGGCCGCCATCACTCCGCGTCGGAAAACCGTGTCGCGCTCGGCTTCGCGCTGCTCACGGCGGTGACGATCGCGGGCTACACGGTGGTCGACGGCGTGGGCGCGCGCGTCGCCGGCAACCCCAATGCTTATGCGGCGACGCTGTTCGTGTTCGATGCGTTGCCGATGCTGACGCTGTGCCTGTATCGCTACGGGCCGGCCGGCATGGCGCCGATGCGGCGTTTCCTGCTGCCGGGCTTCGCGGGCGGCGCGATGTCGCTCGCGGCGTACTGGATCGTGATCTGGGCGATGACGCTCGCCCCCATCCCCCTCGTTGCAGCCGTGCGCGAGACGAGCGTGGTATTCGCGGGCTTCATCGCCGTGTATGTGTTGAAGGAGCCGTTCAGCCGCGTACGTGCCGCGGCCGCTACGTTGACGGTGGCCGGCCTTGCGCTGATGCGGCTCTTCTGAGCGCAGCTTCCTCCGCTAACCGCAGCGCACTGACCTGCTGAACGTCGACGCGAACTGCCGCGCCGCTCTCCCGACCGACGCCGGTCACCTCTCACCCTCCCTCCACGCCTCCCCATGCGGGTTTGTCCCGAGCGGAGGCCGCTTTCCCATATCCATCGCGGACTTCGCCATCCTGCGGACGCGCTTTCGCGTGTCCGCGACGAATGTGGCATTTTTTGGCATCTTGACTGTATTTGTTGCATCTCCTAGAGTGGGTCTCACGCACCTGCGCAGTCCCCAAATCGACCCACAAGGAGACATCGATGACCGGTTCCACGTATGTATCGCCGGCTTGTTCCGAAACTGGCGATCCGCTGTTGCTGACACCCGGACCGCTGACCACGTCACGCACCGTCAAGGCCGCGATGGTTCACGACTGGGGCTCGCGCGACGCCAATTTCATCGAGATCAATCGCTCGGTGCTGGCGCGCCTTGCCGCGATCGCCAATGGCGCGCACGACTGGGTGACGGTGCCGATGCAAGGCTCGGGCACCTTCGCCGTCGAAGCGATGCTCACCACCTTCGTGCCGCCCGGCGGCGAGGTGCTGGTGCTGATCAACGGCGCGTATGGCAAGCGCGCGAAGCGCATCCTCGAGATCGCCGGGCGCAAGACCGTCGTGCACGAAACGGCCGAAGACACGCCGCCCGATCTCGCCGAGATCGACCGGCTGCTGGCCGCTTCGCCGTCGATCACGCATGTGTTCGCGGTTCACTGCGAGACCACCGCGGGCATCCTCAATCCGATCGCGCAGATCGGCGCGCTCGCGGCCCGCTACGGCAAGGGCTATCTGGTCGATTCGATGAGCGCGTTCGGCGCGTTGCCGCTCGACGTGCGGACGATGCATATCGATGCGGTCGCCGCGTCGTCGAACAAGTGCATCGAAGGCGTGCCCGGGCTCGGCTTCGTGATCTGCCGGCGTGAGGCGCTCGCCCGCACGCAGGGCAACGCGACCACTCTCGTGCTCGATCTGCACGAGCAGTCGGCCAACCTCGAAAAAACCAGCCAGTACCGCTTCACGCCGCCCACGCACGTGATCGTGGCGTTCCATCAGGCGCTGCAGGAATTCGACGCCGAAGGCGGCGTCGCGGGGCGCGGCGCTCGCTATCGCAACAACTGCCGGATTCTCGTCGAAGGCATGCGCGCGCTCGGCTTCAAGCCGCTGCTGGCTGAAGCGCTGCAGGCTCCGATCATCGTGACCTTCCACATGCCCGAGGACCCGCGCTTCGAATTCCAGCGCTTCTACGACAGCCTGAAGGCGAGCGGCTATGTGATCTATCCGGGCAAGCTGACCATCGCGGACTCGTTTCGCATCGGCTGCATCGGCCGGCTCGGCGAGCGCGAGATGCGCGCCGCGCTCGACGCGATCGGCGAGGTGCTCGACGAAATGGGCATGAACGCGCCGGTCGCGAAAACGGCATGAAGGGGGACACCATGAGTACGCTGCAAGACACCGTGATGAGCATCAACGGCCGCGACTATCGCTTTCCGTCGGAGCCGGTCGTCGTGATCTGCCTCGACGGTTCGGAGCCCGCCTATATAGAAGAAGCCGCGAAGGCCGGGCACGCGCCGCATCTCGCGAAGCTGCTGCGCACGGGCACGAGCCGGATCGCCCAATGCGTGATTCCGAGCTTCACGAACCCGAACAATCTGTCGATCGTGACGGGCCGCCCACCGAAGGTCCACGGCATTGCGGGCAACTACTTCTACGACCGCACGAGCGGCGAAGAAGTGATGATGAACGACGCCCGCTTCCTGCGTGCGCCGACGATCTTCGCCGCGTTCCACGACGCCGGCGCGAAGGTCGCCATCGTCACCGCGAAGGACAAACTGCGCACGCTGCTCGGCAAGGGGCTCGACTTCGCGAGCGGGCGCGCGATCGCCTTTTCGGCTGAAAAAGCGGACCAGGCTACGCGCGCGCAGAACGGCCTCGGCGACGTGCTCGCCTACGTCGGCAAGCCATTGCCGGATGTGTATTCGGCGGATCTGTCCGAGTTCGTGTTCGCGGCCGGCGTCAAGCTGCTCGACACGTTCCGCCCGGACCTGATGTACCTGTCGACGACCGACTACGTGCAGCACAAGGCGGCGCCGGGCACGCCGAAAGCCAACGAGTTCTACGCGATGTTCGACCGCTACGTCGGCGCGCTCGATGCAGCCGGCTGCGTGCTGGCGATCACCGCCGATCACGGTATGAACGGCAAACATCGCGCCGATGGTGCGCCCGACGTGCTGTACCTGCAGGATCTGTTCGACAAATGGACCGGCGAAGGCCGCTCACGCGTGATTCTGCCGATCACCGATCCGTACGTCGCGCATCACGGGGCGCTTGGCTCTTTCGCAACCATCTATCTGCCCGAGGGGATCGGCGCGGCTGACGCAGCGGCGCTGCTCGAACGGCTGCGCGCGACAGCAGGCATCGAGCTCGCGCTGACGAGCGCCGAGGCCTGCGAGCGCTTCGAGCTGCCGCCCGACCGGATCGGCGACGTCGTCGTGGTCGGCACGCGCGCCAAGGTATTCGGCACGAGCGCCGCGCGTCACGACCTGTCGGGCCTGACCGAGCCGCTGCGTTCGCACGGCGGGCTGTCGGAACAGAACGTGCCGCTGATCGTCAACCGCAGAACCGACTGGCCGGCGAACCGCGCGCTGCGCAACTTCGACATCTTCGATGTCGCGCTGAACCACGTATTGCAATCCGCCGCGGCATAACGCGTCGATCACAGCCCGCGCGCCCCGTTTCTCGCGGCGACACGCGGACCCCACCGGATCATTGAACGAGGTATTCGATGAACGTCATGACCAAACCCGCCATCAGGCAGGAATCGATGCGCATCGCCGGCCAGCACACGAGCACCGACGAGCTGATCGAAGTCTTCAACCCCTACACGAACGAGGTCGTCGGCACCGTGCCCGCGGGTCGTCCCGAACACGTGCAGCAGGCGTTCGCGAAAGCGCACGCATTCAAGCCGCGGCTCACGCGCTTCGAGCGTCAGCGCATCCTGCAGCGCACGGCCGAGATTCTGAGCGAACGCAAAGAAGACTTCGCACGCCTGATCACCGCGGAGTCGGGGCTGTGCTGGAAAGACGGGCTTTACGAAGCAAGCCGCGCCTACGATGTGTGGTCGTTCGCGGCGCAGCTCACGATCAGGGACGACGGCGAGATCTATTCCTGCGATATCAGTCCGAACGGCAAGAACCGCAAGATTTTCACCACGCGGCTGCCGCTGCTCGGCGTGATCTCGGCGATCACGCCGTTCAATCATCCGCTGAACATGGTGAGCCACAAGCTGGCGCCCGCGATCGCCACCAACAACCGCGTGGTGCTCAAGCCCACCGAGCTCACGCCGCTCACGGCGCTCGCGCTGGCCGACGTGCTCTACGAAGCGGGCCTGCCGCCGGAGATGCTGAGCGTCGTCACCGGCAATCCGCGCACGATGGGTGACGCGATGATCACCGATCCGCACTGTGACCTCGTCACGTTCACGGGCTCCGTGCGCGTCGGCAAATACATCGCGCAGCACGCGGGTTATCGCCGCACCGTGCTGGAACTCGGCGGCAACGATCCGCTGATCGTGATGGAGGACGCCGATCTCGACAAGGCCGCGCAGCTCGCGGTAACCGGCGCGACGAAAAATTCGGGGCAGCGCTGCACGGCGGTCAAGCGGATTCTCGTGGTGCAGAGCGTGGCCGACGCGTTCGTCGAGCGCGTGCTTGTGCATGCGAAAAAGCTCAAGTGCGGTTGCCCGATGGATCCGACAGTCGACGTGGGCACCGTCATCAACGAGGCATCCGCGCAACTGTTCGAGCGACGCGTGGCCGACGCGCAGACCCATGGTGCCCGTGTGCTTTACGGCGCGCCGCGCCAGGGCGCGCTGTTCCATCCGACCGTCGTCGACCACGTGCCGTACGACTGCGAGCTGGTGCGCGAGGAGACCTTCGGCCCGGTGATCCCGATCATCCGCGTGCCCGATGCGATCGAGGAAGTGATCCGGGTTTCGAACTCGACGGCGTACGGCCTGTCGTCCGGCGTCTGCACAAACCGGCTCGACTACATCACGCGCTTCGTCAGGGAACTGGAGGTCGGCACCGTGAACGTGTGGGAAGTGCCCGGCTATCGCACGGAGATGTCGCCATTCGGGGGCATCAAGGATTCAGGCAACGGTTACAAGGAGGGCATGGTCGAGGCAATGAAGAGTTACTCCAACGTGCGGACCTGGTCGATGCCCTGGGAGTGACCCGCCGCACGACCAGGTGACATGCTGACCTCATCCGAACTCAACGCAAGAAAGGATGGATATGAAAACTCGTCTGATCGCCCTGGCTGCCTGCGCGCTCGTCATGGCAACGCCCCCCCTCTACGCACAGTCCGACGTCGTGACCATCTATGCCGCGGATGGTTTGCACGACGGTTCGCCGAGCTGGCTCGGCAACCAGTTCGAAGCCTTTACGAAGGCGACCGGCATCAAGGTGCAGTACATCGAGGCCGGCTCGAGCGGCGTGGTGGACCGGCTGAGCAAAGAGAAGTCCAACACCCAGGCGGACGTGCTCGTGACGCTGCCGCCCTTCATGCAGAAAGCCGCGGCTGACGGCCTGTTGCAGTCCTACTCGCCGGCGGGCGCCGACAGGATCGAGACGCACGACAAGGATCCGAAAGGCCTCTACTACGCGATGGTCGGCAACTATCCGAGCTTCATCTACAACTCGGCGGTGCTGAAGAGTCCGCCCAGGACCTATGCAGACCTGCTCGCGCCGCAGTTCAAGCAGAAGATCCAGTACTCGACGCCGGGGCAAGCCGGCGACGGCACGGCGCTGATGCTGGGGACCTTCCACGCGTTCGGCGGCAAGCCGGCCGGCTTCGAATATCTGCGCAAGCTGCAGACCAACAACCTCGGGCCCTCCGCTTCGACCGGCAAGCTCACGGCGCTCGTCAACAAGGGCGAGCTCTTCGTGGCCAACGGCGATATGCAGATGAACCTCGCGCAGATGCGCGACAACCCGAACGTCGCGATGTTCTTCCCGGCCGGTCCCGATGGCCGCCGCACGACCTTCGCGTTGCCCTACTACGTCGGTCTCGTGGCGAGCGCACCGCATGCCGGCAACGGCAAGAAGCTGATCGACTTCCTGTTGAGCGCGCCGGCGCAGCAGGAGGTCAGCAAGGTGGCATACGGCTTCCCGGTGCGCACGGATGTGCATCCGACGGACAGCAACTTCCAGGCGTTGAACACGTTGCTGAAGGGCGTCGACATCTGGCAACCCGATTGGAACCAGGTTCTCCAGGAGCTGCGTCCCGACGTGGCCGCCTACAACCAGGCGATTTCCATCGACTAACCAGGCTACCGACGAGCGACTAATGGCAAACACCATGACCATGGAAAGGGGGCCGCAGCGGCGCGCCTCCGCTTCCCCGGCCGTCATCGCGCACGCAGCGAGCGGCATCGGTTTCGAAGGCGTGTCGGTGGCTTACGGCAGCCAGACCATTCTCGAATCTCTGACGCTTACCGTGAAGCCCGGCGAGATCGTCGCGCTGATCGGCCCGTCCGGCTCCGGCAAGACGACCGCATTGCGCGCCGTCGCCGGCTTCGTGCAGCCGAGCGCCGGGCGCATCACCATCGGCGATCGCGACGTGACCCGGCTGCCGCCGTACGCACGCAACATCGGCATGGTGGTGCAGAACTACGCGCTGTTTCCGCATATGCGCGTCGAGGACAACGTCGCCTTCGGGCTGCGTGCCCGCGGCGCGGACGCCGAGGTGATTCGCGAGCGGGTGCCCGAGTGCCTCGGCCTCGTCGGCATGGCGAAGTATGCGAAGCGCTATCCGCGCGAGCTGTCGGGCGGCCAGCAGCAGCGCGTGGCGATCGCCCGCGCGCTCGCGATCCGTCCGCAGGTGCTGCTGCTCGACGAGCCGCTGTCCGCGCTCGACGCGCAGATCCGCCGCTCGATGCTCGACGAACTCGCGAAGCTGCACCGCACCCTGCCGTCGCTCACGGTGCTGTACGTGACGCACGACCAGACCGAGGCGCTGACCCTCGCGAACCACATCGGCATCATGCGCGACGGCCACCTGGTCGCTTACGGCGACGCGCAGGGGCTTTATCGTCATCCGCCGAACCGCTTCGCCGCCGAGTTCCTCGGCCGCGCGAACGTGCTGCCGGCGCAGCAGCTCGAACCGCTGGCCGACGGGCGCGCCCGCGTGCGCTTTCACGGCCACCTGCTCGAAGGCTGCAACCATCACGGACTCGCGGCCGGCGCCGCCTGCTTCGTGTGCGTGCGGCCGCACCATCTGCACTCCGTTGCGGGCGGCGGCGCGCCAGCCGGCGAAGGTCAACGCCTGAACGAATTGACGGGGGTCGTCGTCAGCGTGCAGTGGCTCGGCGAAATGCACAGCATCGCGCTCGATGTCGAAGGCGAGATGCTGCGGCTCACCTGCGCGCCGCTCGCCGAACCGCCGGAGCCGGGCGCGGCGCTCAGCGTACGTTTCGACCCCGCGGATGTCACTCTCGTACCGGAGGCTGAGCGTCATGGCTGATATCGTCATTGCGCCGCCGGCCCGCGTGCGGGCGCCGGCCACGGGACTGGGCGGCCTGTGGATCGCGCCGCCGCTCGCGGTGCTCGCCGCGCTGTTCTTCTACCCGTTCGGGCTGATCGTCGTGCAGGCGCTGGGCGGCGACCAGCATGTGCTGTCGTTCGCGAACTTCGAGCACGTGCTGCGCTCGCGCCAGTTTCTGAGCGGGCTTTATCACACGATCGCGATCGCGATATCGGCCTCGGCGGGATGCCTCGTGCTCGGCTTCGTGTTCTCGCTCGTGATCGCGTTCGTGCCGTTCCCGGGCGCGCGTTTCGTGGGCCGGCTCATCGATACGTTCATCGCGCTGCCCACCTTCCTCGTCGCGCTCGCGTTCACCTTCGTGTACGGTTCGGCCGGACTGCTGAACCAGTCGCTGATGGAAGCGTTCCACCTGCCGCTGCCGCCGCTCAACTTCCTGTACACGCAGTGGGGTGTCGTGCTGTCGGAGATCACGGTCTATACGCCGTTCATCATGCGGCCGCTGCTCGCGTGCTTCTCGCAGATCGACGGCGCGCAGATCGAGATGGCGGGCAGCCTCGGCGCGCGGCCGCTGCGCATCATCAGGCAGATCATCCTGCCCGCCGCGTTGCCGGCATTGTTGGCGGGCGGCAGCCTGTGTCTGCTGCTGACCGTCAACGAGTTCGGCATCGTGCTCTTCATCGGCGCGAAAGACGTGATCACGCTGCCTCTGCTGATCTACGACAAGGCGATCCAGGAATTCGACTACACCACGGCGTGTGTGATCGCCGTCGTCAATATCGCGCTGTCGCTCGGGCTCTATGCCTGCTACCGGGCCGTCGTGTCACTTTGCGGAGGTCGCCGTGCTGCTCTGGGCTAAATGGGGTAAATGGCTGACGTGGGGCGGCACGGCGTTGCTGTTCTGCGCGGTCTACGGGCTGCCGGTCGCGATGATCGCGCTCGCCAGCATCAGCGGACAGTGGAACGGTATCCTGCCGAGCCACCTGACACTCGAGCACTACGCGCGGGTGTTCCATACCGATTCGGCAAGCCAGCTGCGCGTGAGCGTGCTGACGGGGGTGGTCGCGAGCGTCGCGGCGCTCGTGAGCGGCACGTGGGCCGCGCTCGCGCTGCGGCGCATGAAGGGCCTGCCGCGCCGCGTGCTCGACGTGATCTTCTTCGTGCCGAGCGCGGTGCCGTCGGTGTCGATCGGGCTCGGCTTGCTGGTCGCGTTCAGCCGGCCGCCGGTGTTGCTCAACGGCACGGCGACGATCGTCTTCATCGCGCACTTCCTGCTGATCTCGGCGTTCACCTACGGCAACGTGGCGGCCGGGCTTGCGCGAGTCGCGCCGGAATACGGCGAGGTGGCACAGAGCCTCGGCGCGCGGCCGTTCTACCAGCTCTCGCGCGTGACGCTGCCGCTCGTCGCGCCCTACCTGCTCGCATCGTTCAGCCTGAGCTTCGCGATGTCGATGGGCGAGCTCGGCGCGACGCTGATGATCTATCCGCCGGGCTGGGTCACGCTGCCGGTCGGCATCTTCGCGCTGTCGGACCGCGGTGCGATCTTCGATGCCGCGACGCTCACGATGATCCTCGGTATCGGCACGCTCGCCGTGTTGATGGGGCTCTCGCGCATCTCGAACCGTGCAATGGTGCGCGGATGATGGCGACGCCCGATGCCGATCTCGCGGAGGCCGTGTTGCATCGCGCGCTCGACCGGGGACTGTCGTTCAAGACGACGATGGGCAACGTGCTGACGCTCACGCCGCGGCTCACCGTCACACCTGCGCAGAGGCTGGAGGCACTACAGATATTCGAGGAGGCAATCTCGCCGGGTACTGCCCGGGTCTGAAAGAAGTGCACAAGAAAAACAAACAGGGAGGTGCAAGATGATCATGATCGTGCTTCATCTCGCGGGCGGCGTCGCGCTGCTGACGTGGGGCCTACATATGGTCGAGTCCGGCCTGATGCGCGCGTTCGGCGCCTCGCTCAAGCGCTTCATGGCGAGGAGTCTCGGCAACCGGCTGAACGCGTTCTGCGCCGGGCTCGCAATCACCGGCGCGCTGCAGAGCAGCACCGCGACCGGCATGATCGCGTCGTCGTTCGCGGCACGCGGTTTGATGCGGCCTGTTACCGGTCTCGCCATCATGCTGGGCGCCAACGTCGGCTCGACGCTGATCGTGCAGGCGTTCTCGCTCGATCTGAGCTGGATCTCGCCGGTCTGTCTGCTGGTCGGCATGACGCTCTTCGAGAAGGGCAAAGGCTCGCGCAATCGCGACATCGGCCGCGCGTCGATCGGGCTCGGCTTGATGCTGCTTGCGCTCACGCTGCTCGTTTCGACCGTGCAACCCGCCGAGAGCGCCCCTGCGCTGCGCACGGTGCTCGGCGCGCTGGCAGGCGAGCCCGTGCTGAACGCGGCGCTCGCGTGCGTGCTCACGTGGGCCGCGCATTCGAGCATTCCGGTCGTCCTGTTCGTGATGTCGCTCGCGAATCTGCATACCGTGCCGATGGACACGGCGATCGCGATGGTGCTCGGCGCGAACGTGGGCAGCGCGCTCAATCCGTATTTCGAGGCCGCGAAGGGCGCTGACCGCAGCCGCAGGCGCCTGCCGGGCGGCAACCTCGTGCTGCGCGGTGGCGTGTGCGTGCTGATGCTCGCCGTGTGCTCGCCGCTCGCATCGCTGCTGCAGCAGGTCTACGACAGCCCCGGCCGTGCGATCGCCGACTTCCACACGGGCGTGAACGTGATGATCGCCGTGGTCTTCATCGGGCTGCTCGATCCTGTCGCGCGACTTCTCGAACGGCTGCTGCCGGCACCGAGCGCCGCCGAAAACGGCGACGCGCCGCGCTACCTCGACGAAGCCGCGTTGCGGGTGCCCTCGCAGGCACTTGCATGCGCGACTCGCGAATTGATCCGGATGGGCGATATCGTCGAAGCGATGCTGTGCGCGAGCGTGCCGGTGCTGATCGCCAACGACCGCCGCGCGGTGAACGAGATCGCGGCCCGCGACGACGCCGTGGATATGCTGCACGATGCGATCAAGAGCTACGTCACCGAAGTGACGCGCGAAACGCTCGACGACGAAGACCGGCGCTGGGCGTCGGCGATCATGACTTCCGTGATCAACCTCGAGCATATCGGCGATATCGTCGACAAGAATCTGATGGAACTGGCGCAGAAAAAGATCAAGGCACAGGTGAGCTTTTCGGCCGAAGGCGCCGAAGACTTGCGCGCGCTGCACCAGTTGGTGATCGACAGTTTTCATCGGGCTCAGGCGCTGCTCGTATCGGGAAGGACGCAGACCGCGGAGCAGTTGCTCGAGGACAAACAGGCGCTGCGGCGTCTCGAGCGCGCCGCGCGGGATTCTCATCTCGGCCGCCTGCGCGAGGGCAAGCCCGACAGTATCGCGTCGAGCTCACTCCATCTCGACGTGCTGCGCGACCTCGTGCGGATCCAGTCGCATATCTGCGCGCTCGCCTATCCGCTGCTCGAGCGCAAGGCGTCTAACGATGGCGGCGCGCAGGTGGCATGACGCGAAGCAGGTGGCATGAGGCGAAGCACGAGGCTTTCGGCGAGCTTCTTCAAAGTGGATCGAGCTGGAGGCCCGGGTTCAGCCAGAAAGACCAGCTCACGCCTATTCTCGTGCGGAATTGGCCTTATGAAAAATCTGCGAATTATCACTCCGGTATCTGGGAACTACGATCTACCTGTCACTCATCACCAGACAGGAGATTTCCATGTCCACTCTCGCAGGCGAAGTCGCCGTCACTAGCGGCGCAACCGGTGGGGTCGGTTTGCCGATCGCCCCGCGGCCTGTCGCCGCCAAAGGCGCTCTATGAGCGACCCGACGCTGTTCACGCCGATACAAGTCGGCAACCTGAAACTAGCCAACCGGATCGTGATCGCCCCGATGGCCCAGTACTCGGCCGAAGACGGCCAGGTGAGCGATTGGCACCTGATGCACCTCGGCCAGTTGGCGATATCAGGCGCGGCTGCACTCACTATCGAGGGGACCGCGGTCAGCCCCGACGGACGCACCAGCTATGGTGACGTGGGGCTCTATTCGGACGACTGCGAAGCCTCCATGGCGCGAGTGCTGCAGGCCGTTCGGCGGTGGTCCGACACGCCCGTTGGAATCCAGCTCAACCATGCTGGCCGGAAAGGGTCCCGGCAGAAATTGTGGGACGGAGGTGCGCAGATTCCATCTGATCACTCAAATGGTTGGAACACCTATGGCCCATCGCCGGTTGCTTTTGCGGCCGGCGAGACACCGCCCATCGCGTTGGACCGCGATGGCCTGGCCGCGATTCGCAACGCCTTCGCGGCCGCAGCACGGCGCGCCTCACGGCTTGGGTTGAACTTCATTCAGATCCTCGGTGGGCACGGCTACCTGCTGCATCAATTCCTCTCGCCGCTGTCGAACCACAGGGACGACGAATACGGCGGCTCATTGGAAAACCGGATGCGCTTTCCACTCGAGGTCTTCGAGGCCGTGCGGGACGCGTTCTCGCACGATCGCCCCGTTACGATGCGGATATCCGCTACCGACTGGGTGGACGGCGGGTGGTCCGTGCAGGACGCGATCGCTTTTGTCCACGCCCTGGAGGCCAGGGGTTGTGCCGCGATCAACGTCTCGAGCGGCGGCTCGGACCCAGCCCCGCAAATTCCGGTCGGGCCCGGCTATCAGGTTCCGTTCGCGCGGGCAGTGAAGCAGGCGACGACGCTCCCCGTCATCGCCGTCGGCATGATCACCGGGTTCGAACAAGCCGAAGCCATTCTCGGCGCGGGAGACGCCGATCTGATCGCGCTTGCTCGGGCCGTGCTCTTCGACCCTCGCTGGCCCTGGCACGCTGCCGCTCACTTTGGGGCTCAAGTCAGGGCGCCGAAACAGTATCTTCGCTCTCAACCCAGTGGGCCGCGAAAGTTGTTCGCCTGAGTCTGTCTCGTCGAGAAGGGGGCGGCGGGTTTGAAGTTTCGACGCCGCCCCCTACTCTCGCAGGCAGAAAGTCGTCATGCAGGTCAACGATCAATACGTGAAGATTGCAAATATGTGCGCACGGCTCGTGTGGCACGAGCATACACAGGAAAACGAACTGTTTTTTTCATGCGCGGTCATCTGAAGTCAGCGTGATCCGCGCAACTGCTCTTCGATCGTTCTCGTCAATGGTGATTCCACGTTCCCCGTATGCTTTGTCTGCACGGGCTCGATCAGCACGATCCAGCATTCGTCGTCCGCGACTGGATTGTGCAGCGTGCCGCGCGGCACCACATGCATCGAGCCCGCGGGCAAATCGACGAGGCGTCCGCCCTCATATTCGATCTTCAGATGGCCGCGCACGACGAAGAACAGTTCATCCTCGTGCTCGTGGTCGTGCCACACGAGTTGCCCGCGCACTTTAGCCACCTTCACATACTGATCGTTGATCCGTGCGACGACTTTCGGCGACCAATAATCCGACACATCACCGAACGCGGTTTCCAGATCGAACGATCCGGCGAACGGATGCGAAGACATGCTTATCTCCAGGTCGGAATGACGGATGCGGCGAGCAGCACGCCCATCGCGAGATTGAGCATGCGCCAGTGACGCGGTGTTTGAAACAGCCGCCCGAGCAGCACACCGAGCGCGCACCACAGTGCGAGCGACGCGCACGCAGCCACCCCGAACGCCGCCCCGAGCAGCATCGCGAGCCGGTTCGGATCGTTTGCGAGCACCGCAAACGACGCCGCCGCGCCAATCGTCATCGCCCACCCTTTCGGGTTGAGCCACAGCAGCAGGAAACCGTTGACGAGCGTAGCCGGGCGCGCGGGACCGTTGCCCGCGGCCGGCGGCCCACTGCGCGCGATGCGCCACGCGAGCCACAGCAGATATGCGGAGCCGAGCGCCCTC
The DNA here is from genome assembly GCF_004197395.1 of Paraburkholderia sp. UYCP14C. Classification (GTDB taxonomy): domain Bacteria; phylum Pseudomonadota; class Gammaproteobacteria; order Burkholderiales; family Burkholderiaceae; genus Paraburkholderia. Next base: position 96,095 of record NZ_SELS01000016.1, on the reverse strand, counting down.
ACCACCGTTTGCAACGACGGCAGCGTTAGAAGCAGACCGCCGAGCCCGAGTGCGGCGACCGCGGCGAGCAACGCGAGGCCCATGGCGATGCCGAGCATCAGCGGTATCGAGCGTACGAAACCGAAGCGTGCGCCCGAGGCGGTGGCGAGCGTGGTCGCGCCGCCGGGCGTGACGGTCGCGACGGCGACGAACAGTAGAAGCGGGAGTATCGAGGTCATTGGTGCACATCCGGATTAGTGAATCTGCACTGTACGGATCGGCAAGGCATCGTAAAAGCTAATAATATTGATGCGACACATTACGCGACATAATGCATAGATGAGCCGAAACCTCGATCTCGATCTGGTCCGCACCTTCGTTGCCGTCGCCGATAGCGGCAGCATGACGGTCGCTGCGAATCTGCTGCATATGACCCAAGGCGCCGTGAGCCAGCAGGTGAAGCGCCTCGAAGATGTGCTGGATTGCCTTCTGTTCGTTCGCAAGACGCGACGGCTGGAACTGTCGCGACAGGGCGAGCAGTTTCTGGTGAAGGCGCGCGCGCTGCTGCGGCTGAACGACGAAATCTGGGCCGACATGACCGGCCAGCCGTTGCGCGGCGCGCTGCGTGTGGGCGTGCCTTACGATCTCGTGACGCGGCTCGGGCCCGCGATGAAGGCCTTCGCCGACGCGCATCCGCACGTCGAAATCTCGTTGGTGTGCGCGGCGTCGCCGGAGTTGAGCGAAGCGGTGAATAGCGGTCGCCTGGACGTGTCGCTGGTGGAATCTGTCGCGAGCGAAGCAGAAGGTGAAGTGGTCTGCATCGAGCCGTTGGTGTGGGTCAAAGGGCGCGGCAGCGATGCGTGGCAGAAGCGGCCTTTGCCGCTGTCGATGGTGGACGAGCGTTGTGCTTTCCGTCCGGTGGTGCTCGGCGCGCTCGCGGACGAGGGCATCGCGTGGCGCACGGTGTTCGAAAGCGGCAACATCGAGGCGACCGCCGCAACGGTGCGCGCGGGCCTCGCGATCACGGCCTGGCTCGTGTCCACGGTGCCGGGCGATCTTGAGACGTTGACACCTCGAGTCACCGGCTTGCCGGCGCTGCCCGCGTTCGCGATCTGTCTGCGATTGCCCGTGACGGTTCAGCCAGCGGCACAGGAATTCGCGCGCCACGTACGCGAATCGATGTCGAGCGACGCGGGCCCGCGACGCGCACAGCTAGCGAACATCGCTTGACGTATTGCGTTTGCACTGCGTTCACGGACGTCGCGCTTCTACAAACGCTGCGGCAACGCGGCCGCAAAAAATTCTGTGACCCGGCGCACGCGCGCAGGCACGAAACGACGCCTCGGCCAGATGATGCTGACATCACGGGCGTCCCGGATGAAGTCGTCCAGCACGGTCACGATGTCGGGATGCTTGAGCTCGTCGGTCAGCGAGAGCTTCGCGAACAGGCCGATGCCCACGCCCGCCAGCACGGCCGATCTTATCGTCTCTACGCTATTCGACGACAGGTTGCCTCGCACCGGTACGCTGAACCGGCCACGTGGCCCATGAAACGGCCAGTTCGCCGATTCCAGCAGACCGCCGTAGAGCAGGCAATTGTGATCGACGAGTTCCGCAGGGTCCTTCGGCATGCCGTGCTGCTCGAAATAGCGACGCGATCCGACGCAGACCAGCGGGGTGCTGGCAATTCGCTTCACGACCGAATCCGGATCGCTGACGGAACCCACTCGAATCGCGAGATCGATTCGGTCCTCCACCATATCGCGTACGAAATCCGACAACACGAGATCGACCCGAAGACCCGGATGGCGCAATAGCAGTTCGGGAATGAGCGGAAGAACGTGCAGGCGGCCGAACGTCGACGCGCAGGCAATCCGGACAAGGCCCGAGACATCCAGCGTGCTGCTGGTCAGCTCGCTGTCGGCTACCTCGATTTCGTCCAGCAACGGTTTGGTCCGCTCGTAGTATTTCTGCCCCTGATCCGTCAGTGTCACGCTGCGTGTGCTTCGGTTGAATAGCAGCACGCCCAGGCGCTTTTCCAGCGCGCCGATCGCCTTGCTGATGGCCGACTGTGACTCGCCGGTTCTACGCGCCGCGGCGGAAAAGCCACCCGCTTCGACGACGGCGATGAAGGCGTTCAATTCGTGAAACCGGTCCATTGCATTTCTCTCGTGTGGCCTATTCTCCTGGCGAATGGATCCTATGATAATTCCGCTGATTATCTTTCGTTGGGACCGCAATTACGATGTCACTTCCAGTCATCAAAGGCGGAAGGTTCCAATGTCAACTCTTGCAGGAAAGATCGCCGTCATTAGCGGCGCAACCACCGGTATCGGCCTGGCGATCGCCCAGCGGTTCGTCGCCGAAGGCGCTCATGTGTTTATCTTCGGCCGTCGGCAAGGCCAGCTCGACGAGGCCGTCGAACTGATCGGACGCAACGTTACGGCTATCCAAGCCGACGCCGCGAATCTCGATGACCTCGACCGTGTCGCCACGGCAGTCAGGGACGAAAAGGGTGTCGTCGACATCATCGTGTCGAATGCGGGCTATACGGAGCAGGCCTCGATCGACACCATCACGCCCGAGCATTTCGACAAGGCATTCAATCTGATGGCGCGCGGCCCTGTATTTCTGGTGCAGAAGCTGCTGCCGATGATGACAGGTGGTGGATCGATCATTCTGGTTTCGTCGGCCATGCACCTGATGGGCATACCTGGTCACACCGCTTACGCGGCGACCAAGGCCGCGTTGCGTTCGTATGCCCGCACCTGGGCCGCCGAATTCAAGGATCGCGGCATTCGCGTCAACATGCTCAGCCCTGGTGTTACCGACACTCCGATCCTCGATTCGCAGTCAGCGACACGCGAGGATCTGGTGAGCATGTACAAGAGCATGGTCCCGCTCGGTCGGCTCGCGCGGGCCGACGAGATGGCCAGCGCGGCGCTCTATCTTGCCTCCGAGCAGAGTTCGTACATGACGGGCGCGGATTTGATGAATGACGGTGGCATCGGCCAGGTTTGAGGCCCGAGGGTCGCCGTCCACGCCATAGCGTTGCCTGGCGGCGCAAGGTACGCGCTGATCTGGGTCGGACATCAGGAGGAATACACGATGACCTGTTCAACTCTCAGCCCCGGAAAAGTTGCAGCGGCACTCGCCCGCCAGTTCGCCGGCAGCAGTATCGCTATTGGTGTTGCCAACCCGCATAGCCATGAGTCGATCGAGGTGATGGCGAAACAACTCGGTGCGCAGATTGCGGCCATGAGTTTGCAGCATGCGCCGACCACGGAGGTCATGATCCTCGCCGTGCCGATTCGCGCACGCGCCGCCATCGGCGATCAGCCATCTGATTGGGACCGGAGGGTCGTTGTCGATGCGATCGACGACGGCATCTCACCGGATGAGCTGATGGGGCTTCTGAATGCCGCGAGGTGACCGGGAGGTTTAACCAAACTATTGCATCCACAGGTTGAATCCGCCGTTGTTTCCGGCCTTTCCCAAGGACCGGGAATTGATGCAGATTTACCGCCTTCATCGGTATCGGGTACATTAGCCGCAGCATCGAGACTATCCGGAACCCGACGTCCGCCTTTACCTGGCTGGCGTCCAAATGGAGGCAAACGATGACGCGAGTTCGCGTTCAGGGCTTCACCATCTCGCTCGACGGATACGGAGCAGGTCCGGATCAAGACATCAACAATCCGCTCGGCGTCGGCGGGACGGAACTGCACCAGTGGCTAATCCCAACGCGCACGTTCCAGCAGGCCTTGTTCGGCAACGACGGCGGTACGACCGGGGTAGACGATGATTTCGCCGCCCGTGGCTTTCAGAATGTGGGGGCGTGGATTCTCGGTAGGAACATGTTCGGACCCATTCGTGGCGACTGGCCGGACACGAACTGGAAAGGCTGGTGGGGAGACAATCCGCCGTACCACGTGCCTGTCTTCATCCTGACCCATCATGCGCGTTCCCCCATCGAGATGGAAGGCGGCACGACGTTCCACTTCATCACGGGCGGCATTCGCGAGGCGCTCGACCGTGCGCGCGAGGCCGCTGCCGGAATGGACGTGCGGATCGGCGGTGGACCGGACACGATCCGCCAGTATCTTCGGGAAGGCCTGATCGATGAACTGCACATTGCTATCTCGCCGGTCCTGCTCGGCCGCGGAGAATCGCTGTTCGAAGGGGTCGACTTGCGGGCTCTGGGATACGAATGCGTTGAATTCGTAGCGTCGCAGAAGGCGACGCATATCGTCCTGCGGCGCCGGGGGCACACAACCGCGTAACGACTCGTTGAAGGCCAACGTCCGGGACGGGCCGACGGAAAGAGACCTCGGCTGCCGAACCGGTCAAGAAGGTTTCCGCACGCTTTCCACCGCTTTGTTGCGGGCGTTCTGAGCGTCGACGATCAGCTTATACGCGGCATAGTACTTGTAGATATTGCGCACGTAGGTCGTCGTCTCGATACCGATCTTTTCGGCCACGACGATCTCCACATTGTTGAACCACTTATTGGCATCGAGGCCTCGTTGCGCCGCCAGCCCGCGCATCTTCGCGATATTTGCGGGGCCCGCGTTGTAGCTCGCGAATGCAAAGAGCGATCGATCGCTCGCGTTGAAATGGGCGTCAGTGAAGTATTTCGTCATGAGCTGGTCCATGTATTTCGCGCCAGCATGAATGTTCGCTTCGGCAACGGAGATGCTGCCGACGTCCATCTGTTTGCCCGTGGCCGGCATCAGTTGCATGATGCCGACAGCGCCGACGTGGCTGCGGGCCTGCTGGTTCAATTGCGATTCCTGGAAGCCCTGCGCCGCGAGCATAAGTGGATCGAAGCCGTATTGCGCACCGTACTTCTGGAACAGCGCGAGGGTTTGCTGGAACCGCTGCTGTTCATCATCGCCCCCGTTATTGCGGATTTGTTTGATCTTCTTCATGTATTGCGCGAGCCGATACTCTGCGACACCCTGCTTGCTGACGTAACTCTGATAGAAGTCATTCAGCACGGCTTGCAACTGCGGACTGTCTTTTCGGATGGCCCACCCTATGTAGCCTCCGCCACTTACGGCGAGGTCGTCGTGCACCTTGACGCGCGGCAGCACCTGTGCCCAAAGATGCGCCTTCCAGTCGTCCACGACGATGATGCCGAGTAGGCCGGCGTTCAACATCTCCATCTCGTCTTCGTCTTCGAGCGCGTCTGGCAGCGGGGTGATGTGCATCGGTGGCTTGCCGCCCCGGCGAAAGCGTTCGTTCAGAGCGCTCAGGCTTTCGTAGTAGCTCGAAGAGGGGCGCGCGTACACCTGCTTGCCCGCGAGGTCGTCCAACGATGCAAGTGCCGCCGCCGACGGACCCGTGATGACCAGTTCCCGTACCGGCTTGCGATCGCGTGGCGCGACGAAGTCCACGATCTTCAGGCGCTCGTCGGTGGCGGTGAGATTGCCTGCCGAAATATCGCCGAGGCCGCCATTCAGGTTCGCCAGAAGCTTATCGCGCGTGGTTGGGATCAGCACGACCGTGAGCGGCCGCCTGGCGAGCTCGGCTGAGTACTTCTGGTTCACATAGTGTTCAAAGTCGCGTGCAAGCGCGGCCGAGAGGCCGCTCTCGCGGCCTTTGTCGATGAAGTACAGCGTACGGCTATAGGGCACCAGAAAGCGGATCATCCGGCGCTTGAGCATCGCATCGAAGTCGCCGGTCCACGGTCGGATGGCAATGCTTAGCTCACGCGTGCCATTCGGAGCCGCCGGAGCAGAAGCGGCTGGAACTGACGCTGGCGCGGGGTTGGCGGGCTGTGCGGCGCTGGATGGCAAAGGCAATGCGCAACAGGCGAGCATCCAGCCGATCAGAATGCGATTGAAGACGTTCACGATGCGGCAGAAACGCTATCAGTTGCAACCGTGACTGTTCGCGGTCCGATAACAGGTGGTCCCGCCCGGGCCCTTGGCCACGCCTTTGCCATTCGCCGTCTTTGCCTGCCCGCCGCGATTGGTCTGGGTCGTGTGCACCCCATTCTGGTTCGTTTGGGATTGCCAGGCCGTGCCGGTATTCTTGTTATAACCGCCGGCCGTCTGCCCATTGCCGCACACCGTTTCACCGCGGGCATTTCTCGCGCACTCTGCAAACGCGTTCGCAGAGAGGATGACGCATGCCAGTATCACCAAGGTCTTCATGACGCGCTCCTGAACATACTTCGTGCCAGCCGATCAGGGTTGCTCGTGGTGACTCAATCCTGAGCCCGACCGAGGCGCTCTCCTCGACGTGCGCACACGGCCCATTTATTAAGAGTATGGAAGCAGAAACATGACTCGTACATGATGGGGACACCTTTTTTCCACCTTCACCTCGGCAACACACCATTTTTGTCGCGCATCCGATCGGCACCTATAATCCAGGCAGCGAGAAGGTCGTTGTCCCCCCGCTTCGTCTACCCAAACGGTGCGGGACATCAAGCGCAATTAGCTAACGATGGTCTTAATTACTGTAGCGATTACTTGCATTTCTCTTTTGTCCAGGCAAACCGGTACCAGACAATTAGCCGCGGTCAGCGCCTCTTGAACGCTGCAATCCGAACCTGTCGTTTCTCGAGTTTTGAAATGCATTCGCACAGGAGGGATCTCCATGCTTTCCCAGCTTATTAGTCGTTCTTCCATTAGAAAGGCGTGCGCGATGTGCGTTACTGTATTCGGCTTGTGCGCATTGCTGCCCGTTTGCAAAGCGGCGGACGCTTCGGCCCCGGAGGCGCAGGCGAGCGTGCCCAGCGGGGCTTCAGTCGACAGCGAAAGCGGCACGGTCAGTTACATCGACCAGAAGAACGCAATCGTCGTCGTGGACGTTCCGGGGCGGGAGAGTCTCAGCTTCAACGCGAAGGATCACAAGGATGTGCTCAGCTGGCTTCAGGTGGGCGACAAGGTCACGACGCACTATGTCGAACCGTACGTCACCGGACTGACCCTTGCGGCGGGTACGCCTGTGACGCACCTGAACCGTACGGTGAAAGTGACTCAGTTCTCACCTGAAAAGAAAGAGGAAGGTTTTCAGGCCGTTGGAACCTTTGAAGGCGTTGTCGAAGTAACAGGCATCAATAAGAAACTGGGTCTGCTGACATTTGCCGACAAATCCGGAGTGGCTCGTTCGGTCAAGGTCAATCGCCCCGATCTGGTCGACACAATGCATTCGCTCCCGCGCCGCAGCCATGTGCGCATCACGTATGAAACTACCTCGACGGTCATTGTGCAGCGCTAGCGCGGGCTGTCGTGAGCTGCGTCTCGTCCGTCGCTAAACGGATGGATGCCGATGCTCGCCTTCACGGCCGTCGGTGTTGCTGCGTTCGGTCGCCGGTCAGCGAGTCGTCGTTTGCAACAGGTCGCGCGCGGTGCTGAGCACGCCGTCGGCAATCTTTCCGGAATCAACCTTGTAGCTGCCGTCACGCAGCGCGGCCTTGATCGACTCGACCTTCGCCGTGTCGATATCGGAATCGCTCGACGTGTGCAGCGCGGACATTGACGAGAGACTAATCGTCGGATTCTGCGCGCCGGCTGCGCTGACTGGTTGCGCGGATTCGACGGCATCGTTCGCATCGCTGTTGATCGTTGCGCGCTGCGCACCGTTCTGCGGAGTCGCGAGCGGGTAATTGGCGGATTCGATCTTCATGATGTGTGTTCCCCACTTGTTGAGTCCTTTAACGGTTCAGCGTTTGAAATCTTCAGCCTGCCGCGGAAAGCGCAACCCTGTTCGCATGTCGCCGTGAGCCGCTGAGCCTTGCTGGGCGGGCATTCTGATCATCCGCAGCAAATTGCAACAAAGTGTGAGCTACACCACATAACGGCTTTAAGCTGATCCAGCCGAAGCTGAGAATCCGACGGCGGCGGCGACCGACCGGCGGCATCATCGCCGGTCTCCGCGCGACTTCCAGATTGTCTGGCGCGACGTCACCATGATGGCCGGCCATAGCCTGTAGTATGGGAACGCTCTGTCACTACTTTGCTGGCCCGCTGCGAACCAAATGCGCGGCTATGCTTGACAGTACGACGCCGCAACCCCACTTACCTCTCGTGAACAAACGTACCCGCCGCCCGCCCCGCCGCCCGCCGCAGCCTCAATGGCCTTTTCCGCCACGTCGCGATGTGGCTGGTCGCTCCTTTGGGGATCTCGTCGCGCTTCAATATTGCGGCGCGCAGGTATGGCTCTGGCAATGCCGGTGCGGGCGCCAGGTGACTGCTGCCTTGAAGGCGGTGGAGAGCGGTGAAGTGCGTGATTGCGGCTGCCGTGAGCAGCGGCGCGTGTGGCGGTCGCGACCGGGCTCGCCTGCGCTGAAGAGCGGCGAAGTTTTCGGCCAGCTGACCACCGAGCGGTATGCCGGCGATGGATTGTGGGTTTGCCGGTGCGATTGCGGTAGCGAGGTGACAGTGAGCGCCGGACGCCTGCGAATGGGCAAGGCGCGCTCATGCGGCAATTGCGTCGGTGTTTCGACCGACCAGGCGGCGTAGGGCTGCGAATCGCCGGGACGCCGCCCGCGGCCAGGGCGGCGTTGAGCGCAACCGGGCCGCGGCAGGCCGTGTTAGCGGCCGCCGCTCGAATCGCGCGAAGAGGCTCAGCCCTTCGGCGCGCCTGTAAGTGGCGGATCCGTGTCTTCATCGCCAGCCGGTCCTAGCGACGGCAGGTACTTGCCGAAATTCAGTTCGAAGTCGCTCGGCACGCCGTAAGCCAGGCTACGAAGTTTGGCGCGGCGGGCCTGCCCACTCGGCGAGGCCAGCGCCGGGAAGAACAGATCAATGCTCGACTGCAGTTCGGCCGCCGTGGGCATGCCGAACCGATTGATCTGCGCTTTCGCCGCGCCGAGTGTTTCACGGTCGAACGAGGCCAGACGGCGGACGAGCGTATCCACGAAGGAGTCAAGGTCGTCATCGTCCAGCGTGCGGTTCACCCAGCCGTAGCGTTCGGCGACGTCGGCATCGAAGTCGTCGGCGCTGAGGATAAACTCAAGCGCCCGCGCACGACCAATCAGCCGCGGGAGCCATTCCAGCGCTCCGCCGCCCGGGAGCAGACCGACGCCAACCTCGGGGTTGCCGAAAATGGCACTCTGCCTGCTGGCGAAGCGCATGTCGCAGGCCAGCACGAACTCGTTCCCGATGCCGCGCGTGCGGCCGCGAATCTTGGCGATGCTCACCACCGGCGCTGACGAGAGGCGCAGTACGAAGTCGCGCCATAGGCCCAGCACCTCTGGCCGTTCGGCCGCTTTGGCTACATCGAGATGGGCGACGAAAAAATCGGGATTCGCCGACTGGAACACGACGACCTTGACGGAAGGATCCGATTCGAGCTCGGTCATGACCGTCCCCAATTCGACGATCGTGTCGGGTACAAACATGTTGATCGGCGGATTGCTGAAGGTGATCGTCCACCGGCCCGGATGGCTACGGTCGACGTCGAACTGCGAGGAGTCTGGCATGGTGCTTCTCCTAAGACGATTAGTAGACCAACGTTGCGTCCAGGGTGATCTCGGGGCCCCGGCAGCTTGCACGTCCGCCAACGCCGTCGACGCACGAACAATGCAATGTTGCGCCTGGTCTTGATGACGGGGATTCCCTGATCGATGTTCAGTGACGGGCACGTGCTCCAGCGGGATCACGTGCCCTGCGGATCACGCCGTGACGATGCTGGTGCTGATCTCGATGTTGCCGCGCACGGACTTCGAATACGGGCAGATCTGATGGGCCCGGTGCGCGATTTTCTCGACGACCTGCTTGTCCACGCCCGGCACGCGAATCTCGAACTCGGCGCCGAGGAACCACGCCGCACCGGTCTGGCCGATGTTCACCTGGATGTCCACGGAGTAGTCGCGCGGCAGCGTGACCTGCTCCAGCTCGGCCGCCATGCCGAACACCGTGGTGTAACAGGCCGACCACGCGCCCGCAAACAGCTGCTCGGCTCGCGGATGCGGCTCGGTGCCGATGTAGTCGAGGTTCTCGACGCCGGGCGCGGTCAGCCTGAGGTCATAGACGCCGTACTCGCCGCTCTGGGCAGCAGGGTCGCGATTGACCGTGGCGTGGGAGTTGCCTGCAGCGAGGACTTTTTCGATCTTTTCCATGATGGATTCCTGTGTGTTTGCGGATATCAGAGAGTTTTAAATCTTTCGCGATTAAGTCGCATGCGACTTACATATTACGCCGTGACGACCTTCAGGCCGACCTCGATGTTGCCGTGCACGGCCTTCGAGTACGGGCAGATCTGATGGGCGAGCTTCGCGATGGCCTCGACGACTTCCGCTTCCAGCCCCGGCGCGCGGATGGTGAACTCGGCGCCGAGGCAAAACCCGTTGCCGACCGTGCCGATACTGACCTGGATGTCCACGGAGTAGTCGGACGGCAGCGTGACCTTCCGCATCGAGGCCGCAATCTCGAAGGCGCTGATATAACAGGCCGACCACGCGCCCGAGAACAGCTGCTCGGCGCGCGGGTGCAGCGCGGTGGCGATGAAATCGCTGCGTTCACCGTTGGGCGCCGAGAGCGCGAGGTTGAGCACGCCGTGCTCGCCGCGCTGAACATCGGGGTCGTGGTTGACCGTGGCGTGGGAGTTGCCTGAGAAGAGGACTTGATCGATCCGGGTCATGATGGGTTCCTGTGTCAGAGAGAGGGTCAAGCGTCTTATATCGCATGCGATGTAATCGCTTGCGTCGAATAATGGACAAAGATGCGTCCGATGTCAATCGCAAAAGATTTAATCGTATCCGCTATATCGATAGGGAGAACGAGGATCGCGCTGCGGCCGGAATGGTGTCGCCTGCCTGGCAAGCTGCCGCAGAGCGCACTCCCGGGGAATCGCCAGGAAAGCCACGCCCTACTTGACGGTATGAATATCATAGTTATATTCTTCGTTCACCACCAACGATGCGCAAGACGTCACGAATCGTCCAACCAAAGCAATCCGGCGCCCACTACGCGACGCGAATGCATTCATTCGCAGACTCATTTCATGGAGTACCGAAATGTCCAACCCTGCATACGACGCGGACCGCACCGGACTGCTGCTGGTCGACCCGTACAACGACTTTCTGTCGGACGGCGGCAAGCTCTTTCCGATGCTTCGCGACATCGCCGCAGAAGTCCGGCTGCTCGATAACCTCCGCGCGACGGTCCATGCCGCGCGAACAGCGGATATTCAGGTCGTCTATGTCCCGCATCGCCGCTGGCAAGCCGGCGATTACGACAACTGGGATCATCCGAACCCGACTCAACGCCTTGTCCAGAAGCGCCAGACGTTTGCCAAGGGCACGTGGGGCGGAGAATGGCATCCTGACTTTGTGCCGCAGGAAGGCGACATCGTCGTTCATGAGCACTGGGGCCAAAGCGGCTTTGCAAACACCGACCTCGACTTTCAGCTCAAACAGCAAGGCATCACGCACGTGATCGTCGTCGGCCTGCTGGCGAATACATGTATTGAGTCTACGAGCCGCTTCGCAACGGAACTGGGCTACCACGTCACACTCGTGCGGGACGCTACAGCCGCTTTTACGAAGGAAATGATGCGGGCCGCGCACGATCTGAACGGCCCCACTTTCGCCCATGAAATCCTGACGACAGCACAGCTGCTTGCTGCGCTTCCCGACTGATCGCCGGGAACACCAGGGCACTCGCGGGCAATTAATTAACCGGTATGCAAGAAGCCGCTGCGCGCGGCAAGAGCCCGCGATTCGCGCGAATCCGCGCGCCACGAGCCCCTCACGCGTGCATCGTGGCGCAAGCCCGCACCAATATTGCTATGATTATCATACTTACAAGCATGGCGATTTCGATGGAGGTTTGAATGACTGCATTGCCCGACAAGAGCGATACGCTGTGCCCGGTCGCGCGGTCTCAGGCCGTTATCGGCGACCGCTGGGCTGTTCTGATCTTGCGCGAACTGTTTATGGGCAATCGGAGATTCGACAGCCTGCTGGCACAGTCGCAGGCGACACCGCAGATGCTTTCGTCCCGGCTCAAACGGCTCGAAGCGGATGGAATGATCGAGCGCAAGCATTACATGACCAAGCCCCCCCGTTACGAATACGAACTCACGGAAAAGGGCCGAGCGTTCCACCCGGTCCTGCTCGCGCTTCGCGAATGGGGCGAAACGTGGCATAAATCGCCGCACGAGGACGTGGCCGTACGCTACACGCATCTCACCTGCGGTAAAGACGCTGGCATCGGCACTGTTTGCCAGTCCTGTGGTGAGCCATTGCGGCGCGAGGATCTGAAGGCTGAATTCAGCCCTTCCTACGCGCAGGAGCGCGCGGCGCGACGGGACGCAGTGAAGAACGGCAAGTCTGCGTGACTTTTACGCGACCGCTGGCTGATACCACTCGCTCGACCAGAACAAGTCCCGCGAGATTCATTCGCCGTTCTGGACCGACTTGATCAGATTGTTCCGCAACGCCACGACCGAGGTCTGAATTTTCGCGAACTCGTCGGGCGCAAGGCCCGTCTCGACGGGGTTCATCTTCAGGGCTTTTTCGCGCAGCCGCCGGCCGCTCTTCGTGAGACTGATCCGCACCTGGCGCTCATCACCGGGATCGCGTTGCCTTTCCAGATACCCCATCGCCTCGAGCTTCTTCAGCATTGGCGTCAACGTGTTGGATTCGAGAAACAGCTTTGCGCCAAGACCACTGACGGTCTGGTTGTCTTCCTCCCACAACGCAATGATCGCGATGTATTGCGGATAGGTCAGCCCGAGTTCCTCGAGTATCGGCTTGTATGCCTTGCCGAACGCGAGGTTCGCGGAGTAGACCGCAAAGCACAGGTAGTCGGAAAGCATCAGGTTTTCGGGTGCCAGTTGATCCCTGGATTTCATGTGTAGCCTCCTTGGCTGGAGCCGAGCGTTTCACGAAAATATAGATCGCGTACGATTGTATCGCATTGTCACCTACTTCGCATCGCTGCCTGGCCGGGTACAACGCCATGTGAATTTCACCGGCCTGGGCCACCCAGAACCGCATCGCAGAACCGCTTTGCTTTTTCCACGTCGTTGGTGCCGACCGCTACATGACTGAACATTGCGTGTTTTTCGGTGAAAAAGTCACCGCCCCCCGGTGCTGCGGCCGGCGCGCACGAGCAACAAAGATGCGCGACGGCCCAGCGCCGGAAGAGTGCACGACTTAGTGGTGTGCGAAGAGGTTATCGCGCTGCGTCACGGCGACATGGCTCCCCGCTTCCGACAGACCTGAGACCGCGCCGCCATAAGCCTTTTCCGCGCCGGTTGCGTCTTCGCGCTCGGCGGCGACGGTTCGCAGGCTCTGACCGCTTTGCGATGACGGTGCGCCGATCGACGGCTTGTAGAAGGGCGCCGGCCCGTAGCCGCTGGCGAACGCGGGTGCGGTGACGGATGCGGAAACTGCGACGAGCAATGCAACGATGAGTTTGGTCTTCATGATGGAAATTCCTTAAAGGATGATGTTCAGTGATGGGCACGTGCCCTGGCGGATCACGCCGTGACGATGCTGGTGCTGATTTCGATGTTGCCGCGCACGGACTTCGAATACGGGCAGATCTGATGGGCCCGGTGCGCGATTTTCTCGACGACCTGCTTGTCCACGCCCGGCACGCGAATCTCGAACTCGGCGCCGAGGAACCACGCCGTACCGGTCTGGCCGATGTTCACCTGGATGTCCACGGAGTAGTCGCGCGGCAGCGTGACCTGCTCCAGCTCGGCCGCCATGCCGAACACCGTGGTGTAACAGGCCGACCACGCGCCCGCAAACAGCTGCTCGGCTCGCGGATGCGGCCCGGTGCCGATGTAATCGAGGTTCTCGACGCCGGGCGCGGTCAGCCTGAGGTCATAGACGCCGTACTCGCCGCTCTGGGCAGCGGGGTCGCGATTGACCGTGGCGTGGGAGTTGCCTGCAGCGAGGACTTTTTCGATCTTTTCCATGATGGATTCCTGTGTGTTTGCGGATATCAGAGAGTTTTAAATCTTTCGCGATTAAGTCGTATGCGGCTTATATATCACGCCGTGACGACCTTCAGGCCGACCTCGATGTTGCCGTGCACGGCCTTCGAGTACGGGCAGATCTGATGGGCGAGCTTCGCGATGGCCTCGACGACTTCCGCTTCCAGCCCCGGCGCGCGGATGGTGAACTCGGCGCCGAGGCAAAACCCGTTGCCGACCGTGCCGATACTGACCTGGATGTCCACGGAGTAGTCGGACGGCAGCGTGACCTTCCGCATCGAGGCCGCAATCTCGAAGGCGCTGATATAACAGGCCGACCACGCGCCCGAGAACAGCTGCTCGGCGCGCGGGTGCAGCGCGGTGGCGATGAAATCGCTGCGTTCACCGTTGGGCGCCGAGAGCGCGAGGTTGAGCACGCCGTGCTCGCCGCGCTGAACATCGGGGTCGTGGTTGACCGTGGCGTGGGAGTTGCCTGAGAAGAGGACTTGATCGATCCGGGTCATGATGGGTTCCTGTGTCAGAGAGAGGGTCAAGCGTCTTATATCGCATGCGATGTAATCGCTTGCGTCGAATAATGGACAAAGATGCGTCCGATGTCAATCGCAAAAGATTTAATCGTATCCGCTATATCGATAGGAAAAACACGGACCACGCTGCGCACAGCAGGTTGCCGCCTGCCCACTGTGCCGCGCCCCGCGGACGCAAACGCCGCTGCCGGGCGCCTCGGGGCCCGTCGCCCTTCGGCCCGGCAAGGCGATGACGGACGGCGTCGTGAACTGTCAGCCCCCAGGAAATTGACAGTGGAGACACGCGACACTTGACACTATGATTTTCATAGTTATATGCTGCGCCCATTGTCATAGACGAAGCGTGAAAGGTCACGATCGTCCAACACAAGCAATCCGGCGCCGGCTGCGCGACGCGATTGGGCAGCTGCGCCGGAAGGCGCGGCGCAACGGCTCGGTAAGCGAATGCAGCCCTGTTTCCATCACATCGCACGCACGGCGAGCCGGCGCGCATGCGATTCATCATGCGAAAGGAAGGACTATGAAGATTGAAGATGCTGTCGTTTTCGTGACGGGCGCGAACCGCGGGCTTGGCCTGGAGTTCGCGAAACAGGCGCTCGAACGAGGGGCGCGAAAGGTCTATGCGGGCGCACGCGATCCGGCCAGCGTGACGCTGCCGGGAGTCGTCCCCGTGAAACTCGACGTGACCGATCCGGCGTCGGTGGCCGCTGCCGCGGACGCGGCGCGCGACGTCACGCTGCTGATCAACAACGCCGGCATTGCGCGGCTCGGCAGCCTGACGGACGACGGCGGGCCCGAGGCGTTGCGCGATCACTTCGAAACCAATGTATTCGGCATACTGGCGATGTCGCGTGCGTTCGCGGGGAGCCTTGCCGTGAACGGCGGCGGCGCGATCCTGAACGTGCTGTCCGTCGCGAGCTGGGTGAACCGGCCGATTCTGTCTGCCTACGGCGTGTCGAAGTCGGCCGCGTGGGGTCTGACCAACGGCCTGCGCCAATCGCTGCGCGAGCAGCGCACGCAGGTCGTCGGTCTGCATGCGGGGTTCATCGATACGGATCTGGTCCGCGACCTGGACGTTCCCAAGGCGACGCCAACTGACGTCGTGCGCCAGGCGTACGACGCTATCGAGGCCGGCGCGCAGGAAGTGTCCACCGATGAGTTCACGCGGCAGGTCAAGGCCGGACTGTCTGCGGGCATCTATTTGAACGAACCGGCGGCTCACTGACGACGCCGAAGCCGTGCCGTCGCGTGTGCCGTCACGCGGCGGCCGCGTCTGCCGGGATGGGCCGCGGTGCAACTCGACGGCTGCTCCATACCGAAAGTTGCCGAATGGGTAGCGCGGACGTCCCGGCCGATGCCGTTGCAGGTGGCTTTCGTTAGAATCTGGTTTCGATTGTCTTATTAGTCAATAACCGGAGACGAACGTGCCAGGCTTACTTCCCGATGTCGACCGCGAGGGGCTCCTCGAATATTCGGTCGTGTACACCGACCGATCAATCAATCACATGTCGCAGCTCTTTCAAGGAGTCGTACGCGATATTTCCGGCGCCCTGAAAAAAGTCTACAACGCGCAGTCGGTCGTGATCGTCCCGGGCAGCGGGACTTTCGGCATGGAGGCGGTCGCCCGCCAGTTCGCGACGAACAGAAAGTGTCTGGTCATCCGCAACGGCTGGTTCAGTTTCCGCTGGTCGCAGATTTTCGACATGGGCGGGATTCCGTCTGAAACGACCGTGTTGAAGGCGCGTCCGGTCGAACCGGGCAGGCAGGCCGCCTACGCACCGCCTCCGATCGAAGAAGTCGTCGCTGCCATCAAGGAAAACAAGCCGGATCTGGTCTTTGCGCCGCATGTCGAAACCGCATCCGGGATGATGCTGCCCGATGCTTATTTGCGCGCAGTGTCCGACGCCGTGCATGCCGTCGGCGGCATGTTCGTGCTGGATTGCATCGCCTCCGGCACGATCTGGGTGGACATGCAGGCGAGCGGCGTCGATATCCTGATCAGCGCACCGCAAAAGGGCTGGAGCGCGTCACCCTGCTGCGCGCTGGTCATGCTCAGCCCTCTCGCCCGCGAACGAATCGACGCAACCACCAGCACCAGTTTCGCCTGCGATCTGCGCAAATGGCTGGAGATCATGACAGCCTACGAGAACGGCGGGTTCGCATACCACGCCACGATGCCCACGGACAGCCTCGCGACGCTGCGCGACGTCATCAAGGAAACCGACGCATACGGCTTCGACAAAGTGAGAGCGGAGCAGCTCGAACTCGGCAAGCGCATTCGCGCACTGCTGAGTGACAAAGGTTTCAGAAGCGTGGCGGCCGAAGGTTTCGAGGCTCCGGGCGTCGTGGTCTGCTATACGGACGATGACGGCATCCGGTCCGGCAAGAAATTCGCCGATGCCGGCGTGCAGATCGCAGCCGGCGTTCCTCTTCAATGCGACGAACCTGCGGACTTCAAGACCTTCCGCATCGGATTGTTCGGCCTGGACAAACTGCATGACGTCGAAGGCGCGGTCGCCAGGTTCGCCAAGGCGTTGGACGGCATTCTTTAAAGCACTTCCACGAAACACGTGCGCATGGCTTCGCCCTCGCCACCGCATTGGCGCGAGGACTCCGGAACCTGCCGGAATAGCGATGCGCACGCTTGAGGCGCAGCCGACGATCGCCGATCCCAGTATGTGCGGTGGCTGCCGCTCGCTTCACTGACACCACCTTTGCCTTCAGCGCAATCTGGCCCGCCGCGGGCTCGCGTGCGGCGCGCCGCACCGTCCGATCCATGTCGACCGCTACGCGAGCAGCGAATTCCAAGCCGACCTTCCGGATTCGGCGTGAGCCGAACGGGAAAATGTTCGTTCGGCCCAGATCAAGCGACCTACACTGCAATTCAACAAACACAAAAGATCGCCGGCCCTGGCTGGGCCCGGACGATCGCATGCCGATTTCGCTTTGATCGAGCGGAGTCCGTACATGCTCCCCTTTCTGTCTGGAGGCGGTCATGAAAAAGGAGAGGAAGACAGCACGGCAACTTCTGTCCGGGAACCCTCGGGAGGTGATTTCGGTCGGCCCCGACGACACCGTGCTCAGCGCGCTGCATCTGATGGCCGACAAGGATGTGACGACCGTGCTGGTGCTGCAGGGCAGCAATCTGGTTGGCGTGCTGTCTCAGCGCGACTACGCCCGCAAGGTCGAGGTGCTTGGCCGCAATGCCGCCGACACCCGGGTTGGCGACATCATGACCACCCAGGTGCTTTATGTGACGCCCGAGCATACCTGCGAACAATGCCTCGCGTCGATGCATACCAGGCGGATCCGGCACCTGCCCGTTCTCGAATCCGGGCGCGTCATCGGCGTGCTGTCCAACGGCGACGTGCTGGAGGAACTGCTGCAGGAGGACGAACATTTCATCAGGGTCCTCGAAGACGACATGCTCCATCTGACCATCGATACCGGCGGCGCCTATTAGACAATCGCGCTCCAATCAGGCGAGGTGAAACGTGAACACGCAATCAACCGCGGGTGCGCCTTCACCGGCCATCCTCTCCCGCACGTCCGGCAAACTGGCGTCAGCACGCGATGCCGTGCGCCTGATCCGCGAGGGCGATACGGTCGCAACCGGTGGCTTCGTCGGCATCGGCTTCGCGGAAGACATCGCGATTGCCATCGAGGAACTCTGCACGGCGCGTGACGAGGATACGTTGGTCGCCCTCCCCAAGCCCAGCAACCTCACGCTGGTCTATGCGGCCGGCCAGGGAGACGGCAAGGAACGGGGACTGAACCATCTGGCGATGCCAGGACTCGTCAAGCGCGTGATCGGCGGTCACTGGGGCCTCGTGCCGAAGCTACAGCAGCTCGCGGTGGATAACCAGATCGAAGCCTACAACCTGCCGCAGGGCGTGATCAGCCACCTGTTTCGCGACATCGCGGCCGGCAAGCCCGGCCATCTTTCGCGAGTCGGCCTCGGCACCTTCGTCGATCCGCGCTTCGGTGGCGGCAAGCTGAACGAACGCACCACCGAGAACCTGGTCGAGTTGATGCGGATCGGCGACGAGGAATATCTGTTCTACAAGGCCTTCCCGATCAACGTCGCGATCGTGCGCGGCACCACCGCCGACCCGGAAGGCAACGTGACGATGGAGCGCGAAGCCCTGACGCTGGAGGCTCTCGCGATCGCCATGGCCGCGCACAACTGCCACGGTCTGGTGATCGTCCAGGTGGAGCGTATCGCTGAAAGCGGCTCGCTGAATCCGCGCCAGGTGAAGATCCCCGGCGTGCTGGTCGATTGCGTCGTGCTGGCGCCGCCCGAAAACCACCAGCAGACCTTTGCCACGCCATACAGTCCCGCGTTCGCCGGTGAACTTCGGGTCCCCGCGAGCAGTGTGGCGCCGATGCCGATGAGTGAGCGCAAGGTGATCGCCCGGCGCGCGGCAATGGAACTGCAGCCAAACAGCGTGGTGAATCTCGGGATCGGCATGCCCGAGGGCATCGCCAGCGTCGCCAACGAGGAAAGAATCCTCGACCTGCTGACGCTCACCACCGAGCCCGGCGTGATCGGCGGGATTCCAGCGGGAGGCTTGAACTTCGGCGCGGCGACCAATGCGCAGGCGATCATCGACCAACCCGCCCAGTTCGATTTCTATGACGGCGGCGGCCTCGACATCGCCTTTCTTGGCCTCGCTCAGGCCGACCGCATGGGCAACCTCAACGTATCGCGATTCGGGCCGCGCCTGGCGGGTGCCGGCGGTTTCATCAACATCAGCCAGAACGCGAGGAAAGTCGTGTTCGTCGGCACTTTCATGGCGGGCCAGAGCCAGATTGCGGTCGTCGACGGCAAGCTGCGCATCCACCGTGACGGCACGGCCAGGAAGTTCGTCGAGGAAGTCGAGCATCGCACGTTTTCCGGCCCGTATGCGGCCGCATCGGGCAAGCCGGTCCTCTACATCACCGAGCGCTGCGTGTTCGAGCTCGGCGCCGATGGTATGGAACTCATCGAGATTGCACCCGGCGTCGATCTGGAGCGCGATATTCTGGCCAGGATGGACTTCACACCGATCCTTCGTTCGCCGACGCCGATGCCGATGGACGAGCGGATCTTCCTGCCTGAACCGATGGGCCTGCGCTCGAACGTTTTGCGACTGCCGCTGGAAGCACGCTTCATCTACGACGACGACAAGAACATCATATTTCTCAATTTCTCGCGTCTCGAGGTGAAGCGTCCGGACGACATCGCGGCGATCCGCGCTCAGGTATGCCGCGTCTGCGAGCCGCTGGACCACAAGGTCTATGCGGTGGTGAACTACGAGGGTTTCGTGCTGGACCCCGCGCTGGAGGACGCGTATGTCGAGATGGTCGAGGATATGGTGCAGCGCTACTATCTCGGCGTCACGCGCTTTACTACCAGCGCGTTCATGCGCGCCAAGCTGGGCGGCGCACTGACGCGGCGCGGGCTCTCGCCTTATGTTTATGAAACGGAGGCGGAAGCGCAGGCTTACCTGCGCGAACAGTCGCCAGACCGGTAAGCTCTCCGGGGAAAGAACGCGTTGATACCGATTTCAATGCAAGTTTGAAATACCGGTATTACAGCCGGTTATTAAGGGCCCGACTTCGATCGCCGTGGATTACCGCAAAGCCGCGCGCGGTGGGCCTTTCAGGCTTGCCGCACGGCGCGCGTCCGGACTTGCCGGCGAGCGGCGCGAATCTTGGCAGGGCGCGGCCGCAACGCGACATTTCGGTATACTCCCACGCTCTCCCAAAACAACTATTCGCGGCCCTCTTCCGCGCAGCGACCGCCGTCTCACAGGCGTGCCGTCCTCGCGCGACAAGCGCGTCCGCCCCACACATCATGTCCGATCTGTCCTCGTCGTTCGGCGCGGCCCGCCGTGTCGTCAATATCAATCCGAAGCCGCTCACCGTCGCGTTCGCGCTCGTCGTAATCGGCGCGATCTATCTCGCGCAGACCGTCAGCGTCAAACAGGCCGCGCTGTACGTGCTCGGTGCGCTGCTCGGCGTCACGCTCTATCACGCCGCGTTCGGCTTCACGTCCGCATGGCGCGTGTTCATCGCCGACGGCCGCGGCGCCGGCCTGCGCGCGCAAATGCTGATGCTCGCGATCGGCGTGCTGCTGTTCTTCCCGGCGCTTTCCGCCGGCACGCTGTTCGGCCATCCGGTCGTCGGCGAAGTGTCGCCCGTCGGCACCTCGGTCGTGGTCGGCGCGTTCATGTTCGGCATCGGCATGCAGCTCGGCGGCGGCTGTGCCTCCGGCACGCTGTACACGGTCGGCGGCGGCAGCACGCGGATGGTGGTCACGCTGATCGCGTTCGTCATCGGCTCGGTGATCGGCACCGCGCACATGCCGTTCTGGTCCGCGATGCCCCATCTGCCGCCGATCTCGCTCGTGAAGACGCTCGGCGTCGGCCCGGGGATCGCACTGAACCTCGTGGTGTTCGCGTCGATCGCCGCGCTGACCGTGCTGATCGAAAAGCGCCGTCACGGCCGACTCGTCAACGACGTGGATCGCGCACCGAACGCGTCGCCGTGGCTGCATGGCCCGTGGCCGCTCTTCGCCGGCGGTATCGTGCTCGCGATCCTCAACTTCGTGACGCTCGCGCTGTCGGGCCATCCTTGGGGCATCACGTCGGCGTTCGCGCTGTGGGGCGCCAAGGCCTTCTCGGCGGTGGGTATCGACGTCGCCAGCTGGCCGGTGTGGAGCACCGGCCCGAACGCGGCCGCGCTTGCCGCACCGATCAGCCACGACGTGAAGTCGGTGATGGACATCGGCATCGTGATCGGCGCGATGGTCGCCGCTGCGCTCGCCGGCCGCTTTGCGCCGGTGTGGCGTCTGCCGCTGCGCTCGCTGATCGCGGCAATCGTCGGCGGCCTGATTCTCGGCTACGGCGCGCGCCTCGCGTACGGCTGCAATATCGGCGCGTACTTTAGCGGCATCGTGTCGGGCAGCCTGCACGGCTGGCTGTGGCTCGTCGCGGCATTTTTCGGCAACGTGGTCGGCACGAAGCTGCGTCCGCTGTTCGGCCTCGCGGTCGAGCGCGTCAAGCCGACGGGCTGCTGATCGGACCGCCCCGGCCGCAGATCGGGCCGGGGCTGCCGGTAATCGGGCTCAAGCGAGCCACGCCTCGCAACGGAATCGACTCTTCTACTTCGCGCCCGTCTGAAGCCGTCGCGCGAGTTCGCCAGCTATCTGTTGCGCGCTGTTCCTGACCGCCGTCTTTTGATCGCGACCGGACAGCACGACCTTCGCGGCGATCACGTACGGATTGAGCTTGATCACAGCGCCCGGCATATCCCTGCTCGCCCCCTCTTCAACCGTTTCATAGAGCGGCGGCAACTCCGGCGTCGCCAGGTTGTCGCACGACACCGCGACCTGAAACTGGCTTTGGCCCGCGCCCATCCCCACCATCGCGCGACGCAACCGGTTGCCTTCATCGACACTGAGAAACACGCCGCGCACCTGCCAGCCGACGTGCGGCAGCGGCTCGCCCGGCGTGACGCGGTGCGCGTCTATCCCGGCCTTCTTCAGATCGTCCGTCAGCGATTTCGCCATCAGCGCAACGATGTCTCGCGCCCGCGCCTGCGGATCCTGCTGCTGGCGCAGCGGACCTTCAGGCACCAGGTTGCCCAGGATGCCTCGCGCGCGGTGACCCGGTCCGTTGTCAGGGGTGACATTGGCCGCGTCGAGATCGAAATCGGCGACATAGACGACCGGCGGCGCGGCGGCAGCCGCGAGCGCCGCCGACGAATCCGCTGCCAGACATCCTTGCGCGCCGCCACCCACACACGTCGCCAGACAGACCATTCGCATCCATCGAAGAACCATTGCGCACCTCCGCGCTGATCGCGCTCTCTGCTTCGTACCGATTGCATGGCAGCGACGAAATACGGCATTCGGATCACGGGCCGTCCACCCATCTTAGGTGTTTCAGAAGCGCCCCCACGGTTCGATCGTCCACGTTGCGAACAGATAGTCTGGATGACGATGTCAAGCATCAGGATTGCACTGCCCGCCAACGCACACATCAGCGCGGCGTCCCGACCTGAAAATCCTATACTGGGTCCGTGTGGTGGCCGGCGTCGCGCGTTGTCCGCGCATCCTTTTGCGCGAGTCCAATCGTCGGACATGACGCCTCTGAAAATCCGGTGAACCGTGCGTTACGTCATCTGCCTGTTAGAACGGAAGAAGAAGCCATGCTGACGATCGACGACATCCGCGCCGTGCCGCTGTTCTCGGCCCTCCCCGACACTGAACTGGAAAACCTCGCGCACGCGGCCGCCGACCTGCATCTGTGCGCGGGCGAGTTCGCAGTCCATGAAGGCGGCGAGCGCGCGTTATACGCGGTGCTGTCGGGCAAGATGGAAGTCATCAAGACGTTCGACGGCATCGAGCGAACTCTGGGCTGGCGTCTGCCCGGCACGATCTTCGGCGAAGTGCCGCTGGCACTGAGCTCGCCGTTTCCGGGCGCGTATCGGGCGGCCGAGCCTTCGCGCGTGATGCGTGTCGATGCGCCGCAATACTATGCGCTCGCGGCGGCGTCGCCCGATGTTGCGTTCAGGATGGGCGCGCTCGCGCGCGAGCGCATCGGCGGGCTGCAAAGCCTTTCCGCCGAACCGCCGAAGGCGCGCGTGATGATCGTCGGCAATCGGTGGGACGATGCGTGCACGCTGCTGCGCCAGTTTCTCGCGCGCAATCAAATCAGCGTCGACTGGCTGGCGCCGGATGCGCCCGAACTGGCCGCGCGCTGGCCCGGCCCGTGTCCGACGCAAGGCGAGTGCCCCGCGTTGCGCCTCGTCGACGGCACGGTGCTGAGCCGGCCCGCGACCCGCGAGCTGGCGGGACTGCTCGGGCTGCAGACGCAGCCGCGTCTCGCCGGATACGACACGGCGATCATCGGCGGTGGTCCTGCGGGGCTTGCCGCCGCGGTGTACGGCGCGTCGGAGGGTCTGCGCACGCTGGTGCTGGAGCGCGAGGCGCCGGGCGGACAGGCGGGCACGTCCTCGCGCATCGAAAATTATCTCGGCTTTCCCAATGGCGTTTCCGGCGACGAACTCGCGAGCCGCGCGCTGCAACAGGCACGGCGGCTCGGCGCGGAAATCCTGGTGACGCGCTCGGTCGAACGCATCGATGTGCAGGCACGGCAGATTCATCTCGATGGCGGCGATGCCGTGCACGCCCGAACCATCATCCTCGCGACGGGCGTCACGTGGCGGCGGCTTGCCATCGAAGGCTTCGACCGCTTTATCGGCAAGGGGATTTACTACGGCGCGGCGCGCAGCGAAGCGAGCGCGACCCACGGCCTCGATGTGCATCTGATCGGCGGCGGCAATTCGGCCGGTCAGGCGGCGTTGTTCTTCGCCAATCATGCGCGCAGCGTGACGCTCGTCGTGCGTGGCGATTCGCTCGAAAGGGGCATGTCGCGCTATCTCGTCGAACAGCTTGCGGGCAAGTCGAATGTCGCGGTGCGGCTGCGCTCGGAAGTGGTCGGCGCGTATGGCGATACGCATCTGACGGCCATCGACGTTCGCGATTCGACCCGCGACGAAGTGAGCCGGCACGACTGCGGCGGTCTGTTCGTCTTCATCGGAGCGGATGCGCAGACGGAGTGGCTGCCGCCCGAAATCGCGCGCGATGTGCGCGGCTATGTGCTGACCGGCGATGACGTCGTCAAGGCCGGACGCTGGTCGCATCAGCGCGATCCTTATCTGCTCGAATCGAGCGTACCTGGCGTGTTCGCGTGCGGAGATGTGAGGCTGAGCCCCGTGAAGCGCGTTGCGTCGGCCGTCGGCGAAGGCAGCATGGCGATTGCTTTCGCGCACAGGTATTTGCAGTCGGACGGTGCGTGAGTTCGTCGCGCGGACGTTATGTATTCGCAGGCAGCGCGACACGTTCCAATACCGTCATCGGACCGAGCCGTTCGATCAGATCCCGTTGAGCCGCGTCGCGCACGAACAGCGAACCCGCAAAACCGAGCGCGTTCACCGACACGCCTTCGACACGCTCTTGCGATCTCGGCACGAGCAACATCCAGCGCCGTGTGACCAGCAGGTTATAGGGCGCCGCATGACACCATGCACGGTCGATTTCGACCGCGCCGATACCCGCCGCTTCGAGCAGCGCGCGATAGCGGGAAAGTGCCAGCTTCGGCGCATCCTCGCGAGTCAATTCGTCCGCGTCGAAGCGGGTGAACGCATGCCGAAACGGCAAACCCGGCAAGCCGTTCTGCGCACTGAGCAAAGGCTCGATCGGCACGGGCGAACCGCTTTCCCCGAGCGGCAGCGGCACGATCTGCAGATGCTTGTGCGGCTGGCTCGCGCCCGCCTCCGTGCCGCCGTTGTAAAAGCCGATGCCGTCGAACTCGGCCATGCACGCGAGCAGCGCTTCGAAATCGGCAAGATCGAGCAGCGCTTCCTGCGGTGCGAATTCGCGCGTGACGATCAGCAGATGATGATCGATCACGTTGAACTTGTTCAGCAACGCGAGATGGGTGTCTGAGATATCGGCGACGAACAGATCCCGGTCATAGGGAAGAAAAGGATTCGCTGGTGGGCGCTTGATCGTCTGAAGCTTTTGCGCTTGCTTGAGCTGCTGTTCCTTGCGCGTCAGGCTCGACACCTGACGCACGAGGAAGCGGATGCCGCCGCTGTCGAGCTCGGACTGTTGCGTGTCGATCGGTTGCAGCGCGCCGCAACTCAGCGCGTGTGCGGTCTGTCGCAGCATGGCGGGCCACAGCGTGCCCGGTATGAGGCGTCGTTGTCGTTGCATGGGATGTCGCAGGCGTCGCGGCGCACGTGAAGCGAGAGAAAATGCAGCCGCTACAGCTTGTACCCTATCGTGCGCAAAAGATCCTTGCGCCATTGAATGTCTTCCGCGCTTTCGATGCCGACAGGCGAAAAGCCATCGATCACGCCGACGATGCCGCGCCCCTGATCCGTTTCAGCGATCAGCACTTCGACGGGATTCGCCGTCGCGCAGAAGATGCGGCAGACCTCCGGCACGGCCTTGATCGTGTTCAGCACGTTGACGGGGAAAAAGCCGTCGCCCAGAAACACGAAGAAGCTATGGCCCGCGCCGACGCTGGTTGCGTTCTGGCATGCCATCTCGACGAGGCTGTCGTCCGTGCCGGAGCGCCGCACGAGGCGCTTGCCGGAGGCCTCGCAGAACGCGAGGCCGAACTTGATGCCGGGCACCGTGCCGACCATCGCTTCGTGAATATCCTCGACGGATTTGATGAAGTGGCTCTGCCCGAGAATGAAATTGGTCGCTTCGGGCTTGACGACCTTGACGGCGGACAATTGCATGGTGGACCTCGCTCCATTGCGGCAACACGCCGATGAAAACACGTCGAAGCGGGCCAGCGCGACTGCGGATGGTTCGCGCGTCAACCGGTCTTCGTCGATCCGGCTTCTAGCCTAGTACTAAATCGAGCCTCCGGCGAGCGCACACCACATGGATCGTTGCGGATCTATCCTGAAGCAACGTTCGGGTCTATAACGAAGTGATCGCCTGATCGTGCTACGGAGGGCTATCGTGACCCGGTCGCCGTTTTGGCCCGCCAAACTCGCGCAACATCTATGCGCGCCGCAGACGTCGCTGTACTACAACCTCGAGGGGGCCGCGACGCGACGGCTACTTTTTCATGATCGACCGCTTGAAGCGGATCATCAACGTGTCCGGATACAAGGTGTCGCCGGCCGAAGTCGAGACCGCGCTTTTCGAGCATCCCGCCATCCAGGAAGCCTGCGTCGTCGCGGCGCACGACCCGCGCCGCGGCGAAACCGTCAAGGCTGTTGTCGTGCCGCGAGCCGGTGTCGACGCGAGCGCCGAAGAAATTCGCGAATGGGCGCGTACTCGTATGGCAGCTTACAAAGTGCCGCAGTTCGTTGAATTCATCGGCAGCCTGCCGCGATCCGGCAGCGGCAAGGTTCAATGGCGGATCTTGCAACAACGGGAGGCCGAAGGCGTCACATCGCAAGCAACGGGCGACTGACAATCGGCCGGATTTGAAGCCGCCCGGAAGCCCGCTGCCGGGTGGCATCTGACCGAGGTGATACAGGCAGAGAAAGCCTGAGTTATGGCGGCATTGATCGACGAAAAGCCGATTCAACCTGATAGCGTTTTGACCCGCTTTAAACCCCGTCACGCCGCGACAGCCTCTCCGGGTCAACAGGGTCAAGCGCCGGTTTACGCCCCCGACCGAGTGTGCAAGTATCTTCACCAAGCCGCATCCCGCACACTCTTGCGAGGTTCACGATGGCCTGGAAACTTTGGAAGACCGAGAAGCAGTACGACGAGACGCGAAGCTGGCCGAGCGGCACGCATCAGTCGTTGAAACAGCTTCTGGATATGTACCTGGGCAGCGACTCGGCACCGTTTTCGAACTGGGCCGCGCCTGGCATTTCGTTTTCGCCCGAGGTCGAAACGCTCGCCCGAAACGGCGTCCGGGGCTATCAGCTGGCCCTCTGGTTGTGGCTTTTCGCTGAGAAGCACGGCACCATCGCGGCAAAAATGGCGCGTGAATCTTTGTGCCTGCTCGCCGACGCGATGCAACCGTCGTCCGGCGACAAGATCGACTCGCTCCTCGACCTCGCGAACCGCCTCGCGCATTCCGTCGAAACCCTTTCAGCTCAGCAGCGCACTTTCCGACTGGAAAGTCTGTCCGTAGAGCTACCCATGGACTTTTTCCTCGCTACGGCCTTCCTGCGGCTCGCACCGGATTCTCCTTACGCCGGGAGCGAAGGCACCAACCTGCAGGGCAATGACTTCAAGCTGGCGGACTGCTTTCGCCACGC
The DNA here is from genome assembly GCF_004197395.1 of Paraburkholderia sp. UYCP14C. Lineage (GTDB taxonomy): Bacteria > Pseudomonadota > Gammaproteobacteria > Burkholderiales > Burkholderiaceae > Paraburkholderia. The sequence goes on along the minus strand of NZ_SELS01000016.1, from coordinate 68,883 downwards.
AACCGAGGAAGGACTGGCGGTATTCCGGCCCATGATCGACGCGGTCGAGTTCGACCCGAAATCGCTGCCCGACTGGAAATGGAGCGCTCATCCCGGCGCTGCGGAGCGACACCTGCAACGCCGCCACAAGAATCCGCTTTTCGCCCTTCATCGCCAGATGGTGACGGCTCACGATGTTTTTGAGGCACGGCTTGCCGATGCCCGGGCCAGCGAGGACATCAGGAACGAGCTCAATGAGACCAGCCGGTCGTTCTCCGAGACGACCGAATTGCCTTTGAACTGGCAGCCCTTCCTCGAAGGATACCGGGACCACGTCGACCGGCTCGATGAACGGCGGCTCGTGGCCGGCGGACAAAGCACGTCGCTCGGAAATGCAATTGCAGAGTTGCGCGCCGACATACTGGCGACCTGGCGCGCTTCGATTCACAAGAACCGGCACAGTCTCGCGACCCTGGAGCAGGATGAAGCAAAGCGTTCCGAGCGCCGCACGTTGCTGTATGGATGCGAGTGGACGGCTCAGCTTTTAAGCCACGGGTCCCTGATTCCGCCAGAAGAGGTCGTTCCCTCCCTGCTGAGCGAGTCCCCCTCCGAGCTGGAAAAGGCGGTGACGGGCCTGCGCAGCGAACCGCGACTGCATGAGACGCTGGCGCAGTGTTGTGCAACCGCGCATCGGCTCGTGAACGAGCTTCGCGCGGCGGGTCATCAGCTTCCCGATATCGACGAAAAGCTTCGCATTCTGGATGGTGCGCCCGAGCAGTTGCCGGACTGATCGTCTTCCAGGTGATGCCACGCACGATCACAAAGGCTACTTATGAACACCTCCTCTCCCGACCCGCTCGACATTGCGACCGAGGCGGCGTCTGCGCTTTCAGAGTACCTGGAGCTTTCGCTGGACAAAGGAAAGAGCCTGATTCTGGTGCTCTCTCAAGGCGAAAGCAGCAAAGTCTACCTGGGTGACCCCGGCGAGCCAGATGCGGACTGGACAAGCTACGCGACCATTCCGAACACGATCGTCCGCGCGCTTCTGGACGCCACCCGGTCGGGGTTCAATCAATTGGTCATTGCAGGACAGGCCTACCGCTTTGCTCGAACCTTCGCGCAAGTCGACGAGCATGGAGCTGTCGTCTTCACCCCTGCGTAGACGTTGTGGTCAATCGCGGTTGCGAGTTCCTATGGCTACACGTGAGCCGGTGGTCCCATCATGGATGATCCTAGCGATTTCCTCGTGCGCAACATGTCGTCCAGCGAGGTCGATCTGGCGGTCGAATGGGCTGCGACAGAGGGGTGGAACCCAGGCCTCCACGATGCGCGATGCTTCTGGAATGCAGACCCCAATGGCTTTTTCGTCGGTACCTGGCGCGCGGAGCCGGTCGCATGCATCTCGGCGGTCGCCTACGATGAGCGCTTCGGATTCATCGGCCTCTACATCGTCAAGCCGGCGTTTCGCGCGAGGGGTTTCGGCCTGCGCACCTGGCAGCACGCGATGCGCTACCTCGGAGATCGTACGATCGGGCTGGACGGTGTCGTTGCCCAGCAGCAGAACTATAAAAAATCCGGCTTCCAGTTCGCATATCGCAACATCCGCTTCCAGGGCGTCGTGCGAGCTGCATCGACGCCAAATCTGACCAACGCGCGGGACGTACCTTTCGCGCAACTGGTTGCCTACGACAGCGGATGTTTTTCGACCGCCCGTTCCAGCTTCCTGGCGGACTGGATCGCGCAGCCACAGGCGCTGGCACTAGCGTATGTGCGCGACGCTCAGATCAGAGGGTACGGCGTGCTGCGCCGGTGCAGGACCGGCTACAAGATCGGTCCGCTGTTTGCCGACGATGCACGGATTGCCAACGATCTGTTCGACGGACTGGTCGCGAGCGTCGCAGGCGAAGTCGTCGCATTCGACGTCCCTGAGATCAACGCCGCCGCCGTAGCGCTCGCTGAACGCTACGGCATGGTGAGCGCGTTCGAAACGGCGCGAATGTATACCCGCGCCAGGCCGGCGATTCCCGTGCAACGCGTGTTTGGAGTGAGCTCGTTCGAACTGGGTTGACTGCGGCTTATCGAGCGACCGTAAGCGACGACTGACGCTGACCGGCAATCGTAAAGAGGCGCACGGTCTCATCCAGCACATGGGCGGAATCGATCAGCCTTTGCGCGGTGGCCGTCGCCTGCTCCACGAGCGCGGCGTTCTGTTGCGTCGCGCTGTCGAGGTGCGTGATGGCCTGATTCACCTGCGAGATGCCCTTGGCCTGCTCGTCGCTGGCATTGGAGACGTCGTCGATGATGGTCAGTACGCGTCTGACCGTCTCGTCGATCACCTTCATCTGCGACGCGGTGCGGTCGATCAGTTCCGTTCCTTGCGAGACTTCCGCGACGGTCAGATCCACCACGGACTTGATCTGCCTCGCCGACTCCGCGCAACGTTGCGCCAGCATGCGCACTTCGGTGGCGACGACAGCGAACGAACGCCCCGCGTCGCCGGCACGCGCCGCTTCGACCGCAGCGTTCAACGCAATGATGTTGGTTTGAAATGCGATGCCATCGATCACGCCCGTGATATCGGCGATTCGCTGCGACGCCGACGTGATGCCGGACATGGTCCGTTCAACCTGACCGACGATTTCGCCGCCGAGCGCCGCGGCATCCTGCGCCTCCCTGGCAAGTCCCAGCGCGGACGCGGCGGCGTCGGCATTGGCCTTCACGCTGGTGGTGAATTGCTCCATCGTCGCTGCCGTTTCCTCGAGCGAGGCCGCTTGCGATTCAGTGCGGCGCGCCAGATCGGCATTGCCGCTCGACATTTCACGCGCGGAGTCGACCACTCCGCCGATCTGGCCACGCACGTCCAGCACGATCGCGCCGAGGTTCGCCTTCAGTTGGTTCAGGGCGCTCAGTACGTCCGCGAAATCGCCGTTCCTCGCGATGCTCATTTCGGCAGTCAGATCACCGGCGGCCATTCGGGTGGCGAAACTGGACAGACCGGCGAGCGGCGCACCCAATTGCCTTTTCAGTGCGAGCCAGGCGAACCCGGCCAGCACCGCGGAGACCGCGGCAGCGGTCCAGTACGGCAACGGCGGCATCCCGCCGTACTGCGCGACACCGACGAGCGGGAAGACCAGCGGCGCAATCGCATAGCCGATGCCGATGCGCGCCACGACGGAAAAGCGCGTCAGTGCCTGCAGCTTGCCGGCCATCCCGGTACGCACCAGCTTTCCACGGCGCAACTTGTGCGAACGCAAAGTGCCTTCGCGCATCTGCGCGTAGGTCGACTCCGCGAGTTTCACTTCGTCGCGCGAAGGCTTGGTACGAACGCTCAGATAGCCGACCGTCTGGCCGTTTTCAATCACCGGTGTGACGTTCGCGCGTACCCAGTAATGGTCGCCGTTCTTGCGGCGGTTTTTCACCAGCGCCGTCCAGGGCTGACCGGCGCGGATACAGTCCCACAGGTCGGCGAATGCCTCGCTCGGCATGTCGGGATGCCGGACGATGTTATGGGGCGCGCCGAGCAATTCTTCTCGCGCATAACCTGAGATCGAGATGAAAGCGGGGTTGCAATACTGGATCTTTCCTTTTACGTCCGTCGCCGAGACGAGCATCTCGGAGGCGGGGAAATCGAATTCGCGTTGGGTTACGGGTTGGTTATTGCGCATGAAGGTCGTTAGCGAAGCACCGCGCGCTGCTGCAGGCGCCGGAATGTCGGTCAATGGACCCTGTAACGGCAATACCCCCAAAATATTTAGGGTTATCTGACTAGCTTAGTCGGGTACTCGAAAGCTTGGTGCCATCAAGTGCTATGTGACTGTCGCGGCGACGTCCTGCGACGTCGACGTCACTTTCGCGCGGCCCTCTTCTTCCGTTCCGGAACTTCGACGGCCGTGTCGACCGGTATGAACGGCGCCTGAAAATGATCGACGAGGAAGTCGATGAAGGCACGCGCCCGCGCCGTCTGATTGCGCTGCCTGGGGTAATAGACGAACAGGTCCGCCGACGGCAGCACGGTATTCGGCAACACCAGCTTGAGGCGCCCGCTCTGTACATACTTGGCCAGATCCCATTCGGAGCGAATCAGAATCCCATGACCGTCGAGCGCCCACCGCAGAGCGATGTCGCCATCATTGCTCGATAGCGCGCCTTTGACCTTGATCGCCTCGATATGGTCGTTCACGATGTAGCGCCACACGCCGTAAGCATCATCGTTCTGCCGGTGAATGATGCAGCGATGCCGATGCAGGTCCTCCACACGCTGGGGCGTTCCAAAACGTTCCAGATATTTCGGCGACGCGCAAAGAAAACGGCGATTGCTCATGATGCGCCTCGCGCTCAGCCGACTGTCGGGTAGCTCGCCGAACCGGATCGCCATATCGAACGCGCCTTCGACGAGATCGACCGGCCGGTCCGTGACCTCGAACTGAACTTCGACATTCGGAAACCGCTTCGCGAAGTCGGAGACGAGCGGTGCAATGGTCGTCCTGCCGAAACCTAGCGTCGCATTGATGCGCAACGGCCCATGCGGATCGCGTCTGGCGCCGGAGATTGCCTCTTCCATCTCGCGGACCTGCCCGACGATCTGGGACGCGTAGCGCAGATAGGTCTCTCCCTCGGGCGTCAGGCTGACGCTGCGCGTGGTCCGGTTGACCAGACGCGCGCCGAGCCGCTGCTCGATGATCCCCAGCCGCTTGGTCGCCGCCGGCGGACTGAGATCGAGCGCCCGGGCGGCGCCGGACATGCTCCTCAGTTTCGCAAGGAGAATGAAGAACTCGAAGTCGGAGGCGGGAGCAGTACTCACTTTTGGTGAAATATGTAGTGAACTGAAGTGAATTCTAGCAGGCGCTTTCGCGGCTAAGCTAGACACCACATTGAAGCCGAGGTGGCTCCATAACTGTTCAAATCTCTGGAGACAGTGGCGTGAGAATCGTTGAAATCCGCGAAAAGACCGTTCCGATCAGTTCCCCGATCCGGAATGCCTACATCGACTTCAGCAAGATGACGCTGAGTCTGGTCGCCGTCGTCACGGACGTGATCCGCGACGGCAAGCCGGTGATCGGCTACGGCTTCAACTCGAACGGCCGTTACGGCCAGGGCAAGCTGATGCGCGAGCGTTTCATCCCGCGCCTGCTCGAGGCCGACCCTGCCTCGCTCGTCGACGACTCAGGCGAGAACCTCGATCCCCACAAGATCTGGGCGACGATGTTCATCAACGAGAAGCCCGGTGGCCACGGCGAGCGTTCCGTCGCGATCGGCACGATCGACATGGCCGTCTGGGATGCGGTGGCGAAAATTGCCGGCAAACCGCTGTTTCAGATGCTCGCGGAGCGGTACGGCGATGGCCAGGCCGACCGCAAGATCTTCGTCTACGCGGCGGGCGGTTACTACTATCCGGGCCAGGACCACGAAAAGCTCAAGGACGAAATGCGCAGCTACATCGACCGGGGCTACACCGTCGTGAAGAAGAAAATCGGCGGCGCCTCGCTCGACGAGGACCTGCGACGCATCGACTCCATCCTGAGCGTGTTGCAGGACGGCCAGAAGCTCGCGGTCGATGCCAATGGCCGCTTCGATCTCGATACGGCGATCAGCTATGCGAAGGCCCTGTCGCAGTACGACCTGTTCTGGTACGAAGAGGCGGGCGACCCGCTCGACTTCGAATTGCAGGCAACGCTGCGCAACTACTATGACAAGCCGATGGCAACCGGCGAAAACCTGTTCTCGATGCAGGATGCCCGCAACCTGATCCGCTACGGCGGTATGCGTCCCGATCGCGACTGGCTGCAATTCGACTGCGCGTTGAGCTACGGCCTCGTCGAATATCTGCGAACGCTCGACATGCTGCATCAGCATGGCTGGTCGAGGAGCCGTTGCATTCCGCACGGCGGCCATCAGATGTCGCTGAACATCGCGGCGGGCCTCGGACTTGGCGGCAACGAATCGTACCCGGACCTGTTCCAGCCGTACGGCGGCTTCCCGGACGGCGTTCGCGTCGAGAACGGCTACATCACGATGCCCGAGCTGCCCGGCATCGGCTTCGAAGGCAAATCCGACCTCATCGCCGAGATGCGCAAGTTGGCTGAATAGCGCGCGCTCGCCACGGCACCGACAAAAAATCCCGGTTGAATGATTCAGAAAAAAGACGGAACGAAGCCGGCTCAATGCGGCCTTCCCACGCTGCTGCGTGGGGGGCCGCATTTTCCCTTTGAAGACGCCAAGCATAGGAGACAAAGATGCCAGTATCGAAACTAAGAAGAGCACTTTCCAAGCTGTACGTTCAGGTCCTCATCGGGATCGTGGCCGGTGTCCTGCTGGGCCACTTCTACCCCGATCTCGCGTCGCAGATGAAGCCGCTGGGCGACCTGTTCATCAAGCTCATCCGGATGCTGCTTGCGCCGATCATCTTCGCGTCGGTGGTGGTCGGCATTGCGCGCATGAACGACCTCCATCAAGCGGGCCGCGTAGGCGTGAAAGCCCTGCTGTATTTCGAACTGGCATCGACGATCGCGCTGATAGCGGGCATGGTGGTCGTGAATGTCATCCAACCCGGCAGCGGCATGAACATCGATCCGTCGCAAATCGATGCCGCCGCGATTTCGACCTACACGCACGCGGCGCAGCAACACGGCATGCTCGAGTTCTTCATGAGCATCGTACCGAATAGCATCGTCGGGGCATTCGCCAAAGGCGAGATGCTTCCGATCATTTTCTTTTCGGTTCTGCTGGCCATCTCGCTGGCCAGGATCGGACCTCGCGCGGCGCCATTCGTCGACATGCTCGACATGTTCCTGCAAGGCATGTTCGGCGTCGTGCGAATCGTCATGTACATTGCGCCGATCGGCGCGTTCGGGGGCATGGCCTTCACCATCGGCAAATACGGCATCGGCACGCTGGCATCGTTCGGCGAGTTGATGCTTTGCCTGTATCTGACTTCGTTCTTCTTCGTGTTCGTCGTGCTCGGCCTCGTCATGAAAATGTGCGGGCTATCGCTGTGGAAGTTTCTCCGCTACATCAAGGACGAGATTCTGATTACGCTCGGTACGGCGTCGACGGAAGCGGTGCTGCCGCAGATGCTGATCAAGATGGAGGCGATGGGCTGTTCTCGCCCGGTCGTCGGCATGGTGTTGCCCACCGGCTACACGTTCAATGCCGATGGAACGGCGATCTATCTGACGATGGCGGCCTTGTTCATCGCCCAGGCGATGAACGTCCATCTGAGCGTCTGGGACCAGTTGCTCGTGCTCGGCGTGCTGCTGCTCACGTCGAAGGGCTCCGCCGGCGTGGCCGGAGCGGGATTCGTCGCACTGGCCGCGACGCTTGCCTCGATGCACAAGATTCCCGTGGAAGGCCTCGTGCTGCTGCTCGGCGTCGACCGCTTTCTCAACGAGGCGCGCGCCGTCACGAATCTGATCGGCAATGGCGTTGCGACCGTCGTCGTCGCTCGCTGGGAGGGCCAACTCGACAGAGACCTCGCGCGCGCGGTTCTGGATCGGGAGAACACCGCTCACTTCCACATACCGGGCCCTGCCGCGCAACCCGTAGTCACGTCGGCACCGACCGCCGAAACAGCCGCGCGCTCCAGCGTGCATTAGCCTGCATGCGAGAGGCGCCGAAGGCGGCGGCGCGCGGCAACGCCGCCATCGACCCGATCCGGCTGGACGCAGCCGAACTTCGGGTGTGCGCCGCGCTTTTCGCCGGATCGCCGGATCGCCGGACCGCCGGACCGCCGGATCGCCGGATCATCAATAGAACTGAACTTTTCGGGCTGGGTGCCGTTAACCCAACGGTATCTCACTCCATCGAATTCAGCATGAAACTGACCATCAAGTTCCGTCTTCTCGCCACCCTCTTCTTGCTCGGGTTCCTGCTGACGGTGACCGGCGTGCTGGGTATCGCCGGCATGCGTGGTTCGAACCATGCGGTGGCGCAGGCATACACCAACGACGTGACCGCCGCAACCGCGCTCGGCAAATCCAACCTGAACCTGACGGTAGTCCGCACCACGCTCGACCGCGTGCTAATGCACCCGGAAGCAGCGGATCGCGCCGCACTGATCGATAAGGCGCGCAACTATCTCGCGGTCTCCGAGCAGGCCTGGAAAGAGTACCGCGCACTGCCCGTCTCCGACGCGGAGGCGGCCTTGTCGAAGGACGTCGCCGACGCCCGCGAAGCGATGCTGCATGGCGCACTCGAGCCGATGATGGATGCGATGAGCCATGGCGATCATGATGGCGCCGACCATCTCGCGATGGTCGTGATGCCGCCGTTTGCGGCGGCTCTGACGCAGAAATCCGCGGAGCTGGACAAGTTTCGCAACGCGCTGGGCAATGCGCGCTACAGCACGGCACAGCAAAGCTACCAGACGCTGGTAACGATTACCGGAATCGCGATAGCCGTCGGTCTTCTGACCTGCGTCACCTGCGGTTTCACGCTGCTTCGCGCGATCGCGCGCCCGATCGATATGACGGTGCGCCATGTCGAGCGGCTCGCTCAGGGTGACATGTCGCAGCAATTGCGCTTCAACAGCGATGACGAAATGGGTCGCCTCGTCAAAAGCGTCGGGCAGATGCAGAAGGACATCGGCACGATGATCGAACAGATTGCCCGTGGCAGCGAATCGATTGCGTCGGCGACCCAGCAGATCTCGGCCGGCAACGCGGACCTGTCGGCGCGCACCGAGACACAGGCGGCGTCCATCGAGGAAACGGCGGCGAGCATGGAACAACTCACCAACGCCGTCACCGAAAACGCCGCGCACGCGCGTGAAGCGCGCGAACTGGCGGACGCGACGAAGGCCACGGCCGGTGCGGGCGCGGACGTGGTGCGTCAGGTCATCGCCGCGATGAGCGACATTCAGGACGGCGCGAAAAGGATGGGCGAGATCATTGGCGTGATCGAAGGCATTGCCTTTCAGACCAACATCCTTGCATTGAATGCGGCGGTCGAGGCCGCTCGCGCCGGAGAGGAAGGACGCGGTTTTGCCGTCGTCGCCGGCGAGGTACGCAATCTCGCCCAGCGCTCGGCGACCGCGGCGAAGGAAATCAAGGAACTGATCGACGCGTCGACCGCGCGCGTCGCGGACGGTTCGCGCCTCGTCGGTCGCGCCGGCGAGACCATGGGCGAAGTACACACGGCCGTCAGCCGCGTCACGTCGATCATGAGCGACATCGCCACGGCGTCGGCCGAACAGAGCGATGGCATCGAGGAAATCAATCGCGCGATTACGCAGATGGATCAGATGTCGCAGCAAAATGCCGCGCTGGTGGAGCAGGCAGCCGCGGCGGCCGCGTCGTTAACCGAGCAGACTGGCCTGTTGACGCAGGCGGCGGGCCGCTTTCGCTTTGCGTCGATCTCCTGATACCGCTCTATAGGCTCGCCTGCCGCTGCCGGCGTTAGCGGCGCGCGTCGCCGGAGGTCGTGGCGTCGGGCTCAGTGGTCGGCACCGCCTCGAGAAAGCCGCGCCCCATCTCCGTCTCGAAGCGCGCAGCGCTGCCCTCCCAGATGATGCGCGCGTGTTCGAGCACGTACACACGATCGGCATGCGGCAGCGCAAACCTGACGTTCTGCTCGCCCAGCAACACGGTAATGGGCGTGGATTTCTGCAGCGAATCCAGCGCTTTCGACAACTGCTCGAGAATCACGGGCGCGAGCCCGAGTGTCGGTTCGTCGAGAATCAGCAGCTTCGGCTGGGTCATCAGCGCACGCGCGATCGCGAGCATTTGCTGCTCGCCGCCGGAAAGCGTGCGGGCGGTTTGCCCCTGGCGCGACTTCAGGATCGGAAAGAGATCGAATAGCCACGACAGCTGTTTTGCGCGCGCCGCATCGGCCAGATGATATCCGCCGAGTTCGAGATTCTCGCGTACCGTCATGTCGCCGAATAGCTCGCGTGTTTCCGGGCATTGCACGAGACCGGCGCGCGAGATCGCGGCACCGCTGATGCCGCGCAGATCGCGCCCGTCGAAGCGGATCGTCCCCTTGTACGGCACGAGCCCCGACAGCGCGTTGAACAACGTCGTCTTGCCCGCGCCGTTCAGACCGACTACCGATACGAACTCGCCCTCGCGCACCTGCAGACTGACGTCGTCGAGTGCGCACGCCTTGTCGTAGAGCACGCGCACAGCGCTCACTTCGAGAATCGTGGGCTTCGCATCGCCCGCGGCTCCAGTGCGCTGGCGCAGCTCCAGCTTGCCGCCCAGATAGACCCGGCGCACGGTCTCGTTCTGCATCACCTGTTCGGCGGTGCCCTCGGCGACATGTTCGCCAAGGTACATCGCGAGTACGCGGTCGGCGAGCGCGGACAGACTTTTGACGTTGTGATCGACCAGCAGCACGGCGCGGCCTTCGGCACGAAAGCCGCGAATCAGCTCGGAAAACGCCGCCGATTCCGCTACCGTCAGTCCCGCGAACGGCTCGTCCACCAGCACGACCTGCGGGTCGCGCGCAATCGCCTTGGCCATCTCCATGCGGCGCAGATCCGCAAACGGCAGCGTCGCGGGGTGCCGGTGCATGACCGCGGCAAGGCCCACACGCTCGGCAATTTCCTGCGCGCGCTGGTGCACGTGGGGTTCGGCAGCGAGCTTGACGAGCGAATCAGGAAGCAGCGCGAGCTTGATGTGTTCCAGCACCGTCTGCCGATGGAGCGGCCGCGAATGCTGAAACACGATGCCTACGCCCGCGCGCGCGATGCGGTGCGGCGCCCAGCCCGCCATCTCCACGCCATTCACCTTGACCGACCCCGCGTTGGGCCGCTCGATGCCCATGATCAATTTCATGACCGTGGACTTGCCCGAACCGTTTGGTCCGATCAGCCCGAGAATCTCGCCCGGCCGGATGTCGAAGCCGATGTCCTTGACGGCGACGAGACCGCCGAAGCGCTTGGTCAGCCCGCGTACGGAGAGCAGCGGCGTGTCGTTCATTGGCGCTCCCTCGCACGCAGCAGATTGCCGAGCAGGCCGTCCGGAAAGAACAGCAGCGCGGCGAGCGCGACCGCCGCGACGACGAACGTGTTGAGCTGGCCGAGCGGGCGCAGAAACTCGCCGGCGACGATCAGGAAGATCGAGCCGAGCACCGCGCCGAGTATCGTGCGGCGTCCGCCGAGCACGGCCGCGATGATGATCTGCACGCCCACGCTCAGATCCACGACCGTGCTCACGGAAGCCGTGCCCTGGTAGAACACCAGCATCGCGCCGGCCACGCCCGAGAAGACCGCGCTGATGCAGAACGCCACGAGCTTGTGCCGCGTGACATTGAAACCCAGCGCCTGCGCGCCGGTCGCGTCCTGGCCGCTTGCCTGCAGGATCAGACCGACCGCCGAACGCGACAGGCCGAATAGCAGGATCGCGCAAACGATCAGGAACGCGAGCGCGATCCAGTAGTTGTGGTTCGCATCGACCGACATCACGTCCGGCACCATCATGCCGATCTCGCCGCCCGTCACGCCCGCAAAGATCACGATCGCGTTCTGCAGCAGCAGCACGGCCACCAGTGTGACGAGCCCGAAGTAAGGACCGCGCAGCCGCAGCGCCGGCACCGCGAGCAGCAGGCCGCCCACCAGCGCGACGCCGCCGCCCGCGAGCACGCAAACGGGTATCGGCAGGCCCCATCTGGCGTCGAGGATCGCAGCCGAATAGGCGCCGAGTCCGATCAGGAACGTGGGCCCGAAGTTGACCTCGCCGGCAAAGCCGAACAACAGGTCCCACGACATCGCGAACACGCCGAAGTAATACGCCACCGTGAGCACGCCGAGGATGTAGCCCGATAGCCACCACGGCAACGTCGCCGCCATCACGGCGAGCGCCACGGCGATCCACGCGCCGCGCGAACGAAGAAGAACGGACATGAGGGTACGCTCCATTCGCACGGTTAGCGCCGTCCCAGGAAGCCCTGGGGACGCACATACACCACGAGCACCAGCAGCAGCAACGCGGGCAGCGGCCGCAGCGTCGGCGCAATCAGATAGGCCGTGACGGTCTCCAGATAACCGACCACATACGCGGCCATCAACGAACCGGACACGCTGCCGAGTCCGCCCAGCACGACGATCGAGAACGCGCTGGCCGTCAGTTGCCCCGCATTGTTGGTGCTCACGCCGAGGAACGAAGCGAGCAGCACGCCGGCAATACCGGCCAGCACGCCATAGATGCTCCACGCGAGAAGATAGATCCGCGAAAGTTCGAAACCGAGCAGCGTGAGTCCGCGCGGATTCATCGAAGCCGCGAGCAGCGCCTTGCCTGCGCGGGTACGGTTCACGAACAGCCACAACATGCCGATCACCGCCCAGCAGACCACGGCGATCATGATTTCGTTGAACGGCACGCGCACGCCGCCCACCATCGCCACACCGCTGATCAGCGGGCGCATCGTCACCGGGTTGTCGGTGAAGAGCCATGCCATGCCCTGCTGGATCATGATGCCCCACAGCAGCGTGCCGGTGAGCACGAAGATTTCCTTCTCTTCGCCGGGAATCGCGGCCGAGCGTTGAATCGGCCGCACCACCATCAGGTAGGTGACGAAGGCCGTCAGCAGACCCGCCAACACGCCGAGCAGCGTGCCGAGATAGGTGCCGAGTCCCGCCTCGCCCGCGAGCATCCAGCCCATCAGCGCGGCGACCAGCATCACGCCGCCGTGCGCGAGATTCAGGATGCCGGAGACGCCGAAGATCAACGTGAAACCGATCGCGCCCAGCGCGTACAGGGAACTGATGGCAAAGCCGTCGACCAGAATCTGCAGTAGCAACATGCCCGGCCTTTCACGTTGGTTAGGGTGTCGATGCGTGCGCTGTCCGGCCCTGCGTTATGCGCAGGTCCGGACAGACCGAGGCAACCTCCATCGCTTTCGTCAGCGTTGCGCGGCTAGTTCGCGCTTGCCTGCTGCACCTTGATGAAGGTCGGGAATTTCACCGTGCCGTTGGCGATCGACTTGGGCCAGATCGCGACCTGCTTGCCGTTCTGCCATTGCAGGTTGATGCCGGTGATATAGCCCGGCCCGTACTTCAGCGCGTGCGTGAACTGATCGCTCTTGCCGTAGAACTGCCAGCGTCCGATCGTGCCCACATAGTCGGTTTTTTCGAGCGCGTCGACCATCTGGTCCGGATCGGTCGAGCCCTTGTTGCGCTTGATCGCGTCCGCGATGATGTAGACGAGGTCGTAGCTCGTGAAGCCGCAATACGCCGGAGAGACGCCGAACTTCTTCTGGTACTCATCCGTGAAAGGCACCGTTTTCGGCGTGATCGCCACGCCCGGCGCCGCGGCCGAGGCCGTGATCACGCCTTCGGTCGCGCCGTTGGTGTCCTTCCAGAAGCTCGTGGTGGTGGCCTGCGAGCTTTGGCCCGACATCGGGATCGGCACTTGCTGGTCGTGCCATTGCACGGTCGGCTGCACGCCAACGTGGCTGATGCCGGTGGTGATCGTATCGGGGTGCTTCGCCTCGATCTGGTTGAAGATCGGCGTGAAGTCGGAGGTGTCGGGATTGAAGCGGATATGGTCGAGCACCTGAAGTCCCGCCTTAGGCAGGCATTCGAGGTAGCGGTCGTCGAGCGGCTTGGTCCACGCGGCGTCCTCGCTCATGACGACCGTCGTTTTCATCTTGAACTGGCCGACCAGAACGTCGTGCGAGAAGTCGCAGATCGACTGCGCGATGAACGCCGAGGTCATCCAGCCATGGAACGTGTACTTGTAGTGGTCGTAGTCGTCGTGGACGTGCTTCGAAATATCGTTGCTAGCCGCGCCGGGTGTGATGAAAGGCACCTTCAGGCGCCCGGACCACGGTTCCATGGCAAGCGCCACTTCGCTGATGTAGCTGCCGATCACGGCAATCACCTTGTCCTGGGTCGCTGCGCGCTGGAAGGCGCGCACGCCGTCCGAGGCCGACGAATGGTCGTCGTACGCGACGATCTGGATGGGCCGGCCATTGACGCCGCCGCTGGCGTTGATCTGGTCCGCGGCGAGCTGCGCGGCCTTGCTGATCGAGGCCCCCGCCACCGAGGATTCTTCGCTGATCACGCCGATCTTGATCGGCTCGGCCGCCGCATGGGCGCCTGCCGCCAGACCTAGCCCCGCCGCCACCATCCCCGTCGCGACGACGCAATGCAAGTTTCGCCACACACTGTTACTGGACATCATGCATCTCCGATTCGAAATGATCGTTGAGCAACATTTGCCGGCCACACTGCAGTTTTGAAGAATGCGCACACAACAATATTCACCGGCTTCGCGGCGCTCAATCGGTACAAACGATGAGCGGGTCGCTACGGATTTCATGGTGCAGAGCGGAAAAAATCTGATCGTGCGCGCCTCGGGACACGGCTTTATCCAGACCAGCGGAAAGGGTTATCGGCCGCGATAATAGCGGCCTTTTTTCTGTCGCTCATTCGTCATGCGAAGTATTTTTGCCGCTTCGCTTTCGTTTCTGGCTTTGCGCAACAGCGTGCGCCGAGCGTCGGACATCTACGGTCTTTTTGCCGTCAGGTAGGCGATACGCGATGCGTCGAACTGCTTCCCGCTTTCGAAGATCGCCCGCATTCGACCTTCCAGGTACTCTCGCTCATCGCGCGTGAATTGCTTCTCGAAGATCTCTTCCAGCGTCGGCGCCAATGGGTGAGGTGACGTACGAATAAAGGTTTCCCATGACAGACGGTCCTCGGTTCGCACATCGATGTGCAATTCCAGATGAATGTCGGTGAATCCCGCATCGATCGCGAATCGGACCAGGTCGCGCTCGCCATAGTTCGTGATGGGCAACGAGCGCGCCTTTTCCTCGGTGTCAGGGAACTGTGCCGCGCGGCATCGGAGCAATAGAGGAAAGAATGGGTCGTCGGTCTGGATCGCGCGAGTATCGATCAATCGCTTCAGCATGCAAACCTCGAGCGCTTCATCGCGCAGGATCGGCTCGGCGATCGCGAAGCGGCCACCCGGTTTGAGTATGCGGTAAAGCTCGCGCATCGCGGCGGGTTTGTCTTCCACATACGCGAGCACCGCGCGCATCGTGGCCGCATCGACGGATTCGTCGGCAATTCCCGCGAGTTTTTCCGCGGATCCGTGTACATACGTGCACTGTCCGCTCACGCCCAGGGCGCGGGCGGTCTCTTCCGTGTGCCGGAGCAAGGGCGCCGAAATGTCCGTCATGATCACGCGAATCGAGGCGCCGGCTCGTTCGATCGCCCGGAATCCTACGAGGCCGTCGCCCGTCCCGATGTCGGCCAGGGTTATGCCGGAATGAAGGTGAACGAAATCCAGCACGCGGTCCGCGTACCTCGTGATCTCGACGCGGACGCTGTCTTCATGAGCGCGATCGTCGCCATGGCGCAGCTTGAGAATCCAACTCGACCAGTTGTCGTGCGTTGAGTCGTTCGTGGGTGCCGACAAGATGACGTTCCTGAGCAATCGTGAAAAATGCGGCGGATGATAGCTTCAGAACCTGAAGACGTCCTTAACGAGTTAAGGATCATCTGTATCGTGGAGCTGCAATACCTATTCGACGAGAAGTATTCCGGCGAATTGATTTTCAATAATAGTTTCCCGAATGGACACGTCGTGTCCGTACAGGCTTTGAGCGTTGCAGAAGAACGGGCGATTTGCCGATATGTGACTTTCTCCGCAAGTCCGTTGCTCCCGCCCGCACCCGGCACGTTCGCGGTCGAGGTCGATCACAAGGCGAGCTGGCAGCTCAAGTAGCCCGATGCCGCAGCGCATCAACCCGCGCCATCGATCAGCGGAGGGCGGTCGCGGCGCGGGAGACGATCACGTGGCAAGCATGCGTGCGGGTCCGAACACTACGCGGCAACCCCGCTTGCTGACATATGTACGTCATGATAGGTTGCTGCAATTCCCGCTGCCGCATCTGGCATCTATTTTGTCGTGCCGCTGCACGCGATAAAAAAAGCGGGGTGGGTCGCTCTGGACTCATCGTACGCATACGCCTTTCCCCAACAGGAATTAAAGAGCCATGGCTTCAATGATCCAGCGGACGACCCTGTTCGCCTGCCTCCGCGCGGCCTGCGTCGCGGCTTCCCTGTCCATCGCCGCGGTGGGCGCCCATGCCGCCGATCTCGTCATCGCTGGCCGCGACGACATCTACGGCCGCGGACTTGCGCAGGCGGTGGACGGTTACAAGAAACAGCACCCGGGCGTCGATATCGAGTTGCTGAAGCTGCCGAACAACGACCTCTATCAGAAGCTGAAACTGTCGTTACGCGAAAACACGCGCGCCTATGACCTGGTGATGATGGACGACACCTGGTCGCCCGAATTCATCGCCAACGGATGGCTTCAGCCGCTGCCCGCCACGCTCGCGGACGCCGACATGGTGACTTCCACGGTCTCCCTCGGACGCGCGCCGACGGGGACCTTGTACGCGATGCCGATCGTCGGCAACGTCGAGATGTTCGCCTATCGCAAGGATCTGCTCGCGAGTCGCGGCCTGCAGCCGCCCCGCAACTGGGACGACGTGCTGAAGATCGCCCAGACCATCGGCACCGCCGACAAGGACGTGTCGGCAGTCGTGTTTCGCGGCGTGAAGGGCAACCCGGTCGTCACCGGATTTCTGCCGATCCTCTGGGCCTATGGCGGAGAAGTGATCGACACGAACGGCAAGGTCACGATCGATTCGCCCGAAGCGCTCGCCGCGCTGAAAATGCTGCTCGCCCTGAAGAAATGGGCACCGAAAGACGTCGACGTGTACGGCGCCGGTGAAGTGCGAGACGCTTTGCAGGGCGGCACGGCCGCGCAGGCCATCGAAGTGTGGCCCGCCTGGCTGCCCGCCCTCGACGATCCGGCGAAGTCGCGCGTGGTCGGCCAGGTCGCGCTGCAACCGCCGCCCGGCCAGGTCAAGGGGCCGGCGCCGATGCTAGGCATCTGGCAAATGGGCATTGCGAAAGATGCCGCGCATGCGAAAGTGGCGGCCGATTTCCTCGCCTATCTGACTTCGTCGCAGACCCAAACGCAACTGGCCGTGCTCGGCATTCCGCCGACGCGCAAGAGCGTCTTCGTCAATCCGACACTCGTCAAGCAATATCGCTGGTATCCGGACCAGTTGAAGGCGCTCGAAGCGGGCCGTGCGCGGCCTCGCGTGAAAGACTGGCAGCAGATCGAAGCGATTCTCGGCGACGCGTTGCAGCTCGCGCTGACCGGGCAGGCCGCACCCGACGCCGCGTTGCATCAGGCCGCGCAGAAGATCGCCCAGGCCAACGCCGCATCGCAGTGACTGCGGCAGCGACAGTGCAGGCAAGCGCGGGAACGGGTCGATGAGCGGGTTGCGACGTTATCTGCCGCTGCTCGTCCTGATGAGCCCAGCCGCGCTCGTGCTCGGCGTGCTGGCGCTCTACCCGGTGGCGCGCGTGCTGATCGATGCGTTTTTCTCGGTGGATTACGCGTCGGGGCATCGCTCGTTCATCGGGCTCGCCAACTATCGATCGGTCATTGCGGACGGCGAGTTCGGCACGAGTTTCGTCAATACGATCCAGTTCATGATCGTCGCCTCGCTCGCCGAAGTCCTGTTCGGACTCGCGCTCGCGCTGCTGTTCGTCCGTGCGTTTGCGGGCCGGCGCATTGCGTTGCCGCTCGCCGTGCTGCCGATGATGCTCTCCACGCTGGTGTGCTCCGCCATCTGGCGCAACTGGCTCAATTACC
This sequence comes from Paraburkholderia sp. UYCP14C, assembly GCF_004197395.1. Taxonomy (GTDB): domain Bacteria; phylum Pseudomonadota; class Gammaproteobacteria; order Burkholderiales; family Burkholderiaceae; genus Paraburkholderia. Next base: position 51,280 of record NZ_SELS01000016.1, on the reverse strand, counting down.
GTGGCTTCCTGAATGCGTTGCTCAAAGCCGCGGGTCTGCCGGCGGTGCCCTGGCTATCCGATCCGCACCTCGCGCTCTGGTCGCTGATGCTGGTCGATGTCTGGCAATGGACACCGATGGCATTCCTGATCATTCTCGCGGGGCTACAGTCGATTCCGCCTGAAATCGCCGAAGCGGCGCGCACCGACGGCGCAAACGAATGGCAGTGTCTGCGCTACATCACGCTGCCGCTCGTTGCACCGCACGTTGCTCTCGCCATGCTGCTGCGCTCGATCGATACCTTCAAGCTGTTCGACAAGGTATATGCATTGACCGGCGGCGGTCCAGGCAATGCCACGCAAACGCTGTCGACCTACATCTACGACACGGGCTTCCGGTTCTTCAACGTTGGGCCGGCGAGCGCGGCTTCGGTGCTGATGCTGCTCACGTGCGCGGTGCTGGTCTCGGGATACATATGGAAATCGGCCGTCAAGCGCGACCGTTGATGCCGCTCGCGCGCTTGCAGGGTTTCGCGCGACGCTGCTCCGGTGCAGCGGTGCGTGGGCTGTTGCGGCTCGGTGCGCTGGCGCTTCTGCTGCTGCCGTGCGTATGGATGGCTGGCGCGGCCTTCACGCCGACGCTGGAACGCCTCGCCCATCCGCTGTCGTTGTGGCCTTCGGCGCCCACGTTCGAGCATTTCGCGGCGGTGTGGGAAAGCGGCATGGCCCAGTCGGTGCTGAACTCCGTGTGGGTCGCGCCAGGCGCCACGTTGCTCGCGCTCGTGCTGGCTTTTCCGGCCGCCTATGCGCTCGCGCGGCTGGCGTTTCCGGCGCGGCTCGATCTGCTGTTCCTGTTGCTCGTGCTGGCACTGAAGCTGATGCCGCCGATTACCGTGGCCGTACCGCTGTTTTCGCTGGCCAAGTGGCTCCATCTGCTCGATTCGCTGTTCGGGCTGGTACTCGCGTATCAGCTGTACGCGCTGCCGATGGCGATCTGGATGTTGCTGCCGTTCGTGCGCGACGTGCCGATCGAATTCGAGGAGGCCGCGGCGCTCGACGGCGCGAACCTCGCGCAGCGCATCGTCTTCATCGTCGTGCCGCTGTGTGCGCCAGGTCTCGTTGCCACCGCCATCTTCGTGTTCATCACCGCGTGGAACGAGTTTCTGCTGGCGCTGTTGTTCGTCTCGTCGCCGAGTCATTTCACGCTGCCGCTCACCATGGCCGGTTATGTGACCGAGAACGGCATCGACTGGGGCGAACTGATGAGCGCGGGCCTGATTTCGTCGGTGCCGACGCTTCTGCTCGCGGGCTATGTGCAGCGCTATCTGCTGCAGGGCTTTTCGGGCGGATTGAAATAACGGGCTCCGACTTCACGCCATCGTTGCAGCAGACGCTTTGCTTATTCAGAGGTTTTCTTGCGCCCGGCCCTGACCGATCACACCGCATCGCCGGCTGACTGGATGTCGGCCATCGACGGCAGCCGCTTGCTGTCCGCACTGACCTTGCCGGGCAGCCACGACACCTGCGCCTATACGGTCGATGACCGGCTCGCGCGTACGCAACGGGCCACGCTCGACGAGCAGTTGCATCATGGCGTGCGGGTGCTCGACATCCGCTGTCGTCATGAGCGCGATCGCTTTGCGATTCATCATGGCGGCATCCCGCTGGGTCTGGCATTCGACGATGTGGTGCGGACCTGCGCCCGGTTTCTCGCAAGTCATCCCGACGAATGTATCGTCATGTCGGTCAAGGACGAATGGCCCGCGCGTGACTGCACCCGCGCGTTTGCCGCGACCTTCGAATGGTATGTGGCGCGGCACGTGGATGTGCATTGGCATCTTGCTGCCGAGCTGCCGCAACTGGAGGCGGTGCGCGGCAGCATCGTGCTGCTGCGGCGCTTCGCGAGCGAGAAGCCGCTCGGCATCGACCTGACGGCGTGGCTCGACAACGCGACGTTCGATATCGACGCCGTGCCGGCGCCGTTCACCATCCAGGACGAGTTTCGTGTGCCGGTGCCGGCATCGATCGCTTACAAATGGCGCGCCATCGATTCGCTGCTGGTTCTCGCACCCGATCTGTGCGGCGAGCGTTGGGTCATCAACTTTTGCAGCGGCACGGGGATGGCGGCGGCGCCGGTCGTGGTGGCATGTGGCGATACACAGCATCGCGGCATTCACGAACAGTTCGTCGAACGACTCGCGGCTCGTCCACAACCATGCGGCACCGTGATGCTCGACTTTTGCGACTGGCGGGACTGGCGCCTCGTTGATGCGTTGATCGACTGCAACTGGAGCCGATGAGGCTTCGTTGCGGGCATCACTCTTCCCGCGAACGTCAGTGTGGTTCCTTGTTTGTCCGGGGTTGCCGCGGTGGCGGCTGCGATTCTTGTCCGCGCTGCGCCGGCTCCCGCGTGCAGGCATCCGGCGGCGTGACATAAGGAACGTCGTCGCGACAACACGCATAGATCGGAAACCCAAACGCGTTCGTGCCGACGATGGTCGTTGGCCCGTGAAGCGGGCACACCGCCTTCATGGCGCCTCCTCGAGACTCGTCGATCAACCGCTTCAATCTTACGCTTGCGCGCGGTCGACGTTCCATGTGCGCCCGACCTGCTGTCGGCCGTTCCCGATCAATGGCGGCAAGCTATCACGCAGCGCTCGGGCGGAAGCAAGGACTGCGAGGCAAGGTCGGTTGAATTTGTCATTTCTTGCATATCGTGCAATGCTGCATCCGCATGCGATCATTACTGCTTCCTGTCATTCCGGCCATTTTCGTGACATTTTGACGGTGTACTCTGCGAAGTAGTCGAAGAGCGTCTGCATCGTCAGTGGCCGTCCGCGTCCTTGTCCGGGCGTTCAAACGTCGACTTGGCTCGACGACTACCCTTCATCGCCGAGCATTCGTAATAAGGGTATTCACTTAGTCGTTATTCCCGAAAATTTAACATTTTGAAGTTAGAATGAACCTTCTAAAATCGATCGTCATGTCATTTCATGACAGTTGAAATAGAGGTCGAAGTGTCCGGTCGACTGAATAGCCGGACCGGCGAGGTTTAAGCCGTGATTCGACTGTTGAATACCGGCGACGAGAAGTGCGATGCGAGCCGAACTGGTTTTGTAGTATTAATTTAGTCTTACTAATAATACTTTAATCCTCACCGACCACACTCTGCATATGCATCACGCATGTGGCATGTGGTTTCCTGGGGCAGGCGGGTTCGAATTTCAATTCAGGAGAAGCAATGAAAGACCTTTCGTCCGACGATTTACTGAGATTCTGCCGAACGAATGTGTCGACGTTCTTTTCGCTCGCCGCCGAAGCGTTTGAAGGGGTACAGCAACTCGCCGGCCTGAACCGGCAGGCGGGAAGCGCCATTCGGGGCATCTGAAATCTTTGAGCAGTGCGCCGGCGCGGCACATCGCCGCTCGCTGACGCACCGACTCCATTCGCGCAATACCACAAGCGTACAAAAACCCGCGCAGTTCATTCAATGCCGAAGCCGGTCCTCCCGCAACGCTGGAGGCGGCAGCGCGTTGTGGCAAAGCAATGGCGGGTTGTGCGAGACAGCCATTGAGTATTCACGTTCCTCGCAGACATCACGAACACGGACGGAAAGGATGACGAAACGAATCGTAGTAGTAACGGGCGGCATGGGCGGCCTTGGAGAAGCGATCAGTACGAAACTGCATGACGCCGGGTACGCGGTGGTCGTCACGCACTCGCCGAGCAACACCGGCGCGGACAAATGGTTGGCTGACATGGAAACGCAGGGCCGGAGCTTTCGCGCTTACCCGGTCGACGTGGCCGACTACGACTCATGCCAGCGTTGCGCGGAAACGATTCGCGCGGAAGTCGGCCCGGTGGATATCCTGGTCAACAACGCAGGCATCACCCAGGACATGACCCTCAGGAAGATGGACAAGGTCAACTGGGATGCCGTCATTCGCACCAACCTCGATTCGGTCTTCAACATGACCAAGCCGCTGTGCGAAGAGATGGTCGCACGAGGCTGGGGGCGCATCGTCAATATTTCCTCGGTCAACGGTTCAAAAGGCTCGGTCGGCCAGACCAACTACGCCGCGGCCAAGGCTGGCATGCACGGCTTTACCAAGTCACTAGCGCTGGAAGTGGCGCGCAAAGGCGTCACCGTCAACACGATTTCGCCGGGCTACCTGGCCACGAAGATGGTCACCGCGATCCCGCAGGAGATTCTCGATACGAAGGTGCTGCCGCATATCCCGATGGGACGCCTCGGCAAACCCGAGGAAGTCGCGGCGCTGGTGGCCTATCTGTGCTCGGACGATGCGGGCTTCGTGACCGGCTCCAATATCGCGATCAACGGCGGCCAGCACATGCAGTAACGCGACACACCGCGCCGGTATGCGTTGGAACATCGGACGAACCGGCGTGAGCCATTCACGCAACACCCCTGTGCTTCCATGAGAGGAACGTGTCATGAGTGAAACCTGGATGGGACTGATCATCGGGGGCTCGGCCCTCAGCATCGCAATGATCATGGTGATCGACCACTATCGCCGTGAGCGCAGACGGGCAAGACTGCTACGGCATCTGGATCACCACGAGTGGTGGCATCAACCGCGCGGGCGAATGTAAGCGCATCGTCCGTGCCAAATAAAAATCAGATATATCGAGAGGGCTGAGAAATGACACCGGAAAACACCGGACAATCAAAGGCCACAGGCCAACAGATTACGGTTCGGACGAGGCGCGGCGGCCTGCGGGTCGCCGCAGTGTGGCAGGTATTGATGCCGGTCGCCGATGCCGTCGAGGACGTCCGGATTACGAGCAACCGCAAAGGTGATGTCGAAGACATGACGATAGCGTTTGCCGACCGGCTCACGGGATCGCTGCACACCGTTCTCAAGCAGTTCGAGACGATGTCGTGGGTGGCCGCCGCGGAGCTTTGCTGAACACCGGGGCCGTGGCGCCTGCGATGAATCGCGTCGCCGCATAGGCCGGCGCGCGTCACGCTGCGTGGCCCGCCGGGTTGCTGGCGAGCGAACGCACCACGCGCGGGTTGATTGGCAAAGACTGGCCAACTAAAGTCGGACGTACCCGACCGGACCCAGCCGGTCACCACCTGAGAGAAGTGGATGAAAACTACAACCAGGAAAGGGCCCCGGGACCTGGAGAGCCCCTATACACCGCTGACCGCCGGAGATGCGATTTCCCATCTTGAACGGATCCTGTCTTCCGATGGCGCGGATTCATTGTTCAGCCGGACGTACTGGCGCGCACGAGTCCAGCAGGTGAGCGCTACCCAAGGGCTGACTCCGCAGCAGCAGGCGAGGCTGGTGAAGCTGCTCGAGTCGCTCCCTCCTCCGGTCGCGAGCGAAGAGTCATGCTAGTCACGTTTCGACCCGGCTACATCGAGGGTAGTCGGGCGAAAACCGATCGGGAGACGGCAGCCGGCTCCAGATAAGTCGATCGGCATCCGCTGCCGCTGCGTGTCGACCCAGCGCACGAAGTCTCGCGGCGGCAGCGGCGGCGAGTACAGATATCCCTGGTACATCAGGCAGCCGTGATTCTCCAGAAAGTCTCGCTGCGCCTGAGTTTCCACGCCTTCAGCAATGACACTCAGATTCAGCACGTTGCCGATGTTGATCAGCGCGTGCGCCAGAGATTCGGACATCGCATCGGTCCCGATGCCCCGCACGAAGCTTTTGTCGATCTTCAGTTCCTTGACCGGAAACCGTTGCAGATAGCTGAGCGACGAGTAGCCCGTGCCGAAGTCGTCGATCGACAGCGCGATTCCAAGGGCATGTATTGCATCGAGCGACGCGCGGATGTCGTCGGCCGACTCGTCGAACATGACTCCCTCGGTCATCTCCAGGATCAGGTCCGCGGGCTGCAGACCATGAACCCGCAGGGTATGCGAGATCAGGCCGGCAAAATCCGCACGCTTGAAATCGGCGGCACAGACGTTCGCCGAGATGCTGGGTACGTCGATGCCCGCGGCGCGCCACTCGGCGAGCTGGCGGCAAGCCTCGTCCAGCACCCAGCCGTCGAGTTCCGTAATCAGACCGCTCTCTTCCGCGATCGAGATGACACGGTCTGGCGGCACGGTCCCGAGTTTCCCGTCGTGCCATCGGACCAGGGCTTCGACACCCCGCAGCGCTCCCGTCACATTGACCTTGGGCTGGTAGGCGACGCTCAGACCGCCCGCTCGTAACGCTCGTTGCAGCGCGATTTCCAGTTCGAGCTGTTCTTTGGCTTGACGCTCATAGACGGGCGCATAGAAATGCACCTGATTGCGTCCCGTGCTTTTCGCCTTGTACATCGCCATGTCGGCATTGCGCAGCAGGGTATCGGCGTCCTGCCCGTCGTGCGGATACAGCGCGACGCCAACGCTCGCGCTGAGCGTGATGCTCGTTTCGAACTTCGTGTTGACGCTGATAGGCTGGTACAGGGCCTGCAAGACGCGCCCCGCCACTTGTGCCGCCCGATGTACGTCGCAGTTTTGCAGTACCGCGAGGAACTCGTCTCCGCCAAGACGACCGACCACGTCCTCACCGCGGACGCAATCGCGCAGACGCCGCGCGATTTCGCACAACACCTCGTCGCCGGCACCATGGCCCTGTGTGTCGTTCACGCGTTTGAAGCGGTCCAGGTCGATGAACAGCACCGCCGACTGCGATGCACTCCGTGCGGCATCGGTCAGGATACGCAGCATCTCCCGGTTCAGTTGTGCCCGGTTCGGCAAGCCGGTCAATGCATCGAACCATGCCAGTTTGCGCAACTGACGCTCCATCGTGTATCGCCTGCGCAACTGTCCGCTGAACATCAGACACAGCATGATGGTCAGCGCATCCAGTATCGCGGTCACGATGCCAATCGCAAATGCCCGCTTACGCCACTCGGCGTAGATATCTTCTGTCGCGAGGCCGACCACCATCACGAGCGGATAGTTTCCAAGCCGCCTGAAGCTGTACATACGCTCGACGTGGTCGATCACCGCAACGTCGACATAAGTCCCGTGATCCGATTGCACGAGCGTTGCAAAGGAATGGCCGCCGGCGAGCGAGCGACCTATATCGTCGGGGTGATACGGTTGCCGCATCAGGACGGTTCCGTCCGTGCGCAACAGGGTTAGCGTTCCGTGAGCACCGAGGATCGAGTCTTTGAATAGCTGGTGGAAGTAGCTCAGCCTGAGCGTCCCCGCAACGATGCCTGCGAAGCGGCCATTGGCATCTTCGAGGCGCAGGCTCAGCGCAATCGACGGTTGCCCGGCGCTGCCCAGGCTCGAAACAAAGGGCTTGCTGAGATACAGACCGGCCCCTTTCTGTTGCTGTTGAACCTGAAAGTAGTCCCGCTCGCTCACATTGAGCTTGGGCGGCAGAATCCAGCGGGAATCGAGCAGGCTGTTACCAGACGCATCCGCCGCGAAAATCGCGCCCAGCTCCCTGACGTTTTTGGCCGCGCTGAACGCGACGAGGTGCCGGGCATCGGGGGCAAGCTGGAGAGTGCCGGGAGTCTTCATGCTGGTCACGACATCCTGCATGGCCAGTTGGCAGATGTCGAGATTGTGCTCGGTCTCCTTTTGCAGCGAGAGCGCGAGGTTCTTTGCGGCGTCACGGGCCTGCGTCATCGCGTCCTGCCGCATCTGGTACAGCGAGACGGCCGTGATGCCGGTGGTGGCGAGCGTGATGCAAATGCCCGCGAAAATGAACAGAGCCGGTTTTGTCAGAAGCGAGCGCGCGATTCGGATCATGGTCTTGCACATCGCGCCGGCATCCGGCCTGCTATCAGGTCAGCTATCAGTAGGTATAAGCCGGACGACAAGTGCCATCGCGGACGAACGAAACATTCGCCACACGATGCGGCGGCGCTTCATGCTGTATATCGGCAAAACTTTCCAAATCTGAAACGCATCTTGAGCACGTCGAGGCTCTGAGTGCGCCATGTGGCGCGCCGCAGGCCACTCCCCTCTTCATCGGTCTGTCGCCCGGCCATCGGCCGGGTCCTGCCGGATCGCCGCATTCCAGGGGTTGCGATTTCCTTCATGGGGTATCGAATCTATTTATCGCACTCGACGCGACAGCATGCCCAAAAGATCTCGATGGGCCACCCCGCACGTCCGTCGAGGCCGGCCGGGCCGAGGATCCACGCGACACGGATCGCCATCGCCCGCGCGCTGGCCCGGCAATGCGCGATGCATGCAGATGAAGCGTATGTGGTTAACCCGCTCTTTCAACCGGTGACGCGCGTGCTTATCGTGCTGGGTGCGGACGGCAGGCACAAGACTTCGACCAGCCCGCCATCCGCAGCCATCGCATTCACGCGCAAGACTGCGCGTGACGTCTTCTGCGGCGCCGGGGCGACCGTCACAGCGGCGAGTCGAAAAGCGCACGCGGAAACGAACAGATACCTGCGCCGCCGGCACTGCCGGACAGGTTCGCAGCCAGGCGGATCACAATCGGGAGGCCTCCGTAGAGGGGACACAAGATGTTCGGATGCAAGATGATCGACGTCAACGCAGTATCCGCCCGACCCGCTCGAACGCCGCTCCAGTGGCACGCGCGCCGATCCGACGACGGCCGCCTCCATCCTGTGCGCACTCCCCTCGAACAGACACGGCACGGTCATTAGCCACCGGCAGCTGACTGCCGCATTCCATGACCGCCGCTCCTCCCAACCGACCTGTCAAATCCTCGGCTCCGGGTGCGCAAACCGTTACGCCGGATCCCGCTCACAGCGTTCTCCCAGCGATGAACAAGGGATCCGATTTTCAACGTTGTTACGTGGTTCGTTAGCAAGGAAATCGAATGCAAAACAAAAAGCGCACTTTGCTCAAGGCCGCGGCCGCACTCATGCTCGCAGGGTCGACCATGCTCGCCCATGCGGACGATGTGGTCAAAGTCGGGCTGATCGTTCCGATGAGCGGTCCGTTCGCGTCGACGGGTCGTCAGATCGACGCGGCGGTCAAGCTGTATATGGCCCAGCATGGCAACACGGTCGCCGGCAAGAAGATCGAGATCATTCTGAAGGACGACACCAATGTCCCGGATACCACCAAGCGCCTCGCGCAGGAGCTGATCGTCAAGGACCACGTGTCGGTGCTGGCCGGCTTCGGGCTCACCCCGCTGGCTCTCGCCGCCGCTCCGCTCGCGACCCAGGCGAAGGTGCCGATGGTCGTGATGGCCGCGGCCACCGCGATGATCACCGAGCAGTCGCCGTACATCGTGCGCTCGGGCTTCACGCTGCCGCAGAACACGTTGGGCATTGCCCGTTGGGCGCCGAAGAACGGCATCAAGAAGGTGGTCACGCTGGTGGCCGACTACGGTCCCGGCATCGACGCGCAGAACTCCTTCAAGAAAGTGTTCGAAGCGGAGGGCGGCAGCGTCGTCGAGCAACTGCGCGTGCCGGTCGCAAACCCCGACTTTTCGCCGTTCCTGCAGAAGGTCGCCGACCTCAAGCCCGATGCGCTGTTCATCTTCGTGCCGTCGGGCGCCGGCGCCGTGTTCATGAAGCAGTTCGCCGAGCGCGGCCTGAGCAAACAGGGCATCGAACTGATCGGCACCGGCGACGTGGTGGACGACGACATCCTGAACGCGATGGGTGACGTGGCGCTGGGCACGGTGACATCGATGCACTACACGGCCGCGCTCGACAATCCCGAGAACCGCGCCTACGTCGCCGCCTTCGAAAAAGCCAACCCCGGCATGCGTCCGAACTTCCACAGCGTCGGCGCCTATGACGGCATGCACCTGATCTACGCGGCGCTGCAAGCCACCAAGGGCGACACCAACGGCGACAAGCTGCTGGCGGCCATGAAGGGCCAGAAATGGAACAGCCCGCGCGGCCCGGTGGAGCTCGATGCGCAGACGCGTGAAATGGTCCAGAACGTGTATATCTCCCGGACCGAACGCGTGAACGGCCAACTGTTCAACGTGTCGTTCGACAAGGTCGACGCCGTCAAGGATCCGGCCAAGATCAAATAACCTCGTCAAACCAGGGCGGACAGCATCCCATGCGCCGACTTGCCCGCCGCGCTCCTCGCACTGCCGGGGGCGCGGCGTTTCGGTGGTAAAAATTCATGCTAACCATTCTCTTCGACGGCATCGCCTACGGCATGCTTCTGTTCGTGCTGGCGAGCGGTCTGGCCATCACGCTGGGGTTGATGAACTTCGTCAATCTCGCGCACGGCGCCTTCGCCATGGTGGGCGGCTACGCCACCGTGCTCGCGATGTCGCGTCTGGGCGTCCCCTTCTTCTGCGCGTTGCCCCTCGCGTTCTTCGCGTCCGCGTTGCTCGGCGGCATTCTCGAACGCACGCTCTACAAGCGGGTGTACGGGCAGTCCGAGCTCAACCAGGTGCTGTTCACGATCGGCCTGACCTTCATGGCCATCGCGACCGTCGACTACTTCATGGGCTCGACCCAGCAGTTCCTGAATCTGCCGCAGTGGCTACAGGGCCGCACGGTGTTCGCCGGCATCGGCATCGGCTACTACCGGTTGTTCGTGATCCTCGTCTGCGTGGTACTCGTCGTCGCGCTGCAGCTGATTCTGACCCGAACCCGGTTCGGCAGCCGCCTGCGCGCATCGGTGGATGATCCGCGCGCGGCGAGCGGCCTCGGCATCAACATCAACTTCGTGTTTCTGACCACCTTCGCGTTCGGCTCGGGCCTCGCCGGCCTCGGCGGCGCGCTGGGCGCGAACATGCTCGGCCTCGATCCGATCTCCCCGCTCAAGTTCATGATCTATTTCCTGGTCGTGGTCGCGGTAGGCGGCACGACCTCGCTGACCGGTCCGCTGCTCGCTTCGCTGCTGCTCGGCATCGCCGACGTGGCGGGCAAGTACTACATCCCCGATCTGGGGGCATTCATCATCTACGGCGTCATGATCATCACCCTGATGTGGCGACCACAAGGTCTATTCGTCAGGGCGGGGGGCAAATGAAGTCGGCAACTTCTAGCGAAATGGGCACAGCGAAGATCGCGCCCGAAGTTCGCAGCATGGGCAGGCAGTGGTCGCGCTGGCGCCCCGTTGAAATCATCTTCTGGATCGCGGCCCTGGGTGTCTGCGTGACGCCGCTGAATAACTTCCTGCTGCTCAACGAGATGGCGATCCTCGCGTTGTTCGCGGTATCGCTGGACCTGATCCTCGGTTACACCGGTATCGTCTCGCTGGGCCATGCGGCCTTTTTCGGTCTCGGTGCCTATTCGGCTGCGCTGCTGGCCAAGTATTTCAATCTCGATCCGCTGTTGGGCATGCTGCTCTCGTGCGGCGTCGCGGCGCTGGCGGGTCTCGTCACCAGCGTGCTGGTGATGCGCGGCTCGGACCTCACGCGCCTGATGGTGACGCTCGGCGTGGCCTCGATCCTGCATGAACTCGCCAACAAGCTGGGCTGGCTCACCGGCGGGGCCGACGGCATGACGGGCGTGCCGATGGTGCCGCTGTTCGGTCACATCGAGTTCGACCTCTACGGCAAGGCGGCCTACACCTACTCGATCGTCACGCTGTTCGTGCTGTTCGTGGTCGCGCGCGCGGTGGTGAAGTCGCCGTTCGGCATGTCGCTGCAGGTGATCCGCCAGAATCCGCTTCGCGCGGCGGCCATGGGTGTGCCGGTCAACCTGCGGCGCACCGCCGTCTACACGTTGAGCGCTGCGTACGCGGGCGTGGCCGGCGCCCTGCTCGCGCAGACCACCGGCTTCGCATCGCTCGACGTGCTCGACTTCCACCGCTCGGCCGACGTGCTGCTGATGCTGATGATCGGCGGCGCGGGTTATCTGTATGGCGGCATCATCGGTGCGGTCGTATTCAGGTTCATGCAGGACCGCCTGGCCGACATCACGCCGCAATACTGGCAGTTCTGGATCGGGTTGCTGCTGGTGATCATCGTGATCGTCGGTCACGAGCGGCTCGTGCGTCCGTGGACGTGGTTCCGTCGCAGCGGAGGCAGCGCATGACGATCGCACTGCAGACCTTCAAGCTGGTCAAGCGCTTCGGCGGCCTCGTCGCGACCAATGACGTGTCGATCGCGGTCGAGAAAGGCGCCCGCCAGGCGCTGATCGGCCCCAACGGCGCCGGCAAGACGACGCTGATCAATCAGCTGACGGGCGTGCTGTCGCCGACGTCGGGCCGCATCGAGCTCGAAGGCCACGACATCACGTCGCTGTCCGTGCACAAGCGGGCTCGCGCGGGGCTCGTCCGCACGTTCCAGATCAACCAGCTGTTCAAGCACATGACGGCGGCCGAATCGCTGGCCGTTGCGATCTCGGAGCGCGATGGTCTCGGCGCGCGCTTCTGGCGCGCGCTGGGCCGGCGCGGCGAAGTCATGGACGAAGTCGCTGCGCTGCTCGAACAGTGCAGGTTGCTCGACGTCATGCATCGCGAAACGCGCGTGCTGCCCTACGGCAAGCAGCGTCTGCTCGAAATCGCGCTGGCGCTGGCGGCCAAGCCGCGCGTGCTGCTACTGGACGAGCCGGTGGCCGGGGTTCCCGACGGCGAACGCCGCGAGATTCTGAATACGGTCGCCGCGTTGCCCGACGACGTAACCATCGTGCTGATCGAGCACGACATGGACCTGGTGTTCAGCTTCGCCAACCGCATCTCGGTGCTGGTGAGCGGCGGTCTGCTCACCGAGGGCGCATGCGCCGAGATCGCCCGCGACCCTCGCGTGAAGGCTGTGTATCTGGGCGAGGAGCTGGCTGGAGGGGAATATGCCTGAATTGCTGAAGCTGGAGGGAATCGTCGCGGGATACGGCGAAGCCAGGATCCTGATGGACATCGATCTGGCCTTGGATCAAGGCCAGGCGCTCGCGCTGCTTGGCCGCAACGGCACGGGCAAGACCACGCTGATCAACAGCATCGTCGGCCACACGCGGCGTTTTAGCGGCCGAATCTGGCTCGATGGCAAGGACGTCACCGGCTTCAAGCCGCACCAGCGCGCGCTGGCCGGCATTGGCTGGGTGCCGCAGGAGCGCAATATCTTCAAGTCGCTGACGGTCGAAGAGAACCTGACCGCGATCGCCGTGCCCGGTCCCTGGGATCTGGCTCGCGTCTACAGGATGTTCCCGCGCCTGCAGGAACGCCGGGCCAATATGGGCAACCAGCTGTCCGGCGGCGAGCAGCAGATGCTGGCCATCGGCCGCGCGCTGATGCTCAATCCCAAGGTGTTGCTGCTCGACGAACCGCTCGAAGGTCTCGCGCCGATCATCGTGCAGGACCTGATGCGCATCCTGTCGGAGATCATCCGCGACGAGGGCATGTCGGTGATTCTAGTCGAGCAGAACGCGCGCAAGGCCCTGAGCATCACGCACAACGCCGTGGTGCTCGAGCGCGGCTCGGTCATTCATGCGAGCACGGCGGCTGAGCTGCTGGCCCAGGATCACAAGATCGATACCTTGCTGGCCGTGTCTCAACACTGAGCGGCGGGCGATGCGCGCGCGGGCAACGTGCGCGCCGCCGAGCATTCTGATGTCGGCCGGGCTACGCCTACGCCGCGAAGGTCGCGACCGCCCGGTTGAACGCATCCGGTCGCGCGACATTCATCCCATGCGACGCACCGTCGATCGTCTCGCGTTCGGCAAACTCGATCCACTGTTCGAGCTTGTCGACCGTATTGCGGAACATGCGGGGACTTTTCTGGCCATCGATCAACAGCGTACGGCACTTGATATCGCGCGCGGCTTCCGGCGTGTAGGCGGGAAGCGGATCGAGCAACTGCTTCGGCAGCGTGAGCGCGTTGTCGAGCGCCATGCGACGAAAGCTCTCCGGGCTTTTGTTCCAGAACCCCGGCATGCTCACGGAGTCGACGAACATCGACAGGCCGGCGTCGAACTCGCCCCGCTGAATCAGTTCCGCGACACGGGCGCGCAACACGTTGGTCGCCGGCGGCATGTACGCGGGCTGCCCCCTCGGTTCGGTTTGCAGCGGCCCGCCGGGATCGGCCAGCGTCAGTGTTTTGACGAGGCGCGGATATTCGCGCGCAAGATGGAATGCCACGCATCCGCCCCGCGAGTGGCCGACCAGATGAACGGGAGCCAGGTCGAGCGCCGTGATGAATCCGGCAATTTCCTCGACGTGCGTCTCCCAGCTGAAGTCGCTATGTCCAAACGCATCGACCTCCGGCCAGTAATGGCTCAGGCTCGGCGCCAGGCAGCGAAACCGGCCGGACAGGGAGGCCATCTGGGCGTCCCAATAGCGAAAGTCGCACAGCGAGCCGTGCACGAACACCATCGGCTCGCCGCGTCCGGACTCGACGTACGGGATGGCAACGCTGGACGCGGTGGTCACGAACGACGGCGCGGACCCGCCATAGGCGGAGGCCAGAATCGATGGACTGGTACGTGCATTCATCTCAGTGCTCCTTTGCCGACACTATCGATGCTGTGCTGGCAAAAGAAAATCGCATAATATTGATGGAATCGATCTACTTTTCTGATATCAACCATCATGGCAACGGAAATGAAAGCGCTCGATCTGGACGTGCTGTCGATGATCATCGCGGTTGCGGACGCCGGCACGATCAGTCGCGCGGCCCAGGTCGTGCATCGCTCGCAATCGGCGGTGAGCATGCAGATCAAGACGCTCGAGACGGCGCTCGGCAAGGCGCTGTTCGTGCGCAAGCCTCGCAGCGTGGTGCCGACGCAGGACGGCGAAATGCTGTTGACCTACGCCCGACGGATGATCGCGCTGCGTGACGAAGCATGGGCGGCGGTGGTCCGGCCCGACGTGACCGGACGCGTGGTGATCGGCGTGCCGGACGACTATGCGACGTCTCTATTCCCACCGATCCTCAAGAAATTCTCGGCGACCTATCCCAAGGTGGAGATTCAGGTGGTGGGGCTGCCGAGCGTTGCGCTCGAACCCATGCTGAAGGACGGCACGGTCGATCTCGTCTGCGCGACGCGCGTGAAAGGATTGCACGGCGAGTTCCTGCGTCACGAACCGATGGTTTGGGCCGCCTCGCCAGGCGCGACCGAGATCTGGCGCGAAAGGCCCTTGCCCATCGCCGTGTTCTTGCCCGGCAGCGTCGCGCGAGAGAAAGCCATCCGGAGCCTGGAGCGCGCACGCATCACGTATCGAACCTCGTATGAGAGTCCGAGTCTGCTGGGTCTGCTGACGATGGCCGAGGCCGGACTCGCGGTGACCCCTTTGGCCAAGTGCGCGGTACCGGCTCACTTCTCGCTGCTGGGCGCCGCGAACGGCCTGCCGGAGATCGGCACGCTTGAAGTGGTGCTGGCGCGAAGTGCCGCGTCGAAACGAGCAGTATGCGATTTTCTTGCTGAACGCATTCTCGCCGACCTGAAGAATTAAGTGGCCACGCTCGTGGGAGACTAACGTGTTTCAACCGCCCCTGATATAGCGAATCGTGCTGTGCAAATCACCTGGGCGCCGCTGCCGACAGGTCCGCTCCGGCGCTGTCGCCAGCCGCAAAGACGTGGCTTAGCTAACGACCTCAGGAAGACTCCCCTCCCTCGACCCCGCGCGACGCGCACATCCGCCACGCGGCCTTCGGCGCAACGACGGCTTGCGCAACGCCGCGCCACCAGCGTTCGCCGCGATGCACCGCAGCCAGATCGAGCCGCTCGCCCATGCGCGGTGTCGACAGCGCGACGCCGCGCGCGAGCGCCAGCCCCGTCACCCTTTCGAACGGCTCCTGCCAGCGATGCATCGCGAGGTCGAAGGTGCCGTTATGGATCGGCACGAGCCAGCGGCCGCGCAGGTCGATATGCGCCTGCACGGTTTCTTCGGGCTGCATATGAACGTATGGCCACATCGCGTCGTACGCGCCGGTTTCGATCAACGTGACGTCGAATGGTCCGTGGCGCTCGCCGATCGCGCTGAAACCATCGAAGTAGCCGGTGTCGCCACTGAAGAACACGCGCAGATCGTCATCGACGATCACCCACGACGCCCACAACGTGTGATTGCCGTCGAACAGGCTGCGCCCGGAGAAGTGCTGCGCGGGCGTCGCGGTGAACTCGATGCCCTCGACCTCGGTGCCCTGCCACCAGTCGAACTGCCGGACCTTCGCGGCGTCGATACCCCATTCGATCAGCCGGTCGCCGACCCCGAGCGGCGTCAGAAACACCTCGGTACGCTGCGCCAGAACCAGGACGGTTTCGCGGTCGAGATGGTCATAGTGATCGTGCGACAGGATCACCCCGTGCAGCGGCGGCAAATCGTCGAGCGAGATCGGCGGCGCATGAAAGCGCTTCGGACCGAGATTGCGGAACGGCGACGCCCGCTCGGCGAACACGGGATCGGTCAGCCAGAACTTGCCGCGCAACTTCAGCAGCATCGTCGAATGACCGAGCCGGTACAGGCTGCGGTCGGGCGCCGCATCGAGTTGCGCGCGCGTCAGCGTTTCGACCGGCAACGCGTCGGCCGGCGCCGTGCCGCGCGGCTTGTTGAACAGCACCGTCCACGCGAGGCCGAGCGTTTTGCGCAGGCTCTCCGCCGGACGCGGCTTGACGTTGCGGAAGCGCTCGCCGTCATGCTGCGGCGACTGGCTGAACCTCGCGCGGCTGCGCTGTGCGGCGTTTACGCCGAGCATTCGGCGGAAATAGGCGGGAAGCGACGTCATGAAGTTGACCTTCCGAAGAAAATGTACACTCGGCAGTGTAGTTTATTTTCGAGAAAAGTAAACTGGTCAGTGTAAAATCGTTGGATGGAATCCAATGCCCGTCCCCAACGTCTGACTGACCGAAAGCGCATCGCGATCGTCGCCGCCGCGATCGAGGAATTCCTCGCGGCCGGCTATGACGCAACCAGCATGGACCGCATCGCCGCCCGCGCGGACGTCTCGAAGCGTACGGTCTACAACCATTTCCCGAGCAAGGAAGCCCTTTTCGCGGCGATCCTGCATCAACTGTGGGACGCGAGCCAGGACGGCGATGCGCCCTCTTATCGTGCCGACCAACCGTTGCGCGCGCAGTTGCTCGATCTGCTGGAGCGCAAGCTGCGGCTGCTGCACGACGAGAACTTTTTGTCGCTTGCACGGGTGGCGATCGCGGCCGGCATCCATTCACCGGAGCGCGCGCGCGACATGGTCGCCCGGATGGGGGAACGCGAGGAAGATCTGACGGCGTGGGTCCGGGCAGCCGCCGCGGACGGCCGCATCAGCACCGATGATCCCGTCTTCGCGGCCCTGCAATTGCAGGGGCTCGTGAAGGCTTTTGCCTTCTGGCCGCAAGTGGCGATGGGGCAAGTGCCGCTCGATGCCAACGAGCAGAAGCGGATCGCGGAAGCGGCGGCGGATATGTTTCTTGCTCGGTATACGTGAGTCTGATTGTTGGGTTGGGGTGTTATGCCGATCGCGCCTGGATTTTCGATTTGTGTGGAGTCTTTATGGGGTACGGAAGTCACGCTTCTTCCGCAGCGGCGGATGCGTCCGCGACCCCAAGCGGGCATGGCTGCATGGCTCAACCGATCGAAGTAGCCAGCGCACGCAATTGATCGACCGATGCCGTGACGCCACCGCAGACGATGACGGCAATGTCAGACGCTGAAGCGATCGTCGGGTGGTCCAGGTGAAGCGCGGCAAGCGCCGCTCCGCATGCGGGCTCGACCACCACGCGGTGCTCGTCGAGAAACTGCAGTGCTGCCGCGACCGCTAGCGCATCGGGCACGACAACATTGCGGATTACGTGTTTGGCTGTCCATTCGAGAGCCTTGTCACACGGCCGTTTGGCACCAAGCGAGGTGGCTATGCTCGATATGGCGGAAAGCTCGACCGGCCGCCCTTGCGCAACGGAACGGGCATAACAGTCCGCTCCTTCCGTCTCCACCGCAATGATTGGAACGTCTGACCAGTCATTGCGCCATAACCCTTCTACCACTCCGCATAGCAACCCTCCACCGCCAACAGCCAGGATAACGGCATCCGGCTTCGGTCCAGTCACGGCAATTTCATCCACCATGGTCGCATGCCCGCGCCACAAGACAGGATCGTCGAACGGATGCACAAAGGCGCATTGAGGACCGTTAAGGGATTGCGCCATGTCGTTCGCTTCCGCCCACGTCGCCCCATGCACGATCATCTCCGCACCCTCGAGCCGGATGAGGTCGCGTGCCCGCTGTGAAGTGCTCTCGGGAACCACGACAACCACGGGCACGCCCAGTTCGCGACCGCAATACGCCACCGCGATGCCCGCGTTGCCGCCCGACGAGGACACCAGGCGTTGCGCCCCGGACGCAAGCTGTGACTCGCATACGGCGCCGACGCCTCGCAGCTTGAACGAACCCGTGGGTTGCATGGCCTCCATCTTGAGCCAGACATTCTTTTGCAGTCTGCGCGAGTGGAACTGGGATCGTACGAAAGGGGTTTCGATGTGGAGCGGCATGGAGCGAAGCAGATTCAGGAAGATTGTCGTTCAGGCTGCGGCAGTTGGCTCTGGACGGAAATATCGTAAGCAGTATGAGATATGCTTGCAAATACTATCTCCGTCAGATAGCTATACTTATTAAGTATATTGTCCAAGTGGTGAATTCGGTATGCGCAACGTCGAGATGCGTCATCTCCGCTACTTCGTAGCGGTCGCGGAGGCTGGAAGCGTGATGGCCGGCGCACGATCCGTGGGGATCGTTCAACCCGCGTTGTCCCGACAAATTCGAGAACTCGAGGAGGCGATCGGCACGCCGCTGTTGGCACGCAAATCGAAAGGCGTGGAACTGACTGCAGCGGGCGCGAGTTTCTTCCAAGATGCAAAACAGCTTCTGGCCGACCTGACGACAAGCCGCGAGCGCGCCTTGCGGTGTGCGGCGGGGCAGCTTGGCGAGCTTCGCCTGGGTGTGCTGCCGAGCTATCTTGGCTTGCCCGTGGTCACCTGCGCCCTTAAAGCCTTCAGGGCATCGTGCCCGGACGTGAAGGTTTCCGTTTCGCCGATGCTTTCAGCAGAACAGGTAGCCGCGATTGCGAACAAGCAACTGGACGGCGGCATCATGGCGTGGCGCCGCGACGAAGCTCCATACCTGTCGAGCGCAGTGCTAATCAGCGACCGCTTCGTTCTCGCCATTCCCGCATCGCAGGGGCGCCGACGCAAAGGGCCCGGCAAATTGGCTGAACTGGCCGACCAGCCATTCGTTTGGTTTGACCCGCGTCGCTCCGCCACCCACCATCGCTTCCTGATTGCCCAATGCGAGCGCGCAGGCTTTACGCCCCAAGTGACCCAGATCGGCAGCGACGTGCCGACGTTAATCGGTCTCGTTGCCGCCGGAATGGGATGCGCGTTCGTCCCGGAGAGTCTGTCTGCAGTTTGCCCGCCGACGGTTCGGTTGATCCCACTCGAGGAGGTCGCCGAACGATTCGACGTCGAATTTGCGTTTGACGGAGATACGGCAGCCCCGGTTGTTTCCCGGTTTCTCGACGCGTTGCGGCAGGTAACCGCCAGGCGGATGCCAAAGCCTTAGAAGAAACATGTGGGCAGCCTCGACATTGCCAAACTTCCGGGTGTCAATCATCCGGTCTTCAAAGACAAGCGGGTGAATCACGACCCGCGCGAAATCTTCATCGCCAACCTCTATGCAGCCCGCGGCGAGTACAACGTGTTTCATACGTATTACCGCGTGCTCGCGCAGGCGCTTTTCAACGCCGGAGTATCGCGCAACGTCTATTGCGTCAATGTCGACGCAGCGATCGCCGCGCTGCTGCTCAAGATGCTGTGGAAGCCGCTCAGACGCGGAGAGCTCAGCGAGACGGATCTCGAAACGGCCGCGTTAACGATCTTTCTCTATCCGCGCATGCTCGGCTGCGCCGCGGAAATCGACGACCACCCGAACCGCGGACGCAATATGGACACACGTACAGCCGCTTCCCAGTGCCACTTCGTGGCGTAACCAGGGGCCTGTGACGGCCGCCGCCGCGTGCTCGCGTTGCAAGGCGCGGTGGTGTCGGCAGGTCTCGATTGATAACGATGGAACATCAATCGTTCCGAAAATTGCACTTATCGTTTTGCCGGCCCCGGGCGAACATTGCCAAAACCACAATCGACCGGACCACCGCGTATTTTCCGGATTTCAGGAGACATCTCGATGCACCTTTCGTCTAGCCCTTCGACCGGACATTCAAAGGCCGCTGCGGTTTTTCGCGTAACGGCCGGGAATTTCCTGGAGCAGTTCGACTTCTTCCTGTTTGGCTTCTACGCCACGCAGATCGCCCACGTCTTCTTTCCCGCCGAGAGCGAATTCGCCTCGTTGATGATGACCTTCGCCGTCTTCGGCGCCGGCTTTCTGATGCGGCCGCTGGGCGCGATCGTGCTTGGCGCCTACATCGACGACGTCGGCCGCCGCAAGGGCCTCATCGTCACGCTCGCCATCATGGCAAGCGGGACCATCCTGATCGCGTTCGTACCTGGTTACGCCTCGATCGGACTTCTGGCACCCGCGCTCGTGCTGCTTGGGCGGCTGCTGCAGGGCTTCTCGGCGGGAGCCGAGCTGGGCGGCGTCTCGGTGTATCTCGCCGAGATGGCCACGCCCGGCCGCAAGGGCTTCTTCACGAGCTGGCAGTCCGCGAGCCAGCAGGTGGCGATCGTTGTCGCTGCGGGTCTCGGTTTCGCGCTCAATCAATGGCTCAGCGTACCGGCCATCGCCGCGTGGGGATGGCGCGTACCGTTCTTCGTCGGCTGCATGATCGTGCCGTTCATCTTCATGCTGCGCCGCAATCTGGAGGAAACGCAGGAGTTCAAGGCGCGCCAGCATCGTCCGAGCATGAAGGAAGTGCTCGGCACGCTGATCCAGAACTGGGCCGTCGTGGTCGCGGGCATGATGCTCGTGGCGATGACCACCACGAGCTTCTACCTCATCACGGTCTACGCGCCGACCTTCGGCAAGACGGTCCTGCACCTGAGCACCGCCGACAGTCTGCTCGTGACCCTGTGTGTCGGCGTGTCGAACTTCGTATGGCTGCCGATCGGCGGGGCGCTCTCCGACAAGATCGGTCGCCGGCCGCTCCTCGTCGGCATGACGGTGCTAGCCATCGCGACCGCATACCCGGCACTGTCGCTGCTTGCTCACGCGCCGAGCTTCGTCAACATGCTGCTCGTCCTCCTTTGGCTCTCGTTCATGTACGGCATCTATAACGGCGCGATGGTTGTCGCGCTCACGGAAGTGATGCCGGTGCAGGTACGCGTTGCAGGCTTCTCGCTCGCCTACAGCCTCGCTACAGCCGTGTTCGGAGGCTTCACGCCCGCGATCTCGACGGCTCTCATTCACATGACCGGCGACAAGGCCGCACCCGGCTACTGGATGAGCTTCGCAGCAGCATGCGCCCTTCTGGCGACGTTCGCGCTCTATCGCCGCCGTGCAGTGACGCTGACTCCGGCGCACTGAAGCGCGTCCTCCGTCCCGCATGCTCCCGCACCCATCGCAACCACGCACGACCACGATCATGAGAAACCTGCTTCTGAAACTTTGCGCGACAGCGCTCGTCGCAACCTCGGCCGCTGCGGCGAACGTGCAGGCCGCCGACCTGCACGTCATGAGCTCGGGCGGCTTCACCGCCGCGTACAAGGTGCTCGGCCCCAGGTTCGCGTCGCAAACGGGCAATACACTAGACACCGCGCTCGGCCCGTCGATGGGCAAATCGCCCGAAGCGATCCCCAACAGGCTCGAGCGTGGCGAGCCTGCGGACGCCGTCATCATGGTCGGCTACGCACTCGACGAGCTGATCAAGCAAGGCAAGGTCATCCCCGGATCGCGGGTCGAGCTGGCCGATTCGCGCATCGGCATGGTCGTGCGCGAAGGTGCGGCGCAGCCCGACATCGGCTCGGCCGAAAGCCTCAGGCAGACCCTGCTGCATGCGAAGTCGATCGCCTACTCGGACAGTGCGAGCGGCGTCTATATCGAGCGAGAGTTGTTCAAAAAGCTCGGCATCGAGGATCAGATCAGGTCGAAGGCAAAGATGATCCCGCGGGTTCCAGTGGCATCGGTGGTGGCGAATGGTGATTACGAAATCGGCTTCCAGCAGGTGAGCGAACTGCTGCCCGTCCCGGGCGCGACCTTCGTCGGCAAGATTCCCGAGTCTCTGCAGTCTGTCACGCGCTTCGCCGCCGGCATCCCCGTCGGTGCGCAGCATCCAAAGGAAGCGAAGGCGCTCCTCGACTATCTCGCTTCACCCGATGTACAAGCAGATGTGAAATCGACCGGGCTCGATTCGGTCTCCGCGCATTGAGGCAGAACCAGGATAGGCCTTACCTCAGGCAGCCTTCCCGTCACGCGGGGTATCCGTCGCGGGGTGATTGGCACCGTCGGGGCGGTCTGGCTCGGCCGCCCTGAGCATCTGCGCGAGACGTGCACGATCGCACGCGCCTCCCCACAACGAAACGAAGATCACTGCGCAGGCGTTGCTGATTACGCTCGTAAGGGCACGTGCCTCGGACATGAAGCGGTCGATGCCCACCAGTAGCGCCACGCCGGCAACGGGCAAATCCGGAATCACGGTGAGCGTCGCGACGAGCGCGACCAGTCCGCTGCCGGACACGCCATCTTGCCAACCTCACGATGCGGACTTCCTTCTCGTCTTCTCTTTTGTCGTCACGTGATCGCCCACGGCATCGCTGCCTGCGACGCCGCCGCGCTTCATCTCGATGATGGTCCGGTGAAACTCCTGCGCGGCCGGTGTGAGCGGTCGTCCGCGACGTGTCACGATTCCCACGCGTCGTTTCACCACAGGTTCGACCAGCGGCACGCTCGTGAGGATGGGATGGTCATGTCCGGGCATAGCCATCGACGGCACCGCGGCGACACCCAGCCCCGCTTCGATCAACCCAAGCATGGTTGTGACATGACGCGTCTCGCAGACGCTCGGCACGCGCGGCGCCACGGCCGAGAGCGCCTGGTCGAGCAACAGGCGGTTACCGGAAGTCTTGTCCACCGAGACGTACTCGTGCTCGTAAAGCTCGTTCCAGGTCACGCGCTTCTTGCGCGCAAAAGGATGGTCACGGCGGCAGGCAGCAACAAACCGCTCCTGCAGCAGCACCTTGAACTCGAGATCCGACTCCTGGCTGCCCATAAAGCTCACGCCGAAATCAGCCTCGCCGCTGATGACTGCGCCAAGCACCTCGTTCGCGCTCGAATCCAGCAGCTTGACCCTGATGCGTGGAAAGCGGCGATGATAGCTTGCGATGACGTTCGGCAGAAAGTAGTAGGCCACCGAAGGCACGCATGCGATGGTCACATGACCCAGGCGGCTCGACGAAACATCGCGGATGCCGAGCAGCGCGACGTCGAGATCATCAAGCAGTTGCTCCGCGCTCGGGGCGAACACACGGCCGACGGTGGTGAGCGTGACGCTGCGCGTGGTGCGCTCGAAGAGACGCACGCCGAGCGCCTCCTCGAGCTTTTCGATCCTACGACTCAAGGCCGGTTGGGAAATACTGACCGCCTCGGCGGCCTTTCGGAAGCTTCCCAGCTCCACCACCGCACGAAATGCCTGCAAGTCATTCAGGTCGAAATTAACGCCCACGGGCCCGCCTCCGCATCTTGGATGCCGAACATTTTGCATGATTCAGACGAGAGCGCCCATCGGGGACGACGTCCGTCTGCGAAGCTCCTTGAAGAGGGTCGCAGACGTGAAGCGCGATGGGCCGGTTTTATAGAGTCAGCCGTCATTCGCGTTAGGGACGCAGCTAACTCTTCATGGCCGGCCTTTGCCCGATACCCCCGGCTGCAGGCGACCTTCACGCATTGATCCACGCTCGCGCCAGTTCCAGCTCGTCGACGCGAAACGCCTTGATTTCAGCCTTGGTAAAAAACCGCGCCAGATGCATCGAGGCGTGAATCCAGCGTGCGTCGGCCACCACGGCGGCGCGCGTGACCTTGCGGGCGAGCGGGACGCCGAGCGTCAGGTCGGTCCACACCGCCTTCGGCTCGATGCCGCTGAAATGCTCAATGCGTTCAAGTACGCGGGTCTTACCGTTCAGTTCGAGATCACCACGCATGCGCTCGATGGCTTCGCGCAGTTCGTGGTCGGTGATCTTGCCTTCGACGGATATTTCGATGACCGAAGAATCGGGTACGGTGTGATAAACGATCATGGCAGGCCCCCTGGCTAGCGAGGTGCTACACGTTCGGGCACGGATGTGCCCGGCGTTCGATTCGTTTCTCATGGTACTGCGCTTCTTTGCCGAGCGGATTTGAAACACGAAAGACTCTCCGCCGCGGCCGTCATCAGCCATCCGTCGACACGGTGGTCGCCTCCCACGCACCGATTTCCGCGTTCAATGCCGATAACTTGTCTCGAACGAGCCCGAGTGCGTCGCTACCGAGCAAAAGATGCGTGGGCGGATGATCCGCTGCGATGGCGCTCAGCATGGCGCGCGCCGCTTTGCTGGGATCTCCCAATTGCTTGCCGCTTTTTTGCTCGCGGGCCTGGCGGACGGGATTGAAAATCTCGTCGTAGTCCGGAATCGAGCGAGGGGTCCGCGTCATCGAGCGACCAGCCCAATCAGTGCGGAATGAGCCCGGCGCCACGGCCGTCACGGCAATACCGAAGGACTTGACCTCTTTGCCAAGCGCCTCGGAGATGCCCTCCAACGCAAACTTGCTCCCGCAGTAATAGGCGATTCCCGGCATCGTGATGTAGCCGCCCATCGAGGTGATATTCAGAATGTGGCCGCGGCGGCGCTTACGCATGAAAGGCAGGACGGCCTTCATCATGGCGACCGCACCAAATACGTTTACATCGAACTGTCGGCGCATTTCCGAGAGCGGCGACTCCTCCATGATGCCCTCGTGGCCGTAGCCGGCATTGTTGACCAGCACATCGACTGGTCCGACGCTGGCCTCGATTTCCGCCACGACGCCGTCGATCGCGTCGAAGTCGGTCACGTCGAGCACACGCGCCCACGCGGCATTCGCGAATGCCGACTCGAATTCCCGCTTTGCCTCGTCACTTCTCACCGTACCGACGACCTTGTGACCCACCGCCAGCGCTTCCTGTGCGAGCGCGCGGCCAAAGCCGCTGCTGACCCCGGTGATGAGCAGAGTTTTGCTGGATGCCATTGAAGCTTCTCCCGAATGTCGATTGAAGAATGCATACTAATCTGACGAGTGACGCAACTTAAGCCGAATTCCGCGATTCGTCATCCGGCGTCCGCATCGTGCAGGTGGCTCACCAGGTAATCGATGAGCGCACGTGCTCGCGACGGTAAAAATCGATTCGGCGGATAAAGCAGCCAGACCGGTCCCATATAGGGACGCGCTTCGAACTCCCAGTCGCTCAGCACCCGGACGATGCCACCCCCGGAAATCGCCTGCGCCGCGACAAAATCGGGCAAGTTCGCAATGCCGAGTCCATGCAGCGCGGCATCCAGTCGAGCGCTCGTATCGTTGGCGATGTAGCGCCCCTTCACTTCGACCGACTGGGTTTCAGAGCCGCGGCGGAAATGCCATCGATTGTCGTCGACCGTCTCGCCCAGATACATGCATGCATGCCGCGCGAGGTCGCGCGGCTCGGCCGGCGTGCCTCGTTCCGCGAGATAGGCAGGCGACGCGCACAGCACCCATCTGACCGCTCCGAGTTGCCGGGCGGCAAGGCCTTGCGGAGGCGAACGCGTGAGTCGGATCACCAGATCGACATCGTCACGGAGTGGATCGACTTCGTGGTCGGCAAAGACCAGTTGGACATCCACGTCGGGCCACTTGCGCAGAAATTCGGGCACAAGCGGATGGATGACGGATCGCGCAAACGAAATCGGCGCGCTGATGCTGACCTTGCCTCGCGGATCGCCCAGCCCTTGTCCGGCGACGTCGACGGCGCCAGACGCTGCGCCGATCATATCCCGGCAATACCGGTATATCTGCGCGCCCGAATCCGTCAAACGGATGCTGCGGGTCGAGCGCTCCAGCAACCGCGTGCCGAGCGAATCCTCGAGACGCTTGATCTGCCGGCTCACGGTCGAGGGCGTGCTGCCAAGCTGCCGCGCCGCAATGGAAAAGTTGCCGGCGTCGACGACCCTCGCAAACATCGCCATATCGGGTAGCAACGCAAAGAGTTCATTGGGATTCATCGCGATCCTCGCACCCGCAGCACGCATTTGTGCATTTCAAACATAAAAGATGTTCCGCCGCGCTGGATTATAGTTTTCAATGCAATATCCGACAATGGGCCGTCCGATTGAAAACTGAAGGTCCGTCATGTCGAAGCCTAAGAACGCGTTATGGATATCCGACCTCATGCTGCTTGCGGTCGCGATGGTGTGGGGCACGAGTTATGGGGTCGTGAAAGGCGCACTCGCGATCTATCCCGTGCTTGGTCTGCTGGCGTTGCGCTTCGGGCTGACGTTCGTCGTGTTGTCGCCGGCGTTGCGCTCGCTCCGGCACGTCAAAGCGTCCGCCCTGGTGGGTGTGCTCGGCTCCAGCGTGATCCTGCTCAGCATCTTTCTGGCCGAGACATTCGGCATAGCGCACACACAGGCGTCAAATGCGGCGTTCCTGATCAGTCTGTGTGTCGCGCTGACGCCGCTGGTCGAATGGGTGTTGCTACGGCGCAAGCCGTCGAGCGGCGAATGGATCGCCGTGGGCCTGTCGCTAACGGGCGCCGCGTTTGTGAGCGGCGGCGTGATCATTCCGACCGCAGGCGACGCGCTGATACTTCTGGCCGCGTTGCTGCGTGCGCTGATGGTTTGCGTGACCAAACGTGTGATGCGCGAATCGGAACTTGCCCCGCTGTCGGTGACGGCTGTGCAGGCAGGCGTCGTCGCACTGGGCAGTGTCCTCGCGGCGTTCGTGTTGCCGTCACGACATTGGGCTGCGCTGCCGTCGCTCAGTGGGCACGGTGAGTTCTGGGCGAGCATCGCTTATCTCGTGCTCGCCTGTACGTTGTTCGCATTCTTCGCACAGAACTTTGCCGTCAAGCGCAGCAACCCAACGCGCGTCGCTTTGCTGATGGGAAGCGAGCCCGCGTTCGGTGCGCTTTTCGCATACATCTGGCTCGGTGAGCATCTCTCCAGCTCGGCATGGTTTGGCGGAGGTCTGATGGTACTTGCATCGGTGCTGGCGGTGGTTCCATTTAAAAGGAACGCCAACGTGGCAGTCGAAATGCAGCCTGCGATTTCAGTCGACGGTTAGCCTCTCTTGAGGTCGGATTCAGCCGTTCGAGATGTTTATATAAGCGCGAGCGACTGTTCCTCCGACCGCAAAGCATTTTTCTTGTGTGCAATAATCTTCGCTCCCATGTGACTGGCGCATACAGATAGAGCACTATCGTGGAGCATGGGGTCGACAGCCGCCGCGCGCCTGGGCATTACCTACTATCCATGGAGATGGGTTATGCCTGATCCAGCACATTTGCTGATGTTCGCCCTCGTGGCCTTGGGAATGGTTTTAACGCCGGGGCCGAACATGATTTATCTGATTTCACGATCAATCTGCCAAGGTAGACGCGCGGGACTCATTTCCCTGGGAGGCGTTGCGCTGGGTTTTGTGTTTTATATGCTCTGCGCGGCATTCGGTATTACCGCATTTATATTTGCGGTCCCGTACGCCTATGACACGCTGCGCTTCGGCGGCGCTTTGTACCTTCTCTATCTCGCCTGGCAGGCCGTCAAACCGGGCGGAAGGTCCGCGTTCGCAGTGCGCGACTTACCGGTCGATACTCCGCGAAAGCTCTTTAGCATGGGATTTATCACTAACCTCGCGAATCCCAAAATCGCCATCATGTATCTGTCTCTGCTGCCCCAGTTCATTACGCCTGGACATGGCAGTGTTCTTACCCAATCGTTGGCGCTCGGCGGCGTTCAGATTTCCATCAGCCTCGCGGTGAACGCGCTGATCGCGATGATGGCCGGATCGATATCGACGTTCCTATCAGGACGCCCCCTGTGGCTATTGGTACAGCGCTGGCTGATGGGAAGCGTCCTGACAGGTCTGGCAGTGCGAATGGCATACGAATCCAGAAGATAACGAATAGACTCGCGGCCCCTTCGAGAACGATGGCGCCGCTAGCTGCTCGCCGCTGCAAGCTCCATTCGCTTGCGTTGCAGGAACCGGCGCACGGCCGGATCACGCTCGAGGCCGATCGCCAGATCGTACGCGTCGCGTGCTTGCGCCGTCGCGCCGACACGCGCGAGCAGATTCGCGCGGGCGGCCCAGTAGGGCTGGTAGTCGGCCAGCCGCGGATCGTCCGCATACGGCGCCAGCGCATCGAGCGCCGCCTGCGGGCCGTCGCGTTCGGCCACTGCGAGCGCGCGATTCACGGCGACCACCGGCGACGCTGCAATCGCGAGCAGCCCATCGTAGAGTTGCACGATCTCGCCCCAGTTCGGACGACGCGTGCGGCAGCGATCCACATGCGCCGACTGCAGCGCGGCCTCCAGCTGAAAGCGCCCGATTGCGTTGAACGCGTTGGCGCGCCTCAGCAGTGCGTTCGCGGCGTCGATCATCGGCGCGTTCCATGTCGCAGGGTCCTGGGCCGACAGCGGCACGTAGTCGCCAGCCGAATCGCGTCGGGCATCGCGCCGTGCCTGCGCAAACAGCATCAGCGCGAGCAGGCCCAATGTCTCCGGTTCGTCTGGAAGCAACTCGACGAGCAGTTGCGCGAGATACAGCGCCTCGTCGGCGAGGTCGCGTCGCTCGGTATCGCCGCCGACCGGGTCCGTCCAACCTTCCGCATATGCCGCATAGACCGCTTCGAGCACCGCGTCGAGACGGCCGGGCAACTCCTCGCGCTCCGGCACGCTGAACGGAATGCCCGCTTCGCGGATCTTGGTCTTCGCGCGCACGAGGCGTTTGCTCATCGCGGCGGGCGACATCAGGAACGCCGACGCGATCGTCTTCGCTTCCAGTCCCAATACCACTTGCAGCATCAGCGGCGTGCGAATCGCGGCCTCGAGCGCAGGGTGCGTGCACGCGAGCAGCAGCGCGAGCCGCCGGTCGGGCAGCGCGCCGGCCTCACATTCGTCGATCTCGTCAGCGAGGATCATCAACTGGTTCGCTACGACGTCGCCGACCTGGCGATGACGCGCGCCGTCGATCGCCCGGCGGCGCGCGACCGTCATCAGCCACGCTTCGGGACTCGCGGGGCAGCCATGTTCCGGCCAGTCCGCGAGCGCCGCCGCGAAGGCGTCGGCGAGCGCGTCCTCGGCCGCGGCGACGTCGCGCGTGCGCATGGCCAGCAACGCGACCAGCTTGCCGTAGCTGCGGCGAGCGACCGCCTCGGCAATCGAACCCGCGGCGCCGTCGTCGCCTCGGGCGCCGCCGGACGAACTCATGCAGATGGCGCTTCGTAGGGCGCGGTCCAGACCGGGCGCACCTCCATCACGCCGTGCGCCGCGCCGGGACAACGCGACGCCCACGCCATCGCCGCGTCGAGGTTGGGCACGTCGATCAGGTAGTAGCCGGCGAGTTGCTCCTTCGAATCGGAGTACGGTCCATCGAGCACCTGCGGCTTGCCGTCGACGAGACGCACCGTGGTGGCCGTGCTCGTGTGCTGCAGCCGGTTGGCGCCCACCAGGGCCCCCGCTTTCTTCAGCGATTCGGTGTACGCGTGATAGGCGGCAACGCCTTGCTGCCGCTCGCTGTCGGTCATCTTGTTCCAGCCGTTTTCTTCCG
Organism: Paraburkholderia sp. UYCP14C; assembly: GCF_004197395.1. GTDB lineage: Bacteria > Pseudomonadota > Gammaproteobacteria > Burkholderiales > Burkholderiaceae > Paraburkholderia. The sequence goes on along the minus strand of NZ_SELS01000016.1, from coordinate 21,787 downwards.
AGTAGATCATCAACAGGTATTCCATTTGAGCCTCCGTCATGGGGTTGAGGCGGATGAATTGCATCGGCCGCCATCACAATGACGCGCGGGCCGCGTGCTGACGGACAGGTGGCATCAAAAAAATCGCGGACGGCCGCCCGGACCCTCGCCGCATTGGAAAAAGACGCCGGGATCGCAGCCCGTTCGAGCGTGTTTCGCCAAGCATTGTCGGACGGGTGACGAGCCTTGTCGACCTGGGATTGGCCGGCGGCGCAGCGATGCCGAACTCGTTAGGTCCTGACCGCGACAAAGGCCGGGCCGGAATCAGCCGTCAGGATCTCCGCCACGAAATCGATAAATACGCGAGTCTTGGTCGGCAATCGTCGGCCTGAAGGATGAACCGCGTGAATGGGCATCGGCGCCGGCGCGAAATCCTGCAACACGCTGATGACCGCACCGCTCGCGATCTCCGGGGCAAACAGCCACGCCGGCGCTTGAACCAGTCCCATATGGGCGAGCACGGCAGCGCGAATCTGTTCCGCGTCCCCCGTGTGAAAATTGCCGGACGGCACATGCACGCCGGCACCGTCGACGTTTTCGAGGCGCCACGCGCGCGGCTCGCGCAGCGGCGCGAACACGACACAGGCATGTCGAGCGAGATCCTGCGGTCGCTCAGGGCGTCCGTGTTTTTCGAGGTAAGCGGGCGTTGCGACGACAACGACTGGACTCGACACCAGATGCTTCGCAATCATCGAAGAGTCGGCAAGCCGCCCGCTTTTGATCGACAGGTCGAAGCCATCCTCGACCAGATTGACGTTCCGCTCGGTTGCCGACAGGTCCACCGACACGTTCGGAAAGCTGGCGAAAAATGCCGGCAGGTGCGGCACCACATACAGCCGGCCAAAGACCGGCGCCACGGTGACCCGGACCATCCCAGCCGGCGACAGCTGGCCACGCCCAACGGACGATTCGAGCTCCGTGAAATCTCCAATGATGCGCAAACCCGCTTCATAGACCGATTGTCCCGTCTCGGTCAGCGTCATGCTGCGCGACGTGCGCCTCACGAGTTGAGCGCCGAGATGGCGTTCGAGCGACGCGATCTGCTTGCTGACCGCCGGTTGGCCCACGCCCATTTCGCGCGCTGCCGCAGCGAAACTCCCGCTCTCGACGATCCGAATGAAAAGTTTGAGCGCATCCAGCCGATCCATCCGACGCCTCCAAAACTTCCAGAATGGAATTGATTGTATTCCGTTCGACCTTCTTCTGAACGCTGCACGGAATCGATATCGTCTGTCCATCGACCACCCGCCAAGCCAACGAAGGATCAACGATGAACGACGTACAGCAGACCAACCTGATCGAAATGCGGCACCGCCTGAATGATGACGACCGCGACGCGGCGATCTCGGTGCTCGACCGCACCCAGCGGCTTTTTGCTGAATCCGGCGGCGCCATGCGCGAGGCCTACGACGCGATGACGGCGCAAACGCCGATAGCGGATGGCATCGATCTTGAAAGAGTCGACAGCGCGAACGTAAAGGGTTGGTGGGTTCGGCCCGAATCCGCCGTGGCCGGCCGCGCGATCCTCTTTCTGCATGGAGGCGCGTTCGTGCTCGGGTCTGCCACCGGCTATCGCGGCCTGGCGAGTCAGATCGCGGTGCGTGCCGGCATCGACACCTTCGTTCTCGACTACCCGCTTGCGCCCGAGCATCCGTTTCCCGCGGCATACGATGCCACCGTCGAAGCGCTGCGGTGGCTGGCGACGTCGGGCATTCGCGACATCGCGCTGGTTGGCGACTCGGCAGGCGGCGCGCTCGCGCTTGCGGCGCTGGGCGCTGATGGAGGCCCGTCGATGAACGTTACTTGCGTCGCCACTTTTTCGCCGTGGCTTGATCTCGCGTTGACGGGCCCGTCGTCGCGCAGCGAAGAGACCCGCGACCTGGTGCTGACGCGGCCGATCCTCGCCGATGCCGCCGCCGCGTACCTTGGGTCAGCCGATCCCGCAGACCGACGCGCATCGCCGCTGTATCACGTGCCCGAGCATCTGCCGCCGCTCGCCATTCAGGTCGGCACGGACGAACTGCTGCTCGACGACGCGCGCCGCTACGCGGCGGCCGCTGCGCAGCGGGGAAACACCGTGCAACTGGAAATCTACGAGGGACTTCATCACGTATTCCAGCGCTCGACCGACGAGCTTGCAAGCGCCCGACACGCGTTGGACCAGGTCGCGGGATTTATCTTGCGGTGCGGGTCGACTATGGCCAGGCCCTGAGATTCCAACGCCGCAAAAAAAAAAATGGCGCCGCAGGCATTCAGCCCACGGCGCCATTTCGTGGCGCTACGACGAGAACGACACGCCGTAGCCCGATAGCACACTTACATCGTCACGGAGTCGGCGACTTCCTTGAAGTCTTCGATCTTGTCGAAGTTCATGTATTGATAGATCTTGTCGCCATTGGCGTTCAGCACGCCCATGTCGGCCATGTACTCTTCCTTGCTCGGGATCTTGCCCAGACGCGAGCAGATCGCCGCCAGTTCCGCCGAGCCGAGGTACACGTTCGTGTTCTTGCCGAGGCGGTTCGGGAAGTTGCGGGTCGAGGTCGACATGACCGTCGCGCCTTCACGCACCTGTGCCTGGTTGCCCATGCACAGCGAGCAGCCCGGCATTTCGGTACGTGCACCGGCCGTGCCGAACACGCCGTAGTGGCCTTCCTCGGTCAGCTGCTTCTGATCCATCTTGGTCGGCGGGGCCACCCACAGCTTGACCGGGATGTCGCGCTTGCCTTCCAGCAGCTTCGACGCCGCACGGAAGTGACCGATGTTGGTCATGCACGAGCCGATGAACACTTCGTCGATCTTCGCACCGGCCACGTCCGACAGCGTCTTCACGTCGTCCGGATCGTTCGGGCAGGCCACGATCGGCTCGTGGATGTCGGCGAGATCGATCTCGATGACGGCTGCGTACTCGGCGTCGGCATCCGGCGACAGCAGTTGCGGGTCCGCCAGCCACTGCTCCATCGCCTTGATGCGGCGCTGCAGGCTGCGCGGGTCCTGGTAGCCCTGGGCGATCATCCACTTCAGCAGCGTGACGTTGCTGTTCAGGTATTCGATGATCGGTTCCTTGTTCAGGTGCACCGTGCAACCGGCGGCCGAACGCTCAGCCGACGCATCCGACAGTTCGAACGCTTGCTCGACCTTCAGATCGGGCAGGCCTTCGATTTCGAGAATGCGGCCGGAGAAGATGTTCTTCTTGCCTTGCTTGGCCACCGTCAGCGTGCCTTGCTTGATCGCGTACAGCGGAATCGCGTTGACCAGGTCGCGCAGGGTCACGCCCGGCTGCATCTTGCCCTTGAAGCGGACCAGCACCGATTCCGGCATGTCCAGCGGCATCGTGCCGGTGGCGGCCGCGAACGCGACCAGACCCGAACCGGCCGGGAAGCTGATGCCGATCGGGAAACGCGTGTGCGAGTCGCCGCCGGTGCCCACGGTGTCGGGCAGCAGCATGCGGTTCAGCCACGAGTGGATCACGCCGTCGCCCGGGCGCAGCGCGATGCCGCCACGGTTGCTGATGAAGTTCGGCAGCGTCTGGTGGGTCTTCACGTCCACCGGCTTCGGATAAGCGGCGGTGTGGCAGAACGACTGCATGACGAGATCGGCCGAGAAGCCGAGGCACGCCAGGTCCTTCAGTTCGTCGCGGGTCATCGGGCCCGTGGTGTCCTGCGAGCCGACCGAGGTCATCTTCGGTTCGCAGTACGTGCCCGGACGGACGCCCTGGCCTTCCGGCAGACCGCACGCGCGGCCGACCATCTTCTGGGCCAGCGAGAAGCCCTTGCCGCTGTTGGCCGGCTGCTGCGGCAGACGGAACAGCGTCGACGGCGCGAGGCCCAGCGCTTCACGCGCCTTGGCGGTCAGGCCGCGGCCGATGATCAGCGGAATGCGGCCGCCGGCGCGCACTTCGTCGAACAGCACGTCGGACTTGACCTGGAACTCGGCGATCAGTTCGCCGTTCTTCAGGGCTTTGCCTTCGTACGGGCGCAGTTCGACCACGTCGCCCATTTCCATCTGCGACACGTCGAGTTCGATCGGCAGCGCGCCGGCGTCTTCCATCGTGTTGTAGAAGATCGGGGCGATCTTGCCGCCGAGGCACACGCCGCCGAAGCGCTTGTTCGGGATGAAGGGGATGTCTTCGCCCGTGAACCACAGCACCGAGTTGGTGGCCGACTTGCGCGAGGAGCCGGTGCCGACCACGTCGCCCACGTAGGCGACCAGGTGGCCCTTTTCCTTCAGCGATTCGATGAACTTGATCGGGCCGCGCTTGCCGTCTTCTTCCGGGGTGATGCCGGGGCGCGCGTTCTTCAGCATCGCCAGCGCGTGCATCGGGATGTCGGGACGGGTGGTCGCATCCGGGGCCGGCGACAGGTCGTCGGTGTTGGTTTCGCCGGTCACCTTGAAGACGGTGATGGTCAGGCTTTGCGGCACTTCCGGACGGCTCGTGAACCATTCCGCGTCGGCCCAGCTTTGCAGCACGGCCTTCGCATTGGCGTTGCCCTTGTCGGCCAGTTCCTTGACGTCGTGGAACTGGTCGAACATCAGCAGGGTCTTCTTCAGCGCCTCGGCGGCCACCGTGCCCACTTCGGCGTCGGACAGCAATTCGATCAGCGGCTGGATGTTGTAGCCGCCCAGCATCGTGCCGAGCAGTTCGGTCGCGCGGGCGCGCGAGATCAGCGCGCAGGCGGTCTGGCCTTTGGCCACGGCGGCGAGGAAACCTGCCTTCACGCGGGCGGCTTCGTCAACGCCGGCGGGCACGCGGTTGGTGATCAGGTCGAGCAGCGTCTGCTCTTCGCCGGCGGGCGGGTTCGTCAGGAGTTCAACCAGCTCGGCGGTCTGCTGAGCCGTCAGCGGCAGGGGAGGAATGCCGAGCGCGGCGCGTGCGGCCACGTGAGCACGAAAGTTTTCAAGCATGGGGGACCTGCTGGTATTTGCGTTTCAGGGAAAGGCTTTTAAGGCACTCCAAGCTGTGCCGGGCACTGCTGCTTCGATCGCGATTTTAATTGCAATACCCCTTCAAGGTCAAATGTCTTATGTCTTATATAAGACTGACTACAGAATCCGTCGATGCGCCCCCCGCCTCCCCCGGCGCTGCCAAAGCACCGACTGCGCAAGCCGCTTCAATCATTCGCAGTGCCCCAAACGCTTTGATTCCTGCCCGCCTAACGCCTACAACAAAGAATGTCCGGCGAGGTTCTTCCCGGCCGGATCCAACCGGCAGCGGAGGCGCGAATGAGCTATCAACTGATGGGCAGCATCCTCGAGGTGTGTGAATGCAAGGTTCTGTGTCCGTGCTGGATCGGAGAAGATCCCGATAACGGCGTTTGCCGCAGCGCGCTTGCTTACCACTACGAGCAAGGCACGATCGACGGCGTCGATGTGTCGGGCCTGACGGTGGCGTTGGCGGCGTTCATTCCCGGCAATGTGCTGAAAGGCGGCTGGCGAGTCGCGATGTTCGTCGACGAGCGCGCGAGCGACGCGCAATTCGACGCGCTGGTCAGCGTGCAGAGTGGCCAGCGCGGCGGCCCCCTCGCGGAACTCGTGAAGTTGATCGGCGAAGTCGTCGCCGTGGAACGCGCGTCGATCGAATACACGGTCGTCGACGGCAAGGGCAGGATGAAGGTCGGCGATACCATCGAGGCCGATTTGGAGCCCTATCGCGGCCCGACCGGCGAGCCGACCAAACTGGTCGAAAGCATCTTTTCGACGATACCGGGATCCCCTGCCTTCGTCGGCAAGGCGACCTCTTTCCGCTTGCGGCATGAAAAGCTCGGTATCGACCTGGCATTGAGCGGACATAACGCCATTCAGGGATCGTTCAGCTTCGTGTCGTGACGGTGCTCGCACGCCCGCGGCTGTTCGCGCCGCTGTTCGTCGCATTGACGACCAGCGCGTGGATCGTGTTGTGGATGTGGGACGCGGGGCCCTACGCGCGGTATCTGCGTCACGCGAGCTGGACCGAACTGCCGTTCGTCGGCGCGCTATGCCGCGAGGTGCCCGGCGCGAGCCTCACGATTGCGGCGTTGCTGCACAGCGCCGCCTGGCTGCTGATGATCGCCGCGATGATGCTGCCGACCGCCTTCCCGCTCTTCGACACCTTCCGGCGGATGACCGTCGCGCGCGAAAACAGGCGCGCGCTGATGGCGCTTCTGATCGTCGGTTATGCAACCGCGTGGGCACTGTTCGGCATCGTCGCGCACGCTTTCGACGCAGCGCTCCACCAGCTCGCGGACCGATCTCCGAACGTGCTTGCCTACGGCTGGCTGATCGGCGCCGCGCTCGTCGCGCTGGCGGGCCTCTATCAGTTCAGCAGCCTCAAGCATCGATGCCTCGAAAAATGCCGCTCGCCGCTGATGTTCATCACCGAGCATTGGCGCGGCAGGAGCGCGCGCCGCGAGAGCTTTCTGCTCGGCATCGATCACGGCGCATTCTGCATCGGCTGCTGTTGGGCGCTGATGCTGCTGATGTTCGCGGTCGGCACAGGCAGCGTCGGCTGGATGCTGGCGCTGGGCGCGATCATGTCGGCCGAGAAGAATTTCAGCTGGGGCAGGTCCATCGGCAAGCCACTTGGCGTTGCGTTGCTTGCGTGGTCCGCGTGGATCGTCGTGCAGCACGCGGGCATCGCCTGAGCTATTCCCGCATGCTGCGCGCGCACGGAGGTCCGGCACGAGACACCCAGCATTAGGAAATAGATGTTTCCTAAATTGGCGAGCAGCACGCCTAGCTGATGCGATGTTATGTGTTGCGGCTGTTAGTCCAGTAGGCGCATGGCCTGATCCGCCGCCGCCGTCATGTGTGCCCGGGATCGCCCTACTTTGCCGACGACCCTGAATCCTTGCGTCAGACTCAGCAGAGCGCGACCGGTAGCGTCCGGATCGACGGCGGACGCGATCGAGCCGTCGGTCTGGCCCAGTCGGATCAGGCGGCGCAACAGACGCTCCGTTCGCTGCAAAGCGGCAACCACATGACCCGCGACCTCGTCATCGAAGGCCAGCAGGTCGACTGCGCTTCCGACTACGAGACAGCCTCGCCTGCCCTCATCGCCGATTGCCGACTCGGCATAAAACTGCAGAACGGCCCATACCTTGTCGCGGCCGGTCTGCTGCGCGTCGAGCAGGCTCTTTAGCTGGCCGTTTCGCAGGCGGATGTAGCGCTCGAGCGCGGCAAGGAATACCGCCCGCTTATCGTCGAATGCCTTGTAGATACTGCCGGCCGTGAGCCCCATCGCGGCACCGAGGTCGCCAAGGGACGTCCCTTGATAACCACGCTCGCGAAAGATCCGTATTGCGCCGTCCAGCGCGACGTCCATGTCGAATTCGCGTGGACGACCCGGCGCGCGCGCCTGTCTGGCAGCATGCTTGCGTGTAGTCATGCCGCGATTATAGGAAATGATCATTTCCCAATCAAGGCGCCCTATATGTCGTCAAGTCGACGTCAACCGAGCCTTACAAATCCCAAACCAAGGCGTTCCGTCGAGGCAAGCGTCAGGCGGTCATGCCCCCGTCGACACGTAGTTCCGCACCCGTGACGAAGGTGCTGTCGGCCGAAGCAAGAAACAGCACGGTATTCGCCACTTCCTCAGGCGTGCCCAGACGACTCATAGGAATCAGATTGGTCAGTGTGCGCCGCACTTCATCGCTTACGTTGTCGAACATGGGCGTGTCGATGGGGCCGGGACTCACCACGTTGATCCGAATTCCGCGTCCGGCCAATTCTTTGCTCCAGCTGCGAGCGTAAGATTGAACCGCCGCTTTCGTCGCGGAGTATGTCCCGAATCCCGGGTTGCCTACCGATGCGGCGATCGACCCGATCAGCACAATGCTGCTGCCGTTCGCCATTTGCTGAACGGCACGCTGCACGGTGAACACCAGCCCACGAACGTTTACGCTGAAGAGCCTGTCGAAATGCTCGTCCGTCGTCGTGTCTAGCGTCGCGAACTCGCTGATACCGGATGCGACGACGAGAATATCCAGGCCGCGCGACTTTCCCTTCACCGTCTCGAACAGCCGATCAAGATCGTCCGCCTTCGTCACGTCACACTGGACCGCCTCGACACGGCCGCCAATCGCACGAACGGCTTCATCGAGCTGGGTCTGCCGACGACCCGCGATAAAAACATAGGCGCCTTCCTCGGCAAGGCGCCGAGCTACGGCAAGTCCAATACCGCTATTGCCGCCGGTCACCACGGCAACTTTTCCTTCGAGCTTCAACATGAATCACCCCTTGTATGGATAGCTAGACAAAGATACATCGCGTATATTTGGTGTCAATTACGCACCGACCATAGATTAGATATACGGAAGGAAACCGCCATGCTTCAAAATTCGGAATCTCCATTGGCTGAATTCGGTGCAGTGCGTGTTGCTCTTGAACAGATCACGAATAAATGGTCCGTCCTGATCCTGACCGTGCTGTGTGCAGAACCATCGCGGTTCAACGCAATCAAAAGGCGCCTTGATCCGATCACTCATAAGGCGCTGACCGAAGCATTGCGGCGACTGGAAAGAAATGGCCTGGTCGATCGCCGTGTTATCGCGTCTTCGCCGGTCGCCGTTGAATATTCGATTACCCCGCTTGGACGCTCACTGCAAAACCCATTTGCGAGCCTCGTAACATGGGCGGCTTCGCATGGGCACAAAGTTGAGGAAGCGCAGATAGCCTATGATCAGAAATCAGCTTGAGATACAAAGCTCTGGGTATTGAAGGATCTTTAGCGAAGCGGCGAAATCGATATGTTTGCCGAGTAATGAGCGTCCGGTTTTGGTATTCAAATCGAATCAGCGAATATCGGCACCGACGCACGAAATCCAACTCGCTTTCATTGGGATCCGCAAAATGGCATCACCAGCCTTGTCATTTCGCGGCATATCGCAGTAGATCCGCGCGCAATCAAATCCTCACGCGTATTCGCCCAGGGCTTGTCCACCGTCTTATCCACTTTTTCTGTGCATAACTTTTATCGGAGCAGCCACTGGGGACAATCGGTCGCGACGGGGCCCGACGAATCCGGTGTAGTCTGACAGTCTGGCGTTCATTTCGGAGGCGGCATGGAACGGGAGCTAAAGCTGCGCGTGGCGAACGAAGATCTCGACCAATTGCGTCACGCGCCGCTACTTGCGCAATCGGAAAATCCCGCGGGAACGCCTCACCTGCTGACCAGCACGTATTTCGACACACCCGATTTTTCGTTTCACCGATGCGGAGCGACGCTGCGCGTGCGCACGGTCGGCAACGAGAAAATCCAGACGCTGAAGCTCGAAGGGTCGGCCAAGGCGGGCCTCTTCGAGAGGGACGAGTTCGAGATGCCGGTAAATAGCGACGCGCCCGATCTGAACTTGCTGCGCGACCCGATCTCCGACGACAGCGACTGCGGGAAGCTGATTCGCGACGAGACCGTTGCGGCCCGACTGAGGCCGGTGTTCGTCACGCGGATCAACCGATCGGCGTTTGCGCTGCGCCAGCCGTCCGGGGACGAACTCGAGCTTGCGCTCGACGAAGGAACGATCGAGGCAGAGTCGGGGTCGGTGCAGATCGCCGCGGTGGAACTGGAATTGAAACAGGGCGATCCCGATGCGCTGTACCGCGTCGCGCTGGAAATGCTCGACACCGTGCCACTGCGCATCGACCATCGCAGCAAGGCAGATATCGGATATGCGTTGCTCGTAGGCGAGCACAGCGAAGCGGTGAAAGCGCAACCAGTGCGCCTGAACAAACGCGATTCGATCGAGGATGCATTCTGCGCGATTGCGCGCAACTGTCTGGACCAGGTCCACGCGAATGAACGGGGCGTCGTGTCGGGCCACGATCCGTCGAGCGTCCATCAGATGCGCGTGGGACTTCGCCGCCTGCGTTCGGCTCTCGACCTGTTTTCGACGGTCATCCCCGCCTCGGCCGGATGCGACGAAGAATTGCGCTGGATTGCTTCGGAACTCGGCGCCGCGCGCGACTGGGAAGTGCTTGCGGGATCGACGCTCGAACAAGCCTGCGCCAACGGCAATGCGGACGAGATCCGGCCCGTCGTGCAGGCATGCGAGCAGATTGCCGTCGACAACCGGAACCGTGCGGCTGCCGCGGTCGAGTCGGTCCGCTACACGCGGCTCGCGCTCCAGTTCGCGCTGTGGCTGAATCGGAAGGGTTGGCAAGATGAGATGTCCGACGAACAGCGCAATGCGATCAGCGGCCCGGTGAAGCCATTCGCCGCCGATGTCCTCCGTCGCCGGCACGAGATACTGATCAAACGTGGCAAGGGTTTGGCCGATCTCGACGATCACCGTCGTCATCGCGCCCGCATCGCCGCGAAGAAAGTTCGATACGCCACCGAGTTCTTCGCATCGCTGTGCCCGCGGCAGGCCGTCCGCCACTATGTCGGCGCGCTCACCGCGCTTCAGGATGATCTCGGCTGGCGCAACGATGCCGTCGTCGCCGATCAGCTTCTGAAGTCGCTGTTGCAGACGTCGCCGGAGGCGGCCTCGGGCGCGGCCTTCGCACGCGGCTTTCTTGCGTCACGCGTTGCTGCCGATCATCGGACATTGAAGAAGCTGTGGAAGCGTTTCAAACTGCTTTCGTCGCCGCACTGACGAGCCCCGTTCACCTCGACGTATGCAGGTATGAATGTGTCACGCACAACGCTTATCGTGAGGTCTTACCATGTTCGAGGTTGAACTCTTCGCGGGCTGGGGCGATATCGATTTCAACTCGCATATGCGCAACACCGCCTATCTCGACAAGTCGGTGGATGCGCGAATGATGTATTTCGCGAAACAGGGTTACTCGGTGTCGGAGTTCGCGAAGCTGCGCATCGGACCCGTGGTGATGAAGGATCAGATCGAATATTTTCGCGAGATCCACCTGCTTGATCGGGTAGTGGTCAGCTTTGCGCTCGCTGGCCTGTCCGTCGATGGAAGCCGTATGCTGTTGCGCAATGAATTTCTTCTCAACGGCAAGCTGATGGCCCGCGTGACCTCGGCGGGCGGTTGGCTCGACCTGGAAAAGCGCAAGCTGATCTGTCCGCCTCCTCCGCTGCTCGACGCGCTGAAGGCATTGGATAGGACCGAGGATTTTGTTGAATTGCCGAGCAGCGTGAATCGGACTGCTTCGAATTGATGCTTTGATGGTTGTGCGGGGACGGCTGAGGTCCGACTCGTGGGCGTCGGTCGCACGGTCGAGACGTCAAGGGCATGTCACCGGAACGAAACGGTTATTCAGGCCGGTGTGCTAAGGGTAGTGGCTCTTCAGGTTTGTTCGACGCATGCCCATGTCCGCAGGCTCGCAAGCGCGCGTCAGCACATGCGGGCAGGCGTTGGACAAACCTGAAGAGTACGCGACCTCGCACGCCGGCAGGCGTTGGACAACGCTTAACGGGAAGAGTCCTTCGGTGGCCCTGAAAAGAGTCATTCACGCTCGTCCCGCGACGGCGCAACCCTATTGCTGACCCGCCCCCTCATCCAGATCACTCTGAAAGTCCATCTTCCGATGCGATCCGTCGCAAAACGGCTTGTTAGTCGAGTGCCCGCAACGGCAGAGCCAGACCTCATCTTTCTCGACTTGAATCTGCCTGCCCCCTTGCGTCGTGATCGTGAAATCACCTTTGATGTGAAGCGGACCGTTATTCCTCGGGGTAATGATTGCCGTTGCCATATCCATCTCCTATGAATTGACTGACCGTCGCAAGCCGATCAGAGCCTAACCCTTCACGCAAACCACCTGCCGCAGCGTATGAACCACCTCGACCAGGCTCCGCTGTGCGGCCATCACGGCGTCGATGTCCTTATAGGCCATCGGAATTTCATCGACGACCCCCGCATCCTTTCGGCATTCGACGTGCGCCGTCGCCCTGATCTGATCGTGGACCGTGAACCGCCGTTTGGCCTCCTTCCGGCTCATCGCGCGCCCGGCGCCGTGACTGCATGAGCAGAAACTCTCTTCGTTGCCGAGACCGCGCACGATGAAGCTCTTCGTGCCCATCGAACCCGGAATGATGCCGAGCTCACCCGCTCGCGCCGACACCGCCCCTTTACGCGTCACGAACACGTCGGCGCCGAAATGCCGCTCCTTCTGCACGTAATTGTGGTGGCAGTTCACCGCGCGCTCGTCGATGGTGAAGGGTTTGCCGATAGTCGCGCGCACCGCGTCGATCACGGCATTCATCATGACCTCACGGTTGCAGCGCGCGTACCGCTGTGCCCAGTCGACCGCTTCCACGTAGTCATCGAAGTGCCGGCTGCCTTCCTTGAAGTATGCGAGATCCTTATCCGGAAGATTTGCGAGGTGTTGACGCATGTCGGCCTGAGCGAGCTCGATGAAGAGGCTCCCGAGCGCGTTGCCCACGCCGCGCGATCCGCTGTGCAGCATGAACCAGACGCAGTCATCTCCGTCGAGGCATACCTCGATGAAGTGGTTGCCGGTGCCGAGCGTGCCGACGTGCGTGTGGTTGTTCGTGCGCGCGAGGGAAGGATACTTGTCGACAATGCGTTGAAAACTGGGCGCCAGCAGGTTCCAGGCGTCGTCGACGGCCGGCGGCGGACGCGACCATGCGCCCTGGTCGCGTCGCCCCGGCGCACCGCCGTGCGGCACTGCGCGCTCGATCGCGCCGCGTACGCGGGAAAGCGAATCTGGCAGGTCCGCGGCCTTCAGGGTTGCGCGAACCGCCATCATCCCGCAGCCGATGTCGACGCCTACCGCCGCCGGGATGATCGCCCCTTGCGTCGGAATCACGCTGCCGATCGTCGACCCTTTGCCCAGGTGCGCGTCGGGCATCACGGCAATGTGCCTGAACACGAACGGCATGCGGGCCGTGTTTCTCAGTTGCTGGCGAGCCGCCTCCTCAATCGCGACGCCCTGCGTCCACATCTTCACGGCCTTGCCGCTTGCCACTTCCATCAGTTGATAATCGACCAGGCTCATGCCCTTGTCCCTTCGTCAGCTTCGCTCATCGGCACGGGTGTCAGTGCGCGGCGTATGACCTTAGCTTGAGCCGTTTTTTCCGTTACGACAACCGGCCCATCACGATCGTCTTTATCAGTTCGGCCCCCGATGGCACAGATCGCTGGAGATGAATAATTGGGCCGCCGAAAAAGCCAATTCATGTCGCTGAGCGCCGGATGTCTGACGACCGCTGTTTCCAGGCAAGCTGGCGTTGCGGCGAAGGAGCTTCCATAGCGTCCGAACACCTACCCGCCCAAGTCCACCATGCGATACTGACCCGCTTCACGAGTCGTCTGGTCACGGAATCGCATGCACAAAGCCAGCATTACCCACGCCCCGACCAATGAGGGAGCCGAACGGCTCATCCCATGCACGAATACGCAAAACGCCGAAATCTGGAAGAACACGAATCCAGAACGGCCTAACCTGACCTTCAAGCCTGACTCGATCAGGTCGAAAGCGATAATCAGGAGACGTCCCCGTGAATACCCGTACGCACACAACTTCTCTTTCACTCGAAGCCAACGCGCCAACCGAGCTGTTCGACATCGTCATCGTGGGCGCTGGCGCGGCCGGTCTGGCCTGTGCCCTCTTTGCCGCATGGCAGGACAACAAGGTGTTGCTCCTCGAGAAGGCACCGGAAGTCGGCGGCACCGCACGCAAGGCCGCCTTCTGGTACTGGGTACCCAACAATCGCGCGATGCGCGAAATGGGCATCGAAGATCAGAAGGAAGATTGCCTGCGCTACATGGCGCGGCTCTCCCGCCCGGAAACCTATAGCCCCGATCTCCCGCGTTTCGGCATGACAGCGTGGGAATACGACATGTGCGAGGCGATCTACGACAACGCCACCGTTGCAGCCGAACTCCTCGCGCAGCATGGTGCCCTCGAATACCGCCATTGCCCCGACGTCACGGACTATTGGGCGGAATTACCCGAAGACAAGGCACCGCGTGGGCGGGTACTGCTACCGAAGGGCGCTTGCGATTCGATGTCAGATGGTGGCGCCGTGGCCGTCCGGTCGATGCTGGAGGCAGCTCGCAAGGCCGGCGTGGAAGTGAGGACCAGTTGCCGCGTGCAGCGTTTGCTGACCGACGAAGATGGCACCGTAACCGGTGTCGAAGCCCAGCTCGGCGAATCGGGATCGACGGTATTCAACGCGCGCAAGGCCGTCATATTTTGCTCTGGCGGTTTTACGCACAATAAAACGATGCGCAAGAACTTTCTCAGCGCCCCGGTGTTCGGCGGTTGCGCCGCCCGCTCCAATGAAGGCGACTTCGTGCGGATCGGCACGGCTGCGGGTGCCGAACTTAGGAATATGAACTATGCCTGGATGTGTCCCATCGTTCTCGAGAAGGCCCTGCGCGATGATCCGAACCTCGTCGGTACATTCTCGGCTTCGGGCGACTCGATGATCTATGTGAACCAGCACGGCCAACGCGTCACCAACGAGAAGCTCGCGTACAACGAAGCAGCGCAAGCATTCTTTAGCTGGGATCCCGCCAGCTCGTCATATCCGAATCTGGTGCTCGCCGCCATCTGGGACGCACGAAGCCAGCAGCACAGCGCCAGTGCCGAATACGGACGCTTCATCGTGCCGCCGGGCACCGATGACGCCCATGTAATCAAAGCCGAGACACTGGCAGAACTTGCGCGCAACATCCGCTCACGCGTGGCCGAGCTTGCCCCGCAGATCGGCAATCTGCACTTCGCTGAAGACTTCGAGGCGAATCTGCCCGCGACGGTCGAGCGCTTCAATGGATTCGCCCGGGCTGGCCGTGATCTCGACTACCATCGCGGCGAACGGCCGGTCGAAGTGCTGTTCAACGGCCCTGCTGCGACCAACCCTGCCGCGCCCAACCCAACGATGTATCCGATTAGCGATGCTGGCCCCTACTACGCGACACTTCTGACCGGCGGCAATCTCGACACCAAAGGCGGACCGGTGACGAACCGCCACGGGCAAGTGCTCGATCACGACGGAACGCCAATCGCGCACCTTTACGGCGTCGGCAACTGTGTTGCATCGCCGTCCGCACGTGCCTATTGGGCAGGCGGTGCCACGCTCGGGCCGATACTGGCGTTCGCCTATCTCGCGGCACGTAGCGCCCATGCTGAACGCCCTGTCCAAACTGTTGCGCATTGATCGGCAAGCAACGCGCGCTGCACCCTCGCACATCAATATCACATGGAGAAGACCGTGGCACTGACCATGCAAACAATGACCGACGAGCAACGGAAATCCGTCGCAATCGAATATTTGAAGGCATTCGACAATGGCGGCGTAACCTCAACGGGAGGGAGCATCCTCGACCTGTTCGCTGAGGATGCCCTGGTATTCTTTCCCAAATGGGGAGTGGCCAACGGCAAGGATCAGATCGGCAAACTCTTTGGCGACGTCGGACGCACGCTGAAGTCGATCTCACATCACTACGCGCATTTCAACTGGATATTCTCCGGTAGCGACGTGATCGTTTGCGAAGGCACAAGTCACGGCGAGCACCGCGACGGCTCCTGGCGCGCCGGCGTCCCCGCATGGGGTGCCGGAAACTGGTGCGACGTGTTCGAGATCCGGGATTGGAAAATCCAGCGCGTCTATATCTATCTCGACCCGGATTACGCGGGCCGGGACACGGCTCGCTATGACTGGTTGAACGCGCGCGATTGACCGTAAAGCACTCTCATCTATCTCCTGTTTGACTGACCCTCACGCGGCGCGGTGTCGTTGCTCGCCGCTGTGAGAACAACGCCGTCATATGCTGTTGCGAGGCAAATCCGCAGGCCGCTGCCACGTCGCAGATGGGAATGTCGCTTTCGCGAAGCAGGTGCATGGCCGCGTCGAGACGACGTTCTATCACGAGTCGATATAAGGACTGGCCCGTGCGAGCCTTTACGGCGTCGAAAACCGAACGCAGCGGCAGGTCGAGTTCGCGCGCGAGATCGGCACACGTGATCGTGGAATCGAGATGCTCACGAATATAGGCTTCGAGTCGATCGAACTTCACGTCGGTGAGCTTTGGGAGCCGGCGACCGGGAGGGCGGCTCAGCGCCTGCTCGACCTCGAGATAGACGAGGGTGGAAAGGCACTGCATTTCCCACGGATCGGGTTGCATCACGCCCATCAATCGGGCGCGTGCGTAACGGGTCAGATGCCGGACACCTTCAACATCGATGTTTTCCCGATTGCCTGAGTACCGAAGCGGCGTCATCGTATTGCGGCTCACGCCGCGTTCGACCGCATCCGCACAGCTGAACGCAACGAAGCCCCCGCTGACGTTCGTGGCATCCACCCGCAAGCGGCAACCGCGCGGGTGGAACGCCGCCGTCTCCGGGCGGAAAGCGAGCGGCTTCGCCGGCTCGTCGCCATACCGGGTTTGCGTAACGATGTGCCCGAAGACCAGGCAGATCGTGTCGGAGGTCGTCGTGTAATCGAGCGTGTAAGGTCTCGTGCTGGATCGCCAGTACGAGAGCCCCGGCTTACCTGCAGGTGGCACGCCGAATTGCTCCATGCCGCGCCAGTCTTTCGTATTCGTCTGTTCTCTCATGGATGTCTCCTGCACGCAAGCTCGCGCGTTCGCACGACGCGCCCGGAACCCTCCTCGAACGGCGTTCGCGAGCGCCATCACCATTCATCGGGTTACCGATCCGCTTTGGCATCGACCGCCGACGCTCAAACGATATCGGCAGTCCAGCGCAGTGTGTCCGAGAAAGCGGCGAATATGACGTTTGCAAAACGCAAACAATCGCGCCCGGCAAGCCGAAAGCGCGATGGGGCAAGGCCTGAGCCAGGAATTTGCAGCACCCGAAGTAGCAGGATTGCCCTTCCCAGGGCAATCCCAGGTAGACACGCACGCGATGGCGAAGCGCCAAGGTGTCAACGCGCTCGATGCTCCCGCTGCCACACCATCTGTCCCCCGACTCTTCGGCTCGCGAGCGCGCGACGAGAACCCACTGACAGAAGCGCGATGTATGAAACGGTGAGCAGGTAATCGGGTTACACAGCCACCACAACTGTCACCACACACAGGAAAATGACGAGCAGGCTAAAGCGGTTCCTGACTGCATAGACAATAGGGTCGTCATGCATCTCACCGCGGAACGCAAGCATCCACGCCCGACTTATCCAATACAGCAGCAAGCCGAAGAGCACCCACAACGCGTGGGGATGGCGATAGAGAGCGTGGACATCTGAAGAGTTCAGGTAAAGCGCAAGGATCAGCACCGCAACATATCCCGAAGCTGTTCCGAACGAACGCAGAATGCCCAAATCGTGCGTGTCATAGCCACGTCCCGAGGCGGACGCCTCACCATGGCGAAGTAGCGCATCGAGTTCGGTATAGCGCTTTACCATGGCAAGGCTCAGAAACATCATCACTGAGAACAGGATGAGCCAGTCGGACAAGACAATATCTCCAGCTGTACCGCCCGCTATGATGCGGCTCGTGTAGAGCGCGGCAAGAGCAAAGACATCCACGAGCACGAGGCGCTTGAGCTTGAACGAATACAGCAGCGTGGCGACGAAATAGCCGGCCAATACCACACCGAACAGCGGGTCCAATCGAGACGCCAGTGCGGCCGACGCGATCAGAAGCGTCACCGTGAGCATCATTCCGAATGTGAGCGAGAGTTGGCCCGAGGCGAACGGGCGATGCTTTTTGTTCGGATGGCGGCGATCGGCATTCAGGTCGAGCATGTCGTTCAGCAGATAGCCGGCTGACGCACAAAAGCTGAAAGAAAAGAAGGCGGTCACTTCCGCCAGCACCGTCGGCAGATCAGTGAAACGGTGTGACGCGAGAAGCGGCACGAAGATCAGCAGGTTCTTCACCCACTGATAGACACGCATCTCTTTGGCGACCAGCCGCCAAAGTGAACGCTTTTCTTCAAAAATGAGGATGACCTCGTTGACCTTCTCTGCCGCAGCCGCGATGCGGTGATCGCCTACCACGATCGCCCCACGCGCCTGCTTCCAGACCGGCAAATCCGCTAGTTCGTTACCGCAATAATCAAAACCGCGATGACCGAAGTGGTCAGTTAGCACACAGCCCTTCTGACTGCCCTTGAGATTGCGGACTTCATCACTGGCTAGCACGCCGCTGAAGAAACCGAAATGACTGGCGATCTGATCAGCGAGTTGTTGATTGGACGCCGTACAAAGATAAAGATCTCTCCCGCTTTTACGTTGGTCGCGCAAATAGCTGACGAAACTCGTGTTGTAAGGTAAAACCGACACGTCGATCGAGATGCGCTTCGCAATTTCGGCCTTCAGGCAGGCTTTGCCCTTCAATAGCCAAACGATGCAAGCAAATAAGTACATGGGATTTTTCTTGACGAGCATCAGGAACGACTCGGCAAGCAAATCCGTCGAGGTTAGGGTCCCGTCGAGATCCACGCACAGGGGAACGCTTACGTCACTCATTTCAAGACCACCCTCTCGTTTCGCTTATATGCCCTCACACGCTTTCGAAGCCAGATTATTGTTCTACAGATAAATGCCGAATCTTCAGCCTTTCACGGAGGCAGCCAACGCAGCCTTGCAACGATGAAGGCTTTTAACGGAGCCAAAGACGTTGCAATGGATGATGCCTTGTCGACACCGTGCATTTCTCATGCGTCGTGCTCGTCCAACATCAGTAGTTGATCTCAACGGGGACGCAGTTCATAGAGCCGATGCTCGGGTAAAGTCGCAACGAGTTGCCAACCATCAAGGGTCTCGGGCAGGCGCCGGTACGGGTCGAACACCGCAAGATAGACCGCCGTGAACCGGCTTTGAAGGTCCGGAAAACGATCCAGCAGTGCAGTCGACCACGCGCGCAACATCTCGCCATTTGCTTCGAAATCCGGGTCCCGGTTAGAGCTTTCATCCTGGAACTGCCTCAGGGCTACGTTCTCGCTCCGGTAGAGCACCGGTTGTTGCCCCGCTTTGAGATACAAATCCGGCACGAGCACGCCATCCACTGTTGCGAGCGCCACCACCTTGTCCAGATACGGGTTCCAGCGGTGGGGGTCCTTCCATGGAGACGGGTACGCGGTGTCCTGCTTGTACTGGAACAGGACGGAACCAGCCTTCAGAGACGCGAACGTACTGCGGTAAGCCTGAATGACGGGCCGGCCGCCCCGCCAGTCCTCGGTCACGGTCGCAATCCGCAAGACAAAGACAAGCGTGAGCATGAGCGCGCCGATACGTTGAAGACGTGGCGCCACCGATGGTTTTACGCCAACCAGCGCGGTCAGCAAAAACGCGAAACTGAGCCCACATCGCTCGATCACCCCGTAGGAAGCAAACGCGTCAAACGGTGCGAGCAGGACTACTAGCGGAAGTGCGAACACGGTTATCCGGAACTCCGGCTCGCACGTCCACCATCTTTTCACGAGACCAGTGACCACGAACAGACCCAACCCCGCCACGATCGCCACATCGGCTACGCGGTTGCCCACCGACAGGACATCGAGGCAGTAAGCGATCTTCGAGAGTACGCGGAAAAGGCCGAAGTTGGTTGCCCCATGAAGGCCGCCGGTGCTGCTGTGGACCAACAGTGCAAAGGGAAGCAGCAACGGAATAATGCTCGCGGCCGCGTGGCGAGCCAGTGAATGAATCGAGCGCTTCCTCTCTTGAAGAAGACAGCCAAGTTCCCACGTGCCGGTGATCAGAGCGAAAACGGCGAGCGGAAACAGATGGCAAAAATAGATAACAAGAGCACTGCAGCACGAGACCAGGATCCGCGCGAGGGTGGACCTGCGCAACGCCACATGCGCGGCGATCGCCCAAAAGCAAACGCCAAGACCAAACAGAAAGTTGTCGTAGCCGCGTATCAGTATCCAGTTATAGAGCAGCAGGAAGCTGATAAACGGTAACCATGACCAGCGGCCATTGGCAACACGACTCAGCACCAGGCAGCCCGACGTCAGTAGCCCGAGTTCGACGAGGGTAAACAGCCACGTGGCCCACTCTACCGGTATGAACTTCGTGAACCACGGGACGGCCAGGTCCATGGCAAGGTCAGGCAACACATCCCACTGAACGACGAAATTTCTAACATACGATGCCGGATGAGAAAGGATGTCGACCCGGACGATATTGTAGAAATGTTGCCCAAGAGGAGGAACTGACGTGGTGAGGAATGGCACAGATGCAACGATAGTCGCAATAAGCCAAACACCCCACAGATGCAATGGCGAAACGACAGCGCTCATCTGGTTTCTGACAGTCATCAAAAACCTCAGAAGATTGTTTTAGAATTCTCTAGACTAGGGATAAGGGATGCGCGAGCGACGCCGACGGCACGTAGTTCCACGATGGCCTCACGACAGGCCATGCAGCAACGGGGTTACCGGGTAGGGCTTTCTGAATGAAAACTCTAAACGCGGAAGCTGAAGGTTTTCTGAAGGCGCGGGAATCACTATGTGTCGCGCACCACATACCTCTGCAAAAGAGGCTCGTAAATAATAAGAGTCACAAGACGGCAAATAGCCGGTCACCGCTGAGACGTGCATAGCAGAAAAAATGGCCTGACTCTTTCAAAATGAGTAGGCCATGAAACACACGCGGGAACCAGGGATCGGCGCCGGACGAAGGAGTCCGCGATGGCGGATGAAGACTCGTTCGATCTCGTGAATTGACAGGCCGTTTCCTGGAAAGAGCCGACGCCTGCACGTGCGAGTGACGGCGCGGGCGAATGTCGGTCATGGTGGCCCCGGTCCTATGGGAAAACAATCATCGCGCTACGAAGAGCCGAACACCGAAAGCGCCACGGCCAACAGGACCGGTAACGCAAGCCACAATAGAGCCGGTACCTTCCATTGCTTCCCTACACCACGACGCCGATGCGCGGCTTTTTCCGCCGGCGCTTTCGCTTCGCTACGCTGGCGTGCGGCTTGGACAGCCTGACGCCAGCGCGCTCCTTCGCCGCGCATTTCACGCACTGCATATAGCGGCTTGCGCAGCGGCGTGCTCGTAGGCCCGCTGAAATGGTCCTTAGCCGCCTCTGCGGCGAGCTGACGGTCATACTCCGCGCGCTTGGTCTCGTCGCTGAGTACAGTCCATGCGTCGTTGAGGATCGACATGATCCGCGTCGCGTCCGGGGAGTCATTGCGGTCAGGGTGATACTGCTGGCATAGCACCCGGTACGCCGCCTTGATGACGGGCAGAGGGGCGTTGGGCGCCACCTTCAGGTTGTCGTAGTGTGTGTGCATCTCTGTTCCCCGGTTTTTGAATTTTCTTGTCGAAGGACAATACCTCGTGTGCCCGCGTGGAACGGGCGTCAAGGCGCGGCCCCAACCTCTATGGATGTAGCGGATTTTCAATCCTGCACGAAACGGGATGGCTCGCCATGTGGTAAACCGAACAGTTGGCGCAAAGAATCACTGACTCTGACGCGGCAGCGTTGCACCTGTTGTGCCAACGGTCGTGGCGTCGCGGTTGCAACGGCAATGTTGGCCACAACACATAGCGCTTCCAACGCCTTCAGTAAGCCTTCAGCTTGCACGTTTAGAGTTTTCACCGAGAGCGCTCCGCACTTGACGAGACGGTAACGTTGGGATCCCACAAGCTGTGCCTTGAGTGACATGGCGCTTTCTAGATCGGCGCGCCGCGGTCAGCGCAGTAATTTTTGCGTGCGGCATTTCTCGCCGCCCACCTGGACTATGCGGGCCTTAGCAGGCTGTTGAATTTCGATCCCGCGTAAACGGGATCCTGGGGCCGAACGTTATGGATATTGTGTTCATGATCTTTGGCAGTGAATTCGATGCGCGGAATGGATGAGATGCAGGAAGCTCTTTTCACGACGGTCAAGCTTGAGGACTTCGTTCCGGCCGATCATCCGTTGCGCCCCATACGGTT
>NZ_SELS01000168.1 GCF_004197395.1 Paraburkholderia sp. UYCP14C | reverse complement strand
ATCGTTCCTGGTTCATGTCAAATATCGGCGCGTAGGACAGTTGGAAGGTCTGCGAGTCTCGCCCCATATCTACATGAACGAAGCGGATCTTGATGTATTTGTCGATGCGCTGCGCGCTGCCGTCAAAGACGCTTGTCTGAAGCGGTCGTGTTCCGCTTCAGACAACGCCGATATAGGGGTTCCAAGCCCAAACCCCAATAATTTTGGAATGCTTTTGAAAACAGAGGGTTAGGTTATGGAATGTAGGGAATAAGGCCGCGACGAAAGGCTTCCTCCTGGAAATCGCGCGGCATCTGGCGCGCATCGACGATAAAGCCG
Organism: Paraburkholderia sp. UYCP14C; assembly: GCF_004197395.1. Taxonomy (GTDB): domain Bacteria; phylum Pseudomonadota; class Gammaproteobacteria; order Burkholderiales; family Burkholderiaceae; genus Paraburkholderia. The sequence goes on along the minus strand of NZ_SELS01000168.1, from coordinate 3,739 downwards.
TTCACCTCGAGCATCCACGCCATGGGATTCTCGGCCAGCTGACTGGGCAGCGACCAGCGCGGATCCATCGCGCCGATTTTCAGCAGCGTGACGATGGCGCTTGCCTTGGCCGATCCGGTTTTCGGGCTCACCCTGAAGTGTTCGCACAGCACGTCGGCCCGCATGTGCGGCGTCTGATGCCGATCGAACAGGAAATTGACCCGACCCATGGCGTAGGCAATGCCGCAGGCCCATGAGCGCGCGGGGCCATTGATGAGCGGCGACGGACGTTTGCGGCACAGGGTTGCCGCCATGCGTCGACAAAGGTCCCGGTACTCGTCGGTCAGGTGTTGCCTGCACACGGCGTCGGTCAGCACGGTGATTTCGTCGTAGCGGGTCTGTAGCGCGATCGGGATGCGGTCGGTCGACATAGGTGTGAGTTCAGTCGGGAAGAAAGGTTAGTCCTGCCAGAAGTCGCGGAACCGGTCCGAAGCCAGTTCGGTGTAGCGCGTGGTGTGCTGGATGTTGCGGTGGCCGAGGTAGTGCTGGATGGCGCGCGTGTCGTGTCCGTCGTTGGCCAGCTTGTAGCCGGTCGCGTGGCGCAGCATGTGCGGATGAACGGGAAACGCAAGCCCCGCCTGCTGACCGGCGCGGGTCACGATCTTGCGCACGGCGTCCGGAGTCAGCGGCGCCTTGCGCTCGCTGATGAACACGTAGGCACTGTCCGGACTGTCGCGTCGCAGCCGCCGCAACGCGCGCAGTTCGGGGCCGCGCAGCGGATGCACGGCGGGCATGCCGTGCTTGCGCCTCACGACATGCACGAGGGCCTGCGTCAGATCGACCTGATCCCAGCGCAGGCTGACCAGTTCCGAGACACGCAGGCCGTGACGGTAGGCGATCAAGATCAGCGCGGCATCGCGCGCGCCGTGCCGCCCTTCGCGGGCAGCGGCGGCGATCAGGTCCGCGACCTCCTTTTCCAGCAGGTATTCGCGACTGCGATAGGCGGCATTGGGCCGCCGTCGCGGAACTTTCCGGTTAACGATGTCTGGCACAGCTTGCCCGAGGACTCCGGAAGCCGCGTCCCGGCACAGGGCGGGGTCTTGAACTTTCCGTAATTGGGCCATTATAGGGAAACTCGCGACTCAATTTCCATCGCTGGATGCGCGCGCTAAACAAGAACCTCACCCTGCTGCCGGAGGCCGAGCGCCAGGCGCTCTACGAACGGCCCGATTTCGATGAATACCAGCGTGCCGAATATTTTGCCTTCACCGCCGACGAGCTGAGTGTTGCGCAACGTCGCCCCGGCTTGCCCGAACGTATCCTGTGCCTGCTGCAGATCGGCTATTTCAAGGCAAAGCAGGCGTTCTTCACATTCACGCTCGCCGAGTGCCCGTCCGAGGACCTCGAATTCCTGTGCGAACACTATTTCCCCGGACAGTCGCTGCGTCCGAGGCCGGTCCGCTCCGCCGAACTGTATGCCCAGCGGCGCGCCATTCTCGCGCTGTCCGGCTATCGCCTGTGGAGCGAGCAGGACCGGTCCGCGCTGGCCCTCAAGGCCGCACAGCTCGTGCGGCGTGATGTGACGCCCGCCTTCGTGCGGACCGAATTCATCGTCTGGCTGAACCAGCAGCACATCGTACGTCCCGGCTATACCGTCCTGCAGGCCATCGTCAGCACTGCGTTGAGCACCGAACGGCAGCGGCTGGGCGACATGGTCGAGGCCGCCCTGACCGAAGAGGCGAAAGCCGCGCTGCAGGGCCTGCTGGTGCGCGACGAGTCCCTGTCCGAACTGGCCGCGATCCGCCAGGACGCGAAGCATTTCGGCGCCCGCATGATGGGACAGGAACGCGAGAAGCGTGCGCTGCTCGAACCCATCTATCGCGTCGCCCGGACACTGCTGCCCCGGCTCGGGATTTCGCCACAGAACGTTGCCGGATACGCGAGCCTCGCCCATTACTACACGATCTATGACCTTCGGCGCCTGCAGCGCGGCCAGACAAGGCTGTACCTGCTGTGCTACGCATGGCAACGCTACCGGCAACTGAACGACAACCTGGTCGAGGCCTTGCGCTATCACACCAAGAAATTCGAGGATGACAGCAAGGCCAGTGCCGCCCAGGAATTCGTGCGCAACGAGGCCCAGCGGCAGAAAGAAACCGCGCAGGTGGGCAGGCTTCTGCTGCTCTACGTAGATGACGCCCTCGACGACACCCTGCCATTCGGTTCCGTGCGCCGCCAGGCCTTCAGCATCATGCCCAAAGCGGCCCTGCAGCAGACGGGACAGCGGTTGACCCGCAAACCCGTCAGCCAGATGGAGCTGCGCTGGCAGGCCATCGACGCGCTCGCCGGTCAGGTGCGCACGCGGCTGCGGCCGCAGGCGATGGCGCTGGAATTCTCCAGCCTCCGCGCCGACGATCCCTGGCTGGCTGCGGTACGCTGGATGAACGGCGTCTTCGGCCGGCGACAACGCCTCGCCCAGCGCCCGCTCGCAGAGATCCCGCCTGGCACCGTCCCGAAGCGACTTCGACCTTACCTGCTCACCTTCGATGATACCGGTCAGCCCACCGGCCTGCGCGGCGATCGCTACGAATTCTGGATCTACCGGCAGATCAGAAAGCGGCTCGATCGCGGCGAGCTGCATCTTGACGACAGTATCCAGCATCGGCGTTTCAGCGATCATCTGGTCGCGCCCGAACGCACGGCAGCTGTGCTCGAGGAACTCGACCTTGCCTGGTTACGCCAGTCGCCCGACACCACAATCGACGCCCTGTTCAACGAGCTTCGTGAGCTCTGGCAAACCTTCGAGCGGCAATTGCGGCAGGGCAAGCTCAAGCATCTCGACTATGACGCGCAGCACAGCAAGCTGACGTGGCGGCAGCCCAGGGTCGAGAAAGAAGGCGCGCAGCAGGACAGTTTCTACGCGAACCTGCCCTCACGCGATATTGCCGACATTTTCCGGTTTGTGAATGAGCGCTGCGATTTCCTGCGGACGATGACACCGCTACAACCTCGCTACGCCAGGAAGATCGCCGCCGATACCGACAGCCTGACGGCCGTGATTGTGGCGCAGGCGATCAATCACGGCAATTCGGCCATGGCCGAAACCTGCGATATCCCGTATCACGTGCTGGCCGATACGTACCGGCAACGCTGCCGCCTGGCGACGCTGCGGGCCGCAAGCGACCGGATCAGCAACTTCATCGCGCAACTGCCGATCTTCGAGCATTACTCGTTCGATTTGGAAGTGCTGTATGGCAGCGTCGATGGGCAGAAATTCGAAGCCGCCTCGCCGACTACCAAGGCGCGGCACTCCCGCAAGTATTTCGGGCGCGGCAAGGGCGTCGTCGCCTATACGCTGCTCGCCAATCACGTTGCGCTGCGCACCGAACTGATTGGCGCGCACGAACATGAAAGGGTTGTGGTGCAAATAGCGCTCAAGGATCGGTTAGAGTGTCGCCTTGACCGATTTGAGGAGCCGCGATGAACAAGCTGAAGAGTCTGGACGAGCTATTCGCCGGCCGTCATTTTGACCGTGAGGTGATCATTCTTTGTGTGCGCTGGTATCTGCGCTACAAACCCAGCCTGCGCGATCTCGTCGAGATGATGGCTGAGCGAGGGTTGTCGCTGGCTCACACGACGATTCTGCGTTGGGTGCGCCGCTATACGCCCGAGTTCGTCAAGCGCTGGAACCATTTTGCCACGTCTGCGGGACGGTCGTGGAGGGTTGACGAGACGTACCTGAAGATCCGGGGCAAATGGG
>NZ_SELS01000167.1 GCF_004197395.1 Paraburkholderia sp. UYCP14C | reverse complement strand
CGCCGTCCTGTTCAATCGATAAGGTATCCAAATCTATAAAGATTATTTCGACCACGCTACCTATTTGCACCGGAGCCATCTGGAAACTGATTTGCTCGCGTTTGAAGACCTCAAGCAATTCAAGGGCTGGTTGAAACAGCTGAAATATCGGCAGACAGCCGTTCCCTTCGACGAATTCCCATTCTGAGTAAATGGCCGGTTGGCATGAATACGGCCGGTCGTGAGGAGAATCGACCGCTTACGATAAAACCTCGCTCGATCATGGCTGCAGGTCGAACCGGAAGGCCTGGTTGAGCGCGGCCCGTGTGCTGGACTGAAGGCTACGATCCCGGATGCCCGCGTTGACCGCCTGCTCGAGGGCGGCGGGACGCGCATCGGTGTGCCCGGCCGGCACCAGTTGCGACCACGTACGACCCTGCTGCTCCAGATGGCACAGGAACCGGTTGATGCGCGAGCGGTACACTCGGCCCAATCCCTGAGGCAGCGCGCCCATCAGGACGGTGTGCGCGGGCTGCACGGGCGCAAGCTGCACGATTCCGGATTCGCCTTGCAGGCCGAACCGGAAGGCCTGGTTGAGCGCGGCCCGCGTGCTGGCGTGAAGGCTACGATCCCGGATGCCCGCGTTGACCGCCTGCTCAAGGGCGGCGGGACGCGGATCGGTGGTCCCGGTCGGCACCAGTTGCGACCACGTACGATCCTGCTGTTCCAGACGGCACAGGAACCGGTTGATGTGCGAGCGGTACTGGTTGCTCAACCCCTGAGGCAGCGCGCCCATCAGGGCGGTGTGCACGGGCTGCACGGGCGCAAGTTGCACGATTCCCGATTCGCCTTGCAGGCAGAACCGGAAGGCCCGGTTGAGCGCGGCCCGCGTGCTGGCGTGAAGGCCATGATCCCGGATGCCCGCGTTGACCACCTGTTCGAGGGCGGCGGGACGCCGATCGGTGGTCCCGGCCGGCACCAGTTGCGACCACGTACGATCCTGCTGTTCCAGACGGCACAGGAACAGTTTGATGAGCGAGCGGTACTCTTTGCTCAATCCCTGAGGCAGCGCGCCCATCAGGGCGGTGTGCGCGGGCTGCACGGGCGCAGCGCCGGTATGCGTCACTGCGCGGGAGCCGGAGGGCAGCGACGAGGGCGCGGGATAGGGCGCTGTCCTGGCGCTGTACGTGTTGGTCCTGCGCTGCGGCCGGCCGGAGGACGACGACACCGCTGAAGCAGCCTGGCGTAAGCCGCCCGAGGTGCGCGACTGACGATGAACGGAGTCACCTGATGGCAGAGGCGGGCCCGGGAAGATTGCGGCGCCGAACTGCTCGGCCTGCGTCAATACGGCGAGGATACGTGGCCGGTCCGGCCGGATATTGCGTAGATTCATGCCGTCAGGTTGAAAAAACTCGCCGGTGATCACCCTGCGCGCCAGCTCCTCGATTCCCTCCAGCACATGGTCACCACAGGAATAGCCGTCCGCCTGCTGCGGGATTGGCATGCCCGCGGGCGCCCCTGTCCCCAGGACTGCAGCCACCTGCGCTGCCCGCTGGAATTGGGCCGTATTGGTGATAAATGGGGCGCCATCCGGCGGGATCCCGGAATCGTAGTGGAAGGCCTGCGCGGTCTGCCGGTTCACAACGAGCAGTGACCAGTGGCGATCGCCTACGTTCACGGGCAGAAACAGAATAGGCGGGGAGTCGGGACCAGCAATGCGGGCCAGGACTTCCCTTCGCTGCTGAGGAGTCCCGTCGGTCAGCAGACGGACCTGCTGCGGGTCGATAAAGTTGAGCCAGTGCGCAGCGGGTTGCCCGAGCCATTGCTGGGCAAGCACATCGGTATAAGCGACGAAGTCGTTGTCCCACAACCACGGATCGGCCGCCAACCGCTGGGCGACGCTGACGTTGGCGGCCTGCCGGGTATAGCTATCCACGTCCACAATCTCCGGACCCGCTGGGTGCGAGGGCCCGATGACCGACTGCGGGGTATCCGGATCGAACGCGCGGCTGCCGTAAGGCACCCCGTAGCCGAGCGACGAGAGACCGGCAAACGTGGAATGCGATGCGGCGGGTTGCGGTGGCCACTGTGCCTCAGTGCCTTCTGCTGCTGGCGTGTCAGGAATCCATCCCCAACCGGGCCAGGCGGTGCCTGGCACACGAAAAGAGGATTCTGGCTCCGGGCTTGCGTGCTCGGTATCGCCGCGATCGGATGCGGCGCGGTTGGCAAGGCCGGACTGGACGTTCCACATGACGGCTGCCTGAGCCGATCCGTCGCACTTTGCCGGCAACGCCCAACCTTTGCCGGTGGGGCCGGACTCGGTAAAGAATGGTTTCAGTTCCTCGTCGCTCATGCCCGCCTGGGAAGCGATCGCTGCCATGTCGAGATCCGGTTTCAGGAGTGCTGTGGACGCTTTCAACAAACCTCCACTGATAAGCCTTTGATCGGGAGCCGGGCTAGTTGAAGCGAACGTGTCCTTATGACTGGCGCTGCGGTTGCCCGGCTCGCTCGGTACCGGATCGCGCGTGGTTGAGGCGGATGGCGACTTAGCTCCGGCGATGCGAGACTTCAAGCCGCGGTGTCCATCCTGGCCGGAAGCAAGGGCTTGCCGAGGAGCCATCTGAATATCACGGAGCCCTTGCAGGTCCGCCGACATGTGGTCGGGGCTGCGCGCACACGGGGAGGGCTCCGGCGAAGAGGGCGCAGAGCTTTCGTGCCCCGATTGAGGGTCGGCTGGGGCCTGCTGAGTTTGGAGATCCCGGTAGTACTCGTTAAAGGCATCGGTATCAAAAGAAGGGAATTTGTGGTTTTTCATGAGCTGTGAACCGCCCCGGGTTTCCCGGAGGCTGTTTTGCTTGAGTCACGCCGCGATAGCGGACCCAGCGAGTTTTGAATAATAAGCGGCTTCCGCCTCGGCAGGTGGAATGTTGCCGATGGGGCCGAAGAGCCGACGATTGTTGAACCAGTCAACCCATTCGAGCGTCGCCATCTCAACGGCCTGCGGATTGCGCCACGGTCCGAGGCGATGGATCACCTCTGCCTTGTACAAGCCGTTGATCGTTTCAGCCAGTGCGTTATCGTAGGAGTCGCCCACGCTGCCCACTGACGGCTCGATGCCAGCCTCGACCAGCCGATCCGTATAGCGGATTGATACGTATTGGGCGGATTCAACCGGTCGTCGCAACACCGGCTAAGCGCTCATGATAGATGCTCGCTGAACACTTCGGAAGGCGTTTTCGATCCAAGTGTTTTGCGAGGTCGGTTGTTCAGCGCGCATGCGACGGCTGAGAGTTCTTCCGGTCCATATCGAGCGAGATCTGTTCCCTTTGGGAAGTACTGTCGCAGCAATCCATTCGTGTTCTCGTTCGTGCCGCGCTGCCAGGGACTCCGGGGATCACAGAAATAGATCTGAAGCCCTGTGTCGATGCTCAGCTTTGCATGTTGGGCCATTTCCGCACCCTGATCCCACGTCAGGGTTTTACGCAGCTCCTCTGGCAGTGCATTCATCGACGTAGTAATCGCGTCTCCTACCGCGGCGGCACCGTGTCCGGCCAACGCGGGTCCATTCTTCGTTCTTTGGATTCCGTGGTCCTCCATGCGGGGTAGATGCAGCAACATGACTTTGTTCGGCAGGGTCTTCAGCAGATAGGGCCTGATGGTTGTGTTGCGGGTCTGAGATAATGCCGGCATCGAGTGAATCTATTCATTTAGCATGCCCTTCAAAGAACGGTTGAAGTCTGGCGAGCCACGCAAGCGCCCGAAGCAGTGCTACGTTCCACGGAACTGGTCGCAATACAACCAGAGCCTGCGTAAGCGCGGCATGCGGTTGTGGTGCAAATAGCGCTCAAGGATCGGTTAGAGTGTCGCCTTGACCGATTTGAGGAGCCGCGATGAACAAGCTGAAGAGTCTGGACGTCATTTCTGGAGCCTGTAGATCAGGCCGCAAGGCGCATGAAACCTCGGTTTTCTCGAACACGGAGACCGAAAGAATCTGTAGCAATGTGTAGAGCGAGGCATCGAGTTGAAGCTCCTTTTTGACTATTGCGATCAGTACGTAGGTGGAGACCGCACACCAGATTTGCGTCTTCACGGCG
>NZ_SELS01000166.1 GCF_004197395.1 Paraburkholderia sp. UYCP14C | reverse complement strand
AGCTTGTTCATCGCGGCTCCTCAAATCGGTCAAGGCGACACTCTAACCGATCCTTGAGCGCTATTTGCACCACAACCTCTGCTTGAAACCCGCAATCGGTTGTCCGACAACTCTAACCGATTCGCCGATCTATTTGCACCGGAGCCGTTGATGCGAAGCAGGCAACTGGTAAGCGAACAGGCAGCGAATGATGCCGGCGCTTCGCGTAGATCTATGTTGTTTCGTGTTTCGCGTGTCGCGCTCGATGTGTGCAGGTACCGTGTCGATTACAGTGCTTTGTTCATGCAAAGTCGTGCACTTGGTCCGCCACGCTTCATGCCGCGCGCATTGTCGACTGGACCGCCACCAGCAGGAGTTTCTCGCCATGAGTGCCATCGCCACACCGGATTACCTCAACTGCAGTCAGGCCATAGTGGGCGGCTTGATCGAGACATTATCGTGTGCGCTGCTAAATGATTTTCCGACGCTTGAGGTGGATCCATGCGACATCGAAATGACGCTCGACGCATTGCGTCTGTTGCGCCCGCGTATCGCCGAGATCGACACGATGGAGGCTGTGTTCTATATGCAGCGCGGCCACTGGGATCGCGCGATTCATGTGTGCTCGCGTGTGATCGATAGCGCGCCGCATGTCTCGTATGCGAAGGCGCTACTCGCGTTCTGCCTCTCCGTGAAGGGCGATGCCGGCTGGCGCCACTGTGCGAGTGAGGCGCTCGCACAGAATCCAGATCGCGACACGCGGCAGCTCGTGCGCGCGCTCGAAGCCCGCAGCGACCTGCGCGAGGCGATTCGAGCCTGTAGCAATGGCGGCCTCTTCAAGGTGCCGCCATCTGTCGCCGAGCTCAACGACGAGCTGCAAGAGGAGCCTCCCGCCGTGGTGCCGCTGTCCGTGGCCGGCTACAGTAAGGACCAGGCACTCGAGCAACAAGGCTATCTGCGCATCTGAGCCCGGCGGGACGGCTGCGTCGTCAGACACCACTTATCGCAAACGGCTGACCATGGTACTTTCTGTCACGAACCAGCGGATCTCGGCCGCACTGCTAGCGGCCGCGCCCGCATCGCACGCGACCGGCGGAGACGCGTCGCTGCAGCAGGCCGGCGACCGCTTCGAGGCGCTGATGCGCAACGTGCGCATGGCGCCGCCAGATCATCGCGGCGATATGAGTACCAGTGTGATCGCGCAGATGGCCGCATCGCAGGACGCGGCGATCCAGAGGTCGGTGAATGACGTGCTCGCGCTGTCCTCTCAGGCAAGCAGCATGTCGGGGCAGGAAATGACCGCCGCCGCGATGAAGGTGGCGCTGGAACTCGCCAGCATGCAGCTTGACATGGAGGCCAGGATGGGCGTGGTCAAATCGTCGAGGTCGTCAGTTGAAACGTTGATGAAGAATCAATAGGTCATGCCAGAAACCACGCAAGCGACGAATGCGGCAGCCGGGCCGCTCATGGCCGAGGTTCGCACAATGCGCGCCGCTCGCACCATCTGCGCGGCGGCGCTGCTCGGATGCATCGCACTGGCCGGCTGCCAGAAGGAGCTGTATCGTAATCTTACAGAACTGGATGTGAACGAAATGATGGTGGCGATGCTTGAGCAGGGCGTCGACGCATCCAAAAGCACCACCGACAACGGCAAGACTTGGACGCTCGAGGTCGACGACGGGCAACTGGTTCGCGCGATGCAGGTGCTGCGCGAGCGCGGCCTGCCGCACAGCCGGTACGACGATCTGGGCAGCCTTTTCAAGAAGGATGGCCTTATTTCGACGCCGACGGAGGAACGCGTACGCTTCATTTACGGCTTGTCGCAGGAGCTATCGGCGACGCTCTCAAAGATCGACGGCGTGATAGTCGCGCGCGTGCAGATCGTCCTGCCGAACAACGATCCGCTGGCGCAGCAGATGAAGCCTTCGACGGCATCTGTATTCATCAAGTACCGGCGGGATTCCGACGTGAACACGCTGGTGTCGCAGATCAAGACGCTCGTGATGCACAGCGTCGAGGCTCTGACCTATGATGCGGTAAGCGTGATCGCGGTAGTCGCCGATCCGGTCGATTTGCCAATGGCCACGCCGGCGCAGACATTGCGGTTGCCCACGCTCCTCCCCGCAGTGCTGGTATTTCTCGTCGGCGCCGTGAGTCTCTTTCTGTGGCTGCGGCGCGGTATGCTGGTCGGACGCGCAAGCACGCCGTTTTATTCGCGGATTAACGCGCGAATCAATGCGCTCGCCGGCAAATGGCGGCGAGCGAAACCGTCTTCGGCTGCGTGATGCCGGGAGGGACTCTGCCCGCGCCTTCCGCGTCGGGGCCTGCGGCGCCTCGCGCGGTCTCTTGTATCGCGGCCACCGCAGCCTTTCCGTTTGCGCGCACCGCTGCCGCGTGGCAGCGCAATGCAAGCGAGGCCGCGCGCTGGGCACATCCGTCGTGGTGGGCACCCGCGCTCGATTTGTCCGCGGCCGTAATCTCCGCGTCATTTGATGCACTGCGCGAAGCGCTGGCGAGTGCGCACGCCGACTCGCTTGCCGCGTGTTCGCGGGCGCTGTTGCATACGGCGGGCGCGGCTAGGCCGAGGTTCGACGGCTTGCGTGCGCCGGATCCCGCCGTGCTCGACGCATTGCCGGTGGACGACGGCCTGCGCGTGCTGCACATGCGCGCGCTGCTATGGCGCCGCGCCGAAGTGCGGCGGCTGATCGACAAACAGAGCCGCCTGCGCCTCGCGCAATGGATCGGCGTGCGGCTGGGCGCGGCTCACGCCCCGGTGGCTCATGTTTCGGCTAACGCGACCGATGTGGCGCTCCTCGTCGCGCATGGACAGCTACCTGCGCTCGAAGAGATGGACGAAGAGCGGCTCGCCTGTGAGGGCTACGCGCTGATCGTGCGGGATATGCACGGGCCGGCACAGTCCGCGATGCATGCTTGCGCGCCTCGCCCATGCTCATTATTGCGTCTTGCGTTGCCGCGCGACCTGCCGCCGTGGCCCGGCACGAGTGGGCTTGAACTCGACGGGAGCGGCGCCGGGCTTTTCTTTGCGCAACTTCTCGAATTGTTTCCGGAGTGGGAATGGCTATTTGGCTGAGATCCGACCGGCTGCTGCGCACGGACAGTGGCAGCCACGGCGAGCGGCACGGCGGTGGCCATGTCGGCGCACATGCGGAGTCGTTCCGCCCGCCGCCTTCGGGGCGCTGATGGAACTGGACGCCGCTTACGCGCAGCTCGCCGCCGATCGTGACGCCACTTTCGCCGCCGCGCGCGACGAGTATGAGCTCGCCGGCACGCGCGGTTACCGCGACGGTGAGCAGCGTGCGCTCGCCGACTGGGTCGAGCGGCTTGCGGATGCCGGCGCCGGACAACGCCGGGCGCAACTGAAAATGCGCGAGCGGATTGCGAGCATCGTCACCATGGCCGTCGAGCAGATTGTGCGAGTGCAGCATGCCGATCAGCTGTTCGAGCGGGCGCTGTCGGCGGTGGACCGCATCGTTGAAGGCGCGACTTGGCTGCGCGTCGCCGTGAGCCCGGTCGACTGCGACAAGGCCTCCGTTGCGTTCGAGCGGCTCTGCGCGCGCTGGCGCGATCTCGGCAGGCCGTTTCCGCTGTCGGTTGTCGCGGACAAGCGGCTCGCGCCCGGCAGTTGCCTGTGCGAGTCCGATCTCGGCGTAATCGACGCAAGCCTCGCGACGCAAATGCGGGCGATGAGGCTTGCGGTCTCGCGCGCACTCAAGCAGACGGCAGGCGAACTGGACGGACTCTCCCCGTATGGGCCCACAGCACTGGCAAACGCGACCGCAACAGAAGAAGCAACGGCGGACCGCCACACCGCTGAACTCGCCGATACAGGCGACGACTGCAACAACGAGGGCTGGCGATGAGCTCGCCGCGCGCGGCCGGCATGGTCCGCATCGGCCATACGTACGACGTCAACGCCCCCGACGACGTTCTGCTCACGCACTTCGATGCGCAGGGCCTCGCCGATACCATCGAACAGGAAATCTTTTCGATAGAGGGCATAGCCCGGACCGGCAAGGTGCTCGAGGTTATCGGCATGCTCGTCAAGGTAGCCGGGCTCGATGTGATGCTTGGCGAGCTGTG
>NZ_SELS01000165.1 GCF_004197395.1 Paraburkholderia sp. UYCP14C | reverse complement strand
CCTCGCCAGATCCGAAAGCCATTCCCGGTGGGGCTCGCAGACAAATTCGGCCCCTTCGGAAAACCCGCAATCAGTTGCTGGTTAGTTCTAAGAAAATAGTTGTTTTCAACATAAACGACACTGCCGCTCCCTATCTGCAGGGCGTTGTACTGGGTTTCGTCTGACTCGACCGCCGTGTGGCCAGTCGGTGCGGCGTCGTTATCGAAATAATTGTCGCAGGCGTGGACCCAGCCCCGCAGCAGCGGACGCCCCTTTAGGTTGGGGCCGAACTGGTTATGATGCAGCGTGACATGCAGTCTGTGCCCACCATATGCATACGAATCCTGCCGAGATGCGCCCACCACCATCGCCAGACGTTCATTGGCCAGATCCTGGTTCTTGCCCGTCCAGTCCCACAGGGGATCGGGGCGCATCGCGAGCCATTCGTTGGTGAAATAAAACCGGCTATACGAGACCGTCACGTTATCCGATGACAGCGTCACACTCATCAGATTGTCGCTCGTATCGTAGAAGGAACAATGATCGACCCATGCATTGGTGACCCGTCGCGGCGACACGCCTTCGTAGTTGATGCCGGCGTTGTTCGATGTGCCGTAGACTTGGGCGGGCAGGGCCTGTAGATCTCCGATGACACCATGAAAAGTGATGTTCCTGATCACAACATTCTGGATGTTCTCGTCTGCCGGCAGCATTTCGCCGTCGAATTTAAGCTGGACGTTTTTCAGCACCGCATTGCCACCGCTGGCGCCTTCGATCGTGGTGTTGTTCCAGTCCGTGCTGGCGAAGGTGATGGTCGTCAGTCGCGGTCCGCCGTAGATTTCTCCCTTGACTAGGATGTGGTGCTGTCGCGCGCTGAACGCAGCCAGCAGATCAGCGAGGCTGTCGACCGTGACGGCTGGATCGCCTGACCCGGTGGCCGTTGCGAAACCGCCGGTGTCCGTCGGCAGACTCGCGGTAATTGCCGTCTGATTGAAATTGGAGCGCAAGCCTGTCGCTGCTGAGGGGGCTGGCGCAGAAGACGACCCGTGCCCACCAACACAAGCGCACAGCAGATATGCGATCAATGTTGTCAGGAGCAGCCGCGGGTTCATTTCATTTCCTCCTTTCAGGAACGCACATGGCTAAGAGCCGGCAATAGGCAGGTTTCGGCACCAAGGTGCTTCCGCACCGTCAGCTTCTCTCATGTAGCTTTTTGAGTACGCCGGCGCCAATGTGCACCTTGCGGCGTGGCTGCGAGTTCGTGCCGCGCCCGATATGCACCGCCGCGCGCGGACACATGTGAAATCCATGCCCACAGGAGCGTTCGAGATTGCGCCAATGCGCTGATGCACGCGCCCAAGGCGCCATAACGCCCTGCCATTCACCGAAATCCGGCGGATGCCTGATTTCTATCAAAAAGAGCGAGGATATCGGCTTTGCTAATGAGGGTCAATCCAGAGCCCAAGCGGGGGAGGGTACTGAAGGCGGCCGAACGCTAGGGCCGTTGCACGCAGTAAACGTGATATCCGTCAAACAGCGGAAAGCTACCGTCCAGCCGAGGCGTTTTCGTACGGACTTCGATGCGAGGCCTACTCGCAAATGAACGGTCATTTTCGGCGTAGAACCGACGACTGAACGACGGAAAGACGCGCAGCTCCAAGTCGGAGCTCGACCGAACTCAACGGTTGGCCGGGCCGGCCCTGATGCGCTTCGGACTCCGCGCCGTATTCGTAGATGCTCCACCTCCACGTAAAGACCTGGATAATCTTCGTCATAATCTATCCATCAAGATGTCGAATCCTTTGTGTGGTTCGCGGCGTAGCACGCTAACGTTGCGGACGGGCTAGATTCGCCAACTGGTGAAATGCAGTATTTTGTGATACGTTGCTAACGCATCGATGTTTTTCGGCAAGTCTTGCGGTTCCCTCGCGTCCGCCCGTATCTAGGGCTGCGCTTCATTGCCCGTTGCGGTTCGACAACCCGTGTCCGCCTGTAACCGCGAAACGTGCGCGGCTCGTCGGTCAAGTGCGGACAGTCGCTGGTCGCGATTGCCGGGCAATCACGTCCAGGAGAATGTATGTCAAAGGTCGATTGGACCTATTCACGTCCGGGCACAGTTGCGTCCGCCCTGAACGCGTCGGTCCCGCGCGCGTCGAAGGTCAACCCCTTAGCGCCCCTGCAGTCGATCGACGGGATATCGCAGGACGAAGAGCAGCAGGAGCGCTGGGTTCGCGCTCTCATCCGACTCGGCAACGAGCGGGGCTACCTGACTCATGCGGAAATCAACGATCACCTCCCGGACAATTTTGCTCATACCGCGGCCATTGAAATGATTGCCAGCACGTTCAACGACATGGGCATCGCAGTCTACGATCAGGCGCCTGACGCGGAGAAGCCGTTCCTGGACGACGCGACGCCGGCAGCCACGTCGAACGACAATGCAGATCAGGAGGCCGAAGGTGCGCTTTCAACCGTCGATCCTGAATTCGGGCGCACAACTGATCCCGTTCGGATGTATATGCGTGAAATGGGTGCAACCGAATTGTTGACTCGGGCGGGCGAGACTGAGATTGCGAAGCGCATCGAAGAGGGGCTCCACGAAATGGGCTTGGCGATTGCAAGCTGCCCGCTGACCGTCTTCGCGATCCTTCGAATGGTGAGGCAGATTGAAGTCGATGAACTGCGCTTCGATGAACTGGTCGACGGCCTCAATGAAGACTCCCAAACGGTCCTTCGGTCGTTGCCAGAACAGGCTGAAACCCCGGATATTCAACAGGACAACGCTAATGGCGACGACGCGAGGAGCGACGGCGGTGAGGGCGGCGTCGTCGAAGACCGGGACATGGTGAGGGGGAGCGAACGGCGTATGAAACAGTTCACGAGAGACGGCCTCGCTATCTTTGCGCGAGTGCGTGATCTGTTGGAACAGATTTCAGAAGCCGACGCCGCGCAAGAAAACGGGCAGGTCGCCCGCGAGCGCCTTTTTGAAGCGATTCAGCGGGAGCTTGCGGCTGTTCGCTTCACGGCGCGGACTATCGATGCGCTATGCGCTGATGTGCAACAGCAAGTCGCACAGGTACGTGAGGTCGAGCGACGTATTTTGCAGATTGCCGTTGACCGGTGCGGCATGCCGCGCGCGCTATTCGTCGAGTCGTTTTTGGGACACGAAACTGATCTCGCGTGGACTGAAAACTCGGCGACGTCCCGCGATTACGGTGCGGCACTTTCACGCAGTCTACCGGAGATCCAGGCTGAACAGCAGAAGTTCATCGATATCGAGGTTAAGGTCGGCCTGCCCTTGCAAGACTTGAAGAAGATCAATCGGCAGATGATGGCGGCCGAGTCGAAGATGCGGCAAGCGAAGCGCGAGATGATCGAGGCCAATCTGCGTCTCGTGGTCTCCATCGCGAAAAAGTACGCGAACCGAGGCGTGCCCCTTCTGGATCTGATCCAGGAAGGAAACATCGGCCTGATGAAAGCCGTCGACAAATTTCAATATCGACGCGGCTGGAGGTTTTCAACTTACGCAACATGGTGGGTCAGGCAGTCAGTCACGCGTTGTCTTGCGGATCAGGCGCGCACAATCCGAGTGCCCTTGCATATGATCGAGTCAATCAACAGGCTAAACCGGATTTCGCGGGAAATTTTGCAGGAAACTGGGCACAAGGCTAATCCTGCTGCGTTGGCTCAGCGCATGGAATTATCGGAAGACAAGATTCGCTACATACTGAAGGTCATGAGGCAACCGCTATCGCTTGAGACGCCAGTGGGCGAAGATGCCGACGGTACGGTTGGCGATATGATCGAAGATCCGATGGCTGCATCCCCTGCGGATGCGGCCGTGCGCTCGAACTTGCGAGCCGCAATCGATGAAGCGCTGGATTCATTGTCGCCGCGTGAAGCGAAGGTGCTGCGGATGCGGTTCGGGATCGATACAGCGTGCGGCTACACGTTCCAGGAACTGGGCAAACAATTCGACCTGACGCGCGAACGGATCCGGTACATCGAAAGCAAGGCGATGCAAAAGCTGATGCAGCCGAATCGCGCCGACAAGTTACGGCCATTTCTCGATAATTACTAAGCCGAAACAAAGTAACCGGACATACGTCACGCCGCGTAACGGACTGACGGATGATGAAACATGGATCGGA
>NZ_SELS01000164.1 GCF_004197395.1 Paraburkholderia sp. UYCP14C | reverse complement strand
CGCCGTCCTGTTCAATCGATAAGGTATCCAAATCTATAAAGATTATTTCGACCACGCTACCTATTTGCACCGGAGCCCTGGGAATCGGACGGATGCCTTGATGCTGTTTTCCAGGCTTCGGTGTTCAGGCTTCATGGCGACGACCGTCTGGACACGCGCATCATCCACGGCGATGGCACCACAACCGCGGCAAAGAAAGGCGGCGACAATCTCGGCTTCAGCGGCCACAAGAAGCTCAAGGGCTGCAAGGTGGTTGCCCTGTGTGACCGGAATTGCAACGTGATCGCACCGTTCGTCAGAGCACCGGGCAATCGCAATGAATCGCCGCTGTTACGAGAAGCGCTGCCGCGCCTCACGCGCATCGCCCGTGCGGTGGGGCTGGATCTACGGGGCACGGTCATGAGCCTGGATGGCGTGTACGATTGCCGGGACAACCGCAAAGGGCGCTATCACGTTGGTGAGATGGTCGGGTAAAATTTCGTGATGAAGAATGCAAAATCGTTTTACCACGGTCATCGCTTCCCGGCGCGGTCATCAGTTGCGCCGTGCGCCGGTATTTCAGATGTCAGCTCAGCCTGCGTGATATCGAAGAGCTGCTGTTCGAGCGCGGGGTTATCGTCAGCTACGAAACGGTCCGGCGCTGGTGCGAGAAGTTCGGTGCGTGCTTCGCACACCGTGTGAAAGCGTCGCGTCGTAAGCTTGGCGCCACATGGCACCTTGACGAAGTATTTGTGACGTTGCGCGGTGAGCCTACCTCTTGTGGCGCGCCGTCGATCAACACGGTGCTGAACGCGATATCCTGCTACAGAAGCGCCGTGACAAGGCAGCAGCGAAGCGGTTTTTCAGGCGCATGCTTGCCTCGTGTGGTGAGGCGCCGCGCAGGTGCAGGCGCCACGGGAACGGGAGGTCCTTACCAATTCCGGCGGCGAAAGCCGAGATTGCCGAACTGGCTCACGTCAAGCACGTCTTCGTGAAAGCCTGCGCGCGGATCAATCGTCATCTTCCGGTTGGAGTGCCGCAAGCGATTGTTATCCGACGCGCGGCACTCCGGCTCATGCATAGCCCTGAGCATTGCGGCGCGCTTTGTGCGCGGACATAATGCGCACGAAATCCGCCGATGCAATTGAGCGATTACCTCGGCCGAAACCCAATGGAGCGATTCGCATGAAAAGACACAACGACGTTGAAGGGCTGCTTGAAACCGCGCTCTTTCGTTCGCGATGGATACTTTCCCCGTTTTATGTTGGGCTCTGTCTGTCCTTACTGATGTTGCTCTACGCCTTCGGCGTCGAACTATTCCACTCGCTGAGCAATCTTTTTACGGCCTCCGTCGAACAGATCATTCTCGCGGTTCTCTCACTGATCGACCTGTCACTGGCCGCCAACCTCGTGCTGATCGTTATCTTCTCGGGTTACGAGAACTTCATTTCGAAGATCGATACCGGTGAGAACGAAGACCGACCAGCCTGGATGGGAAAGCTCGACTTCTCCGGCCTGAAAATGAAGTTGATCGGCTCCATAGTTGCCATTTCGGCTATCTCACTGCTGCGCGCATTCATGGAACTCGTTGCGGTGGGCGCGCAGATTGACGTGACACGCATTCGCTGGCTCGTGATTCTCCATCTGACCTTTATCGTGTCAGGCGTGCTTTTCGCGGTCATGGACTGGGTCGCAGCGAAGGCCGACCAGCATTAATCGGGCGCACGAAGCAGCGTGGATATGAACGGCACGCTGCCCACTCGTTCCTGCTTACCCCAGCATCCCGCCTTGTCGGACAGTTACTGTCGACGGGGAAATAGACATAGGTGAGCTTTTACGGGTGCTGGTGCAAATAGGTAAGCGGGTTGAGAAAGTTCATATAGGATGGAAAGTTTATCGATCAAAGAGGACCGCATTCCATACGGCGGGCGCAGCGGCCTCCTTGAGGCCGGGCTTCGCGAGATCGAACTGCCCCTTGCGAATGCGATGCGTCAACCCGATTCCTGAAATCGGGGTTGCGGCGCTCCCGAATCGCTTGAACCTAGCAGGCTGTTGAAAAGCGCCCCGTCACGACACCGAAGCTACGTTCAGGAGACTTGCGCGTGCAATTTCCCGCTGAATTACCGGTTTGCCGCGCGATCCGCGCGGCGCATGCGCACGCATGCCGCCCTGCTGGCGCGCAGTCTTCACGCCGTGACCGCTCATCGCGCCGCTCCTTGCGGCACCACCCCTGGCATTCGGGCCATGCGGGTCAGATTGCTGGCAACCATCGTCAGCTTGAAGTGCTGGTCGACGCGCTTGATACCGCGATAGACCGTCTGCCGGATCCGACCGACCGTTTTACCCCAGCCGAAATGCTCTTCGATTCGTTTGCGGATGATCTGGCTAATCCGGTAGCCCGCGTGCCGCGAAGTGCGGCCGTCTATTGCGCTGCCGCCCCAACGCTCATCGTTGCGCGCGACATGCGGTGTCACGTTGCGAGCGCGGCAATCGTTCACGAAGTCGCGGGTGTCATACGCCTGGTCGGCACCAGCTGTCTTCGCATGAGCGCCTGGCACGCGATCGAGCAATTGCAATGCGCTGGCCCGCTCGGCGAAGCCATCTGCGTGACTGACCACGGCGCCGACCACCAGCCCCGAGCGATTCTCCATCAGGATGTGCCCGTGGTAGCACAGGATGGCCGGGCTCTTGTGGCTCTTCTTGAACAATCGCGCCTCCGGATCAGTAGTCGACTCGTGCGTGGCATTGCTACGTCGCTCGCCTTTCCAGTCAGTGTCGGCGTTGCGGCCACCGCTGGCTGGCGGACCATCGTCCGGGCCGTCCTTACGGCGGAAGCTCTTGTGACTGGCCCACGCCTGAATCAGCGTGCCGTCCACCGAGAAATGGTCTCTCGACAGCAAGCCCCGCTTGTCCGCCAGGCTCATGACTTCGGTGAAGAACGCGTCCACGACTTCATGCTCGAGCAACCGGTCGCGGTTCTTCGAGAACACCGAGTGGTCCCACACGGCGTCCTCAATCGCCAGCCCGACAAACCAGCGGAACAGCAGGTTGTAGCGCATCTGCTCCATCAGCATGCGCTCGCTGCGCACCGAGTAGAACACTTGCAACAGCAGCGCCCGCATCAGCTTCTCAGGCGCAATCGAGGCACGGCCGGTGTCCGCGTAGATGACGCTGAACAGCCCGTTGAGCCGTTTCAACGCGTCATTCACCAGCAACCGGATCGGTCGCAACGGGTGATCTGCCGGGACGAAGTCCTCGAGCTTGACCGTCGTGAACAGGGGTTCCTGCATCTCATCCATTCCGCGCATCGCATCCGCTGCCAAAGATCACGAACACGATATCCATAACGCCCGTCCCTCAAACCCCGTTTACACGGGACCCAAATTCAACAGCCTGCTAGAGGGTGTTAGGCAGTTTATGTCGGACCTGGTATCCTGACGGAATGAAAAAACGCAGGCCCTACCCAACTGATGTGTCGGATGAAGAGTGGTACTTCGCCGCTCCGTACCTGACCTTGATGAACAAGGACGCACCACAGCGCCGCTACGAACTGCGCGAGATGTTCAACGCGCTGCGCTGGATCGTACGTGCCGGTGCCCCGTGGCGTTTGTTGCCCAATGACTTTCCGCCGTGGGAACTGATCTACCAGCAGACGCAACGCTGGATTCAGGCGGGCTGCTTCGAGGCCATGGTGAGCGATTTGCGTTCGATCATCCGTGTCGCCCAGGACCGCCGTGGTCAACCCGGTGCGGTCATCCTCGATGGCCGTACGCTGCAGTCGACGTGCGAAAGCGGCGCACGCGCAGGCTACGACGGGTACAAACGTAAAGGTACATGTGGCGGTGGACACGTTGGGACGACTGCTCGCGGTGCATGTGACGCCGGCCAACGAGCAGGAGCGCGCGCAGGTTGGAGAACTGGCGCGTCAGGTCCAGCAGGCTACAGGACAGACGGTCAAGGTGGCGTTCGCGGATCAGGGATATACCGGCGAAGAGCCCGCGCAGGCGGCGCTTGACGAAGGGATTGAACTTCAGGTCATCAAGTTGCCCGAGGCGAAAAAGGGCTTCGTGCTGTTGCCGCGCCGCTGGGTGGTTGAGCGCAGCTTCGGCTGGCTCAACCGCTTCCGCCGACTCGCAAGAGACTACGAGCGATTGCCCAGAAACTCTGGCTGGCTTGCACTTCGTCGTCTTCTCCGTGCTTATGCTTGTGCACTTTGCACCCCCTTAGCAAAAGTGGCTAACACCCGGCGGCCTCAAAAGCGAGGTGCAACACTTATCTCGTATAAGGTGTTGCAATGCCCGACAAAACTACTTCTACTTCAT
>NZ_SELS01000163.1 GCF_004197395.1 Paraburkholderia sp. UYCP14C | reverse complement strand
AGTTGTTCAGGTGGCCAAGGTTAACAGCTTGCCGAGAAGGTTAACAGCCCCCAACGGGTCTTTTTGATTCAGTCTCTAAACGAATTACTGGGCTACCCATTGGTCATGTGTCATCCGGAAGACTGGAGCGGCACCTGGCGACAGATGCAACGGGTGCTATGCAATGCTAGTACCGAGCCATCCATCGCAGCGTATGTCGTGAGTGGTGACATGCCGCTGTCGCTCGTATCGGCCGGCCATGGCGTCGGATTCGCCAGCGAAGCACGCGTTGCACATAGTCGGCTCGAGGCAGTGGCTATCCGGACACTTGCAGGGTGCCCGGATACGCTAACGACCTATCTGTTGCGCTCCACTGCGGAGCCGAGTCAGCAGCTCTCGCGATTTATCGGCCGCGCCCATGCGGTCGGAAGCGCGAAAGAGGTCGAAGTGCATGACAAGCAGATGCGACCGTCGTCCATGATCTAGGCAGAACTCCGCGGCAACCTGTGCCGGGTGGAACCCGGATCGTTTGGTTTAGGTCGCCGTCACTTAAGAACAGGCGACTTGCGTGTCGGGCAAGGCTGTCGGTTTCGCGGCGACACGTACGGCCAACACGGTCAGATCAGGTTCTTGGCGTGACGGCGTTGATCGCAGTGTGCCGTCCTGTCATCGCGAGCGATACAGTTACCGTCGACAGGCGGTAAGGAGTTGTCTTTCGGTAGATTATGTAGATATCCTAATTGATGGAGAAAGCATATTGAAACGAGATGGAGAAAATTATGGCAACCGCGGGAAAGTCGTTGCGAACTATGGTCGATGTTTGGCTCGCTCCACATCCGGCAAGAGGATTCAGAGTTAGTCATGTCGGACGGTCCGGTCTTGGACGCTATGTTTGCGTCGTCGCGGACAACGGAGCGGGATCAAGAGCAATGTTCTTCTATCGCCACAGAAACGGGACATGGTGCATCTTCCCTCAAGATTCTGAAGGGGCCGACTATGCAAATCGGATCACAAGATACCGAGGAAGTTGAGCAAAAGAAGAGCGCGCGTTGAGCGCAACGTTGTCCGCAGGAGACATGGCCCGCACGGTCAGATCACCGACTACTAGATGTGAAAACTCCAGCGAGTTGTGGGCGTGCCTCGGTAGTTCCCGTTTCGCCAGGCTCATTTCGACGTGTTTTGCGAGCACCATCGGCCGGTGTTCATCGCATGCGCCGGAGATTCGCGGGCCGTCGTCATTGAAAACTGATGGGCTTCGACTGGCGCGCCGTCACGGGTCAGGCCGTACTCTCGGTGGACCAATCAATATCTGGCGACAACACAGACGTCCATTACGGTTCGATCTGTTCGCTACGCAGCTTGATCAAATATACGCACCATTTTAGTGAACGAGGCAGTAAGCAAACATGGTTTTAAGTACATGTTGAAGGCAGATACATGACCAGTACAGACCTTCGGCACAGCTTGAGAGCTACGTTGCAGCACTAGCTGAGAGGGGCCACTACGGCTCGAAAGGCGAAGTCCTGCGCGAAGGCGTTCGACGCACACCGAATTCTGATTTCGACGAAATCGGCGACTGTATTGCACGCGAAATAGCCACAAACGCGCCGAGATGTTGGAGGACTAACTGGAACAGGCGTGCATGACGCTGGGACGCCGTTGCTTTTCCCGCTCATACCGCGCGATGGGGACCTCGGAATCCGACATCGGGGTGAATGGCAACCACCGGGTCTTCTTCGAATGTGTATGCCTGCAGCAAATCGCCACAGTTGGCCCCGTGATTTCCGGTGGTCCGCTTGAGGCGACTGGAAAAAGACGGATGCTGCCATTTTGGTATAAAATTGATGCCAAATGGCAGGGGGGGGGTAAAATCGTGAACCTTATCGAAAGGGTGTCAGCCGACTCATTGCTCGGAGGTCGCACCGTGTTCCCGCGGGCGCCTCGGTCGGGTCTGGAGTGGGTGGATGTGGTCCGCCATGGGATTTCATCGCAGGCGCTCGACGCCATTCTCAGATCGATCGGACTATCGCAGGCGGAATTGGCGCAGGCACTCGATATTCCTGAGCGGACGCTTGCGCGTCGAAAGCGGGAAGGTGTCTTGAGTCGTGAAGAGTCAGCAAAGCTGCTGCGGCTTGCGCGTGTGGTCGCGCGCGCTGCGGAGGTTTTTGAGGATCTCGACTCGGCGATTGCCTGGCTCAAGACACCGATCGCCGCGCTCGAAGGCGCGACGCCCCTTAGCCTCGTGGATACCGATATTGGCGCCGATAGTGTGATGGACACGCTCGGGCGTATCGAGCACGGCGTGTTTGCATAATGCTCACAGTATGGCGGGTGGTGACCGAGCGGTATGCGGATACCGCTTTCTCTGGAGAAGGCGCACGACTGTACGGTGGCCGGTGGAATACCAAAGGCGTCGCGATGGTGTACACGGCGCAAACGCAATCGTTGGCGCTTTTGGAGATGTTGGTCCAGGATTCACCGTTGCGTGCGCACTATGTGATGATTCCCGCCAGATTCCCCGAAAGAATCGTGGAACGTATCGATCCGGCCATTTTGCCTGCCGACTGGCGGGACATCTCCGGGCGCGGCGAACTGCAGCAGATTGGGGACACGTGGTCGCAGACGCGCGCCAGTGCCGTGCTGGCCGTCCCCAGTGCAGTCGTTCCTGCTGAAACCAATTATCTGCTCAATCCCAATCACGCCGATTTTGCCCATGTCGAAATCGGGCTGCGTGAGGAGTGGCTGACCGATCCGCGCTTGTTGCGACGGGTCGCGCCGCCGGAATAGCCAGTGGGGCGTGATTGTAGACGCAAGGCTTAGATAACAGCCATTCAACTTGACATAAAGCAAATTATCACTTATTAAGTAGTATGTTAATTCATGTTTGCAATTGGAACCATGTCAAATGGTTGAGGCAGTCGGCAGAACTCTGGTGGTCCCTCGCTGCCCAAGGTCATGCCGGCGCTGCTTCACCCGGCGCCAAGCCGTACGGTCGCAGCCGATACCCCGCCGACCCATGCCCTGGCATTGCACTAGCAAGGAAAGGTGTGTTTCTAGCGGCGGTTGCGGGATTGCCTTACTGCGCGGAATTCCCGAGAACAATTGCGCAGGCGAGCTGATTTGCGGTTTAGCCGGGCAGCGTTTCGGATATTTCGATTTTGGTTTCCGTTTCGATTATTTCGAATTAAAATGGCATCATCTGTTATAGCCACGACGCGAGGAGCCCCTTGAACAGATCCGCAACCCCCGCCTCATTGCCTTCGGCGGCCGAGATCGAGATCGCCCGCGAGTCGAGCCGTGATCTGGCTGTTGCGCTCACCAGTAGCGCGGAATCGCAGCAGTTCGACTTCAGGGATGAAAAGGGAGAAATGCACAGTGTCAGGTTTCCGACGTCGGTCTTGAAGCTGTTGGTCAATGTACTCGCGGAAATTGGACAGGGCAACGCCGTATCAATCATTCCAATCCACGCTGAAGTGACCACGCAGGAAGCAGCTGACCTGCTCAACGTATCGCGACCTTATCTTGTGCAGCTGCTTGAGAAGGGGGACATTCCTTTTCGACGGGTCAATACCCACCGGCGTGTCCGCTACCAGGATGTTATCGACTACAAGAAGCGCATTGACGAGGCGCGTCTCGCCGCTCTGGACGAGCTCACTGCGCAGGCGCAGGAACTGGGCATGGGCTACTGAACGATGGCGTCAAACTTCACTGTAGTTTACGACGCCTGCGTTCTGTATCCGGCCCCGTTGCGCGACCTGCTGATGCATCTTGCGCTGACTGACATGTACCGCGCTCGATGGAGCAACATGATCCACGACGAGTGGACACGGAACGTGCTCGAACACCGTAAAGATTTGAAGCCGGAGGCTATCGCGCGCACGCGTCAGCTCATGGATGCGAACGTACGCGAAGCGTTGGTCGAAAACTTCGAGCACCTTATCCCTGCGATCGAACTTCCAGACCCGGATGATCGGCATGTTGTGGCCGCGGCTATGCGCGGGCGCCGAACTTATTATTACGTTCAACCGCAAGGATTTTCCTGCAGCCGAATTGCAAAAGTACAATGTCTCGGCCTAGCATCCGGACGACTTCATCTTCGACCTGTTCGACCTCAACGCCGCCAAAGTGCTACAGGCTGCCTCTCGACACCGTAAATCGATGAAGAATCCACCAAAATCGGTCGATGACTACCTGGATACCCTCGTCGCTCAGGGCCTGACGCAAACTGTGAACGTGCTGCGTCCGTTGGCCTGGGCACTTTACTCATACGTCAGAAATATAGCGGACAGATTGATGCCTAAAAAACGAGCGAACAAGGCACCGATCGCGGCGAATT
>NZ_SELS01000162.1 GCF_004197395.1 Paraburkholderia sp. UYCP14C | reverse complement strand
AATCGTGGACACCCTCGAAATCCTCGAACCCCGCGTCAACAGGCGCTCTCCAGCCTGCCGACCTCGAATAAACCGGAACTACTGATTGAGGAACTATCGTGCCGATGCCATGCTATTTGAAGTTGGAAGGCGAGAATCAAGGAGAAATTGAAGGCTCAGTCATGATCCAGGGGCATGAGGGAAAGATCCTCGTTCAGGCTGTCGATCACAAGATCGAAATCCCGAAGAGTCCCCAAACTGGTCTGCAGACGGGCAAACGCGTGCACTTGCCGATGACGCTGACCAAGGAGATCGACAAGTCATCGCCCAAGCTGTATCAGGCGTTGACATCCGGCGAGCAGTTAAAGAACGCAACGCTGGAGTTCTATCGCATTTCGCCAAAGGGTAAGGAAGAGAAATACTTCACAGTGAAGCTGTCGAACGCAATTCTGACCGGCATGCGTTCGTGGACGCCGAATTGCCTGTCGCCGGATCAGAAACAGATGGGCCATATGGAAGATATTTCGTTTAGCTACGAGAAAATTACGTGGAGCTTCGATGCGGACGGCATCGAAGCGGAAGACTCGTGGCTGGCCCCGAAATCCTGATTTCAAAATTGTAGGAGAGAATCGTGAGAGAGCGTCGGCTACTTGAGCGAATAGCTGGTTGGGGCACAGCCAACGAGCGCACTAACGAGACACAGGTCGACATTCTTGTCGATTCGGTGATCAACCATCTTAGCCGGCTGCTCAACACGCGGCGAGGCACCGTTCAGATCGACCCTCAATTTGGCATGCCGGATTTCACTAACCTTGACGTTACGACCGCGACGGGTTCCGCGCACGAGATCGAAGAGGGTATCTATCGTATGGTCTCGCGCTACGAGCCACGCATCAAGTCGCCCCGCGTCAGACTCGATCACGGGGAAAAGGATGTCCTCCGTGTCAGATTCGCGCTTGAAGGTGCGCTGGAGGTCGACGATTGCAAAGTTCCGTTGCGCATATCGACGACCGTGTGTGCCAATGGGCGTGTCAATGTCGATGTCATTTCGCGCGATGACCATGCACTTTTTCCGGATCCAGCCAAGGCATGCTAAACAGGTACTATCAGGACGAGCTGGCCACGCTGAAAGACTTGGCCGGCGAATTCGCACGTGCGAATCCGGCCATTGCGCCGATGCTCCTCGGCGTTTCAGCCGACCCCGATGTCGAACGCCTGCTGGAAGGCGTCGCGTTCCTCACCGGCCTCACACGTCAGAAACTCGAAGACGGCTTTCCAGAGTTCATACAGGAGCTCACGAATCTGCTGTTTCCGCATTACCTTCGTCCAGTGCCGGCATCGACGCTGGTTAGCTTTTCCCCGAAAGGCCCACGCGGCCAAGCCGCGAGCGTGGCGGCAGGTAGTGAACTCGCAGCGGTGCCCGTGGATGGCACATCGTGCCGCTTTCGGACCACGTGCGACGTTGATGTCGAGCCGCTACGCATTGCGGGAGTGGATCTTGTGAGCTACGCGAGTGCCGCTCCCGTGCTCACGATCGACTTCGAGATGGAAAGAGGCTTGAGCATCGCACAATGGGGCGGTGATTGCATCCGCGTGTTCTTGAGCGGTGGCTACGTCGGCGGCTCAAAACTGCTTCTGCTGTTAATGAATCATGTCACGGAAGTACGGATATCAGGAGGCAGCGGCGACCGGTTTTCACTCGGCGCGAACAGCCTGAGCAGCAGTGGCTTCGACGAGGATCTGTTAACTTATCCGAGCCATGGACCGAGCAGCTATCGCATTATTCAGGAGTTCTTTGCACAACCGGAAAAATTTCTGTTCGTTGATGTCGCAGGGCTGAAGCGCTGGACCGCTAACGCGACGGGCTCCAGCTTCAGCATCAAGCTGACGTTCGACACGCTGCACAACTGGATGCCCGAAATTGACGCCGACAGCTTCATGCTCAACGTTGCACCTGCAATCAACGTGTTCCCACATATGGCGGACCCCATTACGCACGATCATCGCGTCACTGAATATCGCGTCAATCCCGAGGGGCGGGACCGTTGCCACTATCAGATCTATTCGGTCGATCAAGTGCTCGGCTATCAGCAGGGGAACTCACAGGAACGCGTGTATCAGCCGTTCAGCACTTTCCGGCACGACGGCCACGGCGTTCAGTTGAGCTATCGTACGACGCTGAAGACAACGAATGTGGAGCGGGGAAGCGACCTATACCTCGCGCTAAACTACCCGCCGTCGGAGACGCCGCAGCAGGAAACGCTGTCGATCCGTCTCACCTGCACCAACCGTTCGCTGCCCGAGGGCCTAAAGCCGGGCGACATCAGGATTCCGACCAGCACGTCGCCGGACCAGATGGCCTTTACCAATATTCGCGGGATCACGCCTGAGCAGGACCCGCCCGCGGGCGAGGAACTCCTGTGGTGCCTGCTCTCGCATGTGTCGCTCAATTTGCTTTCGATTGCGGATGCCGGAAACCTGCGCAAGCTCCTTGGTCTATACGTCTTCCGCGGACAGCAGGGGCGGGAGCTGTCGAATCGCCGCAGGATCGACGGCATCGTTGAAGTCACTGCCACGCGCGAGACGCGCCTTGTTGGTCGGGGCGGCATTCGGCGCGGTCAGTTGATCCGCATCCGTTGTCGTGAGGATCACTACGCCGGCATCGGTGATCTGTATCTGTTCGGTTGCATGCTCGAGCGATTTTTATGCGATTACGCGGGCATCAATTCATATACCCGCGTAGAGCTCGAAGACACGCTTTCAGGGACCATATTCAAATGGCGTCCAAAATTCGGACAACAACCGATGCTGTAAAGGCGCTGCTCGTCAGCGACGGTGCAAAGTACTCCTACTTTCAGGCAGTTCGGCTACTGCGGCGGTACGACGGGCAAACGGGAGAGCGCCATGGAAACCTGCGGATACGGCCGCGGCTCGGACTCGGCTTTCCCGAGAATGACATCGACGCCATCGAGGTCAATCCGGACGACAACTATCGGATCACGGCGAACTTTTTTGGCCTGTATGGCGTGGCTTCACCGTTGCCTGCCTACTATACCGAAGACCTGCTGGAAGAGGAGCGCGAGGGGCATCACGTCATGCGGGGTTTCCTTGACATCGTGCATTATGCGATGTACCCGCTCCTTTTCGATGCGTGGGAGAAGTACCGG
This sequence comes from Paraburkholderia sp. UYCP14C, assembly GCF_004197395.1. Taxonomy (GTDB): domain Bacteria; phylum Pseudomonadota; class Gammaproteobacteria; order Burkholderiales; family Burkholderiaceae; genus Paraburkholderia. The sequence goes on along the minus strand of NZ_SELS01000162.1, from coordinate 1,185 downwards.
CTCGAGCAAAGGATCGTTGAGGATCGGCACGAAGCGTCGCTTAACCAGCTGTACGCTTTTGTCGGTTTGCACGGTTCGGATTTGCGCGCCGGTCTGCTTCCCGGCAGCGCGGCGCTCTTGCGCCATGCGGGACTGTTTAATCAACGTCCGCACTCGGCGTTGGGCTTGAAAACCTTGCTCGCTGATGTGTTCGCACCGGCACAGCTCCGGGTGGTGTGCGGCATATGGCACTCAGCGCGGATCCCGGACGAGCAGCGTTGGCGGCTTGGGCAGCAGCAAGGCTGCCTCGGCGAGGACGCATGGGTTGGCGCGGAGATCGATGACTGGGAAAGTACCATCAGAATCGAATTCGGCGGGCTGCCACAAGCGCTTTTTCGTCAAATGCTGCCAGGCGGAAGCGCGCACGCACGCCTGCGCTTCTTTGCCCGCTTTTACCTGGCCGAGCCACTCGAGGTGGACATCGAGCTGCAGCTGCGCCACGACGAAGCAGACGCGGCGCGCACCGGCGTCGGACTTTGGTCGCGGCTCGGCTTCGATACGTGGCTCAATCCCAGAGACGCGGATCTCCCGGCTCGGGTTCAATACCGGCTCTAGGCACCATCTACAACAATCCGAGGCTGTTACTGGATAGCGAAGAGGAAGAGGAACATGCTGCTGATCGAACGGAAGCTTCTGCTGGGGCGCCTGAATGTCTGTTACAGACAGGTGCTCGAGAATTTCGTTGCACTGGGTCTATCGCGGGGTTACTGCAAGACGAAGGCCGAGCCTCGGATGATCGAGCGGGGCGACCACCGCAACGGGGACGCCCTGATGCTGCGCTGGCAGGCTGAGGATACGCCTTTCGTCACGACGGCCCACCGCTTGCCGGACAAGCCCGACGGGTTGACGCTGCTTTCCGCGATACGGCCGATTTTGTCTGATGCCTTCGAGCCAGCGCCGCCCGCACGCATGAACGTAATTCGCTGCTTCGGGCTCTAGGCCGACGCGCTTGCCGCCATGGCGCGGTTCAAGATCATGAAAGGCTCGTGCCGCATCATCGGCGGCATACAGCGTGCGCATGGCGGGAAAGTCGGCTATGCCCGGAAGCTAGTCACCGCCTTCATCTGTAAGAGACTGAATCAAAAAGACCCGTTGGGGGCTGTTAACCTTCTCGGCAAGCTGTTAACCTTGGCCACCTGAACAACT
>NZ_SELS01000161.1 GCF_004197395.1 Paraburkholderia sp. UYCP14C | reverse complement strand
AATCGTGGACACCCTCGAAATCCTCGAACCCCGCGTCAACAGGCGCTCTCCAGCCTGCCGACCTCGAATAAACCGGACACTACTGATGTCATCGAGAAACATCGGGCCTCGATGCGGAATGACATAGGTGTCGACCGGTTGTAGGCGCGTAACGTTGCATTGGATCGCGCGCTTAAAAAAGAAACGACGAATCAACTGGGCGGATGCGCTCGAGCAAGCTGCTGAATACCGCTCATAGCATTTTGGATGGACTCACGCGAAGTTGCGTCTATGTCGAGAATGCAAACTGAGCTGCGATTTGAGGCCTACGGCACATTACGATGTGAATTTATAACGAAACCGCTCCTGCCTTCCTTCAACGCTGGCAGCGTTCGACCAAGACTAGGGACCTCGACTGACGGTGCGGGTTGCCGTTGACCCGAATTTGTCGTGAAACCTACGTTTTTTTTGGTTAGTATGCTAGGCGCGGACGGACGTCCTTGTCTCTGATTGCAGCTTTCCGACGCCATTGCCGCGATTTTGTCATTTTTGTCGAGTTTGTCGATGCCTGCGTACCGTGGCATCCCGAATTCGGCTGTCACCAACGCGACTATGGCTCTGCCATTGTGTCGAGCCGTCTCCGTCACGGCGTTGGCGAGTTGTCGCTGGAGCCCGAATCTATGTCGCATTCTCTCGTCAACGAGAGCCCCCCCGATTTCGATGTCGTGACCGAAGTGCTAAAAACGCTGGCCTCATCCCGGAATGCGGAGCAGACGTTGAAGAGGTCGCTGTGGTTTCTGTCGCGTGCGAGAGGCTGGCGTTCCGCGTTCATCGCCGTCGAGCAGCCGGATGGAAAGCTTGGCGGCCTGTGTAGCACGGGATTGTCAGACGGCTGGCAAGAAGGTATCCGTCTTCCCCCCGGTGAAGGGATCGTAGGGCGGATACACGAAAGCGAGTCCGCCGTGGTTGTGTCTGAGTTGGATAGTAGTGACCCCATGTTCGACGACCGCACGGGGGCTGTCGGTGTTCTCGATGCTGAGCGTGTCGCTCTACTTGGGACACCGATCCGGCACGAAGGACGGCCGCTCGGGGTGCTCGTAGCACTTTGTGAGAATCCGGACGGGAAGCGTATTTTCACAGACGATCTCCAACTTTTGGAAGTTGTTGCTGCGCCGATGGGCCAGGCACTTCTGCTTGATCGTGAGGTGAATCCAAACCGCAAAATCGTGCAGGAGGAGATCAGTCGCCGACGGAACGCGCCACCTCCTGTATATCAAGTCGATTGGGCAATCGGCCGATCTGCGTCGATGCAGCACGTATTTGAGCAGGTCCATCAGGTCGCGCCTGCGAGAACGACGGTGCTCTTGCGCGGCGAGAGCGGCACCGGCAAGGAGTTGATCGCGCGTGCAATCTATCGTTTGTCCCCGCGCAAGGACCAGCCATTCGTCTCGGTGAACTGTGCGGCGCTCACGGAAACGCTGCTGGAAAGCGAGCTGTTTGGCCACGAAAAGGGGGCGTTCACAGGTGCTCAAACTCAGCGAAAGGGGCGTTTCGAATTGGCGCACGGCGGAACACTTTTCCTCGACGAGATTGGTGATATATCACCGTCGTTCCAAGCGAAACTCCTGCGCGTTCTGCAGGAGCGGGAGTTCGAACGGGTAGGGGGGGCAACGTCCGTGAAAGTTGACGTGAGGCTGATCGTTGCAACTAATCGCAGTCTGGAACAAATGGTGAGAGAGGGCGAATTCCGAGCGGATCTTTATTACCGCATCAACGTGGTGAGCATCGTGTTGCCGCCGCTGCGCGAGCGCCGGGAAGACATCCCCGAGATGGCGCAGTACTTCCTTAACCGCTTTAATCGTGAGAACGGTCGCGCTCTGCATTTCAACGATGAAGCGTTGCGCGTGCTGTCGAGTTGTTACTGGCCCGGCAACGTGCGCGAACTCGAAAACTGCATTGAGCGGACTGCGACAATGGCGCATCATGACACGATAGGTCGTTGTTCGTTTCTCTGCGAGATCGACCGGTGTCTCACGAAGGCGTTGCATTATATGGAGCGAGAAGACGCAGTGCGTCCGGCGCGCTCGTCGGACGTTACAGTCAGTGCAGCGCTGAACGTTCCGGCGAGATTCGGCGCCCCGGAGCGCGATGCCGGCGGTCTCGGCATGCACGCTGGCGAGCGCGGACCTGGAGACGAGCGTGAACGGCTGCTCTGGGCCATGGAGCGCTGCGGTTGGGTGCAGGCAAAGGCAGCACGCCTGCTCGGCATTACGGCGCGGCAGATCGGCTATGCACTGCGCAAGCACGGCATAGAACTACGCCGCTTCTAGGAAATCGAAGCTCGGGGACACGCCCTGTGCGCTTCCGATATTTCGTCTGCTCGCTATGCAAAGTGAAGCGCGCCTATTGAGTTTTACTAAATTCACGACAACCGATTCTCTGCTGGTGCGTTATACGGTCATCACGTTGAAGGGAGACTCGGTTGATGGCCAAAATGGACGATGCTACGCGCAAGCGGGTGCGTGCCGGTCGCTTGATGTTGGCGGGCAAGACGCCCGCCGAAGCGGCAAAGATGGTCGGAGTGGCGCGGCAGACCGCATACACGTGGAAGGCCCGACTCGACGAAGGTGGCATCGATGCGCTTCGCGTGATGGCCACGGGGCGGCCGGCGCAACTGGATGCGGCCCAACTCGAAGGTTTGCGCACTGTGGCGCGACAATCCGGATGAGAGACCTCACCTTGATTGACGCGCGCCAGCGCACAGCGCTGCTGCAGAGCCCGTTGACACACGGATTCGGTACCGAACTGTGGACGCTCAAGCGCGTACGGGTGCTCATCGAGCGACTGTACGGCGTTACCTTCAGCGAGGTACATGTCTGGCGGTTGCTGGGCGCCTTGGGGTTCAGCTCGCAAAAGCCGGAGCGCCGAGCGATCGAGCGCCACGAGGACGCAGTACTGACCTGGAAGCGCAAGACCTGGCCCGCGCTCAAAAAAAGTGTACCGCCGAAGGACGACTGATCGTCTTTATTGACGAATCCGGCCTCTCGGAGCGCCCCACACGAGTGCGCACCTGGGCGCCCAAGGGCTGCACGCCGATCATTCAGTACCACTTCAACTGGAAACACGTTTCGGCCATCGCAGGTCTTACCCGTACCAACTTCGTGTTCCGCCTGCACGACGGCGCGATCAAAAGCGCGCAAATCATCGAATTCCTCAAAGCGCTGCGCGCGCAACTCAGACGCAAGCTGATGATCGTGTGGGACGGCGCAGCGCAGCACAAGAGCCGCGTCGTGCGCGAGTACCTTGACTGCGTATTCCACGCCATCGCGAACAAACAGGATGCAGCGACGCGGGAGTTTTGCCTTTTTACTCGGAGTGCGACTTTGCGGTCAACTGACTTCGTGTCTTGCGCATCGATTCGCCTGCAAGTGTGATGCGATGCGCGTTGTGTACCAGCCGGTCGAGGATTGCGTCCGCGACTGTCGGCTCGCCAATCGCGTCATGCCAGAGGTCCACGGACAGCTGGCTCGTGGCCAGCGTGGATCGGTTGCCGTGACGGTCATCAAGGACCTCCAGCAGATCACGCCGCGCCGAGTCGCTCAGCGGCGTCATCGCCAGGTCGTCAAGGATCACGAGATCTGTCTTGGCGAGTTGCGCAAGCCAGCGCGCGTAGCGGCCACTGCCGTGCGCAATGGCCAGTTCTTCACTGAGCTTCGGCACGCGCAGGTAACAGGCAGAGAAGCCCTGTCTGCAGGCCTGAACGGCGAAGGCACAACCCAGCCAGCTTTTGCCAAGCCCGGTCGGCGCGACCAGGATCAGATTCTGGCGCTCGCGAGTCCACTCACAGGTCAGCAGCCGAGCGGTGAGCGCGCGATCCAGCCCGCGCGCAGTGCGGTAATCGATGTCCTCCGGCGAGGCGCCGGAGAACTTCAGCTTCGCGCGCCGCAGGCGCGCAGCTGTCTGTCGCGATTCCCGCTGGCTGGATTCGCGCTCGACCAGCAGGCCCAGGCGCTCTTCGAAGCCAAGGCGGTCAATGCCCTCCTGTGCTTGCTGCTCGGCAAGGGCAGCGGCCATGCCGCTCAGGCGCAACGCATGCAGTTTGTCGACGGTCGGATGATGAAGCATAAAGATTCCTTCGTGATTTCAGTCAACTGATTGCGGGTTTCAAGCAGACTGAAGTTGCATTTGATCAGTAATGCATATGTTTCATGAAATGCATGAGTTGGCAAGACAGGCAACGCGAAGCGGAAGTGTGATTTGCGAAGTGATCGACATGGTAACGACGCGGGCTCCGGTGCAAATAGGTAGCGTGGTCGAAATAATCTTTATAGATTTGGATACCTTATCGATTGAACAGGACGGCG
>NZ_SELS01000160.1 GCF_004197395.1 Paraburkholderia sp. UYCP14C | reverse complement strand
TGCGAGGCCTGGCAACCCCGCTCAGGCGCGTTGCCTGCGCAAACTGATCGGCGCATCCGGATTTCAGCTGGAAATTGCACGCGAAACACTCCTGATCATCGCTTCGGTCCTCATGACGAGGCGCTTTTCAACAGCCTGCTAGAACATCTTCACTTCGGCAGACCCGGCACGGTTTTCGGGTGAGGGTCTGGCGTCTGTATTGGACTCTGCGCTCTGCTCCGCGCGAGGGCGCGAGATGTGATGGCGAGCGGGGCGCGCCGGTTTGGCTGCGTCGGCAGGTTTCTGCGCCGGCTGCAACGCGGGTGCCGTCAGAGCAGCGACGGCTGGCGCTTCTGCCGTTGTGGTCACCGCCTGCGCTGGCAGCGTAGCGCTCTGCACGGGCGCGCCTGGTCTCCCGACCGCTACGGGCTGGGCAAGTGCGGCCGGTGAAGGAGTCGCCGGGTGCTGTGCGGCCGAAGTTGCCTCTCTGCTCGACCCCACACGATGGATCGGCGAGACGGCTGCGAGCTGTGCTTCGCTCGTCAGCGCGGGCGCGGTGCCTGCCGTGGCGGCCTGCGCGCTGTGCGCCGGTGCTTTCAGCGAATCGCGGAACTGGTCGGCTGTCAGGCCAAGTGAGCGTGCTGAAGCAAAATCGCTCGCGCTCAATGCGGGCGCCGCAGTAACAGGGTGAGGGGGTGTCGCATTGATCTCGCGGTAAGCCGGGGCTTCCTGATTCGCCGGAGCCGCGTTCAGTGCATCGCCTTTTCGGCTGGCGACCTCGGTTGTCGTCGGACCTGACTTTGCCGTGCCGTGGCTCGCCTCCAGGTTTTTGTAGAGCGACGCTGCGCCCATGCCAGCCATCGCGACTATAGCCGCAATGGCCAGGGCGATCGTGGCCTGCCGTGCGCGCGGTGCGATCCCCGCAAGACGTTGGTGTAGTGCGCGGGACGACTCGGGTGCTGATACGTCGCCAGGGCCGGGCAAGGCGGCAATCTGGCGGGGAAGGTCGATGACCATCGAGTCCGGGGCGAACTGAGCGTGCAGTCGCTGGATTTCACGAATGTCCATGAAGATGCCTCTTCTCGTTGTCTGGGTTACAGCCTGCCCGAGGCTGCTTAAAGTCAAGGAACCTGGTCCGGCAGAGCGGAGTTAGCGGGGTTCAGTGGGTGTCGTCGGAGACGGGAAGCAGGACGCCTTCAGGGGCATACCGGTCATTGTCCGGAATACACAACTGGGGAATCTGCTTGAGGCGCGCGGCTGCGGCGTCAAGCGCTGCCTTGCGTTCGTGCGCCATGACTGAGCGGCCGGCGAGGGCTTCCATCGTCTTGAGGAAAAGCCGGTCATAGATCGTGAGCAGGCGAACGAGGCGTCCCGACAAGGGGTGCTTGATTTCGAGTGTGACGCGCTCGGGCTCAAGGCCGGTGCGCCGACCGTGCAGCCGGTTAGCCCAGGCGAGTGCCTTGCGGAAGAAGGTTTCCGCCGTGTGGAACTCCGCTTCCAGTGCGAGGAGCTTGCCGCCGCGCGCAACCGTCATTTTTGCCGCGCAGAAGTTGTAGTCGGAGCGGACAAAGGTGCGCGCAAAATCGGAGTAGTACAGCAACTCGGTTTTCGCCAGCGTCTCAGGATGGATGCGTGCGAGGCGGTCATCGCTGGTGAGGCGCTTGATGGGGCGAAGGACGCTGGAGACCGGTGCAGTCGCAGCGGAAGGGGGAAGCAGCCGTTCTGGGTCAGCCGCCTCGGGCTTTTCCGTATCGAAGCCAGACATAACGTGTTCTCGGAGTATGTGTTCTCTCTCACATAAATTCTCACTGAACACCGATCAGTCAAGCGGGCAAAAGCTGTATCAATTTCGTGAGCTTTCAGACGCCTACACCTGTCATTTGCCCGGATACTTCAATCCATTCCCCGCGTCTCTGACGCATCGACCTCGACTCCAAGCCCGGAGTCCATCTTCTTTCTCCAAGTCGTGCCTTTGGGCATGCTCCGACCGGATAGCTACCGGTGTGGATATCTTCTTGTGCTGAATCTGCCCGCTACAGATTCCCCTATTTCAGCCGTGATACTCGTGCCTTGGCCTGCATTCATTTGCGCCGGTACATCGTTCGAGCCCAGGTTTTCGGGTGTTCTCTCTCCAGAGCCTGATCTGGGTAGAACGATCGAAGTTGGCTGATCCGTGATTCCTGCGGCGGAATGTATTTTCCGAAAATGGGCTGTTGCGCGGCGTGACCATGCTGCGCGAGGACGACTTTACGTCCTCTGACAGAGCGCTCCGGTTTTCCGGTGCCGCTCCCTGCACGTCACGTCCCCGGAAGGGACGTGGCGCGTAGGTCACATCTATCCCCGATTCACGAAGCTCGCTCCCTGACCGGAGCGGGCTTTTTTTTCGTCCGTCCATTCCGGATGGGCCTTTCTCAACTGGAGGTGTTTATGTTGTTGCCCGACCGCCTCAACGAGCGTATTGCCGAGGCTATCAAGCATCAGTTCGATAACGAGCGTGCCGCTTCGGATACGTCATCCGATGCCTGGCGCAGGCGCTGTGAAATTGCGCAGGTTGCGATGTACAGCGACGCCCAGCGCTCTGTCTTCATGCACCATGTCAGCGAACGACGCGGTAGCGCTGCAGCCCGGGAGATCGAATCCCAGGCCAGCACGCTACGCACGAACGCCATCTTTTTTCTCGCAAGGAAACCATCATGAATGCAGTCGTCCAGATGTTCGAGAACGCGCCTCGCAGTCTGGTCGAAGAGCGCGCCATCCGCCCACCTATCATCGGAAAGATCCGGCCCGGCATCAAGGTGCTCACACGCAACGCGCAGGGCAATCCAGCTGCGGTCAAGCTGTACAACGAGATGGTGGCCGCCGGCGACTCGTATGAGACGATCGGAAAGGTGATCGAGACGAAGCTGAATCTGCGCAATGCGCTGATTCCGAGAAACGTTCCGCATTTCACCTGCAGACGGTCGGACTTCTCGAATCCTGACACCGCCGATGAAATCCTGAAGCTCTACGGCGAGAATCGTGGCGACGGCATCAAGCTGCATCGCTTCCCGGTGATGTTCGCCTTCGATGACTGGCTGCGCAACGTGCCCAACCAGATGGCCGCTTACACGACGACGGGACGGCAGTATTTCTCGGAATATGGCCGTGACGGCAAGCGCTACTGCAAGACGTATGCACCGGTCGAGCGCGATGAGCGTGCGAAGCGGGCGCGGCGGACTTTCGGTGGTCGCCTTGTCATCCAGCGTCAGGATGACGACATTCCCGACGGAATCTGCGATCCGCACGTGTGTCCGCAGTATCAGGAGCGCAAGTGCAACCTGAGCGCGAACTTCGTATTCGCAATTCCCGACGTGAAAGGCCTTGGGCTGATCGAACTTCCAACGAATTCGATTTATGTCCTGCAGAAAGCGTATTCCGCCATGCAGACTGTCTCGCTCGCGCGAGGCAGGCTGACCGGCACGCGCTTCTGGCTGTCAAAGAAGGAATTTGACATCACGCGGATCGACGACAACGGGCAAGCGGTGCGTCAGAAGCAGATGCTCACAGTGCTCGATGCGGATATCGATCTTGGGGCATTGCTGGATGCGGGCGATGAACCGCAGCCGGCGCTGGAAGCCCCGAGCCGGGCAGTTGCCCTGATCGAGGCGGGTGGCAACGTCGAAGTGCTGCCGCAGGCATTGACAGATGCAGGCTCAGCAACCATTGCGCAGCTGCAGGACGAACCTGTTGGCGGTAACGGTTCAGATGCCGACGGCGATGGCGAGCCCGAAGAGGGTGAGTCGCTCGAAGACAAGCGTCACCGCATGTCTGATCTGCTCAACCGGCTTGGACTTAACCAGCTGGATCGTCGGGAGGACTTTCGCAAGTTCGCGCACCTGAAATTCGGGCGTGGCTGGGCGGAGAGACCGCCAGACGTCGATCAGATGAACGCACGCCTCACGGCAGCGCTCGACGATCGCGCTGCGCTCGACGACGAGATCATGCAGGCAAAGACCTACGTCTAAACTCAGACCGGCCCCGTCGGGCTGGTCGCTCCTTTCTTCTCTTTTCGCGTACCGAGAACCCTTTAGCAAGCGGCACTTGCTCAAGCGTTTTCGACCGCGCATCCCTGCGCATCGAATCCTTCCGCCTGATGGCGGATCATTTCCCTGTCTTGATGGAGCATCAACGTTATGTCGAACGATCTGAGCGCCCTGACGGGTCTGCAGGAGACGCGTTGCGGTGGCTGTGGTGGTGACCTGTTCAAGATCTTCACCGCGGATCGAACGCAGCGGATCGTTGTCCAATGTCAGCAGTGCATGAGCACGTCGTTTATCGAACCCGTACCTGCGAAGCTGCAGATCAACTGGGGAGAGGGTGACGGCTGCATCACAGTCTTCTAGAGCGTGTTAGGAACTTTTGTTACTAAGCCGAAACAAAGTAACCGGACATACGTCACGCCGCGTAACGGACTGACGGATGATGAAACATGGATCGGA
>NZ_SELS01000015.1 GCF_004197395.1 Paraburkholderia sp. UYCP14C | reverse complement strand
TCCGCCACCGCATTCCGCATCAAGCGCCCACACTTATCGGCTGTTAGTTTTTAAAGATCGATCCGCCCAACCCGCAGCGCCTGAACCACAACCACCGGCACCGCTTCGTTTGCGTCGCTGCGTCTGCAGCAGAGAGACAAGATTATGGAGAACTTTCGTCGGATCGTCAACAGGTTTTTATCACTCGCTTAACCTGCCCACGCCGCTGAAACCCTCGCCACCCAAGGCTTCCCGCTTCTCCGTGCCCCGGTGTCCGGAGCACGAAAGAGCGGAATTCTAGTCGCCGCCATCGGGACTTGCAAGCGATATTTTGACAAGCGTATTAACGGTGCTTGAAAACCGGTTTGCGCTTTTCCACGAACGCGGCCATGCCCTCTTTCTGGTCTTCGGTGGCAAAGAGCGAATGGAACAGCCGACGCTCGAAATGCACGCCCTCTGCCAGCGTCGTTTCATAGGCTCGATTGACCGACTCCTTGACCATCATCACCGCCGGCAGCGGGAATTCCGCAATGGTGGCGGCTGCGCCGATAGCCTCGTCAAGCAGCGACGCTGCCGGAATCACGCGCGAAACCAGTCCGGCGCGCTCCGCTTCGGCGGCATCCATGAAACGGGCCGTCAAACAGAGGTCCATCGCCTTCGCTTTTGACACCGCCCGCGGCAAGCGCTGCGTGCCACCCGCGCCCGGCATGATTCCGAGCTTGATTTCCGGCTGACCGAACTTCGCCGTGTCGGCGGCGAAAATGATGTCGCACATCATCGCCAGTTCGCAGCCGCCACCGAGCGCGAAGCCCGCCACCGCGGCAATGATCGGCTTACGGATCGAGCGAACCGTTTCCCAGTTGCGCGTGATGTAGTCGCCTTTGTATACATCCATATAGGTGTATGACGCCATCATGCCAATATCCGCGCCGGCCGCGAACGCTTTCTCACTTCCCGTCACGACGATCGCGCCAATCGACTCGTCGCCGTCGAACACGCGCAATGCGGCGCCCAGTTCGTCCATCAGCGCGTCGTTCAGCGCATTCAGAGCCTTCGGACGATTGAGCGTGATCAATCCGACCCGTCCTCGCGTCTCCACCAGAATGTTTTCGTAAGCCATGCCACCTCCATAAGGGTTAATCGCACGCGAAAAACGCTTCGCGCATCACTCATAGTGATGCTACCATTCCCCAACCAACCGGTCGGTCAATTATTCGACAGGCTTTTCCCCAACGTACAGCCGAGCCCATCTTTGCTATGACACATCCGCTATTCACCAAGCACGAAGACACGCTGCATAAAGCGCTCGCCGCGCTCGAAACGCGCGGTTACTGGAGCCCGTTCAATGAGATGCCCAGTCCGAAAGTGTACGGGGAAACAGCCAACGCGGACGGCGAAGCCGCATTCAAGGCGCTTCTCGACAAGACGTTCGAGCTGGGCCAACCGTCGACTGGAGAGACCGTCGGCGCGGAAGTCTCTCCGTTCGGCTTCCCGCTCGGCGTGCGTTATCCGAAAGCCGATCCGAGCGCGCTCATCGCCGCATCCGCCGCGGCGCAACGCGATTGGCGCGCCGCTGGCCCGCAGGCATGGATCGGCGTGAGCCTCGAAATCCTCGCGCGTCTGAATCGCGCCAGCTTCGAGATCGGGTACAGCGTGATGCACACGACCGGTCAGGCGTTCATGATGGCCTTCCAGGCAGGCGGCCCACACGCACAGGATCGCGCGCTCGAAGCAGTCGCGTACGCGTGGGACCAACTGCGCCGCATTCCCGCCAACGCGCACTGGGAAAAGCCCCAGGGCAAAAACCCGCCGCTCGCGATGCACAAGCGCTACACCGTCGTGCCGCGCGGCATCGGCCTCGTGCTCGGCTGCTGCACGTTCCCGACGTGGAACGGCTATCCGGGCCTGTTCGCCGATCTGGCCACCGGCAACACGGTGATCGTCAAGCCGCATCCGGGCGCGATCCTGCCGCTCGCGCTGACCGTGCGCATCGCGCGTGACGTGCTGCTCGAAGCGGGCTTCGATCCGAACGTCGTCACGCTGCTTGCCACCGACCCGAACGACGGCGCCCTCGTCCAGCAACTGGCCCAGCGCCCTGAGATCAAACTGATCGACTTTACGGGCAGCACCCAGAACGGCACCTGGCTGGAGCGCAACGCACACCAGGCGCAGGTCTACACCGAAAAGGCCGGTGTCAACCAGATCGTGATCGACTCGGTCGACGATATCAAGGCGGCCGCGCGCAACATCGCGTTCTCGCTGGCGCTGTACTCGGGCCAGATGTGCACCGCGCCGCAAAACATCTATGTGCCGCGCGGCGGCATCCGCACCGCAGATGGCACGCTCAGCTTCGACGATGTCGCCCAGGCAATTGCTGGCGCGGTGCAAAAGCTCGTCGCCGATCCGGCCCGCGCGGTCGAACTGCTCGGCGCCATCCAGAACGAAGGCGTCGTGCAGCGCATCGACGAAGCCACCAAACTTGGCCACGTTCTGGCCGCGAGCCAGACACTCGAGCATCCGTCCTTTGCGGGCGCCCGCGTGCGCACGCCGCTCGTATTGCAACTCGACGCTGCGACCGACCGCGCCCAGTTCACGAAAGAATGGTTCGGGCCGATCTCGTTCGTCATCGCGACGGATTCGACCGCGCAGTCGCTCGACCTCGCCGGCGAAATTGCCGCCGAGCACGGCGCGCTGACGCTGGCGGTCTATAGCACGGACGACGCGGTGCTCGACGCCGCCCACGAAGCGTCGATTCGCGGCGGCGTCGCGCTGTCGATCAACCTGACCGGCGGCGTATTCGTCAACCAGTCCGCGGCCTTTTCGGACTTTCACGGCACCGGCGCCAACCCGGCCGCCAACGCCGCGCTTGCCGATGCCGCTTTCGTCGCCAACCGCTTCCGTGTCGTTCAAAGCCGCGTTCATGTTGAACCGAAAACGGTGCCGGCGGTAGCTGGCTGAACGGCATAAGACACCGCTTCAACACTAAGCACGACTTCGTCCTATGCCTTTCGGCGGATGGACCGAGTCGTGCGCTCTGGCTAATATCAGACATCGAATCGGCATCACACGCCGACGCTAATCGAGCCACCTTGCCCGTCGGCCAAGAGAGCCTTTGAGGAGACACCCCCATGTCATATGAAGCGATCCGGCTGGACATCGACTCATCAAGCCACGTCGCCACGATCACGCTGAACCGCCCGGACAAGCTCAACAGCTTCACGCGCGCAATGCACCGGGAACTCGGCGCGGCGCTCGACCAGGTCGAAACGTCCGGCGCCCGTGCACTCGTGTTCACCGGCGCGGGCCGCGGCTTCTGCGCCGGCCAGGATCTCGCCGACCTCGATTTCACGCCCGGCGCCATGACTGACCTCGGCGACGTGATCGATGAATACTTCAATCCGTTGATCCGTCGTCTGCAAGCGTTGCCGTTTCCGGTGATCGCTGCGGTCAACGGCACGGCCGCCGGCGCGGGCGCCAATCTCGCGTTGGCCTGCGATCTGGTGCTCGCGGCTCGCTCCGCGAGCTTCATCCAGGCATTCGTGAAGATTGGCCTCGTGCCGGATTCGGGCGGCACGTGGTTTCTGCCGCAGCGCGTTGGCATGGCACGCGCGCTCGGACTCGCGATGACCGGCGACAAGCTCAGCGCGGAAAAAGCCGAAAGCTGGGGCCTGATCTGGCAAGTGCTCGACGACGCCGAACTTGCTCCGGCCGCAGCAAAACTCGCGGCCCAGCTTGCCCAGCAACCGACGCGCGCAATCGCCGCGATCAAGCAGGCGATGCGTGCTGGCGCGACGCAAACGCTCGACCAGCAACTCGATCTCGAGCGCAATCTGCAACGCGAACTAGGCGCTTCGCACGATTACGCGGAAGGCGTTCAGGCCTTTATCGAGAAGCGCGCGCCGCGCTTCGAGGGACGTTGAGATGTCCACACAACCCACCCGCCCGAACCACATGACGCCCGACGAACTCGCCCGCGCGACGGCCGCCGCGATGTACGAAAACGACGCCTGCAGCCGCGCGCTCGGACTCGAGATTCTCGAAGTGCGCCCCGGCTATGCGCGGCTGCGCATGGCGGTGCGCGACGACTTCCTGAACGGCCATCAGATCTGCCACGGCGGCCTGATCTTCACGCTCGCCGATTCGACCTTCGCGTTCGCCTGTAACACCTACAACATCAATACGGTCGCGGCCGGCTGCTCGATCGAGTATCTGCGGCCGGTTCACGGCGGCGACGTGCTGAGCGCTGAAGCGGTCGAGCAGACATTGAGCGGGCGCACTGGCATTTACGATATTCGCGTGACGAATCGCGTCGGCGAGACCGTCGCAATGTTTCGCGGCAAGTCGGCGCAAATCAAGGGCACCCTGATTCCCACCGGCGACTAACAATTGGCGGCGGCAAGCCAGAGCCGCCCACGCAAACAACGACCCGCGTGACTCTCTGGCGCCAACGCGTTACATATCAGACTCAGATACTGAGGCAGCAAGGAGACATTCGATGAGCACCGCTCTTCCGCTCGATCCGATCGAGACCGCCAGCCGCGACGCGCTCGCCGCGCTCCAACTCGAACGGCTCAAATGGTCGCTCACCCATGCGTATGAAAATTCGCCGGTGTATCGGCGCAAGTTCGACGAAGCCGGCGTTCATCCAGACGATGTCAAGTCGCTCGCGGACCTCGCGCGCTTTCCGTTCACGACGAAGAAGGATTTGCGCGACAACTATCCGTTCGGAATGTTCGCCGTGCCGCAAGATCAGATTTCGCGAATCCACGCATCTTCCGGGACGACCGGCAAGCCGACCGTCGTCGGCTATACCGCGCGCGACATCGACACGTGGGCAAATCTCGTTGCCCGTTCGGTGCGCGCCGCTGGCGCGAAGCCCGGCGACAAGGTGCACGTGAGCTACGGCTACGGCCTCTTCACGGGCGGGCTCGGCGCGCATTACGGCGCCGAGCGCGCGGGGCTCACCGTGATTCCGTTCGGCGGTGGCCAGACCGAAAAGCAGGTGCAACTGATCCAGGACTTCCGGCCGGACATCATCATGGTGACGCCGAGCTACATGCTGTCGATCGCCGACGAATTCGAACGCCAGGGTATCGACCCGGCCAGTTGCTCATTGCGCATCGGCATCTTCGGCGCCGAGCCGTGGACCAACGATATGCGCGAGGCGATCGAAAAGCGCATGGGCATCGATGCGGTCGACATCTACGGTCTCTCCGAAGTGATGGGCCCGGGCGTCGCCTCGGAGTGCGTCGAAACCAAAGACGGCCCGACGATCTGGGAAGACCATTTTTATCCCGAGATCATCGACCCCGAAACGGGCGAGGTGCTGCCCGATGGCGAACTCGGCGAGCTCGTGTTCACGTCGCTGACGAAAGAAGCGCTGCCGATCATCCGCTACCGCACGCGCGATCTCACGCGCCTGCTGCCGGGCAGCGCCCGCACGATGCGGCGGATGGAAAAGATCACGGGCCGTTCGGACGACATGATGATCGTACGCGGCGTCAATGTGTTCCCGACGCAGATCGAAGAGTTGCTGCTCAAGCAGCGCGCACTCGCGCCGCACTACCAGATCGTGCTGACGAAGGAAGGCCCGCTCGACGTGTTGACGCTGAACGTCGAACCTTGCCCCGAAAGCGCGCCGGATACGTCCGCGCTAACCGCCGCGAAAAACGCGCTGGCTTACGACATCAAGGCGCTGATCGGCGTGAGCGCGGTGGTAAACGTGCTGGCCGTGAATGGAATCGAGCGCTCGGTGGGCAAGGCCCGGCGCGTGGTGGACAAGCGCAAATCGGGGCTCTAAGTCGGATAGTGGGTAACGGGCAACGACGCGCTGCGTAAGAGCCCAACAAAAAAATCGGCGTCACGCACGGATCCTGATCCAAACGTGACGCCGATTTCAACGACACCTATTGATGGCTACGCGCCAGCCTCGAACCCGCCTCGCCAAACCCGCTGCCACTCAAACCGCAGCCACGCCTGAGCCCCTTCCCCACCGCTTCACGAATTCGGCAGCAGCAACCACATCCGGCCACCCTGCTTCATTTTGCCGGCCAGATCACCGGCATCGTCGCCGAGGCCCCAGAAGTAGTCGGCGCGCACGCCACCTTTGATCGCCGTGCCTGTGTCCTGCGCGAACACGAGGCGGTTCATCGGCGAATTCGTCAGCGGTCGCGTGGTTTGCAGGAACACCGGTGTGCCGAGGGGAATCGCGCTCGGGTCGACGGCGATCGAGCGCTCCGGCGTCAGCGGCACACCGAGCGCGCCGATCGGGCCGTCCGCGCCGCCGCTCAGCACACTTTCGGCCGACGGCATCTCGCGGAAAAATACGAAGCGCGGATTGGTGTCGAGCAGACCATCGACGCGCGTCGGATTCGCGCGTGCCCATGCCTTGATGCCTTGCATCGTCGCCTGCGCGGGTGTGATCTCGCCATGATCGAGCAGCCAGCGCCCGATCGACTTGTACGGCTGATTGTTGGTCCCGCCAAAGCCGACGCGCATCACACTGCCGTCTTCCATCACGATGCGCCCGGAGCCCTGCACCTGCAGAAAGAACGCTTCGATCGGATCGTCGACCCACACGAGTTCATTGCCGCTGAGCGCGCCCGAGCGTTCGAGCTGCGCACGCGCCGGCAGCGGCGCCCCCGCGCGATAGCCGGCGGGCCAGCGGTACAGCGCGGTCTGATACACGCCGTGCCGCGTGCGCGAGCCCCGCAGCAGCGGCTCGTAGTAACCGGTGACCAGACCCTCGAGCGTGCCATCGCTATTCGCGAGCTGGAACGGCGTGAAGTAGGCTTCGAAGAAGGCGCGCGCGCTGGTCACATCGAGATCGTCGATTTGCGCGGCCGCCGCGCATGCACGCGACCAGTTCGGCTGACGCGCGAGCCTCGTGCAATTTTGCCGCAACGCGGCCGTCGCGCCGATCAGCGAGTCGTCCTGCCAGCCCGGTACCTGCTGCCACGCAACCGCGGTCAAGCGCGCTGAGGCAATCTGGCCGGGGATGATCGCCGCGCCGCTCGGCGGTGAAGGCCGGATCGCGCCGCTGCCACCGCAGGACGCGAGCAACACCGCAACCGACAAGGCACCGAGCCAGGCGCCGGCCCGGCGGACAAAACGCATACAATGTTCGTTCTTGATGGAAACCGCCATGTCTGATCTGTTCGACGAATACCCGATGCTCATCTTCGCGCTGGAATCGCTGCTCGCGCTGTTCCTGCTCGTCTTTATCGTTGTATGGACGTCGTCCGGCAAGAAAAAAGCGACGCGTGCCAAGTCTGCGGAACGGTCCCAACAGCAAAAGCCGCAGTGACCCCGGCCTGCGGGCCGCAAGCAGAACCGCGCACCCCCGCGGGCATCAAGCGCTCGCCCGAGCGCTCGTTCAACCACCCACTCAACCGCCTGCCGCGCCGCGCGCCCATACGAACTCATTAAAGACCGCGCAGCATTGCGTCGGTTCAATGCAAGGTTCGCGGCATGCGCAACACGAACTCCGGCACCGGCGCCTCGAAGCGTTCGCCATCCTCCGCCACGCAGAAGTAATCGCCGCGCATCGTGCCGACCGGCGTCGCGATCACGGCCCAACTCGTGTATTCGAAATGCTCGCCAGGTTTGAGCAACGGCTGATGACCGACCACGCCCAGGCCTTTGACTTCCTGCACGGTGTTGTCGCTGTCGGTGATGACCCAGTGGCGTGCGATCAACTGTGCGGGCACCTGGCCGGTGTTACGGATGGTCAGCGTGTAGGCAAAGGCGTACTGGCGACGCTCCGGGTCCGATTCTTCGGGCAGGTATTGCACCTGCGCCGAGACGCTGAATTCGTACTGGCTCATCCTGATTCCGGTCTGATCAAACGTGCTGTGAAAAATCGTGGAAGGCCCTAACGCCAATGGTCTGCGGGTGCAGCGGCGATGCGGCGCTCATGGAGTGGCATTCTGCTTGATGCGCGGCATGGCCGCAACCGGACACGCCTTTCGGCCAGGAGCGTCTAAGACGTTCGGACACAGGTGCCTGGCCACGCCGCTTCTACATACTGATTTTTTGCCGACACTTCGCGACGTTTCATCGGGCGATTCCGCCACGCCAACTGCCGTCCGCGCCCGGGTCCGCACGCGCAAAAACGGTAAAATGGCGCTTTCCCGCTTGCATCCGCCCCCGTCATGACGCAATTTCGCATCGCCCCCAGCATTCTCTCCGCCGATTTCGCCCGTCTGGGCGAAGAGGTCCGCAACGTCGTCGCCGCCGGCGCCGACTGGATCCACTTCGACGTGATGGACAACCACTACGTGCCGAACCTGACCATCGGCCCGCTCGTTTGCGAAGCGATCCGACCGCACGTCGACGTGCCGATCGACGTGCACCTGATGGTGCGTCCGGTCGACCGCATCGTGCCGGACTTCGCGAAAGCCGGCGCGAACCTGATCAGCTTCCACCCGGAGGGCTCGGATCACATCGACCGCACGCTGTCGCTGATCCGCGACCACGGCTGCAAGGCCGGTCTCGTGTTCAACCCGGCGACGTCGCTGAACTATCTCGATCACGTGATGGACAAGGTCGACCTCGTGCTGATCATGTCGGTGAACCCGGGCTTCGGCGGCCAGTCGTTCATTCCCGAAGCGCTCAACAAGCTGCGCGAAGCGCGCAAGCGCATCGATGCGTACAACGAGCGCACCGGCCGCGACATCCACCTCGAAGTGGACGGCGGCGTGAAGGTCGACAACATCGCGGAGATCGCGGCAGCCGGCGCCGACACGTTCGTGGCCGGCTCGGCAATCTTCGGCCAGCCCGATCACAAGGTCGTGATCGACAAGATGCGCGCCGCCCTCGCCACCGTCCAGCGCTGATCCGACCATGACTGCTCCCTACCCCACCCCGGCCTTTACCGGCCAGCGCATCGAAGCCGCAATCATCGACCTCGACGGCACGATGATCGACACCGCCGACGACTTCACCGCCGGCCTGAACGGCATGCTCGCGCAACTCGACGCGGAAGAAACGACGCGCGAGGAAGTGGTCGGCTATGTCGGCAAGGGTTCGGAGCATCTGATCCGCAGCGTGCTCGCACCGCGCTTCGCAGGCGAGCACGCGCAAGAGCGCTTCGACGAAGCGCTCGCGATCTATCAGGCCGAGTACGCAAAAATCAATGGCGTGCACACGCGGCTCTATCCGGACGTCGAAGCGGGTCTGCGCGCACTGCGCGACGCGGGCCTGAAGTTGGCCTGCGTGACCAACAAGCCGCACCGCTTCGCGCTCGAGCTGCTGCAGCAGTACGGACTCGCGCAGTATTTCAGCGTCGTGCTCGGCGGCGACAGTCTCGCGAAGAAGAAGCCGGATCCGCTGCCGATGCTCACCGCCGCCGCGCAACTCGGCGTCGAGCCGAGCGCCACGGTCGCGATCGGCGACTCGGAAAACGACGCGCTGGCGGGCCGCGCGGCCGGCATGGCGACGCTGACCGTGCCCTACGGCTACAACCACGGCCAAGCTATACAAACGATAAAATCCGATGGTATAGTTGCCTCGCTGCTCGACGCCGCCAGGGCGATCGCAGCGCACCAATCCACGACTTAACAGTCCTTCATCCTCATGTTTCTGAATAAAAAACGGAGTCTGATTAGCATCGACCGGGGAGCCTGGCCCTGGCGTCGCTGGTCGCGCTAACCTCGCCTGAGGTACGCTGAAGCTCGTCTTCGGCAACCGTTTTTTACTTCGCTGCGCTTACGCGCTTCTTCCATCGTCTTATATTTGCGCTGCTGCATCGGCTGATTGGGTCTGCGTGTACCCGCAAGGTACCGTTGCTCATCCGCACCGCTCGCACGCGCCGATGGAAGACCCGCGCCGGTCGGTATTATCGTGTCGAGAACGTCGACCCACGCCCTGACCGGAGGCGCTTAGCCCCGCTTCGCCCGACGCTTGCTGCCGCCGGACCACCGTACAGGATCGGAACATGACCGAACTCGAATTCCAGTCCCTCGCTAACGAGGGTTTCAACCGCATCCCGCTGATCGCGGAAGCGCTCGCCGACCTCGAAACGCCGTTGTCGCTGTACCTGAAGCTCGCGCAGACCGAGCGCAACGGCGCGAACTCGTTCCTGCTGGAGTCGGTGGTGGGCGGCGAACGCTTCGGGCGTTATTCGTTCATTGGCCTGCCGGCGAGGACTCTCGTGCGCACCCGCAACGGCGTGTCGGAAGTGGTGCGCGACGGCAAGGTCGTCGAAACGCACGACGGCGATCCGCTCGCGTTCATCCAGCAGTTCCAGGCGCGCTTCAAGGTCGCGCAACGCCCGGGGCTGCCGCGCTTCACCGGCGGTCTCGCCGGCTACTTCGGCTATGACGCGGTGCGCTACATCGAGAAGAAGCTCGCGCACAGCGCGCCGAAAGACGACCTCAACCTGCCCGACATCCAGCTGCTGCTGACCGAGGAAGTCGCCGTCATCGACAACCTCGCGGGCAAGCTCTATCTGGTGGTCTACGCGGATCCGACCCAGGCCGAGGCCTATACGAAAGCGAAGCAGCGTCTGCGCGAACTGCGCCAGCGGCTGCGCGTCACGGTCGAGCCGCCGGTCGTGTCGTCCAGCGTGCGCACCGAGATCTACCGCGAATTCGCGAAAGACGACTACCTGGCCGCCGTGCGCAAAGCCAAGGAATACATCGCCGCCGGCGAACTGATGCAGGTGCAGGTCGGCCAGCGCCTGACCAAGCCGTATCGCGACAATCCGCTGTCGCTGTATCGCGCGCTGCGCTCGCTGAATCCGTCGCCGTACATGTACTACTACAACTTCGGCGACTTCCACGTGGTCGGCGCGTCGCCGGAAATTCTGGTGCGCCAGGAAAAGCGCGGCGAGGATCGCCTCGTCACGATTCGCCCGCTCGCCGGCACGCGTCCGCGCGGCAACACGCCCGAGCGCGACGCCGCGCTCGCGACCGAGCTGCTGAACGACCCGAAGGAAATCGCCGAACACGTGATGCTGATCGACCTCGCGCGCAACGACGTCGGCCGCATCGCGCAGATCGGCTCGGTCGTCGTGACCGACAAGATGGTGATCGAGAAATACTCGCACGTGCAGCACATCGTCAGCTCGGTCGAAGGCAAGCTCGAGAAGGACATGACCAATTTCGACGTGCTGCGCGCCACCTTCCCGGCCGGCACGCTGTCGGGCGCGCCCAAGGTGCGCGCGATGGAGCTGATTGACGAGCTCGAACCCGTCAAGCGCGGGCTTTACGGCGGGGCGGTCGGCTATCTGTCGTTCACCGGCGAGATGGATCTGGCCATCACGATCCGCACCGGCGTGATCGCGAACGGCAATCTGTATGTGCAGGCGGCCGCGGGCGTGGTCGCCGACTCGGTGCCGGAATCCGAATGGCAAGAGACCGAAAACAAGGCGCGCGCGGTGATGCGCGCGGCCGAGCAGGTCCAGGACGGCCTCGATAGCGACTTCTGACCGGAGACACACCATGCTGCTCATGATCGACAACTACGACTCGTTCACCTACAACCTGGTGCAGTACTTCGGCGAACTCGGCGAAGACGTGCGCACCTACCGCAACGACGAAATCACGCTCGATGAAATCGCGAAGCTGAACCCCGAGCGCATCTGCCTGTCGCCCGGCCCGAGCAATCCGCAGCACGCGGGGATCACGCTCGACGTGCTGCGCGAATTCTCCGGCAAGACGCCGATCCTCGGCGTGTGCCTCGGCCATCAGGCGATCGGCGAGGCGTTCGGCGGCCGCGTCGTGCGCGCGCAGACCATCATGCACGGCAAGGTCAGCACGATCGAAACCGACTGCAAGGGCGTGTTCGCGGACCTGCCGAAGCATTTCACGGTGACGCGCTACCACTCGCTCGCGATCGAACGCGAATCGCTGCCCGACTGCCTCGAAGTCTCGGCATGGACCGAAGACGGCGAAATCATGGGCGTGCGCCACAAGGAACTGGCCGTTGAAGGCGTGCAGTTCCACCCGGAATCGATCCTGTCCGAACACGGCCACGCGCTGCTCGAAAACTTCATCAAGCAGTCGAAGCTCGCCGTCGCCGGCAAGGCCCCGAATCACGCGGCGTCCCGCAATGCCTGACCCAAAGAGAGACGAGATCATGTCCATTACGCCCCAGGACGCGTTGCAGCGGACCATCGAGCACCGCGAGATTTTCCACGACGAAATGCTGCACCTGATGCGCCTCATCATGCGCGGCGAACTCTCGCCCGTGATGTCGGCGGCGATCCTCACCGGCCTGCGCGTCAAGAAAGAGACCATCGGCGAAATCACCGCGGCCGCCACGG
This sequence comes from Paraburkholderia sp. UYCP14C, assembly GCF_004197395.1. Taxonomy (GTDB): domain Bacteria; phylum Pseudomonadota; class Gammaproteobacteria; order Burkholderiales; family Burkholderiaceae; genus Paraburkholderia. The sequence continues at coordinate 158,654 of NZ_SELS01000015.1, read as the reverse complement.
TGATGCGTGAATTTGCCCGGCACGTCGAGGTGCAGGACAACTCGAACTTCGTCGATATCGTCGGCACCGGCGGCGACGGTGCGCACACGTTCAACATTTCCACCGCGACGATGTTCGTGTCGGCCGCGGCGGGCGCGAAAGTCGCGAAGCACGGCAATCGCGGCGTGTCGAGCAAGTCCGGCAGCGCGGACGTGCTCGAAGCGCTCGGCGTCAACATCGATCTGCAACCGGAACAGGTCGCGGCATCGATCGCGGAAACGGGCATGGGCTTCATGTTCGCGCCGAACCATCATCCGGCGATGAAAAACGTCGCGCCGGTACGCCGTGAACTCGGCGTGCGCACGATCTTCAACATCCTCGGGCCGCTCACCAATCCGGCCGGCGCGCCGAATCAGCTGATGGGCGTGTTTCACCCCGACCTCGTCGGCATTCAGGTGCGCGTGATGCAGCGCCTCGGCGCCAAGCACGTGCTCGTCGTGTACGGGATGGACGGCATGGACGAAGTGTCGCTCGGCGGCGCCACGCTGGTCGGCGAGTTGCGCGACGGCGAGATCCGCGAGTACGAGATCCATCCGGAAGATTTCGGCATGCAGATGGTGTCGAACCGCACGCTGAAAGTCGCCGACGCGAACGAGTCGAAGGTCATGCTGCTCGACGCGCTCGACAACAAGCCCGGCGTCGCGCGCGAAATCGTCACGCTGAATGCCGGCACGGCGCTCTATTCGGCGAACGTCGCGCCCACGATCGCGGACGGCATCGTGCTCGCGCGCGAAGCGATCGCGAGCGGCGAGGCGCGCGCGAAGGTCGACGAACTGGTGCGCTTCACCCAGCAATTCAAGCAGTAATCACGTAGCGAGAAATATATGAGCGACATCCTCGACCGCATCATCGCGGTCAAACGCGAAGAAGTCCGGGCGGCCGAACAAAGCGTGCCGCTCGAAGAACTGCGGCTCGAAGCGTCGTCGCGCGATCTGCGCGATTTCGTGGGCGCAATCCGCGCCAAGCACGCGGCGGGTCTCGCCGCGGTGATCTCCGAAGTGAAGAAGGCGAGCCCGTCCAAGGGCGTGCTGCGCGAGCACTTCGTGCCGGCCGACATCGCGCGTTCGTACGAGAAGCACGGTGCGGCGTGCCTGTCCGTGCTGACCGACGTGCAGTTCTTCCAGGGCAGCGTCGCCTATCTGCAGCAAGCGCGCGCCGCGTGCCAGTTGCCGGTGATTCGCAAGGACTTCATCGTCGATCCGTATCAGGTCGTCGAAGCGCGCGCGATGGGCGCCGACGCGATCCTGCTGATCGCCGCCGCGCTCGAAACCGCCGAGATGCAAGACCTGGAAGCACTCGCGCATTCGCTCGGTCTCGCGGTGCTCGTCGAAGTGCACGACAGCGATGAACTCAAAGAAGCGCTGACGCTGAAGACGCCGCTGATCGGCATCAACAACCGCAATCTGCGCACGTTCGAGACTTCGCTCGACACGACCCTCGGCATGCTCGACGCGATCCCCGACGATCGCATCGTCGTAACCGAGTCGGGCATCCTGTCGCGCGACGACGTCGAGCGCATGCGTGCGCGCAACGTGCATACGTTCCTCGTCGGCGAAGCGTTCATGCGTGCGGACGAGCCGGGCGTGGAACTTGCGCGGATGTTTTTCTGAGCATGGGGCGCTCGCGTAGGCAAGGACACGCAGTATGAGCATGGAACGCGAAATCAAGCTGGCGCTGCCGGCTTCGCAGGTGCAGGCGGCGAGGCAATGGTTCGCCGCGCGCGCCGGCAAGGACGGACGCGCGATCAGGCTCGTGAACATTTACTTCGATACGCCGCAGTTGACGCTGGCGTCGTCGAAGAGCGCATTGCGTTTGCGGCAGACGCCGGACGGCTGGCTGCAGACGTTCAAGACGGTCGGTACCGCGACGAACGGTTTGCATAGCCGGCACGAATGGGAAATGCCCGTCGCGGGAGCAAAGCTCGAAATCGACGCGATGCTGAGCGCTTGCGACGAACCCGCCGCCGCGGACGCTTTGAAACAGGCCGCGCCTGCGCTGATCGGCCTGTTCAGCACGAATTTCACACGCACGCTATGGCTGCTCGACACCGACGGCGCGCAAATCGAGGCGGCGGTCGATCAGGGCGACGTGCTTGCTGACGTCGACGGTGAAACGCGCCGTGCACCGATCTCGGAGATCGAGCTCGAACTGAAGTCGGGCGACGAAGCGGCGCTTCACACGCTCGCCGCCGAACTCGGCAAACGGATTGCCGGCCTCGCGCCCGATGACATCAGCAAGGCGCAGCGCGGATACCGGTTGCGCGCGGGGTGAGCACGTAGTGGGCCGTGGGTTGCGCGCTCGTTGGCCGAAACCTGCGGCGCCGCATGCGCCCGCTCCGCGCAGCTTGAGCTAGCCCGCGTTTGCTGCGACACTTCCCCGCCATGACCTCCGCTTCCCGTACCCGCTCCAGTTCGCCGCAGGCATCGTTGTTCGACGACGCCGCGCCAGCCCCCGCCGCTGCGCCCGCCGCAGCCCCGGCCGATACGACCACCGCCCCGCCCACGCTCGAAGCGCAATTCGCGGCGCTACCCTCGGCGTGGCGCGCGCATTTGAAACCCTTCATCGACAGCGACACCTACGCGCCGCTATGCCGCTTCGTCGACGGCGAGCGTGCCGCCGGCAAAACCGTCTACCCGGCCGACGTGTTCCGTGCGTTGCGCCTGACGAGCCCCGACGAAGTCAAAGTCGTGATCCTCGGCCAGGACCCCTACCACGGCGAAGACCGTGGTACACCGCAGGCGCACGGCCTCGCGTTTTCGGTCGCACCGCACGTGCGGCCGCCGCCGTCGCTGCGCAACATCTTCAAGGAAATTGCCGCGAGTCTCGGTCACGAGACGCCGCAGCACGGTTGCCTCGACAGTTGGGCCAAACAGGGCGTGCTGCTGCTGAACACGGTGCTGACCGTCGAGCGCGACAGCGCCGCGAGCCACGCGAAACGCGGCTGGGAAAAGTGCACGGACACGCTGATCCACGAACTCGCGACGCGGCATCAGAACCTCGTGTTCATGCTGTGGGGCGCGCATGCGCAGGCGAAGCGCGCGCTGCTCGGCGGCACGTCGCATTACGTGCTGGAGGCACCGCATCCGTCGCCGCTGTCCGCGCATCGCGGCTTTCTCGGTTGCGGGCATTTCGCGAAGGCGAACGAATATCTGCTGGAGCACGGCCGCAAGCCGATCGACTGGCGTCTGCCGGATGACGCGCAAATGCTTGCGTGACAGCGTCGCTGTCGGAAAACCGCGAAACAAAACAAAAACGCCACGATGGATGAACCCATTCGTGGCGTTTCTTCGTTTCACACCCTTGCGCCGCCTCGAAGCGGCGCAATGCGGCGCGACGAACCCGCTTAAACCGCGGCGATCGCTTCGCGCGCCGAACTGAGCGCGGCGTTCGCGGCGTCCGGCCCCATGGCCAGGCCTTCGGCGTAGATGAAGTTCACGTCGGTCATGCCGAGGAAGCCGAGGAAGCTCTTCAGATACGGCGTCTGGCTATCGTTCGGCGTGCCGAGGTACTTGCCGCCGCGTGCCGACACGACGTGGACCTTCTTGCCCGTCACAAGGCCTTCCGGACCGTTCGCGGTGTAGCGGAACGTGATGCCCGCACGCGCGATGAAGTCGAAGTACGTCTTCAGTTGCGACGAGATGCCGAAGTTGTACATCGGCGCGCCGATCACGATGACGTCGGCGGCTTGCAGTTCGGCGATCAGCGCTTCACTGCGCGCGGCGATCGCGGCTTGTTCCGGCGTGCGCTGCTCGGCCGGCGTGAAGAACGCGCCGAGCACGTCATCGTCGAGGTGCGGCAGCGGTTCGGCTTGCAGGTTACGGACGACGACTTGCGCGCCCGGGTTCGACTGTTGCAGCTTTTCGGTCAGCTCGTTGACGAGAAGCGTCGAGTTCGCGCCTTGCGAACGGGCTGCCGAGTTGATTTGCAGGATCGTGGTCATGGTTGACTCCAGTAGGGGGCGCGCTGTGTTGCGCGAGTGGAGCCATTGTGTTTTTTTCCCGGCCGGCGAAAAAGCCATCCGGCGGCGACGGATTGTTGCATGGGTAGAACAATCCGCCGCCCCCCTCCGTCGATTGATGGCGGGGCGGGCGACGATCGGTCGCCCGCCCGATGCGGCCCACCGCCGCGCCGATCACTTCGCCAGCCAGCGCTCGCGGGCTTTGCGCTCGGCGGGACGTTGATCGCTGACCGCGAGCTTGTAGCGCGCCACTTCGGGACCGTCGAGCTTCACCTGCGTGACGCGCAACTCGTCGCGGCGGAACGCGTGCACCTCGACCTTCGCGCCCGGCTGGTAGCGCGCCAGCAGAGCATCGATATTCCCGCCGGTCACGCGCAGGCCATCGAGCGCGATCAGCACGTCGCCGGCGGAGAGGCCCGCCTTCTGCGCGGCGCTGCCTTCGTGCACGGTCGCGAGCGCGCAATCCGCGCCGCCGCGCAGCCGCACGCCGAGCGACGGCTTGCCGTTCTTGTCGAGGTCCGGCGCGAGCGTCACGCCGAACGGCGCGAGCAACGCGTCGAGCGGCAGATCGCGCGTGCCGCGCACGCCATCGGCGAACAGTTCGGCCAGTTGCGCGCCGCTCGCTTCCGCGAAAATCGCCTCGATCTCGCTTTCGTCGACGCCGACCGGCTTGCCGCGATAAAAGTCACGGCCAAAGCGCTTCCACAGCAGACGCATCACGTCGTCGAGCGATTTCTGGTTGCCGGTCTGCGCGCGGATCGTCAGATCGAAAGCAAGCGCGATCAGCGAGCCCTTCGTGTAATAGCTGACGATCGCGTTCGGCGCGTTCTCGTCCTGCCGGTAGTACTTGACCCACGCGTCGAACGAGCTTTCGGCGACGCTCTGCTTCAAGCGCCCGCTGGCGCGCTGCACGCCGCCGATCACCTTGCCGAGCAGGCCGAAATAGTCGTCCTGCGAGATCACGCCGCTGCGCACGAGGATCAGGTCGTCGTAATACGACGTGAAGCCCTCGAACAGCCACAGCAGCGACGTGTAGTTCTCGACGCTGAGGTCGTATGGCGCGAACACGGCCGGCTTGATCCGCTTCACGTTCCACGTGTGGAAATACTCGTGGCTGCACAGACCGAGATAGGTCCGGTAGCCCTCGCTCATCGCGTCGCGGCCCTGCACCGGCAGATCGGTGCGATTGCAGATCAGCGCGGTCGACGCGCGATGCTCGAGGCCGCCGTAACCGTCGGTGACGGCCTGCGTCATGAACACGTAGCGCTCGACTGGCGCCTGCTTCGACTTCGGTTCGAACAACGCGATCTGCGCCTCGCAGATGCGCTTGAGGTCGCGGCACAATCGCTCCATGTCGAGCCCGATCACGCGACCGGCAATCACGACGTCGTGCGGCACGCCGTGCGCCTTGAACGTCGCGAGCGCGAATTCGCCGAGCGTCACAGGATGGTCGACCAGCTCGTCGTAGTTCTGCGCGCCGTACTCGCCGAAGCCGTAGCGCTTCGTGCCGCGCGCTTCCGGCAGCGCGGTCGCGACGCGCCAGTCGCGATACTCGCCGCCCTGCGGCTTCTGGATATCGACCACGCATTGCGCGTCTTCGTGGCCGAGCGGCGACAGGAACACGCTCGTGCCGTTGAAAAAGCCGCTGGTGTCGTCCAGATGCGCGGCGCGCACCGACATGTCCCATGCGTACACCTCGTAGCGAAGCGTCAAGGCGCCCTTGACCGGCGCTGCTTGCCACGTGTGCTTGTCGATCTTCTCGACGCGCACCTTGCGGCCCGCGTCGTTGACCGCGCGCAGCGTGACGATGTTGCGCGCGAACTCGCGCACCATGTAGCTGCCCGGAATCCACACCGGCAGCATGAAACGCTGGCCGGCCGGATCGGGATCGGCGACGGTCACGGTGACTTCGAACAGGTGGGCGGCAGGATTACTCGGAACGATGGTGTAGCGGATCGGCTTCATCGGCGGCGCTTGGGAGTGTCAGGAGGGTGAGGCGAAGAAGTTCGGGGCTCGATGCGAAAGGAGGCGCTGTGTGCGCCTCCTTTCGTTTGAACATTGCATCTGTTGCGCGCCCGGGGCGTGCGTGGCGCTGCGTGCAGCGCACTGTTCAGTGCACGGCCGACAGTTCCTTGTCGAGCCGGTCGGCCGGCACGGCGCCGGGCAGGCGGCGGCCGTCGGCGAGGAACACCGTCGGCGTACCCTCGACGTTCATCGAACGGCCGAGCGCGAGGTTCTTGTCGATCGCGGCGGTGTCGCAGGTGGCGGCGGCGGTCGGCGCCTGACGGTCCTGCATCCACGATTCCCAGGCCTTCGCGCGATCGGCCGAGCACCAGATCGACTTCGACTTGGCCGTCGAATCCGGCGACAGCACCGGGTAGAGGAACGTGTAGACCGTCACGTTGTCGATCGACAGCAGCGTTTTTTCGAGCTGCTTGCAGTACGGACAGTTCGGATCGGAGAACACCGCGATCTTGCGCGCGCCGTTACCGCGCACGACCTTCACCGCGTTGCCGAACGGCAGGCTTGCGAAGTCGATGCGGTTGGTTTCCGACAGGCGTGCCTCGGTCAGATTCTTGCGCGTCTTCGAGTCCACCATGTCGCCGAGCATCAGGTAGTCGCCGCTCGCATCGCTGTAGACGATCTGCGTGCCGAGGTTCACTTCGTACAGGCCCGCGATCGGCGACTTCGACACGCTCTTGATCGTCACGTCGGACAGACGGGATTGCAGCGTGGCTTTGAGCTTGTCGGTGGTCTGGTCGGCCTGCGCCGAGCAGCCGAGCGTGGCGGCGGCAATCGCGAGCGCGGCGGCGGCGATGCGGAAGGTCTTTTTCATGCTGGGATCCTGGGGTCAGTCGCGCATCGTGCGCGTTTATTACGTTCCGGCCGCGCGTTTCGGCCCGCCTGTCGGTTCAATCAGGCTCGATCAGGTTTGATCGGGATCGGATTACGGGCGGATCGCAGCGCGTCGATCCGGTCATGATACCTGTCCCGGGCGCCCGTGACCGGCCATCGGCTATCCGCGCAGCGCCTCCTCGAGGTTTACCCCAGCGCGGCCGACACCAGCCAGCGCTTGATGAATGGCTGCGCACCGACGAACGCCATGCCGGTGTTGCGCACGGCGCGCGCGAGCGGACCCGGCACCGAGAACAGTTTCTGCAGGCCGTCGGTGGCGATCATCAGCGCGCGGATGTCTTCGCGGCGCGAGCGTTCATAGCGACGCAGCAGCACCATGTCGCCAAGATCGCGGAACGACTCCTTGTCGCCGATCGTGCTCGCGAGCGCGGCGACGTCGCGCAAGCCGAGGTTCATGCCCTGCCCGGCCAGTGGGTGGATCAGATGCGCGGCATCGCCGACCAGCGCGACGCGCGGCGCGACGAGCCGGTCCACGGTCTGCAAGGCAAGCGGGAAGCCCTGCGCGGGCGTCACGCAGTCGAGCGCGCCGAACTGTTCACCGCTCACGTGCTCGACTTCGGCGGCAAGCCGCTCGGGATCGAGCGCGAGCAACTGCTCGGCGTGTTCGGTGCGGGCCGACCAGACCAGCGACACGTGGCCGTCCGGCATCGGCAGCAACGCGATGATCTCGCCGTCGCGGAACCACTGATACGCGGTTTCGCCGTGCGGCTTCGCGGCCTTGAAATTGGCGACCACGCCGGTCTGCCGGTAGTCGCGGCGCACCATCTTCGAGCCGATCTGCGCGCGCACCCACGAGTGCGCGCCGTCCGCGCCGACCACCAGGTCCGCTTCGAGCACGCTGCCGTTCGCGAGGCCGACGCTCGCGCTGTCGACGGAAAAATCGAGCGCCTGCGCGCGCGTGTCGATCCACGTGAGGTTCGGCTGGAAGCGCAGCGCGGCATCGAGCGCGCGTTCGATCACCGACGATTCGACGATCCACGCAAGCTGCGGCACCGATGCCTGAAACGCGGAGAAATGCAGCTCGGCGTGTGCGTCGCCATAGACGCGCATGTCGTAGACGGGACCGAGCCTTGTGTGATCGAGCGCCTGCCAGACTCGCAGCCGTTCGAGCAACGCCTGCGAACTCGACGACAACGCATAGACGCGCGAGTCGAAGACAGCACCGGCGGGCAGCGCCGCGCAAGGCTGCGCGAGCAGTGCGACGCGCAGTCCGCCTTGCGTGAGCGCGAGCGCCGCGGTCTTGCCGACGAGCCCGCCGCCGATCACGGCGGCATCAAAGGTCTGGTGGTGTGCGTTCATGCGCGCATTATAGCCGCGGGGGGTGCGGGGGACGGATCGACGGGCGCGGCATTTGGGCTCTGTGCGCGGGGCCTCGCGGGCCTGCGCCGGACATCGTGTTGGGGCGCAGCGCGAGGTTGTTGGCGGGACTGCGCGGGTCTGACGCCGGCCGCTGGCGCAACCCGCGCTTCAGGCGTTGCCGGTCACGCGCATTTGCGTGCCGTGCGCGTGGTCGCGCGGCCCCGATGCGTCGTGCTAATGCGCCGCGGCGCTCGCCGCGAGCGCCGCGTTCGCCTCGCGCATGCGCGTGAAATCGCGATCGGAAGAAAGGATGCGCCACGCGGCCGCTTCGAGCTCGGCCTTGCGATCGCGCTGATCGCCGCGCACCGCGCAGTCGGGGAACACGCGGTCGAACACGTGCCACAGCGAGTCGTAATCGTTCTTGTCAGCGAACCGCGCGATGTCGGCGCGATCTGAGCGCGACAGATGGACAGTCAGGCAATCGATCGTCTGACGGTCCGTGGTGGCCTGTGCTTCGTCGAAATTCGGCGCGACCCATGTCGCGACCACGCCCACCACGATCGCGGCGACGACGCCAACTCCGACCCATTTGATGATTCGCACGCTGTTCCCCCGGAAATTGAGCTCTGCCGGCTCTGAACTGACGATTCTACAGTGGCTTTGCGCAAATGCGCCGGCCGGTGCGCGCGGGCGAACGGGTTACAATTGCGCTTTCCGTGAAAACTCGCACCCAATCGTCGAGCCAACGCCCCGATTCGGTGACGTGTCCGCTCCGCTGAGCCTGCCGCGCCCCACCCTTCGCGAAGGCTTGCCGAATCCGCGCGCAGCGTCGAGCGCATCACGCAACCTACTGATTCACTGAAGGATTTCCATGAGCCTCCAATGCGGCATCGTCGGCTTGCCTAACGTCGGCAAGTCCACCCTCTTCAACGCGCTGACCAAGGCGGGCATCGCGGCCGAAAACTACCCGTTCTGCACGATCGAGCCGAACGTCGGCATCGTCGAGGTGCCGGACGCGCGTCTGAAGGCGCTCGCCGAAATCGTCAAGCCGGAGCGCATCCTGCCGGCCGTGGTCGAGTTCGTCGACATCGCGGGTCTGGTGGCTGGCGCGAGCAAGGGCGAAGGCCTCGGCAACCAGTTCCTCGCGAACATCCGCGAAACCGACGCGATCACGCACGTCGTGCGCTGCTTCGAAGACGAGAACGTGATTCACGTCGCCAACAAGATCGATCCGCTGTCGGACATCGAGGTGATCAACACCGAACTCGCGCTTGCCGACCTCGGCACCGTCGAAAAGGCGCTCGCTCGCTATTCCAAGGCGGCCAAGTCGGGCAACGACAAGGAAGCCGCGAAGAACGTCGCCGTGCTGGAGAAGGTCCGCGCACAGCTCGACCAGGCGAAGCCGGTCCGCGCGCTCGACCTGACCGATGAAGAAAAGGCCACGCTCAAGCCGTTCTGCCTGATCACCGCCAAACCGACCATGTACGTCGCCAACGTGAAGGAAGACGGCTTCGAGAACAATCCGCACCTCGACGCGGTCACGAAGTTCGCTGCCGCTGAAGGTGCGCCGGTCGTCGCCGTGTGCGCGGCGATCGAAGCGGAAATCGCCGACCTCGACGAAGCCGACATGGAAGTGTTCCTCGCCGACATGGGCATGCACGAGCCGGGGCTGAACCGCGTGATCCGCGCGGGCTTCAAGCTGCTCGGCCTGCATACCTACTTCACCGCCGGCGTGAAAGAAGTGCGCGCATGGACGATCCACATCGGCGATACGGCGCCGAAGGCGGCCGGCGCAATCCACACCGACTTCGAGCGCGGCTTCATCCGCGCGCAGACGATCAGCTTCGACGACTACATTACCTACAAGGGCGAGCAAGGCGCGAAGGAAGCCGGCAAGATGCGCGCGGAAGGCAAGGAGTACGTCGTACACGATGGCGACGTGATGAACTTCCTGTTCAACGTGTAAGCGCGAACCGCATCGCGACGACGTCGGCGCGCCAGGGATGCGCGTTGTTGTCCACCGCACGCGCTTTCAGGAAAGCCCGCTTTTTGCGGGCTTTTTCTATTGGCGATCGACAGAAGCACCAGGTGCGACATAGTCCCCAATGCCCCATCGACCATCGCTGCGCCCATCTCCTGCGGCCGCCCATGTATTTCCTTTCCGTGACAGCCAATGCTAAATTTCGGCTTCCGGCGCGCCGCCACTCATGATGCGCGCCGCCCGGCATCCGACGCCGGAATGTCATCGAACACAAATAGAATCGCGCGATTCGCGTCCGCGCCCTTCCGAACAGGAGATAAATCGATGAATTACAAGCCGCTGTTCCGATCACTATCCGTCGCCGCCGTATTGAGCATCGGCGTCAGCCAGGCGGCCCACGCCGCGACCGAGATCCAGTTCTGGCATGCGATGGAAGCCGCACTGGGCGAACGTCTGAACGACATCGCGAACGACTTCAACAAATCGCAGAGCGACTACAAGATCGTGCCCGTGTTCAAGGGCACCTACGACCAGACCCTCGCCGCCGGCATCGCCGCCTATCGCAGCGGCAACGCGCCGGCGATCCTGCAGGTCTACGAGGTCGGCACCGCGACGATGATGCAGGCGAAGAAAGCCATCGTTCCGGTCACTGAGGTATTCAAGGACGCGGGCGTGCCGCTCGATCAGAAAGCCTTCGTGCCGACCATCGCCAGCTATTACAGCGACTCGAAGACCGGAGAACTGATCTCGATGCCGTTCAACAGCTCGACGCCGGTGCTGTACTACAACAAGGATGCGTTCAAGAAGGCCGGTCTCGATCCGAACCAGCCGCCGAAGACCTGGGCCGAGTTGCACGCCGACGCGCAGAAGCTGAAGGCATCGGGCATGTCGTGCGGCTACTCGTCGGGCTGGCAGAGCTGGATTCAGCTCGAGAACTACAGCGCATGGCATGCGGCGCCGTTCGCGTCGCGTAACAACGGCTTCGACGGCATGGATGCACAGCTCGAATTCAACAAGCCGTTGCAAGTCGCGCACATCCAGTTCCTGCAGAACATGGCGAAGGACGGCACCTTCACCTATGTCGGCCGCAAAGACGAGGCAATGTCGAAGTTCTATAGCGGCGACTGCGGCATCATCACGAACTCGTCGGGCTCGCTCGCGACGATCAAGAAATACGCGAAGTTCAGCTTCGGCACCGGCATGATGCCGTATGACGACAGTGTGAAGGGCGCGCCGCAGAACGCGATCATCGGCGGGGCGAGCCTATGGGTGCTGTCGGGCAAGGACCCGGCCGTCTACAAGGGCGTCGCGAAGTTCCTCGCGTATCTGGCCACGGCGCCGGTCGCCGCGAAGTGGCATCAGGACACCGGCTATCTGCCGATCACGACCGCCGCGTACGATCTGACGCGCCAGCAAGGTTTCTACGAGAAGAACCCGGGCACCGACACCGCGATCCGCCAGATGCTGAACAAGCCGCCGCTGCCGTACACGAAGGGCCTGCGTCTGGGCAACATGCCGCAGATCCGCACCGTGATCGACGAAGAACTCGAGCAGGTGTGGGCGGACAAGAAGACGCCGCAACAGGCGCTCGACTCGTCCGTCGCGCGCGGCGACGACCTGCTCCGTCGCTTCGAAAAGGCCGGTAACTAAGCATCGCCTGCTGGCAGGGTTCCGGCGCTCCCGCGCCGGAACCCTTCGTCGCAGCTCACTCTGGACATCCCGATGGAAAAGCGCTCCTACTTCGGCACCAGCGCGCTGCCCTACCTGCTCGTCGCGCCGCAGCTGCTGATCACGCTGGTGTTCTTCCTGTGGCCGGCAGGCGTCGCGCTCTGGCAATCGACGCAAACTCAGGACGCGTTCGGTACGTCGAGCGAGTTCGTCGGACTCGCAAACTTCAAGCAGCTGTTCGCCGATCCGCTGTATCTGGCGTCGTTCAACACGACGATCGTGTTCTGCACGCTCGTCACCGTGTCGGGTCTCCTGATCTCGCTGCTGCTCGCGGTCTGCGCGGATCGCGTGACGCGCGGCGCGAAGGCCTATCAAACGCTGCTGATCTGGCCATACGCGGTCGCGCCCGCGATCGCCGCGGTGCTGTGGTCGTTCCTGTTCAACCCGAGCATCGGCCTCGTCACGTATGCGCTCGCGAAATACGGCGTCGTGTGGAATCACGCGCTGAACCCCGGTCAGGCGATGTTCCTCGTGGTGCTCGCGTCGGTCTGGCAGCAGATCAGCTATAACTTCCTGTTCTTCTACGCGGGCCTGCAGGCGATTCCGCGCTCGCTGATCGAAGCCGCCGCGATCGACGGCGCCGGCCCGGTGCGCCGCTTCTTCGGCATCGCGCTGCCGCTGCTGTCGCCGACCACGTTCTTCCTGCTGGTGATCAACATTACCTACGCGTTCTTCGACACCTTCCCGGTGATCGACGCGGCGACCGGCGGCGGCCCCGGCCAGGCCACCCGCACGCTGATCTACAAGATCTTCGCCGAAGGCTTCCAGGGACTCGACATCGGCAGCTCGGGCGCGCAGTCGGTCGTGCTGATGATCATCGTCGTGGCGCTGACCGTCGTGCAATTCCGCTTCATCGAACGCAGGGTTCAATACTCATGATCGAGAACCGACGCGGGTTCGACCTGTTCTGTCACGCGGTGCTGATCGTGGGCGTCGCGCTGGTGGTGTTTCCGGTGTACGTCGCATTCTGCGCGGCGACGATGAGCGAGCACGAGGTGTTCACGGTGCCGCTGTCGCTCGTGCCGAGCACGCATCTGTTCGAGAACATCGCGGCGATCTGGACGCACGGCACCGGCAATGCGGCGGCGCCGTTCAATCGCATGCTGTTCAACAGCCTCGTGATGGCGCTCGTGATCGCGATCGGCAAGATCGCCGTGTCGATGATCTCCGCGTACGCGATCGTCTACTTCCGCTTTCCGTTTCGCACTGCCGCGTTCTGGCTGATTTTCATCACGCTGATGCTGCCGGTCGAAGTGCGGATCTTCCCGACCGTGCAGGTCGTGTCGTCGATGCATCTGAGCAATACGTACACCGGTTTGACGCTGCCGCTGATCGCGTCGGCGACCGCGACGTTCCTGTTCCGCCAGTTCTTCAAGACGTTGCCTGACGAACTGATGGAAGCCGCGCGCATCGACGGCGCGGGCGCGCTGCGCTTCTTCTGGGACGTCGTGCTGCCGCTGTCGCGCACCACGATGGCGGCGCTCTTCGTGATCACCTTCATCTACGGCTGGAACCAGTATCTGTGGCCGATCCTGATCACGAGCCAGCAGTCGCTGACCACCGCGGTGATCGGCATCAAGGGGATGATCGCCTCGGGCGATACCGCGACCGAATGGCATCTGGTGATGACGGCCACGTTGCTCGCGATGCTGCCGCCGCTCGTCGTCGTGCTGACGATGCAGCGCTGGTTCGTGCGCGGCCTCGTCGATTCGGAAAAGTGATCCGGTATGGCGGACCGCGACAAGCACTCAATAATCAAAGGCTAGAACGGCATGGCTGCACTGACTCTGCAAAGCGTTAAGAAAACCTACGACGGCAAACAGTTCGTGTTGCACGGCATCGACGTCGACGTGGCCGACGGCGAATTCGTCGTGATGGTCGGGCCGTCAGGCTGCGGCAAATCGACGTTACTGCGGATGGTGGCGGGGCTCGAGCGCATCTCCGACGGCAGCATTTCGATCGCCGGCAAGGTCGTCAACGAGCTGGAGCCGAAGGATCGCAACATCGCGATGGTGTTCCAGAACTACGCGCTGTATCCGCATATGAGCGTGGCCGAGAACATGGGCTACGCGCTGAAGATCGCGGGCGTCGATCGTGCTCAGATCGCGCAGCGCGTCGAAGCGGCCGCGCAGATTCTCGAACTCGGCGCGCTGTTGCAGCGCAAGCCGCGCGAGCTGTCGGGCGGGCAGCGCCAGCGCGTTGCGATGGGCCGCGCGATCGTGCGCGAGCCGGCGGTGTTTCTGTTCGACGAGCCGCTGTCGAATCTCGACGCGCGTCTGCGCGTGCAGATGCGCCTCGAAATCCAGCGCCTGCATGCGCGCCTGAAGACCACGAGCCTGTACGTCACGCACGATCAGATCGAAGCGATGACGCTGGCGCAGCGCGTGATCGTGATGAACAAGGGCCACGCCGAGCAGATCGGCGCGCCGACCGAAGTCTACGAGCGGCCGGCCACGGTGTTCGTCGCGAGCTTCATCGGCTCGCCGGGGATGAACCTGCTCGACGGTCGCATATCCGACGACGGCTCGACGTTCGACGTCGCCGGCAACGGTCCGAAGCTGCCGCTCACGGGCGTGCCGACGATCGGCCGCGAAGTCGCCAAGGGCCGCGAATGGACGCTCGGCATTCGCCCCGAGCATCTGAGCCCGGGTACGGCCGACGCACCGCAGGCGACGCTGAGCGTCGATTCCTGCGAAATTCTCGGCGCGGACAATCTCGCGCACGGCCGCTGGGGCCAGCACGACGTAACCGCGCGGCTGCCGCACGCGCATCGTCCGGCGGCCGGCGAAGCGCTGCGGGTCGTGCTGCCCGCGCAGCATCTGCACTTCTTCGACCCGGCGACGGGACGGCGCGCGAACTGAGGCGGCTTCCAGCGGCTCGCGACCTGGCGAGAACAACAACGAACCACAACGCAGCACGACGCTTCGGGGAGCCCTTGACGAGCCTAGCCCTCAAGACCTTGCGCCCAGCCGCGGTCATCGCCGCGGCGCTGCTGTTGGGCGCTGCGCAGGCATTCGCCTACGTCGCGCCGGGCACCAACCCCGACGAATCGAACCTCAGTAACCACAACACGTACACGAACCGCGACGGCAACACCGTGCATGCGCCGGCCCATTCGTTATCGGGCAAGGTCCCCGAAGGCGCGAGCGCGCTCTGCCGCGATGGCAGCTACAGCTTCAGCCGGCATCACAGCGGCACCTGCTCGCGACGCGGCGGCGTCGCGCGATGGCTCTGAGGAGCGGCGAGAAGGTGCGCGACATGGCGCGCGACCGGGCTCGCCGCCGGGGCCTCCCCTGCCGCCCGGCCGCCGCCGCGAAGTACAATGCCACCTGAACCACATGCCGCGCGCGGCAGCGTCGTCGAATCCGACGCCGCGCCGGCCGGCGCCGGGTGTTCCGCCCGGCCCTCACACCGATTACCCATTCACCCCCGACTGCCCGCCCGGATGCGGCCGGCGTCGTCAACGTCTACTGCAAGCAAATGGCCCAATACGTTTTCACCATGAACCGGGTCGGCAAAATCGTGCCGCCCAAGCGCCAGATCCTCAAAGACATTTCGCTATCGTTCTTCCCCGGCGCGAAGATCGGCCTGCTCGGCCTGAACGGCTCGGGCAAGTCGACGCTGATCCGCATCATGGCCGGTGTGGACACGGAGATCGAAGGCGAAGCGACGCCGATGCCGAACCTGAACATCGGCTATCTGCCGCAGGAGCCGCAGCTCGATCCGCAGAAAACCGTACGTGAAGCGGTCGAGGAAGGCCTCGGCGACGTCTTCAACGCACAGAAGAAGCTCGACGAAATCTACGCGGCCTACGCCGAGCCGGACGCCGACTTCGACGCGCTCGCCGCCGAGCAGGCGAAGTACGAAGCGATCCTCGCGACCTCGGACGGCAGCGCCGAGCAGCAGATCGAAATCGCCGCCGACGCGCTGCGCCTGCCGGCGTGGGACGCGAAGATCGAGCATCTGTCGGGCGGCGAAAAGCGCCGCGTGGCGCTGTGCAACCTGCTGCTGCAAAAACCCGACATGCTGCTGCTCGACGAGCCGACCAACCACCTCGACGCGGAATCGGTCGAATGGCTCGAGCAGTTCCTGACGCGCTTCCCGGGCACCGTGGTCGCCGTCACCCACGATCGCTACTTCCTCGATAACGCCGCCGAGTGGATTCTCGAACTCGACCGCGGCCACGGCATTCCATGGAAGGGCAACTACAGCAGCTGGCTCGATCAGAAGGAAGAGCGCCTGAAGCAGGAAGAAGCCTCGGAGTCCGCGCGCCAGAAGGCGATCAAGAAGGAACTCGAGTGGGTGCGCCAGAACCCGAAGGGCCGCCAGGCCAAGTCGAAGGCGCGTATCGCCCGCTTCGAGGAACTGAACAGCCAGGACTACCAGAAGCGCAACGAAACCCAGGAAATCTTCATTCCGGTCGGCGACCGCCTCGGCAATGAAGTGATCGAGTTCAAGAACGTGAGCAAGTCGTACGGCGATCGTCTGCTGCTCGATAACGTCAGCTTCAAGATTCCGGCCGGCGCGATCGTCGGCATCATCGGTCCGAACGGCGCCGGCAAGTCGACGCTGTTCCGCATGCTGACCGGCCGCGAGCAGCCCGATTCGGGCGAAATCGTGCAGGGCCCGACCGTCAAGCTCGCCTACGTGGACCAGAGCCGCGAAGCGCTCGCGGCCAACAAGACCGTGTTCGAGGAAATCTCGGGCGGCGCCGACGTGCTGACGGTCGGCAAATATGAAACGCCGTCGCGCGCGTATATCGGCCGCTTCAACTTCAAGGGTGGCGACCAGCAGAAGATCGTCGGCAATCTGTCCGGCGGCGAGCGCGGTCGCCTGCATCTGGCGAAGACGCTGATCGCGGGCGGCAACGTGCTGCTGCTCGACGAACCGTCGAACGACCTCGACGTCGAAACGCTGCGCGCGCTCGAAGACGCGCTGCTCGAATTCGCCGGCTCGGTGCTCGTGATCTCGCACGATCGCTGGTTCCTCGACCGTATCGCGACGCATATCCTCGCGTTCGAAGGCGACTCGCAAGTCACGTTCTTCGACGGCAACTACCAGGAATACGAAGCGGACAAGCGCGCGCGTCTCGGCGAGGAAGGCGCGCGGCCGAAGCGTCTGCGCTACAAGCCGATCTCGCGTTAAGAGGCTCGATGTGGCGACCCGTCCGGCGCCATGCCGGACGGGCCGCGGGGCACGCGCGTTGCTACCTGCTACATGGCGGAGGCGCGAGGGAAAGTCCCGCGCACGCGACAGGAGACAGGCATGGCGATGTCGAAGGGCAGGCGCTGGATCGTCGTCGTGGCAGCAACGCTTGTGGCGTTGATCGTGATCGCGATCGGCGCGATGCAATCCGCGCAACGGGAAGTCAAGAATCGCGTCAGCGCGGCGCTCGGGCCGCTCGGCAGCGCCGACAGCATCGACGTCGGCCTCACCTCGGTACACCTCACTCACGTCGTGCTGAAAGCGCCGCCCGGCTGGCCGGCGGGCGAACCGCTACGCGCCGACGAAATCACCATCACCCCCGACGTGCGCGATCTGATCGCGCGGCGCATGCATATCCGCGAGGTCATCGTGCGCGGCTTCGACATGGCCGTGCTGCGCACGAAGGACGGCTCGCTGAATCTGCTGCCGAACCTGCGCGAGACGCTGAACCGCGACGATCAGCCGAGCGGCGCCGGCACGGCGCCGTCGATCCCGCGCGAAAAGCAGGTCGACCATATCCGCTTCGAGCAAGGCAATTTCCATTTCTACGACATGACCGTCGGGCCGCCGGCGTTCAAGGTCACGGTCAGCAACGCCAACGCGAGCGTCGACGATCTGCACCTGCCGTCGCTCGCCGAGCCGACCAACGTCAGCGTTCGGGGCACGCTGAAGGGGCCGGCGCATACCGGCAGCGTGACATTCGACGGCTGGATCAAGATCGCCAGCCGCGATTCGCAGACGACGAGCACGCTGCACGGTGTCGATATCGCGATGCTCGATCCGTATCTGCTGAAGAAGGCCGGCGCGCGCGCGCAGGTGACGGGCGGCACCGTCGATCTGTCGATCGAATCGACGGTACGCAACTATCATCTGCACGCGCCGGGCACAGTGACGGTCCACAATCTGCAGCTCGCCGAATCCGACAATCCGCTCGAAACGTTCATGTCGATTCCGACCCGCGCCGCCGTCGCCGCGCTGAAGACGCATAACGGCGACATCACGCTGCACTTCGTACTCGACGGCGATCTGCGCGATCCGAAGTTCTCGGTGCGCGAAGGGATCCTCACGCGCATCGGCGCGGGGTTTGCACAGGCGCTCGGGGTCAGCGTCGAAGGTGTCGCGAAGGGCGCGGGCGAGACCGTCAAGGGTCTCGGCAATGCGTTGAAGAATCTGTTGGGACAGTAGCGGTAGCGCTCAGCTCAAACCGGCAAACCCAACTCGCGCAACTTGGTCTCGGTTTGCGCGGCGCTCGTGTGATGCACGCCGTGCCAGCCGAGCGCCGTTGCGGCTTCGGCGTTCTTTGCGTTGTCGTCGATGAAGACGAGTTCGGCCGGCTCGACGCCGGGCATCTGCAACTCGATGCGCCGGCGCATTTCCGCGAAGATCGCCGGGTCGGGCTTCACGAGCTTCACGCGCCCCGACACGACGATGTCGCGAAAGCGCCGCAGCACCGGATAGTGCTCCCACGCATATGGAAAGGTCTCGGCCGACCAGTTGGTGAGTCCGAAAAGCGGCACCTCGGCCGCTTCGAGCTTTTCCATCAGCGCGATGCCGTCATCCAGCACGCCTGCCACCATCTGGTGCCAGCGCTCGTAGAACGCGCGGATCAGCGGCTCGTGATCGGGAAACTGCGCGATCAGCTCGTCGGTGGCTTCGACGATCGGCTGCCCGCCGTCCTGGCGGATCACCCAGTCCATCGAGCAGACGTGCGTGAGGAACCAGCGGCGCTCGGCTTCGTCGGGAATCAGCTCCCTGTATAGATACTCGGGACTCCAGTCGATCAACACACCGCCGAAATCGAACACCACTGCCTTGATCGTCATGCACGCTCCGTGGGGAAGGTTTTCGCCGCGCTCAGATCGGTTGCGTGCGCAGTTCGAGCCACGCCTTCGCGTCGCCCGTGACATGCGGCGCGAGGCGCGCGCGCACCGTCTCGTGATACGCGTTGAGCCACGCGCGCTCGTCATCGCGCAGCAGCGACAGCTCGATGCAGCGGGTGTCGATCGGGCACAGCGTCAGCGTTTCGAACTTCAGGAAATCGCCGAATTCGGTCTTTTCGGCGGCCACGTTCAGCACGAGGTTTTCGATGCGCACGCCCCACTTGCCCGGCCGATACAGACCCGGCTCGTTCGACGTGATCATGCCCTCCTCCATCGCGGTCCACGGTTCGGCCGGCGCGTAGTGCGAAATCACCTGCGGACCTTCGTGCACGTTCAGGAAGTAGCCGACCCCGTGACCGGTGCCGTGGCCATAGTCGGCGCCCGCCTGCCAGATCGGCGCGCGCGCGATCGCGTCGAGCATCGGCGAGCGAACGCCGCGCGGGAATTGCGCGCGTGACAGCGCGATCATGCCCTTCAGCACGACGGTGAAATCGCGGCGCTGCTCGCTGCTCGGCGTGCCGATCGGGACGACGCGCGTGATGTCGGTCGTGCCGCTCAGATACTGGCCGCCCGAATCGATCAGCAGCAAGCCGTTGCCTTCGATCACAGAATGCGACTCTTCGGTCGCGCGATAGTGCGGCATCGCGCCGTTCGCATTGAAGCCCGCGATCGTCGCGAAGCTCAGCGAAACAAAGCCGGGACGGCGTGCGCGGGCTGCCGTCAGACGCTCGTCGATCGTCAGCTCGGTGATGCGCTCGCGGCCCAGCGCGCCTTCGAACCACGCGAAGAATTCGGCGAGCGCCGCGCCGTCCTGCTCCATCGTCGCGCGCACGTGCGCGGCGTCGGCGGCGGACTTGCACGATTTCAGGAACGTGGACGGATTGACCGCCTCGACCACCTTGACCGACGACGGCACCGCCTGCAGCGAGCCGTATGTAATGCGACGCGGATCGATCAGCAGCGTGCTGCCGGCCGGCAGCGCGGCAAGCGCGTCCGCGGCTTTCGCGTACGGCTCGACGCTGATGCCGTCGCGCCCGAGCACTTCGGCGAGCGCCGGCGACACTTTGCCGTCGGCGATAAAGAGCGACACGCGATCCATGCCGATCAGCGCATGCGCGACGAACACCGGGTTGTAGCTGACGTCGGCGCCGCGCAGGTTCAGCAGCCAGGCGAGGTCGTCGAGCGTCGAGACGAAGTGCCACTGCGCGCCTTTCTCGGCCATCGCGCGACGCACCTGCGCGAGCTTCTCAGCGCGCGCGACGCCCGCTTGCGGCGCGGCGTGCTCGAAGACGGCGTCGGCGGGGAGCGCCGGGCGCTGCGCCCAGATCGCGTCGAACAGGTCGACGTCGGTGCGCAGCTGCACGCCGTGCGCGGACAGCGCCGCGCTCAACGCGCGTGCCGACGCCACGCCGAGCACCGCGCCGTCCACACCGACGGCGCCGCCGCTCGCGACGTTCTGCGCGAGCCATTCGAAATGCGGCGTGGTCAGCTGGCCGCCGGTCATCTTCATCAGCTCGACACCGGTGCCGGCGAGTTGCGCGCTGGCCTGTTCCCAGTAACGGCTGTCGGTCCAGACGCCGGCGAAATCGGCGGTGACGATCAGCGTGCCGGCCGAACCGGTGAAGCCGGACAGCCACTGGCGGCCTTGCCAGCGCCCGGGAAGATACTCGGACAGGTGCGGATCCGCCGACGGCACGAGGTAAGCGGCGATGCTTTCGCGCGCCATCGCGGCGCGCAGGCTCGCGAGGCGCTCGGGAATGGAGGAGGTTTCGGGAAGTCGGGCGTTCATGGAATTACCTGCAAAGATTCATCGACGGATCGACCGGCGCGTTCATCGACTCTTCATCGACGCGAAAAAAGGCCGACCGTCACGGCGACGGCGATGAGCGCGACGGCAGTGCTTACCTGCCATTCGAGCATGTCGCCATCATGGAAAAGACCTGTTACGTTGCCGGCCATGCGCGCGACGCTCGCGCCGAGCAGGCCGGCCACCAGTGCGGCCCACCAGCGGGCGCGGCTCGCCCGGCGCTGCGGGTGCAACCACCAGCCCGCGAGGCCGACCACGACGCCGAGCACGAGAATGCCTGGCCAACCCATCAGGTGTGGGCTCCAGACAGGGCGCTGAAACACGGCAAAATCAATTTCGGATTCGTCTCATAGGCGGAAGAAGCAGCCAAGGCTAGCATTTTCGCCTCCTTAACTATAGAAGTTCAGCACGGCGCTTTCCGCATAGCGGTTGAGTTTAGGGGCCGGGGTGTGCTTAGGCAAGTTGTAAGTCTGACGAAAACGCCTGACGCTCCGCCCGTCGCCACGCTGACGCCGTGCCATGCGCATCGCCCTTATCGAACCCGACGTGCAACACGCCAAACTGGTCGACCGGCTCATTTTCGCCGGTGGCCATGTGTGCCAGCACTTCACCACCAGCGCCACCTTCCTGCAGCGTGCCAGCGACGAATTTTTCGACCTGCTGATCACCGAAAGCTGGGCCGGCGACCATTGCGCTGAAGATGTGATCCCGCGCGCCCGCTCCATTTTGCCGGGCCTACCCATCATGATGCTGATTACGGCACCGCGCGAAGGCCAGATCGTCGCCGCGCTGCACGCCGGCGCCGACGACTGCCTGAGCAAGCCGGTGCGCGGCCCCGAAATGCTCGCGCGGGTCGAGGCGCTGCAGCGCCGTGCGGGTCTGCGGCGGCCGCCCAAACGACGGCGCGACGTGATCGGAGCCTATACGTTCGACGCGGCGCATTTCGCCGTGGCCTTCGGCGACCAGACCGTCATCCTGACGCCGAAGGAATTCCGCCTCGCTCTGCTGCTGTTCAACAATCTGGCGCGACCGGTGTCGCGCGCGCATATTCTCGAAACCGTGTGGGCGCGCCGCCGCGACGTAAAGTCGCGCACCATCGACACTCACGTGTCGCGCGTGCGCAGCAAGCTGCAACTGCGCCCGGAGCTTGGCTACACGCTGACGCCGGTCTATGGTTACGGTTACCAGCTCGACGCGATTCCGCCGGAGACCCTGCCGGACGCGAGCTGACACATGCGGGGTATACGGCCTGCAGGATGTGAGAATCGTGGAAAGGCTATAATATGAGGCTGAACGATAGCTCCCCCAAATGCAGCTTCTAACGATCGGAATCAACCATCACACTGCGCCTGTCGCCTTGCGCGAACGCGTGGCGTTTCCGCTCGAACAGATCAAGCCTGCTCTGGATACCTTCAAAGGCCTCTGGGTGGGCCGCATGGCCCCCAACGCACCCGAAGCGGCAATTCTGTCCACCTGCAACCGCACCGAACTTTACTGCGCGACCGACGACCTCGCCGCGCGCGAAGCCTCGGTCCAGTGGCTGTCGAAGTACCACAACCTCCCCATCGACGAACTCGCACCGCACGTCTACGCACTGCCGCAGTCGGAAGCGGTGCGGCATGCGTTCCGCGTCGCGTCCGGGCTCGATTCGATGGTGCTGGGCGAGACGCAGATCGTCGGACAAATGAAGGACGCGGTGCGCACCGCGTCCGAAGCTGGCGCACTCGGCACCTATCTGAACCAGCTGTTCCAGCGCACCTTCGCCGTCGCGAAGGAAGTGCGCAGCACCACCGAAATCGGCGCGCAGTCGGTGTCGATGGCCGCCGCCGCGGTACGCCTCGCCCAACGCATTTTCGACAAGATCGCGAACCAGCGGGTGCTGTTCATCGGTGCTGGCGAAATGATCGAGCTTTGCGCGACGCATTTCGCCGCGCAGCATCCGCGTGAGCTCGTCGTCGCGAACCGCACGGCAGAGCGCGGCATGCGGCTCGCCGAGCGCTTCAACGGTCGCGCCATTCCGCTCTCCGAACTGCCCGCGCGCATGCACGAATTCGACATCATCGTGTCGTGCACAGCGTCCACGTTGCCGATCATCGGTCTGGGCGCGGTCGAGCGCGCGGTCAAGGCGCGCCGTCACCGGCCGATCTTCATGGTCGACCTCGCGGTGCCGCGCGACATCGAACCCGAAGCCGGCCAGCTCGAAGACGTGTTCCTTTACACCGTCGACGACCTCGGCGCGATCGTCCGCGAAGGCAATGCGTCGCGTCAGGCGGCGGTCGCGCAGGCCGAAGCGATCATCGAAACGCGCGTGCAGACTTTTATGCAGTGGCTCGACGCGCGCAGCATCGTGCCGGTGATCCGTCACATGCACACGCAGGCCGACGCGCTGCGCCGCGCCGAAGTCGAACGCGCGCAGAAAATGCTCGCGCGCGGCGACGACCCTGCCGCGGTGCTCGAAGCGCTGTCGCAATCGCTCACCAACAAGCTGATCCACGGTCCTACGCACGCGCTGAATCGCGCGGGCAGCGACAACCGCGACAAGCTGATCGAGCTGATGAGCGGCTTCTACAAACACCCCGGCTCCTCCGAGCGTTAGCGGCGCAGTGCTCGCCGCACCCCGCGCGCCACCACCGTGGCCCGCGAAGTGCTTCCACCCCGGGCATTCGCCCTTTCCTCTCGCCGCATCCTTTCCGGAGTCCGCTCCGCTACCCGCCCGATGAAAACGAGCATGCAACGCAAGCTCGACCAGCTGACAATCCGGCTGGCCGAACTGAACGATCTGTTGAGCCGCGAGGACATCACAGCCAACCTCGACCAATACCGCAAGCTCACGCGTGAACACGCGGAGCTCGGTCCCGTCGTCGAGCATTACGGGCTGTGGCGCCAGGCGCAGAACGACGCGACCACCGCGCAGGAACTGCTCGCCGACGCGTCGATGCGCGATTTCGCCGAAGAGGAAATCCGCGCGGCGCGCGATCGTATGGAGACGCTCGGCGTCGAACTGCAGAAAATGCTGCTGCCGAAAGACCCGAACGACGAGCGCAACATCTTCCTCGAAATCCGTGCGGGCACCGGCGGCGACGAATCCGCGCTGTTCGCGGGCGATCTGCTGCGCATGTATCTGCGCTATGCCGAGCGCAATCGCTGGCAAGTCGAGATGATGTCGGCGAGCGAATCGGATCTTGGCGGCTATCGCGAAGTCATCGTGCGGATTGCCGGCGATGCCGCGTATTCGAAGCTGAAGTTCGAGTCGGGCGGGCATCGCGTGCAGCGCGTGCCGGCCACGGAAACGCAGGGCCGCATCCATACCTCGGCGTGCACGGTCGCGGTCATGCCCGAAGCCGACGAGATCGGCGAAGTCGAGATCAATCCGGCCGATCTGCGTATCGATACGTTCCGCGCGTCCGGCGCGGGCGGCCAGCACATCAACAAGACCGACTCGGCGGTGCGCGTCACGCACTTGCCGACGGGCATCGTCGTCGAATGTCAGGACGACCGCTCGCAGCACAAGAACAAGGACCGCGCGCTGAAGGTGCTCGCCGCGCGCATCAAGGACAAGCAAACGCATGAGCAGCAGACGAAGGAAGCTGCGACCCGCAAGAACCTGATCGGCTCGGGCGACCGCTCGGAGCGCATCCGCACGTACAACTTCCCGCAGGGGCGCCTCACCGATCACCGCATCAACCTGACGCTGTATCGCCTCGACGCGATCATGGACGGCGATCTCGAAGAACTGATCGCGGCACTCGTCAGCGAGCATCAGGCCGAACTGCTGGCCTCGCTCGGCGACGCGGACTGACGCCCGACAATGACCGACGCGTCCCCGGCTCCACTCGACCCCACGGCTCCGCCGGCGACGGCCGACGCGCTGTTGCGCGCGTCTCCGCTGCCGCCGCTCGAAGCGCGGATTCTGCTGACACACGTGCTCGGCTGGCGGCGCACGCAGCTGATCACGCGCGGCGATGAGCCGCTCGAGCGCGCGAACGTCGAGCGTTATCGCGCGCTCGAGGCGCGGCGCATGGCCGGTGAGCCGGTCGCGCAACTCGTCGGTGCGCGCGAATTCTTTGGGCTCGAATTCGAAGTGACGCCGCACGTGCTGATTCCGCGTCCCGAAACCGAACTGCTGGTCGAAACCGCGCTCACGGCGATCGAACCACGGCCGCGTCCGCGCGTGCTCGATCTCGGCACCGGAACCGGCGCAATCGCGGTGGCGATCGCGTCGATGCGGCCCGACGCGCAGGTCTGGGCGCTCGACCGCTCGGCCGACGCCCTCTCGGTCGCCACGCGCAACGGCGCACGCCTGCTCGACCCGAAGCGTCCGGGCGGCGCAGTGACGTTCCTGCACAGCGACTGGTACGGCTCGCTCGACGCCGCGCTGCGGTTCGACGCGATCGTCAGCAATCCGCCGTATATCGCGAGCGGCGACCCGCATCTGAGCGAGGGCGATCTGCGTTTCGAGCCGCGCGGCGCGCTCACTGACGAAGCCGACGGCCTCAGCGCGATCCGCGCGATCGTCGCCGGCGCGCCCCAGCATCTCGCCACCGAGGGTGCGCTGTGGATCGAGCATGGCTACGACCAGGCCGAAGCCGTGCGCGCGTTGCTGAGCGCGCAAGGCTTTGCCGAGGTCCGCTCGGAGTGCGATCTCGCCGGCATCGAGCGGATCAGCGGAGGCGTGTTGCGCGCCGCCGAGGCCTAAGCACGGTCGCCTCGGCTAAAACCCCAGGCGCGACGCGGCTGCGACCGCTCGTAGCGAAATCCGCTATCATTTCAGCCTATTCCCTTCATCTATCGGAACCGCAAGGTCAGTCATGGATACGCAACAACGCATCAAGCAAATCGTCGACGACAACAACGTCGTTCTCTTCATGAAGGGCACGGCCCAGTTCCCGATGTGCGGTTTTTCCGGCCGCGCCATCCAGATCCTGAAGGCGTGCGGCGTCGGTGAAATCAAGACCGTCAACGTGCTCGAAGACGACGAAGTCCGTCAGGGCATCAAGGTGTTCTCGAACTGGCCGACCATTCCGCAGCTGTACGTGAAGGGCGAATTCATCGGCGGCTCGGACATCATGATGGAGATGTACGAATCGGGCGAACTGCAGCAGCTGTTCGCCGCGGCCTGAGCGCTCTACGCTTCGTTCGCTTCATCAGGCGCCGCAAGCCATGCAGCAAGCACGCACCGCGGCGCCACGCCGGCTGATCGTCGCGATCACCGGTGCCACCGGCGCCATCTACGGCGTCCGGCTGCTCGAGACGCTGCGCCGCCTGGGCGGCGTCGAGACCCACCTGCTGATTTCGAGCGCGGGTTGGCTCAACATCCAGCATGAACTCCAGTTGGGTAAGGAAGACGTGCATCCGCTCGCGGATGTCGTCCATTCGGTGCGCGACGTCGGCGCGAGCATCGCGTCAGGCTCGTTCGCGACCGACGGCATGATCGTCGCGCCCTGCTCGATGAAAACGCTCGCGAGCATCGCACACGGTTTCGCCGACAACCTGATCACCCGCGCCGCCGACGTCACACTGAAAGAGCGCCGCCGACTCGTGCTGCTGGTGCGCGAAACGCCGTTCAACCTTGCGCATCTGCGCAATATGACGGCCGTCACCGAAATGGGCGGGGTGATCTTTCCGCCGTTACCCGCGTTTTATAACCAGCCTGCGTCGATCGACGAGATGGTCGATCACACGGTCGCACGTGTGCTCGATCTGTTTGCGCTGGGGCCGGCGTTGTCGCCGGCGTGGGAAGGACTGCGGGGCGCGCAGGATTAGTCGCGGCAACGCGGATTAACAACGCCCGCGACACAATCAATTCCCTCCGAACCCATTTATCAAGCTGGCGTGCGGACCTATATTGGTAGCAACCCAATTTCTTCGTGCCGTACCTAACGGCCGCGTTGCTGTCATGAACCGCCTACCTTCGCTTTTCCTGTCCCACGGCGCACCTACGCTGCCGATCGATCCGTCGATGCCGTCCGCCGAGTTCGGCGCGCTCGGCACGCAATTGCCGCGTCCCGAGGCCATCCTGATGCTGTCGGCCCACTGGGGCACCGCGCAGCCGCTCGCGAGCATCGCGACGGCGCCTGAAACCATCCACGATTTCTACGGCTTTCCGCGCCAGCTCTACGAAATCCAGTACCCGGCGCCCGGTGCGCCCGACGTCGCGCGCAGCGCCGCGGCGCTGCTCGGCGCGAGCGGCATCGCCGCGGATGTGCAGCCGCACGGACTCGACCACGGCGCGTGGGTGCCGATGTTGCTGATGTTCCCGCAAGCGGACGTGCCGATCGCCCAGTTGTCGATCCAGCCCCATCAGGATGCCGCGCATCATTTCCGCGTCGGCCGCGCGCTGCGCGCGCTGAAAGACGAAGGCGTGATGGTGATCGGCTCCGGCCAGATCACCCATAACCTGCGCGCCGCCGATTTCTCGGCTCGACCGGAAGACGCCGACCCGCGGGTGACCGAATTTACCGACTGGTTCGAGGACAAGCTCGTCGCGCGGGATATCGACGCGCTGCTCGACTATCGCCGCCAGGCGCCGCACGCGGTGCTGATGCATCCGACCGACGAGCATCTGTTGCCGGTGTTCGCCGCGCTTGGCGCCGCCGACGACGATTATTCGCTCGCGATCCAGTCGCTCGGCACCTATCAGCGCTCGCTCGCGATGACGAACTACGTGTTTGGTACCGCCTGACCGCGGGGAAACCGCCACGCAGCGACGTCCAACGAAAAAAGCCCGCCTGATCGTCGATCAGGCGGGCTTTTTCTATTGCGAAGGACCCGCGTCGAGCGGATCCATCGGCTTTCGACCGACGCTCAGTGCGCGCCGATACCTTCGAGCACTTCGTCGTGCACTTGCCGCTCGTCCAGATACTCCGACCGATAGCCGCTGTTCACGCCCCAGAAGTAGAACACCAGCGAGAAGACGATCACGACGAGCATGTCCCAGCCGTACGGCAGGATGCCGAAGCCGCCGAACTCCTTGCTGCCGATCAGCGACAGGATCGCCATGATCGGCAGATACGCGACCAGCCACCAGGCGGCCTTCAGATCGCGGTTCCAACCCTCGAAGCCCTGCTTGGCCTGGAAGTAGAAGTACACCGGCAGCGCGACGACCATCAGCAGAATGATTTCGCCGGTCAGCGGCCACTTCGCCCAGTACAGGATCAGCGACGCGCAGACGAACGCGAACGGCGCGATCACCTTCATGCCGACGATGTGCAGCGGGCGCTCGAGATCGGTTGCCGCGCGGCGCAGTGCCATCAGGCTGATCGGACCGGTCAGGTACGAGATCACGGTGGCGACCGAGATCACGGCCGCGAGCGAGCTCCAACCGCGGAAGAAGAACAGGAAGATGAACGACACGAACAGGTTGAACCACATCGCCGGACGCGGCACGCCGTAGAACGGATGCACCTGGCCAAAAATCTTCGGCATCGTGTTGTTGCGCTCCATCGCGTAGATCATCCGCGTCGTGGTCGCCATATAGGTCGTACCGGTGCCGCTCGGGCTCACGAATGCGTCGACGTACAGCAGGATCGCCAGCCAGTTCAGGTTCAGCGCGATCGCCAGTTCCGCGAACGGCGAAGCGAAGCTGAGATGGCTCCAGCCCTTCATCACGTCCGCCGGGTTCACGGCGCCGATGTACGCAATCTGCAGCAGCACGTAGATCACGAGCGCGAGCAGGATCGAGCCGATCACCGCGAACGGCACGCTCCTGGCTGGATTGCGCGCTTCACCGGCCAGGTTGATCGGGCTCTGGAAACCGTTGAACGCGAACACGATGCCGCTCGTCGAGACAGCGGTCAGCACCGCCGACCAGCCGTACGGCGCGAACGTGGTCGTCTGGCCGAAGTTCTCGGTGTGGACGCCGGTCATCATCAGGCCGGCGATCGTGGCGCCCGGGATCAGGAACTTGAAGATCGTGATCGCCGAATTGGCGCGCGCGAACAGCTTGACGCCCCAGTAGTTGAGCAGGAAGTAGATGATCACGAGCCCGGCGGACAACAGCAGGCCGTTGGTGGTCAATGACCCGTCGACGAAAAGCGCATGCGCCCACGGATAGGGCCAGGTGCTCATGTATTGGATCGATGCTTCGGCCTCGATAGGGATGACCGACACGATCGCGATCCAGTTGGCCCACGCGCTGATGAAACCGACCAGCGCGCCGTGCGAGTAGCGCGCATAGCGCACCATCCCGCCAGATTCCGGAAACATCGCGCCGAGCTCCGCGTAGGTCAGCGCAATCGCCAGAATCACGACCGCGCCGATGATCCATGCGCAAATTGCAGCCGGACCGGCAATCTTTGCAGCCTTCCACGCGCCGAACAGCCAACCCGATCCGATGATCGAGCCCAGACCGGTCAGCATCAGCGCAAAAGGCCCGATGTTCCGTTGTATAGAACTTTTCACGTCTTCTCCTAAATCAGAACCATGTCGGCACCGCGTGACATCGCTCGTGGCGGTGGGACGGGTGACGTGCATGCAAGCGCGTGCGGATGCGAAAAAGGTGCAACCGACGCGCGGCGCGTAGTTTAACGGTTGCACCACTTTGCTGCAGGGAAACCGCGGCTCAACTAAGGGTTCTCCCTAGCAAAAAGTTAGCTAGGTGCGCAAGCTTTGTAAGAAATCTTTGCATCGGTGCGGCAAAGTTTCGTCCAGACTGTTGACCTCCGTCCGAATTCGCCGTATAACGTTCGGGCAGGATTTCAAGTGGCGAGTGAGGTGGTTCTTTCGTAGTTCGCCCATCAACGGTACTCCGGTTGGTCCCATTACCCCTTCCTTGATTTTCATGCACCCCCGGGCTTCGGCCTTATTCACCATCTTTAGGAAAAAGTAATATGGAAACCGGTACCGTCAAGTGGTTCAACGACGCTAAGGGCTTTGGCTTCATCACTCCGGACGGCGGCGGTGAAGATCTGTTCGCGCATTTCTCGGAAATTCGCGTCGACGGCTTCAAGACGCTGCAAGAAAACCAGAAGGTCACGTTTGAAGTGAAGACGGGCCCGAAGGGCAAGCAAGCAGCTAACATCAAGCCGGTGTAAGCGCTCCGCTTCCTTCTGGACGCAAAAAAACCCCGCCTCGGCGGGGTTTTTTATTATTGGCGGCTAATCTGAATACGCGGATTAAATTCTTGTGGCTTCGCAATTCGCGGCGGATTATCTACCGATTATTCGCGATTATCCGAACACCCGTCGAGCGTGAATACCAAGCCCGGTCGCCACGCTCGCGAGACGATCGCCGAACACCGCTTTCGCGTCCGGAAACGCCGCGGCCAGCGCGCCCGACAAAAACGCGAGGCCGGTCGAGCCGCCGGTGAAATAGACCGCGTCGACGTCGCGCGGTGCGACACCCGCCGCCTGCACCGTGTCGCGCGCCGCCTGCACGATGCGTCGCGTTTCTTCCTCGCCCGCTTTGACGAGCTGCGCTTCGTCGAAAGCGAGACGCAAATCCTCTTCCACCTGCTCGAGATCGATCACGGTCTCGCCCCCCGCCGCCACGCCGATCTTCGCCTCTTCCGCGTGCGCGGCGAGCGCGTGGCCGAACCGCTGCTCGACTACCCGCATCAGCCGGTCGTGGAGCTTCGTCTCCGTGAACAGGTGCCGCATCAGCGCGAGTTCGCTGACACGCTTCGGCGTGTAGACGGTGTTGATCAGATGCCAGGTCGCGAGATCGAAATAAATCCGGTTCGGGATTTCGCGCCCTTGCGGATCGAGCGACTGGTAGCCAAGCTCGCGCAGGATCGTCACGAGTTCGACGCGGCGATCGAAGTCCGTGCCCGCGACGTGCACGCCGTGGTGCGCGAGCACGTCGTCCTTGCGTTCGACGCGCTTCATCCGTTCGGGCCCCACTCGCACCAGCGAAAAGTCCGACGTACCGCCGCCGATGTCCGCCACGAGCACGAGCCCCTCGAAGCTCAGATGCGAT
This sequence comes from Paraburkholderia sp. UYCP14C, assembly GCF_004197395.1. GTDB lineage: Bacteria > Pseudomonadota > Gammaproteobacteria > Burkholderiales > Burkholderiaceae > Paraburkholderia. The sequence continues at coordinate 127,926 of NZ_SELS01000015.1, read as the reverse complement.
TCGTAATCGAACGCCGCCGCGATCGGTTCATACTGAAAGTGGATGTCGCGCAAGCCGACCGTGCGCGCGGCGGCTTCGAGCTGTTGCTGCGCCATCTGGTCGGCGCGCGGGTCGTCATCGACGAAGAACACCGGGCGGCCCAGCACCGCCCGGTCGATCGCGCCGCCGGCACTCGCCTCGGCCGAGCGCTTCAGGTGGGTCAGGAACGTCGCGATCACGTCGGTGTACTTGATCGCACTGCCGTCGCCGAGATCGGTCGTAGTCTCGGCGAGCGGCGAGCCGAGAATACTTTTCATCGAGCGCATCAGCCGGCCGTCGAAACCGTCGATGTAGGCCGCGAGCGCCGCGCGCCCGAATTCGCTGGTGTTTTCGTCGGTATTGAAGAAGACCGCGGTGGGCAGCGTCGTGTACGCGCCTTCGACCGGCGCCAGCTTCAGCTGCGAGCCCGTCGGAATCGCGACGGCCGAATTGGAAGTACCGAAGTCAATCGCGCAATAGTTCATGGCAGGAATGGCCGCTCACGGCTGGCGCGCACAGAAAGGGGAGCGGCTTTGTATCACGAAAACTCCGGCAGCATCAACTGAAGCTGGTCGGACGGCCGCAACATCGTTTGAAATCGTACCGCGGAACGGACCTTGCTGCGCTCGACCGGATGTGCCGCCCCATTTTCGCCATCGAGGAGACTTCGCGTCATGAGCGTGCCGACCACCACCGCCGTCGATGACCATCGCGCCACGCTGATCGAAACCGATCTGCCGTCGCGGCTGGACCGCCTGCCCTGGGGCCGCTTTCATACGCTGATCGTCGTCGCGCTCGGCGTGACGTGGCTGCTCGACGGGCTCGAAGTGACGCTCGCCGGCGCGGTCGCGAGCGCGCTGAAAACGAGCCCGGCGCTGCGCTTTTCGAATGCCGACGTCGGCCTCGCGGGCAGCGCCTACATTGCGGGCGCGGTGCTCGGCGCGCTCGGTTTCGGCTGGCTGACCGACCGGCTCGGCCGCCGCAAGCTGTTTTTCATCACGCTGACGCTCTATCTGGCCGCGACCGCGGCGACCGCGCTGTCGTGGAACCTGATGAGCTTCATGTTGTTCCGCTTCCTCACCGGCGCGGGTATCGGCGGCGAATATACGGCGATCAACTCGACAATCCAGGAATTCACGCCGGCACGCGTGCGCGGCTGGACCGACCTCGGCATCAACGGCACGTTCTGGGTCGGCGCGGGGATCGGCGCAGCCGGCTCGCTGGTGCTGCTCGATCCGCAGCTGCTGCCTTCCGACTGGGGCTGGCGCGCGTGTTTCTTCATCGGCGCGGTGCTCGCGCTCGCAATTCTGCCGATGCGCATGTGGGTGCCCGAAAGCCCGCGCTGGCTGCTTACGCACGGCGAAGAGCGCGACGCGCGCAGGATCGTCGAGGGGATCGAGACGCGTTTTCGCGACGACGGCCACACGCTCGCCGACGATACCCTCTCGCGATTGCGCCTGCGCGCGCGCGACCATACGCCGTTGCGCGAGGTGTTCCATGTGCTGTTCAACGTGCACCGGCGCCGCGCGCTGGTCGGCCTCACGCTGATGACCGCGCAGGCATTCTTCTACAACGCGATCTTTTTCACCTACGCGCTGGTCCTCACCGACTTCTATCACGTGCCGGGCGGCGATATCGGCTGGTATCTGCTGCCTTTCGCGCTCGGCAATTTCCTTGGACCGCTGGTGCTCGGACGGCTATTCGACGTGATCGGCCGACGCAAGATGATCGCCGCGACGTACGCGATGTCGGCGCTCCTGCTGACGCTGTCCGGCTATCTGTTCGAGCAGCAACTGCTCACCGTCGTCACGCAGACGGTCGCGTGGATGGTGATTTTCTTCTTCGCGTCGGCGGCCGCCAGTTCAGCGTACCTGACCGTCAGCGAATCGTTTCCGCTCGAAATCCGCGCACTAGCGATCGCGGTTTTCTACGCGTTCGGCACCGCGCTCGGCGGCATCATCGGGCCGGCGTTCTTCGGCCGGCTGATCGATACGCATCAGCGCAGCGAGGTGTTTTCGGGCTACCTGGTCGGCTCCGCGTTGATGCTGGCAGCGGCGCTGGTCGCGGCGATCTGGGGTGTCGATGCGGAGCGCAAGTCGCTCGAACATGTGGCGGCGCCACTGTCGAGCGTGGCGGACGGTGAGGACGACGTCGAACGCTTCAAATAAAAAACGCGCGGCCCATGCCGCGCGTGTTCGACTGCTTTGGTGCTATCCAACCTGAAGCTTCGCTTGCGCGAACTCACGCGGCGAGCGCCGGGAATCCGTCGCTCAGAACGCTTTCTTCCAGCCGCCGCCGTACGCGATATCCGCGAGCGCCGCGCGCTGACGCGGGGCCTTCTCGCGTTCGCGCAGGACCGGGTCCAGTTTGTCGATGTCGCCGTAATGCCCGAGCGAGATCATCGCGAGCGGCTCGACGTCCTTCGGCAATTCGAAGGTGGTGCGGAACGCGTTCACGTCGAAGCCGCTCATCTGGTGCGCGGCGAGGCCGAGCGCGTGCGCCTGCAACACCAGCGACATCGCCGCCGCGCCCGCGTCGTAGGACGCGAGGCGGTTCACGTCGCCCTTGTTGGTGAGCGTATGCGCGGTCACCGCGATCAACACCGGCGCGGGCGCATTCCAGCCCTGATTGAACGGCACCAGCGTGGCGAAAGCCTTCTTGAACGCGACTTCGTCGACGCTGCGATCGAATACGACGAAACGCCAGGGCTGCGCGTTATACGAAGACGGCGCCCAGCGCGCCGCTTCGAGTACGGCGCGCAACTGGTCGCGGCTCACCGGCTCGCTCGAATACGCGCGCGGGCTCCAGCGGCCTGCAATCAGTTCGTGAATGGCAACTTCGGTTGAGGCGGGTTTGTTGGCCATGCGCTTCTCTCGGTGGAAATTCATGATCGTCGGGCGGCTGCCCGGGGCCACATAGCATAACGGGCTTTCGGTGCGCGCTCCAACTTGCGGCGCGGCGCTATGCGCGCTGGTTGCCAAAACGCGCACGGCCCCGATGCGGGGCCGTGCGTCGTTGCATCGGTGGAGCGTGAATCTGCGCGGTTCGCGAAGGCGCCTCAGATTGCCTGCGGCGTCGGCACCTTGGCCGGGCGGTTGATGCGCAGCACGATCACCGCGGCGATCAGGCACAAGCCGCCGGAAATCATCGACGCGACCGTGTAGGTGCCGAGGCTCGCGCGCAGCATGCCCGCGCCGAGCGCCGCGAACGCCGCACCGAGCTGGTGGCCTGCTACCACCCAGCCGAACACGATCGGCGCCTGTTCCTTGCCGTAGACGTCGGTGGCGAGACGCACGGTCGGCGGCACGGTGGCGATCCAGTCGAGGCCGTAGAACACCGCGAACAGCGGCAGTCCGAAAAAGTCGATGCCGAACGCATGCGGCAGATACATCAGCGACAGGCCGCGCAGCCCGTAGTACCAGAACAACAGCACGCGGCTATTGAAGCGGTCCGACAGCCAGCCCGACAGCGTGGTGCCGAACAGGTCGAACACGCCCATCGCCGCGAGCAGCGACGCGCCCTGCACTTCGGTCATCCCGTAGTCGCCGCACATTGCAATCAGATGGGTGCCGACATAACCGTTGGTGCTCGCCCCGCAGATAAAGAAGCTGAAGAACAGCAGCCAGAAGTCGCGCGTTTTGCTCGCCGACGCGAGCGCGCCGAACGCGATCGCGAGCGGGTTCTGTTTCGTGGCGGTGGTGGCGATCGGCGCGTCGTGCGGTTCGCCGTATGGGCGCAGCTGCATGCTGGCCGGATGCTCGGGCAGCAGAAACGCGACGAGCGGTATCACGACGGCCGCCGCGAGCGCGACGACCCACACGACCTGGCGCCAGCCGTAATGCTCGGCGATCGCCGCGAGCAGCGGCAGGAACACCAGCTGGCCGGTCGCCGAGCTGGCGGTCAGGATACCCATCACGAGACCGCGGCGCGTCGTGAACCAGCGCGTGACCACGGTCGCCGACAGCGACAGCGCCGCAACGCCCGTCGATCCGCCGACCATCACGCCCCAGATCAGCACCATCTGCCACGGATGCGTCATCAGCGACGACAGCGCCACGCCCGCGGCCAACGTGCCGAGCGCGGCGAGCAGCGTCGGACGCACACCGAAGCGCTGCATCGCGGCCGCCGCGAACGGTCCCATCAAGCCGTACAGCGCGATGTTCACGGAGATCGCGAGCGAAATCGTCGCGCGGCTCCAGCCGAACTGGTGCTCGAGCGGCACCATCATCACGCTCGGCGTCGCGCGCGTCCCCGCCGCCGCGAGCAACACCAGGAACACCACGGCGACGGTCAACCAGCCATAGTGGAAACGTCCGCCTATCAGTCGCGCAGCCCAGTTCATCGGTTCTCCCATCGACGCTGCCCGGGTGGCGGCATCGTTCGCATTATTACGACTTCGGTAAATGACTTGTGACAGATCAGTCACAATGGTGTTGCGATCTTAGTTACTGGTCGGTAACATGTCAAGGCGTCAATTTCATTCGGGTGACTTTCCATGTCCGCCAGCGAAACTCCCAAGCCCGCCGCTGCTCGCGCGCGGCGCGCGCGCAGCGCGCAGACCGCCGGGCCGCAGGCGCAGCAGCATCTGCTGCGCGCGGCCAGCGAGTTGTTCTATCGCGAGGGCGTGCGCACCGTCGGCGTCGATGCGGTGGTCGAGCGCGCGGGCGTGAACAAGATGAGCCTGTACCGGCAGTTTTCGTCGAAGGACGAGTTGGTGATGGCGTATCTGGAACAGAAGGACGAGCAGTTCTTCAGCTACGTCGAAAAGAGTTTCGCGAAGCATCCGGGCGAGCCGGCGAAGCAGCTTCAGCAGTACTTCGACGACCTCGTGGTGCGCGCCTCGGTCGACCACTACCGCGGCTGCCCGTTCGTGAACGTGGCGGTGGAGTTTGCGGATCCCGCGCATCCGGCGCGGCAGTTCGTGTTCCGCAACAAGCAGCGCCTGATGGCGCGCCTCGTCGAGCTGTCGACGGCGGCTAGCGCCGGCGATCCGCAAGCGCTCGCCGATGGGCTAGGTCTGCTGATCGAAGGCGTGTATGCGGCGAGCCAGACTTATGGGCCGGGATGCGGGCCGATTCTCGCCGCGCCGAAAGTCGCCGCGCAGTTGATCGCAGCCGCTTGCGGGCAGACGCGAGCTCGCTGAGCCGGTCCGTCAGCTGGGTCCTTTAGAATTGCGGATTTCCCCGTTACGCGTCCGTCCGCCATGCCGTTGCCCGCCGAATCCCACGATGCCGTTATCGACGCGACCCGTCACTGGCTGACGGAAGCCGTGATCGGCCTGAACCTGTGTCCGTTCGCGAAGGCCGTCCATGTGAAGGGGCAGATCCGCTACGCGATTAGCGAAGCGGACACGCTCGAAGCGGTGCTGACCGATCTGGAAGCCGAACTGCAGACGCTCGTCGCGGCCGACCCCGCCGCGATCGACACGACGCTGCTGATCCTGCCGCGCGCGTTCGGCGACTTTCTCGACTTCAACGACTGCCTGTTCTTCGCCGACCGGTTGATCCGGCAGTTGCGCCTGGAAGGCGTGATCCAGATCGCGAGCTTTCATCCGCATTACCAGTTCGAGGGCAGCGAGCCCGACGATATCGAAAACTACACGAACCGGGCGCCCTATCCGATCCTGCATCTGCTGCGTGAAGACAGCATCGAGCGGGCCGTGCAGGCCTTTCCCGACGCGGAACAGATTTACGAGCGCAATCAGGAAACGCTGCGGCGCATTGGCCTCGCGGGCTGGGATGCGTTGATGAAGCGTTAAATAAAGCGCTGTGCCGCGCCTCAGGCTGGCACGAAAAACCGTTCCTTCAGCGCGTCGAGCCCGAGCGTGTCGAGCACCTCGCCGAGCCGCTCGGCCGGCCGGCGCCGCGGCAGATCCTTGTACTGCGCGATGATCAGCTCGTTTTTCATCGAGTGTTCCCAGCCGACCAGCTCGGTGACACTGACCTGATAGCCATGCGCTTCGAGCTGCAGGCAGCGCAGCACGTTCGTGATCTGGCTGCCGAATTCGCGCGTGTGCAGAGGATGCCGCCAGATTTCCGTCAACGCGTTCTTCAGGTCTCGGCCCTTGTTCTGCCGCAGCACGCCGGCCACCTCGGCCTGGCAGCACGGCACGACGACGATGTACTTCGCGTGCTTTTTGAGCGCGAAACGGATCGCGTCGTCGGTGGCGGTATTGCACGCGTGCAGCGCGGTTACGATGTCGATTTCGCCGGGCAGACGCGTCGATGTGATCGACTCCGCCACCGACAGATTGACGAACGACATCCCCTTGAAGCCGAGCCGCGCCGCCAGCTCTTCGGACTTCGTCACCAGTTCTTCGCGCGTTTCGATGCCGTAAATGTGCGAAGCCCCACCTGCGGCATCCTGAAACTCCTTGAAAAACAGGTCGTACAGGATAAAACCGAGGTATGACTTGCCCGCGCCGTGGTCGACGAGCGTCAGCGACCCCTGCTGGTCCTTCAGGTCCTTGAGCAGCGGCTCGATGAACTGGAACAGGTGGTAGACCTGCTTGAGCTTGCGACGGCTGTCCTGATTCATCTTTCCGTCACGCGTGAGGATGTGGAGCTCTTTGAGCAGTTCGACGGACTGGTTGGGACGGATTTCGTGGGTTTTGCCGGACATCATGTGGGCCGCCATCAATTGCAGCGCGAACGTGCGACAGATGACGGAAAAAGGGAAAAGTTGCTGCCAGTTTACCCAAAGTGCGGCATTCCCAGCGAGCGCGCCGCACGGATCACGCAAGACAGGCGATCCACTGGGAACACTTCGCGGCCGAAACGCGGTGCGCGGAAGTGTCTCGATAATGGCTGAAAACAGCTTGCGCGCCGGCTGATCCCGCGAGTGCAAGCCATGTCGCCGAAAACAGGAGGCTGTCCGGCCGTGCGACCGGACACGCGAACCGGATGCAGGTGGGGAGAGCGGCCCCGGAACACACACGGGCCGAACGTTACGTAACCAGCAGCGGCCGGCTTTGCAGGCGGTCGCGCGCTCGGATGATCACAGATGAGGCGGCAATGGATACGGTACCCAACGGAAATGTCGACCAGAAGTTCCAGGAAATGCTGGCGAAGCTTACCGCCGCGCCGGCATGGTCGGAGAAACAGCAACTCGAGCTGGAGATGGCACGCGACATCTCCACGGAAATGCTGCGGCTCGCCGAAGTCATGCGCGACGGCAGCGTCGACCTCGAGACCTGCCTGACGATGCTCAAGTACGCGAAGGTGCTCGACTTCGTGATGACGACGCTCGCGTCGAGACGCGACATCAAGCCGCAAACGCTACGGGTGATCTTCAAGCTCGCCGGGCTGAAGGTCGACGAAGCCTATCCGGGTTAGCGCTCCGGCATGTTGATCAGGATGGCCTGGTATCGCGTTTCTCGTGTCACGACAATACAGCTGCAACACGACCGCGCGCGGGTGGCTCGATGCCGCTCGCGATGCTGCCTTCCGCACTCCCCCTCCACGGTTGTCTCAAGCGCGCGGCGCCTCCACGGGTGGCGTGCCGTCGTGAAATAGCGTCTTCAGTTGCGCGCGCAGCTCTGGCGAATCCGCGTGCTTGTGAACGCTGACGGCATGCTGGACCGCGGCTTCGAGCAGTTCACCGTCGCTGTCGGCGGATAGCGCGACAGTGCAGTTCGTTTCGCTCGGAAACTCGCGACAGTCGATATATTTGCGGCCCATGGCAACCTCCTTTATTCAGACGATCGACCCCTCCATCGATTCAACACGCAATGCGCGCGTCGGCTGCTGCTGCGCGGCAGTGAAGCGCGTCGCAGCGGCTGTGTCGAAAGTGACGTGATTGGGGATTGACGCGCGGAAGGACGCGAACGGCGTCCGATGGAAGATGATTGAAAGTATAGGTCGCGTGCGGCGCGAGCCAAGCGGTGAACGCAATGCGCCACCGCCGGGAGAAAGACTGAATCGAGTATTTTCCGGTCTGCGGCGATCGCATCGGCCAGCTGAACTGGAGATCCCCCTGCTGGCCTGCACCGCGCAGTGTTCAGCAGTGTTCAGCAGTGTTCGACAGCGTTCGACGTCGTTTGCCGGCCACCGCCCGCGGTGTGACAATAGCGCCCTTCGCGGCGCCCGTCCCCCCGGTCGCCGCGTTGCACCGCCTGTTCTCCCCCTGATCCGCTGAACCGCATGCCATCCTCGCTCGATTCCGCCCGCGTCGCCGTGATCGGCGGCGGCCCCGCCGGCCTGATGGCCGCCGAGACGCTTGCCCGGCGCGGCGTGCAAGTCCACGTGTACGACGCGATGCCGTCGGTCGGCCGCAAATTCCTGATGGCGGGCAAAGGCGGCATGAACATCACCCATTCGGAAGCCCTCGAGCCGTTTCTCGACCGCTACGGCGCGCGTCGCGAGCGCATCGCGCCATTGCTCGACGCGTTCGGGCCCGACGCACTGCGCGCGTGGCTCACCGAATTGGGCGTCGAGACGTTCGTCGGCAGTTCGGGGCGCGTGTTCCCGTCGGACATGAAGGCCGCGCCGATGCTGCGCGCGTGGCTGCATCGGCTGCGCGAAGCGGGCGTGCAGTTCCATATGCGTCACAAGTGGAGCGGCTGGGCGCCGACGTCCGAAGCCGGCGCCGCGTACGCGCTGCGCTTCGACACGCCCGACGGTGAGCAGACGGTTAGCTGCGACGCGGTCGTGTTCGCGCTCGGCGGCGCCAGTTGGCCGCGGCTCGGCTCCGATGCCGCGTGGGTGCCCCTGATGACGTCGCGCGACGTGCCGGTAACGCCTCTGCGTCCGGCCAACTGCGGCTTCGACGCCGACTGGAGCCCGTATCTGCGCGAGCGTTTCGCCGGTCAGCCGATCAAGCCGGTCGCGATCTCGCTCAACGATGTAGACGGAAAAGTCCACAATCGACAAGGTGAAATACTTTTGACCGAAACGGGCCTCGAAGGGAGCCTGATTTACGCGTTGTCGGCGCCGATCCGCGAGCGGATTCTCGCCGACGGCGAGCTCACGATCGCGCTGGATCTCACGCCGGGCTTGCCACTCGAGCGGGTCGTCGAAGAAGTGACGCGGCCGCGCGGTTCGCGCTCGATCGCGAGTCATCTGCATGGGCGGATCGGGATCGGCGGGGTCAAGCTGGCGTTATTGCACGAGATTCTGTCGAAAGAAGCATTCGCCGACGCGTGCGGCCTCGCCCACGCGATCAAGGCACTCCCGGTGCGACTGCTGCGCGCGCGACCGATCGACGAAGCGATCAGCACGGCGGGCGGCATCCCGTTCGAGGCGCTGGACGCGCAGTTGATGATCGACCGGATGCCCGGCGCATTCTGCGCGGGCGAAATGCTCGATTGGGAAGCCCCGACCGGCGGCTATCTGCTGACCGCCTGTTTTGCCAGCGGGCTGGTGGCTGGCCGGGGCGTATGCGCGTATCTGGAAGCGCGCGGCACGTCGGCGTGACGCGCGCAGTCGCGCTCACCGCACCTTGAGTCGCCACAACGACGTGAGTTCGGCCGCTCGCGCGGCATGCAGCGGATCGTTCTGATCGCTGGCCTTCGGATGCCGCGGACGAATGTCCTCGCGTCCCACGACGGTGAGCCCCGCGTGCTCGATCGCCGCCAGCAGCCACTCGCGCGTGCGCAGCCCGAGGTGCTCGGCGAAATCCGAAATGATCAGCCAGCCTTCGCCGCCTGGCGTCAGATGATCCGCGAGGCCGTTCAGGAAGCCGAGCAGCATGCGGCTGTCCGGATCGTAGACCGCGTATTCGAGCGGCGACGCGGGCCGCGCCGGCACCCACGGCGGATTGCAGACGACGAGCGGCGCCCGGCCATCGGGAAACAGATCGGTCTGCACGATCTCGACCTGCCCGGCGTAGCCCAGACGCGCGAGATTTTCACGAGCACACGCAAGCGCGCGCTGATCCTGATCCGTCGCGACGATCTTGCGCACGCCCCGCTTGGCCAGCAGCGCTGCCAGCACGCCCGTGCCGGTGCCGATATCGAACGCAAGCTCCAGCGACGGCAGCGCCGTGCGCGCGACCAGATCGACATACTCGCCGCGCACCGGCGAGAACACGCCATAGTGCGGATGGATGCGCTCGCCGAGCGCCGCAATCTCGACACCCTTCTTGCGCCATTCGTGCGCGCCGATCAACCCGAGCAACTCGCGCAACGACACGACCGACGCGTCGCCGCTCGCCGGTCCATACGCTTCGATGCAGGCCTGCCGCACGTCGGGGGCGCGGCGCAGCGCAATGGCGTAATCGGCATCCAGCGGAATCAGGATCATGCCGAGCGTGCGCGCACGCTGCGACTGAGCTTGCCGATGCAGGTTGAATGCGTCGAGCGGTGTTGCTCCGTGCTTGCGCGGCTTGCGTTCGAGCCGGCGTGTGACCGCCTGCAGCAGTTGGCGTGCGTTCTGGAAGTCGCCGTGCCACAGCAGCGCGGTGCCTTCACAAGCGAGGCGGTAGGCCGAATCGGCGGTGGTGCGATCGTCGGCGACGACGACGCGCTTCGGCGGCGGCACGGCCGCTTCGGAACGCCAGCGCGCGGTGCGCGGGCCGTCGGCTTCGGGCCAGGTGAGAGTTGCGGGGCTGGTCATGGTGCAATGGAATCGATGTGACGTCGCCGGCGACGTGGACCGCGGCAGCGGACCGGCATATCCGGTGGCTGCCCGCCATCCCGGGCGACGCCCGAATAGTACCGTACCGGCGCCCTGCGGATTCACGGCGCGCCACGCTTCGATGAGGGTGCCGAGCTGAGTTTACGCGCGACCGTCTTAGACCCAGAAGTCCACGATAGACAAGGTGAAAGAGATATCGTGAACTTTGAGCCATTGGACGACTCACCTCATGCCATCGCGAGCATTTGCGGCGTGACATTGCTCGGTGTTGATAATGAGCTGAGTTTACGTGCGCCAGATATAGACCTAAACGTCCACCATAGACAAGGTGAAAGAGATATCGTGATTTTTGAGCCATCAAGCGGCTCACCTTCTGGCATCACGCGCATTCGTCGCCGCTACGTGGATCGGTGATGATGATGAGCTGAGTTTACTCACGCCAAACATGGACTAAAACGTCCATGATCGACAAGGTGAAAGAGATATCGTGATTTTTGAGCCATTGGACGACTCACCTCATACCAAAGCGAACCTTCGTGGCGCACACGACCCGCTGATGACGATGAGCCGAGTTTACGCACGCCAAATGTGGACCACAACGTCCACGATAGATAAGGTGAAAGAGATATCGTGATTTTTGAACCAGAGGGTGGCTCACCTCACACCATCGGGAGCCCCTTTTCGGCGGCGGCCAAAGGCACAAAAAAAAAGCGCCGTCGAATCGGACGGCGCTCGTAACGAGGCATGCTTGCTGCGGTAAAACGTTCAGACATCAGAGCCAACGGAACCAGGTTCCGCCGGCGCCGACTCCCGATCAGCCGGTCAGCACCGAGTTGTACGTGGTACCCGCGACCACCACGTTGTTCAGCGTGATGCCGTTGGTGTTGACGACGAACATCGGTCCCGCCACGCTCGACGCAGCCGGGCCGACGCAAACCGGGTGACCCAGGTTGCAGTTCGAGATCGTCACGCCGGTGATCGGCGAGACCGTCGGTACCGGCAGCGGACCGTTGTAGTCGGCCGCCATCGGGCCCTGCGCCACGATTGCCTGGAAGCACGAGTTCGTGCCGGCGGTGTAGCCCGACGTCATCGCGTACTTGACGCTGCCCGACACGTCGGTCGCGTTCACGTTCGAGATGTTGACGTTGTTGATCGTCGCCGGATTCCAGCGCACCGCATCGCCCGACGCGCTGTAATCGCAGTCGAACGTGATCAGGCCGCCCTGACCCGTCGACGGATTGGTGACCGTGCCGACCGTGCCCGTGCCGGGGACCGAGCCCGGATAGGCCGCGCCCAGCGCGCCGCCGCCGAACTTGCCGGCGAGGTTCACACCGTTCGGCAGGGTCACGCCGTTGATCCACACGTTATTGATGAAGCCGCCGCGGTTCATGTTGGTCTTGAAGCGCAGCGCGATGTTGAGCGGGTTGCTCGCCCAGTTCTCGTTCTGCATCGTCAGGTTGCGAGCGTAGACGTTTTGCACGCCCGCGCTCATTTCGCTGCCGATCGTCAGACCGCCGTGGCCGCTTTGCATCGTGCAGTTCTGCACGACGATGTTCTGCATCGGGCCGTATTCGGTGTCGAGGCACTTGCCCGACTTGATCGCGATACAGTCGTCGCCGGTGTTGAACTGGACGTTCTGCACGAGCACCGTGTTGCACGCATCCGGGTCGAAGCCGTCGTTGTTCGGGCCGATACTATCGGCGAACACACCGTCGATCACGACGTTCGAGCTGCCGGTCGGGTGGTGCTGCCAGAACGGCGTGTTCTGCGTGTGGTAGTTCTGCAGCAGCACGTTGGTGCAGCCGATGAACTCGACCATGCACGGACGCAGGTAGTGGCCATTGCCGAACACGCGGTTCAGAATCGGCACGCCGAGTTCGGACAGCGCCGGCAGGTAGTTCTGGTCCTGATTCCAGCCCGTTGCCGTCAGCAGCGTCATCAGCGTCGTCGTCACGCCGTCCTGGTTCGTGAACGACACGTTCGCCTTCGGATTCGTGATCTGCGAAGCCGGCAAGCTCGTCAGCGCGACGTTGTTCGCGTTCGCGTAGGCCTGCGTGGTCGTCGTCGAACTGGTCGAGCCGTAGGTGTTGCTCGAACCCTTGTAGGTCCACCAGCACGAGGTCGGCGTCTGGGTGCTCAGCTGCATCGGCGTCATGGCCTGACCGTTCAGCACGCAGGTGTTGTCGTCGGCGGTCAAGGCGATGTTCTTCTGCTGATACGCGTAGATCGGCGAGCCGAAGTTCAGGCAGTCGTTGGCCTGCCAGCGCGTCCAGTAGAGGTTGCCGTTCGCCGTCGGGTACGGACCGTTCTTCGCGTAGTCGGCGGGGTTCGGGCTGAAATAGATCGTGCAGCCCGAAGTCAGGTGGAAATTCACGTTGCTGAGCAGCACGATCGGGCCGCCGCAATACCAGTTGCCGGCCGGTACGACCACGCGGCCGCCGCCCGCCTGATTCGCGGCGCGGATCGCGGCGTTGAATGCGGCGCACGCGTCGTAGGCGGTGTCCGTGTAGTCGCACGGCACCATGATGTTCGAACCGGTGCTCTGCAGGTCGTTGCTCGGATAGGCGGTCTGCTCGGTGCCGCCAGTGACCCAGGGAATCAGGCCGCCCGGCCACGCGGTCGACTGGATCAGCGCCGCTGCGGGCAGCGGTTTCGCGCCATAGGTGGTCACCTGGAAATCGACCGACGGGAACATCGACGTCGTGATGCCGGCGAGCTTGTTGATGATCGTGGTGGCTTCACCGCTCGGGCCCCAGATCGGATCGGCCGCCGCGGTGGTGGGCGGCGTCGTGCTGGCCCCCGTGGTGCCGCCGCTCGCGGCAGGCGCGTTGGTCGAGCCGCCGCAGCCGGGCAGACCGGCGATTAGCCCTGCGCCAGCCGTGACGCCCGCGAACGCGAGAAAGCTGCGGCGAGCCGGCGATTGCGGACGCTGCTGCTGCGCGTCGTTCTGTGAATCTTCCACGTTCCTGGTCATAAAACCATCGTCTCCCGTTGCTTTGTGGTTGCACGCACGCCGCGAATTGCGCGTGCGGATATCCTTAATGTCATCTTGTAAGACGACGTACAAATAGTCGGCGTTTGCGTTAGTAGGAAAGTCGCCGAACAGTCGCATTTTGTAGCCGGAATTTTCGTTTCACCCCACAAATACGGGGTATACGTGTTTTCCCTTGCCTCGTACGTGATGTAAGACATACGATAACTTTCGCGAAAAGTTTTCGTAATGAATGGCGTGCCGCCGCTATCGCGCGGCGTACCGAGGGACTCGCTCCGCACGATAAAGAAAACCCCGCGAAGCCATTGGCTTCACGGGGTTTGGGGTTCTCGCCAAATGCCGGCGTCTGGTTTCGGTGGGATGGGCGGCAACGAGACACGCACCTCGTCGGTGAGCCGAAGCCTGATGTCGTGCCGGTCCGCGCACGACACCGCCGCAATCTCAGGCGGGTCTGGCAACAGGCATCAAGCGTCCTGCAGGTCCTTGCGCCGCTTGCGGTGCGCCGCGACTTTCGCGCGATTGCCGCAGACCGCCATGCTGCACCAGCGCCGCGCGTGTCCACGCGTGTGGTCGGCAAACAGCAGCGTGCACCGCGGACCTTCGCACGCTTTCACCTGCGTGAAGTCCTCGTCGCAAACCAGCCTCGCCAAGGCTTCCGCGATCGGCATCAGCAACGATTCGGGCGACTTCCACCTGCGTCGCTCGCGCAATTCGAATGCTGCGTCCTCCCCTGGAACGAGTGCGCCGTATCGTTCGTCCCGCTCGAGCAATCGGTTCAATGGTTCGAGTTCGCCCAAGTCTCCGGCCGTGAGCGGCCGCCCTTTGCTCGCGTTGACGAAACGCCTGAACCACTCGCGCAGCTCGCGCGCCTGAGCCGCCATGACGTCGAGCTCAGCCGATGCAAACCGCTCTCGCATTTCAGCGAGCGCGTCGGCCGGCACCATGCCGGCCTGCTCCAGCCAGTCCAGCAAGCCCGCACCGTCGACGATCCAGTCGATTTGCTCATCCACGGGAGTGGCCACCGAGTTCAGGAAATCGAGGCCCGGTGCGTCGGCCACGAACAGCGCGGGAATCTGGCGGTAGTCCATTTTTCAAGTGACGGAACTGATGATCATGGCTTCATCGTAACCATCAAAATCATCCTTGACAAGTTACACACGCCATTAGTAACCTGTAAAAACACATTTATCAGGTTACAAAAAACAACAGCCGCATTCCATTTCGGCGCCTCAGCCGAGCCTTTTCTTCGCTCAAAGGAGCAACAACATGTCTCTTCGCAACGTGAACGTCGTACTCGTGCATGGCGCATGGGCAGACGGGTCGAGTTGGAGCCGGGTCATCGAGCGGCTCGCCGACCGGCCTATCGATGCGGTCGCGGCGCCCTTGCCGCTGACGTCGCTCGGCGACGACACGGCCGCGCTCGAGCGCTCGCTCGCGCGAATCGAGGGACCCGTCGTGCTGGTCGGGCATGCGTACGCGGGCGCGGTGATCGGATCCGTGCGTGCCGCAAACGTGAAGGCGTTGGTGTACGTCGCGGCGTTGGCGCCCGACGAAGGCGAAACCGTGGCCGACGTGTTCTACCGCGGTGAAGCGCATCCGCAAGCGCCGACCCTCGCGCCCGATCGCGACGGCCTGGTATGGCTTCCACGCGACGCGTTCGCCAGTGCGTTTGCGCATCAAGCGACTGCGCGCGAAGCGAGCGTGCTCGCTGCGATACAGCGTCCGATCGCGGCCGCGTGCATCGGCGAACCCGTCGGACGGCCACTGTGGAAAGACCTGCCGAGCTGGTTCCTGGTCGCCGCGCAGGATCGGATGATCGCCCCCGACACCCAGCGTTCGACCGCCCAGCGCATGGGCGCACGCATCCACACCTTCGACGTCGATCACACGCCGAGCGTTACCGCGCCCGACGCCGTCGTCGAGGTCATCGTCGAGGCGGCGCAGGCGGTCTCGGCCGGCTGAGCCTCGTCATCGCGTGAGACCTGCGTGATGTCAGCGGCCACATCACGCGTTCGTATGCACATCCACCATCCACGCCATTTTTCGCACGGAGAGTCATCATGCACCCCATCATCTATCGCCATGCCGACGTCGACGGTTTCAAGGTGTTCTATCGTCACGCCGGCCGCGAGGACGCCCCGAAGCTCCTGCTGCTGCACGGTTTTCCAAGTTCCAGCCATATGTTTCGCGAGCTGATCCCGCGGCTCGCCGACCGTTTTCACATCGTCGCGCCGGATCTGCCCGGCTTCGGACAGTCCGACATGCCCGCGCGCGAGAGCTTTGCCTACACGTTCGCCAACCTGGCGGCAGTGATCGGCCGATTTACGGAGGTGATCGGGTTTGAGCACTTTGCCGTCTATGTTTTCGACTACGGCGCGCCGACTGGCTTCCGGCTGGCGCTCGAGCATCCCGAGCGGATCACAGCGATCGTCTCGCAGAACGGCAACGCCTACGAAGAAGGGCTCAGCGACGGCTGGAACCCGATTCGCGCCTACTGGCGGGACGCGTCGCCGGCCAATCGCGAAGCGTTGCGCGCACTGCTCGCCTATCAGACAACCGTGTGGCAGTACACGCATGGCGTGCCGGATACGGCATCGGTATCGCCGGACGGCTACTCGCTCGACGACTTCTACCTGCGCCGCCCTGGCGCCGACGAGGTCCAGCTCGATCTGTTCCGCGACTATCGCCACAACGTCGAGCTCTACCCGGCGTTTCAGGAGTATTTCCGCACCCATCGACCGCCGCTGCTGGCCGTGTGGGGGAAGAACGATCCGTTCTTTCTGCCGGCTGGCGCCGAGGCGTTCAGGCGTGATCTGCCTGATGCGCAGGTGCAGTTTCTCGATACGGGCCACTTCGCGCTTGAAACGCATGCGGACGAGATCGCCGCGGCGATCCGCGAGTTTCTTGGCCGTTGATTCCGGGAACGCCTGGTGATACCCACGGCCGTTGCCAGCCCAGCCCCCTATCCTTCAGGAGAAGCGAAATGTCGAGCAGAGTTGCTATCGTGACCGGCGCGAGCCAAGGCATCGGACGCGCCACCGCCATCAGATTGGCGCGGGATTTTGATTCGATCGTGCTGGTCGCGCGCAATCGGCCCAATCTCGACGAGACGGCGTCTCACGTCGAGCAGGCCGGCGCGAAAGCGCTCGTCGTCGATGTCGATCTGTCGGAGCCCGATGCTGCTGGGCAAGTCGTCGTGCGCACTCTGGCGGCGTTCGGGAAAATCGACGCGTTGCTCAACATCGCCGGCGCGGTGCCGCAGATCGACATCCTCGAAATGACCGATCAGCAATGGGATCAAGGACTGGCGCTGAAGCTGCACGGCGCGCGCCGGCTAACGGTGGCGGCGTGGCCCGCGTTGAAGGCAAGCGCGGGGTCGGTCGTGCTGATGTCCGGCAACTCGGCGCTGTTCCCGAAAGCGCCATATGCGGCGGTCGGCACGATCAACGCGGCGATCGTAGCGCTCGCCAAGGCCTTTTCGGATCGCGGCATCGCGGATGGCGTACAGGTCAATAGCGTGCTGCCCGGAGCGGTGATGACCGGCCGACGCCACTCGTACCTCGAGCATTGGGCGCCGTTGCATGGCATGAGCGTCGAAGAGGCGACCGCGAAGTTTCCCGCCGAAGCAGGCATCTCGCGCTATGGCACGGCCGAGGAGATCGCGGAGCTGATGGCTTTCGTCGTGTCGCCCGCGGCACGTTGGATGACCGGCTCGACGTTGCGGATGGACGGCGGCGAGGTCAAATCGATCTAGCTCGGCGGTTCGTACGCCAAGAAAAGAAAAACCCCGCCGAAACGTGTGCTTCGACGGGGTTTTCCAGCATTACCAGTTACTGCTGATAACGCAATCTGGTGCCGGCTGCAGGACTCGAACCCGCCACCTCATGATTACAAGTCAAGCGCTCTACCTGATGAGCTAAGCCGGCATGAGGCCGTGATTCTACTTCATTTCACGATCTTAAGGCGAGCCCTTCCGCCGCCTTTCGAGCCATCGTCGTCGGGCTGCGGTTTGTCGTCGGCGTCAGCCTCGGTGGACAGGGCCGGGTCGGCCGGCGCGGTCTCGACAGCGTGCGGGGCCGTAGGCGTGTCGGTTTCGTCCGCGGCATCCGCGCCCGAATCCTGCGCCTCACCGCCCGCCGATTCGACCGGGAACGCCATGCCCTGGCCGTTTTCGCGCGCGTAGATCGCGAGAATATTGGCGACCGGCACTTCGATCTTGTGCGACTTGCCGGAAAACCGCGCGTTGAACTCGATCCACTCGTTGCCCATCTGCAGCTGGCTGGTCGCCTCGAAGCTGATGTTCAACACGATCTCGTTGTCGCGCACGAACTGACGCGGCACGCGCGTCTGATTGTCGACGCGGACCGCGATGTGCGGTGTGTAGCCGTTATCCGTGCACCACTCGTAGAGCGCGCGCAGCAGATAAGGCTTCGTGGAAATCTCTTGCATCAACAGTCCTCTTGCGGGCGCGGGCGCGCATCAAAACGATGCGGCGCCCGCGCGCCAAAGCCAAACTCAACGACGCATCACCTTTTCCGACGGCGTCAGCGCTTCGATATAGGCCGGGCGGCTGAAAATGCGCTCGGCGTACTTCATCAGCGGCGCGGCGTTCTTCGACAGCTCGATACCGTAATGGTCGAGGCGCCACAAGAGCGGTGCGATCGCGACGTCGAGCATCGAGAACTCTTCGCCAAGCATGTACTTGTTCTTCAGGAAGATCGGCGCGAGCTGCGTCAGGCGATCGCGGATCGCGAGGCGCGCCTTCTCGTGATTCTTCTCAGCAGCCTTGCCCTTCTCGTTTTCGAGCGTGCCGACGTGGACGAACAGCTCTTTCTCGAAGTTGAGCAGGAACAGGCGGGCCCGCGCGCGCTGCACCGGATCGGCCGGCATCAGCTGCGGGTGCGGGAAGCGCTCGTCGATGTACTCGTTGATGATGTTCGATTCGTACAGAATCAGGTCCCGTTCGACGAGAATCGGCACCTGACCATACGGATTCATCACGGCGATGTCTTCCGGCTTGTTGAACAGGTCGACGTCGCGGATCTCGAAGTCCATGCCCTTTTCGAACAACACCAGCCGGCAACGCTGGGAGAACGGGCAAGTAGTGCCGGAATACAGAACCATCATGTTTACGTTTCCTCAAAAAGCTGAAGGGCCAGCACGCGGAAAAACCGTTCAGCAGGTCTTTCCTGGCGCCGGCCCCACGCCGTGTAGCGGCGTGATTATTTGATATGTTTCCAGTACGCGGCGTTCAGTCGCCAGGCGAAAAAGCTCAGGATACCGAGGAACAACAGCACCCACACGCCAAGTTGCTTGCGGGTTTGCTGCGTCGGTTCGGACATCCATGACAGGTACGACACGAGGTCGGCCACAGCAGAATCATAATCTACCGGCGACACCGTCCCCGGAGTCAGTTGCTGGAAGCCGAGGAATTTGTGTACCGTTTCGCCGGTTTTTTCGTCGGTTTCATCCCCGAATTTCGCCGCCCGCTGCCCCTGAAGCTGCCACAGCACGTGAGGCATGCTCACGTTTTCGTACACCAGATTGTTCCAGCCGGTCGGCCGCGTATCGTCGCGGTAAAAACTGCGCAGATACGTGTACAGCCAGTCCGTGCCGCGCGCCCGCGCCTCCACCGACAGATCCGGCGGCGTCGCGCCGAACCACGCTTTCGCGTCATCCGGGCGCATCGCCACGGTCATCGTGTTGCCGACCTTGTCGGTGGTGAACAGCAGGTTCGCCTGAATTTCGGTCGGCGTGATGCCGAGATCGGTCAGGCGGTTGTAGCGCATCAGGTTCGCGCTGTGGCAATTCAGGCAGTAGTTTACAAACAATTGCGCGCCGCGCTGCAAAGAAGCGAAATTGTTCGTGTTGTCCGGCGCGCGGTCGAGCGGGAAATTCTCGTCCGCGTGGACCGGGGCGGCTAACAGCGCAAGCACGGTTGCGCCGACCAGCGCGCACATCGAAAGCAGTTTTTTCATCTTCTGTTCTCCTGGCTCGCGATTAGTGAGGCTTGAACCGCACCCGTTCCGGCGGTTGCTTGAACTTGCCAAGCCGCGTCCAGAAGGGCATGCCGAGGAAAAACGCGAAGTAGATCAGCGCGCAGATCTGGGCGATCAGCGTCGAGGCCGGTGATGGCGGTCGAGTGCCGAGGAAGCCGAGGGTCAGGAACGCGATCACGAAGATCCCGAAAAATACCTTGTGGAGGAACGGCCGGTAGCGGATCGACCTGACGGGCGAGCGGTCCAGCCACGGCAGGAAGAACAGCGAAATCACCGCGGTGCCCATCACCACGACGCCCCAGAACTTCGATTCGGTGAACGCCATCGCGACGATCACCAGCACCGCGAGCACCGGCAAACCGAGCTTCCACTTGCCGCGGGCCCGCACCAGCGCGAGCAACCCAAGCAGCGCGATGACGATCATCAGCACGATCTTGAATGGATCGGTAGTGGCGCGCAGCATCGCATAAAAAGCGGTGAAGTACCAGACCGGCGCAATTTCAGGCGGCGTCTGCAGCGGGTTCGCGGGAACGAAGTTGTTCGCTTCGAGGAAGTACCCGCCCATTTCCGGCGCGAAGAAGATGATCGCCGCGAAGATCAGCAGGAAGATCGCCACGCCCATGAAGTCGTGCACCGAGTAGTACGGGTGGAACGGAATGCCGTCGAGCGGCACGCCATCCGGACCTTTCTTCGCCTTGATCTCGATGCCGTCCGGGTTGTTCGAGCCGACTTCGTGCAGCGCGACCAGGTGCGCGATCACGAGACCGACCAGCACCAGCGGAATCGCGATCACGTGAAACGCGAAGAAGCGGTTCAGCGTGACGTCGGAGACCACGTAGTCGCCGCGAATCCACAGCGACAGATCCGGCCCGATGAACGGGATCGCCGAGAACAGGTTCACGATCACCTGTGCGCCCCAGAACGACATCTGGCCCCACGGCAGCAGGTAGCCGAAAAACGCCTCGGCCATCAGGCACAGGAAGATCAGGCAGCCGAAAATCCACACGAGTTCGCGCGGCTTACGGTACGAGCCGTACATGAGCCCGCGGAACATGTGCAGATACACGACGACGAAGAACATCGACGCGCCTGTGGAGTGCATGTAGCGGATCAGCCAACCCCACGGCACCTCGCGCATGATGTACTCGACCGACGAGAACGCGAGCGTCGCGTCGGGCTTGTAGTTCATCGTCAGGAAAATGCCGGTGACGATCTGGTTGACCAGCACCAGCAACGCAAGCGAACCGAAGAAGTACCAGAAGTTGAAGTTCTTCGGCGCGTAGTACTCGGAAACGTGTTTCTTCCACGTGGCCGTCATCGGGAAGCGCTGGTCGATCCAACCAGCCAGCCCAGTCGTCTCTACTTCGTGTTCGCTCGCCATTACGCTTCTCCTTTTTCGTCCTTCCCGATCACAAGGGCCGTCGCCGAGGTGAACATGAAGCGCGGGATGTCGAGGTTCTGCGGAGCGGGTTTGTTCTTGAAGACGCGGCCGGCCATGTCGTAGGTCGAGCCGTGACACGGGCACAGGAAGCCGCCTGGCCAGTCGTCGGGGAGGTTGGCCTGCGGGCCTTCCTGGAAGCGCGGCGTCGGCGTGCAGCCCAGATGCGTGCAAACGGCGACGGCAACCAGCAGATGCTTGTTCTCGGCGCGTGAACGGAATTCGTTGTTGCAGTAGTCCGGCAGCGGCATCGAGAACGGATTCAGCGAGTGGGGATCCGCGACCTGGTTATCGGCTTTTTGAACATCGGCGAGCATGCGGTCCGTGCGGTTGATGATCCACACCGGCTTGCCACGCCAGGCGACCGTCATCATGTCGCCGGGCTTCAGACTACTGATATCGACTTCGACCGGGGCACCTGCTGCCTTGGCCTTTTCGGATGGTGCAAACGAACTAACAAAGGGTACGACAACGGCTACTCCTCCTATGCCGCCTGCTACGGTCGTCGCTACCAGCCAGTTACGGCGGCTGCCATCGACGCGTTCCTCTTCTTTGTCTCGCATCACACGCCCCACTTCTGAGTTGGATTTTTCCTTCACGTCGCTTCTACCGCCGCTAGTTTGCTCGAATGGAGTCGCCATTTACAAGGGCCGATTGCCAAAAACCGTGCGAAGCCCTTGATAACTCAGGGTTTGTCCGTACCGATTGCAAACTTTTTCGCACCTCCTTTTAAGTGCCTTCTGCGGTATTCATGCCCTTTCTTTTGGTAATGCAATTCGCAATTCAAACCGGATTGGGGATATCGATAAAGAGGTGTTCGATATCGAACGATTCGGACAGATGCTTGCCCACCGCCTGCACGCCGAAGCGTTCGGTCGCGTGGTGGCCGGCAGCCAGAAACGCGACGCCGCTTTCCGCCGCCGTATGCATCACCGACTCCGATACCTCGCCGGTCACGTAGACGTCGACGCCCGCGTCGATCGCCGCGTCGAACATGCCTTGCGCGGCGCCCGTGCACCAGCCGATGCGGCGCAGCTCCATATCCGGATCGCCGAATACGAGCGGCGTGTGGCCCAGCGTCTGCTCGATTTCCGCGGTCAGGTGCGACAGCGTGATCGGCATCGGCAACGTGGCGAGCCAGCCGAGATCGTTGTCGCCGAAACGCGCGTCGCTGATCCAGCCCATCTTCTCGCCGATCTGCGCGTTGTTGCCGAACTCGGGGTGATCGTCGAGCGGCAGATGGTAGGCGAACAGGTTCAGGTCGTTGGCGAGCAGCAGCTTCAAACGCGCATGTTTGCGGCCGGTGATCTGCGGTGCCTCGTTGCGCCAGAAGTAGCCGTGATGGACCAGCACGGCGTCCGCGCCCCAGTCGAGCGCGGCCTCCAGAAAGGCCACCGACGCGGTCACGCCGGTCGCGAGTTTGTTGATCCGGCGGCGTCCTTCGACCTGCAAACCGTTCGGGCAATAGTCCTTGAAGCGCGCGGTTTCAAGGAGATTGTTCAAGTACAATTCAAGTTCTATCCGATCCATATAGACCTCTAGTCTTCAGATGCTTAGACGCTTCTGGCTGTTATTTGCCCAAGCGGTGACGGTGCTGTTGGCGCTGATGTTCATCATTGCGACCCTCAAACCGCAGTGGCTGCAGCGTCAAGGGCAATTCGGCAGACAACTCGCCGAACCGATCGTCGCGCTGCGGGAAGTGGCGCCGGGCATCAGCCATGGCCATGCCGAAACGTCATACGCCGACGCCGCGCAAAAGGCCATGCCCGCGGTCGTCAACGTGTTCTCCAGCAAGGATGGCTCACTGCCTCCCGACCCGCGCGCCAAAGATCCGCTGTTCCGTTACTTCTTCGGCGACAGGAACAATCGCAAGCAGCAGGAGCAGCCTGCCTCGAATCTCGGCTCAGGCGTGATAGTGAGTTCGGAAGGTTACATTCTAACGAACCAGCATGTCGTCGACGGCGCCGATCAGATCGAAGTCGCGCTTGCCGACGGCCGCACCGCCAGCGCAAAGGTCATCGGCATCGACCCCGAAACCGATCTGGCCGTGCTCAAGGTCAACATGACCAATCTGCCCACCATCACGCTCGGCCGGATGGACCAGATTCGCGTCGGCGACGTCGTGCTCGCGATCGGCAATCCGTTCGGCGTCGGACAAACCGTGACGATGGGCATCGTCAGCGCGCTGGGCCGCAACCATCTCGGCATCAATACGTTCGAAAACTTCATCCAGACCGACGCGCCGATCAATCCCGGTAACTCGGGCGGTGCGCTCGTCGACGTGAACGGCAATCTGCTCGGCATCAACACCGCGATCTACTCCCGCTCGGGCGGCTCGCTCGGCATCGGTTTTGCGATTCCGGTGTCGACCGCGCGCAGCGTGCTCGAGAGCATCATCACGACCGGCACGGTCACGCGCGGCTGGATCGGCGTCGAACCGCAGGACGTGACGCCGGAAATCGCGGAGTCGTTCGGGCTCGATCAGAAGTCAGGCGCAATCGTCGCGGGCGTGCTGAAGAGCGGTCCGGCCGACCGCGCGGGCATCAAGCCCGGCGACATCCTGACGAGCGTGAACGGCCAGGAGATCACCGATACCACACGCCTGTTGAACGTGATCGCGCAGATCAAGCCGGGCACGGCGGCGAAAGTGCATCTGGTGCGCAAGGGTCATCAGATCGATCTCGACGTGATGATCGGCAAACGCCCGCCGCCGCCGAAACAGGCGCAAGACGAAAACGGCGGCGATCAGCCGGATGACGAAGGCGGTTGAGGCCAAGGCGGCGACGCCACGCAGCACGCCACGCAACGAAAAAAGGGCAGTCCGCGATGGACTGCCCTTTTCATTTGATCGACGACATCGACTCGCGACACCTCAACTCGACGGCGGACTCGCATCCTCGACGACCACCGGTTGCTTGCCGACGATCAACCGCGCCGCGACGATGCCTGCTTCGTACAGCAGAATCAGCGGAACCGCGAGGATCAGCTGCGAAAACACGTCCGGCGGCGTCACGACAGCCGACACCACGAACGCGCCGACGATCACATACGGCCGGATCTCCTTCAGCTTCTTCAGCGTCACCACGTTCATCCGCACCAGCAGCACGACGATGATCGGCACCTCGAACGTGACGCCGAACGCGATGAACATCGTCAGCACGAAGCTCAGGTAATTGTCGATATCGGTTGTCATCTCCGCGCCGAGCGGCGCGTTGTAGTGCGCCATCACGCGGAAGATGGTCGGAAACACGACGAAGTACGCGAACGCCATGCCGCACAGGAACAGCGTGTAGCTGCTCGCGACGAGCGGCGCGACCAGCTTCTTCTCGTGCTGATAGAGCCCCGGCGCGACGAACGCCCAGATCTGGTACAGCACGACCGGCAGCGCGATCACGAAGGCGACCAGCATCGTCACCTTCATCGGCACGAAGAACGAGCCGGTGACGTCGGTGACGATCATCTTGCCGTCCTTCGGCAGATTCATCATCAGCGGACGCGCGAGCAGTCTGAAGATGTCCGGCGCCCAGTACACGAGCCCGATGAACACGACGATGACGGCAAGCCCCGCACGGATGATGCGGTCACGCAGTTCGACGAGGTGGGAAATGAAGGTCTCTTCAGCGCCTTCGTTCTGGGATTGCTGGGGGTCGCTCACACCGGCCCTCGGTTAGAGATTGTCGATCTGAACATCAGAAAAACCGCGTCGGACGACGCAGGTTGACAGGTGTGTGCCGCGCAACGCGCGCGGCGCCCGACTGCACACGCGTGCGGCGCAGGTTCGCTCGCTTGTACCACGTGGGCATGGCGCTCTGCTGGACGCGCCAGTTCTTGCGTTTGGGCGTGGTGGCCGGCGTCGTGATCGGCCAGGAGGTGGCGCCGGTGTTGCCGCTGGCCCCGCCGGCGGCGTCTTCGAGCGCCCCGCCGGCGATGCTCGGCGACACCGACGTACCGCCATTCCATGCTTCGTTCAGTTCATTCTCGTGCTTGCGCAGATTGTCCTGAACCGCCGTTTCCACATTGCTCGCGGCCTTCTCGAACTCGGTCTTCATGCGCCGCAATTCGTCGAGCTCGATTTCGCGCGTGACTTCGGCCTTCACGTCGTTGATGTACCGCTGGGCACGGCCGAACAGCGCGCCGGCCGTGCGGGCGACACGCGGCAGGCGCTCAGGCCCGAGGACGACCAGCGCGACGACGCCGATCAGCGCCATCTTGGTTAGACCGAGGTCCAGCATGAAGTGGAATGTCCGTCAGAAACGCGGGAACGGCTCGAGGGCCGCGGCTTAGCGGTAGTCGCCCGATTGCGGCGACTTTTCTTTCGCTTCGACGTCCACTGCGCCGTTGCGCGGCAGCTCGCGCTGCTGTTGCGCGTCGGCCGACGGCGAATCGGCTTCCTTCATGCCTTCCTTGAAGCCCTTCACCGCGCCGCCCAGATCGGTGCCGATGTTGCGCAACTTCTTCGTGCCGAACACGAGTGCGACGATCAACAGAACGATCAACCAATGCCAAATACTCAACGAACCCATGACTACTCTCCTTAACCCCGACGCCGCATCTCGATGCGGCAATTTTGCATAACCTGAAGCGCGTGCGCTTCGTCTCCATATCTCTCTACGTTACCGCAGCTCGCCCCGCCTCGCTTGCGTCGCGACCGTCGTCTGCACGGCTGCCATTGTGGACAGACGATCGCGTCGACGTTATTACACAGCGGTAAAAAACAACGGCGGAGCTATTGTCCTCGACCAAAACTCGCGGCGGTGTGCACGAGCCACGCAGCGCGCATGACACGCGAACCCGCGCTCAACCCATGCGTTGCCAGGGGCGCGGTCCCGCGAGAATGTGCGCGTGCAGGTGATACACCTCCTGACCGCCGCCCGGACCGGTATTGATTACCGTCCGAAAGCCCGTTTGTCCGCCGCTGTACGCGACTCCCAATTGCTCGGCCAGGCGCGCGGCAAGGACAAGCATTCTACCAAGCAGAGGCGCGTCGCTTTCGGTGCAGTTCGACAGCGTTGCAATGTGCTTGCGGGGAATCACCAGCACATGCGTTTCGGCCGCCGGACGGATGTCACGGAAGGCGACGAACTCGTCGTCTTCGTGGACCCTGGTCGACGGGATTTCGCCAGCGGCGATCTTGCAGAAAAGACAGTTCGGATCGTGACTCATCGTATTCCTGACGCGGTATGACTTAGGCGAGCGAATCCGCATGCGCCGAAGTTCGACCCGAAAGCCGGCCCGCCCATCCGGACCGGCTGGCGTTCAGACCCAACTGGCCGGATTCGCGAACGGCTTGTTATCGTACAGATACAGCCAGCCTTTGATAATACGGTACAACATCCATATGCTGACGGCCCACAGCACCGGAATGCCGATCACGACGAGCAACAGCAACGCGCCGATCGCGTACCCGACGAGGCCCAGCCAGAACGTGCGGATCTGCCATTCGAAGTGCGCTTCGTACGGCGTGCCGGCCACGTCCGCCCGCTTGATGTAGTTGATGATGATCGCGACCAGAATGGTGAGCCCGCCGGTCAGCCAGTGAACCGCATACAGCGCGTACAGCACGTGCGTGAGCGTGCGCAGGCTGCGCTCGCGTTCAGGCTCCATCGCGTGGCGGTAGACCGGCGGCGGATAGCTTCCTTGCGGCTGTTCCATGCTTGCGTCCTCCCGAAGGTGAGGTTACCGCTATTTAGGTGCCGACGCGCGCGACTTCAAGCGGAAACGCCGGGTTTCCGCTCCAGCTGCTCAGTCGCCGTTTTCCTCGCGCTCGCGGCTCTTGCGCAGCGCCTTTTCCTCGATGCCCGACAGGCCTTCGCGACGCTCGAGTTCGGCGATCACTTCAGCGGGGCTCAGATCGAAATGGGACAGCATCACGAGGCAGTGGAACCACAGGTCCGCGACCTCGCCGACCAGCGCCTTCGGCGCGCCGCCCTGGCGCACGTCCTTGGCGGCCAGCACGACTTCGGTGGCTTCTTCGCCGATCTTCTTCAGGACCGCGTCGTCGCCCTTGTGGAACAGGCGCGATACGTACGAGAGGTCCGGATCGCCGCCCTTGCGGCTATCGATCACCGCCGCGAGGCGCAACAGCGTATCGAGCGTGGAAGCCTCGATGGACGACGGGTTTTGCGTGGATTGCGTCATTTGTAGATGTGTTCGGGGTCTTTCAGCACGGGATCGACGGCCTGCCAGTCGCCGTCGTCCACCGAGCCTTCGAATTTCTGGAAAAAGCACGAGTGGCGGCCGGTGTGGCAGGCGATGCCCGACACCTGCTCGACTTTCAGCAGCACGACGTCTTCGTCGCAATCGAGTCGCATTTCATGCACGTGCTGCACGTGGCCCGATTCCTCGCCCTTGAACCACAGGCGCTGGCGCGAGCGCGAGAAATACACCGCGCGGCCGGTCTCGACGGTCTTCGCCAAGGCCTCGCGGTTCATCCACGCGAACATCAGCACGTCGTTCGTCGACGCTTCCTGCGCGATCACCGGCACGAGGCCGTTCGCGTCCCATTTGACCTTGTCTAGCCAGTTCACTGCCGAGGGATTCGTCACGTCACAACCTCACCGAAATACCCTGATCGGCCATGAAGCGCTTGGCTTCGCCGACCGTGTGTTCGCCATAGTGGAAGATGCTCGCGGCGAGCACCGCGTCGGCGTGACCGCTCTTGATACCGTCGGCGAGATGCTGCAGATTGCCGACGCCGCCCGAGGCGATCACCGACACCGGCACCGCGTCCGACACTGCGCGCGTCAGCGCGAGATCGAAGCCGCTCTTGGTGCCGTCGCGATCCATGCTGGTGAGCAGGATTTCGCCGGCGCCGAGCTCGGCCATCTTGCGCGCCCATTCGACCGCATCGAGGCCGGTGGCTTTGCGGCCGCCGTGCGTGAACACCTCCCAGCGCGGCGTCTCGCCGTCGGCCGACACGCGCTTCGCGTCGATCGCGACGACGATGCATTGCGAGCCGTATTTGTCGGTCGCATCCTTCACGAGCTGCGGATTGGCGACCGCCGACGAGTTCATGCTGATCTTGTCGGCGCCCGCGTTCAGCAGGCGCCGCACGTCTTCGACCGCGCGCACGCCGCCGCCGACCGTCAGCGGAATGAACACCTGCGAGGCGACCGCCTCGATGATCGGCAGGATCAGGTCGCGCTGATCCGAGGTCGCGGTGATGTCGAGGAACGTCAGTTCGTCGGCGCCCTGATCGTCGTAGCGGCGCGCGATTTCGACCGGGTCGCCCGCGTCGCGCAGTTCGACGAAGTTGACGCCCTTGACCACGCGGCCCGCGGTGACGTCGAGACAGGGGATGATGCGTTTAGCTAGAGCCATGATCGTGCAATTCTGCCAATGCCGCTGATGAGGCCGCTCGCTTGCAGGCAAGCGGCACGGTGCCGGCGCGAGCGGTTGCATCGCGCCGCGAGTGGTGTACTGGCCGCAAGCTGACGAGGTTCCGGTTGCGTGATCGTGCGACGCGCGCTACCGGCCAGCCTCGGTCGAGCGAATGTCGCAAGCCGAGGTGAGCGCCACGCCGGCGCGCAACGCATCCTCCCAGCAAGCGCAGCCGATGCCGCGCCTTAAGCGTCGTCCGCTTCGCGCAGCTTGTCCGCGAGCGTCTGCGCGGCCGCGAAGTCGAGGTCGCCCGAATAGATCGCGCGACCGCAGATCACGCCTTCGATGCCCTCGCCTTCGACTTCGCACAGCGATTCGATGTCCGCGAGGTTCGACAGTCCGCCGCTCGCGATCACCGGAATCTTGACCGCGCGCGCGAGGCGCACCGTCGCTTCGATGTTGATACCCTGCAGCATGCCGTCGCGGCCGATGTCGGTGTAGATGATCGACTCGCAGCCGTAGTCCTCGAACTTGCGCGCGAGGTCGGCCACTTCATGACCGGTCAGCTTGCTCCAGCCGTCGGTCGCGACCTTGCCGTCTTTCGCGTCGAGACCGACGATGATGTGGCCGCCGAACGCGGTGCACGCGTCCTGCAGGAAACCGGGGTTCTTCACCGCCGCCGTGCCGATGATCACGTACGACAAACCGTCGTCCAGATAGCGCTCGATCGTGTTCAGGTCGCGAATGCCACCGCCGAGCTGAACCGGGATTTCACCGCCCACTTCATCGAGGATCGCCCGGATCGCGTCGCCGTTCCTCGGCTTGCCGGCGAACGCGCCATTCAGATCGACGAGATGCAGACGACGCGCGCCGCGGTCGACCCAATGTCGGGCCATTGCCGCCGGTTCCTCGGAGAAAATCGTCGCCTGGTCCATATCGCCTTGTTTGAGGCGTACACACTGACCGTCTTTCAGGTCGATGGCGGGAATCAGCAGCATAGCAATCGGGTGTTATCTGGGAGTGGATTGAAGGTCGGCGGCAGCGGCTGGCGAGTGAGCCCGCCGCAATACCGTCTCGCTAGTTTAGTACAACTCGTTCGGCGCTCCAGTGGAGCGCCGGTCGGATGCGGGACCGCGGCACCGCGCGACGCACGCGCGGCAACGGGATGAAAGGCGTTCACGGGTTCCAGTGCACGAAGTTGCGGTAAACGCGCAAACCCGCCTCGGCACTCTTTTCAGGGTGGAACTGGGTGGCGAAGATGTTATCCCGCGCTACCGCCGAGGTAAAGGGCACGCCGTAGACCGTCTCGCCCGCCGTATGCGCCGGGTTGTCCGGCACCACGTAGTAGCTATGCACGAAGTAGAAGAATGCGTTGTCGGCGACGCCATCCCACAGCGGATGCGGCTGCGCCTGACGCACGCGGTTCCAGCCCATCTGCGGGACCTTGAAGCGCGAGCCGTCGTCCTGCACCTGGCCTTCGAGCTCGAAGCGCACCACCTTGCCGGGCAACAGACCAAGACCTGGCGTGTCGCCCTCGGCGCTCCAGTCGAACAGCATCTGCTCGCCGACGCACACGCCCATCAGCGGCTTGCTGCGCGACGCCTCGACGACCGCTTCCTGCAATCCGGACGCGCCAAGACTGCGCATGCAGTCGGGCATCGCACCCTGGCCCGGCAGCACCACGCGGTCGGCCGCGCGGATCGCTTCCGGACGATCGACGATCGCCACGTCCGCTTCCGGAGCCGCTTTGCGCAGTGCCTGGGCAACCGAGCGCAGGTTGCCCATTCCGTAATCCACAATCGCTATCGAAGTTTTCATTTCAAGTTTGGCCGCTCTGCCCTCGATCCATCGATGTCGCCGCGCGGCGTCGAACGACGTGCCGGCAAATGCGGTGCTGCCCGATGAATCGCTTGAAGGTGAGTGGCCTGAAGACGTTGGAGGCGGTGAAACCCGTATTAAAGCCTGCTATGGCCGTTAGGTCAGAGGCTGCCCTTGGTCGACGGAATCTGTCCGGCCGCGCGCTCATCGAGCTCGACGGCCATGCGCAGCGCGCGCCCGAACGCCTTGAACACCGTTTCGAGCTGGTGGTGAGCGTTGATGCCGCGCAGGTTGTCGATGTGCAGCGTCACGCCGGCATGGTTCACGAAGCCGCGGAAGAATTCGATCGACAGGTCGACGTCGAACGTGCCGATGCGCGCGCGCGTGAACGGCACGTGGAATTCGAGGCCCGGACGGCCGGAAAAATCGATCACGACGCGCGACAGCGCTTCGTCGAGCGGCACGTACGAATGACCGTAGCGGCGGATGCCCTTGCGATCGCCGATCGCCTTCGCGACGGCCTGGCCGAGCGTGATGCCGGTGTCTTCGACCGTGTGGTGATCGTCGATGTGCAGGTCGCCATGCGCTTCGATCTCGAGGTCGAACAGCCCGTGGCGGGCGATCTGGTCGAGCATGTGGTCCAGGAACGGCACACCGGTGGCCAGTTTCTGCTGGCCGGTGCCGTCCAGGTTGATCTTCACACGGATCTGCGTTTCGCTGGTGTTGCGAACGACTTCCGCAAGGCGCATGGCAATTCCTCGAATCTGGCTTAAAAGCGCTAGTAATGTGGGGTGGGCAAACTGGCTGGCTGCGCAGGGCAGCCGTTCAATGCGGCGGGTTACCGCAACACGAGTTTAAGGCCGGCGAGCAACTGGGCGTTCTCGTTCGGCGAACCGACGGTCAAACGCACGCAATTGGCGAGCAATGGATGCATTTTACTCACGTTTTTGATCAGAATCCGCGCCGTTAGCAGGGTTTCGAACATCACCGACGCATCGGGCACCCGCACCAGCAGGAAATTGCCCGCGCTAGCGAACACTTCGGCGCCCGGCAGCGCGGCCACCGCCTGCGCGAGTTTCTCGCGTTCGTCGCGTAATTGCGCGGCTTGCGCGTCGAGCACGCCGATATGGTCGAGCAGGAAATCGGCGGCGGCCTGGGTCAACACGTTGGTGTTGTACGGCGGACGCACCTTGTCGAACTCGGTCAGCCACGCGGGCTTGCCGACCAGGTAACCGAGGCGGATGCCGGCGAGGCCCAGCTTCGACACCGTGCGCATCACGACGACGTTGTCGAACTGGTCGGCGCGCGGCAGCCAGCTCTTCTGCGCGAACGGCTGATACGCCTCGTCGATCACGACGAGGCTCTTGCCCGCCGCGGCGATGATGCGCTCGATTTCGGCGTCATCGAACAGCGTGCCGGTTGGGTTGTTCGGATACGCGAGATAGATGATCGCCGGTTCATGCTCGGCGATCGCCGCGAGCATCGCGTCGGTGTCGAGCGTGAAGTCGGCTTTGAGCGGCACGCCGACGAATTCGAGATGCGCCAGCTTCGCCGACATCTGATACATGACGAAGCCCGGCACCGGCGCGAGCACCTTCGCGCCCGGCTTCGCGCACGCGACCGACATGATGCTGATGATTTCATCCGAGCCATTGCCGAGCAGCACGTCGCACCCCGCCGGCACGCCCATCACGTGACGGATGCGCTCGATCAACTGCTCGGGGCGCGGCGCCGGATAACGGTTCAGCGCGACGCCGGCGAGACGTTCGCCAAGATGCGCGGCGAGTTCCGGCGGCAGCGGAAACGGGTTTTCCATCGCGTCGAGCTTGATGAAGCCGGTGGCGTCCGGAACCGGATAGCTCGTCATTGCGAGCACGTCGCTGCGGATGATGTCTTGAGGTGTCGTCATAGCTTCGGGGCACAGCCGTGCGAAAAACGCCGGATCGGCGTCGTCGGCGCAGGGCGCTC
This sequence comes from Paraburkholderia sp. UYCP14C, assembly GCF_004197395.1. Classification (GTDB taxonomy): domain Bacteria; phylum Pseudomonadota; class Gammaproteobacteria; order Burkholderiales; family Burkholderiaceae; genus Paraburkholderia. The sequence goes on along the minus strand of NZ_SELS01000015.1, from coordinate 95,799 downwards.
GGGTTGGTCTCTGTGGTCGTTATTGAACGGGCCGGGTGGGCTCGATCCGTCGCTCGCGCGGGTGGCAGCAGGAAAATATGGAGGTTGATGCGGCGGGTTCCGCCCTCGCCGCTTCTCCTGCTCCCGCTCATGCCCGCTTGAGTTCCGCCGCGCGCCCGCGTGATCGGCAGTCTGCCTCAGCCGCGTTCGTTGTTCTGCCGCATCCGGTATTCGGCGCTGCGTGCATGCGCTTGCAGACCTTCGCCATATGCGAGTTCAGCAGCGATCTCGCCGAGCGTCTGCGCACCTTCCGCGCTGACCTCGATCAGGCTCGAACGCTTGAAGAAATCATAGACGCCGAGCGGCGACGAAAACCGTGCGGTACGCGACGTCGGCAGCACGTGGTTCGGGCCCGCGCAGTAGTCGCCGAGGCTTTCGCTCGTGTAGCGGCCGAGGAAGATCGCGCCCGCATGACGGATCTGCTGCGCCCACTGATGCGGCTCCAGCGCCGAAATTTCGAGGTGCTCCGGCGCGATGTCGTTGGCGATCGCGCAGGCTTCCGCCATGTCGCGCACCTTGATCAGCGCACCGCGGTTTTCGAGCGACGTACGAATCACGTCCTGGCGCGGCATCGTGGGCAGCAGTTCGTCGATCGCTTCCTGCACGCGCGCGATGAACGCGTCGTCCGGGCACAGCAGGATCGACTGCGCGAGCTCGTCGTGCTCGGCCTGCGAGAACAGGTCCATCGCGACCCAGCGCGGATCGGTCGTGCCATCGCACAGCACGAGGATTTCCGACGGCCCGGCGATCATGTCGATGCCGACCGTGCCGAACACGCGACGCTTCGCCGACGCGACGTACGCATTGCCGGGGCCGCAGATCTTGTCGACCGCGGGCACGGTCTGCGTGCCGTACGCGAGCGCGCCCACCGCTTGCGCGCCGCCGATCGTGAACACGCGATCGACACCGCCCAGCAGAGCCGCCGCGAGCACGAGCGGATTCTTCACACCGTCCGGCGTCGGCACGACCATCACGATTTCACGTACGCCGGCCACCCGCGCCGGGATCGCATTCATCAGCACTGACGACGGATACGCGGCCTTGCCGCCCGGCACGTAGATCCCTGCGCGATCGAGCGGCGTGACCTTCTGACCGAGCACCGTGCCGTCGGCTTCGGTGTATTGCCAGCTATGGCTGCCGCACTCGATCTTCTGCTTCTCGTGATAGCCGCGCACGCGCGCCGCCGCCGCTTCGAGCGAAGCGCGCCGCTTCGGCTCGAGACTTTCGAGCGCCGCTTCGAGCTCCGACATCGGCAGCTCGAGCGCGGCCACGCTTTTCGCATCGATGCGATCGAAGCGCTTCGTGTACTCGAGCACCGCCTCGTCGCCGCGTACCTTCACGTCGTTCAGAATCTGCGCGACCGCGCGCTCGATGGCTTCGTCTTCGCTCGCCTCGAACGCGAGCACCGCATGCAGCGACTTGTGAAAGTCGCGAGCGGTGGAATCGAGTTTGCGAATCTTGGTAGACATACAGGTATCCGTTTCGGTAAGGCGCGCTATCAGAGCGACGTCACATCGCCATCGTCAGTCAGGCCGCCGGGGCACCGGCTGGCGACGACGCGTTGGCGAACGCGTCGAGAATCGGCCGCAACGCGGCGCGTTTGAGCTTCAGCGCTGCCTGGTTCACGACGAGGCGCGACGAAATCTGCATGATCTCCTCCACCTCGACAAGATTGTTCGCACGCAGCGTATTGCCCGAGCTCACCAGGTCGACGATCGCATCGGCCAGGCCGACCAGCGGTGCGAGTTCCATCGACCCGTACAGCTTGATCAGATCGACGTGAACGCCCTTGGCGGCGAAATGCTCACGTGCCGTTTCAACATACTTGGTCGCGACCCGCAGACGCGCACCCTGGCGCACCGCGTTCGCATAATCGAAACCCGCCGCGACCGCGACCGACATCCGGCAACGCGCGATGTCCAGATCCACCGGCTGATACAGGCCGCTACCGCCATGCTCGAGCAGCACGTCCTTGCCGGCCACGCCGAAGTCGGCCGCGCCGTACTCGACATAGGTCGGCACGTCGGTCGCCCGCACGATGATCACGCGCAGGTTCGGGTCGGTGGTCGGCAGGATCAGCTTGCGCGACGTTTCAGGGTCTTCCGCGACTTCGATGCCGGCCGCCGCGAGCAGCGGCAGCGTTTCCTCGAAGATACGCCCTTTCGACAACGCGAGCGTGAGCGGCGCGCTCACCGCCGGCGACGACGACGTTTGCGGCATCGAACTCATGCCTCGCTCCCGGAAACGCGGCGCACCTTCGCGCCGATCGCGTTGAGCTTCGCTTCCATGCGGTCATAGCCGCGATCGAGGTGATAGATGCGGTCGATCAGCGTCTCGCCTTCGGCGCGCAGCGCGGCGATCACGAGACTCGCGGACGCGCGCAGATCGGTGGCCATCACCTTGGCGCCGGACAGTTTCTCGACGCCCGAGACGAGCGCGGTGTTGCCGTCGATCGTGATGCTCGCGCCGAGACGGTTCAGCTCCTGCACGTGCATGAAGCGGTTTTCGAAGATCGTCTCGACGACCTGCGACGTACCGTCCGCGATCGTGTTGAGCGCCATGAACTGTGCCTGCATGTCGGTCGGGAACGCCGGGTATTCGGAGGTGCGGAACGTGACCGCGCTCGGGCGCTTGTCCATGCGCACGCGCATCCAGTCGGCGCCTTCCTCGACCGTGACGCCCGCTTCGCGCAGCTTTTCGGTGACGGCTTCGAGCAGCAGCGGACGCATCTTGCGCAGCGTGACGTCGCCGCCGGCCGCCGCGACCGCGCACAGGAAGGTGCCCGCTTCGATGCGGTCAGGAATCACCGTGTGCTTCGCGCCGTGCAGCTTGTCGACGCCATGGATCACGAGGCGATCGGTGCCGATGCCGTCGATCTGCGCGCCCATCGCGACGAGCAGATGCGCGAGGTCGACCACTTCGGGTTCGCGCGCGGCGTTCTCGATGACCGTCTCGCCTTCGGCGAGCACCGCCGCCATCAGCAGGTTCTCGGTGCCGGTCACGGTGATCATGTCGGTGACGATGCGCGCGCCCTTCAGACGCTTCGCGCGCGCTTCGATGAAGCCGTGCTCGATCGTGATCTCGGCGCCCATCGCCTGCAGACCCTTGATGTGCTGGTCGACCGGACGCGCGCCGATCGCGCAGCCGCCCGGCAGCGACACGCGCGCATGACCGAAGCGCGCGACCAGCGGACCGAGCACGAGAATCGATGCGCGCATGGTCTTCACCATCTCGTACGGCGCGACGAGGTTGTCGACCTTCGACGCGTCGAGCGCGACGCGCCCTTCGCCTGCCTCGATACGCACGCCCATCTGACCGAGCAGCTTGAGCATCGTGCGCACGTCCTGCAGATCCGGCACGTTCTCCAGATGCACCGGATCGGCGCTCAGCAGACCTGCGCACAGGATCGGCAATGCCGCGTTCTTCGCACCCGAGACGACAACTTCACCGGAGAGCGGGTAGCCACCTTCAATGATGAGTTTATCCATGCCTGTCGGTTCCTGATCGGCCCGGTTCGCGCCCGGACCTGCTTTGTCTGTGTTCGGCGCGCCGCTAGCGGTGTCGCGCCCTTCCTGAGTAATTCGCACTAAATTTCCAGATTACGCGTTCTGCCATTCGGCGGGCGTCAGCGTCTTCATGCTGAGCGCGTGGATTTCTTCGCGCATGCGGTCGCCGAGCGCCGCATACACGAGTTGGTGACGCTGGATCAGGCGCTTGCCTTCGAAGTTCGGCGAGACGATCGTCGCAAAGAAATGCTGACCGTCGCCTTCGACTTCGAGATGCTCGCACGCGAGTCCAGCCGCTATGTACTGTTTGACCTGTTCGGGAGTCGGCAACATCAGAGAAGCTCCTCGTCAGTGGCGCAGCTTGTAGCCGGTGGCGAGCATGCGCATCGCCACGGCGGCCAGCACCACGAAGAAACCGGCGACGATCGCGAGGCTCACGAGCGGGTCGATATCCGACACGCCGAAAAAGCCATAGCGAAAGCCGTCGATCATGTAGAAAAACGGATTGACCCGCGATACTTCGCGCCACACGGGCGGCAGCGTATGCGTCGAGTAGAACACGCCCGACAGGAACGTGAGCGGCATGATCAGGAAGTTCTGGAACGCGGCGAGCTGGTCGAATTTCTCGGCCCAGATGCCGGCGATCAGACCGAGCGTGCCGAGGATCGCCGCACCGAACATCGCGAACAAGATGATGTAGAGCGGCGCGGTGAAGGCGAGCGGCACGAACCAGATCGTCACGATGAACACGCCGAAGCCGACACACAGCCCGCGCGCCACGGCCGCGAGCACGTAGGCCGCGAACATCTCGTAGTGCGACAGCGGCGGCAGCAGCACGAACACGAGGTTGCCGGTGATCTTCGATTGAATCAGCGACGAAGAGCTATTCGCGAACGCGTTCTGCAGCACGCTCATCATCACGAGGCCCGGAATCAGGAAGCTCGTGTATTCGACGCCCGGATAGACCTGCACGTGGCCGCGCAGCGCGTGGCCGAAGATGGTCAGGTAAAGCAGCGCGGTGATGACCGGCGCGAGCACGGTCTGGAACGACACCTTCCAGAAACGCAGCAGTTCTTTATAAAACAGCGTGCTGAAACCACTGTAGCCGCTCATGCGAGCCCCTCGATCACTTCCGGACCGTTCATCACCTGAACGAATACGTCTTCGAGGTCGGCCTTGCGGACCTCGATTTCTTCGAATGTACAACCGGCCGCGCGGCATTGCGCGAGGATGCGCTCGACGTCGTCGTAGCTCGTCAGACGCAGCAGATGCTGGCGGCCGTTACCGTTGCCCGCGCCGCTTTCCGCTTCGAGTGGCCGGAGCTCGGCGGGCAGTACGCCCTGCGCGAAGCGCACGAACAGCTGCATGCCGGCGAAGCGCTGCAGCAGCGTGCTGGTGCGATCGAGCGCAACCACCTCGCCACGGCGCAGCATCGCGATGCGGTCGCACAGCGATTCCGCTTCTTCCAGGTAGTGCGTGGTCAGCACGATCGTGTGGCCTTCGCGATTCAGGCGCGAGATGAACTTCCACAGCGTCTGGCGCAATTCGACGTCGACGCCCGCGGTCGGCTCGTCGAGCACGATCACCGGCGGACGGTGCACGAGCGCCTGCGCGACCAGCACGCGGCGTTTCATGCCACCCGACAGCGCGCGCATATTGGCATCGGCTTTTTCGGTGAGATCGAGATTGGCCATGATCTCGTCGATCCACGCGTCGTTGTTGCGCAGCCCGTAGTAGCCGGACTGGATGCGCAAGGTTTCGCGAACCGTGAAGAACGGATCGAACACGAGTTCTTGCGGCACCACGCCGAGCGCGCGGCGCGCGTTGCGGAAATCGTCGACGACGTCGTGACCGCGCACCGCGATGCTGCCCTCGTCGGCGCGCGCGAGACCCGCGAGTATGCTGATGAGCGTCGTCTTGCCCGCGCCGTTCGGACCGAGCAGTCCGAAGAACTCGCCTTCTTCGACCGTGAGGCTGACGCCCTTGAGCGCCTGCAAGTCCTTGTAGCGCTTCTTGACGTTACGAATTTCTATGGCTGACATGACTATGGGCCGCGTGCGTCGCGGCGCCTGAAGTAGCCCCGATGGAGCCTGGGGACGAGCAAATGCTGGAAGAAACGGAACTTGGGCCATTAGGGGGCCAGTTCAACGCCCCAAAAAAACGTTTGATTATAGGGCAAAAACTGACACCCCCGGCCTGGCCGGAAGGGGGGAGACGACGCTAGAGCAGCGTCAATGTCGCGCTGACGCAACCATGCTGGGGTCGCCGGGAGTGAGAAGCGTATCGACGCCGTAGGCCTGCGCGAGGCTGGCGAGACCAGCCGGCAGATTGATGATTTCAAAGCTGGCACCGCGCGTCGCGGCGGCCCGCACCCACGCGAGCAGCACGGCGAGCGCCGACGAATCGAACTGCGTGAGCGGCGCGCAATCGACGCCGCCCGCGCCCGCCGCGATACGTTGCAGACCCGCGGCGAGCGCAGCCTTCGCGCTCGCGTGGGTCAGTGTCGCACCGCTGTCGAAGCGGCTCGCGACCGTTTTCCGCGCGTCGTTCACGACTGCTTGCCCGCGGCGAGTTGCTGATTGCGCTGCGTGAGGAACTGGATCAGTCCGTCCACGCCCTTCTGCTGGATCTGCTCGTTGAACTGCTGCTGATATGCCTGAATCAGCCACGCGCCAAGCACGTTGATGTCATATACGCGCCAGCCTTGCGGCGTCTTGTACAGGCGGTAGTCGAGTTCGATCGGCTGGCCGTTGTTCATCACGACCGAGCGCACCACCGTGTCGGTATCGTCCGCGTTCATGCGGAACGGCTTGTACTGGATCTGCTGGTCGCGCACCTGCGCGAGCGCGCCCGAGTACGTGCGGATCAGCAGCGTCTTGAACTGCTCGACCACCTGGTTCTGCTGCTCGGGCGTCGCGGTGCGCCAGTTGCGGCCCATCGCGAGCTGCGTGGTGCGGCGGAAATCGGTGTACGGCAGGATCTTTTCGTTGACGAGCGCCGTGATGCGCGTGATGTCGCCCTGCTGGATCGACTTGTCGCCGCGAATCGAGTCCATCACCTGCTGGGTGACGGTCTTGATCAGCGCGTCGGGTGTGTTGGTGTCGACGGTTTGCGCCGATGCGCCGACGCTGACGAATGAAAGCAACGCGGCAAACAAAGGAATCAGGAAGAATTTTTTCATATCGAGCTTTGCCTCAAAAATAGTGCAACAGTGTGACCGACCTTATCACGCGAGTTTGACGGCAATCCATGCGCAAACTGCGAGAGTCGTATCGATCTGTTACGGCTGCACGTTCAATGCAATCGGAAGGACGGAAAGTTGAAGCGCGAGGGCGGCACCAACTGACCGGCCGGGATCTGCGTTTCGGGGCCACCGTTCAGGTCGAGCGGAGGTGTTCCGGTGCCCGACGCGGCCTCCGGTGCCGACGCACCCTGCGGCGTGGCCACGGCCGCGCCGGATGCGGGTGTCGCCTTGGCCGCAGTACCCTGCGTACCCGCGGCCGCACCCGCAGCACCGCCCGTCTCGCCTTCGTCGTACTTCGGCAGCGGCGCTTCCTCGTCGTAGCTCGGCAGTTCCTGCGGACGCCGGCGATTATCCGACAGCAGATACTGACGGCGCTGCAGATACGCATTGCGCACGAACGAGTATTTGTCGAGCGCCGCGCCTTCCAGCAAGTTGCTCGCGCCGAGCAGGTTCGCGCGCGTACTGACGATGTTCAGGCCCCACAGGCCCCAGCTCAGGCCCGGCGGATCGATGTAGCTGATCGGGTTCACGTAGTAGTTGCCGAGCGAGCCGAACGCGTCGCGCACCGTGCTCGGCCCGAACAGCGGCAGCACGAGGTAAGGGCCCGACGGCACGCCGTAGTGGCCGAGCGTCAGACCGAGGTCGTTGTCGTGCTTGGGCAGCTTCGCGAGCGTTGCGACGTCGAACAGGCCGCCGACGCCGAACAACGTGTTGATCACGATCCGCATGATGTCGGACACGCCGTCCGCGATACGCAACTGCAGCAGATTGTTCGCCGCGATATAGATGTCGCCGATGTTCGAGAAGAAGTTCGTGACGCTGTCGCGTACCGGCTGCGGCGTGACGAACACGTAGCCCTGCGCGACCGGCTTGATCGCGTACTGGTCGATCTTGTCGTTGACGGTGAAGATCGTGCGGTTCAGCCCTTCGAACGGGTCGCCCTTGGTCGGCGTCTGCACGGTCGTGCAACCGGCGAGCAGCGCAGCCGCCACGGCAATCTTGCCGAACTGTAGGACGCGTGCACCGCTACGCGAGGTCTGCAGTGTCGTCTGCATCGTTGTTCTCCTTGTTGGCCTCATTGGCCGGCAGCGCCGGAGGCCGGCGCGCCCGGCGCCGGCGCGGGGGCCGATGCAGCAGGCTTCGCCGCGCCGGAATCCGCGGCCTTGCTATACAGGAACTGCCCGATCAGATTTTCCAGCACGATCGCCGATTGCGTCATCGAAATGGTATCGCCCGCCTTCAGCATTTCCGAGTCGCCGCCCGGCTCGAGCCCGATGTACTGCTCGCCGAGCAGACCCGAGGTCAGAATCTTCGCCGAGGTGTCCCGCGGAAACTGGTACTGCTTGTCGATATCGATCGTGACGAGCGCCTGGTAGGCGTTGCTATCGAAGCCGATCGACGCGACCCGGCCGACCGTCACGCCCGCGCTCTTCACCGGCGCGCGAGGCTTCAGTCCGCCGATGTTGTCGAACTTTAGCTTGACCGGGTAGGTTGCCTGGAACGACAACGAGCTCATGTTGCCGGCCTTCAGCGCCAGAAACAGCAACGCCACGAAACCCAGCACCACGAACAGGCCGACCCAGAAGTCGAGAACATTCTTTTTCATCGTCATCCCAAAGTGAATCCGCCGCGCCGCCGCCATTTGCCGCCGTGCAAAGCGCATCATGCGCCGCCGGTAGCCGGCACGCTGCGCGGTCTTAGCTGAACATCAGTGCGGTCAGCAGGAAATCGAGCCCGAGTACCGCCAGCGACGCGTACACGACCGTGCGGGTCGTCGCGCGCGACACGCCTTCCGGCGTGGGCTTCGCCTCGTAGCCCTGAAACAGCGCGACGAAGGTCACCGCGACGCCGAACACCACGCTCTTGACGACCCCGGCGCCGACGTCTTTCCACACGTCGACGCCGCCTTGCATCTGCGACCAGAACGCGCCGGCATCGACGCCGATCAGCAGCACGCCCACCACGTAACCGCCCAGCACGCCGACCGCGCTGAAGATCGCGGCGAGGATCGGCATCGAAATAATGCCCGCCCACAGGCGCGGCGCGATCACGACCTTGACCGGATCGACGGCCATCATTTCCATCGCGGTGAGCTGCTCGCCCGCCTTCATCAGGCCGATTTCGGCGGTCAACGACGTGCCCGCGCGCCCGGCGAACAGCAGCGCGGTCACGACCGGCCCCAACTCGCGCACGAGCGACAGCGCGACCAGCAACCCGAGCGCCTGCTCGGAGCCGTAACGATTCAGCGTGTAATAGCCCTGCAATCCGAGCACGAAGCCGACGAACAGCCCCGACACCGCGATGATCACGAGCGAATAATTACCGACGAAGTGGATCTGCTTCGTGACAAGACGCGGGCGGCGCAGCAGCGGGAAAAATTCGAGCAAAAGGCGCAGGAAGAAGCGCGTCGCGTAGCCGGCGGTACCGAGCCCGGTGATGACCGAGCGACCGAGCGTACTGATCATGACTGGTCTCCGCCGATGCCGAAGTCCGCGGCGAGCGGGGCTTTCGTCGGATAGTGGAATCTGAACGGGCCGTCCGGCGCGCCGTCGATGAACTGCCGCACGGTCGGATCGGTCGACGCGCGCAGTTCGTTCGGCGTGCCTTCGGCGAGCACGCCGCCGTTGGCGAGAAAATACACGTAGTCGGCGATCGCGAACGATTCCGGCACGTCGTGGGTGACCAGAATCGACGTCGCGCCGAGCGCCTGGTTCAGCGTGCGGATCAGGTTCGCGGTGATGCCGAGCGAGATCGGGTCGAGGCCGGCGAACGGCTCGTCGTACATCATCAGTTCGGGGTCGAGCGCGATTGCGCGCGCCAGCGCCACGCGCCGCGCCATGCCGCCCGAAATCTCCGACGGCAGCAGATCGCGCGCACCGCGCAGGCCGACCGCGTTGAGCTTCATCAGCACGAGGTCGCGCAGCAGTTCTTCGGGGAGATCGGTGTGCTCGCGCAGCGAGAAAGCGACGTTTTCGAACACCGACATGTCGGTGAACAGCGCGCCGAACTGGAACAGCATGCCCATCTTGCGGCGCAGCGCGTAAAGACCTTCGCGCGTCTGTGCGCCGATGTCCTGGCCATGGAACAGCACCTGGCCGCGCTGCGCGCGCACGAGGCCACCGATCAGCCGCAGCACCGTGGTCTTGCCGCAACCCGAGCCGCCCATGACCGCGACGACCTGACCGCGACGAAAGCGCAGATTCAGATTCGACAGGACGAGCCGGTCGCCGTAACCGAAGTCGACGTCGCGCAACTCGAGTAAGGTCTCGGGGGAGGAAGGCACCAAACTGACAATCCTTTTACAGGGAAGGCCGAATTATAGGGCCATCATGCAAAAGCTGCCGTGAGGTGCCCCGTCCCTTTACTATGCCTGACGATTATCGCGTAAACCCGTGTTGCAGCGCAGAAACGGCGGCGGCCGGATCGGCCGCTTCGGTCACCGCGCGCACCACGGCCGCGCAGCCGACGCCGGTTGCGAGCACGTCGGGCAGCACCTGCAGATCGATCCCGCCGATCGCGACGAGCGGCACTACGCCGTCGAGCAGCCGCACGTAGCGTGCGAGGCGCCGCAAGCCCTGCGGAGCGGTCGGCATGACCTTTGTAGTGGTCGGGAACACCGCCCCCAACGCAATGTAACTCGGACGGAAATGCAGCGCCCTCAGCATTTCGTAGAAGCCGTGAGTCGACAGCCCCAGGCGGATGCCCGCGTCCGCCAGCGCCGACAGATCGGCGGTATGCACGTCTTCCTGGCCGAGGTGTACGCCGTACGCGCCCGCCTCGAGCGCCGCCTGCCAGTGATCGTTGATGAACACCTGCGCGTCGTGCGCGCGGCCGGCCGCCACGCAGCGGGCGATTTCACGCTTCAGCTCGTCAGCGGGTTCGGCCGATTTGCGGCGCAACTGCACCGTCTTCACGCCGAAGCCGACCACCCGTTCGACCCAGTCCGCGGTCGGCAGCACCGGGTACAGGCCGAGCTTGTCCGGGCAGCGCGGGAACGCCCTGGCGGGTGCCGGCGGCAGGCCGGTAAGGCGCGGAAAGCGGCCGAGGTCGGCCGGGAACGCGTCGTCGGCGCGGGTCTCGTCGCCGTCGCGCCATGCGAGCGCGAGCACCAGCGCGTCGTGCGGATCGAAACCGCAGTCGAGGAACGCGGCCAGCGCGGGGATCCAGTCTTCCGCCAGATGGCCTTCGAGACCGTACTTCTCACCGCCCAGATGCAGTGTCGCGCGATTTTCCGCGGCGACGATCACGCCCGCGCCCCGCGTCAGCCAGCGCGCGATCTGCTCGCCGTGTTGCTGTGCGTCGGCGATCACGATCAGGTCGCCACCGTTCGGTTCGTCCGGCGCGGTCAGGCAGATACGCCACGGCGCGTGCGTCGGCGGCCAGTCGCCGAGCCGCGTGCGGATACGCTCGGCGGCTTCGATGAGTTCGTCGGCCGTCGGCCAGAACAGATCGCGATCTTTCAGTGTCAACGACTGAGTCATGCAGCACCTCCATCCTGATGCCAGAACGGCATGCCGACCACCGGCGTGCTCGCGTGCGCACTCTCGCGCTCGGCCATCGGGCCCGCCAGATACGCTTGCCGGCCCGCCTCGACGCCCAGCGCGAACGCGCGCGCCATCGCGTCGGGATGGGTCGCCTGCGACACCGCCGTGTTCAGCAGCACGCCGTCGAAGCCCCACTCCATCACCTGGGCCGCATGCGACGGCACGCCGAGCCCGGCATCGACGATCAGCGGCACGTCCGGCAGCCGCTCGCGCAACACGCGCAGCCCGTACGGATTGATCACGCCCTTGCCGGTGCCGATCGGCGCGCCCCACGGCATCAGCGCCTCGCAGCCGGCATCGAGCAGACGACGGCCGATCACCAGATCTTCGGTGCAGTACGGCAGCACCTTGAAGCCATCCTTGACGAGCCGCGCGGCGGCCTCGATCAGGCCGACCGGGTCGGGCTGCAGCGTGTAGTCGTCGCCGATCAGTTCGAGCTTGATCCACTCAGTCTCGAAGATTTCACGCGCCATGTGCGCGGTCGTCACCGCTTCACCGACGCTCAGGCAACCGGCGGTGTTCGGCAATAGCGGCACGCCGTGGCGCTTGAGCAGATCGAAGAAGCCGGCTTCGGCGTTGCCCTCGTTCATCTGCCGGCGCAGCGCGACGGTCACCATGCCGGGTCGCGCGGCGTCGATCGAATCGGACAGCGATTGCAGCGACGGATAGCGCGACGTGCCGAGCAGCACGCGGCTTGCGAAAGTTTGACCGTATAGCGTCAGAGCGTCGGCGGTCTCGTGAGAAGTCATTTGCATCATCCTGGTTTGCCGCCGCGGCCTGGCACCGACGGTGTTGCGGCAATGGGTTTTCGGCGACGGTTGTTGCGGTCGGTAAGCGACAGGCTGGCGCGAGCGCGCTCAGCCCCCCGCGACCGGTTGCACGACGTCGAGCCGGTCGCCAGCTTGCAACGCGCGCGCCGCATGCTGCGCACGCGCGACGAAATCGCCGTTGAGCGCGACCGCGAACGGTGGACGCGCGCCAAAGGCGGCGAGCGCATCGGCGACAGTCGCGCCCTCGGGCAGCGACAACGGCTTCTGATTGATATGAATGTTCATGGTGTTCGAATACGGTTCAATCGATGGCGAAAGCGGCATCGCGCGCGGCAGGCTGGCCGCTACGCTCAGGCTGGCTCCCGCGCCAAATGCTGCTGGAACAGCTCGCTCCAGCGTGCGTCGCGCCGCCAGCCGGCGAATGCGTCGGCATCAGCGACGCGGCCGTCGAGCAGCGCGCTCGCGAAGCGCACGGCTTCGTCGGCGACTTCGGGCGCGATCATATAGCCGTGCCGGTACAGGCCGTTCACGCGCAGCGTGCGCGCGCCGTCCCACAGCAGCGCGGGACGGTGATCGGGCAGGGTCGGCCGGCACTGCGAATTCAACTCGAGGATGCGCGCCTCGCCGAAGCCCGGGTGCACCGAAAACGCAGCGCTCAGCAACTCGAGCGCCGAGCGCACGCTGACGGGCGACATGTCCTCGCCCTCCACCTCGGTCGCACCGATCACATAGAGGCCGTTCTGCTTCGGCGCGATATACAGCGGGTAGCGCGGATGCAGCAGCCGCACCGGGCGCGTCAGCTGCAGATGAGGCGCATGCACGCGCGCAACTTCGCCGCGGATGCCGCGCAGCGTCGGCAGCACCGGCTTCGCGCCGAGCCCGCGGCAATCGATCGTGATACCGGCGTCGGGCAGCGACGCTTCGTCGATCGGCGTGTTCCAGTGGGTGTCGACGCCGCGCTCGACAAGCCCCGCCGCGAGTGCGGATAGCACCTGACGGTTGTCGAGTTGCCCTTCGCGCGGTAGCAGCCAGCCCTGGTTGAAGCGGCCGGCCAACGCGGGTTCGGCGGCGCCGAGCTGCGCGCCCGAAAGCGCGACGAAGCCGCCGTCGAGCAACTCGGCCGGCGCGTTTGCACGGACGCGGCGCTCGAACAACGGCGCCTCGGTGCGATCCGCGTGATGCCAGACGACGAGCGTGCCGTTGCGCTGGAAAAACACCGGCTCCGGCAGTTCGGCGAGCACGCGCGGCCAGCTTTCGAGCGAACTGGCGCCGAGCCGCGTGATCAGCAGTTCGGCACTCGCGGCTTCTGCCAGCGGCGCGAGCATCGCCGCGGCGATCCATGCGGCAGCCTGCGAACCGGCGGCATCGCCGCGCTCGTAGAGCGCCACGCGATACCCGTCGCCCGTCAGGCGCCACGCGACCAGCCGGCCGCACAAACCGCCGCCGAGCACGGCGAAATCGGGTCGAGCGGAACGGTTCATCGCACACGCTCCGTTTGAATGCGGCGAGCAAAGCCAAGGCGGCACGGCGCGCCCGAGGCGGCGTGACGAAGAGAAAAATACATGTCTGAAGAATAGGCGGTCATCGAGTCCTTTCCGTACGGCCAAAAACGCACGTACCCAGGACGAAACCGGCGGGTGAAGCCGGCCGGTCACGACGTACGCATGTGAGTTGCGCTCGCCGCCCGGCGGGGAATGGAAGACGGTTGCTTCCGGAAACTTCCCGCGCCGGTATTACCCGGATCGGGTGCAAAGGGTCTCTCTCAGCCTCGCCGCCCCGGCATGAAAGTCATGCCGTCTGTGGGCGAAGCACCCCTGTTTCGTCGAAGGTCATTAGACCATAAAAGGCGCGGCGCCCGCAAACCAGCGGTCTGTCGTCGTTGCCGCGATTTTGATCTGGCACCGTCTGTCGTGATGCCGCTGCGAAGCGACCCTACGCTCTGGCACAATGCCATGACAGGTGCCGCAAAAACGCGGCGCACGCGGCGCTCGCGGCCGCATGCGTGGCGGCGGATACCCAGCGGACGCGAGCCCCGAAAATTAATTTTCGCTTAAGGGCGTCACGCCAGAATCGGGCGCCCGTCCGGACTCGCGTTGATCGATCGCGATAGCGCGATGCCCGGCCAGGTATCGCAGACCCGCCGCAGCGGCGGCCCCGCAAAAGGGCCGGCTGTGCGCGGGATCGCCCGACATGGGTCAACCAGATCGGACCCGTACGCCGAAATGACACTTCGGGTCAGCACTTCATCAGGACGCTCATGACATCACATACTTCTGCCAGCCCCGCGCTGCCACCCGACGACAAGGTCTCCGCCTGGAGCCTGATCAAGCCTTACTGGGTTTCCGAGGAACGAGGCATCGCGTGGGCGCTGCTCGTCGCGATCATCGTGATGAACCTGATCGTCGTCTGGATCAACGTGCGCCTGAACCGCTGGAGCGCGGACTTCTACAACGCGCTGCAGCAAAAGAACGTCCACGACTTCCCGCACCTGCTGATGATTTTCACCGGGCTCGCGTTCGGCTTCATCATCCTCGCCGTGTATGGACGCTATCTGCGTCAGATGCTCGGCTTCCGCTGGCGCCAGTGGCTGACCACCCGCTACCTGAACGAGTGGCTCGACGACAGCGCGTTCTACCGCATCGAGCGCGACCGCCTCGCCGACAACCCCGACCAGCGGATCAGCGATGACCTGCAGTCGTTCGCGACCACCACACTGTCGCTGACGCTCGATCTGCTGTCGACCGTCGTCACGCTCGTGTCGTTCATCACGATCCTGTGGTCGCTCGCGGGCGCGCTGAGCATTTCGCTCGGCGGCATGCCGCTGCATATCCCCGGCTACATGGTGTGGGCCGCCGCGCTGTATGCGGTGGTCGGTTCGCTCGTTATGCAGAAGGTCGGCCATCCACTCGTGTCGATCAACTATCAGGCGCAGAAAGTCGAGGCGGATTTCCGTTTCGGCCTGATCCGGCTGCGTGAGAACGCCGAGCAGATCGCGTTTTACAACGGCATGGAAACCGAGAAGACGAACGCGCGCACGCTGTTTGGCCGCATCCGCGACAACTGGTGGCAGGTGATGAAGTACACGAAGCGCCTGACCTTCGTGCTGAGCTTCTACGGCCAGATCGCGATCATTTTCCCGATCGTCGTCGCGGCGCCGCGCTATTTCGCGGGCGCGTTCACGTTCGGTGTGCTGATGCAGATCTCGAGCGCGTTCGGCACCGTCAGCGATTCGTTCTCGTGGTTCATCAACAGTTATACGAGCCTCGTCGAATGGCGCGCGACCGTGAACCGGTTGCGCGAATTCAAGCGTGTCGTGCATTCGCCGCGTCTGAAGGAATCGGTGTCGCCGGCCACGGAACACGGCGGCATCAACCTGCATTTCGTCGACAGCAACACGCTGACTACCGACAACCTCAAGCTCGCTCTGCCGAATGGCCACCCGCTGTCGCGCATTCGCGATATCGCGATCCTGCCGGGCTCGCGCTGGCTCGTGCGCGGTCCGTCGGGCGCGGGCAAGAGCACGCTGATGCGCGCGCTCGCAGGTCTGTGGCCGTTCGGCGACGGCTCGATCGATGCGCCGGTCAACGCCCGCATGATGTTCATCCCGCAGGTCAGCTACATGCCGATCGGCACGCTGAAGGCGGCGCTCGCGTATCCGTCGGCGGCGAACACCTATAGCGACGATGAATGCCGCGACGCGCTCGTTACCTGCCATCTGTCGGAATACGCGGACCGTCTGCAGGAAACGGCGCACTGGACCCGTGTGCTGTCGCCGGGTGAGCAGCAACGCTTCGCCGCCGCACGCGTGCTGCTGCACAAGCCCGACTACCTGTTCCTCGACGAAGCGACCAGCGCGCTCGACGCGGAAAACGAGGCGCGGCTCTATCGCTTGTTCACGGAGCGGCTGCCGAAGGCGGCAATCGTCAGCGTCGCGCATCGCGAGTCGCTCGCGGCGTTCCATGACGAAACGCTCGACGTCGAGCGTTCGGCCGAAGCGGTAGCGGCGTGAGCGACGCGCGCGGCGCTCACATCGGCGAAGCGCACGGCGCCGCCCCTCGCGTGGTGCTGATCACCGGCGCCGGTTCCGGCATCGGCGCGGCGCTGGCGCGGCGCCTCGCGGCGCCGCATACGTCGTTGATGCTGCACGCTCGCGGCGCCGACGACACCTCCCGTCGACGGCTCGTGCAGGTTGCCGCCGACTGCACGGCAAGCGGCGCACGCTGCGCGACCGTGTTCGGCGACCTCGCCGAGCGCGGCGCCGCGGAGCACCTGATCCATCAGACGCTCGCGAGCTTCGACGCGCTCGATCAGCTGGTCGCGAACGCCGGCCATGCGCAGCGTCAAACGCTCGCCGCACTCGATCCCGATACGTTCAATGCCGCGTTCGCCGCGATGCCGGCCGCCTTCGCCGCGCTGGTGCGGCGCGCGATGCCCGCGCTCGAAACGTCGAAGCGCGGTCGCGTGGTCGCGCTGAGCTCGTTCGTCGCGCATCGCTATCGTGCGGATGCGCCGTTCGCGGCGACAGCGGCCGCCAAAGCGGCACTCGAAGCGCTCGCGAAAACCGCGGCCGCGGAGCTCGCGCCGCTCGGCGTGACCGTCAACTGCGTGGCGCCAGGCTACACGCGCAAGGATCGCGGCCCAAGCGCGGACAACGCGGCCGTGTGGGCGCACGCGGCCGAAGCGACGCCGCTCGGTCACGTCGCCGAACCGGACGACGTCGCCTCGCTGATTGCATTCCTGCTGTCCGACGCGGCACGCCACATCACCGGCCAGGTGATTCACATCGATGGCGGCTTGACGCTCGGTTAAGCCTCGCCCGCGCGCCGGCGACGAGCCGGCGCAACATCCGGAAAGACACGAGAAGAGTTCGAAAGCACTTGCGAAGCGCGCAAGCTGTTCCGCGCTTTGAAAATGCCCGTGGGCAGCGACGATAGTCGTACCGGCCGCGCCATGCGTCGGCCTTCGTTGATGTCAGTCACGCCTTTCATCGCAACCGCTCTTCGGATTCCT
Source organism: Paraburkholderia sp. UYCP14C (assembly GCF_004197395.1). GTDB lineage: Bacteria > Pseudomonadota > Gammaproteobacteria > Burkholderiales > Burkholderiaceae > Paraburkholderia. The sequence goes on along the minus strand of NZ_SELS01000015.1, from coordinate 78,686 downwards.
CGCCCATGTCATTCGCTCGCCGTGTTTCACCTTTGCTCCCGTCCTTGCTCTCAAGCATCGCGCTCGCCTGCGGCGCGGCGCTGCTGCTCACGAACGCGGCCGATGCCGCGCAAACGGCCGAGCCGAACCAGCCCGCCGATATCTGCGCGGCGCTCACGCACATCGTCGATGCGAGCGATTTCCGGCAGCTGCCGAACGAGAGCGCCGCGCACCTGCCGGGCGTCTCCGCTACCGACGATTGCCGCGCCAGCCCGCACACGTACGACTGCCATTGGCGCGCGCACTGGCAAGCCGACGGCGTCATCAACGATCCGCTCGAAGAACTCGGCGCCGATATCGCCGCCTGCTTTCCGCGCGTCGTGCACGACGTCAATACGCCGGTGCGCCAGCATTTCGTCGTCACCACCGACGCACGCCGCGTGAACGTCACCGCGAGCGTGCAAGGTCCGAACGAACTGCGACTGCGCGTGACGCGCTGAGCGCGCGGCCGTCGTTGCTTTTGATGACTGATCGCATTCTCTCGAGACCGCCATCGGGCGCTGCCTCATGACCTCGTCGCCGATCGTGCGCGCGCCAGCGGCATTCAGGCAGTCGCGCACATGTCTGATTGCTGCGGTGATCTCCCGGCGGCGTTGCGCGCGAGCCGCCCTCGCCGCCTGCGCCGCGACGCTGACGCTCGCGCTCGACGGCTGCGCGTGGACGCTGATCCAGGCCGCCGACGCGACCGGCTCGGTGATCCAGGCCGGCTACGCGATCGCCTCGAACTACTCGTCGCCGACTTTCGTCAACGGCCGTCCCGCGGATGTGCAGCACGTCTGCATCGAAGTGAATCCGACGGTGTCGGTCGGGGATTTCGTGCCGGCGCTGCAGCTCGCGCTCGAGCGGCGCGGGATTCGTTCGGACGTCTACAATCCGGGCACCTCACCGGCCGGCTGCGAGGCGCGGCTCGTCTACAACGCCGCGATCGACTACGGTCGTCGCTCGTTCAGCGACGAATCGATCCAGTACCTGTCGATCATCGATCTGACGTTGATCCAGAGCGGCCGCATTCTCGTCACCGCGCGCTATCAGACCGGCGGCCTGAACACCGATCGCTTCTCGTCGGCCTCGGTGAAGCTCGGCGGTCTGATCGAGCGGATGGTCGTCGATCGAACCGACTTTGCGCGGCAAGCGCAGCAACAGCAGACCCTGCAAACCTCGCAGGCCTTCCCGCCAACCCACTGAGTCCCAGCAGCTTCGTTCCTGCTTGCAGCGCCTTACAGGGGAAAGGATTGGAAAGCGGTATGCGCTTTGCGCGGCCCGTGCGCATCACTAAGATCACCTGAATGAACCAGACCATCCTGATCGTCGATGACGATCCCGTCGTACGCGAGCTCGTCAGCGATTATCTGCACGGGCGCGGCTTCAAGGTCGGCACGCTCGAAAATGGCTTGGCGTTGCAGCGCAGATTGCAGCAGGAGCGTCCCGCGCTCGTCGTGCTCGACATCATGATGCCGGAGCTCGACGGCATCAGCGCGCTGCGCGCGTTGCGGGTCGCCGACGACGACATTCCCGTGATCCTGCTGACCGCGCGCGCCGATCCGATCGATCGCGTGATCGGCCTCGAACTCGGTGCCGACGACTATCTCGGCAAGCCGTTCGAACCGAGCGAGCTCGTCGCGCGGATTCGCACGGTGCTGCGGCGTCGCGGCTCGATCGCACCGGGCGCGCCCGAGCAGCGCGCGCCCTATCATTTCGGCCGCTTCGAAATGAACTTCCCCGCGCGCGAACTGCGCCGCGACGGCGAGCGCATCACGCTGCGTTCGAGCGAATTCGCGATGCTGAAAGTCTTCGTCACGCACGCGATGACCGTGCTCACACGTGCGCAGTTGCTCGAAAAACTGCACGGCAATAGCGAAGCGCATCGCAATCGCAGCCTCGATGTGTCGATCTGGCGCTTGCGCCGGCTGATCGAAGTGGACCCGTCGGAACCGCGCTATGTGCAAACGGTGTGGGGACGCGGCTATGTGTTCGTGCCGGACGGTGAGATCGGTGCGGCCGAACGCGGGCTTGCGCCGCCGCTCGGCTAGCGGCGTGCTGCCGGTCGAAGCCGGACCACGCGTTCGCACGTAACACGCCGCGCCGTGCGCACCGCGCTGACGCGGCTGACCGTCAAAACGTCAGCACGCTAAGAAACATCCTCTGCAGCCAGCCCATCGTCGTCGCATCGTTCACCATGCCGAGGCCCGCCTGTTCGATGCGCGCGTTCGCGACTTTGCCCGACGCAACGCAATTGCCCGCTTCGATATCCTTGGGATTGACGATGCCCGACAGCCGAAGACGGTCGCGGGTACCGCTCATCGCGATCACCTTCTCGCCCGACACGACGAGATTGCCGCCCGACACCGTGCCGATCACGGTTACGGCCAGCGTGCCCGTCATGTCGCTGATGTCGCTCAGATTGCCCTGCCCTTTGTAATCGGTGCTGGCCGAGCCGATGTTGAACAGTTTCGCGAGTCGCGCGGCGGCGTTCGTCGATTGGTCCGCCGCGGTCGCGGTGATGCTGCTCGCGCGGTTCGCCGACGCGCTCGCGCTGTTGTTGCCGCTATACGATTCCGACAGCCGGATCGTCAGCACGTCGCCGATGTGCTGCGCGCGCGGCGTCTCATACAGCAGCAGCGGCGCGCCGGCCTGATAGATCGCGCCCTGCGTGTTCACGTTCAAAGGCGCGGACGCGAGCGGCGGCGCCATCGGCGTTTCGACGATCGACTGGGTCCGCGTGCTCGAACAGGCCGCGAGACAGCTCGCGGCGCCGAGCACGAGGGTGAGACGTAGCGCGGTCATGCTGGCTCCGTGGCGAGAAAGATGAAATGGAGTTGAAGTCGGGCGGCGCTAGCCGGCGCCGCCCGGTATCGGCGTTGGGCCCGCATTGCTCAGGCATGCCAGGCAGTCAGCCCGCGTCGGCGCCGCTCGCCTGCCACCGCCGCACGACCGCTTTCATCCACGCATCGGAGCCCTTCAGCAGATACGTGAGCGTGCCGTTGCGGCTGCCCGGCAGAAAGCACAGCGTGATCGAACTGACCGTGTTCTCCCATACGTACATCGGCATCGCGCCCGGCGCCGCGGCGTTGCGCGTCGCCAGACGCGGCGGACCGTAACGCTCTTCGAGCGCGTCGCGCAGATCCTCGGCGGTCAGCTCGTCGATCACGAACGACATCTCGTAGAGACGCAGCGCGCCCTGCCCGTCGATGCGCGTGAAGCGCATCACGTGTTCGAGCGCCGGCGCGCCATCGACCACGGCCTGCGATACGGCCCAGCGCTCATCATCGCGATGCGCCCAGCGGCACGCGACGCTCAGGCTATCGCGCGACTTCAGCCGCATGCCGAGCGCTCCGGCCTGCACGTCCGTCTCGCAGATCGGCACGCTGCCGACCGGCGTCGCGCGTACGGCCGAGCCCGCGCGGAATTCGTCGATCGTGATGCCGAGCGCAACGCCGCGAAAGGAAAACGGCGCGTCCGGCGAGCGTCGGTGCGAGTCGGTGACAACGCCAGTCGATGCCGCGCTGGCCGCCTTCGCGCTGCGCGCGACGGGCTGCGCATGCGCGGCGCACGTCAGCACAGCGCCGAGCAGCATCAATGCACAAACCATCGGGGTGAGCGTCATGATTCAATCGATCGCGGAAGCGCACATGTCGAACGGCGTCGCCGCCGCATGGCCGACGACCGGCAGCACTTTCAGGGTCGCCGCGGTGACCCGGCACGGCAGCGCCGCGGCGCCGCAGCCGCCGAGCGGCAGCAGCAGCGCGCCGGCAACGAGCCACGCCATGGCACGGCGCCGATGCTCAGTAGTTCTTGATAAAGGCACGCGGACCTCGTCAGCTCACGCCGTCGTGTTGACCAGATGGCCGACGAGCCCCGTGCCGGCCGCCGGTGGCGTAGGCTGCTCGAGCGCGGCAGCCGGCTGCGATTTCGCCGCGGCGCCGCTCGCGCTCGAACTGGAGGCCTTCTCCGTGGCAGCTGTCTTCGCCAGCGAGGAGTAAGGTGTGGAACTCAGCGTGTTGTGGATCGTCATGATGGGCCTCGCGAAGGCGCGCACTGCGCACCGGGATCGGTTGAACGCCGCGCGCCGTCGTCCGAGGCAGCGGACCTCGTTCGGCGGACGGCGCGACGTGCTGCGGAACGAATCATCGCGCCGCGCGGGTACCGACGATGGGCGAAGCAAAGCACGCTTTCGCGCGGTTGTTACGAACCGTTCCGCGCGCTTGCGAGGGCTTTCGAGTGCTTGCCAACTGTTGTTCTCGCGTGCCGGTCGTTGCGGAGAACCGGATCGGGCAGTGCTAAAGTAAGCGCTGAGCCTTCGTTGATCCGCCCCCCGGCGCGAGCCCGCCAGCGCCGCTAGGCGCACAGTAAGCGTTGGTAAGGAAATGCCCGGTCGCGCGCCGGGCGCGCCAGTCTAGAATTTCGCCATGAATCCACAGGTCCTTATCGTCGACGACGATCCGGTCGTTCGCGATCTGCTTTGCAAGTTTCTGCAGTCGAACGGCTTCGATGCGTCCGTGCTGCATGACGGCACCCATTTGCAGCGTCGTCTCGAGCGTGAGCGGCCGTCGGTCGTCGTGCTCGACATCATGATGCCGAACACCGACGGCCTGCGCGCGCTCACCGCGTTGCGCGCCGCCGGCGACGACATCCCGGTGATCTTCGTGACCGCGCGCGGCACGGTGGCCGACCGCATCGTCGGTCTGTCGCTCGGCGCGGACGACTATCTGACCAAGCCGTTCGATCCGCGCGAGTTGCTGGTGCGCATCCAGACCGTGCTACGCCGGCGCGGGCCGTCCACCACGAGCGCACCCGAAGCGCGCAAGCGCTATCGCTTCGGTCCGTTCGAACTCGACTTCGCGACGCGCTCGCTGACCCGCGACGACGCCAAGCTGCCGCTGCGCGACAGCGAATTCGCGCTGCTGAAGATCTTCGTCAACAATCCGTACAAGGTGCTGTCGCGCGTGCTGATTCACGATCTCGTGCATCGCGACAATCTCGCGTTCCGCGACCGCAGCCTCGACGTGCCGATCTGGCGCCTGCGCCGCGTGATCGAGGACGATCCGTCGAATCCATGCTACGTGCAAACGGTACGCGGCAAGGGCTACGTGTTCGTGCCCGACGCCAACGGCACGCCTTTCGAGGACGGGGCCGCCCCGAACGCATGAGAAATCCGCTGAACACGCTATTCGGCAGAATGGCGTTGCTGTCGGCGGCGGTGCTGTTCGCGATTCAGGCGAGCTGGTTCGTGCTCGTGACGATGCAGCCGCCGCGCCATGAAATCGACGGCTTCGCGCGCGGCATTCTGCTCGTGCTGCAGGCGATCAACGGCGAACCGATCAAGGGCGCCGCGCTCGCGCCCGCGATGCGCGTGCATCTGGTGCCCACCTGGAACATGCCGACCAGCGTGCATCTGCGCGAGCCGCACGAGCATATGCTGGTCGAGCTGAGCCGGCATCTGCGCGAGAACCTGCCGGCCGGCACGCAGATCGCCGTCGACGATCTGCGTCCGCCGCAACTATGGGTGCTGTTTCCCGGCAAATCGAACTGGGTCGTCGTGCCGGTCGACGTTCCACCGCCGCCGCGCTTTCTGATCGAATCGGTCTCGATGCTGCTCGCCGGGTTGATCCTGTCGCTGTTCGCGGTGTGGCAGATGCAACGGCCGCTGTCGCGCGTCGCCGATGCGTCGCGCGCGTTCGGCTCGGGCGGCCGGCCCGAACCCGTGCCGGTGCAGGGCCCGCGCGAGCTGCGCGATCTGATCGGCTCGTTCAACGACATGATGCGGCGCCTGAACGAAGCCGGCGACGACCAGGCGGTGATGCTCGCCGGCGTCGCGCACGATCTGAAGGCGCCGCTCACGCGCCTGAAGCTGCGCGCAAGCGTGCTGGTCGATGAAAACGAGCGCGCGGGCCTGATCCGCGACGTCGATTCGCTGACCAACATCGTCCAGCAGTTCCTAGAATTCGCGGGCCAATCGGCGGATGCCGGACCGCCTGTCGAGGTCGACGAGTTTCTGCGCGAGCAGTTTTCCTCGGGCGACTACGCGGAGGCCGCTGAAACCGCGGACGCCGCGGACACCGCCGAAACCCCGCTATTCGCGCTCGACTTGCGCGCTGGCCCCCTGTTCACGCTGCCGCGCACGCTGCTCGACCGGCTCGTGACGAACCTCGTCGACAACGCGCTCGAACACGGCCTGCCACCGGTGGAAATCTCAACTTCGTGCAACGACCGTCATTGGACGATCAGCGTGCGCGACCATGGCGCCGGCATTCCCGACGACCGCATCGCCGCGGCGATGAAGCCGTTCGTGCGGCTCGACGCGGCGCGCGGCGGCGAAGGCCATTGCGGGCTCGGGCTCGCGATCGTCGCTCGGCTCGCGCATGATCGCGGCGGACGCTGCCTCGTGCGCAATCACGCGCAGGGCGGGCTCGAAGTACGGATCGAATTGCCGGTGAACCCGGCGCTAGCGTAAGGATGCTCGCAGGCGAAGGGGCGCGGACCGGGGCACTTACCTGCCCTTACCGCATCGACTGTCGCGCGGGTTGCGGCCTTATAGTCGTCCACGGCAACCTCGATGCCGCCCTTCCCGGTCCGCCCGCACCTCTGGGGCGGACTTTTTTTGCACTGTCGCCAGACTAGCGAAGCGCGACCACGAAACGCGTCAATGCACGAGCCGATTGCGCAGCGCGTCGACCGTCGCCATGGAAAGACCGAGGCCTTGCGTGAGGTAGCTCGCCATCGTGCCGTAGCTCGCCTGCACCTGGTCGAAGCCCGCCTGCAGATAATTTTCGTCGACGTCGAACAACGGCGCTCTCGCCGTCGCGATGGCCACGCCTTGCTGCGCACGCAGCGTGGTGGTTTGCGCGGCGATCGATGGCGCGAGATAGACGTTGCTCAGCAGGTAGTCCTGCATGATCACGTCGAGCGGGACGTTGGCGATGCTGAGCAGCAGCGCCGCGACCCAGCCCGCGCGATCCTTGCCCGCGTTCGAATGGAATAGCTGCGCGCCCGTGCCGTTGGCGAGCGCGCTCAGCAACGCGCCATAGGCGGCTCGCTGCGGGCAGCCCGTCACATACGCGCGCGCCTGCGCCTGCATGAACGCGACGGCGTCGACGGGTGAATCGACCGGGGGCACGATGAAGTCGTTCGTGCCGAGCACGTTCAGTGCGGACGATGTCGCGCCGTTCGGCAGCACGTCGGCGCTGCGCGCGACTTCGGCGGGGGTGCGCAGGTCGTAGACCGACACGATGCCGAGCTTGTCGAGCGTCGCGGCGTCGGTGCCGCTCAGCGTCAGCGCGTTCGCGCGATAGAACACGCCGCGCCGCATCTGCTTGCCGTCGACGGTCAGATAGCCGGCACCCGCGCCGCCGACATCGCGGAAATTGCTGACCGACACGAGGCGCGGCGTAGCCGGCTGATCGACTTCGAGACTGCCGCCGCACGCGGACAGCAGCGTGCTGCCGAAACCCGCCGCCAGCATCGCACTCGCCGAGCCCTTCAGAAAGCGCCGCCGCGCCGCCGACGCCTCGCCAGGCATGCCACGCTCGACGGGCACGGTCGTGCTCGCAAGGGCGCGGAAAGGCGAACGGTTTTTCGCGGTAACGGACATCGGGGGCGACAGGTGTATTGGAGGAGTGAGTGGGGCAGCCCGGGCTGCAGACGCAGTTTAACGTTGACCAATAAGTTTTGCGTTACATCGTAGTGGTTAGTAAGAAAAAAGAGGGACGGTTGGCCACCCATGAAAGTCGCGCGGATCGGGTCGCGGCGGCACACCAGCAAGCGACGCACACGATTCGTCGCGCCACATGCTTTCATCACTGATTTCCGTTCGCTTGCGGTGCCTTATCGGCCATTGCCGCAGCGCCGCCATTTTTGCCCCCAACTGGCCTCACGTCGCGGCATCCCCGTAGAATACGGACACCCTCCCATCCAGCCCCGCAGGCAAAAGAAACCTGGAGACCACAACAAAACATGTCTTCTCTCCAATGGTTCACCGAGCTGACCCAGCGCGAGCGCCGCACCCTGTACGCCGGTTTCGGCGGCTACGCCGTCGACGCGTTCGACTTCATGATCTACTCGTTCCTCATTCCGACGCTGATCGCGACGTGGGGCATGAGCAAAAGCCAAGCAGGCATGATCGCCACCAGCTCGCTGATTTCGTCGGCGATCGGCGGCTGGCTCGCCGGGATTCTCGCCGATCGCCATGGCCGCATCCGTGTATTGCAATGGACGATCGCCACCTTCGCGATCTTCACGTTCCTGTCCGGCTTCACGCAGTCGTTCTGGCAGTTGCTGACCACCCGCACGCTGCAGGGCATCGGCTTCGGCGGTGAGTGGTCGGTCGTGACGATCATGATGGCCGAGACGATCCGCTCGCCGCAGCATCGCGCGAAGGCGGTCGGCACCGTGCAAAGCAGCTGGTCGTTCGGCTGGGCGGCCGCGGCGATCGTCTACTGGGCGGCTTTCGCGTTGCTGCCGGAACAGTACGCGTGGCGCGCGTGCTTCTGGGTGGGCCTGCTGCCCGCCGCATGGATCATCTATATTCGCCGCAACGTCAGCGACCCCGACATCTTTCTCGCGACGCGTCGCGCGCGCGAAAGCGGTATCAACACATCGCACTTCATGCAGATATTCTCGGCCGCGCATCTGAAGACAACGCTGCTCGGCAGCGCGCTGTGCACCGGCATGCTCGGCGGCTACTACGCGATCACGACGTGGCTGCCCACCTATCTGAAGACGGAGCGCCATCTGTCGGTGTTCAACACGAGCGGCTATCTGATCGTGCTGATCGTCGGTTCGTTCGCAGGCTATATCGTCGGCGCGATCCTGTGCGACAGGATCGGCCGGCGCGCGTCGTTCGTGCTGTTCGCGCTCGGCTCGTTCGTTCTCGGCATGGTCTACACGATGCTGCCGATCACCGACACGATGATGCTCGCGCTCGGCTTCCCGCTCGGCATCGTCGTGCAGGGCATTTTCGCGGGCATCGGCGCGTATCTGTCCGAGCTGTATCCGAACGAGATTCGCGGCTCGGGACAAGGCTTCTGCTACAACCTCGGGCGCGGACTCGGCTCGTTCTTCCCGATACTCGTCGGCACCTCCGCGCAGACGATGACGCTCGTGAAGGCGATGGGCATCGTCGCGGGCTCGGGGTATCTGCTCGTGATCGTCGCCGCGTCGTGCCTGCCGGAAACGAAGGGCAAGGTGCTCGGAGCGGCCGGCTCCGCCGCTTGAGATCGTCTGAAACCGCAGTTCCCAATCATGAAAACGATCGTACTCGGCGGCGGCGTCATCGGCGTCGCCACTGCTTTCTATCTGTCCCAGCAAGGCTGCGACGTGACGGTGATCGAGCGCGAGCCGGACGTCGCCCTGTCCACGAGTTTCGGCAACGCCGGCGTGATCGCGCCGGGCTACGTGACGCCGTGGGCCGCGCCCGGCATGCCGGCGAAAATCCTCAAGTACCTGTTCAAGCCCACCTCGCCGCTGATCTTCCGGCCGACGCTCGATCCGGCCCAATGGCGCTGGATCGCGCGCTGGCTGCGCGAGTGCGAGCTCGAACGCTTTCGCGTGAACAAGCAGCGGATGCAGCGCATCGCGTACTACAGCCGCGCGTGCCTGCACGAATTCCGCGGCCGTCATCCGTTCGACTACGGCCGCAGCCAGGGCTATCTGCAACTGTTTCGCAGCGAGTACGACGTCGAACTCGCGCAGCCGGCGCTCGCGGTGCTGCGCGATGCGGGGATCGTGCATCGGGAAGTCAGCGCCGCGCAGTGCGTGGAGATCGAGCCGGGTTTGCGCTGGGCGCAGCAGGCGCCGTTCTCCGGCCTCTATCTGCCCGACGATGAAGCCGGCGACTGCGCGCGCTTCACCCGCGAGCTGCGCGCGATCTGCGAGCGCAATGGCGTGAGCTTTCGCTTCGACACGCGGGTGACGTCACTCGATATCGAGGGCGCGACGGTGCGCGGCGTGCGTATTCAATGCGAGCGCGGCGCGGAGACATTGCCGGCCGACGCGGTGGTCGTCGCGCTCGGCGTCGATAGCGCGGCGCTGCTCGCGCCGCTCGGCGTGAGGGTGCCGCTCTATCCGGTGAAGGGCTATTCGGCCACGCTGCCCGTGACCGACGAGGAAAAAGCGCCGCGTGCGGCACTGATGGACGAATCGCTGAAGACGGCGATCACGCGCTTCGGCAACAACCTGCGCATCGCGGGTACGGCGGAGCTCGGCAACCGCCAGACGACGCTGCGCGAGCAGGCGCTGCAAACGCTGCTCACCGTGCTGCGCGACTGGTTTCCGCACGCCGCCACGCCGACTTCCGCGTGCTTCTGGGTCGGCCGCCGGCCGATGACGCCCGATGGCGCGCCGCTGCTCGGCCCGTGCAACCTCGGCAACTTATGGCTGAACCTTGGGCACGGCTCGACGGGCTGGGCGATGTCGATGGGCTCGGGGCGCGTGGTCGCGGATCTGATTACGCAACGCAAGCCGGAGATCGATCTCGATGGCCTGACGCTCGCGCGCTATCGCAAATGAGACGGGCATAACGCGCGGCGGTCGAAGCCGGCACAAAAGAAAACCGGGCCCCCCTTTCAGGCGAGCCCGGTTTCTTTTTTCACTGCATCGCTTTACCGCTACAGGTGCCCTTCATGGGGCACCTTGTCGTCTCCACGCCTTCCTGCAAATCGTGGCTGGTGTACGCCGTCTGAAACACCCCGCGCACACCGGCTGAAGACGCTTAACGCGGCAGTTCCGAATGACCCATCAGGAACGCGTCGACCGAACGCGCGCACTGACGGCCTTCGCGGATCGCCCACACGACGAGCGACTGGCCACGGCGCATGTCGCCTGCCGTGAACACCTTGTTCACCGACGTGTAGTACGCCTTGTCACCCTCGGTCGCGGCGCGCACGTTGCCGCGCGCATCCTTGTCGACGCCGAACGCTTCGAGCACCGGCGACACCGGCTGCGTGAAGCCCATCGCGAGCAGCACGAGGTCGGCCTTCATCTCGAACTCCGAGTTCGGCACTTCGACCATCTTGCCTTCCTTCCATTCGACGCGCGCGGCGATCAGCTTCTCGACCTTGCCGTTCTTGCCTTCGAGACGCTTGGTCGCGACCGCCCAATCGCGCTCGCAGCCTTCCTCGTGCGACGACGACGTGCGCAGCTTGATCGGCCAGTACGGCCACACGAGCGGCTTGTTCTCTTCTTCCGGCGGCTGCGGCAGCAGTTCGAACTGCGTGACGCTCTTCGCGCCGTGACGGTTCGAGGTGCCCACGCAGTCCGAACCGGTATCGCCGCCGCCGATCACGACGACGTGCTTGCCCTTCGCGACCAGCTGGTTCGGCACCTTGTCGCCGGCGTTGACCTTGTTCTGCTGCGGCAGGAATTCCATCGCGTAGTACACGCCTTCGAGCTCGCGGCCCGGTACCGGCAGATCGCGCGGCGTTTCCGAACCGCCGGCGATCACGACTGCGTCGAACTGTTCGTTCAGATCGGCCGGCGTGATGGTTTCCTTCGCCGTGTTGCCGATGTGCGCCGGCAGCGTGTCCGGCTTGCCGATGAACACGTTGGTGCGGAACGTCACGCCTTCGGCTTCCATCTGGCGCATGCGGCGGTCGATCTGCCACTTCTCCAGCTTGAAGTCGGGGATGCCATAACGCAGCAGGCCGCCGATGCGGTCGTTCTTCTCGAACACGGTCACGTCATGACCGGCGCGCGCGAGCTGCTGCGCAGCCGCGAGACCCGCGGGGCCCGAGCCGACCACGGCGACCTTCTTGCCGGTCTTGTGCTTCGGCGTTTGCGGCGCGACCCAACCTTCGGTCCAGGCTTTGTCAATGATCGCGTGCTCGATCGACTTGATGCCGACCGGGTCGTCGTTGATGCCGAGCGTGCACGCCGCTTCGCACGGCGCCGGGCAGATGCGGCCCGTGAACTCGGGGAAGTTGTTGGTCGAATGCAGCACTTCGATCGCGTTCTTCCAGTCCTGACGGAACACCAGGTCGTTGAAGTCCGGGATGATGTTGTTGACCGGGCAGCCGTTGTTGCAGAACGGAATGCCGCAGTCCATGCAACGCGCGCCTTGAATCTTCGCTTCGTCGTCGGTCAGTGCCGCGACGAATTCCTTGTAGTGCTTCACACGCGTGAGCGGAGCCTCGTACGTCTCGTGGCGACGTTCGAACTCGAGAAAACCGGTTGCCTTGCCCATGTGGTTCTCTTCTCTATCTGTATCTAGGGGTAATCTGGACCCGCCGCGCGTCGATCGATCGGAACGCGGCGGGTACGTCTAAGTGTGACTTCCGTGACGACGGGTCAGGCGGCGAGCACTTCGCTGTTCGCCTTCTTCGCGGCGAGTTCGCCGAGCGCGCGCTTGTATTCGGTCGGGAACACCTTCACGAACTGACGGCGTGCCGCGTCCCAGTTTTCGAGCAGCGCCTTCGCACGCGGCGAGCCCGTGAACTGGAAGTGACGCTCGATGAGCCCCTTGAGCAGCACTTCGTCGGTCGTGCCGCGATGCCACACGCCCTGGTCGACCGTGCGCTCCTGCTCGGCCTGTTGCAGCACCGGGTCGAGCGAAACCATCGACTTGTTGCACTTGCTCGCGAACGTGCCGTCCGGATCGAACACGTACGCGATACCGCCCGACATGCCGGCCGCGAAGTTACGGCCCGTTTCGCCGAGCACGATCACCGTGCCGCCCGTCATGTATTCGCAACCGTGATCGCCCGTGCCTTCGACGACCGCCGTCGCGCCCGAGTTACGCACGCAGAAACGCTCGCCCGCGACGCCGCGGAAGAAGGCTTCACCTTCGATCGCGCCGTACATCACCGTGTTGCCGCAGATGATGTTCTCTTCCGACTTGCCGCGGAAATCGTTGGTCGGACGGATGATGATGCGGCCGCCCGACAGGCCCTTGCCGACGTAGTCGTTGCCGTCGCCGACCAGATCCAGCGTGACGCCCTTCGCGAGGAACGCGCCGAAGCTCTGACCCGCGGTGCCCTTCAGCTGGATGTGGATCGCGTCGTCCGCGAGACCTTCATGGCCGTACTTCTTCGCGATCGTGCCCGACAGCATCGCGCCGACCGTGCGGTTCACGTTGCGCACCGGCTGGATGAACGAGACGTGCTCGCCCTTCTCGATCGCGGCCTTCGCCTTCTCGATCAGCGTGTGATCGAGTGCGCGGTCGAGGCCGTGATCCTGCACGTCGACGTGCTTGCGTGCGACTTCGGCCGGCACTTGCGGCTGATAGAACACGCGCGAGAAGTCGAGGCCCTTCGCCTTCCAGTGCTCGATGCCCTTCTTCGTGTCGAGCAGTTCCGCGCGGCCGATCAGGTCGTCGAACTTGCGGATGCCGAGTTGCGCCATGATTTCGCGCGCTTCTTCCGCGACGAAGAAGAAGAAGTTCACGACGTGTTCCGGCTGGCCCTGGAACTTCGCACGCAGCACCGGATCTTGCGTCGCGACGCCGACCGGGCATGTGTTCAGATGGCACTTGCGCATCATGATGCAGCCTTCGACGACGAGCGGCGCCGTCGCGAAGCCGAACTCGTCCGCGCCGAGCAGCGCGCCGATCACGACGTCGCGGCCGGTCTTCATCTGACCGTCGGCCTGCACGCGGATACGGCCGCGCAGCTGGTTCAGCACCAGTGTCTGCTGCGTTTCGGCGAGACCCAGTTCCCACGGCGTGCCCGCATGCTTGATCGACGACAGCGGCGACGCACCCGTGCCTCCGTCATGACCGGCGATCACGACGTGATCGGCCTTCGCCTTCGCGACACCCGCTGCAACCGTACCGACGCCCGACTCCGACACGAGCTTCACCGAAATGCTCGACGATGCGTTCACGTTCTTCAGATCGTGAATCAGCTGCGCCAGGTCTTCGATCGAGTAGATGTCGTGGTGCGGCGGCGGCGAGATCAGGCCGACGCCCGGCACCGAGTAGCGCAGCTTGCCGATGTAGTCCGACACCTTGTGGCCCGGCAGCTGACCGCCTTCGCCCGGCTTCGCGCCCTGCGCCATCTTGATCTGGATCTGGTCGGCCGACGCGAGGTACTCCGCCGTCACGCCGAAGCGGCCCGACGCGACCTGCTTGATGCGCGAGCGCAGCGAATCGCCGTCCTTGAGCGGAATGTCGACGATCACTTCGTCGCCGATCACCGACTTCATCGTGTCGCCGTTCTTGATCGGAATGCCACGCAGCTCGTTGCGATAACGGTTCGCGTCCTCACCGCCCTCACCCGTGTTCGACTTGCCGCCGATGCGGTTCATCGCGACGGCGAGCGTGGCGTGCGCTTCGGTGCTGATCGAGCCCATCGACATGGCGCCGGTCGCGAAACGCTTGACGATGTCCTTCGCCGGTTCGACTTCGTCGAGCGGGATCGCCTTGGTCGGATCGAACTTGAACTCGAACAGGCCGCGGAAGGTCATGTGGCGCCTGGTCTGATCGTTGATCAGATGCGCGTATTCCTTGTACGTCTGGTACGAGTTGCTGCGTGCCGAGTGCTGCAGCTTGGCGATCGCATCCGGCGTCCACATATGTTCTTCGCCGCGCACGCGGTAGGCGTATTCGCCGCCCGCGTCGAGCATGTTCGCGAGCACCGGGTTGTCGCCGAATGCTTCGCGATGCAGGCGGATCGCTTCTTCCGCGACGTCGAACAGACCAATGCCGCCGACCTTCGACGAGGTGCCGTGGAAGTACTTCGACACCAGATCCGAGGCAAGCCCGACCGCTTCAAAAATCTGCGCGCCGGTGTACGACATATAGGTCGAAATGCCCATCTTCGACATGACCTTCTGCAGGCCCTTGCCGACTGCCTTCGTGAAGTTGTAGACCGCCTTCTCCGCCGACAGGTCGCCCTTCAGGCCGGCCGCCAGCTGGCTCAGCGTTTCCATCGCGAGGTACGGGTGCACGGCTTCCGCGCCGTAGCCCGCGAGCAGCGCGAAGTGGTGCGTTTCACGCGCCGAACCCGTTTCGACGACGAGACCCGTGCTCGTGCGCAGACCCTGCTGCACGAGGTGCGTGTGGATCGCGGCGGTGGCGAGCAGTGCCGGAATCGCGACGTTGTCGCGGTCGGTCTTGCGGTCCGACACGATCAGCATGTTGTAGCCGGACTTGACCGCATCGACGGCTTCCGCGCACAGCGACGCGAGACGCGCCTCGATGCCTTCCTTGCCCCAGGCGACCGGATAGCAGATGTTCAGCTCGTACGAGCTGAATTTGCCGCCGGTGTACTGATCGATCGCGCGGATCTTCGCGATGTCCTTGAAGTCGAGCACCGGCTGCGACACTTCGAGACGCATCGGCGGGTTGATGTTGTTCGTGTCGAGCAGGTTCGGCTTCGGGCCGATGAACGACACCAGCGACATCACCATGTTTTCACGGATCGGGTCGATCGGCGGGTTCGTGACCTGTGCGAACAGCTGCTTGAAGTAGTGGTACAGCGTCTTGTTCTTGTTGGACATGACCGCGAGCGGCGAGTCGTTGCCCATCGAGCCGACGGCTTCCTCGCCCGCTTGCGCCATCGGCGCCATCAGGAACTTCAGGTCTTCCTGGGTGTAGCCGAACGCCTGCTGGCGATCCAGCAGCGCGGCGGCTTCGCGGCGTTCCGTTGCAACGTCTTCGGCCTTCGGCTCGATCTCGTCGAGCTTGATGCGCACGGCGTCGATCCAGCTCTTGTACGGCTTGGCGTTCGCGAGGTTGTCCTTCAGTTCCTTGTCGTCGATGATGCGGCCGTGCTCCATGTCGATCAGGAACATCTTGCCCGGCTGCAGACGCCACTTCTTGACGATCTTCGATTCAGGAATAGGCAACGTGCCGGCTTCCGACGCCATGATGACGAGGTCGTCGTCGGTGACGATGTAGCGCGCCGGACGCAGACCGTTACGGTCGAGCGTCGCGCCGATCTGGCGGCCGTCGGTGAACGCGATCGCGGCGGGGCCGTCCCACGGCTCCATCATCGCGGCGTGGTATTCGTAGAACGCCTTGCGGTTCTCGTCCATCAGCGTGTGCTGTTCCCAGGCTTCCGGAATCATCATCATCATCGCGTGGACGAGCGGGTAGCCGGCCATCACCAGCAGTTCGAGACAGTTGTCGAACGATGCCGTATCCGATTGCCCCGGATAGATCAGCGGCCACAGCTTCGGCAGGTCGTCGCCGAGCACGTGCGAGGCGATCGCGCCGGTACGCGCGTTCAGCCAGTTGACGTTGCCCTTCACCGTGTTGATTTCGCCGTTGTGGGCGATCATGCGGTACGGGTGAGCCAGTTCCCACGCCGGGAACGTGTTGGTCGAGAAGCGCTGGTGCACGAGAGCGAGCGCCGAGATGGTGCGGTCGTCCTGCAGGTCGCGGTAGTACACGCCGACCTGGCCCGCAAGCAGCAGACCCTTGTAGACGACCGTGCGCGCCGAGCACGACGGCACGAAATATTCCTTGCCGTGCTTGAGCTTGAGCGCCTGGATGCGGTGGCTCGCGGTCTTGCGGATAATGTACAGCTTCCGCTCGAGCGCGTCGGTCACCATGATGTCCTTGCCGCGGCCGATGAAGATCTGGCGGATCAGCGGCTCGCTTGCCTTGACGGTCGGCGAGATCGGCATGGCGTGGTCGACCGGCACGTCGCGCCAGCCGAGCACGACCTGACCTTCGGCCTTCACCGTGCGCTCGAGCTCCTGTTCGCAGGCGATGCGCGACGCGTGCTCCTTCGGCAGGAAGATCATGCCGACGCCGTATTCGCCAGCCGGCGGCAGCGTCACGCCCTGCTTGGCCATCTCCTCGCGATAGAAGCCGTCCGGAATCTGGATCAGGATGCCCGCGCCGTCGCCCATCAGCGGATCGGCGCCGACGGCGCCCCGGTGGTCGAGGTTCTCGAGAATCTTCAGACCCTGCTGGATGATTTCGTGACTCTTCTGGCCCTTGATGTGGGCGACGAAGCCGACGCCGCAGGCGTCATGCTCGTTTTGCGGGTCGTACAGACCTTGGGCGGCGGGAACCGGGTGAATCGGTTGCTGGTGGTCGTTCATGGGGACACCGTCTGTGAGGAGGCCGGACAGGCCGTTAAACCATTGTTTTTTTGCCGCAGTGCGCTTCGCGACCACGACGGCGCTCTTCTCGCAGCCGGACTGCGCGGGATGAAAAGCGTCGGAAATCGGAATATACGCGACGAATCAAGGAAATAGCAAATAAAACCTTGTGATCCGCCCCCGATTATCAAATTGGTGCATTGCGGCTATTTTTTATTGGTGCCATATCATTTTGGGGCAAAAGAAAACGGCATATGAAATGCCGTCTTCATGCAGCCCATTGATGCAAAACGCTTTCTTCGGATTTAAAGCGGCTTTATCGAGGGCGCCGGGGTGTCGCCTCGCCGCCGCCTCACTGCGTATGCGGCGTCTCGCGGACCTTGCGCGGCCGGCCACGCGGCAGAGGTGACACCCGCCGGTTCGCGGCGCGCGCCGCCCATTCGCGGTAAGTGTCGCTGCCGAGCACCCAGCCTTTCAACGTGGCTTGCTGGAGCTGGCTTGCCTCGCGCTCGTCGAGCGGCTGCTCGCACAGTTCACGGTAGGCGCGCTGTCGCTCGAATGGCGTATTGCCGAGCGACCAGTAGAGGGGGTGATCCGTGATCAGGCTGTCGAGGGTGAGGCCGATGTGATGACGATAGCTCGACCAGCGATAATCCTCGGCCGCGTTGACCAGCTGCAGGCGCACCGGACACATTTCGACGACCCGGCTAGCAAGCAGGAAGTAACGCTCACCCTCGATCACCGTGGCCCGATAACGGCCCTCCCACAAAGTGCCGCGACGCGCGTAGCGCCGGTTGAAGTGCGCGACGTAGCGCCGCCCGACGGCCTGCATCGCCTTGGGCAGGCTCGACTCCTCGGTGGGCGTGACGAGCAGTTGCACGGCGCCCGGCATCAAGGCGTAAGCGTGGATGGAAAGGTGATGGTCCCGGGAAGCCGCCTTCAGACAGTCGATGAAGAGCTCGTAGTCCTGGTCGTCGACGAAAGCGGGCTGCTGATCGAGCCCGCGGAGGATGACGTGCTGCGGCTGGTCGGGGACATAAAGACGTGCAAGCCGTGCCATGCTGGAGTGTCCAATAGTCGCGTTGGTATATACCCGAAGGTCCGAAGATCCGCATGCGCGCAAGGTTCGGCGCCATACGGCGAAGCCAGAAACCACGCGGCGCTTAGGGAGAAAACTCTAACCGCCGCGTATGGTTTGTTTCAAACGTTGTAGTCATAATGAGCGGGCCTTTTTTGGAGGAGCACATATGAAATTAAAACAGGCCGTAACGGGGATGGCAGTGCTTGCCTGCATGAGTACGGCAGCACACGCACAATCGGCCGGCAGCATTTACGTCACGACGGGCTGGTTCCATCTGGCGCCCCAATCGAGCAGCGACCCGCTGACCATAACCAGCATTGGCGGTAGCCCAACCAACATCACCGAACCCAACACCGGCGCCTCGCTGAGTTCCGCCGACACCATCGGTTTCACCGCCGGCTATTTCATCACCGACCACATCGCGACTGAATTCGTCATTGGCGTCCCCCCTACGTTCGACCTGTCCGGCACGGGCAGCCTTGCGCAGTTCGGCAAGATCGGGGAGGCCAAACAGTGGAGCCCGACTCTGCTGTTCAAGTACTACTTCAACGAGCCGACCGCCGCGTTCCGTCCGTATCTCGGTATCGGTGTGAGCCGCATCTGGTTCACCGACCAGCAGATTACCAACAGCGCATTCGAAGCCAACGTTCTGCATGGTCCGACCAGTGTGTCGACGGATAGTTCGTGGGAACCTGTGTTTAATGCGGGCTTCCATTACTCCTTCAATCAGCACTGGTTCGCCGGCGTGTCGGTCTCGTACCTGCCGCTCAGTACGACCGCGAAACTCAGTTCGGCATCGACCACCCCGGTCGGCACGCTGACCGTGCAATCGCAGACCAAGATCAAGCTGAACCCGATCGTCACCTACGTCAATATCGGTTACCGTTTCTAACGCTTCGCGAGAGCGGGTGGCTTGAATTAGGGTAGTCGAATTTTCGCGCCCTGGCGAACGCCGTCATCGAGCCGATGACGGCGTTTTCGTTTGGCATCTCCGTTGCATCGGAACGGCAGCGTCATCCGGCATCGGCGTTTGTAAATTTGACGCGGATTCGGCGCGCCAGTGTGCAATATCTGGCGACGAGACGGGCACGCTCATCCTGTCGCGAGCCGCGCGCATGGCAGGTCGCGGGCGATGCGGCGCTTGGCATCGAAGTTGCGTTCAGATGGCGTTTCCTACGCTGCGACGTGATACTACGTCTGCGCATAGCGTGTCCGCGCGACGATGCGCGGGGCCTTTCAACTCATCGACGGAGCGACCATGACAGCACTTCCAAATACGCGAGACGCCCTCGGCGAATCCTGGACCAGCGCGAGTCGCCGTGCGCGGCGCATCGCTCGCCATAGCCGCCATGCGGCCGAAGATATCGCGGTCGAGTTGCGCACCCTGCTGTCGGAACTCGAATCGACTTTGGCCGACGGCACGCAGGCCGACGCCGTGGCCTTGCGCGGCAGGCTGCGCAAGCAGCTGGACGCCGCGCGCGAGCGGCTGAACGAAACGCGCGACGCGATGCGCGACCGCGCGGGCGTCGCGATCTCGGACGCCGATCACTACGTGCATGAAAATCCGTGGCAGACGATTGCGATCGTCGGCGGGCTTGCGCTGATAGCGGGAGCGCTGTTCGCGTCGCGCTCGCGGTGACGCGGGCTTGCGCGGTTTGATGCTGTTGGCAAGGGGACGCGACGGCAGCTTCGATACGGCGACGTTGACCGTCACACTCCTTGCCGCACGTCCAGCCGCCGCTAGCGCCTAGTTATCGTCGATCACGAACAGGCGCCGATACTCCTTCAGCGCGTAGCGATCGGTCATCCCCGCGATGTAATGCGCGATCAGACGCGGCTGGCGCGTCCCATCGGTCGACTGATAGTCCGGCGGCAGCAGCCGCGGGTCGTCGGTGAACGCGTCGAACAGACCGACCACGACGCGGCGTGCCTTGTTGGCCATGCGCATCACGCGATAGTGGCGGTACATGTTTCTGAACAGAAAGCGCTTGAGCGCCGCAGCCTGCGCGGCGATCGCATCGCTGTGCGCGACAAGCGGGGGCGCCGCGCGAACGTCGTCGAGCGACGCCGGCGTGTAGCGCGCGAGATTGGCCCGCGTCGTCTCGATCAGATCGACGATCAGCGTATTGATCACGCGCCGCACCGTCTCGTGAATCAGCCGACGCCCTTCGATCTGCGGGTAGTCGCTGCGCGCCGCCTCGCAGTGCGTTTGCCAGAGCTCCACTTCGGCGAGTTGCTCGAGTGTCAACAGACCGGAGCGCAGACCGTCGTCGACATCATGATTGTTGTACGCGATTTCGTCGGCGACGTTGGCGATCTGCGCTTCGAGCGACGGCTGACGCCCTTCGAGAAAGCGCTCGCCCAATTCGCCGAGCCGGCGCGCATTGTCGCGCGAGCAATGCTTGAGAATGCCCTCGCGCGTCTCGAAGCACAGGTTCAGGCCATTGAAGGCTCCGTAGTGCTCCTCAAGTTCGTCGACGACCGCAAGACTCTGCAGGTTGTGCTCGAACCCGCCATGCTCGCGCATGCATTCGTTCAACGCATCCTGCCCGGCATGGCCGAACGGCGTATGGCCGAGATCGTGTGCCAGCGAAATCGCTTCGACGAGATCTTCGTTGACGCGCAGATTGCGCGCGACCGAGCGCGCGATCTGCGCAACTTCGAGACTATGGGTGAGCCGGGTGCGAAACAGATCGCCCTCGTGATTGACGAATACCTGAGTCTTGTATTCGAGCCGGCGGAATGCGGTGGAGTGGACGATGCGGTCGCGGTCGCGCTGAAACTCGGTGCGCGCACTCGGCGCGGTTTCCGGATAGCGACGCCCACGCGATTGGCTCGAATGGGCCGCGTACGGCGCGAGATGCGCTTCGAGCGCCTGCTGGGTCGGTGCGGGGACGGCCGGTGTGGCGACGGCGGCAGCGCCGATGGCGCCATTCCCGGCGGCTGCGCGCTCGCTCGTCGAGTCAAGCTGGATATCGTCGCTGCGCCTGTCGGTCACCGGGTTCTCCGAAACATGGGCGGCGCCTCGTGACGCGGGTGCGTAAAGCGTGGCTGCAGGGCCGTGGTGGATCTAGACGGCGGCGGCCAGCGTTGCATTTACGTCGGCGTCGGGCGCCCGGGTGATCAGTGTTTCACCGAAACGCTTCAGCAGAATGAACTTGATCGCACCGCCTTCCGCTTTCTTGTCGATCTGCATCAGTTCGACATAGCGGTCCGCGCCGAGCGCGGGAGCGCGAGTGGGCAGATGCGCGGCAAGCACGACGTCGACGAGCCGCTTGCGCGACGCTTCATCGAGATGGCCAAGCCTCACCGACAGATCCGCCGCCATCACCATTCCGCAGCCGACTGCCTCGCCGTGCAGCCACTCGCCATAGCCGAGTCCGGCTTCGATCGCATGGCCGAACGTGTGGCCGAAGTTGAGAATCGCGCGCAGACCACCTTCGCGCTCGTCCTGCGCCACGACCGCCGCCTTGATCTCGCACGAGCGCTTGACCGCCTCGGTCAATGCTTCCGGTTCGCAGCGGTTCAAAGCCTCGATATTGGCCTCGATCCAGCTAAAGAAACCGGCGTCGGCGATCGCGCCGGTTTTGATGACCTCGGCGACGCCCGCCGCGAGTTCGCGCCCGGGCAGCGTACGCAACGCGCCGATGTCGGCGATCACCGCCTGCGGCTGGTAGAACGCGCCGATCATGTTCTTGCCGAGCGGATGATTGATGCCGGTCTTGCCGCCGACCGACGAATCCACCTGTGACAGCAACGTGGTCGGCACCTGGATGAACGGCACGCCGCGCATGTAGCAGGCCGCGGCAAACCCGGTCATGTCGCCGATCACGCCGCCGCCGAGCGCGATCAGCGTGGTCTTGCGGTCGGCACGCGAGCCGAGCAGCGCGTCGAAGATCAGATTCAGCGTCTGCAGATTCTTGTGCGCTTCGCCGTCCGGCAGAACGACTGTGGACACCTGCTTGTTCAGCGGCGCGAGCGCCGCGCGCAGCTTGTCGCCGTAAAGCGGGTCGACGGTGGTATTGGTGACGATCGTGACCGAGTTGCCGGCGATGTGCGGCGCGAACAGCTCGGTCTGGCCGATCAGGTCGGCACCGATATGGATGGGGTAGGCGCGCTCGCCCAGTTCGACGTTGACGGTAATCATACGGTCCATTATGACGCAGGATGTTTGGCGACGCCGGCCATCTCGAGCTGCATCAGAACCATGTTGACGAGTCCGTTGACCGACGGCCGGCCGGTTTCAATCACGAAGTGCGCGCATTCGCGGTACAGCGGATCGCGCACTTCGTAGAGCGCTTCCAGGCGCGCCTTGGGGTCTTCCGTTTGCAGCAGCGGGCGATTCTTGTCGCGCCGCGTACGCAGCCACAGGTCATGCGGATTGGCGCGCAGATAGATCACGAGGCCGCGGCTTTTCAGCGCTTCGCGGTTTTCCGGCCGCAGCACCGCGCCGCCACCGGTCGCGAGCACGATATTGTCGCGTCCGGTCAGATCGGAGATCACGCTCGCTTCGCGATCGCGAAAACCCGCTTCGCCCTCGAGCTCGAAGATCACGGGAATGCGCGCGCCCGTGCGCGCCTCGATTTCATGGTCGGAATCGAAGAACGGGCGCTCGAGACGGCGCGCAACCGCCCGACCCACAGTGGTTTTTCCTGCCCCCATGAGCCCTACGAAAAAAACATTGGCGTGTGCGTCCCGCGCTTGCAACGGTGTCCTCTGGCTAATCCGGTGTAGTTCGTGCCGCAGCTTACTGGCAAAGCGGCTGCCTTGTCGAGCCTGCGCACCGCCGGCGAACGGCGGCGCAAGCGTGCCCTATATGCCCTAATTTTCCCGCACCACCCGCGGCGTGATGAAAACAGCCAGTTCGCTGCGCGTGTCGCGATGAGTCCGATTGCGGAACAAAGCGCCCAGAACCGGTATTTTGCCAAGAATGGGCACCCGCTCGACGTCGTCCCGGTCGTCGGTCTCGTAAATTCCGCCGATCGACACCGTACCACCATCCTCGACCTCGACGCGCGTTTGCACGTGCTTGGTGTTGATCGCGGGCCCGGCGTCGGTCTGCTCGCCGACGCTGTCCTTCGCGACGTCGAGATCGAGCACCACCCGGCCATCCGGCATGATCTGCGGCTCGACCTCCAGTTTGAGCGTCGCGCGGCGAAACTGCACGCCCGATACGCCCTGGCCGACCTTCGCCTGATACGGCAGCTCGGTGCCCTGCTCGACGATCGCCTTCATCCGGTCCGCCGTGACGACCCGCGGGCTCGACACGATTTTCCCATGTCCCTCGGATTCGAGCGCCGATAGCTCGATATTCAGCAGCCGCGTCGCGCGCGCCGCGAACAGCGTGAGGCCGGCGGTCGCGGCATCGAAGCCGGAGATCGGACGGGCCGACAGATCGTACACGGAGCCGTCCGTTCCTGCCGTCAGCCCCCTCGACGTACCGTCCGCGCTCGTGCCGGCGAGCGACAGCCGCACCCCGAGATTGCGCGAAAAGCCCTGGTCGCCTTCGACGATCTGCGCCTCGATCAGCACCTGGCGAGTCGGCCGGTCGACGGAAGCGATCAGCGCCGCGATCTGCTCGAGCCGCCCCGCGAGGTCGGTGACGAACAGCAGGTTGGTGCGCGGATCGGCGGTGACGGCACCGCGTTTGGACAGCACGCGCTGGGTGCCGGAGCCGGTCAGCAGACGCCGCACGTCCTCGGCGTGCGCGTAGTGCAGCTCGAACGTACGGCTCGCGAGCGGCTCGAGGTCCGCCGCGTGCGCGTGAGCTTCGAAGCGCTGACGTTCGCGCGCGGCGAGTTCGGCGGCAGGCGCGACCCAGATTACGTTGCCGTGGCGCTCCATCGCCAGATTGTTGACGTCGAGCAGCGTATCGAACGCGGTGCGCCACGGCACTTTGTCGAGCCGTATCGACACGGCGCCGCGCACTTTGTCGCTGGCGACGATGTTCAAGCCGGTGAACTCGGCGAACGCTTTCAGGACCGCGCCGAGCTGCGCGCGCTGAAAGTTCAGCGAGATCGGCTTGTTGCCCCCGGCAAGGTCCGAGTCGGCATTGGCCGGTGCGTCTGCGAGGCGCAGCCGCGGCGGCAGCGGGACCGGCGGACCTTCGAGACTGGGCGTGCCGGCGCTGTCGTCGCGAGCCGGGGTGGCAGGTTGTTTTGGCGACGGCGGCTGGACCGGGCCGTTAACGACGTCGTCCGGAGAAGCGTCGGGCGTTATCGCGGAACGCGAAGTCGCCTGCAGGGCGTCCCGGTCCTCGCCCGCGTTTGGCACAGAAGCGTCGCCAAACGGATTCGACAATTGGCCGACGCCGCCGCCCGGAAGCGGTGCTGGCTCGTAGGCGGCATTGGCCGACGCGGCCGGGTCGCCGAGCGCCGCGTAAGTCGGCAACGGCGGCAGCAGCGGTGGCGCCGATGCCTGCGCAACGCCGGCGCCCAGCATCGCAGCGACGTAGAACCCGAAACACAATCCGATATCGACGCGGCTCTCGCGTCCGGCCCCCAACATCGCCACGCTCCATCGCTCGAGCGCGCGCTTCATGACGCCTCCGGCAGCGTCAGTGTGCGCGTCGCGCCGCCGTTCGCGAGCGTGATGCCGAGCTCGTCGAGCTGCGTGACCCGCTCGACGCCGAGTTGCTGCCCGGCCGCGACCGTCGTCGTGCCGTCTGGCGTGTCGAGCACGGCGAGCCCGCGGGTGCGATCGCGCAGCAAACCGACGAGGCGCAATTCGGCGGCATCGCCCGGCTCGCCGCTCGCGGAGATCTGCGGCCTGGCAAACGGATCGAAGAACACCAGATCTTCGTCGTCATCGTCGGCGTCAGGGCTCGCCTCGGCGCTTGCGGCCGCAGTCTCGGGAGCAGGCCGCAGCGCGTCGTACACCTGCAGCGTCGCGGCCACCGCGAGCCCTTTGCCGTCCTGCTTGACGGTCACGTCGACGGGAACGATCAGCACCGGCAGTTGCGCGAGCCCATGGAAAAACGCCATCAGGTGAACGAACTCCGTGCGCGCGGTGAGCTGTAGCGCGCGCATCCGCTCGACGCCCTCACCGCTCGCCGCGCCGGGTTCGATGGCGAGCAACGCAACGCCGCTTTGCGTGGCCAGCTCGGAGACGATGCGCACGTCGTCGGCGGAATTCCACGACACAGCGCTCGATGCCGTGGCCGGCATCGCCGCGGCGGCCCGGCGCAACGACGGCAGCTGCGCGAGCGCGTGCCGCGCATCCGCGAGTCGCTGCGTGCTGACCGCGAGCGCCGCGCGGCTCGCCTCCAGTCCGGCGAGATCGGCCGCGTTCCAGCCGTATGCGCCGAGGCCGAACACGAGCGCGGCAAGCGTCGCCGCGACGAGCCAGCGACGGCGCCGGCTCCACGCGTCGAGCGGCACACGCGCCCGCTTGACCCAGCGCGAAAAAATCGCGGCCCCGTGCGCCGCACCGCCCGGCTCGAAAAAAGTCGTGCTCATCGGGCACCTCCCGTTCGTGCGACCTGCGAGGCGCGCGTCGCTTTCGGAGGCGGATCGCCCCAGCGCAGGCGCGCATCGAACTGCACCGGTCCGCCCATCACCGGTTCCGTCGACGCGCCGCCCTTCCCCGTCGGCCGACGCAGATCGCGCATCTCCGCGCCCTGCACACCGTGGATTGCGCCGAACCGCTTGAGCCATTCGGCCGACGCGAGATGGCCGCTCGACGTCGCCAGCAATTCGGTCTCGTACTCGCGCTGGCGCAACTGCCGCAACACGACGCGATCGCCGGGCTCGAAGCTCAGCGCGTCGAGCAGATCTCGCAGATGCTTGAGCGGGGCCGCGAGGCTCGCGGCGCGCGCCGCGGCGTTGCGCTGCTGCTGCCCAACCTGCGACAGCTTCGCGTGCTCCGCGAGCGGCGCTGCGAGCCGCGTCAGCGCTTGCCCGGCCACCGCGCGCCGCGCATCGAGCCGCGCCGCGGCGAAGCTCTGCCAACCGGCGACGAGCAACACCCCCGCGGCGCCGACGCAAGCCGCCACCGCCCAGTCGCGCATACAGCGGCGCCGCGCGAGTCGCGCGTTGCGTTGGCGGTACGGCAGCAGATTGAAGCCGCCGAGCCATGGCACGGCGACGCGCTGATCACACCGATCGGGACTCGCGGGCACGCCAGACGAAAACGACAGAACGCCCCTCATTCCAGCACCCCGCGCAAAGCGAGCCCGAACGCGACCGCGCCAGCGGGCTCGTGCAACAACGCGTCGTCGAGCTCACGCGCTTGGCTGCCGAGCAGCGCGCACTCGAACGGCAGCACGGAGCAGCCGAGCACATCGCCAATATCGGCGAGTGAAAAGCCGACGCCGTCGAGCAGATCGATTTCACCGCCGATCAACGCGCAGTCGAACTCCGGCCCTTGCGTCAGATCGCGCAACGCGTCGGCAAGATCGGTATGCTCGGGCGCCGGATAGCGCATCTCGCCGACGTTCGCGCCATCGACGACGCTCCAGCCGTACACGCCGTCCGTACCGACCCACACCGCCGCGTACGGCTCGTTCGGGTCGAGTTCGCGACTCGCTGCGTGGCGCAGTGCGCGCAACGCCGCGTGCGGTTCGCCGTCGATCGCGGACAGCGATATTCCCGCTGTTGCCGCGCATTCGATCCGCGCTTCGAGATGCTGACGCGCGGTCGCGGCGATCTTCACCGAGCGCACCGGCGACGGTATCTCGTCGACGTACCAGTCGACCGCGAGCGCATGACGCTCGAGCCCGGCGATGCGCTCCGCCTCGCCCATCACGGCGGGCGCGAGTCCGGCGAGCGCAATGCCGCCGTCCTCCGCCTCGCAGTCGCTCTGCGCGGCGAGCCGCGCGAGCGGCACCGTGGTCGTCAGCGTGGCCGACGAGGGCACGGCCATCGCGCAGCGCAGCGCGTGCGTCGCGCATACGCGCGGCAGACCGGCGAACGCATCGCGCAACGCCCGCGCGACGGCCTGCCGGTCAACGATCTCGGCGCCCGCCATCGCGCCGGCCGCGAGCGGCACCGTGCTCATATGTTCGAGATGCAGCGCGCCCCGTGCGCGTTGACTCACCACGACGAGACGCACGTTTTGCGAACCGACGTCGATGCCGGCGGCGAAACGCTGCCGGCCCTCCCGCACCGCCTGAAGCCACGAATTCTTATAGGCCATACCGCCCTCCCTTTGACTCACGCGACGAACCATTCGAACGCGAGTAACGAGGGATCATTGTCGGCAGATGCACGTCCTAACGACATTCAGCCGAATGGCTAACGGGGATGCGAAGCCGCCCCGAGCGACATCAAAGCGACTACAGTTGGGACTACAGCGAAGTCATTCGCGCGGCACCCGGCGTGTGCTGATTGCACGCCATTCGTAAGCTTGTCGAAAGCAGAAAAACCCTGGCGGCTATAATCGCGGGACTGTTTTTCCGGTACTCCTATGCAAGCCACGTCTCCTACGTCCCCGCCGCCCGCGCCGAAAAAGCGCAAACGTCCGTTATGGCAAAAGCTGATCCTCGGCTTCTTCGGGTTGATCGTGGCGGGCATCGTGTGCGTGGTGCTGGTGCTCGGCTATGCGCTCGTCGTCGCGACGCCGAACCTGCCGTCGCTCGATGCATTGACCGACTATCAGCCCAAAGTGCCGCTGCGAATCTATACGGCCGACCACGTACTGATCGGCGAATTCGGCGAGGAGCGGCGCGACATCGTGCACATCCAGGACGTGCCCGACAGCCTGAAGAGAGCGATCCTCGCGATCGAGGACGCGCGCTTCTACGAGCACGGTGGCGTCGACCTCACCGGCATCGCGCGAGCCGGCATCGTCGCGCTGACCAACGGCCATGCGACGCAAGGCGCGAGCACGATCACGATGCAGGTCGCGCGCAACTTCTTTCTGTCCAGCGAGAAGACCTACACGCGCAAGATCTACGAGATGCTGCTCGCGTACAAGATCGAATCGAAGCTGAGCAAGGATCAGATTCTCGAGGTGTACATGAATCAGATCTATCTCGGTCAGCGCGCATACGGCTTCGCGAGCGCGGCGCGCGTGTACTTCGGCAAGGATCTGAAGGACCTGACGCTCGCCGAATCGGCGATGCTCGCCGGTCTGCCGAAGGCGCCGTCGGCGTATAACCCGGTCGTCAATCCGAAGCGCGCGAAGGTACGCCAAGAATACATCCTGCAGCGCATGTACGAATTGCACTACATCACTCAGGAACAGTACGACGAGGCGAGCCGGCAGCGGCTCGTCGTGAAGGGCATGGGTAAGGAGTACAGCGTGCACGCGGAATACGTCGCGGAAATGGTGCGGCAGATGATGTACGCGCAGTATCGCGAAGAAGCCTATACGCGCGGCCTGAACGTCGTGACCACGATCGACTCGGCCGATCAGGACGTGGCCTATCGCGCGGTGCGCAAAGGCCTGATGGACTACGAGCGCCGTCACGGCTATCGCGGCCCGGAGGCGTTCATCGATCTGCCGGCCGACGCCGATGAGCGCGAGCAGGCTATCGACGACGCGCTGCTCGAGCATCCCGACAACGGCGAAATCATCGCGGCAGTCGTCACGGCGGCGAGCCCGAAACAGGTGCAGGCGGCCTTCATCGACGGCAATGTCGCAACGATTCAGGGTGACGGCCTGCGCTATGCGCAGTTCGCGCTCGGCCCGCGCGCGCAGCCGAATCAGCGCATCCGGCCCGGCGCGATCGTGCGGCTCGTGAAGAACGACGACGGCGACTGGTCGATCACGCAATTGCCGCAAGTGGAAGGCGCGTTCATCTCGGTGGTGCCGCAGGACGGCGCGATCCGCTCGCTGGTCGGCGGCTTCGACTTCAACAAGAACAAGTTCAATCATGTGACGCAGGCGTGGCGTCAGCCGGGCTCGAGCTTCAAGCCGTTCATCTACTCGGCGTCGCTCGAAAAGGGCCTTGGGCCCGCCACGATCATCAACGACGCACCGCTCTTTTTCAGCGCCGCGGAGACCGGTGGCCAGGCGTGGGAGCCGAAAAACTACGGCGGCGGCTTCGACGGTCCGATGACGATGCGCACCGCGCTGCAGAAGTCGAAGAACCTCGTGTCCATCCGCATCCTGAACCAGATCGGCCCGAAGTACGCGCAGCAATACATCACGCGCTTCGGCTTCGACGCGGACCGCCACCCCGCCTATCTGCCGATGGCGCTCGGCGCGGGTCTCGTGACGCCGCTGCAGATGGCGGGCGCGTTCTCGGTGTTCCCGAACGGCGGCTACCGGATCAATCCGTATCTGATTGCCGAGGTCACCGATCAGCGCGGCATGGTCGTCTCGCGCGCGCAGCCGCTCGTGGCCGGGCAAAACGCACCGTTCGCGATCCAGCCGCGCAACGCCTACGTGATGAACAGCCTGCTGCAAAGCGTCGCGCAGCGCGGCACCGGCGCGAAGAGCAACGTGCTCAAGCGCACCGATCTCGCCGGCAAGACCGGCACGACCAACGATTCACGCGACGCGTGGTTCGCCGGCTATCAGCACACGCTCACGGCGATCGCATGGATTGGCTACGACAACCCACGCAGCCTCGGCGACAAGGAAACCGGCGGCGGCCTCGCGCTGCCGGTGTGGATCGAGTACATGGGACGCGCGCTGAAGGGAGTGCCCGAGTACAAGATGGGCCGCCCGGACGACGTCAGCGAAATAGGCTCGGAGCTTTATTTCGACGACTTCACGCCCGGGCACGGCTTCATCGCGACGGTCGGCGTCAGTCAGGCAACGCTCGATGCCGAGGCGAGCGCCGCCGCAGCAGCACCGGAGCAGGTCGGCGAGCAGGAAAAGCAGGACATCATGAACCTGTTCCGCGGTCACTGAGGCCGCGTCGATGTCCGGTTAGAAATGAAAAACCGCCGCGTTCGATACGCGGCGGTTTCGTTTTGAGCGTGCCTCGAGCTTTGCGCTCGTCACGCCACGCTTATTGCGCGGCGAAATGCACCGGCTCCCCGGCCTGCTGCGTCGCATACTGCGACAGCGCGGCGAAAAACTCCGAGCCGCTGCGTGTATCGCGCCATTCACCGTCGACGAAACGGAAGTGAAAACCGCCGGCCTTCGCCGCGATCCAGATCTCGCTCATCGGCGGCTGAAGGTTGACGATGATCTTCGTGCGGTTCTCGAATTCGAGCGTCAGAACGTTGCCGCTGCGCTCGAGTTCGATGTCGGCGTCGATGTCGTCGAGCGCGCTCTCGATGGCGGTCAGCACGGCTTCCGCACGGGTCAGGTAATCACTATCGGACATGCTAAACTCCATCGATTATTCATTCAGGGACAGTCATGCGAGTTGAAACTCGGATGCGCGCGGCAGCGCCCGGCCGCGCGATTGTAGCGGTTTTAGCCATTCTCGCAGGTTGTGCGCTCACCGGCTGCGGCCAACGCGGCTCGCTCTATCTGCCAACCGTACCGCCGCTGCCCGCCCCGCCGGCTCACCGCACGCAAACGCCGTCGACCGATCAAACGCAACCGGCTAGCGGCAGCGCAGCCGACATGGGCTCGATCCCGGACACCTCGGGCACGCCGCTCACGCTTGCTCCCGAAGACCAACTCACGACGCCGCCCGCATCCGCGGCATCGGCTCCGGCAGTGCCGCGGCCCGCCTCTGCCGTCCCTTCCGCTCAATAAGACTTTCGCATGACTCGATCCGCATTTGACTACGTCGACGGCGTACTGCACGCCGAAGGCGTGTCCGCCGTTTCCCTCGCCGAGCAGTTCGGCACGCCGCTCTACGTTTATTCGCGCGCCGCGCTGACCGCCGCGTGGAACGCCTATGCGGGCGCCTGCGCCGGGCGTCGAGCGAGCGTGCACGTGGCCGTCAAAGCCAACAGCAATCTCGCGGTGCTGAACGTGTTCGCACGCCTCGGCGCGGGCTTCGACATCGTGTCGGGCGGCGAACTCGCGCGCGTGCTCGCGGCCGGCGGCAAAGCGGAAAACACCGTGTTTTCGGGCGTCGGCAAGCAGGCGAGCGAAATGCGCGATGCGCTCGCGGCAGGCGTCAAATGCTTCAACGTCGAATCGATTCCCGAACTCGATCGCCTGAACGCGGTGGCGGGCGAGATGGGCAAGAAGGCGCCGGTGTCGCTGCGCGTGAATCCCGACGTCGACGCGAAAACGCACCCGTACATTTCCACCGGCCTGAAGACGAACAAGTTCGGGGTTGCGTTCGACGATGCGCGTGCCACTTATCAGGCAGCCGCGGCAATGGCGAATCTCGAGCTGGTCGGCATCGACTGCCATATCGGCTCGCAAATCACCGAAGTCGCGCCCTATCTCGACGCGATCGACAAGGTGCTGGAACTCGTCGAGCGGATCGAGCAGGACGGCGTGAAGATTCGCCATATCGACGTCGGCGGCGGCCTCGGCATTACCTACGACGACGAAACGCCGCCGGAAATCGGCGAGTTCGTGCGCACGGTGCTCGATCGCATCGAGGCGCGCGGCCATGGTCATCGCGAAGTCTATTTCGAGCCGGGGCGTTCGCTGGTCGGCAATGCGGGAATACTGCTCACGCGGCTCGAGTTTCTGAAGCCGGGCGAGGACAAGAACTTCGCGATCGTCGACGCGGCGATGACCGATCTCGCGCGCCCGGCGATGTACGACGCGTATCACGCAATCGAGCCGGTCGTGAAGCGCAAAGTCCCCTCGCACATCTATGACGTGGTCGGCCCCGTCTGCGAAAGCGGCGACTGGCTCGGCCGCGAACGGCTGCTCGCGGTCGAACCCGGCGATCTGCTCGCGATCCGCTCGGCCGGCGCTTACGGCTTCGTGATGAGCTCGAACTACAACACCCGTGCGCGCGCCGCCGAGGTGATGGTGGATGGTACACAGGCGCATGTGGTTCGTGCGCGCGAAGAGGTCAAGCAGCTGTTTGCGGGCGAAACGATTCTGCCGGTGTAAACATCGGAACCGGCTGCAGAGCCAACGGTAAAGCGCAGCAACGAAAATGGCGATGCCGACTGGCATCGCCATTTTTCTTTGCATCTGCGTGTGTGACGCGTTATCTGCTCGCCGTCACCGTCGGCGCGTTTTGATACTTCGCTCACGTATCCACACCACCAGCCGCCACCCCAGCAACGCGATCATCACTGCGCCGTAAATCTTCGGCAGCAGCAGATCGTGCTTGCCCGCCTTCATCCACCAGAAATGCAGGATCGCCAGCGCGCCGATCACGTAGATCGCGCGATGCAGCGTCTGCCAGCGACGTCCAAGCTTGCGCACCATCGCGCGCGGAGACGTCACCGCCAGCGCAATCAGCATTACGAACGCGGCGAATCCCACCGTAATGAACGGCCGCTTGCCGATGTCCTTCAGAATCTCCGCGACGTCGAACCACTTGTCGAACCACAGGTACGTGGTGAAATGCAGCGTCGCGTAGAAGAACGTGTACAGCCCGAGCATGCGCCGGAAACGCACGAACGCGGCGACGCCGGTCAGACGGCGCAGCGGCGTCACCGTAAGCGTGATGCACAGGAACACGAGCGTCCACAGGCCGGTCGAGCGCGTGATGAATTCGATCGGGTTCGCGCCGAGCCGGTCGGTCAGGCCGAACAGCACAAGGCGCGCGAGTGGGTACAGCGCCGCGATGAAGACCGCCACCTTCGCCGGTACGACCCAGCTTGCGCCGCCCGCGGGACGTGGCTTCGCAGCCGACAGCGGCGCCGTGCGCCGTGTCGCAGGCTCGTTGCGGGTAACAGTTTGCGTATCGGAAGCCATCGCGCTCGCCCTAGAAGTTCTTCTTCAGATCCATGCCCTGATAGAGCGATGCGACCTGATCGCCGTAGCCGTTGAACATCAGGGTCTTGCGTTTCGGTGTGAAAAAGCCGTCTTCGCCGATGCGCCGTTCGGTGGCCTGGCTCCAGCGCGGATGGTCGACATTCGGATTCACGTTCGAATAAAACCCATATTCGTTCGACGCGTACGTGTTCCAACTGGTCGGCGGCTGCTTGTCGATGAAGCGGATTTTCACGAGCGACTTCGCGCTCTTGAAGCCGTACTTCCACGGCACCACGACGCGAATCGGCGCGCCGTTCTGATTCGGCAGCACCTGGCCATAGAGGCCCATCGTCAGCAGCGTCAGCGGATGCATCGCTTCGTCCATACGCAGGCCTTCGGAGTAAGGCCAGTCGAGTATGGGCTCCGACAGTCCGGGCATCTGCGACGGATCGGCGAGCGTGATGAACTGCACGTACTTCGCGTTGCTGGTCGGCTCGACGCGCTTGATCAACTCGGACAGCGACACGCCGATCCACGGCACCACGATCGACCACCCTTCGACGCAGCGATGCCGGTACACACGTTCCTCGAGCGGCGCGAGCTTCAGCAGGTCGTCGATGTCATACACCTTCGGATTCTTGATCTCGCCCTCGACGCTCACCTTCCACGGATGCGGCCGCAACGTGCCCGCGTGCTGCGCGGGGTCGGATTTGTCGGTGCCGAACTCGTAGAAATTGTTGTAGGTGGTGATGTCCTTGTACGGCGTGAGCTTGTCGAGCGCGACGAACCTGGTGTTGGTTTTCGCCGCCAGCTTCTGCGCCTTCGGATCGGGCGACGAGTAGGTCGCGAGCGCCTCGCCGCTCACGCCGATCAGGCTGCCGAGCGCCATCGCGCCCGCTGCCTGCAGGATGCGTCGACGGTTCTCGAACACGTGCCGCGGCGTGATTTCGCTGCGCGCGATGTCATCGCCGGTCAGTTGAATTCTGTCGCTTCGCTTGATCCACATCGTGCTGCTCCTTGCCGGCCCGCCGCGTCGCGCGCGTTGCGGAGCCATATTGATGATCGCCCGTTTGCGGGCGTCTGTCATCCACGGGTACTTGCTCAGGTGCTTGACTGGAGAACACCGGGGCGCCACGAATATTCCATCGGCCATAAAAAAACCGCCGGTGCGAAAGCACGCGGCGGTTCTTAGTCGGTTCAGCGAGGCGGATCTTACAGCTTGCCGTAGCTATGCAAGCCCGACAGGAACATGTTCACGCCGAGGAACGCGAAGCTCGTGACCAGCAGGCCGGTCAGCGCCCACCATGCGGCGACCGCACCGCGCAGGCCCTTCATCAGACGCATGTGCAGCCACGCCGCGTAGTTCAGCCACACGATCAGCGCCCACGTCTCCTTCGGGTCCCAGCTCCAGTAGCCGCCCCACGCTTCGGCGGCCCACAGCGCGCCGAGAATCGTCGCGATCGTGAAGAACGCGAAGCCGACCGCGATCGACTTGTACATCAGGTCGTCGAGCACGTCGAGCGCCGGCAGACGATCCGCGAGCACGCCGCGTTCCTTGGCCAGATACGCGACGCCGACCATCGCCGACAGCGCGAAGCTGCCGTAGCCGATGAAATTCGCCGGCACGTGAATCTTCATCCACCAGCTTTGCAGCGCCGGCACGAGCGGCTGGATCTGCTGCGCGTCGCGCGAGACCGAGTACCACATCAGGAAGCCGACGGCCGCGCTGATCACGAGCAGGACGAACGCGCCGAGCGCACGCGTGTTGTAGTGCTGCTCGTAATACAGGTAAAACAGCGCAGTGATCAGGCTGAACAGCACGAACACTTCATACAGATTCGAAATCGGAATATGGCCGACGTCCGAGCCGATCAGGTACGACTCGTACCAGCGCACCATCATGCCGACGAAGCCCATCAGCACCGCCGCCCAGGTCATCTTCGAGCCGATCGCGGCGCCGGTCGGCGAGCGCGACAGCAGCGCGATCCAGTAGAACACGGTCGCGAACACGAACAACGCGCTCATCCACAGGATCGCGGACTGGCTCGACAGAAAATACTTGAGGAAGAACGCGTTGTCGGCGCGGCTCAGATCACCGTGGTAGATCTGGATCGCAAGCACCGACAGCGCAGCAATACCCACCATCAGCGGACGAACCGGCTTCCAGCGCCAGCCGAGCACCACGAAAGCCGGCACTGAGCACACCAGCACCAGCTTGTCGTAGTAATTCATGAACGGGTAGTAGCGCGACAGCGCGAACCCGGCGCCCCCGACGAGCGCGAGTGCGAACAGCCAATCGAGCATACCGAGCCGTTTCAGGAACGGCCGTTCGTCGAAGTGCGAGAGTTCGGGCGTGCTGCTCGCAAACGCCTTGTCGGCGCGCGAAGCAGAAGAGGAGGAGGAAACCTGAGTCAAGTCCATGATCTTACCGGGTCGAATCCTGTGAGCTTGCCGACGCTGCGGCGGCCTTAGCGGCCGGGGTGGCTTCGGCTGCTTCGATGAGTTTTGCGCCCAGTGCGGCGCTCACGGCATCACGCGTCTGGACGAACTCCTTCTCGAAGTCTAGCGTCTTACGCGCGCTCGACATCGCCATCACGACGCTCGTGCCATGGTCCGTATCCTTGAGCCAGAACCACAGACGCCGTTCGCGGACGTAGAACATCGAAAAGATGCCCAATACGAGAAGCAGGCTGCCAAGATACACGACTTTTTTGCCCGGCGCGCGCGTCAACTGAAATACCGAAGCTTGCACCTGCTTGAATGAGTCAAGCTGCAAATAGACCGGCGATCCATACAAAAAGCTGTCGGATATCGCATTAAGCGAACTCTGGATGAAGCGGTTCGTGTCCGCGTTGGCCGGCGCGGCGGGCTCGCCGAGCTGCTGGCGCGACAGTTGCCACAAGTCCCACGTCACGCCTTCGAGCATGCGCAGCAGCAGACTCGCGGCTTTTTCCTGCTCGCCCTTCGGTACCGACCGGTCGATGAATGCAGCGATCGCCTGGAAGCCGCCGAGCGTTTCGCCATTCGGCATCTTCATGTTGCCGTCGGCGCCTGCAAAAAGGGTCAGCACCCGCAACGCGCTTTCCTCCAGATGCTGCTGCAATTCCGCATTCGAGCCCGGCACCGAGCGCTGCGCGAACTGATGCGCGGCGATGGCGCGTTGGTTCGGGTCTTCGAGCGTGGCGCGCAGATTCATCCATTCCTTGAGCGTGCCGCCGCTGTCGGCGGGAATGCGCAGGTAGCGGAACGGATCGTCGGGATTCAGGCGCATGCCGGCGAGGAACATCTTCTCGCCGTTCACGTCGACGGGCAGCATGTAGTTGTTGTATTCGCGCGCCTGGCCGTCCTTGCCGCGAATCTTGTACTGCACCGACGGGCCGACATTGTGCAGATCGAGCGGCTTCGAGGTCTTCGCGCCCGAGCCGAGGCGCTCGTCGAACGCTTCCTTCAGCGAGTGTTGCGCGGCAACCCCGCGCGCGTCGTTCTGGCCGCTGCCGTTGGAAATATTTTCGACGTTGATCGCGCGGAAGTCGGTGAACTCGACGGTCTGACCGTCGGCGAGCGGCGTCGCGGAACTCAATGGCGCGTTGCCGCCGATCGTGCCACCGAAGGGCGAGGTCTTCGCGCTCGGGCCGGTCATCGGATAGGCGGTCATCTGCATCTGCGAGCCGCCGTCCTGGAAGCTCGACTGGTAAATCGACACGCCGTCGTATTCGAACGGCTTGTTGACCTCGACGCGCGCCGGCACACGCGCGCCGGTCTTGTGATCGATCACGACGATGTCGCTCGCGAACAGCTTCGGCATGCCGGTCGAGTAGTAATCGACGATGAACTTGTTGAGCTCGATGGAAAACGGCAGATCCTGGATCAGCGAGCCGCTGGGCTGATTCAGGATCGCGGTCGACACGTGCTGCCCTTCGGGCACCCACGCGTAGCCGCGAAACGTCGGGTTCGATTGCGACAGCCGATGCTCGGGCGGAATCTCGTTGATCACCGTGTTCGAGTTGATCGGCGACTTGTCGAACAGCCACATTTGCAGCTTGATCGGCAGATTGCTGTCGAGCAGGCCGCCGAGACAGATCACGACAATCGCGATATGCGCGGAGATGTAGCCGAACTTCGTCAGCGCACCGCGCTTCGCGGCGATCAGCGTCGCGCCGTCCGACTCGCGCGTGACGAACTTGTAGCCGAGCTTTGCCGACAGTTTGGCGAGCACTGCGGCCGACTGCGCGCGCGAGCCGTGCACCGCGAACTCGCCCTTGTGATGGAACGCGCGCAGGCTGCCTTCGCGAACCTTGTCCTTCCAGCTCTTCGCGTCGGCGACCATCTTCGGCGCATTGCGGATCACGCACAGCGACACCGACACCATCAGGAAGCCGAGGATCAGCATGAACCACCACGAGCTGTACACCGTGTAGAGGCTCAGCGCGCGGAAGATGTCCGCCCAGAACGGACCGAACTGGTTGACGTAGTTGGGATACGGATCGTCCTGCGTGAGGACGGTACCGATGATGCTGGCGATCGACAGAATCACGAGCAGCGCGATGGCGAAACGCATCGAGCTCAGGAGCTCGATGGTGCTGCGCATGACGCGATTGCCCGACTTCGACTGCAGACCCGACGTGGTGACGCTCATTCAAACTCCGACTGAACAGCAAAAAAGGGTGAAGGGCTGTCGTAGCTACGACACCCTCACCCTTTTCTTGTTTTTCACCGGCCTCGCCGGGCCGGTTGGATTCGCGCGGGCGAGCCGCTTAATGCAGGCCCGCGATGTAGTCGGCAACCGCCTTGATCTCGTTGTCCGACAGACGCGATGCTATCGCATGCATCGCGTCGTTGTTATTACGAGCGCCCGGACCTTGCGTGAACGCGGCCAACTGCGTCACCGAGTACTCGGCCCACTGCCCCGACAGGCGCGGATACTGAATCGGAATGCCCTGCCCCGTGGGCCCGTGGCAGGCGGCACAGGCCGGCACGCCGCGGTCGGCAATCCCACCGCGATAGATCTGCTGACCCTGCGCGACGGTGTTCTTGTTATGTGCATAGCCTGGCTTGGGCGTCTGCGTCGAAAAGTAAGCCGCGACGTTGATCATGTCCTGATCGGAAAGTGCGGCAGCCATGCCCGCCATGATCGCATTGTTGCGCGCGGCCTGTTTGGCGCCCGGCTGAGTCTTGAAATCTCTAAGCTGCTTGACGAGATACTCAGGATGCTGGCCCGCCAGCTTCGGGTATGCGCCACCGGCACTGTTGCCGTCTGCGCCGTGACATGACGCACATACCTGTACCGCGATTGCCTGTCCCCGATTGATGTCCGGCTTTGCCGGATCTGCTGCTCGTGCCTGAATTGCCAAACCTGAAAGACCTGCCGTTACATGAAGCACCATCAGAGTCTTGCACAGTCGATTCATTCGCACACCCTGTCTCGTCTTGTGGGATTTTAGAGGTTCTGCAAAGTACGACGACGGCGACCGAGTGACCGCCAGGAGCCGCCAAGGCACGTGGGGCGGCCTCCCAAGGTTTTCAGTAAACCATCGTATTGTACAATAACTCGCTAATCGCTTAGACGCCAGTCGGGCTTGACCCCGTTCCCCCTGCGGGCTCCGCGGCGTCTCCTATCTGGCTTCCATCATGCACTTCCTGCTCCACGAATCCCGCTTCTATACCACCGTCAATCATCTGCGAGACCTGCCGGCCACCGCGCAGCCCGAGATCGCTTTCGCGGGACGCTCGAACGCGGGCAAGTCGACCGCGATCAACGTGCTCTGCAATCAGAAGCGACTTGCGTTCGCGAGTAAGACCCCCGGCCGCACGCAGCACATCAATTATTTTTCGGTCGGCAAGGCGGATGAGCCGGCCGCCTATCTGGTCGACCTGCCGGGCTACGGCTATGCGGAAGTGCCGGGCGCGGCAAAGGCGCACTGGGAAGCGCTGCTGTCCACGTATCTGCAATCGCGCTCACAACTGCGCGGCATGATCCTGATGATGGATTCGCGCCGTCCGCTGACGGAGCTCGATCGACGCATGATCGAGTGGTTCGCGCCGACCGGCAAGCCGATCCACACGCTGCTCACCAAATGCGACAAATTGACACGTCAGGAAAGCACGAATGCGTTGCGCACCGCGCAGAAGGGACTGGCCGAATATCGGGCCGCGGGCTATCGCGGCGAATTGACCGCGCAGCTCTTTTCGGCGCTCAAGCGAACGGGGCTCGATGAAGCGCATGAACTGATCGAGAGCTGGCTGATCCCGGATGCAGCGGGCGAAACAGGCGAAACGCCGGCCGCAGGCTGAACGCATTTCGATGCTGGAATTCCGCAGCGCGTGACATGGCTGGAGATCCCGCATCAGAGCACGTTTGCG
The DNA here is from genome assembly GCF_004197395.1 of Paraburkholderia sp. UYCP14C. Lineage (GTDB taxonomy): Bacteria > Pseudomonadota > Gammaproteobacteria > Burkholderiales > Burkholderiaceae > Paraburkholderia. The sequence goes on along the minus strand of NZ_SELS01000015.1, from coordinate 39,532 downwards.
GTCGCACATAAAAAAACCCGCCGCTTGAACGGCGGGTCAAACAGCCTAATCGAAAAACGACAGGCACCCGCTCAGGGAGGAGAAGCGGGGAGGTCAGCGCTAGGCGCCTTGCTCGATCGGTATGATATACCATTGTCTCGAAAAGTTTCCGGGAGCGGAGCCAGGCGCGATTTGTCCACTCCACCTATCCACGATCTTCGATTCGATATGAGCTTCTACCCGCACTACCGTCCGCGCCGCATGCGCCGTGACGACTTCTCGCGTCGCATGATGCGCGAAAACATCCTCACCACCAACGATCTGATGTACCCCGTATTCATCGTCGAAGGCACCAACGTGCGGCAGGCCGTGCCGTCGATGCCGGGCGTCGAGCGCGTGTCGGTCGATCTGCTGATGGGCGTCGCCGAGCAGTGCGTCGAACTGGGCGTTCCGGTTTTGTCACTGTTTCCCGCGATCGAGCCCTCGCTGAAAACGCCCGACGGCCGCGAAGCGGCCAACCCGGCAGGCCTGATCCCGCGCGCGGTGCGTGAATTGAAGAAGAATTTCCCGGAGCTTGGCGTGCTCACCGACGTCGCACTCGATCCCTACACGAGTCACGGTCAGGATGGCGTGCTCGACGAAACCGGTTACGTGATCAACGACGAAACCGTCGAGATCCTCGTCGAGCAGGCGCGTGTGCAGGCAGAAGCCGGCGTCGATATCGTTGCGCCGTCGGACATGATGGACGGCCGCATCGGCGCGATCCGCGAAATGCTCGAAAGTGAGGACCATATCCATACGCGCATCATGGCGTACGCGGCGAAGTACGCTTCGGCGTTCTACGGCCCGTTCCGCGATGCCGTCGGTTCCGCGACGAATCTCGGCAAGAGCAACAAGATGACCTACCAGATGGACCCCGCCAATTCTTACGAGGCGTTGCGCGAGGTGCAGGCCGACATTAACGAAGGCGCGGACATGGTGATGGTCAAGCCGGGCATGCCGTATCTGGACATCGTGCGCCGCGTGAAAGACGAGTTCCAGTTTCCGACGTACGTGTACCAGGTGAGCGGCGAATACGCGATGCTGAAGGCCGCCGCGCAGAACGGCTGGCTCGATCACGACAAGGTCATGATGGAATCGCTGCTCGCGTTCAAACGTGCCGGTGCGGACGGCGTGCTGACGTATTTCGCGCTGGATGCCGCAAAGATCCTGCGTTCGCAGAAGTAAGTCGGGCGCGGTTTAGCGCGCGGCGGTCGAGAAAAAAACGGAGGCGAACCTTAGGGGTTCGCCTCCGTTTTTTCATGCTGCTCGCTTACACCGTCTTGGCCAGGCGGCCAGGCAATGCGTCACGGCGTTCGATTACACCCCCGATGCCCTGGCTCGATCCAGCGTGCGCAGGAATTTATCCGCCGATTCGTAGCCGACCACCCGCAGCACTTCCTTGCCACCCTGATCGAAGAAAATAATCCCCGGCGGCCCGAACAGGTTGAAGCGCTTGAGCAGCGCCTGGTCGTCGGTATTGTTCGCGGTGACGTCGGCGCGCAGCAGATTCATCTGCTTCAGCTTCGCCTGAACGCGCGGGTCGCTGAAAGTGAATTTCTCCATCTCCCTGCAGCTCACGCACCAGTCCGCGTAAAAATCCAGCATGGCAGGCTGTGCGGCCGTTTTGACGGCGTGGTCGAGTTGGTCCGATGAACGTACCGGCGCGAACGTCAAATCGCTTTGCGACGCCGTCGCTGCCGCGCTGGAGCCATTTTTCGCGACGCTCGACTGATTGCCGGCGCGAGCCGCGAGCACCGCCAGCGGTCGCAGCGGATCCGACGATCCCGCCGCGAGGCCGACTAGAAGCGCGGCCGCCCAGATCGCCATCACGACACCGACCGCCCGGCCAAGCCGGTGCCATATCGAGCCGCCCGCAACCGACTTGGCGAACAGGCCGAGCGCAACCGCGGCGATCAGCAGCCAGAGCGCGCTCAACAGCATCGACGCAGCCCCGCCGAGCACGGGCCAAACGATCCACAGGGCCGCGGCGAGTAGAACGACGCCGAAGAACACTTTTACGCTGTCCATCCACTTGCCCGCGCGCGGCAGCAGCGTCCCCGCGCCGAGGCCAATGATCAGCAGCGGCACCCCGAGCCCGATGCCCATTGAGAACAACGCCGCGCCGCCGAGCACGGCATTGCCGGTATGCGCAATGAACGCGAGCACCGCAAAAAGCGGCGCCGTCATGCAGGCGCCGACGACCAGCGCCGACAGCGCGCCCATCGCGGCGACCGCGGTAAATTTACCGCCCGAGCGCCCCACCGAAGCGCTCGACATGCGGTCGCGCCAACGCGGCGGCAGTTCGAGATCCACACCGGCGATCAGCAGCAGCGCGAAAATCGTCAGAAGCACACCGAACGCGCCGAGCACCCACGGATTTTGCAGCCATGCGCCGAGACTCTGTCCGACGAGGGCCGCCGCAACCCCCAGCGCCGTGTACACCAGCGCCATGCCGATTACATACGCGAGCGACAGCGCGAAACCACGCCCACGCGTGACGCGCGCCCCCTCTCCGATGATGATCGCCGACAGAATCGGAATCATCGGATACGAGCACGGCAGCAGGCTCAGAATCGCGCCCGCAACGAAATAAAGCCCAACGATCGCAAAGAAGCCGCCACGCTGCAGCAGCGACTGCGCGTAGTTGGCACTGGTCGCGCGTTCGTACCAAGGTTCGTCGTCAGCGACGGCCGATTGTTGCGCGGTTGGGGGCGCTGCACCGCTGCCCGCCGGCTGCAGCGCCGCTCCGCTCACGTGGTACACGCGTTCCATCGGGGGATAGCAGATGCCTGCGTCGGCACAGCCCTGCGACGTCACCGCAACATCGAACGGTCCGGCAGCCTGCTTGACCGGAACACGAATCGTCAGCTCGTTGCGATACGTCTCGACATTCTTGTTGAACGTCTGATCAAACTTCACGTGACCGGCCGGCAGTTGAGGCTCACCAAGCGTCGCCGTGCCGTTGCGGGTCGCGAACGCGAAGCGCTCCCGGTACATGTAGTACCCGTCCGCAATCTTGTACGTGACGACCACTTCGCCGGGCTGCTCGGTCGCGCTGAACCGGAATGCGACGGACGGGTCGAGGAAGTCATCCGCGGCGCGCGCGAAAGTGACGACTTGCGCGAGGAACACGAAGCCGAGCAGAAAGAATACGGTGCGCAGCGCAGCGCGCGCGCGCCGGTCGAGACCGTTAAACATGAAGAGGGCGTTGGGTTTCAGCAGTGATCCACTGGCCATAGGCGGCGGAGGCCGTCGCTTGCCATGAAAGGATTTCCGGCGTGTCGTAGGGATGGTGAGCCTGAATGTATTGCTCCAGTTCGAGCGCGCGAGCGGCGCTGGTCTTGAACCGCAGCTGGAACTCCTGCGCGGATTCGATCGTGCCCTGCCAGTGATAGCTCGACTGCACGCTACCTAGCTGCGTAACGCACGCGCAAAGGCGCGCGACGAGCGCGTCGCCGGCGAGCTTTTGAGCGACTGCCGCATCCGGCACCGTTGTCAGCACCAAGGTCACATTCATACACACACCAAGCTCCGCCGGCGCAGGATTTCGATCCCAATATCGTATCACCTAGCCCTATGGCCCCGCAGAACGCCATACGGCGCGGCCGCGGCATTTGGTCACCGCGACACAGCTTTCGACATCGATGAAAAATCTGCCGCCCAAAAAAAAGCCAGGCGATGTGCCTGGCTCTTTGTCGAAGCTAAATAACTTACTCGGCTTCTTGCACTTCCGTTTCTTCAACTTCCGGACGGTCGAGCAATTCGACCAGAGCCATCGGCGCGTTGTCGCCAACACGGAAGCCGAACTTCAGCACGCGCAGGTAGCCGCCCGGACGCGTTGCATAGCGCGGACCGAGCACTTCGAACAGCTTGGTGACCGAGTCACGATCGCGCAGGCGGTTGAACGCCAGACGACGGTTTGCCAGCGAAGGCTTCTTGCCGAGCGTGATCAGCGGCTCGACGACTTTACGGAGTTCCTTGGCCTTCGGCAGCGTGGTCTTGATGACTTCGTGCTCGATCAGCGAGTTGGACATGTTACGGAGCATTGCCAGACGGTGGCTGCTCGTGCGGTTCAGTTTCCGCAGACCATGACGGTGACGCATGTTAATTCCTTCGGTTCAAAGTTTTGGTCCAGCTCTTCTATCGCACTCATTCTGCCTCATCGACAGCGAACAGTGAGCGCACGGGCCGGTATTGAAAAAAGACAAGACGCGGATTTTAAAGGAAAATCCGCGTCTTTGCCAGTACGGTACAGCGGTGCAACTCGCGGGGTTACACCCGAACGACTCGTCGGCTTACTTGTCGAGACCAGCCGGCGGCCAGTTTTCGAGCTTCATGCCGAGCGTCAGACCGCGCGACGCCAGAACTTCCTTGATCTCGTTCAGCGACTTGCGACCCAGATTCGGCGTCTTGAGCAGCTCGTTTTCGGTACGCTGGATAAGGTCGCCGATGTAGTAAATGTTCTCAGCCTTCAGGCAGTTCGCCGAACGAACCGTCAGTTCGAGATCGTCGACCGGGCGCAGCAGGATCGGATCGATCTGCGGTGCGCGCGACGGCGCTTCCGCCGCTGCTTCAGTACCTTCCAGCGCCGCGAACACCGACAGCTGATCAACCAGAATGCGCGCCGATTGACGGATCGCTTCTTCCGGTGAAATCACACCGTTGGTTTCGATGTTCATCACGAGCTTGTCGAGGTCGGTGCGCTGCTCGACACGAGCGCTTTCGACTGCGTAGCTCACGCGACGAACCGGCGAGAACGACGCGTCCAGCACGATACGGCCGATGATCTTGGCGGACTCTTCGCCGTAACGACGCACGTTGCCCGGCACATAGCCGCGGCCCTTTTCGACCTTGATCTGCACGTCGAGCTTGCCGCCCTTCGACAGATGCGCAATCACGTGATCCGGGTTGATGATTTCGCAATCGTGTGCGAGTTCGATATCGCCGGCGGTGACCACGCCTTCGCCTTCCTTGCGCAGCGTAACCGTCACTTCGTCGCGGTTATGCAGCTTGAAGACGACACCCTTCAGGTTCAACAACAGGTTGACCACGTCCTCTTGCACACCGTCGAGCGTCGAATACTCATGCACGACGCCTGCGATCGTCACTTCGGTCGGCGCATAGCCCACCATCGACGACAACAGAACGCGCCGAAGCGCGTTACCCAAGGTGTGGCCATAACCGCGTTCAAACGGTTCCATGACCACTTTCGCATGGCTCTCGCCAAGCGATTCAACTGCGATGATCTTGGGCTTCAACAAACTGGTTTGCATAGGTTTTCCTTTTCAATACCCTCGGCTCGTTACACCGATAAGGCTGACCGGTAACAACCTGAAAATAAACAGCCGAGACGCCCCCTTGCGCAACGCAATCAGGGCGCCCCGGCCGTCAATCCGATTACCGCGAATACAATTCGACGATCAGGCTTTCGTTGATGTCGCCAGCGATGTCGCTGCGTTCCGGCTTCTGCTTGAAGGTACCTTCGAACTTCTTCGCGTCGACCGCGACCCAGCTCGGCATGCCGCCTTGTTCAGCGAGCGACAGGGCTTCGATGATACGAGCCTGCTTGCGCTTCTGTTCGCGCACGGCGACGACGTCGCCAGCCTTCACTTGCATCGACGGAATGTTCGTCACGACGCCGTTCACCGTGATTGCCTTGTGGCCCACGAGCTGACGCGCTTCAGCACGCGTCGAGCCGAAGCCCATGCGATACACGACGTTGTCCAGACGCGACTCGAGCAGTTGCAGCAGGTTTTCACCCGTGTTGCCCTTCAGACGATCTGCTTCAGCGAAGTAGCGACGGAACTGGCGCTCAAGGACGCCGTAGATACGCTTTACTTTTTGCTTTTCGCGCAGCTGCGTGCCATAGTCGGACGTACGTGCTCCCGACGTGCGGCCGTGCTGGCCGGGCTTGCTGTCAAGTTTGCACTTGTCAGCGAGCGAACGGCGCGCGCTCTTCAGGAAGAGGTCGGTGCCTTCACGGCGGGACAGCTTGGCCTTAGGGCCGATATAACGTGCCACGTTGATTCCTTCTGTAATTTGTCACGCGAATGCTTCCACTCGCGCTAGTTCGAACCCTTTGGGTCGAACGGTGGGCTTAGTCAATTCAATAATGCACGCAGCCCGCCGCCGCGGAAAGCGGCAACAGGCGCTCGCAAAACCAGCGTCTTAGATACGACGACGCTTCGGCGGACGGCAGCCGTTATGCGGGACCGGCGTCACGTCGGAGATCGCGGTGATCTTGATGCCAAGACCATGCAGCGCGCGCACCGCCGATTCACGGCCAGGGCCGGGGCCCTTGATCCGCACTTCGAGGTTCTTCACGCCGTATTCCATCGCCACGCGGCCAGCCGATTCGGCTGCAACCTGAGCTGCAAACGGGGTCGACTTACGCGAACCCTTGAAGCCCTGGCCACCCGACGTTGCCCAGGCAAGCGCGTTGCCTTGACGGTCGGTGATCGTGATGATGGTGTTGTTGAACGACGCGTGAACGTGAACCACGCCCTCGGCGACGTTCTTCTTGACCTTCTTGCGAACGCGTTGCGCCGCGGAGTTGTTCGAAGCCTTAGCCATTACGTTTTCCTGTAACTGTCAGTTCCGCTTACTTCTTCAGCGATTGCGCTGCACGACGCGGACCCTTGCGCGTACGGGCATTCGTACGCGTACGCTGGCCGCGCAGGGGGAGACCCTTACGATGCCGCACGCCACGATAGCAGCCGAGATCCATCAGGCGCTTAATGTTCATCGTCGTTTCACGGCGGAGATCGCCTTCAACGATGAACTTGCCGACTTCTTCACGCAGCTTTTCGAGGTCTGCGTCAGTCAGGTCTTTGACCTTCTTCGAAAATGCCACACCAGCAGCGACGCAAATGTCGCGCGAGCGCGTGCGACCGACACCGTATATAGCCGTCAGGCCGATTTCAGTGTGCTGGTGATTCGGGATGTTAACCCCTGCGATACGAGCCATTGTTTTTCCTCAAACAAAAAGCGCAAGCAAAAGCGCGGCGTTCAGCCTTGACGCTGTTTGTGGCGCGGATCAGAGCTGCAAATCACGCGCACAACGCCTTTGCGCTTGATGATCTTGCAATTGCGGCAAATGCGCTTAACCGATGCCATCACTTTCATGATATTACCCTTTTTTCAAATCACTTCGCCCGGAACACGATCCGCGCACGCGACAGATCGTAAGGCGTCAATTCAACTGTCACCTTGTCGCCCGGCAAAATTCGGATGTAGTGCATCCGCATCTTGCCGGATATGTGTCCCAAAACGACATGGCCGTTTTCCAGCTTCACCCTGAAGGTAGCGTTAGGCAGGTTCTCGATTACTTCGCCCTGCATCTGGATAACATCGTCTTTGGCCATAAGTCCTTTCAACGCATCGGGACGCCGCCGCCTTTGAAATTAGCTTTCTTCAGCAGCGATTCATACTGTTGCGACATAACGTACGACTGCACCTGCGCCATGAAATCCATTGTGACGACGACAATGATCAGCAGCGACGTTCCACCAAAATAAAACGGCACGTTCCAGCGCAGCACCAGAAATTCGGGCAGCAGGCAAACGAACACGATGTAGATCGCACCGGCCAGCGTCAGACGCGTGAGGATGCGGTCGATATATCGCGCCGTCTGATCGCCCGGGCGGATGCCTGGGACGAAAGCGCCACTCTTTTTCAGGTTGTCGGCCGTTTCCCTGCTGTTGAACACCAGTGCGGTGTAAAAAAAGCAGAAGAAGACGATCGCCAACGCGTACAGCAACACGTACACCGGTTGACCGGGCTTCAGGGCTTCGGCCACGTTGTGCAACGTGTCTGCGAACCAGCTGGTACGCGAACCCGAACTGAACCAGTTCAGGATAGTTGCCGGGAAGAGAATGATCGACGATGCGAAGATCGGCGGAATCACACCCGACATGTTCAGCTTCAGCGGCAAATGTGAAGACTGGCCGCCGTAAATCTTGTTACCAACCTGCCGCTTCGCGTAGTTCACAAGAATCTTGCGCTGGCCGCGTTCGATGAACACCACCAGATACGTCACAGCAGCAATCAGCGCGACGACGATGATCGCCGAGATGATACTCATCGAGCCAGTTCGAACCAGTTCAAAGAGACCACCGATTGCGTTCGGGAAACCCGCCGCAATACCGCCGAAAATGATGATCGAGATACCATTACCAAGCCCACGCTCCGTGATCTGCTCACCCAGCCACATCAGGAACATCGTGCCGGTCACCAGCGTCACGACCGTCGTCAACCGGAACACCATCCCCGGATCGATCACGAGGCCAGGCTGATTTTCCAGCGCGACGGCGATACCAAACGCCTGGAACGTCGCCAGCACAACCGTGAAGACCCGCGTGTACTGCGTAATCTTCCGCTGACCTGCCTGCCCTTCCTTTTTCAGCGCTTCGAGCTGCGGCGAGACAATCGCCAGCAACTGCATGATGATCGACGCCGAAATGTACGGCATGATCCCCAGCGCGAAAATCGTGAACCGCGAAAGCGCGCCACCCGAGAACATGTTGAACATGCCAAGGATGCCGCCCGACTGGCTTTGGAACAACTTCGCCAGTTGGTCCGGGTCGATACCCGGCACCGGAATATGCGCGCCGATACGGTAGACGACCAGCGCCAGCAGCAGGAACACTGCTCGCCGACGCAGATCGCCAAACTTCGCCGCGCTGCGACCGGGTTTTGCGAGACTCGGGCTGTTAGCCAAGTACCTTCTCCGATGCAAATGCTAGTGACGGCAAATAACTTGCGCGTTACTCGGCAAACGAGCCACCGGCTGCTTCGATAGCAGCGCGTGCGCTCTTCGTCGCACCCAGACCCTTCACAACGACCTTGCGCTTGAGCTCGCCCGTTGCAATGATCTTGGCGCTACGGATCAGCTCGCCGACCAGGCCGGCTTGCTTGAGAGCCAGCAGATCGACTTCGTCGACCGGCAGCTTCTCGATATCCGAGAGACGCACCTCACCGACGAATTCCTTCGTCAGCGAGGTGAAGCCACGCTTCGGCAGGCGACGTTGCAGCGGCATTTGACCGCCTTCGAAGCCAACCTTGTGAAAGCCGCCCGAACGCGACTTCTGACCCTTGTGACCACGGCCAGCGGTCTTGCCGAGGCCGGAGCCGATGCCGCGACCAACGCGACGCTTTGCGTGCTTCGCGCCTTCAGCCGGCTTCAGGTTATTCAATTCCATTATCAACTCCTTGAGTCCTGGTCAGCCGCTTAGCTGATGACCTTAACGAGGTACGAAACCTTGTTGATCATGCCGCGCACGGCCGGCGTGTCCTGCAACTCGCTAACCGAGTTGAGTCGGCGCAGACCCAGACCACGCACCGTTGCACGGTGCGATTCACGGGTGCCGATCAGGCTCTTGACGAGCTGGACCTTGACAGTTTTATCAGACATGGTGTCCACCTTTAGCCCAGAATGTCTTCGACGGACTTGCCACGCTTCGCAGCGATGTCGGCCGGCGTGGACTGCTTGCGCAGGCCGTCGAGCGTCGCACGAACGAGGTTGTACGGGTTCGTCGAACCGTGGCTCTTGGCCACGACGTTCTGCACGCCCATCACGTCGAACACTGCGCGCATCGGGCCGCCAGCGATCACGCCGGTACCGTCCTTCGCCGGAGCGAGGAGGACCGTCGATGCGCCGTGCTTACCGTGCACTTCGTGTTGCAGGGTACCGTTCTTCAGCGGCACCTTGAACATGTTGCGGCGAGCCTGTTCCATCGCCTTCTGGACAGCGACCGGCACCTCCTTCGCCTTGCCCTTGCCCATACCGACGCGGCCATCACCGTCGCCAACCACGGTCAGTGCAGCGAAGCCGAGAATACGGCCACCCTTCACGACCTTGGTCACGCGGTTGACCGAGATCATCTTTTCACGAAGGCCGTCGTCGCGTTCGTCAGCCTGAACTTTAGCTTGCATCTTTGCCATGACGAATTCTTCCCTTAGAACTTGAGTCCGGCTTCGCGCGCCGCATCAGCCAGCGCTTTCACGCGGCCGTGGTAACGGAAACCCGAACGGTCGAAGGCGACGGATTCGATGCCGGCAGCCTTAGCCTTTTCTGCAATGCGCTTGCCGATCAGGGTCGCAGCAGCAACGTTGCCGCCCTTGCCCGATTGATCGGCCAGTTGCGCACGCACTTCGGCTTCGAGCGTCGACGCGCTGGCGAGCACCTTGGTGCCGCACGGCGAGAACACTTGCGCATAGATGTGCGTGTTCGTGCGATGCACGGCGAGACGCGCGACCTGCAGCTCAGCGATCTTGATACGCGTCTGACGAGCGCGGCGCAGGCGAGATTGAGTCTTATCCATGATTGCGCACCCTTACTTCTTCTTCGTTTCTTTGAGGATCACAACCTCATCGGCGTAACGCACGCCCTTGCCCTTATAGGGCTCCGGCGGACGGTAGCCGCGCACTTCTGCCGCGACCTGACCGACTTGTTGCTTGTTGATCCCCTTGATCACGATTTCGGTTTGCGACGGGGTTTCTGCCTTGACGCCAGCCGGCATCTGGTGCACCACCGGGTGCGAGAAACCCAGCGACAGGTTCAGCTTGTCGCCTTGCGCTTGTGCGCGATAACCGACGCCAACCAGCGTCAGCTTGCGCTCGAAACCCTTCGTCACGCCGTGCACCATGTTCGCAACCAGTGCGCGCATCGTGCCCGACATCGCATTCGCTTCGCGGCTTTCATCGACCGGCTCGAACTTCAGCGTGCCGTTGTCGTTCACCACCTTCACGAGGCTGTTGCCAGCCTGCGAAATCGTACCCAGCGGACCCTTGACAGTAATGCTGTCGGCGCTCAGGGCCACTTCCGCACCCTGCAGCGCGATCGGGCTCTTACCTACTCGAGACATGTTTCTCTCCTTTCGGCCTTAAGCGACGTAGCAGATGACTTCGCCGCCAACGCCCGTTGCACGTGCCTTGCGGTCCGTCATCACGCCCTTCGGCGTCGATACGATTGCCACGCCCAAGCCATTCATGACCACAGGAATGTCGTTACGGCCACGGTACACACGCAGACCAGGCTTCGAGACGCGTTCGATGCGCTCGATGACCGGACGGCCAGCGTAATACTTCAACACGATGTTCAATTCCGACTTCGCACCTTCGGACTTCACTGCGAAATCGTCGATATAACCTTCGTCCTTCAGGACCTGCGCAATCGCAATCTTGACTTTCGACGAGGGCATAGTCACCGAAACCTTCTCGACCATCTGCGCATTGCGGATGCGAGTCAGCATATCGGCGATAGGATCACTCATGCTCATTTATGTTTCTCCTATTACCAGCTCGCCTTGGTCAGGCCAGGGATCTCGCCGCGGAACGCGATTTCACGAATCTTGTTACGCGCCAGCCCGAATTTACGGAACGTGCCACGCGGACGACCGGTAATTGCGCAGCGATTGCGCTTACGGGTCGGGTTAGAGTTACGCGGCAGTTGCTGCAGTTCCAGACGGGCTGCGTAATGCTCTTCTTCCGACTTGCTCATGTCGCCAATGATTGCCTTCAGTGCAGCACGCTTGGGAGCGTACTTGGCGGCGAGGCGAGCACGCTTCTTTTCACGTTCGATCAGTGCCAGTTTAGCCACGGTAACCTCAGTTTCTGAACGGGAACTTGAAGCTGGCGAGCAGAGCCTTTGCTTCGTCGTCAGTCTTCGCAGTCGTCGTGATGCTGATGTTCAGCCCACGCAGTGCGTCGATCTTGTCGTAGTCGATTTCGGGGAAAATGATCTGCTCTTTCACACCGATGTTGTAGTTGCCGCGACCATCGAACGCCTTGCCCGACACGCCACGGAAGTCGCGCACGCGGGGGAGCGCAACCGTCACGAAACGGTCCAGGAATTCGTACATTGCCTGGCCACGCAGCGTGACCATCGCACCGATCGGATAGCCCTGACGGATCTTGAAGCCAGCGATTGCCTTGCGTGCCTTCGTGATCACCGGCTTCTGGCCCGCAATCTTCGTCAGATCGCCAACCGCGTTTTCGATGATCTTCTTGTCAGCGACGGCTTCGCCAAGACCCATGTTCAGGGTGATCTTGGTGATGCGCGGCACTTCCATCACGGACTTGTAACCGAACTTCTCGATGAGGCCGGGTACAACCTTTTCTTTGTAAAACTCTTGCAAACGAGCCATTTTTTACTCCGCAGCGTCAGGCGCTCAGCACGGCACCGGTCGTCTTCAGGAAACGGACCTTCTTGTCTCCTTCGACCTTGATGCCTACACGCGATGGCTTGCCATTCGCGTCGACCAATGCGACGTTCGAAATTTGCAGCGGCATCGTCTTGGCTTCCACACCGCCCGTCGTACCCTTCATCGGGTTCGGCTTGACGTGCTTCTTGACGAGGTTGATGCCCTCGACAGTCACGGTCTCGCCGTGAACGGCCAGCACAACGCCACGCTTGCCCTTATCTTTGCCGGTGATGACGATTACTTCGTCACCCTTGCGAATCTTGTTCATCGCGACTCCTTACAGCACTTCAGGCGCCAGCGAAACGATCTTCATGAATCGTTCGCTACGCAACTCGCGCGTGACAGGCCCGAAAATACGGGTACCGATCGGTTCGAGCTTGGTGTTGAGCAACACAGCTGCGTTGCCGTCGAACTTGATCAGCGAGCCGTCTTGACGGCGCACGCCCTTGGCGGTACGAACCACCACGGCGTTGTAGATTTCGCCTTTCTTCACGCGCCCGCGCGGCGTTGCCTCTTTGACAGTCACCTTGATGATGTCGCCAATGCTGGCATAACGACGCTTCGAGCCGCCGAGCACCTTGATGCACATGACTTCACGTGCACCCGTGTTGTCGGCCACTTCAAGCCGAGTTTCGGTCTGGATCATGGTTTATCTTTCCCAACTTAATCCGGTCACACCACCATGGTGCTTCCCGGTCAGTCTTGGTCCCGTCAGCCGATCGGCTGCTTGGGTTAGAACAGCAGCGACGGCAAACGAAACCCGCCATCGCAATCCGGTGAATCCTTCGGTACAGGCTGGCGCCCGAACCGCTTCCCCCACCAACTTCGCCCGCGACGGGGTCCCATAAAGAGGGAAGACCGAGATTATATCAAATAATCCCGGCCTTGCAAGCGAAACTTACTGCGATTTCAACTACTTCTACAGCTTTGCGACATTAGATGACGCGAGCAGCCTCGACCAAGCGAGCAACAACCCAAGCCTTCGTCTTCGAAATCGGACGAGTTTCCTGGATTTCAACGAGGTCGCCCTCGTTGTACGTGTTCGCGTCGTCATGCGCGTGGTACTTCTTCGAACGCACCACGTACTTGCCGTAGATCGGGTGCTTCACGCGGTGCTCGACCAGCACGGTAACCGTCTTGTCCATCTTGTTGCTGACGACCTTGCCGACCAGCGTCCGCTTGAGCGAGGTTTTTACGCTATCGTTCATTTCTGGTTCGCCTTCTCAGTCAGGACGGTCCGCACACGTGCGATGTCGCGACGAACCTTCTTCAGCTGACTCGTGTTCGTGAGTTGCTGGGTCGCGAGTTGCATGCGCAGGCCGAATTGCGCCTTCAACAGGTCCGACAGCTCCTTGTTGAGCGCGGCCTGATCTTTCTGGTGAAGCTCGGAAGCCTTCATCATTTGCTCCTTAGGCGCCGAGCTGACGCACGATAAACGTCGTCTTCAGCGGCAGCTTCGCTGCAGCCAGACGGAACGCTTCGCGCGCCAGTTCTTCGGTTACGCCGTCCATTTCGTACAGCATCTTGCCCGGTTGAATCTCAGCGACGTAGTACTCCGGGTTACCCTTACCGTTACCCATACGCACTTCAGCCGGCTTGGTCGAGATCGGCTTGTCCGGGAAGATCCGGATCCAGATGCGGCCACCGCGCTTGATGTGACGCGTCATTGCACGACGCGCCGCCTCAATCTGGCGCGCGGTCAGACGGCCACGACCGACAGCCTTCAGGCCGAACTCACCGAACGACACCGCGTTGCCGCGGGTAGCAACGCCGGTGTTACGACCTTTCTGCTCTTTGCGATACTTTCTGCGTTTCGGTTGCAGCATCGTTATTCTCCAGTCTTCCCGTCGCCGCCGGCACCGCCAGCACGACGAGGAGCGCCACGGCGTGCACCTGCCGGGCCACCACCTTCACCATCACGACGCGGACGGCGATCGCCACCCGGACGTGCGTTGCGGCGCGGACGCTTTTCTTCGGCGACTTCTTCGACCACCGGTGCGTCATTGCGGCCGAGCGTGTCGCCCTTGTAGACCCACACCTTCACGCCGATGATGCCGTACGTCGTCTTTGCTTCCGACGTTGCGTAGTCGATATCTGCACGCAGCGTGTGAAGCGGCACGCGACCTTCGCGGTACCATTCCGTACGGGCGATTTCGATACCGTTCAGACGGCCAGCGCTCATGATCTTGATGCCTTGAGCACCCAGACGCATCGCGTTCTGCATCGCACGTTTCATCGCGCGGCGGAACATGATCCGGCGCTCGAGCTGTTGCGTGATCGAATCAGCGATCAGTTGCGCGTCGGTTTCCGGCTTGCGGATTTCTTCGATGTTGACGTGAACCGGAACGCCCATGCGCTTTTGCAGCTCGGACTTCAGCAGTTCGATGTCTTCACCCTTCTTGCCGATCACGACACCCGGACGCGAACTGAAAATCGTGATACGTGCGTTCTTTGCAGGACGCTCGATCACAACGCGGCCGACGGACGCGTTCTTCAGCTTCTTCTTCAGGTATTCACGAACACCGATGTCTTCCTGCAACATCGCCGCGAAATTGTTGTTGTTCGCGTACCAACGCGACGCCCAATTGCGGCTGACGGCCAAACGGAAGCCAGTCGGATGAATTTTCTGTCCCATCGTATGACCCCTTAATTCCCGACCGTCACAGTGATGTGACAGGATTGCTTCTCGATGCGGTTACCGCGGCCTTTAGCACGCGCGGTGAAACGCTTCAGCGACGCTGCCTTGTCGATGTAGATGCTCGTGATTTTGAGCTCGTCGATATCGGCACCTTCGTTGTGCTCCGCATTCGCGATCGCCGACAGCACGACCTTTTTCACGATTCCCGCAGCCTTCTTCGGCGAGAACGTCAGAACGTTCAGCGCCTTGTCGACCGGCAAACCGCGGATCTGGTCAGCCACAAGGCGCGTTTTCTGCGCCGAGATGCGGGCACCGCGATGAATTGCTTTCACTTCCATCTTGATTGCCCCTTATTTCTTGGCCTTCTTGTCGGCCGCGTGACCCTTGAACGTACGGGTCAGTGCGAACTCGCCAAGCTTGTGGCCGACCATGTTTTCCGTGACATACACCGGAACGTGTTGACGGCCGTTGTGAACGGCGATCGTCAGACCGATGAAGTCCGGCAGGATCGTCGAACGACGCGACCAGGTCTTGATCGGTTTCTTATCGCGCGTAGCTGCAGCCGCCTCAACCTTCTTCAGCAAATGGGCGTCGCAGAACGGACCTTTCTTAATAGAACGTGCCATTGCCTACTCCTTAACGCTTGTGACGGCGCTGGACGATCATGCTCGTCGTGCGCTTGTTGCTGCGGGTGCGATAGCCCTTCGTCGGCGTGCCCCACGGGCTCACCGGATCGCGGCCTGCCGCAGTCTTGCCTTCGCCACCACCGTGCGGGTGGTCGACCGGGTTCATTGCAACGCCACGCACCGTCGGGCGGATACCGCGCCAGCGGTTTGCGCCAGCCTTACCGATTTGACGGAGGCTATGCTCTTCGTTGCCCACTTCACCGATCGTTGCGCGGCATTCAACGTGCACGCGGCGGATTTCGCCCGAACGCAGACGAACCTGCGCGTAGACGCCTTCGCGCGCCAGCAGCATCGCCGACGTACCAGCCGAACGCGCCATTTGCGCGCCCTTGCCCGGCAGCATTTCGATGCAGTGAATCGTCGTACCGACCGGAATGTTGCGGATCGGCAGCGTGTTACCTGCGCGGATCGGCGCTTCCGAACCCGACATCAGTTGCTGACCGACGGTGACACCCTTCGGAGCAATGATGTAGCGGCGCTCGCCGTCTGCGTACAGGACCAGCGCAATGTTTGCGCTACGGTTCGGGTCGTACTCGAGACGCTCGACCTTTGCTGGAATACCGTCCTTCGTGCGACGGAAATCGACGACACGATAGTGATGCTTGTGACCACCACCCTTGTGACGCGTGGTGATGTGACCGTTGTTGTTACGGCCGGCGGTCGACGACTGCGTGTCGAGCAGTGCCGCGAACGGCTTGCCCTTGTGCAATTCCTTGTTGACCACCTTGACCATCGCGCGGCGGCCCGGCGAAGTCGGCTTAACTTTCACGATTGCCATGATTACTTGGCCTCCGCTTCAAAGTTGATTTCCTGGCCGGGCTTCAGGCAGACGTACGCCTTCTTCACGTCCTTGCGCTTGCCCATGAAGCGACCAAAGCGCTTGGCTTTGCCCTTCGCGACCAGCACGTTGACGGAATCGACTTCCACCTTGAACAGCAGCTCGACTGCAGCCTTCACTTCCTGCTTCGTGGCATCCGGCGCGACTTCGAACACAACCTGCTCGTTCTTGTCGGCAACCAGCGTCGCCTTTTCGGAGACCACCGGCGCGAGCAGGACCTGCATCAAACGATGATCGTTCTTGCGAATCTCGCTCATGACAGCAACTCCTCGATCTGGGCGACCGCAGCCTTCGTGATCAGGATCTTCTTGAAGTAGATCAGCGACAGCGGGTCGGCGTAACGCGGCTCGACAACCGCCACGTGGGCGAGGTTGCGCGACGCGAGGTACAGGTTTTCGTCAACGGTGTCGGTAATCACCAGCACGGAGTCGAGACCCATCGCCTTGAATTTTTCGGCCAGCAGCTTCGTCTTCGGTGCTTCGAGCGTCAGCTCGTCGACCACCGAGATGCGGCCTTCGCGGGCCAGCTGCGAGAAGATCGAGCAGAGACCTGCGCGATGCATCTTCTTGTTGACCTTGTGCGAAAAGTTTTCTTCCGGCGAATTCGGGAAGATACGACCACCGCCGCGCCACAGCGGGCTCGACGACATACCGGCACGGGCGCGACCCGTACCCTTCTGGCGCCACGGCTTCTTGGTCGTGTGCTTGACCTGCTCACGATCCTTCTGAGCGCGGTTGCCGCTACGGGCATTTGCCTGGTACGCAACCACCACCTGGTGAATCAGGGCTTCGTTGTAATCGCGGCCGAACACGACGTCCGACGCGCTAACGCCTGCACCTTCCTGACCATTGGCATTCAGGAGCTTAAGTTCCATTATTTCGCTCCTTTCACAGCACGCGTCTTCACGGCCGGCGTAACGAATACCTTGCCACCCTTCGCACCCGGAACGGCGCCCTTGACCAGCAGCAGCTTGCGGTCAGCGTCGATACGAGCGATTTCGAGGTTTTGCACCGTTACCTTCTCGTCACCCATGTGACCGGTCATGCGCTTACCCGGGAAAACTCGACCCGGATCCTGCGCCATACCGATCGAGCCCGGCACGTTGTGCGAGCGCGAGTTACCGTGCGATGCACGGCCCGACGAGAAGTTGTAACGCTTGATGGTACCGGCGTAGCCCTTACCGATCGACACGCCTTGCACGTCGACCTTCTGGCCCACTTCGAACAACTCGGGACCAACCACGGTGCCGTTCGACAGCTCGGCAGCCTTAGCGGCATCGATCTGGAATTCTTTGAGGATTTCACCGGCTTGAACGCCAGCTTTGGCGAGATGACCTGCCAACGGCTTCGTCACGCGCGATGCGCGGCGCGTACCGAAGGTAACCTGCACGGCCGTGTAGCCGTCGGTTTCAACAGTCTTGATCTGCGTCACGCGGTTGTCGGACACGTCCAGCACGGTGACGGGAATCGAATCCCCTTCAGCCGTGAAGATACGGGTCATGCCAACCTTGCGACCTACGAGTCCAAGGCTCATCGTTTTCTCCATTCCCGACTGCGATTGGTCGGGGCTAATTTACAAAATGCCGGCGCCGTTTCGGGCATGAAACCATGCTGCAGCACACCGACTTTTTTGCGCAAATGCGCGAAAAGCCCACTATTATAGCGAGCCTTTTCGTTTTTCGCAAGCAATCAATGACTTAGCGCTGTCCGGCTTACCGGACAAGGGCTGGAGCCTTACTGCAGCTTGATTTCAACGTCCACGCCAGCCGGCAGATCCAGCTTCATCAATGCGTCAACGGTCTTGTCCGTCGGGTCGACGATGTCCATCAGACGCTGGTGTGTGCGGATTTCGAGCTGGTCACGCGACGTCTTGTTGACGTGCGGCGAACGCAGGATGTCGAAACGTTGAATGCGGGTCGGCAGGGGCACCGGACCACGAACAATTGCGCCAGTCCGCTTTGCGGTGTCGACGATTTCAGCTGCCGATTGGTCGATCAGGCGATAGTCGAAAGCCTTCAGGCGAATGCGGATTTTCTGGTTCTGCATGACAAATTCCTTGAAAAGAGCGAGGCGATCTTGCATCGCCGATTGGTAAAAGAACGTAGGCCCGGGCGCTCGCGGAGAGCGAGTGCCCGGACCCGGGCACTGCATGCTGCTACAGCAATCCCCGATTTTACTCGATGATCTTGGCGACGACACCAGCGCCGACCGTACGGCCGCCTTCGCGAATTGCGAAACGCAGGCCTTCTTCCATTGCGATCGGGTTGATCAGCTTCACCGTGATCGACACGTTGTCGCCCGGCATCACCATTTCCTTGTCCTTCGGCAGCTCGATCGAGCCCGTCACGTCCGTCGTACGGAAGTAGAACTGCGGACGGTAGTTGTTGAAGAACGGCGTGTGACGGCCGCCTTCGTCCTTGCTCAGCACGTACACTTCAGCCGTGAAGTGCGTGTGCGGGTTGATCGAACCCGGCTTGGCCAGCACCTGACCACGCTCCACGTCTTCACGCTTCGTGCCGCGCAGCAGGATACCAACGTTGTCGCCTGCCTGACCCTGGTCGAGCAGCTTGCGGAACATTTCCACGCCCGTGCAGGTCGTCTTGGCCGTCGCGCGGATACCGACGATCTCGATTTCCTCACCGACCTTGATCACGCCACGCTCGACGCGGCCCGTCACCACCGTGCCGCGACCCGAGATCGAGAACACGTCTTCCACCGGCATCAGGAACGCACCGTCAACCGCGCGCTCCGGCGTCGGGATGTACGTGTCCAGCGCGTCGGCCAGGTTCATGATCGCCACTTCGCCCAGTTCGCCCTTGTCGCCTTCCAGCGCCAGCTTGGCCGAACCCTTGATGATCGGCGTGTCGTCGCCCGGGAAGTCGTACTTCGACAGAAGTTCGCGAACTTCCATCTCGACGAGCTCCAGCAGCTCGGCGTCGTCCACCATGTCGCACTTGTTCAGGAACACGATGATGTACGGAACGCCAACCTGACGCGCCAGCAGGATGTGCTCACGCGTTTGCGGCATCGGGCCGTCAGCTGCCGAGCACACCAGGATTGCGCCGTCCATCTGTGCCGCGCCCGTGATCATGTTCTTCACGTAGTCAGCGTGGCCCGGGCAGTCGACGTGTGCGTAGTGGCGGTTAGCCGTTTCGTACTCGACGTGCGCGGTGTTGATGGTAATGCCGCGCGCCTTCTCTTCCGGCGCTGCGTCGATCTGGTCGTATGCCTTCGCTTCGCCGCCGAACTTCTGCGTCAGAACCGTCGTGATCGCTGCCGTCAGCGTGGTCTTGCCGTGGTCAACGTGACCGATCGTGCCCACGTTCACGTGCGGCTTGGTCCGTTCGAATTTACCTTTAGCCATGTTTCTCTTCTTTCAGAAAGTTAATCGTTGAATGACTTTGCCGCGCGATTACTTCGACTTCGCGTTGATGATCGCTTCCGACACGTTACGCGGAGCTTCAGCGTAGTGCTTGAACTCCATCGTGTACGTTGCACGACCTTGCGTCAGCGAACGCAGCGACGTCGAATAGCCGAACATTTCCGACAGCGGCACTTCGGCGCGAACGATCTTGCCGCCGCCAACCATGTCATCCATGCCCTGAACGATACCGCGACGGCCAGACAGGTCGCCCATCACGTTGCCCATGTAGTCTTCCGGCGTTTCGACCTCGACAGCCATCATCGGCTCGAGAATGACCGGCTGAGCCTTGCGCATCGCTTCCTTGAACGCCATCGAACCGGCCATGCGGAACGCATTTTCGTTCGAGTCGACGTCGTGGTACGAACCGAACGTCAGGTGAACCTTCACGTCAACGACCGGGAAGCCCGCCAGCACGCCAGCCTTCAGCGTTTCCTGGATACCCTTGTCGACTGCCGGGATGTATTCACGCGGAATCACGCCGCCCTTGATCTCATCCAGGAACTCGTAGCCCTTGCCCTGCTCGTTCGGCTCGAGCGTGATGACCGCGTGACCGTACTGGCCGCGACCGCCCGACTGCTTGACGAACTTGCCGTCAACGTCTTCCGCCTTACCGCGAATGGTTTCGCGGTAAGCCACTTGCGGCTTGCCAACCGTTGCTTCAACGCCGAATTCACGCTTCATCCGGTCAACCAGAATTTCCAGGTGGAGTTCGCCCATGCCTGAAATAATGGTTTGACCCGATTCTTCGTCCGTTTGGACGCGGAACGACGGATCTTCCTGCGCCAGTCGGTTCAGTGCCAGACCCATCTTTTCCTGGTCCGGCTTCGTCTTCGGCTCAACGGCCTGCGAAATCACGGGTTCCGGGAAAACCATGCGCTCAAGCACGATCGGGCTCGTCGGATCGCACAGCGTATCGCCCGTGGTCGCGTCCTTCAGGCCGACCGCAGCGGCGATGTCGCCTGCGCGCACTTCCTTGATTTCTTCGCGCTGGTTCGCGTGCATTTGCAGAATACGGCCGAGACGCTCCTTCTTGTCCTTGGTCGCGTTCAGTAGCGTGTCACCCGAATTCACGACGCCAGAGTACACACGGAAGAAGATCAGTTGGCCGACGAACGGGTCGGTCATGATCTTGAATGCCAGTGCCGAGAACTTTTCGTCGTCAGCAGCGCGGCGCTCACCCTTTTCACCGTTTTCCAGCTCTCCGGTAACCGGCGGAATGTCGATCGGCGACGGCAGGAAGTCGAGCACAGCGTCGAGCATGCGCTGTACACCCTTGTTCTTGAACGCGGTGCCGCACAGCATCGGCTGGATTTCACAAGCGATCGTACGGTCGCGCAGACCCTTGATGATTTCCTCTTCGGTCAGCTCACCCGACTCGAGATACTTGTTCATCATGTCTTCGTTGGCTTCAGCCGCGGCCTCGACCATCTTTTCACGCCATTCGTTGCACGTGTCGACGAGTTCTGCCGGGATTTCTTCGTACGAGAACTTGGTGCCCTGGGACGCGTCGTCCCAAATGATCGCCTTCATCTTCATCAGATCGACGACGCCCGTGAAGTTCTCTTCCGCGCCGATAGGCACGACGACCGGAACCGGGTTCGCCTTCAGACGCAGCTTGAGCTGATCGTAGACCTTGAAGAAGTTCGCGCCGGTACGGTCCATCTTGTTGATGAACGCGAGACGGGGAACCTTGTACTTGTTAGCTTGACGCCACACGGTTTCCGACTGGGGCTGCACGCCGCCCACAGCGCAGTACACCATGCACGCGCCGTCGAGCACGCGCATCGAGCGCTCGACTTCAATCGTGAAGTCGACGTGGCCCGGGGTGTCGATGATGTTGATGCGGTGCTCGGCGCGGTCACCCGCCATACCCTTCCAGAATGCCGTGGTAGCAGCGGAAGTAATCGTGATGCCGCGCTCCTGTTCCTGCTCCATCCAGTCCATGGTGGCAGCGCCGTCGTGAACCTCACCAATCTTGTGGTTCACGCCCGTGTAGAACAGAATGCGCTCGGTCGTCGTCGTTTTGCCGGCGTCGATGTGAGCGCTAATACCGATGTTACGGTAGCGCTCGATAGGAGTCTTGCGAGCCACTTTGATCCTCTATTGGGATGACGCGATGCGAGAGATACCCATCGCGCTGTAACACAAACGGGCGAGGCGCCTTTAAAGCGCACCCGCCCGGAATTTCTTTCCGTTTTTCCGCTAAACCCGAGGCCGGGAAGCTTAGAAACGGAAGTGCGAGAACGCCTTGTTGGCTTCTGCCATCCGGTGAACTTCGTCGCGCTTCTTCATCGCGCCGCCACGACCTTCGGCCGCTTCGGAGAGTTCACCTGCCAGACGCAGGGCCATCGACTTCTCGCTACGCTTCTTCGCGGCTTCACGCAGCCAACGCATCGCCAATGCCATACGACGCGACGGGCGCACTTCGACCGGAACCTGATAGTTCGCACCACCAACGCGGCGGCTCTTAACTTCGACCACCGGCTTGACGTTGTTGAGCGCCACCGTGAACACTTCCAGCGGGTCCTTGCCACCCTTGGTCTGGATCTGTTCGAAAGCGCCGTACACGATACGCTCGGCAACCGACTTCTTGCCGGAGAGCATCAGCACGTTCATGAATTTTGCTACATCAACGTTGCCGAACTTCGGATCCGGCAACACTTCCCGCTTGGGGACTTCGCGACGACGCGGCATGTTTCTTCCTTTACCTTTTCAGTTGGAGCTGTTTGCAGCCCCGCGGCCACCAACTAACCCGATTCATCCGTAAGACTAACCAGCCTGGTCGGGTGACCACTTACTCGATAGCACCGGCAATTCCGGCACCATCGCTATTACCGCCTTTGCAGGCGACCTGAAACTACGCTTGACCGGCTAATTACTTGCCAGCCTTGGCACGCTTCGCACCGTACTTCGAGCGAGCCTGCTTACGATCCTTGACGCCCTGGGTATCCAGCGAGCCGCGAACCATGTGGTAACGCACACCCGGCAAGTCCTTCACACGGCCGCCGCGAATCAGCACCACCGAGTGTTCCTGCAGGTTGTGGCCTTCACCACCGATGTACGAAATGACTTCGAAGCCGTTCGTCAGACGAACCTTGGCGACCTTACGGAGTGCCGAGTTCGGCTTCTTCGGCGTCGTGGTGTACACACGGGTGCACACGCCGCGACGCTGGGGGCAGTCCTGCAAAGCCGGGCTCTTGCTCTTCGTCGTTTCCGACGTGCGGCCTTTGCGAACCAGTTGATTGATGGTTGGCATTGTTTATTCCTGAAATTGAACAAAATCGACGCATCTGTTTCCGGGCAAAGCGAAAACGCCTGCGCATCGAACTTCCGGCCGGCTTACTCGCGCACGAACTGAAGTCGCGCGCAAGCATTCCAAGAACCGGAACCTAGCATAATATTCCGAAAATACTAAGGGAGTCAACAGGTTGCGATGTTTCGCACCCCTGTCGATCCCGCAAAACAGCCAGATGACGTCAGTCTGCCGCCACGACATTCAGCAATTCGTAGCCGAAACGGTCCAGTTTACGCGCTCCCATGCCCGGAATACTGCGCAGATCGTCGATAGAACCGGGCCCGAGACGGGCGATTTCCGCGAGCGTCGCGTCATGGAAAATCACGTAAGCCGGTACACCGTCGCTCTTCGCGGTTTCGGTGCGCCACATGCGCAGACGCTCCCAGCGGGCGCGTTCTCGCGGACCCATGCCGATCGTCGGATCTGCGCGCTCGCTCGTACGCCCCGACGATTGGCGCGTGCGGGTCGGCTTGACATAGCGGCGCATCGTCACTTTCTGCTCGCCCTTGAGCACCGGCTTGCTCGCCTCCGTCAGCACGAGCGAGCCGAAGCCTTCGTGATCGACCGTGAGGTAGCCGAATGCGACGAGTTGGCGGAACACCGCACGCCACTCCGGCTCACCGAGTGCCGCGCCGATACCGAACGTAGTCAGCTTCTCGTGGCCGCGCTGCATGATTTTCTCGCTGCGGTTGCCGCGCAAAATATCGATCAGGTGTCCGGCGCCGAAATGAAAGCCGCTCGCCCGCTGCGCGCGAAACACGCACGACAGCGCCATTTGAGCCTCGCGCGTCGCATCCCAGGTCGGCGGCGGCTCGAGGCAGTTGTCGCAGTTGCCGCACGGCTGGCTCGTTTCGCCGAAGTACGCGAGCAGGCGCACCCGCCGGCATGTCGCCGTCTCGCACAAACCGAGCAGAGCGTCGAGCTTGCCGGTCTGGACCCGCTTGTGCGCGTCGTCGGCCTCCGATTCGTCGATCATCTTGCGCTGCTGCACGACATCGCCGAGCCCGTACGCCATCCATGCGTTCGACGGCAGCCCGTCCCGGCCCGCGCGGCCGGTCTCCTGGTAGTATCCTTCGACGCTCTTCGGCAAATCCAGATGCGCGACGAACCGCACGTCGGGTTTGTCGATGCCCATGCCGAACGCGATCGTCGCGCACATCACCACGCCCTCCTCGCGCTGGAACATCTCCTGATGCTTCTGGCGCACCTCGAACTCCATGCCGGCGTGGTAGGGCAGCGCTCGCATGCCCTTTTCCTTCAGCCACTCCGCGGTTTCTTCGACCTTGCGGCGGGACAGGCAATAGACGACGCCCGCGTCGGTCGTCCCGTCGGGTTTCGTATGCTCGGCACGGATGAAGTCGAGCAGCTGCGTGCGCGCATTGTCCTTTTCGGCGATGCGATAGCGGATGTTCGGCCGGTCGAAACTCGACACGAACACGCGCGCATCCTCGAGCGCGAGACGGTGGATGATTTCGTCGCGCGTGATCGCGTCGGCGGTGGCCGTCAGCGCGATGCGCGGCACATTCGGAAAGCGCTCGTGCAGCACCGACAGCTGAATATATTCAGGCCGGAAATCGTGCCCCCATTGCGACACGCAATGCGCTTCGTCGATCGCGAAAAGGCCGATGCGCGTGCGCTCGAGCAGTTCCTGGAAGCGCGGTGTCATCAGCCGTTCCGGCGCGACGTAGAGCAGATCGATGTCGCCGTCGCGCAGCGCGCGCTCGGTGGCAATCGCCTCGGCGCTCGAGAGCGTCGAGTTCAGGTACGCGGCGCGCACGCCCACTTCGGTCAGCGCAGCCACCTGATCCTGCATTAGCGCGATCAGTGGCGACACCACGATGCCCGCACCGAAGCCACGTTCGCGCCGCACTAGCGACGGAATCTGATAGCACAGCGATTTGCCGCCACCCGTCGGCATCAGCACGAGGCAATCACCACCGTCGGCGACGTGCTCGACAATTTCGCCCTGCTGCCCTCTGAACGCGGGATAACCAAAGACTTCGTTGAGGATTTCGAGCGGACGGGACATGTATTTGACAGAGACGGCGAAGGGAACGGCGCGCAGGCGATGAGACGAATTTTACCAACGCATTCGGGTCGCGCTCGCGCTTTGCGACGACGTTAGCCATCGAGCCTAGGACTGCGCCGGTGCACGGCGCCGAAGCTCGCGTAAAAATAGAGCATAAAAAAAGCCGCTCAGTCGAAACTGAGCGGCTTTCGTGGCTCGTGAGGTTAGGCGGCTTACGCCGCCCGCACTTACTCCCCCGAGTGCTGCTGTTCGGCGGCCGGGGCTTCCGGCGTACCGAATTCGAACGACTCTTCCGCTGCGATCTGATCGAAACGCTCGCGGTCGGCCAGTTCCTTGCTCTTGCGCGCCTTGTGGAACGCGAGACCCGTACCGGCCGGGATCAGACGGCCGACGATCACGTTTTCCTTCAGGCCACGCAGGTCGTCGCGCTTGCCCATGATCGCCGCTTCGGTCAGCACGCGAGTCGTTTCCTGGAACGACGCCGCGGAGATGAACGAATCGGTCGACAGCGACGCCTTCGTGATACCGAGCAGCACGTTTTCGTACGTTGCCGGACGCTTGTCTTCCGCGATCATACGGTCGTTCTCGTCGAGCATGTCCGACCGCTCGACCTGTTCGCCCGGGATGAAACGCGTATCGCCGTTGTCCGAAATCTGCACGCGGCGGAGCATCTGACGCACGATCACTTCGATGTGCTTGTCGTTGATCTTCACGCCCTGCAGACGGTACACGTCCTGCACTTCGTCCACGATGTAACGCGACAGCGCCTCGACGCCCTGCAGACGCAGGATGTCGTGCGGATCCGCCGGCCCGTCGACGATCATTTCACCCTTGTTGACGACCTGACCATCGTGCACCAGAACCTGCTTTTCCTTCGCGATCAGGAACTCGTGCTGATTGCCCTCGAGGTCCGTGATAACGAGACGCTGCTTGCCCTTCGTGTCCTTACCGAACGACGTCGTACCCGTGACTTCCGCCAGGATACCCGCGTCCTTCGGCGAACGTGCTTCGAACAGTTCCGCCACACGCGGCAGACCGCCGGTAATGTCACGCGTCTTCTGCGATTCGGTCGGAATACGTGCGAGCACTTCGCCGACCTGCACCTGCTGACCGTCCTTCACGGTGATCAGCGCGCCGACCTGGAAGCCGATCTGCACCGAGTGCTCGGTGTTCGGGATCTTGACTTCCTCGCCGTTCGCATCGAGCAGCTTGACCTGCGGACGCACCGTCTTCGAAGCCTGCGAACCACGACGCTTCACGTCGATCACGACGAGCGTGGACAGACCCGTCACGTCGTCGATCTGCTTCGCGACCGTCACGCCTTCCTCGACGTTCTCGAACTTCACCGTACCACCGTACTCGGTGATGATCGGACGCGTCATCGGATCCCACGTAGCCAGTTGCGAGCCGGCCTTGATCTGCGCACCGTCGAGCTGCAGCAACGTGGCGCCGTACGGCACCTTGTGACGCTCGCGCTCGCGGCCGTGATCGTCGGTGATCATCGCTTCGCCCGAACGCGAGATGACGATCTGCTCGCCCTTCGCATTCGTGACGTAACGCATCGTCGACGTGAAACGCACCGTACCGTTCGACTTCGCTTCGACCGACGATGCCACCGCCGCACGCGACGCCGCACCACCGATGTGGAACGTACGCATCGTCAGCTGCGTGCCCGGTTCGCCGATCGACTGCGCCGCGATCACGCCGACCGCTTCGCCGACGTTCACGAGCGAGCCGCGGCCGAGGTCGCGACCATAACAGGCCGCGCACAGACCGTAGCGCGTTTCGCAGGTGAGCGGCGTGCGCACGCGCACTTCGTCGATGCCGAGGCGTTCGATGTCTTCGACCGCGTCTTCGTCGAGCAGCGTGCCCGATTCGAACAGCGTTTCCTGCGATTCCGGGTTGACGATGTCAGCCACGGCCACGCGACCGAGAATTCGGTCACGCAGTGCTTCGACCACTTCACCGCCTTCCACGAGCGCCTTCATCGCCACGCCGTTCGACGTGCCGCAATCGTCCTCGACGACGACCAGATCCTGCGTCACGTCGACCAGACGACGCGTCAGGTAACCCGAGTTCGCGGTCTTCAGTGCCGTATCAGCCAGACCCTTACGTGCGCCGTGGGTCGAGATGAAGTACTGCAACACGTTCAGGCCTTCGCGGAAGTTCGCCGTAATCGGCGTCTCGATGATCGAGCCGTCCGGCTTCGCCATCAGGCCGCGCATACCGGCCAGCTGACGGATCTGAACCGCGGAACCACGAGCACCCGAGTCCGCCATCATGTAGATGGAGTTGAACGACTCCTGACGCGTTTCCTTGCCGTCGCGGTCCGTGACCGGTTCCGTCGACAGCTGTTCCATCATCGCCTTGCCGACCGCTTCCGACGTCGCCGACCAGATGTCGACCACGTTGTTGTAGCGTTCCTGCGCGGTGACGAGACCCGACATGTACTGACGGTCGTATTCCTTCACCTTCTTCGCGGCATCGCCAACGATGGTTTCCTTCTGCGGCGGTACGAGCATGTCGTCGACGCAGATCGAAATACCGGCGCGCGTTGCCAGACGGAAGCCCGACTGCATCAGCTGGTCAGCGAAAATCACCGTCTCACGCAGACCGCACTTGCGGAACGCGGTGTTGATCAGACGCGAGATTTCCTTCTTCTTCAGCGGCTTGTTCAGCACCGAGAACGGCAGGCCCGGCGGCAGGATTTCCGACAGGATCGACCGGCCAACCGTGGTTGCGTACAGCGTGATCTTCGGCACGAACGCCGGCGCGCCTTCCGACTTGTCTTCGTTGTGGACCATTTCGGTGATCCGCACGTTGACTCGCGAGGCCAGCTCGACTTCCTTGTTTTCGTACGCGCGCAGCACTTCCGAGACGCCCGTGAACGTCAGGCCTTCGCCCTTGCCGTTCACCGCTTCGCGCGTCGCGTAGTACAGGCCGAGCACGATATCCTGCGACGGCACGATCGACGGATCGCCGTTGGCCGGGAACAGCACGTTGTTCGACGCAAGCATCAGCGTGCGCGCTTCCATCTGCGCTTCGAGCGACAGCGGCACGTGAACGGCCATCTGGTCACCGTCGAAGTCAGCGTTGAACGCCGCGCAAACGAGCGGATGCAGCTGGATTGCCTTACCTTCGATCAGCACCGGCTCGAAAGCCTGAATGCCGAGGCGGTGCAGCGTCGGCGCACGGTTCAGCATGACCGGATGTTCGCGGATCACCTCTTCGAGGATGTCCCATACGACCGGCGTCTGGTTCTCGACTTCCTTCTTCGCAGCCTTGATGGTGGTAGCGACACCCATCACTTCGAGCTTGTTGAAGATGAACGGCTTGAACAGTTCGAGCGCCATCAGCTTCGGCAGACCGCACTGATGCAGCTTCAGCGTCGGGCCGACCACGATCACCGAACGGCCCGAATAGTCGACACGCTTACCGAGCAGGTTCTGACGGAAACGACCGCCCTTACCCTTGATCATGTCGGCGAGCGACTTCAGCGGACGCTTGTTCGCGCCGGTCATCGCCTTGCCGCGACGGCCGTTGTCGAGCAGCGAGTCGACGGCTTCCTGCAGCATCCGCTTTTCGTTGCGGACGATGATTTCAGGCGCCTTCAGCTCGAGCAGACGCTTCAACCGGTTGTTACGGTTGATCACGCGGCGATACAGGTCGTTCAGGTCCGACGTCGCGAAACGGCCGCCGTCGAGCGGCACCAACGGACGCAATTCCGGCGGCAGCACCGGCAGCACTTCGAGGACCATCCAGTCCGGCTTGATGCCCGAACGCTGGAACGCCTCGAGCACCTTCAGGCGCTTCGCGTACTTCTTGATCTTCGCTTCCGAGCCGGTGTTCTTGAGCTCCGTGCGCAGCAGTTCGACCTGTTCGTCGATGTTGATCGCGCGCAGCAGTTCGCGAATGCCTTCCGCGCCCATTTCGGCACGGAATTCGTCGCCGTATTCTTCGACCTTGTTGTAGTAATCCTCTTCGGTCATGATCTGCCGCGCTTTGAGCGGCGTCATGCCCGGATCGATCACCACGTATGCTTCGAAGTACAGCACGCGCTCGATGTCGCGCAGCGTCATGTCGAGCACCATGCCCAGGCGCGACGGCAGCGACTTCAGGAACCAGATGTGCGCGACCGGCGAGGCCAGCTCAATGTGGCCCATCCGCTCACGACGCACCTTCGCGAGCGTCACTTCGACACCGCACTTCTCGCAGATCACGCCACGGTGCTTCAGGCGCTTGTACTTACCGCAAAGGCATTCGTAGTCCTTGATCGGACCGAAGATCTTCGCGCAGAACAGACCATCGCGCTCCGGCTTGAACGTGCGGTAGTTGATGGTTTCCGGCTTCTTGACTTCACCGAACGACCACGAACGGATCTTGTCCGGCGAGGCCAGACCGATCTTGATCGCGTCAAAAACTTCAGGTTGTTGGACTTGCTTGAATAGATCGAGCAAAGCTTTCATCGCTTCTCTCCAGTAGTCCGATTAGTTCCGGTCCAGGTCGATGTCGATACCCAGCGACCGGATTTCCTTCACCAACACGTTGAACGACTCAGGCATGCCGGCATCGATCACGTGATCGCCCTTGACCAGGTTCTCGTAAACCTTGGTCCGGCCCGTCACGTCGTCCGACTTCACCGTCAGCATTTCCTGCAGCACGTACGATGCGCCGTACGCTTCGAGCGCCCACACTTCCATTTCACCGAAACGCTGGCCACCGAACTGCGCCTTACCGCCCAACGGCTGCTGCGTTACGAGCGAGTACGGGCCCGTGGAACGCGCGTGCATCTTGTCGTCGACCAGGTGGTGCAGCTTCAGGTAGTGCATGTAGCCGACCGTCACCGTACGTTCGAACATCTCGCCCGTACGGCCGTCGTACAGACGCACCTGGTTCTTCGACGGCGTCATGCCGAGGTTTTCAGCGATGTCGTCCGGGAATGCCAGATCCAGCGCGCGCGACATTTCTTCTTCCGTCGCACCATCGAACACCGGCGTTGCGAACGGCACGCCTTCGCGCAGGTTCTTCGCCAGCTCGAGGATTTCGTCGTCGCTGAAAGTGTCCAGCTCTTCGGCGCGGCCCGATTCGTTGTAGATCTTGATCAGGAATTCGCGCAGTTCAGCGATCTTCGCCTGACGTTGCAGCATTTCGCCGATACGCCAGCCGAGACCCTTCGCGGCCCAACCCAGATGCACTTCGAGAACCTGACCCACGTTCATCCGCGACGGCACGCCGAGCGGGTTCAGAACGACGTCAGCCGGACGGCCGTCGGCCATGTACGGCATGTCTTCGATCGGCACGATCTTCGACACGACACCCTTGTTACCGTGACGGCCGGCCATCTTGTCACCAGGCTGCAGACGGCGCTTCACCGCCAGATACACCTTGACCATCTTCAGCACGCCCGGCGGCAGTTCGTCGCCTTGGGTGAGCTTCTTGCGCTTCTCTTCGAACGCGAGGTCGAACTGGTGGCGCTTCTCTTCGATCGAGTTCTTGATCGCTTCGAGCTGGGCCGCTGCTTCTTCATCCGCGAGGCGAATGTCGAACCAGTGATAGTGGTCGAGATCGCTCAGGTACGCCTGTTCGATCTTCGTGCCCTTCGCGAGCTTCTTCGGACCGCCGTTCGCGACCTTGCCTTCGAGCATACGCGCGAGACGCTGGAACGCATCGCCTTCCACGATGCGCAGCTGGTCGTTCAGGTCGAGGCGATAGCGCTTCAGTTCATCGTCGATGATCTGTTGCGCGCGCTTGTCGCGCTGGATGCCTTCACGCGTGAACACCTGCACGTCGATCACGGTACCGCTCATGCCCGACGGCACGCGCAGCGACGTGTCCTTCACGTCAGAAGCCTTCTCGCCGAAGATCGCGCGCAGCAGCTTTTCTTCCGGCGTCAGCTGGGTTTCGCCCTTCGGCGTGACCTTGCCGACCAACACGTCGCCCGCTTCGACTTCCGCGCCGATGTACACGATGCCGGACTCGTCGAGACGGCCAAGCTGCACTTCCGCGAGGTTCGAGATGTCGCGCGTGATTTCTTCCGGTCCGAGCTTCGTGTCGCGTGCAACGACGTTCAGTTCTTCGATGTGGATCGACGTGTAACGGTCGTCCGCAACCACCTTCTCCGAGATCAGGATCGAGTCTTCGAAGTTGTAGCCGTTCCACGGCATGAACGCGATCAGCATGTTCTGGCCGAGCGCGAGCTCACCCAGATCGGTCGATGCGCCGTCAGCCAGCACGTCGCCGCGCGCAACCTTGTCGCCCATCTTCACGATCGGACGCTGGTTGATGTTCGTGTTCTGGTTCGAACGCGTGTACTTGATCAGGTTGTAGATGTCGACACCAACTTCACCCGCGACCGCTTCGTCGTCGTTCACGCGAATCACGATACGGCCTGCATCGACATAGTCGACCACACCGCCACGCAGTGCCTGAACCGTCGTGCCCGAGTCGACCGCCACGGTGCGCTCGATGCCCGTACCGACGACCGGCTTTTCCGGACGCAGACACGGCACAGCCTGACGCTGCATGTTCGAGCCCATCAATGCGCGGTTCGCGTCGTCGTGCTCGAGGAACGGAATCAGCGAAGCTGCGACCGACACGATCTGCGACGGCGCCACGTCCATGTACTGGATGCGGTCCGGCGTAACCATCAGCGTTTCGCCCGCTTCACGCGACGACACGAGTTCGTCGGTCAGCGTGCCGTCGTCGGCCACCGCGGCGTTCGCCTGAGCGATCACGTAACGGCCTTCTTCGATCGCCGACAGGTAGTCGATCTGGTCGGTCACCTTGCCGTCCGCCACCTTGCGATACGGCGTTTCGAGGAAGCCGTATTCGTTCAGGTGCGCGTACAGAGCGAGCGAGTTGATCAGACCGATGTTCGGACCTTCCGGCGTTTCAATCGGGCACACACGGCCGTAGTGGGTCGGGTGCACGTCGCGAACTTCGAAGCCTGCACGCTCGCGCGTCAGACCGCCCGGGCCCAGTGCGGAAACACGACGCTTGTGCGTGATTTCCGACAGCGGGTTGGTCTGGTCCATGAACTGCGACAGCTGCGACGAACCGAAGAACTCGCGGATCGCCGACGAGATCGGCTTCGAGTTGATCAGGTCGTGCGGCATCAGGTTTTCGCTTTCGGCCTGGCCGAGGCGTTCCTTCACAGCGCGTTCAACACGCACGAGGCCCGCGCGGAACTGATTCTCCGCGAGTTCGCCGACGCAACGCACACGACGGTTGCCGAGGTGGTCGATGTCGTCCACTTCGCCCTTGCCGTTGCGCAGCTCGACCAGGATCTTGATCGTCGCGAGGATGTCGTCGTCCTGCAGCGTCATCGGGCCGATGATTTCGTCACGACCGACGCGGCGGTTGAACTTCATACGACCCACCTTCGACAGGTCGTACGCTTCTTCGCTGTAGAACAGGCGGTTGAACAGAGCCTCGACCGCTTCTTCGGTCGGCGGCTCGCCAGGACGCATCATGCGGTAGATCGCGATACGCGCGGCCATCTTGTCCGCCGTTTCGTCGATCCGCAGCGTCGACGAGATATACGGCCCCTGGTCCAGATCGTTCGTGTAGAGCGTCTGGATGTCCTTGATCTTCGCTTCGCGCAGCTTCTCGAGCACGGATTCGGTGATTTCGTCGTTCGCGTTCGCGATGACTTCACCCGTATCGCCGTCGATCACGTTCTTCGCGAGCACACGGCCGAGCAGATAGTCTTCCGGCACCGAGATGAACTTGGTCTTCGCGTTATCGAGGTCGCGAATGTGCTTGGCGTTGATCCGCTTGTCCTTCTGGACGATCACGTTGCCGTCGCGGTCCGTGATATCGAAGCGCGCAACTTCACCACGCAGACGCTCCGGCACGAATTCCATCTGCGCGCCTTCCGGCATCAGCGTGAAATTGTCGAACACAAAGAAGTTTGCGAGGATCTGCTCCGGCGTCAGGCCGATTGCCTTCAGCAGGATCGTAACCGGCATCTTACGGCGACGGTCGACGCGGAAGTACAGCACGTCCTTCGGGTCGAACTCGAAGTCGAGCCACGAGCCACGGTAAGGAATGATACGTGCCGAAAACAGCAGCTTGCCCGAGCTGTGCGTCTTGCCCTTGTCGTGTTCGAAGAACACACCCGGCGAACGGTGTAGCTGCGAAACGATCACACGTTCCGTGCCGTTGATAACGAACGAACCGGTCGGCGTCATGAGCGGAATTTCGCCCATGTACACTTCCTGCTCCTTCACTTCCTTCACGACAGGCTTGCTCGGCGATTCCTTGTCGAGCAACACCAGACGGACCTTGGCGCGCAGCGCCGAGCAGTACGTCAGACCGCGCTGTTGGCATTCCTTGATGTTGAATGCCGGCGGCGACAGCATGTAGCTGACGAACTCGAGACGCGCGAATCCGTTGTGCGAAACGATAGGGAAAACAGAAGTAAACGCTGCCTGCAGGCCTTCCGGCTTGCGTTGCGTAGACGACGTATCTGCTTGCAGAAACGTGCTGAATGATTCAAGCTGGGTAGCCAGCAGGAAAGGTACTTGGTGAACGATGGGGCGCTTCGCAAAACTCTTGCGAATACGCTTCTTCTCGGTGAAGGAATATTGCATACGATCTCCGAATCACGGCGGGCATAGTTGTCGAGGCAGGATACCTTGATGAGACAACCCGAGTGTTCACCGACTGAGACCCGATGGCCGTCCGATGGCTTGAACGAGCCTAGAAGCTTGGTGGTTGGCCGCTACCAACCGCTGGCTGACGGCAGCGGATGCCTGTGTTGCCCGCTACCCGACCAAACTTGCCTTCTGCAGTCGCTTCAGAAGACAAAGAGAAACGCCGGTCAATATTACCGAAGGCATTTTTCTTTGGCTTCTCGGAATCACATTCCTGCCGGCATACACCCGCAAAAATGCGTACTCCACAAAGCACAAAAAGGCCGGCGGTGAAAAACCGCCAGCCTTCGCACAGCGCGTTGAAGCTTACTTGATTTCAGCCTTCGCGCCGGCTTCTTCCAGCTTCTTCTTGGCTTCTTCAGCAGCAGCCTTGGGCACAGCTTCCTTAACGGGCTTCGGTGCACCGTCGACCAGATCCTTCGCTTCCTTCAGGCCGAGACCCGTCAGTTCGCGAACAGCCTTAATGACGGAAACCTTGTTTGCGCCGACTTCAGCCAGGATGACCGTGAATTCGGTCTGCTCTTCAGCAGCAGCAGCGCCGCCGCCTGCACCTGCCGGGCCTGCCACTGCAACAGCAGCTGCCGACACACCAAACTTTTCTTCGAACGCCTTAACCAGCTCGTTCAGTTCCAGAACCGACATCGAGCCTACGGCTTCGAGGATGTCTTCTTTTGCGATTGCCATTTGAAATACTCCTAAATTGAATTCGGATACAGCCAGCGATCAATCACGCTCGACTGAAGTGCATTACGCAGCGGTTTCTTCGCCTTGTTTCTTTTCTGCCAGCGCGGCCAGAGCGCGCGCGAAGCCAGAAACAGGTGCCTGCATAACGTACAACAGCTTGGAGAGCAGTTCTTCGCGGCTCGGGATGGTCGCCAGCGCTTGCACGCCAGCCTTGTCCATCACCTTGCCTTCGTAGGAACCAGCCTTGATGACCAACTTGTCATTGCTCTTGCTGAAGTCATTAACGACCTTAGCAGCAGCAATTGCATCTTCCGAGATGCCGTAGATCAGGGGGCCAGTCATCTGCTCTGCCAGCGGAGCAAACGGGGTACCTTCGACGGCGCGACGCGCCAAGGTGTTCTTCAACACACGAAGGTAAACCTGTTGCTCACGCGCTTTCGCGCGCAGCTTGGTCAGATCGCCAACCGCGATTCCACGATACTCAGCCAGAACCACGGTCTGAGCTTTCGCGACTTGCGCGGCAACCTCAGCGACGACGGCCTGCTTGCTTTCTTTGTTGAGTGGCACGGTTAACCTCCAGATTCGATACACGCAGCGTGCGCCTTGTGCACCGCGTTCAATAACGGCGTCCGACCAGTCAGGAGTATTTCGACCATCAAAAATCCATATCGCTACGGAGTTCCAACGGCTTCATCACTACAAAACCTTTTCGGGTTCGCCATCTGCGTTGGCTTTACATTAAGGACCCGCCTGCCTGCTGCGTGCCCACCAACGGTCTTTGACAACCGGTCGCGCGATGCAGACTGCCACCTCGCAACCGCCCAAAGCCCTTAAAAGCCGCTCCGACTCGCGCCGGCGCGGCCAAATTCATTACTGTGCAGCGATCGACGTCTGGTCGACGCGAACGCCAACACCCATCGTGCTCGACAGAGCCACTTTGCGCAGATACACGCCCTTGCTCGTTGCCGGCTTCGCCTTCTGCAGCGCTTCGATCAGCGCGTTCAGGTTGGTGCGTAGCGCTGCCGGTTCGAACGAAGCGCGGCCGATCGTTGCGTGGATGATACCCGCCTTGTCGACACGGAATTGCACCTGGCCCGCCTTGGCATTCTTGACCGCGGTCGCGACGTCCGGCGTGACCGTACCAACCTTCGGGTTCGGCATCAAGCCGCGCGGGCCGAGGATCTGACCGAGCGTACCGACGACACGCATCGTGTCCGGCGAAGCGATCACGATGTCGAAGTTCAGGTTGCCTGCCTTGACCTGTTCGGCCAGGTCTTCCATACCGACAACTTCGGCGCCAGCCGCGCGAGCCTGCTCAGCCTTTTCGCCCTGTGCGAACACAGCGACGCGGACCGATTTACCGGTACCGGCCGGGAGCACGACAGAGCCGCGAACCACTTGATCCGATTTCTTTGCGTCGATGCCGAGTTGCACGGCGACGTCGATCGATTCGTCGAACTTCGCGCTTGCGCACTCCTTCACGAGCGACAGAGCGTCTTCGATCGGATACAGTTTCTGACGATCAACTTTTGCTGCAAATGCTTGCAGACGCTTCGAAAGCTTAGCCATTTACACGCCCTCCACGGTGATGCCCATCGAGCGGGCGCTACCAGCGATCGTACGAACCGCTGCATCCAGATCAGCAGCCGTCAGATCGGG
Organism: Paraburkholderia sp. UYCP14C; assembly: GCF_004197395.1. Taxonomy (GTDB): domain Bacteria; phylum Pseudomonadota; class Gammaproteobacteria; order Burkholderiales; family Burkholderiaceae; genus Paraburkholderia. Next base: position 3,399 of record NZ_SELS01000015.1, on the reverse strand, counting down.
CATCTTGGTCTTGGCGATATCTTCAGCTTGAGCGCGGGTGATCTTGCCGACCTTGTCGGTATGCGGCTTGCTCGAACCCTTGTCGAGCTTCGCTGCCTTCTTGATCAGAACCGTTGCCGGCGGCGTCTTCAGAACGAACGTAAAGCTTTTGTCCGCGAATGCCGTGATCACAACAGGAATCGGCAGACCCGGTTCCATTGCTTGAGTCTGCGCGTTGAACGCCTTGCAGAACTCCATGATGTTCAGGCCGCGTTGGCCCAGTGCCGGACCGACCGGCGGCGACGGGTTGGCTTTACCTGCAGGAATCTGCAGCTTGATAAAGCCGATGATTTTCTTTGCCATTTCGAGAACCTCTTTGGAACGCCGGCTTACTTCCGGACGTTCAGTGAGTAGTAGCGCGTGTTCGCCGGCACAGCTGGCTAGTTACGCTCCTCAACGGCCATTGATGCGGACCGTAAGCGCGAAATACGGAACGCACCCAGCGGTGCGTTCCGTAAACTCTGGTTTACAACTTTTCGACCTGACCGAATTCCAACTCGACCGGCGTTGCGCGGCCGAAGATCGTAACGGAAACACGGACTCGCGACTTTTCGTAGTTCACTTCTTCGACGCTGCCGTTGAAATCTGTGAACGGGCCTTCCTTCACCCGCACCATCTCGCCTACCTCGAACAGGGTCTTTGGACGCGGCTTCTCCACGCCCTCCTGCATCTGCGACATGATTTTTTCAACTTCCCGCGGGGAAATCGGGCTCGGCCGATTACGCGCCCCGCCGACAAAACCGGTGACCTTCGCCGTGTTCTTGACGAGATGCCATGTTTCGTCTGTCATTTCCATTTCGACTAACACGTAGCCGGGAAAGAAACGACGTTCAGTCACTGATTTGTGACCGCCCTTCACCTCGACAACTTCTTCTGTCGGAACGAGGATCTGGCCAAACTGATCCTGCATGCCGGCCCGCTCGATGCGCTCTTGAAGCGCTCGCTGCACGCTCTTCTCCATACCGGAATAAGCGTGCACTACGTACCAACGTTTGCCACTCGGGGATGCCGGAGAATCACTCATATCATTTCCAACCCAGAATCGCCGAGAAAATCGCCCATTCGATGGATTTATCGCAAACCCAGAGGAAGATGGCCATCACGACTACGAAGCCGAACACCACGAGTGTTGTTTGTGTCGCCTCTTTGCGAGTCGGCCAAACAACCTTACGGACTTCTTTGTACGAGTCTTTGGCGAAAGCGATGAAACCCTTGCCAGGCGCTGAGAGAAGACCGACTGCGACACCCGCGATCGCACCAACAGCCAAGGCGGCTCCGCGGATGTACCATTCCTGGCCGTTGAGCCAGAAGAACCCCACGAACCCGGCCAAGACCAGCAACACACCTGCGATCAACATCAACTTATCGCCGGATGTATTTACAGTTTCGACGGAAGGATTCGCCATAACACCTTAACGAAGCGCCACTACGGCGCGATAGTTGGCAGGGGCAGAGGGAATCGAACCCCCAACCTTCGGTTTTGGAGACCGACGCTCTGCCAGTTGAGCTATACCCCTAAACCATTTGGGGTTGACGCAACCGCCAACCCCGATACAACCGATTATCGAGAACTTTCTGGCGTTACTCGATGATCTTGGCGACGACACCAGCGCCGACCGTACGGCCGCCTTCGCGAATTGCGAAACGCAGGCCTTCTTCCATTGCGATCGGGTTGATCAGCTTCACCGTGATCGACACGTTGTCGCCCGGCATCACCATTTCCTTGTCCTTCGGCAGCTCGATCGAGCCCGTCACGTCCGTCGTACGGAAGTAGAACTGCGGACGGTAGTTGTTGAAGAACGGCGTGTGACGGCCGCCTTCGTCCTTGCTCAGCACGTACACTTCAGCCGTGAAGTGCGTGTGCGGGTTGATCGAACCCGGCTTGGCCAGCACCTGACCACGCTCCACGTCTTCACGCTTCGTGCCGCGCAGCAGGATACCAACGTTGTCGCCTGCCTGACCCTGGTCGAGCAGCTTGCGGAACATTTCCACGCCCGTGCAGGTCGTCTTGGCCGTCGCGCGGATACCGACGATCTCGATTTCCTCACCGACCTTGATCACGCCACGCTCGACGCGGCCCGTCACCACCGTGCCGCGACCCGAGATCGAGAACACGTCTTCCACCGGCATCAGGAACGCGCCGTCAACCGCGCGCTCCGGCGTCGGGATGTACGTGTCCAGCGCGTCGGCCAGGTTCATGATCGCCACTTCGCCCAGTTCGCCCTTGTCGCCTTCCAGCGCCAGCTTGGCCGAACCCTTGATGATCGGCGTGTCGTCGCCCGGGAAGTCGTACTTCGACAGAAGTTCGCGAACTTCCATCTCGACGAGCTCCAGCAGCTCGGCGTCGTCCACCATGTCGCACTTGTTCAGGAACACGATGATGTACGGAACGCCAACCTGACGCGCCAGCAGGATGTGCTCACGCGTTTGCGGCATCGGGCCGTCAGCTGCCGAGCACACCAGGATTGCGCCGTCCATCTGTGCCGCGCCCGTGATCATGTTCTTCACGTAGTCAGCGTGGCCCGGGCAGTCGACGTGTGCGTAGTGGCGGTTAGCCGTTTCGTACTCGACGTGCGCGGTGTTGATGGTAATGCCGCGCGCCTTCTCTTCCGGCGCTGCGTCGATCTGGTCGTATGCCTTCGCTTCGCCGCCGAACTTCTGCGTCAGAACCGTCGTGATCGCTGCCGTCAGCGTGGTCTTGCCGTGGTCAACGTGACCGATCGTGCCCACGTTCACGTGCGGCTTGGTCCGCTCAAACTTACCCTTGGCCATTTTCGACTCCTAAGAGGATTTTCCGTACGTTGCGCCGGGCGCAAACAATCACCGAGTACTTCTGGTGCCCATGGGCAGGATCGAACTGCCGACCTCTCCCTTACCAAGGGAGTGCTCTACCACTGAGCCACATGGGCGCTACTTCTATGTTGCTGGAGCGGGTGAAGGGAATCGAACCCTCGTCGTAAGCTTGGAAGGCTTCTGCTCTACCATTGAGCTACACCCGCAAGGATCATGGATTCCCAACAACTGCTACAGCTTGCATTCTGGTGGAGGAGGTTGGATTCGAACCAACGTAGGCGTAAGCCAACAGATTTACAGTCTGCCCCCTTTAGCCACTCGGGCACCCCTCCGCAGAGAACTGACGATTATGGGGGAACAACATCTTTATGTCAAGGCCTGCTTGACCGTTCCGAACCCAACGTTCTCACTTATATGGTGATTGACTATCAGGCTTCCGCAAACGCAAAAACCCCACCGCTGGGGGTGGGGTTTCTGGCTTTGGAGGAGCCTGACGATTACCTACTTTCACACGGGCAATCCGCACTATCATCGGCGTGGAGTCGTTTCACGGTCCTGTTCGGGATG
>NZ_SELS01000159.1 GCF_004197395.1 Paraburkholderia sp. UYCP14C | reverse complement strand
CGAAGCCCGTCAGGAAAGGCTGATGAAGCTGGCCGCCTGAGCTGCAAAAGCTTGTCCAGACAACCGGAGCCGATACACAGATAAACGCAGCGAAGGTGAAGATCGGTCGACGCATTTACTTCCGCACGTCGGACATCGGCCGGTTGATCGACGAACGATTCTTGGGGCAGCACGCATGACCGGCGAAGTGATCATTCGTCACAAAACGAGAAGCGATTTCACGCTTTTGCAGAATGACATCCTCCGCGACCGACGGATAAGCTGGAAGGCGCTCGGTCTGCTTGCGTACCTTTTGTACCTACCAAGCGATTTCAAACTCAATCTGCGATACCTGTCAACGCTCCGAGCGCGGGCAGCGACCAGCAGTCGAGACGCCACACGGGCGGGGGTGAGGGAGTTGGAATCGGCCGGATACGTGAGGATCCTACGGGAACGCGACCAGCACGGTCGATACACGACAGTGACATGGTTAGTCACGGACCAGCCAGCCGACACGGCGCAGGAACCGTCGCCACGTACGGATTTTCCGGAAGTGGACTTTCCAGTCGCGGCTGGCCCAATACAGGAAAAGCCGACACTAACAAATACTAGTAGTGACGAAGAACTGATAACAACTACTACCACTACCGCGCTCGATCAAACGCTGGTCTTTCCGCGCTTGCTGCCCCCCCTCGAACGCGCAGCCATTGCTGATGATCTGGCAAAGATCCCGAACAATCACGCGCAGCAGTTGCTTGATGAACTGGCCGACGCTTTAGACCATGGCAGCACCATAAAGACGAGCCCCGTGAGATGGTTTCGCGGATTGCTGCGGCGCTATGAGAAAGGGGAGTTCCGTCCAACCGGTGGCATTCGCATAGCAGCGCAGCGTGAAGCAAAAAGGTCTAAGCGAGACGTAGACGGCACAGGAGAACGAAGCGAAGCGCGAAGTGATGCCGCCGTCGCTCGTGCTCACTTGAGCACAATTCAGGCGCATCTGCGCAGGTGAATTCAATGACGCCGTCGACGATTCATGTGGAGACAACGAAGCATATGAATAATTGCCGCCGCCCGAGACATATTGCGCCCACCGACCTCGCCTCGCTGCAGCGGGAGGTGCTTGCCCGCGGCCCAGAAGCTGCATTGCCGCAGAACCTTCCCGACAGATGGCTGCGCGCTATCGTTCGGGACATGATGCAGTGCATGTTTGATAGGACAGACGCCCCGAGCACCGCTGTAGGTGCTGTGTTACTGGTTCTTGCTCTTGCGCTGCACCGTGAAGCTGGTGCATCAACTGGTGTAATCGATGCAAGTTCGATTCCCAGCGACAAGCTGACTGACTACTTCGCGAAATACCGAGACGCATTGATCGAGGAAATCGTTGCACGGCAGACGGGTGTATTTCAGCATTCGTATTCGCTTTCTGACATCTTCGATTGAGTGATAAAAAAGCGAGCACGTGCTAGTCACAGGTCGGCACTCGCGGAATCAGCAGCGCCATCCCTGTGTTCGCGATCTTTTTGGAGCAAAGCATCTGGAGTGCGCGAACTCTTTAAACGGCGGCCGGTTTGGTTGCACACGTAACGCACACCGATTGCACACGGTCATTCGGTATGCACACGTACTGCCCTCGAAATGCACACGGCGTGCCCTCGTGCCGCACTCCCTTGATGGGGATGAGCCTGCTCGGGCAGACATTCTAGAAAAATGTCCCCTTTTTGTACCCGGGATGTACCCGTTTCGTACCCAGGCAACGTCGCCGTGCCCGATTTGTACCCGTTGTGTACCCGGAATCCTGACTTAACCCCCGAAAAATGAGTCGAGTGGAACATAAAGAGTGTGTTACGTGCTACGTCATTTTTAAGGCCGAAGCCCCGCACTGTATAGCTTTGGCCCGTATTACATTCTCGCCAAATTCTGGATACTTGTGACACATTGGGAACACATGAAAGAGCACCTTACCGCGCGTCTCGATACGCATCTGAAAGCACGTCTGAAGGCAGCAGCGGACGAACGATCAACGTCTGTTTCGGCGGTCATGGCGGCAGCACTCGAGCGATACTTCGCCGATGAGTCGATCGTGGAAGAACTGCGCGCGATGGAGGATCGTCTGGCGGCAACCATGGTTCGTACGCTAACGGAAACTGCTCGCGTGGGGGATGATGTTCAGTTGGTGATCGCGCAGGTCGATCAGCTTATCCGCTTCATGTTCCAGGTCACCCCTGAGATCTTTGACAAGGAAGTGGCAGCCATCGTTGGCTCACGCCGATATACGGGATTCCTTGAATCGTTCGCGAAAGAATTTGTAGGCAGAAAGCGCCGGGCCGTGTTTGCAGGACACGTTGACGATGTCCTCGCAGGCGAGGACGGAGCCAACGCATCATGCGCAACCTAGCCACCGCGACGGCGGCCAGTCGAATCAGTTAGCAGGGTCATTGCGGGGTCCATACCATGTCACTCAACGCAGTCTTCTTCGACGCCTTCGGCACCCTCTGTGACATTCGCATCAAACGTCGACCATTTGCCAAGCTTGCCCAGCTTTATCCGGATCGTCGGCGCGCGCGCGAATTGGTCATGACTCGAGCGCTCTCGCTGCGCGACGCTGCGCTCGAACTGCATGTGCAAGGCGTCGATTTGACCAAGCTGGAAGAGGAGCTTGAGACTGAGTTGGCCAGTATTGAACTGTATCCCGAGGCCATCAAGGTGCTAGAAGCCTTGCGGGCATCTGGCTTCAGAATTGGTATTGTGTCCAATCTGGCCGCGCCATACGCGGAACCGTTGTTACGGCTGCTACCGTTCGCGCCAGATGCCTGTGCGTGGTCATTTGAGGTCGGTCACATGAAGCCGGATCCGCGCATCTTTTCGTGCATGTGTGAACGGCTCGACGTTACCAGTAGCGAAGCGCTGATGGTGGGAGACACATTCGCTGACGACTATGAAGGTGCATTGGCAAGTGGCCTGCACGCACTGCATTTGAACCGGCGGGGACGGGGAAATCACCTGGCAGTCCCTGCGAACATTCGGACGCTGGACGAGATTCTTCCCGCACTCCGCGTTCAGTCAGATTTCGTCTCAATGGGCCAGACCGGGTCGGTCGGGCTGTCGTAACGAAGGACCGAACCACGCAGCTTCTCGAGTTGGCCTGTCAGCAGGACTCGCGGGAGCGTCGGATTTGGGGTGCCCTCAAGATTCGGACTTTTTCGTACGTTTAGCAGCGAGATCGTCAAGCTAGGGTCTTAGGCATCAGGAACGGCACGTCAGATAAGGGCGAGGCCAACCCTAGCCTGACGGTTTTTGCGGGCCGGTCTGACGTCCGGTTGAAGTACGCCTCAACTGGACGACGCGCTGGCTTATGAGGCAGCGACCGGCCATGAAGGGACCATCGCCCGATGCGGCGCTCGGACATCCAGGAGGCAGCTTCGTTCGGTGAACGGTCATTCTCGCCGGTATCTGGCGTCGCGTCATCGGCCATTACGGTCATCCCTAGCGCCCAACGGCATGCGGGCTCGAATGGCTGCTTACGCGAGAGTCCTCGATAGTGAAGCTTAGAGTCCCGCGGCTGCATTCCGTGGACAATTCGGCGCCGGCACATTCACGTAGTCGTTGGGGTTTGCTGTGTTGAAACGGGCTATCATGTCCGCTGAGATGGGCGCAATAAGGTTGTCATTCGATCCGCCGCGAAAGACACTATTTGCAAGCCCTTGCTCAATCGCATTTCCGGAGATGCGTCCGCACCTGCGAACAAGATGGGCATACTGCGTCCAATCTTGGCTACACCCACCAGCAAGCAGCGCGATAGTGATTCGCTCGACGTCACTGAATCGCGCGCTTTCCGCAAAGTAAAACGCCAGAGTTTTGACCACATCTTGTCTATCCTTCATTTCGAGCGTGTCAAAGCTCATAGCCGTGTCGAAATAAGCTTCTAGATTTGAACGACTCAGCAAAACGTCAGAGTCTGTATATTTCGATTCTACGTCAGAGAGTACATGTTGCTGGATATTCACTATGTAGTAGTTCTGTGTGTCCATCGTTAAATGGAGCGCTCCTGAGACCGATTGGTCACAAACTTTCGTAATGTCAATGCCAATCGAATGTGCAATCGTATTCAGAACGGGCCGTATTTCTGAAGCGACGAAATCCGGAATGCTATCCTCAGCGTACGCCTTCCCAGATGGTCCCGTGATTTGATACGCACATTCGGCTTGTGCGACCGACGCAATAACAGCCAACAGCAAACCAATCAACAATTGCATTTTCGTCTCCTTTTATGCCGGAAAGCTCGAGAAAGTGTTGCCGAGGTCACTTGCTGGGAGTGGGTGACAGGAAATCACATTTCTTACTCGCCTTTTCGTACGCCTCCCAACATTTCCGAATCTGCTCAATCGTCGCTGGCTGGGCCACCTACGGACGGTCGGCCAAGTGGTCAGAACCAGTAAAGCAACCCTGCGTGACGAGTGAACGCTGGGAACACTACGCCGAACGGTGGCGAGACGCCCGGCATGGCATTCAACGGTAGCGGTCAATGCGTGGTGAAAACTATCTATGAATTGTCGAGAGTCCAGTACGTCAACGGAAACACATCGTTAAGAAGCCGGCCGCGGCAGAATCGGTTCGATCCGTCGCACACGGAAGAGATCGCCGCACGTGGCTCCGACAGTGGCTTCCAAAATCCGCAGGTCACTCAAAGTCTTCCATGGGGCGCATTCCGCTAGCCTCTGTTTTGATAACACCGCCCGTATTTCGGTTAGTTAATTCCGCCGGGCTCCAATGTGCGGTAACGCACTAATCTCGACTTCCCAACCAATTAAGTGGTTGAAGAAGCTCATCGCGTTGCTACGATAACTTGGCGCGACGTTCTATTCGTCGCCACTCCGATCCGAGATGATGGACCGCCCCGGGAATCGTGGAGGCTGGTTGGTTTAAGTTGATGCGGGTTCAGCGGCAGCTGTTTCAAGTTGCCGATAG
>NZ_SELS01000158.1:2500-5091 GCF_004197395.1 Paraburkholderia sp. UYCP14C | reverse complement strand
ATAAACTAATAGTCGCGGTTAAACGGGAGGGTTGGAGGAAATGGACGAAATTTCTCAGTCTTAGAAAAAAATTTTCAGTGCGAAATATATAAATTACTGTAGAAACGGTGCAGGAATATAATGAATAAAAGCGTTTCAAAGGATACATTTACATGAAAGAATTATGTATATCTCTGTGCGCAAATAAGTAGCGCAAACAATTTATAAAGGTAAAGAAAAGCTGGAGGAACTATATGCGAAAGCATGAAACACAGTTGAAAAGAAATGAAGAGTTCTGCTCTTCATTTCGAGTACAGTGTTTATATGGCCTCGTTGTTTAGTGGGGAGAGTTAAATGGTGAAACGTAAGTTTTCTATTGCTCTTTACGCTACGACAACATGGGTTATCTCTCGACTGAACATTTTAATGGGAAGACGAGAGGAGCCTGAACAGTCTTATACCGAATATCTAACGATTTCGTGTATAAGCACTGAAGGATTTAGTGGATTACTAGCCTATGGCAAGTGTTTAACTAAAAACTTACTTGGGGGTCTGCAGCATTGAATAGCCAGATTTAGTTCTGTGATTCTCTGCTTGTAACCTCCTCCATGGTTGGTTATGTTAAACCTTAATTCTTAATTGTAATTAAGTGTTTAGCGGACATCATACCAGGGGAATTCAAAGAGGGCTACATGGATGTAGTTTGTTTACAGTTTGTTGGTAAAACAACATACGCTGTTGAACAGCTACCGGTTGAATTTATTCAACTGTTCAATTTAGAATAACTTCTGTTGGGATGGAAGACAGTAATGTCTTTCTGAACAACATGAAAACCCGCAAGGGTTTTTAAGATAGTTATCTGGTTGATCCTGCCAGTAGTCATATGCTTGTCTCAAAGATTAAGCCATGCATGTCTAAGTATAAGCAATTTATACAGTGAAACTGCGAATGGCTCATTAAATCAGTTATCGTTTATTTGATAGTACCTTTACTACTTGGATAACCGTGGTAATTCTAGAGCTAATACATGCTAAAAATCCCGACTGTTTGGAAGGGATGTATTTATTAGATAAAAAATCAATGCTTTTCGGAGCTCTTTGATGATTCATAATAACTTTTCGAATCGCATGGCCTTGTGCTGGCGATGGTTCATTCAAATTTCTGCCCTATCAACTTTCGATGGTAGGATAGTGGCCTACCATGGTTTCAACGGGTAACGGGGAATAAGGGTTCGATTCCGGAGAGGGAGCCTGAGAAACGGCTACCACATCCAAGGAAGGCAGCAGGCGCGCAAATTACCCAATCCCGACACGGGGAGGTAGTGACAATAAATAACGATACAGGGCCCTTTCGGGTCTTGTAATTGGAATGAGTACAATGTAAATACCTTAACGAGGAACAATTGGAGGGCAAGTCTGGTGCCAGCAGCCGCGGTAATTCCAGCTCCAATAGCGTATATTAAAGTTGTTGCAGTTAAAAAGCTCGTAGTTGAACCTTGGGCTTGGTTGGCCGGTCCGCCTTTTTGGCGAGTACTGGACCCAACCGAGCCTTTCCTTCTGGCTAACCTTTCGCCCTTGTGGTGTTTGGCGAACCAGGACTTTTACTTTGAAAAAATTAGAGTGTTCAAAGCAGGCCTTTGCTCGAATATATTAGCATGGAATAATAGAATAGGACGTTATGGTTCTATTTTGTTGGTTTCTAGGACCATCGTAATGATTAATAGGGACGGTCGGGGGCATCAGTATTCAGTTGTCAGAGGTGAAATTCTTGGATTACCTGAAGACTAACTACTGCGAAAGCATTTGCCAAGGACGTTTTCATTAATCAAGAACGAAAGTTAGGGGATCGAAGATGATCAGATACCGTCGTAGTCTTAACCATAAACTATGCCGACTAGGGATCGGGTGTTGTTCTTTTTTTGACGCACTCGGCACCTTACGAGAAATCAAAGTCTTTGGGTTCTGGGGGGAGTATGGTCGCAAGGCTGAAACTTAAAGGAATTGACGGAAGGGCACCACCAGGAGTGGAGCCTGCGGCTTAATTTGACTCAACACGGGGAAACTCACCAGGTCCAGACACAATAAGGATTGACAGATTGAGAGCTCTTTCTTGATTTTGTGGGTGGTGGTGCATGGCCGTTCTTAGTTGGTGGAGTGATTTGTCTGCTTAATTGCGATAACGAACGAGACCTTAACCTACTAAATAGTGCTGCTAGCTTTTGCTGGTATAGTCACTTCTTAGAGGGACTATCGATTTCAAGTCGATGGAAGTTTGAGGCAATAACAGGTCTGTGATGCCCTTAGACGTTCTGGGCCGCACGCGCGCTACACTGACGGAGCCAACGAGTATTAACCTTGGCCGAGAGGTCTGGGAAATCTTGTGAAACTCCGTCGTGCTGGGGATAGAGCATTGTAATTATTGCTCTTCAACGAGGAATTCCTAGTAAGCGCAAGTCATCAGCTTGCGTTGATTACGTCCCTGCCCTTTGTACACACCGCCCGTCGCTACTACCGATTGAATGGCTTAGTGAGGCCTCCGGATTGGTTTAAAGAAGGGGGCAACTCCATCTTGGAACCGAAAAGCTGGTCAAACTTGGTCATTTAGAGGAAGTA
>NZ_SELS01000157.1 GCF_004197395.1 Paraburkholderia sp. UYCP14C | reverse complement strand
TCCCGCTTAGATGCTTTCAGCGGTTATCTCTTCCGAACATAGCTACCCGGCGATGCCACTGGCGTGACAACCGGTACACCAGAGGTTCGTCCACTCCGGTCCTCTCGTACTAGGAGCAGCCCCCTTCAAATATCCAGCGCCCACGGCAGATAGGGACCAAACTGTCTCACGACGTTTTAAACCCAGCTCACGTACCTCTTTAAATGGCGAACAGCCATACCCTTGGGACCGGCTACAGCCCCAGGATGAGATGAGCCGACATCGAGGTGCCAAACACCGCCGTCGATATGAACTCTTGGGCGGTATCAGCCTGTTATCCCCAGAGTACCTTTTATCCGTTGAGCGATGGCCCTTCCATACAGAACCACCGGATCACTATGACCTGCTTTCGCACCTGTTCGACTTGTCAGTCTCACAGTCAAGCACGCTTATGCCATTGCACTATCAGCACGATTTCCGACCGTACCTAGCGTACCTTCGTACTCCTCCGTTACACTTTGGGAGGAGACCGCCCCAGTCAAACTGCCTACCATGCACTGTCCCCGACCCGGATTACGGGCCAAGGTTAGAACCTCAAACAGATCAGGGTGGTATTTCAAGGACGGCTCCACGCAGACTGGCGTCCACGCTTCATAGCCTCCCACCTATCCTACACAGACCGGTTCAAAGTCCAATGCAAAGCTACAGTAAAGGTTCATGGGGTCTTTCCGTCTAGCCGCGGGGAGATTGCATCATCACAAACACTTCAACTTCGCTGAGTCTCGGGAGGAGACAGTGTGGCCATCGTTACGCCATTCGTGCAGGTCGGAACTTACCCGACAAGGAATTTCGCTACCTTAGGACCGTTATAGTTACGGCCGCCGTTTACCGGGACTTCAATCAGGAGCTTGCACCCCATCATTTAATCTTCCGGCACCGGGCAGGCGTCACACCCTATACGTCCACTTTCGTGTTTGCAGAGTGCTGTGTTTTTATTAAACAGTCGCAGCCACCAGTTTATTGCAACCCTTTCACCCTCCTGGCGCAGGCCAGTCAAGCTACAAGGGCGTACCTTATCCCGAAGTTACGGTACCAATTTGCCGAGTTCCTTCTCCCGAGTTCTCTCAAGCGCCTTAGAATACTCATCTCGCCCACCTGTGTCGGTTTGCGGTACGGTCACTGTGAAACTGAAGCTTAGAGGCTTTTCCTGGAACCCCTTCCAGTTGCTTCGCTTCCGAAGAAGCTCGCGCCACACCCTTGAGTCCTGTGCCCGGATTTGCCAAAGCACCCTCTTCAATGCAGCGACCGGGACTTCCAACACCCGGACAACCTTCCGCGATCCGTCCCCCCATCGCATTTCACAATGGTGCAGAAATATTAATCTGCTTCCCATCAGCTACGCATTTCTGCCTCGCCTTAGGGGCCGACTCACCCTACGCCGATGAACGTTGCGTAGGAAACCTTGGGCTTACGGCGAGGGGGCCTTTCACCCCCTTTATCGCTACTCATGTCAGCATTCGCACTTCCGATACCTCCAGCACACTTTCCAGTGCACCTTCGCAGGCTTACGGAACGCTCTCCTACCATGCACATTACTGTGCATCCGCAGCTTCGGTATATGACTTAGCCCCGTTACATCTTCCGCGCAGGACGACTCGATCAGTGAGCTATTACGCTTTCTTTAAAGGGTGGCTGCTTCTAAGCCAACCTCCTGACTGTTTTAGCCTTCCCACTTCGTTTCCCACTTAGTCATATTTGGGGACCTTAGCTGGCGGTCTGGGTTGTTTCCCTCTTGACACCGGACGTTAGCACCCGATGTCTGTCTCCCGTGATTGCACTCTTCGGTATTCGGAGTTTGCTATGGCGTAGTAATCCGCAATGGACCCCACAACCATGACAGTGCTCTACCCCCGAAGGTGATACACGAGGCACTACCTAAATAGTTTTCGGAGAGAACCAGCTATTTCCAGGTTTGTTTAGCCTTTCACCCCTATCCACAGCTCATCCCCTAACTTTTCAACGTTAGTGGGTTCGGTCCTCCAGCACGTGTTACCGTGCCTTCAACCTGGCCATGGATAGATCACCTGGTTTCGGGTCTACACCCAGCGACTGGACGCCCTGTTCGGACTCGCTTTCGCTACGCCTGCCCTAATCGGTTAAGCTTGCCACTGAATGTAAGTCGCTGACCCATTATACAAAAGGTACGCCGTCACCCCTTGCGAGGCTCCGACTGTTTGTATGCATGCGGTTTCAGGATCTGTTTCACTCCCCTCCCGGGGTTCTTTTCGCCTTTCCCTCACGGTACTGGTTCACTATCGGTCGATCACGAGTATTTAGCCTTGGAGGATGGTCCCCCCATCTTCAGACAGGATTTCACGTGTCCCGCCCTACTTTTCGTACACCCAGTTCTTTCCCGCTGTTTTCGTCTACAGGGCTATCACCTGCTATGGCCGCACTTTCCAGAGCGTTCGACTAACAATGAGAATAAAGAGTACAGGCTGATCCCATTTCGCTCGCCACTACTTTGGGAATCTCGGTTGATTTCTTTTCCTGCGGTTACTTAGATGTTTCAGTTCACCGCGTTCGCTTCACTGAACCTATGTATTCAGTTCAGGATGACCCATACGGGCCGGGTTTCCCCATTCGGACATCTCCGGATCAAAGCTTGTTTGCCAGCTCCCCGGAGCTTTTCGCAGGCTACCGCGTCCTTCATCGCCTGTGATCGCCAAGGCATCCACCACATGCACTTGTTCGCTTGACCCTATAACGGGTGTGTCTCTCTCCACCTTCACTGGGAAGGCAGCGTTTTTCACACACGCTACAGGTTGAGTATTCGTGTTGCGCCGTATTCCAAAGCGATCTCTCGATCACTTATAAAATACATCGATACAATCACAACCCTGATTCACCTACTCACGCACCCATCTCTAAGTACGCTTTCGTGAATCTCTTTACTACTTCTTCCTGATTGTTAAAGAACGACAGCCGATATCACAGTCAAACTGTGTACCGCTCTGACTGGCTCAATCGCCAATGCGAAATACTCAGCATCACTTCATGCTGAACCCTTGGCATTGAGGATTGGTGGAGGATGACGGGATCGAACCGACGACCCCCTGCTTGCAAAGCAGGTGCTCTCCCAGCTGAGCTAATCCCCCAGTCCCACAACACAGACCCCGGAGACGCCACCCGGCCAGCTCACCACACAAGACAGTGGTGGGTCTGGATGGATTCGAACCATCGACCCCCGCCTTATCAAGACGGTGCTCTAACCGACTGAGCTACAGACCCCTGAGTCTGTCTGCGTTGCTTCTCTAAACCACAGCCGATAAGCGTGAGCGCTTGCGCAGCAATGCAAGCTCTGGAAAGGAGGTGATCCAGCCGCACCTTCCGATACGGCTACCTTGTTACGACTTCACCCCAGTCATGAATCCTACCGTGGTGACCGTCCTCCTTGCGGTTAGACTAGCCACTTCTGGTAAAACCCACTCCCATGGTGTGACGGGCGGTGTGTACAAGACCCGGGAACGTATTCACCGCGGCATGCTGATCCGCGATTACTAGCGATTCCAGCTTCACGCACTCGAGTTGCAGAGTGCGATCCGGACTACGATCGGTTTTCTGGGATTGGCTCCACCTCGCGGCTTGGCAACCCTCTGTTCCGACCATTGTATGACGTGTGAAGCCCTACCCATAAGGGCCATGAGGACTTGACGTCATCCCCACCTTCCTCCGGTTTGTCACCGGCAGTCTCCCTGGAGTGCTCTTGCGTAGCAACTAGGGACAAGGGTTGCGCTCGTTGCGGGACTTAACCCAACATCTCACGACACGAGCTGACGACAGCCATGCAGCACCTGTGTTATGGCTCCCTTTCGGGCACTCCCACCTCTCGGCAGGATTCCATACATGTCAAGGGTAGGTAAGGTTTTTCGCGTTGCATCGAATTAATCCACATCATCCACCGCTTGTGCGGGTCCCCGTCAATTCCTTTGAGTTTTAATCTTGCGACCGTACTCCCCAGGCGGTCAACTTCACGCGTTAGCTACGTTACCAAGCCAATGAAGGCCCGACAACCAGTTGACATCGTTTAGGGCGTGGACTACCAGGGTATCTAATCCTGTTTGCTCCCCACGCTTTCGTGCATGAGCGTCAGTATTGACCCAGGGGGCTGCCTTCGCCATCGGTATTCCTCCACATCTCTACGCATTTCACTGCTACACGTGGAATTCTACCCCCCTCTGCCATACTCGAGCGATGCAGTCACCAATGCAGTTCCCAGGTTAAGCCCGGGGATTTCACATCGGTCTTACATCACCGCCTGCGCACGCTTTACGCCCAGTAATTCCGATTAACGCTCGCACCCTACGTATTACCGCGGCTGCTGGCACGTAGTTAGCCGGTGCTTATTCTTCCGGTACCGTCATCCCACCGGGGTATTAACCCAGAGGTTTTCTTTCCGGACAAAAGTGCTTTACAACCCGAAGGCCTTCTTCACACACGCGGCATTGCTGGATCAGGCTTGCGCCCATTGTCCAAAATTCCCCACTGCTGCCTCCCGTAGGAGTCTGGGCCGTGTCTCAGTCCCAGTGTGGCTGGTCGTCCTCTCAGACCAGCTACAGATCGTCGGCTTGGTAGGCCTTTACCCCACCAACTACCTAATCTGCCATCGGCCGCCCCTTGAGCGCGAGGTCCGAAGATCCCCCGCTTTCCTCCTCAGAGCGTATGCGGTATTAATCCGGCTTTCGCCGGGCTATCCCCCACTCCAGGACACGTTCCGATGTATTACTCACCCGTTCGCCACTCGCCACCAGGGTTGCCCCCGTGCTGCCGTTCGACTTGCATGTGTAAGGCATGCCGCCAGCGTTCAATCTGAGCCAGGATCAAACTCTTCAGTTCAAACCTGTTACTGTTGTCGGTTTCGTTAGAAACCGGTCGCTCACTCAACGTACTGACGAAGTGTTCAACCATCTTTCGATGGAAAAACCTTCCTTTCATTACTGTGTGAGGCTTCTGATACTTTTGCCTTGCAGCAGATTCCAGAGAATCCGCCGCCGCATTCCGCATCAAGCGCCCACACTTATCGGCTGTTAGTTTTTAAAGATCGATCCGCCCAACCCGCAG
>NZ_SELS01000156.1 GCF_004197395.1 Paraburkholderia sp. UYCP14C | reverse complement strand
TGGCTATGCATGACCTGCCTTCGTCTTGTTTATCCAGAAACCGGGACGATACCACCCACTGAAAATTCAATAGAGGCCTTGTTGATAGTGCGTGGACCGGGCCTAGCGCGATGAACGCGAGATGCGTACATCGAATCGCCGGTTACCATGACGCAGTGCCGGATGGTCGCGGCGCGACAACAGTCCGAAGAAGCTTCGATCGCGACAGTGCTACGACTTGGACAGAATAGTCTGGAGAGTCGCGCATTGTCCCATTATCAGAACATCGGACTTAAGAGCTGTCTGCTTCCGCGAACAGATATCTCGAAACCTGCTCCCTAGTATCTTCGATTTCAATGACGTCGGTAATCAGTCCACTGGCTTTTAAAAGTTTGGGATTTTCAATTTCGTCGGTCAGCTTCTGCATTATGTCCCTTGTCGTCTCATCAAGTTCCGGCATGACTTTCGTCATCGTATCTGGACTGAAAACACCAATGTGAGCCTGTGGATAAGCCAAGACTGCTACTGGGTTAAAGCCAGGGCCGCACATAGCATACACACCTCCCGTGTACGCTTTTCTTGCAATGAGCAGCAACTTAGGTACTTTGCTTCGAACATGTGCTCTGAACAAATCAGCCGCTGCAGAAAAAATGCCGCTATTTTCGGCCTCTCGACCGATCATAAATCCAGGGATGTCAGCGATAAAAATGATCGGTATCCTAATTTTTTCAGACACGCCGACCATTTTGACTATTTTGGAAGCGGATTGCCTGTGAATAGCCCCCCCCTTGTACCGGGGATTGTTGGCAATGATCGCAACCGAGCGTCCTTTAATGGTCGCATAGCCTGTCAACACTTCCTTGGCGTATTCCGAGCTTATTTCAGTGAAGCTGTCCTTGTCGACGAAGGAATGCAGCAACTGATGCATATCATAGGGCGTACGATGATCTGATGGGATCAAACTCTTGAAATCAGCTGCTTCGGGTTCTTCATATCGTAGACCACAGTTCGCTCCGCCGTTGGCGCTGACGCGAAGCAACTCCCTTACACGTCTGAATAAGTCTTCTTCATCTTCGAATACCATTTGAACCGAACCTGAGTGCTTGCTGTGAACGTCTGTTCCACCTAGCCAATAGAGATCTGACTCCTGAGCCAGCATGGCCTTCACCATATCGGGACGACCCATGCACAAGGCTCCCTTTTTGGTCATTAACACCAAGTCAGCAAGCATCAGTGGCAAGGCCAATGGGCCTGAGGTCGGGCCGAGTATGGCAGAAATTAGCAAATTCTGCTCGGCCAACTCCGCAAGGGATGCATTGACTCTGCCCATTCCAGTTGGTGATAAGAGCAGTTTCGACATGTCCGACGAAAGAACTTTAGTGGTATCGAAACTATCCGTCTCCCCGGGACGGTCCTGAACGTAAATCAATGGGGCGCAACTATCCCGAGCCTGCGTTACGGTCTTCGTAATCTGCGCGGCGGTGCGCCACTGTCCGCTTCCTCTGAATTCACAGTCCGGTCCCCGGTTCATGACCAGAAACGTCCTTACGGAATTTATAGATCCTTCGCCGCAAATGAAATGGCTCTGCTCGACAGGGTGATGGTCGACAAAACTACCGGCGTCAAAGAGCGTGTTTATTCTTTGCAATGAAATCTGCATTGGATACCGCCTCCAAAACGGTGTAAGAATCGTTTGCTGCTGCCGGTGAATGAAACCTTTCGCAGTGAAGATGGTAAGCGTGTTATTACGAATTCAGAACGTCTTCTACAAACGTTGCCATAGTCAGGAGGCGACGGTCCTGACCACGTGCTGCGTCGAGGCTCAAGCCAACGGGCAATTCACCATCCGGAGCAATAGGAAGCGTAACCGAGGGCATCGCGGCATTGCTGGCCAAGTCGGTATTACGTATCACTTCCGAGAAAAGTTCGGCCCGCCCGGCATCACTGCAATGGGGGACGCTACGCGGAACGGTCGGGTATACGAGAAAATCGATGCCTTCGGTGGTGAACAAGGTTTTCATTTGCTGACGCAAAAGGCCCACATTCTGGATCGCAAAAGAATAATCTGCCGCAGAGATCAGTTGTGCACTGAGGTTGCTGTGGACGATGTCGCGGACAGCGTCATCACGGATGTTATCGAATATCGTGTTTATCCTGTTTGTCCAACCAAAGGAAAGTAATGCGCGAGGAAAGTCCATGAAAAATTCGTAAACGGGAATGGTGAAGGTCCCGATTCTATTTAAATCAGCAACAGCGGAGTCGTCCAGATCAACGCACTCGAAACCCGCGCGGATGAGACGCGTGATGGCCTCCCAACAGTGCTTTCGGACATCTTCACTGAGGTCACTCCACATGGACGCCGGAAGCCCTATGCGGCAAGGAGTAGCAATCTGTTTTGCTGGAGGGCGGGTACCGGTGGACAGAAGCTCATATATCATCAACGCGTCCTTCGCCGTGCGCGTCAAAAGCCCAGGTGAATCTTTGGTGCGAGAAACTGGAATGATTCCAGTTGAAGACCAGTGCCCGCTTGTAGGCCTGAAGCCGACAATGCCGCAGAAGGCAGCCGGTATCCGTACTGAGCCGCCAGTGTCAGTTCCGATCGCCATCGGAACGATCCCGGCAGCCACCGCGGCAGCGCAACCGCCACTGCTTCCGCCCGCCAGATATCCCGGAGCCGTCGGGTTGCCCACCGTTCCCCACCGAGGATTGACCGATGTGATACCAAAGCTAAGTTCATGCATATTGTTCTTACCGGCGACGACAGCGCCCAAGGATTTCAGTTTTCGGACGATAATGGCATCGCGTGGCGCTATACATCCTTCCATCCCTGGCGTACCGGCAGTGACTGGAAGCCCGCTAGCACAAATATTGTCTTTCAATGAGAATGGGATGCCGTAGAGTGGTGCACCTTTCAGCACATCATTCGGTCTGGCGAAATGCGCATCGAGGTCGCGACTACCAATGAAACAATTTAGCTTGGACTGACTAGCATTGGCGCTAATTGCGTGCTTCCGAATATCATCCGCAGAGATTTCACCATCGCGTATACAGTCACAAAGCGATTCCAGAGTGTCTTCCGAATACATAAAGAGTCCCAAAATAGGGTGTCAGTGCATGCGATATCAGTAGTGATAGGCACTCCGTATTTCGTCGAGAGGATTGCCCCGTCGAAGGTCTCCACCGGTACTGCGTATAACGGCGCAGGCGCTATTGATAGCAGTCTGGACCGCCCCCTCGATCCACCCACCGGTGAATGAACAACCACATCCAGCCAGATAGAGGCCGGTATCCGTTGCGAGGTCATTTGCCGTCTGACATTGAAAAAAAAGACGCTGTGAGTACACATCTTCACCGGGATAGTTGAGCTTAAACGCACCGGAAGAATGCGGATCAGTCAACCAGTCATGGTTAAGGATGGCACGCTCGTAGTCGTCATCCACGGGAGTCAGGTGGCGCGCAAGCTCAGGGTTGAATGTAGCAAGGTTGTCGACAAAACGCTCGCAGCGCTGCTTTTGTTCGGGGACACTTAGTAGCTTGTGCGCGTCATCCTCCCACGTGTAGCTAAGCAAAACTACACCCGGACCGTCTGGCTTATTGGGCTCGTAGTCAAGGCAATATACCCCGCGCACAAAACTGTCAGATTGAATTGTAACTGGCAAATCGTTGTCGATCCAAAATTTACCATGTGTGAGCATGAATAGTTTTGATGACCCGGTGAGATGCGTTTCCCTAACGGCTCGTGAGACGTCTCGACTGAGAAACGTCTCGTCGTCGGTCAGGCCGTGAACCATCTGCATTGTCCTCGTGTTGCTGGTAACGATAACTCGGTCAAAGGTCATGGTTTCGTCCGCGTCAGTCATCAGCCTTATCTTTCCGTCTTCTTTGTAGATACGGCCCACGGCGTTGAAGCGAACTCGGTCGGCAACGGTGCATTCTCCGATCTTCTCTGCTGCGAGGCGCTGAGCTAGTGTAGAAATTCCGCAAGATACCAAGCGTTGATCGTCCATGTAGCCATTGATGACGAGTCGCAGTATTTCAGTGAATGCTGCCTGATAAACAGGAAGGAAACCTCCAGAGCCTATACCTAAAGAACCGAATAGTTCAAAGTCATCAGGCCGTTCCCAGCGGATGTCTCCGGGTGGGCGAGATCCGGTGAAGATGGCCACGATGGCCGCATAGAAAGAACTGTCACGAAACACGTCAAGCCACGTTTGCCATGCCGCTCGGGCTTTCTCAAACCCGCCCGACCTCAACATTGCGGTGATTTTTGCCGGAGCCACCAGAGACGTACCGTTGATCACGCATCCTTCCTGTAAAAAGGCTCTCCAGCCTTCGTAAACGACTCTGAACAATGGGGGCGGCGGGTCTCCCGCCCGCCAGATATGGCGAGTACCTCGATAGTGCAATTCGGTATCGACCATTCCTGGATCCGGGAAAGAGGCTGTCGTGGAAATGCCATACCTGTCAAGGTAATGAAAAAGACCGGTCGCACTCGGAGGAAATCTCATTGCACCCATTTCAGCAATGAGATGCGGGTACCGTGGATCAAAAGGTTGTGACCATACTCTACCTCCGATGCGATCGCGGGCTTCAAACACGGTGACATCGGTGACACCTGCCCGCATCAATTCTGCCCCGGCCAGAAGCCCGCTAATGCCAGCCCCCACGATTGCAACTCGCGGAGTCTGGGCACCGGGTAAATACGAGCCAATTGCTCCGTCTGACTTGCAAATCTCGAGGAAAGGAGCGTAATCGTATAATAGGTCAATAGTCGGTGATGCAAATTGTGAAGATGCTGCGCAGTTTTTCATAAGTTATCTCCGTTTGGAGTACCTCTACCCGGTGAAAAGACGATGGCTGAAAGTAGCGCTATGATCCTATGATCTAGACAAGAGAGCTAAAGATTGCGTGCGTATTCCATTGCCGATAACTGCGTTATCTGTCAGGGAAAAATGCTATTTATCGTTAATATCCATGATATGCCACGATAGCAAATCGCCTGCCGCAGGATCAAACAAATAAAATTGATGCTTGGGAAAAGGTATCGTGAGGTCAGAACGACTTTGTTCGGCAGGGTCTTCAGCAGATAGGGCCTGATGGTTGTGTTGCGGGTCTGAGATAATGCCGGCATCGAGT
>NZ_SELS01000155.1 GCF_004197395.1 Paraburkholderia sp. UYCP14C | reverse complement strand
ACTCGATGCCGGCATTATCTCAGACCCGCAACACAACCATCAGGCCCTATCTGCTGAAGACCCTGCCGAACAAAGTCGCCAGCTCCGAAAGCCATTCCCGGTGGGGCTCGCAGACAAATTCGGCCCCTTCGGAAAACCCGCAATCAGTTGTTATCCTGATTGTCGCGCGGCCAGACTACCCGCAACGTCACGCCTTACATAGTAATCCTCAACGACTGAAGCCCTCATCTTGATTGTCGCGCGACACCTGCTCGCCAGCGTCAATCAATAAACTTAACCGATTCGCCACCGCGCTATTTGCACCTGAGCCGGCCTGATCGCCGCGAGCGGCACGCGGCGGTGTTGGGTGGGCAGTTCCCCGATGGCGCCGAGCATGCTGTCGAGCCGCGCTTTCCGGGCCGCTTCAGGCAGGGCTTCGATTTCGCCTCCGAGTGCGGCCAGCGGGGCGCTGCGGCATTCAGCGGGCAGTTGCCCGATGGCGCCGAGCACACTGTCGAACTGCGCTGTCCGAACCGCTTGCGGCAGGGCCCAGATGCAGCCGCCGAGCGCCTCTAGTGGCCCGCTGCGGCGTTCAGCGGGCAGTTGCCCAATGGCGCCGAGCACGCTGTCGAACTGCGCTGTCTGGGCTGCTTGCGGCAGGGCACGGATCTGGCGACCGAGTGCGGCCAGCGGGGCGCTGCGGTGTTCGGCCGGCAGTTGCCCGACGGCGCCGAACACGCTGTCAAACCGCGCTCTCCGGGCCGCTTGCGGCAGGGCATGGATCTGGCTACCGAGTGCGGCCAGCGGGGCGCTGCGGTATTCAGGGGGCAGTTGCCCGATGGCGTCGAGCACGCTGTCGAACTGCACTGTCTGGCCTGCTTGCGGAAAGGCATGGATCTGGCTACCGAGTGCGGCCAGCGGGGCGCTGCGGTGTTCGGGATGCAGTTGCCCGATGGCGCCGAACACGCTGTCAAACCGCGCTCTCCGGGCCGCTTGCGGCAGGGCATGCATCTGGCTACCGAGTGCGGCCAGCGGGACGCTGCGGTGTTGGGCAGGCAGTTGCCCGACGGCGCCGAACACGCTGTCAAACCGCGCTGTCCGGGCCGCTTGCGGCAGCAGGACATCGATCTGACGACCGAGTGCGGCCAGCGGGACGCTGCGGTGTTGGGCAGGCAGTTGCCCGATGGCGCCGAACACGCTGTCAAACCGCGCTGTCCGGGTCGCTTGCGGCAGGACATCGATCTGGCGGCCGAGTGCGGCCAGCTGGTCGCTGTGGTGTTGGGCCGGCAGTTGCCCGATGGCGCCGAGCATGCTGTCGAGCCGCGCTGCCTGGGCCGCTTGCGGCAGGGCATGGATCTGGCTACCGAGTGCGGCCAGCGGGGCGCTGCGGTGTTGGGCCGGCAGTTGCCCGATGGCGTCGAGCATGCTGTCGAGCCGCGCTGCCTGGGCCGCTTGCGGCAAGGCATGGATCTGGCGGCCGAGTGCGGCCAGCGGGGCACTGCGGTGTTCGGGATGCAGTTGCCCGATGGTGCCGAACACGCTGTCGAACTGCGCTGTTCGGGCCGCTTGCGGCAGGGACCAGATACGGTCGCAGAGTGCCTCCAGCGCCTCACCCCGTAGAGACACCGAAAGCTCCCCGATGCGCTGCAACACGACATCGAACCTCTGATTCGTTCTCACGGGCGGCGCTTCCCGGACAATAATCCTTACAGCTTGCCGTTCATCCGTAAGTTGCGCACGCAACTGTCGGTTGGTGCCTGCCAGCGCAATACGGCTGCGAGGATCGATCCGCCCTGCAATATCCTGGGTTATTCCAAGCGGCAGTCGCAACAAACCAGTCAAGGCACTAGGCGCACTTGCTTGCGGAGTTGGATTCGAGGTGGGCCGGCTGGTGGGATTGCCGCTTTCCTCCGTGGATGCCCGGAAAGCTGACGTGGCGGGACTCGTCCCGCGAACAGGTGTGACCATGGGCAAGTTCAGGTTGCGTTAAAGACGAAGCTGATTTGAACAGGATTCACTCCTGCCATTCGAACGTAACGCGAAGCGCTTAATTGAATAGCGAAAGCATGAACTGAGATTGACCCGGTTCTACGGACGGATTTGCAGTGGCTGTAACGAGATAAGTGTTCACGAAAAATTTACTTGGAATTTGGAACCATATCCGTTGAGCAGAATTTCCAGCTCCGCATCGATGGTTTCTTTCGTCCACGTCGCGAAGCGCCGCCAGTGGTACTTGAAGTGCTGACGATCAGCGCCTTTGGTGTCGATGAGATCCAGTACGGGAAAGGACACAATTACCTCACGCTTGTCTACCAGATCGAGGCCGGGTGCACGCGACTGCTCTGGGTTGGACAGGAGCTGAACGAAGGAAAGCTTTGCAACGTTCTTTGCCATAATCGGACAGGAGCTGTATGAAAAGGTTGAATTTGTGTGTTCGGACATGTGGAAGCCTTATCTCGAAATGATCGAGCGTCATTGCCCGAACGCCCTGAATATCCTCGACCGCTTTCACATCGTCGCCAAGATGAACAAGGCCATCGACGAAGTTCGTGCCGACGAGGCCCGGCGCATGACTCGTGACGATTATGAGCCCGTGCTCAAGAAATCCCGCTGGTGCCTGCTCAAGCGGCGCGAGAACCTCACCGGCAAGCAACGCGTTCGCCTGCGAGACTTGCTTCAGTACAACCTGCGCAGCGTGCGGGCCTATCTGCTCAAGGAAGAGTTCCAGCAACTTTGGGACTATAGCTCTCCCACATGGGCGGGAAAGTTCCTTGATCAATGGTGCATCGACGTCATGCGTTCACGCATCGAGCCAATGAAGAAGTTTGCCCGCACGGTGCGCACCCACCGGGAGCTGATTCTCAACTATTTCCGGGCAAGAAAACAGTTCTCCAGCGGCGTAATCGAAGGTTTGAACAATAAGGCCAAAGTGACCATGAGAAAAGCATACGGTTTCCGAACCTTCAAGGCGACAGAAATCGCGCTTTATCATGCACTTGGAAAACTACCCGAGCCTCCGAGCACCCATAGTTTTTACTGACGAACCAAATATTTTGAGGACCGGACCTTGGTGTCTTCAGGCAGCAGACCATCGATCTTCATTTCGCGCACCGCGCGGTGCGCGGCGGCATAGCCGTCGAGCGTGATGGTCTGCGGCGGCTGGCCCTGACGCTTGATGGCCTTGCTGAAAAAAGCTTTGGCCGCAGCCACGTCGCGTCGGGCTCTGAGCATGAAGTCCACCGTCTGGCCAGCCCGATCCACTGCCCGGTACAGGTAGACCCACCTGCCGCGAATCTTCAGGTAGGTCTCATCGACACGCCACGAGCGACCCGCAGGTGTAGCAAAGCGGTTCCAGCGTTTGACGAACTCGGGTGTATAACGCCTCACCCAGCGCAGATTCGTCGTGTGAGCCAGCGACAATCCCCGTTTGGCCATCATCTCGACCAGATCGCCAAAGCTGAGCTTGTAGCGCAGGTACCAGCGAACGCACAGAATGATGATCTCCCGATCAAAATGGCGTCCGCCGAACAACTTCTCCGGACTCTTCAGCTTGCTCATCTCGGCTCGTCGGTTCGTTTTGTTCCGACAACTCTAACCCATTCGCCGGCCCTATTTGCACCAGAGCCCCTATTTGCACCAGAACCCTTTCGTGCTGGTCCGCGACGGCTCTTGCCCTGATGCGGCCAGACAAATTGCTCGAACTCTTCGACGCTCCAATCTTACCGGGTTGTTGCTGTAGAAACAATATCGTGATAGTATTTCCATAGAAACAGGAGGCTATCATGGTATCGACACCGCGAGATCATGCAGCAGTCGGTCCAACGCCGGCCGCCACCCTTTCCAAAGCGGCGGTGCGCGCGGCGGCTGCTCTGCGCATCAGCCAGGCGACGCTAGCCGAAGTGCTCGGACTCAGTACGTCTTCCGTCTCGCGACTTGTCGCAGGCACATACCAGCTTGAGCAATCACGAGGCAAAGAATGGGAGTTGGCGTTATTGCTGGTGCGTTTGTTTCGTTCACTCGATGCCATTGTGGGTCCAGGCGAGAAAGCTCAGGCGTGGCTGACGGGCGAGAACACCGCGCTAAATGCGAGACCAATCGATCTCATCTGCTCCGCTCGAGGACTCGTTAATGTCGTCGAATACCTGGACCTCTACCGAGGTCGCATCTGAGGCTCGCGAACTTATCGCGGATACGTGGCGTGCTGTCGAGGCTCAGCATCGCGTGGCGACGATGTCGCTCGTTGACAGTCTGGCGGAACAGGCCCAGCTGGAAGCGTTGCTCGAAACATCGAAACCTCCGGTTCCTGCCGCGTCCCTCGGACTTCACTGGTTACTGTTCACGCCCTTTCGATATCCGACGTCTAGGTATGGCTCGCGCTTTCGGCGACCTTACGATCCGGGTGTCTTTTATGCCGCCTACGATAAAAGCACCGCCTGTGCAGAGCTTGGCTATTGGCGCTGGCGCTTTCTGACTGAATCGCCGTCGCTTGGATCGATCGATACGTTGCCACAGACACTGTTCAAGGCGGCGATTCGGGGACGCGCGGTTGATCTCCGCCGGCCGCCTTTTTTGCGCCAGCAGACTGCGTTCGAGAACAAGACCGAGCATAGCTACTGCCAGGTGTTCGCCGGCCTCGCACGCGAGGCTCACATCGACGCGATCGTGTATCGATCCGTGCGTGATCCAGCGAGAGGTGGGTGCGTAGCGCTGCTTACGCCCAAGGCATTCACAAAGAAAGAACCTGTCGCCGCTGAAACGTGGAATCTGTCAGTTACGCTCGATCGGGTGATCTGGCAGAAGAGCGACGTGTTGCAGCCTGAGGCGTTCGAATTTCCGTCAAGCCTCTGGAAATAAGCGCTGACGGATCGGCTTGGCTCTCTGACGAGAGCGCGCCCTCCGGGGGCTGGATCCTTTATGCCGCGTGTTTTTGCGCCGCTTGCTCTTCCGCTCTCATTCCAGGAAACCAGCGACCGAAGGTTTTCCGCTGATCGTCGTTCAGGACCTGTACGCAGGTCTGCAGCAGCAGATGCGCGCCGCGCTGGGTCCAACGCATCTGCTGCTTTTTCACAAATCGCTTGCTGACCACGTAGTTCACGGTCGACTCCAACTGATTGCGGGTTTTCCGAAGGGGCCGAATTTGTCTGCGAGCCCCACCGGGAATGGCTTTCGGAGCTGGCGAGG
>NZ_SELS01000154.1 GCF_004197395.1 Paraburkholderia sp. UYCP14C | reverse complement strand
CTTGCCATTCCTGCGTTTCGCGCAGGCTGCTTAAGCTCGTCCCTGTAACGCAAAAATCACGTGTTTTGAACCACGCCCCGATCATCGTCAGTGCGAGGATGACCTGCTCCAGCCATCGTCGGGTCACCGGCAGCGAGAACAGGACCTTGTCGGCGTCTTCGTCGATTTGCGTTGGCGAAAAGGCTTCATCCAGCGCGGCGCTCGCCTTGCGCATCTGGCGATAGACGAGTGGACGGCTGACACCGTGGCGGGCGGCCACGGCGCTGACGGGTTCAGCGCCCGCCAGGGCGCGAACGGCCATCATCTTGCGGTCGCAGCCAGCCGGTTTTACGGAAACAGGGCAGACGGATGAAGTCATGGGGACGCCGAAATTAAAGTGGGCCACATTATCCCGCACTTTCATTTCTGCCCTGCCTGTGTAACGCCGGGATGAACCACGCCCATTGTTTCAATGCTACACGCATACAATTCGAGAAAATCGGGACTTACATATATGGATTCGAAGGTTCATGCCGATTAACCGTCCTAGAGCGTGTCAGGCACTCTGCATAATCGGAGTGGCATGACGAGCATGAGCATGACGAAGACAACGAACCACCGACTTGCTCGGCTTCAATCCCCGTAATGCCGGTGCTCGGCAAAACGAATTGTTCAGGACGGACTAGAGCCCCGACATTTAAAAATGGCCTTGACAACGCATGCGCCGATTCAGGGAAAATAATTGCACATGCCATCAAATAGATCTTGAACCGCGCAAACGTTGTACTAAATTATCAAGTGCGGACGAATATCTACCAATGAATCATCCGCACAACGGATGAAAGGAAATAAACCCACGTTCTCATTTCATTCCGGATTTTACTGTAAATCATCCAGCCCGATTGTTGGAATCAGGTCGGATGCCCTTTCATTTTTTAAACGGTGATCGATATGGCAAATTCACATCAGCCAACGGTTCATGAAGTGAAAAACGCCGAACCGGCCAAGAACGTGTTCGACGGCCACAAGGTGGATCTCTACATCAATACGGGCACGCTCGGCGGCAAGCACTACCTTGTCACCGTCAACAAGCCCGACGGCACGCCGACGCTGATCGCGATCCACCTGTAATCGCCGCGGCACCGGTTCCGCCAGTTGCGGGGCGAGCCGCGCGCCCGCCCCGTGCGCCCACTTCGGGAGCCTCATCATGGAACAGATCGAATCGCCCGCAGCCCGCCCGCGGCTGGTGGCGCCCGTGACGCTGCGGCAGGTCGACGCGCCGCCCGACAGCCCGTACGCCGCCGTCGCGCTGGCCCGCACGCTCGACCAGTTCGACGGCCGTCACGATCTCGACGAGATCGCGCGCGATGAGCCCGCGTTGCCGCGCGCGCTGCTCGACGAGCTGGTCGGCACGCTCGACGAGGCCGGCCTGATCGACGACGACGCACCGGTCGCGAGCCGCGCGGGCTCGGAAGTGATCCTTGAGATCGAGGATCTCGTCGAGCAGTACTGCGAAGAGACGCTCTACCGCAATCCGTTCTGGCGCGCGTGCCTCGACACACGCTCGCCGGGCGACCTGCCCGAGCGGCTCGCGATCGGCATGGTGATCGAGAACTGGCACTTCCTGTTCCGCGAAAGCTATTTCGATGCACCCGTGCTGTCCTACGTGCCGAGCACGCCGGTGCGACTGACGCTCAACCGTTTCTTCTCCGAAGAGTACGGACACGACGAAATCCTGCTGCGCGCGCTGAATTTCGCAGGGCTGAGCCGCGCCGACATGCTCGATGCGATCCCACTGCCAGAGACGATGGGGCTGTGCAACGCGCTCGCGTACTGGTCGCACAGCGATCCACTGTTCTTCTTCACGACGCTCGGCTTGCTCGAAGGCCAGGGCATGCAGCACGACAGCTTCATCCAGGCGTGCGAGCGCGCGCAACTGCCCGACGGGCTCGTCGGCCCGCTCAAGACGCACGCGAACATCAACCTCAACGCCGCGCACGGCAGCCTGACACGCGCGATCTTCCAGGACGTCCCTGTGCTCGATGCCGTCACCGTCGCGCGCGTGAAGGCCCAGCTACGGCTGTTCGTCGAGCTCTACGACGAATTCTACACGGCCGTCTGGCACTACTACACTTCCGACGCGCCACTGCTGCGGCGTGTGTCCGACCTGTGAGGCGACCACCATGGACAGCTCGCTACCAGCTCCCGCGATGCCGAAACTCCGCGGCATCGTCACCTCGCAGCTCACGGATAGCGACGCCGTGCTGAGCGCCGGCGGCCGGCAATGCGCGTTCCGCTTCGCGCCGGACGAGGCGACCGACGTCGCGCGCCTGATCGGCGACCTGCACGTGGGCGGCCTGACGCCCGAGGAACTGGCCACGCGCTCGCCCCGCATCGCCGACAAGATTCCACCGCTGCTCGCCGATTTCAACGTACTGCGCCTGTTGATCGAATCCGATCCGCGCCGCGCCGCGGTGGCGACGAGCGGCGCGCAGCTCTACCGCGACATCCGCCGGATCGCAGACCGCACCGCCGCGCGCAGCGCGCGCTCGGCATTCCTGCGCGCGCTGGTCGAACAGCGCGCGACGCGCCGTCAGTTGATCGGCTATGCGCTCGAGTATTACTGGATCGTGCGCGCGGCGCCGGGGCTGATCGGCCCCGCGCTCGGCTGGGCCGCCAGTCCCGCGGAGCGCACGCTGCTGCAGGACTTCCTGAAATCGGAGCTCGGCCACGACCGGTTTCTCGAGGCGTCGCTGAAGGCCGCGGGGCTCGGCGATGCCGAGATCGAGCAGCACCAGCCGCTGCCCGCGACTTTCTCGCTCGCGGCCGCGCTCGGCGTGCACGCGCGCCAGCATCCGCTGTCGTTCAAGGCGAGCCTGTTTCTGTTCGAGCGCGCGCAACCTGCATTCATCGACGCGTTCGACGCGCGCTGCGTCGCCCTCGGCATGCCCGAAGCGTTCTACCGGCCGCTGCGCGCACACGCGGACCTGAACGACACCTACCGGCACGAGGACATCTCGCGGCAGTTGATGGCGCTCGACACCGCGATCGACCCCGAAGCCTGCACGGTCACGAAACGCAACGTTTCGCTGATGGTCGAGACGCTGGTGCGCCAGGAACACACCATCCTCGCCTACTACGCAGACGACAGCGCGCCGCTGCCGCGCATCTTCCACTGAGGGTCGCCATGGATCTCTGGACATTTCAGCGTTATCAGTCGCCGCGCCTCGTCATCGACGCGATTCACCACGAGCCCGGCACGGCGCTCGTCAGCATGCGCGCGGGCGCGCACGAATACCGGCTGGCGTTCGACGCCAGCGACGCCGCGGACCAGATCGCCGCGCAGCTCCACAGCCTGACCGACACGGCGTCGCCGCTGTGGTGGACGCTGCGCGAAAGCGAACCCGACTCCGGCTGGCACGCGCTCGGCACGTTTCTCGACACGCATTCGCTGATTGGCGAGGCCGACGACACGGCCGCCGATGCGCTCGCCGCGCAGGCCGCGCGGATCGACTCGTGCATCGCGCAAACGGTCGCCGCCAGCCTGGCCACGCTCGACTCCGCGCGGCGCGACGCGATCGCGCGCGACGCTGCGATGCTGCGGCTGCAACTCGACCGGCCCGCCTCCGCGCGCACGCTGTTCGACGCGCACGACGATCCGTTCGACGCGCAGGTCGAACCCAACTTCCATCTCGCGTTGCTGCGCATCGAGTTCGAATACTTCCGCCGCGCGGCACCGCTCGCGCTGGCAGCCGTCGACTTGATGCTCGACGCGTTCTCCGGCGCGCCCCGCGCAAGCGCCGCGCACGATGCGCGGTTCGACACGGCCGGCCTGTACGATGAGCACGACCTGATGTCGCATCTGTGGCTCGTCGCGTCGAGCCTCGTCGCCGCGAGCGGCGACGAGGCGCAGCGGCTGTCGTGCGCGGACCTGCCGGCCGTGTCGCTGTCCAGCGGGCTCGAGTTCATGCGCCAGACCGAACTGATCACACGCGAAACGCTGAACCGCTGGGGAGAGAATCCATACGTGAGCGCGGTCGACGCGCTGAACGGCGGCTATTCGCCGCTCGTCGCCGGCCCGTTCATCGAGCAGTACCACGTGACGCGGCGCTTCGTCGAGATCATCGCGCCGCTGCTGAGCATGCGGCTCAGCATCCCGCTGCGCACGATGATGTTCCGCTACTACGGCGAGGAATACGGCCACGAGGCGCTCGAAAGCACGACCTGCGAGGCGCTCGGCGTCGCGCCCCGCATGCTCACGAAGATCGTGCCGCTGCCGCTGCACTTCGCGTTCGTCGACGCGCTCACGCTGCTCGCCGATGTCGATCCGGTGTCGTCATTCGCCGCGATCATGGTCGTCGAGGGCATCTTCGGCGAGCCGCCGAAGATGTCGCTGCGCCTGATGGCCGCGGTCAAGGACAACGAGGCGTTCCACAGCGTGTCCGGCGACCACGAGGAACTGAACGAATCGCTGAACCACAACAGCATCTCGCGCGACACGTTCGAGCAGATCGCCGCGATCGATCCCGCGCGCCAGGCAATCGCGATGCGCCGCATCCTGTTCCTGCTCGAACTCAACCACCGCGCGTGGAGCGGCATCGCCGGCTTTTACGGCGCGCAGCCCACGCTCGCGCTGCACGGCCCGTACGGCCGGCTGCTCGACCCGCGCGGCTGACGGCGCCGCGCCAGCTCGCACGCACAAGGAGAGCCCCTTGGACGCACACTTCGACTACATCGTTATCGGCTCCGGCTCGGCGGGCAGCATCGTCGCCGCGCGGCTCGCCGCCAACCCGTCGATCAAGGTGCTCCTGCTCGAGGCCGGGCCGCTCGCGTCGCATTATCCGCCGATCCGCGACCCGAACCAGATCAACTGCCTGTATCGCATCGACGCGATTCACTGGGGCTACAAAAGCGTGCCTCAGACGCGCATGAACGACCGCGTGATGGACGTCTGGCGGGCGAAGGTAACGGGCGGCTGCGCCGCGCACAACGACATGGTCTACGTGCGCGGCGCGCCCGCCGACTTCGACCAGTGGGCGAGCCAGTACGGCTGCGCGGGCTGGCGCTACCAGGACGTCGCGCCGCACTTCGAGCAGGTCGAAAGCATGCTGCAACCGACTACCACGACGCGCAACGCTTTCGGCGGCGTGGTTCAAAACACGTGATTTTTGCGTTACAGGGACGAGCTTAAGCAGCCTGCGCGAAACGCAGGAATGGCAAG
>NZ_SELS01000153.1 GCF_004197395.1 Paraburkholderia sp. UYCP14C | reverse complement strand
GAACGCCTTTGGCCAGGCGCAGTGCGTTAAAAAGGCCTAATTGCGTCCGCAACCAACTGGGCGCCTACCCTGCCGAACAAAGCAGCTCGTCGCCCTAGATGACAGACGACAGCAAGCCGCCGGAAGCAACCTTCACTGTATGGACAGGACGGTACTGTTCGTCGCGAGGAATATCTGTGTTTTCGCGATGCGAGATCCCCTTGTGCGTCAACGACAGATCTTCGTGCAATGTGCCGCCACGGTAAACGTTCATCTCCTGCAAACCGCGGCAGATCCCCAATACTGGCATATCCAGTTTTTCCGCCACCATCAACGCAACCATCGACAGCCTGTCTCGCGGACGATCCGTCCTGGAGGCGACAATGTCGTCTTCAGCAAGCGCCCAAGTGCCACCGTTCCTGTCAAAGATCCCGGGATCGAGATCTGATTCGTCGCCAGTTAGAACAAGGCCGTCGAGACGACGCATCAGGTCACGTAATCTTTGGAAAATCGCGTCGCAAGGCAGATCGGGGTCGATAGTCGGCAAGATGACGCACTCGACCGACGCGTGTTTAGTCAGCGCCTCGATATAGCGCCGCCGCAACCAATCGCGGTGAACGCCGTCGTGGAGATGACGATTTGCTGTGACCCCGACGACGGCGGATCCCAAGTGGCGAGGTGTATCAGTCATTGACCACGCCCTCCCCTGATAACCGTCCGCGCTGTGCCTCGTACAGCCGCCGGTTCCGCTCAAGCAACTGGTTGATCACACTTGGCTGCCCTTTTGGGCCACTAGCAAAAAGTCCGCCCCATGAATCCGCAACCTCCGCATATCGCGGATCGCGCAACCTGATCTTCTGTGCCCGCTTCAGGTGCCAGAAAGGCACGCCTGGCGAAAGATGGTGTTCCAGATGATATTCATCAAGGTTCGCGCCGACCAGCAGTCGTTCGATCAAATTGCCTTTACGGTTACGCGTCAAGTACACATCTTCAGTCTCGGTCTCGCACATTGGAGAATGCTCAGCGAGCTCAATGAACCAGCCCAAGGCTTGGAACGTGGTTAGATATGGAACAAGCCAGAACACCACAAGCAAATCCAGCGATTGCGTCAAGGCAAAGCCAAAAATGACAATCAGCCAGAAAATCCCAAATCCATAGGTGTCGATCGCGGCGCCCCGCCTGTCGATGTCGCGTTTCCCCTCGCGAGAGATAAGAAACCGTTCACTCCATAGATATTTGAGATAGCGCAACGTCGCTCCGCCAAGCATCGCTTTCCAGACGATGGCAAACGCATATTCACGTGGCGGGCGCACATCGTACACCCCCGACGATATAAAGAACTTCAGGTCGGGATCCCTTTCAGGGTCGCCAAGATATGGATGGTGCAGATGAACATGCGAGTAGCGATAAGCCCAGTGCCGCTGAAAAAGCGGATATGCGGCGAAAACGATGCCGAGCGCGTAGTTCCATCCGGTGCTCTTTGCAAGCGTCCGGTGCGCGGCATCATGCGCGATAGTGGTCAGACCGCGTTGTTGCATGCCGATTAAGAGTAGTGCAAGCGGGTAGAGCCACCACGAGATCCGTATCGTCGCATAAGCGCACGCAAGAATTACGAGATAGTCCTTCACAATGTAGAGCGCGCCGGTTAAATTATCGGGCCTCAATTCGGACAGATCTCGCGTAATGTCGCGCGAGAATCGCGAAGATTTGAAACGTTTGCCGCGCAATTGCCAAGCGTCATAAATTTCCATGATCAAATTCCCCTCCAGAAAGATCGACGTCAGACAGCATCAAGTCCACGTTGAAGATCAGCGACAATATCGTCAATGTTCTCAATTCCAACACAAAGCCGGATCGATCCGTCGAAAATGCCAGCGGCCTCGCGCTTTTCTTTGGGAACGGTTGTGTGCGTTGTCGAAACGGGATGCGTGACCAACGTTCGCGCGTCACCGACATTCGACACGTGGTACATCAGCTCGATGTTGGTTATGAATCTTCGCCCTGCCGCTTCATCGTCCAGTTCAAACATAATCATTGCGCCATAGCCGACGCGGGCGTCAACTAACCCGTCAACAAGCTCCCGTTCGTATCCTGACGACAGCGATGGATATGAGACACGTGCGACCTTCGGATGGGCTTTAAGGAACTCCGCAACCGCGACGGCATTTTCGCAATGCCGCTGCATGCGAAGATGAAGGGTCTCGAGTCCTTGTATCAACTGAAAACTGGCGAGGGGACTGATCGCGGCGCCAGTGTCACGAAGCCATGTCATCCGGGACTTAAGCAAATAGGGACTTGCGCCGAGATCGTCAAGTTTCAGAACAGCCTCTTTCCAGAGGATGTTGCCATGCGCCTCATCTCCCACGTTGAACAACGGAAACCGGACCGCGTCGTCAAACGCGAAGCTTCCGTTATCCACAATCAATCCGCCAAGCGTCGTTCCATGGCCGCAAAGGTACTTAGTCGCGGAATACGTGGAGATACTCGCGCCCAGAGCTTTCGGACAGCAAATCAAAGGGGTTGTCGTGTTATCTACAATAAGAGGAACCCCGCGCCGCTCACCGATTTCTACCAGCGCGGGAACTGGCAACGGAACAAGGCACGGGTTGGAAAAGGTCTCTCCAAACATAGCAATAGTCCTGTCGTCCAACATCCGCTCGAACGATGTTACGTTTCGTGGATCCGCAGACCGTGCCTCGATACCCAATCGTTTGAACGTATTGAAGAGCAGATTCCACGTATTGCCATATAGATACTTCGATGCGACAACGTTGTCCCCTGGCGTTCCGCTGCACAGGTTAGCGATAGCGAGAAAGGTTGCCGACTGCCCTGAGGCTACCGCCATGGCGTCGCTCGCACCCTCTACTGCAGCGAATCGCTTCTCGAGGATGCGTGTTGTCGGGTTGATGATCCTGCTATACGTGAACCCGTCTTCCCTGACGTTATAGATGTCGGCAATTTTTTCTAGATCGCCGTCAAGTTCATAGGCGGTAGATTGATAAATCGGCACAGACACCGCTTTGGTGACAGGGTCATGACGATAGCCGGCGTGTAGAAGTGATGTCTCGCGGTTCATTTTGGCGTTCGCATTGCTTCTTAACATGTCAAATGGCCTTTTTCCATAACTCGGTTATACGGCGGCCCGGGTGGTTTCCGGATTCATCGAATGAAGCTGAAAAGAAGTCTTCAAACGCAATTCCCAGCAGGCGGATCCACAACGGATCAATACATCCCATGCACCCGATCCTGAAACTGCGCGTCGGAAGATGCAGCTTGGTATAGATGTAGAGGTTGTACTCAACGAGATGGGCGTACAGCGCGTCGAGATCTTCTTGCGTATGAACGACATCGCGCGCCGTCAGCGCAAGACATACCGGCGATCGATGCCGCGGTTCCAGCAATGGAGAGGCGTATGGTGCAGTTGCGCGGATGATTGCATCACGGACTGAGGCGTATCGTTCCCCACGGCGCACCACCCCTTCAACAGCCAGCTCTTCGAGTGCCTTAGCACACGCCTGAACAACATGTGTCGGTGGCGTGGAACGCCACTCGCCACTCTGTTCGAAGTTACGCCATTGGTCCCGAACGTCCAACACGAACGAGTTGGTCTCTGAAGACCTGCTATCGAGCGTTTGCAGCGAGGCAACTACAAAGGACACACCCGGCGGACCCTCGATGTACTTGTTACTCGAGGTCACAAGGACGTCAAACGGCACTTCCCTGGCACTGATTTCCACAGCACCGAAAGAACTCATTGCGTCGATAATGGTTCTTACACCATGACGCGCTGCCAACTCTACCATTGGCCGGAGCGGATTGACGACACCCGTGGTCGTTTCGCAGTGCACAAAGCAAAGATGGGTGATCCCCGGATCCGTTTCCAGGGACGCAGCGACTTCCGCCATGGGAAAGGACTGGTCACTCGGGGCAACGATGCTGACGGCATTAATTCCTCGGATCTGCAGCATTTTGAGGATCCGCTCGCCGTAGTTTCCATTAATGCATACGAGAGGCCGGTCTGATGCCCCGACAAATGAAGCTAATGCCGCCTCTACGCCGTAAGACCCGCCGCCCTGTATTGGTACCGCCGAATACCCCCCCCGAGCGTCCAGCAAATCTACAATCAAGTCTCTTACTCGCTCCGTTATATTCTTGAAACTCACGTCACGGGAACCCATGTCGAACTGCATCTCAGCCTTTACTTCGGCGCCAAGCGCCAATGGCCCCGGTGTCATTAAAAATGGGTGCCGTCCGGTCATAGGCCCACACTCCATAGTCGAAAACAATTATGTAAGGACGCGAAAGCGCAGCTCATGCTCCGCCTGACACTCGTCGCGCACTGATATCAAAGATCAAAACAGTTGGTTACCGATTCGGTCGAACCCATCGACCTGGACATCATGTCAATTACCGACTGGAGGTTTGCGCAGGCCCGCTTCGAGTGGTCCATTCCTGCTCAGTAGATAATGATCATGCCACAGTGAACCACCGGCCCAATATGAGTTATTCTTATGGATCCCTAACAACCTCTAATACCGCTGTCGTTCGTCGAGGACCCTGATATGACGACGGCGCGAACTGGTTTGTCCCGTCGTCATACTAAGCATTTGGCGCGTCGACAATTTGTGACATGCCCATGACGGCATTCGCGACGGGACGGGAACGCCGTCGTTGTATATCAGCATCGAATATCCGTTGCGGGCGACCTTGCTCGAACAGCTATGATCGTTTTGAAGTACACGCAACGTGGCGCTACCCCCTGTGGCACCGCAACGGCATGTCACAGTTTCGCCCCGTCGCCTGTCATCGGGCCGATGTGCAACCGACAACACGTCAATTGCAGCTTGGCGCCTTCGATTGATCGCGGTCAACGACACCCCCCCTGTTGCTGCGGCAAACTAGACTCGGTCCGTGACGAGGCAGCGTGGCTCACCAATCCTTCATCTCGCAGTCGCTCGTTCGTACCATACGTGACGGCTTATCAGGATGTTCGGCAGCTGCAGCGCATGCGTGGCCCGAGCCAGCCGCTGGTGGTCAGTGCCCGACCGCTCATCTCATGAATCGCGACAGACAGTTAGTACAGGCATGACCCTCTTCGCCGTAAGCTATGTCGGGCAGAGCGACGTTTCTTGTCGCGATCGGTTTGATAGCAGCACATCGACGAACGATGCGCATACACTGTGAGATGAGAAATGAGTGAGTGATCCCGCGGCGAGGTTTGCCGTTTCCTACCAGGCTGTTGAATTTCGATCCCGCGTAAACGGGATCCTGGGGCCGAACGTTATGGATATTGTGTTCATGATCTTTGG
>NZ_SELS01000152.1 GCF_004197395.1 Paraburkholderia sp. UYCP14C | reverse complement strand
CGAAGCCCGTCAGGAAAGGCTGATGAAGCTGGCCGCCTGAGCTGCAAAAGCTTGTCCAGACAACCGGAGCCGATACACTCCAAGGAAGCTTCGGTGCCCTGCTGTCTGGGCTTAGGGTCACTATCGAACTGGCACTCGCAGCGAACGCAATGGGCCTGGTATTCGGATTCTTTCTTTGCCTGCTCGCGATGAGCCGCTGGATAGCTGTTCGTTGGCCGGCACAGCTTTTCATCGAGTTTTTCCGCTGCACGCCAGCACTTCTTCAAATTGTCTGGTTCTTTTACTGCATCCCAATGATGGTCGACGTGTTTATTGACCCTATCGTGATGGGCATTCTCGCGCTCGGTCTGAACCTGACGGCGTTTAATGCAGAGGCATACCGAGCCGGCATTCAGTCAGTGCCGAAGGAGCATCTCGATGCGTGCGTGGCGCTTGGCCTGAAGCCGTGGCAAAGGACGATGTATGTGGTCCTTCCGCAAGCGTTGCGTAGCGCTACTCCGGTGCTCATGACCAACGGCATCTCGAGCCTCCAGCAAAGCGCACTGGTTGCCATAGTCGCGGTTGCAGACCTCATGTACGTAGGCAAGAGTCTCGCGACCGAAGCATATCGCCCCCTCGAAACGTACACGGTGGTCGCGCTCATCTATTTTGCTCTCTCGCTGCCCATCGCCAGGCTGGTCAACGTGATTGAACGTCGCCAGGACCTCGCGGTCCAGCGCTGAGGAGAAAGCCATGCAACTTGATTTCTCGGCTGTATTCCCTTATTGGCAGGTCTTACTCAAGGGCCTCGGTCTCACCATCGCTATAACCAGCAGCTGTGCGGTTATTGGAAGCCTCGGTGGGTTCATCCTTAGCATGCTACGCATGTCTCCGTCCAAGCCGCTGAAATGTGTAACGACACTCTATGTCGAATTCTTTCGTGGCACTCCGCTGCTGATTCAGCTGTTCTGGGTGTTCTTCTGTTTCCCGGTCGTTTTCCGGCTTCCGATTCCGCCGTATCTGTCGGTCGTGATTTCGCTGACGTTGTACATGACTGCTATTACGAGCGAGACGTTTAGAGGTTCGTTGAAGTCGATTTCGTCAGAGCAACACGATGCGTGTATCGCCTTGAGTCTCTCGCCACAGGCGAAAATTCTGTACGTCATCTTCCCGCAGGCGCTTCTGCGAGCCATTCCGCCGCTCCTTTCGAATGTCGTCAGCCTGTTCAAGGAGAGCGCGCTGATTTCGTCGGTTGGCGTTGCAGACCTTATGTTTGTCGGCCAGAACATCTCGAACAGCACGGCCAAACCGGTCGAATTCCTGACCACAGTCGCACTGATTTACTTCTTCGTCGCTTTCCCGCTGACGCGTCTTGTCGGCGTGGTCGAGACGCGCATGCTTAGGCGATACGCCTACTAACTCACCTGTACTTGCTAAGTCGGAGAAAACACATGGAAATGAAAGGTATCTTGCCCGCCCTGGTTACGCCGTTCGATTCGAAGGGCGCTGTCGACCATGACACGTTGGCATCCATCATCGAGTTCCAACTGAAGGCGGGCGTCAAGGGCTTCGTGCCGCTGGGCTCGACGGGCGAATACTACGCGCTGAACAACGAAGAGCGCCGCGCCGTCCTGAAGACCGTTCGTGAAGTCGTCGGCGACCGCGGCATCCTGATTGCGGGTGCCAATGGTTCGTCCACCCGTGAGGTCATCGAGCAGGTGAAGCAGACGCGTGACGCCGGGTACACCAACCTGCTCATCGCACCGCCGTACTACGCGATGCCGTCGCAGGAAGAGCTCATCGGCCACTACGAGGCAATTCTCGAAGCAGTGCCAGAAATCGACGTGGTCGTCTACAACTACCCGGTCCGTACCAACGTCGAAGTCGGCTACGACGTCCTCGAAGCATTTAAGGACAACCCGCGCGTTATCGGCATCAAGGAAAGCAGCGGCAACCTGCTGCGCGCTATCGAAATCGGTTCCAAGTACAAGGGCCACTATCAACTTTCGTGCGGCTCGGACGACCAGGCCCTCGACTTCTTCCTCTGGGGAGCAAGCAGCTGGATTTGCGGACCCGCAAATTGCTTCGCGAAGAAGACCGTGGAAATTTATGACAAGTTCGCCGCGGGCGACATCTTCGGCGCGCAGGCGGTTATGCGCACGCTGTTCCCGGTCATGGCGAGCATGGAAGCAGGCAAGTTCGTGCAGAAGGTGAAGTACGGTTGCGAGCTTGCAGGTTTCAAAGTCGGCAACGCGCGTATGCCGCTCAAGCCGCTGACCGACGAAGAGAAGGCTGAGTTCCGCAAGGTCTTCGAAGCGTCGCAGGCGTAATCTCGAAGGGTGCGTCGCCCCAAGCCGTGGGCGACGCAATTGCAAAGAGAAGAGGAACATGTCCAGACACACCTTTGCCTGTATCGAGGGCCATACCGAAGGTATGCCCGTGCGCATGGTCGTCAGCGGCGGCCCTGAGCTTCAAGGCGCAACGATGAACGACCGCCGCCTATACTTCGTTGAGAACTATGACTGGGTTCGTCGCGCGTTGATGCTTGAACCGCGTGGCCATTCCCACATGTCCGGAACAATCTTCTATCCGCCGCTGAGCAACAACGCCGACTTCAGTCTGCTTTTCATCGAGACGTCCGGCTGCCTGCCCATGTGTGGGCATGCGACGATTGGCTCAATTTCCTTTGCGCTGGAAGCCGGTCTCATCTCGCCGAGGCAACCGGGCCTCGTCGTCGTCGATGTGCCGGCCGGTCAGGTGACCGCTCGCTACGAGATGGATGGCGACCGCGTCGCTTCAGTTCGATTCACAAACGTCCCGAGCTTCCTGCTGCATCGCGACGTCGAAATCTCTCATCCGCACTTTGGCAAGCTGACTGTGGACATCGCCTACGGTGGGAACTTCTATCCCATCGTCGAGGTTCAGGAAAATTACCCCGGTTGCGAGCACTTCTCCCCTGAGCAGCTGCTCGAATGGGGACGCGATATGCAGAGGCTCGTCAATGACGCGATCGAC
Organism: Paraburkholderia sp. UYCP14C; assembly: GCF_004197395.1. Lineage (GTDB taxonomy): Bacteria > Pseudomonadota > Gammaproteobacteria > Burkholderiales > Burkholderiaceae > Paraburkholderia. Next base: position 2,411 of record NZ_SELS01000152.1, on the reverse strand, counting down.
GTCGTCCATCCGGACAACGCGCAAATTCGCGGCGTCAAACACTGCATGTGGACAGGTCGACCTATCGACCCTGAATCCGACGGACGCGCGGTCGTCATTGCTGGAGATAGCCTGATTGACCGCTCGCCGTGCGGAACGGGGAGTTCCGCGCGAGTTGCACAACGTTTCGCTCGGGGACTGCTTGACCAGGGTCAGCCTTTCAAGCACGAGAGCCTTATCGGCAGTCGCTTCATCGGCCGCGCCGAAGAGCCGACCAAGCTCAACAGTGGTCTGGACGCGGTGTTCCCAAGTATCGAAGGTCGAGCGTGGATTACGGGACGTGGCGAACACTATGTTGATGACGCACAGCCCTACGCATACGGGTTCAGCCTGCAGGAGTTTGCAAAGTGAACGCCGTTCCGCGTCAGCATTTCCCGGGGGCAACAGCGGCCGTGCCGCGCGAGACTGCAGTAGTCATCGGGGGCGGCATCGTCGGCGTATGTTGCGCGCTCTACCTTCTGCGTGAAGGTTATGCCGTTACGATCGTCGACCCGGAGGTCCCGGGCAACAGTACCGCGAAATGGAGTTGCGGCCAGATGGCGGTGAGCGAAGTCATTCCGCTATCCAAACCCGGCATCCTGAAAAAGGTGCCTGGATGGTTAATGGACCAGAAAGGACCACTCGCTTTGCGTCCTCGAGCATTGCCCGGAATTCTGCCGTGGTTTGCGCGCTTCGTTGCGTCAGCGCGCCACGCGAAGATTGTGGACATCGCACAGGCATTGGCCACATTGACTCACGACGTGTACGACGACTATGCGCCGCTTCTCGAAGAATGCGGCGATAAGGCGACCCTTCTTGGTCAGCGTCCGGTGATTGAACTGTTTGACGACGCCAGCGCAATCGAACGCGACAAGGAGCATCTCGAGTTACGCGAATCACTGGGCTTTCGCTGTCAACGTCTTTCGGCTACGGAGATTGCTGACATGGAGCCGACGCTTTCGGGCCGCTTCGCACACGGTCTGCTTTTCCCGGATTGGCGTTTCGTGAATGACACGGAAGGCTTCATTACGGCGTTGACCGATAGCTTCGTTTCCCGTGGAGGCGTACGGGTGCAGTCGGGCGCCGCGGGAATCAACGAGTCGGGAGGCCTGGCCACCGGGGTTTCACTTCGCAATGGGCAGCAGATTCCGGCAAACCATGTTGTTGTTGCAGCAGGCATTGGCTCAAGGCACTTCTTTGACCAGTTGGGCGTTAAGGTGCCGCTCGAAGGGATCGCCGGTTATCAGGCGCTCATTCCGAATCCAAACGTGGACATTCGACACTCAATCATTTATGCGGATGGCGGGTTTTGCTTTACGCCGATGACCCGTGGTCTTCAGATTGGCGGCACCATCGAATTCGCAGGTCGTAACGCCGAGCCAAATTTCCAGCGCGCAGAAATCATTCTTGAAAAAGCCAAGCGGATTCTGCCTGAGCTTCGAACCGAGGACGTTGAGTTCGGCGTCGGATACCGGCCTTTCCTGCCCGATACCAAACCTGTTATCGACCGCTCACGCCGACTGACCAACGTGTTGATGGCCTTTGGCCACGGCCAGCTTGGACTGACGCTCGGAGCAACGACAGGCAGATTGATTGGCGACATGGTCGCCGGTCGCGCCACCAAACAAAACCTCGCGCCATTCAGCGCCTACCGCTTTGCCTGAGAGAACATTCATGAAATCGTACGAACGACTTTTCATCGACGGTCGATGGGTCGCACCCATCAAAAATGGAAGCTTTGAGACCATCGACCCCAGCAGTGAACAGGTCATCGCCAAAGTCGCCGCCGCGACAGCGGAAGATGTTGACCTCGCTGTAAAAGCCGCGCGCAAGGCGTTCGATGAAGGTCCGTGGCCGCGCATGAGTGGTGCGGACCGCGCAGCAGTGCTTCGTCGTATCGGCAAAGGCATTCGCGAGCGCCTCCAGGAGCTGGCAGAAATCGAAGTCCACGACAACGGCAAGCCGCTCCCCGAAGCGCTCTGGGACCTCGGCGACGCCGCAGGCTGCTTCGAGTTCTATGCAGGTCTTGCCGAAAACCTCGATGAGACCGCCGAGATACCTGTGGCTCTCTCCGACGACCGGTTCAGTTCGGTGGCCAGGAAGGAACCGGTTGGCGTGGCAGGCGCCATCATTCCGTGGAATTTTCCCATGTTGATGGCTGCATGGAAGGTCGCGCCGGCATTGGCGGCTGGCTGCACGATGGTGTTAAAGCCTTCGGAGCTCACGCCGCTTACGGCGCTCGAACTCGGAAATATCGCTGCTGCGGCCGACCTGCCGCCTGGTGTGCTGAATATCGTGACAGGCCTTGGTAAAGATGCCTCTATTGAATTTTCAGTGGGTGGTATCGTCCCGGTTTCTGGATAAACAAGACGAAGGCAGGTCATGCATAGCCA
>NZ_SELS01000151.1 GCF_004197395.1 Paraburkholderia sp. UYCP14C | reverse complement strand
CCTCGCCAGCTCCGAAAGCCATTCCCGGTGGGGCTCGCAGACAAATTCGGCCCCTTCGGAAAACCCGCAATCAGTTGAAGAGTTGGAGCCTCCACAAAATCCGGGGCGGTTCACAAGAGCGGCCAGAAGCGCAAATCGATCATCATTGCCTGCTGGAAGCAAGCCGAGCTTTGGTGATGTCATGATTTACGTAACTCTCAATAGGACACCGCTCGCGCAGGGTCTGAAAGAAGGTCGATCAGGATGTTGTGTCGCAATCCGTTCAACTCTGACAAAGCGCTGGTTTGAGTTGACGCTGTTACTACAGCGCCCTACGCCCTACGCTGCCGATGCCTGCGGGTTCGAGCGGTGGTATGGAACTTGCAATTAGTCGTGGACCTCATATTGTCAGGATTCTCCAATGTGGTTCAAGGCTAGGACTGCAGACATTTTCGACGAACCCGGTTGCGCGAAGAATAGCGCGAAAAGTGAGAAGGAGCGCAGGCAAGGTTGCGCCAAGCAACTTCCGCCAGGAGCGACTGCTGGCGGCTGTGCATTCGATGGAGCTCGGATCGCACTTCAGCCCGTGGTTGACGTAGCGCATCTTGTGCACGGGCCGATTGCATGCGAGGGCAACTCGTGGGATAACCGTCACGCCGCATCCTCCGGGTCGATGCTCTACCGGACCGGGTTCACGACTGATCTAAGTGAGATCGATGTAATCTATGGCGGCGAGAGACGGCTGTTCAGAAGTGTTCGCGAGATTATCCAAAAATATGATCCCCCTGCCGTGTTTGTCTATCAGACGTGCGTCACCGCGTTGATCGGTGACAACATCGAGGCAGTGTGTAAGCAAGCGTCAGAGAAATTCGGCAAACCTGTCATACCGGTCAACGCACCCGGTTTCGCCGGGTCGAAAAATTTCGGTAATAAACTCGGCGGGGAGGCGATTCTCGATCATGTAATCGGCTCGCGTGAGCCGGCTTACACGACGCCGTTCGACATCAATATTATCGGCGAATACAACCTCTCCGGGGAGTTGTGGCAGACGAAACCGCTCTTCGACGCGCTGGGTATCCGTATCTTGGCTTGCATCTCTGGTGATGCTCGCTACAGTGACATCGCGAGCGCTCACCGCGCGAAGGTTAATATGGTGGTGTGCTCAAAGTCGATGATTAACATCGCCACAAAGATGCAACGGCGATACGACATTCCCTACTTCGAGGGCTCTTTCTACGGAATCGGCGATGTGAGCGACGCGTTGCGCCAAGTCGCCAAGCTGCTGGTGCAGAGGGGTGCGCCCGACGATCTGATCAAACGCGCCGATCGCTTGATTGAAGCAGAAGAGGCGCGCGCGTGGGCGCGCATTGCGCCATACCGAGCGCGCCTCGATGGAAAGCGCGTGTTGCTGATTACAGGCGGTGTGAAATCCTGGTCGCTTGTTGCGGCGTTGCAAGAAGTAGGGCTCGAGATCGTCGGCACCAGTGTGAAGAAAAGCACAGAAAACGACAAGGAAAGAATCAAGGAGATCATGGGCGACGACGCGCGCATAGTCGACAATATGACGGCAAGCGAAATGTACGGCATGCTCCGCGAGGCGCAGGCCGACATCATGCTGTCCGGCGGGCGCTCGCAGTTTGTCGCGCTAAAGGCGCGGGTGCCTTGGCTTGATGTCAATCAGGAACGCCATCATCCATATGCCGGGTATGAGGGAATCGTCGAGCTGGTGCACGAGATTGACCGCGCAATCAGTAACCCGGTCTGGCAGCAGGTGCGCATTTCAGCGCCGTGGGACGACAAGTGCGAAGGGTTCTGTGGCGAGCGAATGGAGTTCACAGAGCACATGACGGAACAGTCGCCGCGTGCAAGCGCGCGCGATTGCACGAAGGCCCTTCGCCCGAGCGTCGCCGCCTGAGCATAGTGGGGAGCAGACACAATGGCAAAAGTCGTCGAATCAGGGAAAGCCTGTGCGGTCAACCCGCTAAAAATGAGCCAGCCGCTTGGTGCGAGCTATGCCGCCATGGGACTCGACGCGTGCATGCCGGTGATGCACGGTTCGCAGGGCTGCGCGTCGTTTGGCCTCGTGCTGTTGGTGCGCCATTTCAAGGAGGCTATCCCATTGCAGACCACTGCAATGAATGAGGTTACTACCATTCTGGGCGGATATGAAAACGTCGAAACGGCGCTACTGAACATCTGCAAGCGCGCGGCGCCGAAAATCATCGTGCTTTGCTCGACAGGGCTGACTGAGGCCAACGGGGAAGATGCCGCCGGTCATCTCGCGATAGTGCGCAAACGCAAGCCAGAGTTGAGCAATACCGAACTCGTGTACGTATCGACGCCAGACTACGTTGGCGCATTCGAGGACGGCTACAGGCGGGCCATCGTGGCAATCGTGAAGGCGCTTGTCAAGCCGCTTCCAGCCGTGCAGCGACAGGTCAACGTGCTGCCCGGCAGTCATCTGTCACCCAGCGATATCGACGAGTTGCGAGAGATCATTGAGGCATTCGCGTTGGATCCGATCATATTGCCAGACGTCTCCGGTTCGCTTGATGGCCACGTTGCTCCCGATTGGCGCGGGACCACGCTGGGCGGAACTTCTCTCGACCAGATACGTGCCGCAGGTGCGTCGACATTCACAATCGGCGTGGGCGAGCAAACGCGCGACGGTGCACGGGCACTGGAGACTATTGCAGGCATACCGTTCGAAATTTTTGAACGGCTCACAGGGCTCGAACCGAACGACCGGCTCTTGCATCGCCTCGCGCGATTGTCAGACCGGGAGGTCCCGATCAAATACCGGAGGCAGCGCAGCCAACTGCTGGATGCAATGCTAGACAGCCATTTTTATACAGGTGGCATCAAGGTGGCCTTGGGCGCCGAACCGGATTTGCTGCTTGCAATCGGTTCGCTGTTGCACGAAATCGGCGCAGAGCTACCCGTCTGCGTCAGCACGACTACATCGGCGTCGCATGCGCTACTGCCGACGAGCGAGGTCGTGCTCGGTGACCTTGAGGACATGGAGCGAGGCGCGAGGGATTGCGATCTGCTTATTACGCATTCGCACGGCCGGCAGATGGCCGCGCGTCTCGGCAAGCCTCTGTTGCGTGCAGGCTTTCCCGTGTTCGACCGGGTCGGCAATGCCCATCGACTCCACGTCGGCTATCGCGGAACGATGAGCCTCGTCTTCGAACTCGCGAATCTATTAATCGATCGGGTTACGCACCACCGCCCGGTCGACTGGGCTCTGCCGCAGTCGTCGCTCGACCTCGCTGCGGCAGTCGCTAACGCTGAGTAAGGAGTTGGTCGTCGCGACCATTGCATGCAGATCATGAGGGAACCATTGCATGAAAATCGCATTTGCCACGCAGGACAAACTGCATGTCGACGCGCACTTTGGTTGGGCGAAAAGCATTGTTATCTTCGATGTGACGGCCGAGGGCTACACGTTCGTGGAAGCCTTCGATTTTGGCGGGAAACTAGAGGAGGACGGCGACGAAGACAAGCTTGCACCGAAGCTGGAAGCGATCCGCGGCTGCGCGATCCTGTACGTTGCCGCAATCGGTGGTTCAGGCGCGGCGCGCGTCGTAGCGCTGAAGGTACATCCAGTCAACGTGCCACAGCCGGAGCCAATTGAGGACATCCTAATCAAGCTTAGGGATGTCCTGAAAGGTACGCCGCCGCCGTGGTTGCGCAAGGCGTTAACCAGAAATGCGCGCTGCTCAAACGACTTTGCAGAGGACGACGAGGTATCTCATGGCTAAAGCCACCGTTGACAAGATCGCCACTTTGCGGACAGCGACAACTGAGGCGCGTCCTTTTGCCACGGGAGGGGGCATGAGTGACTCGAATGAACTGAAGGCGCGCCTGAAGACACTCAATACACGGGCCATGCAAGCCAAGATGGATCTGCACGACCTTTCGGAGGATCTTCCGACTAGGTGGGAAGAGATATTGACGGTTGCGCAACGCTGTCACGAAGCTCACGCCGCGCTGATGGACGCGCGCAAGGCCGCGGCAGCGGCTCTCGACGAACCGCCTGGGAGCCGGAGATGAGCGAGATTTTTTGCGTAAAGCTACCTAGGGGGGAGATGTGGACGCCTACCTTTGTCTCGGCCCTTGATGATGAGAAGTGTATCGGCTGCGGACGATGCTTCCGGGTGTGTTCTCGTGGGGTCCTGCAGCTCGTCGGTGTAGACGAGGAGGGCGACCTTACCCCGGTAGTCGAGGATGACGACGACGAGTACGAAAAGAAGGTTATGACCATTGCGCGTCGGGAGTTGTGTATCGGTTGCACGGCATGCGCGAGGATATGCCCAAAAAAGTGCTACACGCATGCGGTGGCCATGGACTGAGCCACAAAGGACGGTGATGGACTTCTACGCGACGTTGATGCGTCACGCTGTGGACACCGACGATTCCACGGTTCTTGCCCTCGCCGGGGTACTCTCGGCGGCGTTCGGCCAAGCCGGCGTGCGCACACTGCCCATCCGCGGGTTAACTCTGGATGAAACGCACTGGCTGCTCGCGCACTGGTTTCCCGGCGTCGACAGCGCCCTGTTCTTGCAACTGGCCGCATCGCCTGCGGCGTGGCGCCAGCGATCGTGCGACGAAGAGGTCGGAGACCTCGCAAACCTTTTGAAGGCACATGCTGATCCGCTCGCAGGCACAACGATCGAAATCCATTGCGTTTCGCATGCGCTCGCCTGTGCCTGTGTGGGGGAGAAACACCTGTGGCAGGAATTGCGCCTTCGCTCGCGTAGCGAATTGCCGGTGCTGTTGGGCTATTGGTTTCCGCGGCTGGCGCAAAAAAACGTTAACGGCATGAAGTGGAAGAAATTCCTCTACAAGCAGCTGTGCGAGCGTGAGGCGTTGACTGTCTGCAAGACCTCAAACTGCGCGGAGTGTGTCGATTTCGCGGACTGCTTCGGACCAGATTGATGGTCTGGCTACCGGGGATACGTGCCCATGCGGGCCTTGGCATATTCGCCGTGAGGATGGGCTACAACTGATTGCGGGTTTCAAGCAGACTGAAGTTGCATTTGATCAGTAATGCATATGTTTCATGAAATGCATGAGTTGGCAAGACAGGCAACGCGAAGCGGAAGTGTGATTTGCGAAGTGATCGACATGGTAACGACGCGCGCGGCCATGGCGCAATGCGCCGGCGAAGTAGCGACAGGCCGCCCTGAGGGCCGCGATCAGCTGCGGCAGTAGTGCCTCAGGTTGATCATCGTGTAGGCGAGCGTCTTGAGCGCGTAGTGCACGGCACTGATGCGTTCGAAGCGCAGCAGCAGGCGGCGGAAGGTGTCCTCCCAGGCGAACACGCGCTCGATGGTGCTGAAGCGCTCCGCGAAGATGGCCGCGTCGAAATGCCGTCTGCGACCGCGCTTCGGTGCCTTGCGCCCACGCGGGTTCTCGGGAATGTTGGGCCTCATGCCGCGGTTGAAGATCGCACGGCGGTTTTCGCGGCAGTCGTAGACGCCATCCAGACTGACGGTTGAGCCCTG
>NZ_SELS01000150.1 GCF_004197395.1 Paraburkholderia sp. UYCP14C | reverse complement strand
CGCCCGGAAATAGCGGCTAACCTGCTGAATCAAAAAGACTTCGAAAATTTCTGCGGTTCCGGCTTGGAACCCCTGTATGGGACACGCCCAGTGCGGCACCGCTGTCCTCGAGCCGCTTCGTGAGCACTCGACCCGCCGCCACTCGCTGGCCGCTTTCCCCGTCGGTTATGTCCAGATCCATGGACACATTTCCCCGCCCGAAGGAGAGTGCCTCGCGTGCTTCATGAACCGTGTCGTTGGCCTGTTTGAGGCGAGCCACCTGGGGATCACTATCGAAGCGACCGACTAGGCGGCGACCCACAAGGTAGGCGCCCAACTGTTGTGTCTGCCTGGGAAACACTCCTGCGCCTCCTGAGGGCTCCCCGTCGTCACGGGATGACCTCGAGCGCAGGGGTTCCAGCAGGGAGCCGCGTGCGTTGCTGCGTGGACGGCTGTAAGCCGAGGGAGATTCGCCTTCGCTGTCACTGCCGGCACCATACGAGGTGCTCGGATAGTAGGCGCCGGGGATACCAGAGGAGTTGTAGGTCATTCTGAATGGGTCGGGATGGTCAATCGGTCAATTTACGGCAATTCATCCAACCTCATTCCACAAAGCGAAGGGACGCTGCAATAAACGAAGCGTCGCTAGTGTCCCGTCCCGCAGATTATTGGCATAAATAATGCCAGTGTTGCGGTATCTTTCCAAGCGGAGATACCGATGACAAGAGGCAGGTCCTGAAGACGTGGCGCGCCTTTCCCCCTTCGGCCACGACCACATCAACCTGCTGGGGCGATATTCGTTTGCGGTACCGGATGCCGTCGCTCGCGGCGAACTACGACCGCTCCGGCGTCCAAATGAGGCTTAAGTCAGTTGGCTGTTCCATTGCTCCCCGAACCCCATGTACGCCGTGGTGTAGGTCGGCTCACGCCCCGACACGCCCGGCGTACGGATCTTTGCGTTGACAAGCTGCGCCTTCAGATCGCCGCCCGGCACATACAGGCTGATCATGCCGCGCTTTCTCAGGCTCTGGTTATACGCCCGCGCGTTCGTCACCCGGTACCCCGGCTTCTTGCGCTTGCGCGGTTCACCCGTCTTTAGTCTGGCTTTATATGGCATTATTCAAGCTGGCTTCATGACGTTGCGCTTTTACACAACCCGCAGCATCTTTGCAATACCCCCATCCGGACAAAGCCCATCATCTTGCGGTCGCAGCCAGCCGGTTTTACGGAAACAGGGCAGACGGATGAAGTGATGGGGATGCCGAAATTAAAGTGGGCCACATTATCCCGCACTTTCATTTCTGCCCTGCCTGTGTAACGCCGGGATGAACCACGCCTCACACCGTGAGTCACGAATGCATGATCACGGCACACCGTCCCATCACGCCGGGACAGTGATATACGGGTCCCACCAGAAGTAACCGAACGGTTCCTGCTTCTGCCCACCGACCAGCGTATAAAGCCCGAAGCTGATGCCGAACCCTTCCCTGCCGCTCTGCATCACTCGCGAGTCGAAGCTCGCAAAGCTTTCCACGCGCTGGATCGCAGGCAGACCGTTGCGCTCCGGCGATTCGGGGTTGGGCTGCACCGCGCCGTTCCGGGTGATCGCGTTGTATTGGAACTTGTTGAAAACCTCGGTGCCCGAGAAACGCGAGATGTTGTACAAGATCACCGCGTCATCGGAATTGTCTTGAATCGACGTGCCGGTGAACGACACGAGATCGCCCGGGTACGCCATGAATTCCAGATCGGCCGTGCCCTGCCCCTTGATGACGCCTCGCGAGCCGGTGACGAGCAAGAACTGGCCGACATGCGCAAGGCCGGTCGGTTTTTTCGGGTCTTTGCTGGGATTGGGATGCTGCGCCTTGATGAGTTCCGTGTCGATGACTGCGAGTATCTGGATGTGGGCGGTCGATGCCGCCAAGTCTACATCTGCCATGTCAATCCTCCAATTTTCGACGTTGACGACTTTATTTCGAATAACGCGCAATAAACGCGTCACCTGTAATTTCGTCTTATTTAAGGTCGAATACAACTAGCAAAGTAAACAGGTCGGCATGCAATGCCATCACCTAAAATGACAGGCTAATGTGAAATTAGCCTATATTCATTGAACGCATATACATTTCATTGAAACAGATCGACGGAAATGACATCTCACATCCACCTCGCGGCGAATTAACAAATGGTGACAATGTGATTACATGAGTAATAGCCGTAGGGTTCCTGCCTTGTTCTCGTGGCGTTGAACGCGTAGAGGGCAAACGTCATTTCCAGAACCTCGCTGCCCAGCGCCTTCACCTTCGATTCGAAGCTCAAGAAGCTGGCCTCACTTTCGAGCGCGGGCAACCCGTTGTGGTCCGGCGAGTCAGGATCGGGCTGCACCATGTGCGCCCTCAAGAAAGCGTTCGGCTTGAAACGCTCGAACACGCATCCGCCCGAGGCAGGCCGCACCTTGTAAAGAATCACGGCATCGTCTGCGTTGCCTTGCATTGAAGTCCCCCGGAGGAACACGCTGTCGCCGGCTTTCACCCGGATGCCGGGTTCCGCCGCGTTCTGCGTGGCGGCAATGCCGCGCGATCCCGCGCAGATCATGAACAGACAATCCGGCGCGACGCGCACGGGATGTGCCGGCTCCTGGTTTGGTCCGTAAATGTTCTTGATGTGCGCCGCATCGATGACCAATAGCACGTCGATTCCGTGAGTTCTCGTGTCCATATGCGATTTGGATTTCCCGTCTAAAATCTGGCTTCAACATTAGGGAAAATAGCCTGTCAATCATGACAGCCCAATCCCCGTCGAATTACCTCTTGATCATACTCAGAACGAAGAAGGTTAAAACTCTACCCTGTCAATTCTGACAGCCGAGACCATCGCGATTAAACGATTTTCCCATCTGACTTACTGACGGGTGCATCAAATAGTGCGCACGTGATCAGGCGTCGTAGCGGACATGCTTTTCCTTGAACAGGTTGCGGATCACGTGCGCACTATTTGATGCACCCGTCAGTATATGCGCATGTCGCGACGACCTATAAACGTACAACAGTGCCATCCTACGTTGAAGCACCGTGCCGGCATCGATATCGACCAAGCTGTCCCGAAGCCGCAACTCATGATCACGGACCGCGTTGCCAATGTCCCCGGATGTCCTTCGCTGGCAACTGACCTTCGACCTGTCAGCCAGCTAGCACTCACTGCGTGTGCGACGAGACGAACGAAGATCAATCAGCGGTCTGCATGGTGCCTTCGAGATACCTGAACTGCGCCCAAGGCGCGCCGGACGCGCGGTACCTGTCGCGGCCTGTCTGCAGGGTATCGCAGACGAGCGCGCGCTCAGAACGAATAAATCAGCCCCATTGCGATCGCCTTGACGACCGCCTGCACCTTGTTGGTGGCGTCCAGCTTCAACAGCACGTTGTTGACATGGAAATTGACCGTGCGCTCGGAAATATTCAGGATCTGCCCGATCTCGTAAGATGTTTTTCCCTCGCCGGTCCAGCACAGCACCTCACGCTCGCGCGCGGTCAGTGTCACACGGGTCTCTGGGGCAAGTTTGGGCAGAAGAAACCTGTTCATCAGCATGTGCGACAGATTCGCCAGCCAGTTCATGGGCAGCGACAGCCTGTCGATCTCCGCGGGCGTCAGCGCGTCAGCGTGGCGGGACATCGTCAGAAGCCCGAAGGCTCCGTGTGCCGCCCAGCTCGAGTGGGCAACGCCCACGGTCAGGCCGAAATCATGCGCGTCGGACCACAGGCGCGGCGCGTCGTCATCCGACGATTCCGGCCAGACGATCAGGTTCGTGCTGTGCATGCCCGCACGTACGGTCGGGTCGATGTCCAGAAAACCGCTCGCCCGATAGTGCATCATCCACCCGGACGGGTAGGTGTCGAAAGTCGCCACGACCGGTTTCGACACTGGCACGGGGATACGGATCCCGTAGCAACAGTATTCGAACCCGAGCTGCTTCGCGAAAGACGCGACCTGCTGAAACAGTTGATGTTCGTCCCGCGCCGCGTGACACTGCTGGTAAGCATCCTGAAAGTACGGTTCCATTGCCTTCCCGCTGTAGCGAGGCCATATTGCAGTGGACTCCCGCTGGTTCGACGAACAGGTGCAGTTACCCGATGAAACTCACTCCACTACCGCTTCACACCCCGTCGCCCGATGGCTATGTCCGTATTCCCGAGCACACGCTGGCAAGCCTGGAACTGGTTCATGTGTCATCGGGCCTCGACGACGAACTGCAGGCGGGCCTGCGTGCCGACGCCGTTGACGTGCTCCATGCGGGGTACACAGAATGGCAGGGGGCACTTCATCCCGGAACTGCTCGCGTGTCAGTGGGATGGGACTGGTATCTCGACGGCGCTTCGGGCGCACTGCTGATCGCCGGGGGTGACGTGAGAAGCAACATCATGGGCGTCGACTGCTTCGGCACCGATCTGGGTATGGCGCGCACCGCGCAAGCGCTCATCCGCCGACTCGCACGATTGAACTGGCCGTGTAGGGTCGCGGCCGCCATTCCCCTCTCCCTGCGCGAACAGCATGTTGTTATCTCCCGCCTGCACTGACAGGGCAGCGCGTTGAGGCGTTCGGGCGCAACCGTTTAAAACACCCGCCGCTCATTTATAAACAAAATCAGTCCGGTTTTCAATCTCAATATGCGAGAGGCACGCCCTGCGAGAAATGGTGATGCGCCGCCGCACGTCCTGTCAACATTGACAGTTATCCGACGTGCCTTCGCATGCTGTAGTGCGCTCCTTAAAAAAGAACTGAGGGCGCGATGCGGACTGTTGTTTATGGAGACGGGCAGCTACCCGAAGGTATCGAGGCCGCTCTCGCGCAATACCGGCATCAGATATTCGTCGAGCAGCTCGGATGGCGCCTGCCTATGGCCGACGACCGTTTCGAGCGCGACCAGTATGACCGCGAAGATACGGTTTATGTGGTCGCGCATGACGAAGCCGGGGCGATCTGTGGCTGCGCGCGGCTGCTGCCGACCACGCGCTCCTATCTTCTGCAGGAGATGTTTCCGTTTCTGCTCGCGGAGGGAATGTCAGTTCCCAGATCCCCCGACGTGTGGGAGCTTTCCCGCTTCGCGGCGAGCCCCGTCGCCGCCGGTCACCCGGAGCAAGGCAATCTCGCCTGGTTCGTACGCCCGATGCTTGCATCCGTCGTGCGATGCGCCACACAACTGGGCGCGCGACAGCTGATCGGCGTCACGTTCCTCAGCATGGAAAGACTCTTCCGGCGTATCGGCATTCACACGCACCGGGCGGGAGCGGCGCATTGCATCGATGGCAGAATGGTGGTCGCCTGCTGGATCGATATCGACTGCCAGACCCTTGCGGCACGGCTTTGTCCGGATGGGGGTATTGCAAAGATGCTACGGGTTGTGTAAAAGCGCAACATCATGAAGCCAGCTTGAATAATGCCATATAAAGCCAGACTAAAAACGGGTGAACGGCGCAAGCGCAAGAAGCCGGGGTACCGGGTGACGAACGCGCGGGCGTATAACCAGAGCCTGAGAAAGCGCGGCATGA
>NZ_SELS01000014.1 GCF_004197395.1 Paraburkholderia sp. UYCP14C | reverse complement strand
TCTTCAACATCAACTACTCCAGTTTGGATCACACGTTTTACCCCAACTCTGTGTCCAGAAAAACCGGAGCCGCCGCACTCATTGCTTCACCTTTCTGTCCGGTCGCACCACAGCCGCGCGAAACTCGCCCGAAAAACCGCCAGGAACTTTGCTTACCTCAAAGTTTATACGCGGTGAGCGATATGAATTTCAAGGACACGAAAAACCGTCAATGCGCACTTACCGCTTCGCTTGCGCTACCGCACTTTGCCAGGACAACCCGGCGTCGCACGATGCAGCGCGGCCGGCGCGAACGATTCGCCCCGCCAGCCGGGTGGTCAAGCTCGAGAAACGCTAACGACGATCAAGCCGGACGCGGCGGAATATTCAGGCCGCGCACCACTGCCGGCCGCTCGACGAACGCAGCCAGCACGCGCCGCACGTTCGGGAAGTCCTGAATGCCGACCAGTTCTCCCGCCTCGTAAAAGCCGACCAGGTTGCGCACCCAGGGGAAGATCGCGATATCGGCGATCGAATACTGATCGCCCATCACCCATGCGCGTCCTTCGAGCCGCTGCTCCAGCACGCCGAGCAGCCGCTTCGATTCGGCGATGTAGCGATCGCGCGGACGCTTGTCCTCGTACTCCTTGCCGGCGAACTTGTGGAAGAAGCCGACCTGGCCGAACATCGGTCCGATGCCGCCCATCTGGAACATCACCCACTGGATCGCCTCGTAGCGCCCGGCGGCGTTCTGCGGGATCAGCTTGCCGCTCTTGTCGGCGAGATAAATCAGAATCGCGCCCGATTCGAACAGCGGCAGCGGTTTGCCGTCGGGACCGTGCGGATCGAGGATCGCCGGAATCTTGTTGTTCGGATTCAACGACAGAAACGCCGGCGTCATCTGATCGTTGGTGTCGAAGCGCACCAGATGCGGCTCGTACGGCAAGCCGGTCTCCTCGAGCATGATCGAGATTTTTACGCCATTGGGGGTCGGCAGCGAATAGAGCTGAATCCGGTCCGGATGCTCGGCCGGCCATTTCTTCGTGATCGCGAAAGTGGATAAATCAGTCATGGGTTCGGGTCGCCCTGGCGGACAGAAATTACAAGACCGCCCAATATAAACCGACTCGCCAGAACGCGTGCGACGCCGCGAGAAGACCTTACAAACGCTGCGGCCACACCGCCGGTCGCGATCGGCGCTTCACCACAAGTCCTTCGTCGCCGTGCCCGCGCGCACGTTGAAGCCTTCACGCCACAGTGCCGCGCCGACCGTCAGCAGCAGCGTCTTCTCGGTGCCGTCGAGCAGTTCCCACGCGGTGGCGAGCCACGTCGCGAAATTCGCGCAGGTCACTTCGAGATCGGGCGGTGCCTTGCCTTCCAGGTACTGCCGTTCGAACATCGAAAGTATCTTTTCGGGTGTCATTGGCGCGACCTCGTGGTGGGTTTGCGCCAAGTCTAAAGGGCTCCCAGCGCGTGCGGAATGCCCATGATCGCGATCACGGGTTACTCCCAGGCCGGCTGCCGCGTGAACTTCAGCCGCGACCCAAATGGTGAAATCGGACGCGTCGTGCCCGACCTGCGCCGTGCTAAAAACGAAGGCGCCGCGACGATCGCGACGCCTCCACCGTTACGGCCGTCTATACCGCACGGGTTCAGTGACGACCGCGCTTTGCATCGTCCTTGGCGGCTTCCTTCGCATCGCCATAGGCCTTCTGCACCTTGCCGGCGCCCTGCTGCATGTCGCCCTTGAGTTCCTTCGCGGGGTCGTTCGTGGCCTTGCCGATGGCCTCATTGACCTTGCCCTTGACTTGCTCGCCAACGCCCTTCACTTGATCCTTGTTCATGCTCGGCTCCCATATGCGTAGTCGACAGAGATGCCGGCGCGGTATTTCGCCGGTATCTGGGAAGCAGCAACGGCTGTTCCCGAGGGCTGTTTCGCGCGCGGCGCCGCGCCGTCGATGAACGCCGACGCGCAATCCGGCAAATTTTTTATTCAAAAAGCCTAAAGTCTTGCCGGGGACCGCCGTAAATGCGTTCAGGGAGGAGCCATGGACCACACGGGGACCACGATTTCTGGATCATCGCAGGCTGCGTTGATCGACCACGACATCGCGCACATCGCGCGCGTCATGCACGTATCGCTGCGCGGCGATTTCGGCGGTCCGATCCTGCCCGCCGCCTATTGGCGCAAACGGTTGAACGCGCTGCTCGACTGCGGCCAGCTTTCTTCCGCCCAATTGAACAAGGTCGACAGCCTGCTGCTGCAACTCGATCGGCTCGCCTCGACGCCGCCCCCCGAGTGGGAACGCTTCGCGCCCGCCCCGACCACGCGATTCGAGCCGGCTGCCCCGGTGAAAAAGCCGAAGTCGGCCTGATCTTGCCGACGCGGACACCGCGTCATCGCCTCATCGTCTCTGCACCCGCTGAGCCCGTCCGACTGCCGCCAAGCCAGCGCGTGGATCGCCGCGCGTGCCGCAAAAAAAAAAGCGACCGCATAAAAGGTCGCGGCCGCCAACACACGTCGCAACGCTGGAACCGAGCGTCACTCGACAAGCGTACATGCGCAATCGTGACAAGCACGTTTCGCCGCAGACAAACACAGCCGCGCGACGTATCGCGAAATATTCCTGATCATTCGGCGCTAAAAGTAGGGAAAGGGGACGACCTTAGGTCATAATGTCCGCAAAAATTCCCTGCAAGGACGCCACGTGACCCTCGCCGCACCGTTCGACCTGCTCAAGCAGGCGCGCGCCCGTTTCACCCAACGCGAAATCGCCGCGCATGTCGGCAAGGACATCAAGACGGTGCGTCGCTGGGAAAAAGGTGAGACGCCTTGTCCCGCGATGCTGGAACCCGCGTTGCGCGATCTGCTGCGACAAGGCGCGCGTGAAGCGCAACACGCGGGCGACCCGGCGCGCTTCCGCTTCATCGACCTGTTCGCGGGTATCGGCGGAATTCGCATGGGCTTCGAGGCGCACGGCGGCGAATGCGTGTTCACCAGCGAGTGGAACGAGTTCTCGACACGGACTTACCGTGAGAACTACGGTGACAACTACGGCGAGAACTACGCCGACAACTCCGCGAGCAACGGCGCGCACGCGCTGATCGGCGACATCGTCACGTTTCCCGCCGAAGACGTGCCGAGCCACGACGTGCTGCTCGGCGGCTTTCCGTGCCAGCCGTTTTCGATTGCCGGCGTCAGCAAGAAGAACGCGCTCGGCCGGCCGCACGGCTTCGAATGCACGACCCAGGGCACGCTCTTTTTCGACGTCGCACGCATCATCGCCGCGAAGCGCCCGGCCGCGTTCCTGCTCGAAAACGTGAAGAACCTGCTGTCGCACGACAAGGGCCGCACCTTCGACGTGATCCTGCAAACGCTGCGCGACGAGCTCGGCTACGAGGTGCACTACCGCGTGATCGATGGTCAGCATTTCACGCCGCAGCATCGCGAGCGCATCATCATCGTCGGCTTTCGCGGCAAGACCGCGTTCACGTGGGACGACCTGCGCCTTCCCGAACAGGGTCCGCGGCTCGGCGCGATCCTGCATCGCACGGACGGCACGGAACCGGCGCTGCCGTGGGACCACGACCGCTTCTTCGACCACACCGCACGCCGCGTGCAGCCGAAATACACACTCACGCCGAAGCTGTGGGCATATCTGCAAAACTACGCGGCCAAGCATCGCGCGGCGGGCAACGGCTTCGGTTTCGGCATGGCGTATCCGGATAGCGTGACGCGCACGCTGTCGGCGCGCTATCACAAGGACGGCTCCGAAATTCTCGTCTATCAGGGCGAGGCGCTGCGCCCGCGCCGTCTGACGCCGCGTGAATGCGCACGCCTGATGGGCTTTCCCGACACCTTCAGGATTCCGGTCAGCGATACGCAGGCCTACCGTCAGTTCGGCAACAGCGTCGTGATGCCGGTGATGCGCGAAGTGGCGCGTATCATGCTGCCGCATGTGCAAACCCTGCTCGCCCATCCGACCCGCGATGCGTCGAAACACTCCCTGCCGCTCTACGCGTAAGCAGCCGCGCGACGCGTCGGCCCGCTGACGATGGTCGATATCGTCGATAGTGCGACGCGCAGCCGGATGATGTCCGGCATTCGCGGCCGCAACACCAAGCCGGAGGTCCTGATCCGCAGCCTGCTGCATCGGCAGGGCCTGCGCTTCCGGCTCGACGCGCGCGATCTGCCAGGCCGCCCCGACATCGTGCTGCCGCGTCATCGCGCGGTGGTGCTCGTGCACGGCTGCTTCTGGCATGGCCACGACTGTCATCTGTTCAAATGGCCGCAGACGCGGCCCGACTTCTGGCGCGACAAGATCGGCCGCAATCGCAGCAACGACGACAAGGTGCGCGCCGCGCTGCTCGCGAGCGGCTGGCGCGTCGCGGTCGTGTGGGAATGCGCGTTGCGGGGCGCGAATCGCGATATCGCGGGCGTGATCGAGCGGCTCGTCGCGTGGATCAGAAGCGACGCGCCGGAGTTCGAGGAACGCGGCTGACACCACCTGCGAGCTGACCGGCTCGCGCGAGTCTCGCGGCCGCCGCTGGTGATACACTCGAAAAGCTCACCCGGCGTGCTTTCGAGATGTCCTCGAGGCACGCTGCGGCGGCGTTTTCCGGGTGCTTTCCCGGCGCTTTCACGGCATGCCCTCACCCGCTTCGGCATGCCGCGAGATGCGCCTCGCCCGCAGCGACATCGCGCACTCCGACGAACCCAGAACCAATCAACAAGGGAGGCACATCATGGCTGACTTCCGTCTCTGGTCCGACGACTTTCCCACCAACGGCTTCATGCCGAAAGCCCACGAGTACGACGACAAGGCATTCGGTGTCGACGGCGAAAATATCTCGCCGTCGCTGCAATGGGAAGCGCCGCCCGCGGACACGCAAAGCTTCGCGCTCACCGTTCACGATCCCGACGCGCCGACCGGCAGCGGCTTCTGGCACTGGGTCATCGTGAACATCCCGGCCGACGCCCGCTCGCTGCCGCGCAACGCCGGCAAGGCCGACGGCTCGCTGCTGCCGCAAGGCGCGATGCAGGTGCGCAACGACTACGGGACGGTCGGCTTCGGCGGCGCCGCGCCGCCGCGCGGCGATCGCACGCATCGCTACATCTTCCGGCTGCATGCGCTGAAGGTGCCGCATCTGCCGGTCAGCGCGGACACCACCAACGCCGTCGCGCGCTTCATGACTCACCTGAACGAAATCGATTCGACGACCCACACCGGCCTTTACGAACTCAAATAACGCGCACGCGGCGCCGGCGCCCGGGTCAAGCCGGCGCCGCGCCGACCGATACGTCCGCAGCGGCCAGCGCGTGAGCCGCACACAGGCGCGCCAACATCTCCGACAAATCGAACAATCGATGCACGCACCCTCCCCGCGCACGGATGGCCCTGCGCCCTCCACTCCCCGTTTCGAAGGCAAGGAACTGGGCCTACCGGTTCCACAACGCTATTGGGCGATGCTCGTCATCGCGCTGTCGCTGACCCTCGCGGTGCTCGACAGCGCGATCGCCAACGTCGCGCTGCCGACGATCGCGCGCAACCTGAATGCCAGCGCCGCCGCGTCGATCTGGGTCGTCAACGCGTATCAGCTGGCGATCACGATCTCGCTGCTGCCGCTCGCGTCGCTCGGCGACCGCATCGGCTACCGGCGCATTTATCTGTCGGGCCTGATCCTGTTCACGGTCGCGTCGTTCGGCTGCGCGCTGTCGAACTCGCTGGCGACGCTCGCGCTCGCGCGCGTGGTCCAAGGCTTCGGCGCGGCCGGCATCATGAGCGTGAACACCGCGCTCGTGCGCATGATCTATCCGCCCTCGCAGCTCGGGCGCGGGGTCTCGATCAACGCGATGGTGGTGGCGGTGTCGTCGGCGGTCGGGCCGACCGTCGCCTCGGGCGTGCTCGCGATCGCGACGTGGCCGTGGCTGTTCGCGATCAACGTGCCGATCGGCATCGCGGCGATCGTCGGCGGCTTCAAGGCGCTGCCGATGAACCCCGGCCACGAATCGCCGTACGACTATCTGAGCGCGGTGATGAACGCATTGGTGTTCGGCCTGCTGATTTTCGCGGTCGACGGCCTCGGCCACGGCGAGCGTTTCGGCTATGTGACGCTCGAAGCGCTCGGCGCACTCGTGATCGGCTACTTCTTCGTGCGCCGGCAGCTAACGCGGCCGGCCCCGCTGCTGCCGATCGACCTGCTGCGGATTCCGGTGTTCGCGCTATCGATCGGCACGTCGGTCTGCTCGTTCTGCGCGCAGATGCTGGCGTTCGTGTCGCTGCCGTTCCTGCTGCAGGAAACGCTCGGCATGTCGCAGGTCGAAACCGGTCTTCTGATGACGCCGTGGCCCGCGGTCATCATCATCGCGGCGCCCATCGCCGGTGTGCTGTCGGACCGGATATCGGCCGGCTGGCTCGGCGGCGTCGGGCTCGCCGCGATGACGGTCGGCCTGCTGCTGCTCGCGACGCTCGGGCCGCATCCCGACGCGTTGCAGATTTCGTGGCGCATGGCGCTGTGCGGCGCGGGCTTCGGCATCTTCCAGTCGCCGAACAATCGCACGATGCTGTCGGCCGCGCCGCGCGAACGCAGCGGTGGCGCGAGCGGCATGCTCGGCACCGCGCGCCTGACCGGACAAACGCTCGGCGCGGCGCTGGTCGCGCTGATCTTCGGCATCGCGCCGCAGAGCGGGACGATCGTCGCGCTGTATGTGGCCGCGGGGTTCTCGGCGGTCGCGGCGGTCGTCAGCACGATGCGGGTCATGCAGAAGGTGGCGCAGCCCGCTTGAAGGTAGTGGCCGTAACACGCGCAATGCAAGCACGAAAAAGGGCGCGCATCGCACGACGCGATGCACGCCCTCTTTGTTTCGATCTTCCCTGTCACTCCATTCACGACGTGACCGGCACTGGCGCCACCCGCGCGCGCGGGCCGCGCCTGTCCGCTCAGGACGATGCCGTCACGTCAGCGAGCTTTACCGCCTTGGCCGTCACCGAAGCGGCGGTGGCGACGTTGCGCAGATCGTCGAGGATCGTATCGCGCCATACCGACAGATTGTTCTCGCGCATCGGTTTCATCATGTCCGCATGACGCGCCTGACGTTCGGCGAGCGGCATCGATAGCGCGCGCTCGAGCGCTTCGGCCATCTGCGACAGATCGAACGGATTGACGACGAGCGCGCCCGGCAATTGCTCGGCGGCGCCCGCGAATTGCGACAGCACGAGCACGCCCGGATCGGCCGGATCCTGCGACGCGACGTACTCCTTGGCCACCAGATTCATGCCGTCGCGCAGCGGCGTCACATAGCCGACCTGCGACTGGCGGAACAGCGCCATCAGCAGATTGCGCTCGTACTTGCGATTCAGATACTGGATCGGCGTCCAGTCGAGCTGCGCGAACCGGCCGTTGATGCGGCCCGCTTCGCCTTCGAGCGTTTGCCGGATGCGCTGATAGGTCTGCACGTCGGCGCGGGTCGGCGGCGCGATCTGCACGAGCGACACGCGGCCATGCCAGCCGGGCGCGTTCTGCAACAGCCGCTCGAATGCCTGGAAGCGCTCGACCAGTCCCTTCGAATAATCGAGCCGGTCGACGCTCATGATCAGCTTGCGCCCGCGCATGCCGTCGCGCAGGCTGCGCACCGCCTTGCGGTCGGTGAACTGCTCGGCGGCTTTGGCGATCGCATCGGGATAGATGCCGATCGGGTACGCGCCGACCTTCAGGAAGCGGCCATACGCGTGCACCATGCCATCTTCGCTCGACGTGCCGTGCTGACCGCGCTCGATATAGTCGACGAACGACTGGCGATCCGCCTCGGTCTGAAAGCCGATCACGTCGTAGCTGCACATCGCCTTGACGAGTTCCTCGTGCGGCGGGATCGTGCGCAGCACTTCGGGCACCGGAAACGGAATATGCAGGAAAAAGCCGATCGGATTCTTCACGCCGAGCTCGCGCAGGCAGCGCGCGAACGGCAGCAGATGGTAGTCGTGCACCCAGATGATGTCGCTGGGCTTGAGCAGCTCCTTGAGCTGCTTCGCGAGCGTTGCGTTGACGCGCTGGTAGCCCGCGTAGTCGTCGCGGTCGTAGCGGGACAGGTCGTTGCGATAGTGGAAAGTCGGCCACAACGTGGTGTTCGAAAACCCGCGGTAGTACTCGTCGTAATCGCGCTTGGTGAGGCCCACCGTCGCGTAGGTGACGTTGCCCTGCTTCTCGATCACGGGTGCGGAAGGCTCGCTGACCGTTTCACCGCTCCAGCCGAACCAGACGCCGCCGGTCTCCTTCAGCGCGTCCAGCACGCCGATCGCGAGCCCGCCGGCGGCCGGACGCGCTTCCTGAATCGGTGCGACACGATTCGATACCACGATCAATCTGCTCATCAGTGCTCCATTGTTTCGTTGTATGCGGAAATGTGCCAAAACGGTGCATGCAATCCCCGTGCCGATATTTGAGATATCGGAAATAAAGTTGTATGAAAATGTGACGAACGAGCGAATCCCCGCAATCATCGCGGATCGCGAAGGAGATTTTTCTGTTTTCTCTGACGAAAGCGGAGGTCTTTCTTACCGGCATCCCGGCCCGTCGTGACGCCCCGCCCGTGTGCAAATCTGCTTCAGGCGTCCTGCTCCGAGCCCAGATCGCGCTGGTATTCGAGGCCTTCCTGACGCACTCCGCCCTGGTTGTGCTCGCCGTCCGGCGGCGTATGCGGCGCGATCCGATTCTGCGCGGCCGGGTCCGGCGACTCCGCCGGCTCAGTCTTGACGTCGGCCGGCCGGGGCCCGCGCTTCGTGTGCCGCGCGGAACGTCGCAATGCGGGGTGTCTCATGATCGTGCCTCCGGGGGAAGCCTGCCGCTTGTTGCGGCATCCCTACAGTCTAGGGGGCGAAACCGTAAATTGCCGGTAAAACATGCGCCGGCTTTGTAACAAGTACAGCAATGGGCTGCACCGGAACGGGGCAATTGGCCGCGTGCGGTGCGGGTGTGGGTGCACGCAGTGCGGGGCGGCTGGCGTGGAGGGTCGCATCAGCATTGCAGCGGTTGCGACGGACGGTTGGCGGCCTGGGGCGTTTGGGTTGGCTGCGGCGGGGGATCGCCGATCGGCGGCGCGACCGGTTCGATCGGTTCGATCGGATCCGGTGTCGGGCCGGGGACGGTGTCGGGCTCGGCCGGGTCCGGTGGCGCGATGGGAGGCGCGGTGGGCGGCTCGACCGGTTCGGGCCGGTGAGCGTGCATTGGCCTGGAAGGCGCGGAAGCGGCAGCGTAATGCGACAGGTGCGGCATGTCGGTGACCTCGTTTGCGTTCCATCGGAGCGCAGCAAGGCCTGTGCCGTCAGACTGCCCCGCCCGGAAGCCCGGGCGGGAGCTCGCTGATGTTGCGAACGAACTGCGAACGGGCTCGGATCAGACGTCCGCGCCGCCGAGCGCGCGCGATTCGTCGGCGGGATCGCCGTCTTCGCGCGCATCGTTGCCGTACTCGACGAGCCGGTTGTACAGCGTCTTCAGGCTGATGCCGAGAATCTCCGCGGCGCGCGTCTTCACGCCGCCGCATTGTTCGAGCGTCGCCAGAATCAGCTGGCGATCGGCTTCCGCGAGCGAGGTGCCGAACGGGATCGTGATCGCGGTGCCGGCCGCGGGCTTCGACAGCGTGATCTGCAACGGCACGCTCGCCGTGCTATCCGAATCCGCGCTCGACATGATGTGCGCGCGCTGCACGTAATTCTTCAGTTCGCGCACGTTGCCCGGCCACGGATACGACATCAGCATCTCCTTCACCGCGGCCGGGAAGTGCTTCTTCGTGCCGTGACGCTCGTTCAGGTCGTCGAGGAACGCTTGCGCGAGCAGCTCGACGTCCTTGCCGCGATCGCGCAGCGGCGGCAGGCTGATCGGAAACACGTTCAGCCGGTGGTAAAGATCGAGCCGCAGCTTGCCTTCGAGCACCGCCTGCTCGGGATCGCGATTGGTGGCCGCGATCAGGCGCACGTCGGTTTCGATTTCCTTGGTCGTGCCGACGCGCATGAACATGCCGGTCTCGAGCACGCGCAGCAGCTTCACCTGCAGCTCGATCGGCATCTCGGTGATTTCGTCGAGGAACAGCGTGCCGCCGTTCGCGCGCTCGAAATAGCCCTTGTGCTGCCGGTCTGCGCCGGTGAACGAACCGCGCTCGTGACCGAACATTTCCGATTCGATCAGATTCGGCGAAATCGCGCCGCAGTTGACCGCGAGGAACGCATGTTTGCGACGCAGGCTCAACTCGTGCAGCGTCTGCGCGGCGACTTCCTTGCCGGTGCCCGATTCGCCGACCAGCATCACCGAGGCGGCCGTCGGCGCGACGCGGCTGATCTGGTCGTAGACTTCCTGCATCGCCGGCGAATTGCCGAGCATCAGACCGAAGCGGCCCATGCGGCGCAATTCGCCGCGCAGCGTGCCGATCTCGGCTTTCAGGTCGCCGGCGCGCGGCAGGCGCGACAGGATCGCCTTCACGCGCTGCATGTTGATCGGCTTCACGAGGTAGTCGGCCGCGCCCATTTTCAGCGCGCTGACCGCCGACTCGACCGTCGCGTGGCCGGTGATCACGATCACTTCGACGCCGGAGCGCGGATCGAGATCTTCGAACAGATCGACCCCGCTGCCGTCAGGCAGCTTCAGGTCGGTGAATACGACGTCCGGCATCTGCCGGATCAGTTGAATACGCGCTTCGCGCAGATCGCCCGCGGTGGCGGTGGTCAGCCCGTCTTCCCCGATGATGGCGGAAAGCGCCTCGCGGGTACCTGCGTCGTCATCGACAATCAGTACATGTGGCATCGCGTTTCGAAAGCCTGCAAGCGTGGGTCAGAAAATATGCGAAACATGCCAATCGGCATGCCGCTGGTCAGGTCGGCTGCATGACGCGGAATCGAGTGCTCCCCGTCCCGGCCGACCATTTGATGAAAATATGCAACAATAACCGGTAGAAACCGGTAAATTTGCGTGTCATTGTTGTCTATTTACCTATTATACGGCTTTATAGGATTCGTTTAACAATCCCTTTCAGGCGCCGACCGCCAATCTGGCTGCACCGGCGCCCGCGGCCGCCGCCGGCCTTGCAGGCGAGCACGCCGCATCAGCCACGCGGAAACGGCCATGCACGGTTTTCGCCATTGACCTGTCCCGAGCCGTTGGTGCTGCTCGAGGCGGGCGCCAACTCGCTCGACAGGGTCGCCGGCGTCGCCACCGCGCCGCCCTCGTTTTCCCAGCGGCTCAGCTCCCGCACCGGGGCAACCTGGCCCGCGCGTTTGTGCTGCACGTAACGAACCGCCAGAAAGCCGCCGAGTGCCATCAATGCGCCGAAAAAGCCAATCGTGGGTCGTGTCATCATGAACTCCTTGGATCGTCATGCGGATGAGCGCAGGCCGTGCGAAGCGTGCGCCGCGTCTTGTAGCGAGCCGATGCGAGCATCGCTCGTGGCGCCGCCGCGTCTAACGCGCGACCAGCACGCCAAGCAAAAAACCGGTGCCCGCCGCGAGCGCGAGCGAACGCCACGGGTTATGCCGTACATAGTGCTCGGTGCTGACGGTCGCCTCGCGATAGCGGCGATGCACATTGCGTTGCGCGTCACCGAGTGCCGATTGCAGCGTTTCCACATGCGTGCCGAGCCGGTCGCGCAACGCATCGACGCCCTCCCCCGGCACGTTGGCGGCGAGCCGCAGCATTTCCTCCGAGTCCCTCAGCAGCACCCGGAGATCCTCGACGATCTTCTGTCCGCCGAGTGCAAGTTGTTGCGTGGTGTCAGTCATCGTTCACTCCTCATCTGTTTCGGCGTTCGTGCGATTGCGGAATCGGCGCGTCGACCGGCGCAACCGTTCGGACTTCGGCGCGCGATGCGGGTTGCCGGTTCGCCATCGGCGGTAGCGATCCGACGTAGCCGTCGAAAGCTCGCACGACTCGATCAAACGGTCAATGCCGCAAAGCATGTGCCCGGTATATTTACCGCTTTACTGCGCTGAAAAAGGCCAATTTCAAGCACTTTCGACCGATTTCGCGCACGGCTATTTCAGCGTCTGCCAGTTCGATTGCCGGAATCGGCGTCGAAGTGGTTAAATCGTCTTTTATGAGATAGTGGCTGTACGGTCTATCGCATTCAAGGCCTGCGCGCCGCAACACGAACTTCATTTGCACAGGACTCCCCCTTTTATGGCGTCAATCGATCTGGACTCGCCCACCGTGTCCGCCGGCGGCACTGCTTCGCCACAAGCGAAGCAGCGCGGCGCGGACGCCGTCGCGGGACTGAAATCGTACGGCCTGCTGTACGGCTCGTCGCCGGTGATGCTCGATCTGTACGAGCAGATCGAACGCGTCGCCGATACCGACGCGACCGCGCTGATCATCGGCGAATCGGGCACCGGCAAGGAGCTGATCGCCCGCACCATCCACGAGCGCAGCGGCCGCAAGGAAGGCGCGTTCGTCGCCGTGAACTGCGGCGCGATTCCCGATGAGCTGATCGAAGCCGAACTCTTCGGCCACGAAAAAGGCAGCTTCACCGGCGCGGTGCAGGGCCGCATCGGCTACTTCGAACATGCGAACGGCGGCACGCTGTTTCTCGACGAAATTACCGAAATGGCGCCGGTGCGCCAGGTCAAGCTGCTGCGCGCGCTCGAAACCGGCACGTTCTATCGCGTCGGCGGCAACGAGCTGATCAGCGGCAACGTGCGCGTGATCGCCGCGACCAATCGCGACCCCGCGGTGGCCGTCAAGGAAAACGGCTTGCGCGAGGATCTGATGTACCGGCTCGCGGTGTTTCCGCTGCGCGCGCCGCCGCTGCGCGAGCGCGAGAACGATCGCGAGCTGCTCGCACAATACTTCCTCGCGCAATTGAATCAGCAGGAAGGCACCAGCAAGAGCTTCAGCAAACGCTCGATCGAAACGCTGCGCTCATGGTCGTGGCCGGGCAACGTGCGCGAACTGAAGAACGCCGTGTATCGCGCGTTCATTCTCGCGGAGAAGACCGTCGAATTGCCGCATCCGCATCTTGCGTCGCGAGTCAAGAAAGCGGTCACGCAAGGCGATGCGATGAGCGTGTGGATCGGCACCCCGCTCGCCGACGCACAGAAGCAGATCATTCTCGGCACGCTGAAGTATTGCGGCGGCGACAAGCGGCGTGCGGCCAAAGCGCTCGGCGTGAGTCTCAAAACGCTGTACAACCGGCTGAGCGCATACGGCGACGACAGCGGGGAAGACGAAGCCGACTCGTAGGCACGGTGCAACGCGGGCAGCTCGCCGATGGCGGCGGTCCGCGGTCGCGCCGTCGCGCTTTCCATCGCGATCTTTTGGCCGCGCGTTTCGCGGCATCGAACTACTCTCCTTCTCCACGATTCGCACCGGCGGCAAATTTGCCGGATATCCCAAATACCTGGCATAGCCAGGTAAGTCCTCCTGCCCATGCAACAGAAAACATCGCCGCGCACGATGTTTTGCAATTTCTTGCATTTTTTCGCTGCCAATTACAAAACGCATCCTGCACAATGCGGCAGCGTAATAAACGACGTGTCCTTCGTTTACACGCGCGACGCGTGAACGCGGGCACCTGTACGGGCAGGGACCGGAGAAATGCAAAAGAACATGGTGTGGGCTGACGACGCGAAGTCCGTTGTCGCAATCAAACGCCCCCACGTAACGACGTTGATCGCGCTGGTGCTGGCGGTGTCGTCGGCGTTGAGCGGTTGTAGTTCGTTGTACTCGGAAGGCGCGGTCGCGGGCGCCGGTATCGCGGGTGCCGCGGTCGCCAGCAAGGTCACCAGCAATGCCGCGGTCGCGACCGGTATCGGTCTTGGCGCGGTCGCCGCCGCGCGCGCGGGCGTGCAGTACTCGGAGCGCGTGGTCCACACAAATACGCAGAACAGCATCGCGCAGGCGGCCGGCCCGCTCGACATTGGCGCAGTCGCCCCGTGGAGCATCACCCACTCTTTCCCGATCGAAGACGACGAGCACGGCCGCGTGACCGTCAGCCGTCTGATCAGCACCGGCGCGCTCGACTGCAAGGAAATCGTCTTCTCCGTCGACCAGACCGCGACGCGCGACAAGCCCGCGAGCAGCGCGTTCTACATCGCATCGGTTTGCCGTGACGGCAAGGACTGGCGTTGGGCATCGGCCGAACCCGCCACCGAGCGCTGGGGTGCGCTGCAATGACATTGCGTTC
Organism: Paraburkholderia sp. UYCP14C; assembly: GCF_004197395.1. GTDB lineage: Bacteria > Pseudomonadota > Gammaproteobacteria > Burkholderiales > Burkholderiaceae > Paraburkholderia. The sequence goes on along the minus strand of NZ_SELS01000014.1, from coordinate 167,514 downwards.
ACCTGGCGTAGCGATGGGTGATCGGCTGCGGCTCGTCGCGGCCGGCGCGTTGTGCGTCGGTGCGAGCCTGCTGGCGAGCGGCTGCTCGTCGATCGGCGCCGCCAGCGGCGCGGCGGCGGGCGTCGCGTCGGGCATCGTCACCAGTAATCCGGCCGTCGCGCTCGGCGTCGGCGTGGCCGTGCAGGCCGCGACCGACGAAGCGGTCGCGCGCTACATGCGCGGCATGCACAAGGATCAGCAGGATCTGATGGCGGCGCTGGCCGGCACGATGTCGGTCGGAGAAACGAAACCGTGGTCGGTCAAGCACACGTTGCCGATCGAAAACGGCCACGGTCAGGTGCGCGTGACCCGCACGATCAGTTCGGCGCTCGCGCAGTGTAAGGATTTCGTGTTCTCGGTGCAGGACGGCGACGCACCGAACTCGCCCGAGAGGTGGTTCACCGCGAGCGCGTGCCAGCAGGACAAGGGCTGGAAGTGGGCGACGGCCGAGCCGGCGGTCGCACGCTGGGGCAATCTGCAATAAAAAAGCGGCGAGATTTTCCTCGCCGCTTTTTTTGATCTGAGCCGCAGTCTTGTCCACGGCAACGCAGGCTCAAGCCTCCACGTCTTCCAGACTGAAGATCTCGGTCTGGTCGTTATACGAGAAGATCTCGCCGTAACGGCCCCAGTTGATGACCGCGTCGAGCGTCTCTTCCGCAGCGCTATCCGACAGGAAGTCTTCCAGCTCCTGCTCGAAGCGCACCCGCGGCGCGCGATGCCCCGGCCGCTCATTCAACACTTTCTTGATCCGCGCCGCGAGCGGCACGTGCCGCAGCAGATGCTCGGCGAACATCATCTTCCGTTCCTGCGTGCCGAATTCGGAGAACACCCGCGCCGGCGGCGTCAGGAAAATGTCGCCCTCGCGCACGTCGGCGAAACCGAGGTGCTGCAGCACTTCGGCGATCGGGAACAAATCGTCGACCTCCAGATGCAGCGAGCGCGCGATTTCCGGCATGTCCGCGCGGCCGTGATAAGGCGCGGCGGCGAGCGTCTCGATCAGACCGGCCATCAGGTTGGTCGACACGTGCGGCAGCCAGCTGCCGAGCTCGAGCCCCTTCTTGGTCTTCTCGTCGGTCTGACGCGCGGTCATCTTCGCGTAGATCTCGTCGACGAGGCGGCGGAACGCCGGGTCCAGACGATTGCGCGGATGCTTGAACGGCACCTTGATCTCGGCGATCACGCGGCCCGGGTTCGACGACAACACCAGGATGCGGTCGCACATGAACACCGCTTCCTCGATGTTGTGCGTGACGATCAGCACCGCCTTGATCGGCATGCGGCCCTGGGTCCACAGATCGAGCAGGTCGGTACGCAGCGTTTCGGCGGTCAGCACGTCGAGCGCGGAGAACGGCTCGTCCATCAGCAGCAGCGTCGGATCGACGACGAGCGCGCGCGCGAAACCGACGCGCTGGCGCATGCCGCCGGACAACTCGCGCGGATACGCGTTTTCGAAACCGTCGAGACCGATCAGGTCGATCGCGGCGAGCGCGCGCGTGCGCCGCTCCGACGCGCCGACGCCTTGCGCCTCGAGACCCGCCTCTACGTTCTGCAGCACGGTCAGCCACGGAAACAGCGCGAAGGTCTGGAACACCATTGCGACGCCCTTCGCCGGGCCGGCGAGCGGCTTGCCCATGTACGTGACTTCGCCGTCGGTCGGCTCGATCAGGCCGGCGATGATACGCAACAGCGTCGACTTGCCCGAGCCCGAACGGCCGAGCAGACCCACGATCTCGCCCTCGCGCAGCGACAGATTCGCGTCGTCGAGAACGAGCAGTTCGCCCTGCGTCTTGTTGAAGCCGCGGCACACGTCCTTCACGCGCAGGATTTCCTCGCCGAGGCGCGGGGGCTTCGGCGGCGTCTGGATCGGCGCGGCGGTCATAGCAGCTTTGGGATTTTGCATCGCGTTAAGCCTTCATTTCTCAATCTAGACGGAGCTTGCCTTCGGCGTAGGCGTACATCGGACGCCACAGCAGACGGTTGAACAGGGTCACGAACAGGGACATCACGGCGATGCCTACGATGATCTTCGGATAGTCGCCCGCCGCGGTGGTCTGCGCGATATAGGCGCCGAGGCCGTGCGCGGCGACCTTGGTGTCGCCCCACTGCACGAATTCGGCCACGATGCTCGCGTTCCACGCGCCGCCCGACGCGGTGATCGCGCCGGTCACGTAGTACGGAAAAATGCCCGGCAGCATCGCCTGACGCCACCACTGCCAGCCGCGAATGTGGAAATTCTTGGCCGCCTCGCGGTAGTCGTTCGGATACGAGCTGGCACCGGCAATCACGTTGAACAGGATATACCACTGCGTACCGAGCACGATCAGGGGTGACAGCCAGATGTCCGGATTCAGGTGAAAGCGCACGATGACGATCACGAACACCGGGAACAGCAGGTTCGCCGGAAACGCGGCGAGGAACTGCGCGAGCGGCTGGACCTTCTCGGCGAGCGCCGGACGCAGGCCGATCAGCACGCCGACCGGCACCCAGATCACCGAAGCGATCGCGATCAGCACGACCACGCGCAACAGCGTGATCAGACCGAGCACGAACACGTGGCCGATCTCGTCGAGCGTCACGCCGGTGCGCACATACAGAAACACGCGGTACACCACGTACACCGTGGCGAGCAGCACGATCGCCGCCCAGACGATGTCGCCGACCTTCGAGCTCTTCTCGCTCTGCGGAATGTGAAAGCGCGGCGCGCTGAACGCCGGCAGCTGGAAGCGCACGCGAGCCGCGCGCGCGAACATCCAGCCGAGTGGCACGAGCAGACGGTGAATCAGCCGGGTGCGGCGGATCAGGTCGAGCAGCCACGATTCCGGCGCATCGCCCGAACTGGTGAACTCCATGCGGAACTTGTCCGCCCACGCGACGAGCGGACGGAACAGCAACTGGTCGTAGGCGAGGATCACGACCGTCATCGCGAGGATCACCCAGCCGATCGCGTGCAGGTTCTTGTCGCCGATCGCCTGCGCCAGATAGGCGCCGATGCCCGGCAGCGTAATCGTGTTGTTGCCGACCGTAATTGCTTCGGAAGCCACCACGAAGAACCAGCCGCCCGACATCGACATCATCATGTTCCAGATCAGGCCCGGCATCGAGAACGGCACTTCGAGCTTCCAGAAGCGCTGCCATGAGGTCAAATGAAAGCCGCGCGACACTTCGTCGAGATCGCGCGGCACCGTGCGCAGCGACTGATAGAAGCTGAACGTCATGTTCCACGCCTGGCTCGTGAAGATCGCGAAGATCGCGGCGAGCTCGGCGCCGAGCACGCGGCCCGGGAACAGCGCGAGGAAGAACGTGACCGTAAACGAGATGTAGCCGAGCACCGGCACCGACTGCAGGATGTCGAGAATCGGCACCAGCACGAGACCGGCGCGGCGGCTCTTGGCGGCCAGCGTGCCATAGACCAGCGTGAAGATCAGCGACGCGACCATCGCCGCGAGCATGCGCAGCGTAGTGCGCATCGCGTACTCGGGCAGGTTGGCCGGATCGAGCGAGATCGCCTGGGTCTTTAGCGTCGACATCGGCGCGAGCGTCTCGTGAAAGCCGATCGACGCCATCGCGATCAGGCAGATGATCAGCGGGAACGCGACGAAGTCCCAGCGGTTGGGCAGAACGCGCCATGCCGATGCATTGGCGGTGCGCTTCAGATTGAAGCTGAAATCCATCAGATGCCCTCCCCCTTGAAACAGGCATTCGAACGCTCGAAGGAGGCCGCGGCTGCTCCGCGGCGGTCTATGGGTCGGTCCGGAAAGCGGAAATCAGGCATGGCAAAACGCGCGTGCGTGGTAAATCGTTAGCGTTGGAGACACGTGGGCCGGCAATGGACAAGGTCGTGGACGCGTCCCCCACGACCACCACCATCACGCCGAACCCCTGTCGCCGCGGGCGCCGCCCGAGGGCTGGCGGGCTTTCCTCGTTTTGGACGGCACGACACTACACCATCCTGTGTTTCAGGCACAACCTTTCGCCGCAAATTGTGATATGGCGTCGCGAGGCCGTGGCGTAAGGCTCCAGCAAGCCCCCGCTCGCGTCGCCGCGCCGCACTGTACCCTGCTCCTGCGTGCTTCAGCGTGACACGTCGCGAGACCGACTCGCGGCGTGGCGCGCAAGCCACATCGGCGCGTCGCCCCGCCCGTCCCCGCTCGATCTCCCCATTAGCCCGCACAGCTATCAAGAATGCGGCGCGGCTGCCGTTAAGAATCTGATCGGCGCGGCATATGCAGACGACTTCCCAGCAATAACGGTGGCATCGTGCTGCGCGACGGTTAAAATCGGGAAACGTCGTACCTGTTTATCGGCGGTTCATCCTGGGCATGGCGACGGCGCAGCGCACGTCGCTCGTGGCCGGACGAAACCGCGGCCGACGCAGATAACGGCACAGCGTTGAGAGAGCGCTGCCCACCAACGAGCAAGTTGCATGTCACAGCCAGACGGATCAGAGGGTCGATGAACAGGACAACCTTGCGCCAGCTAGCCGGGCCGGTCAGCTTCGTGCTGATCGTACTGGTCTGCTGGTTCGTGGCTGGCATGGTCGCGGACCGGATGGTACAGCAAGAGCTGGACGCGGCGTTGCACACGCAGCGGCAGATGTCCACGTCGATCGTCGACAACATGGCCGAAGTGATTGCCAGCGACCTCGCGATGTCCCGCGCCATCCCCGCAACCATGGCCGAAATGGACGTGGTCCAGCGTGCCCTCGTGCAATCGCAGAATTATGCCGCGAACAGCGAGGCGGTGGAACCCGCGTTGCGAGCCGCGTTGCTGAAGGATCAGCGGATGGCCGCGGTCAGCAAGTTCCTGCACGAAGCGCAGGGCTTCTCCGGCCTCGATCAGGTCTGGATCGTCAACGCGAACGGCATCTGCGTCGCGTCGAGCAGCACGATGTCGAACCCCGAGGGCGCGCGGCAATCGTTCGTCGGCGTGGACATGCGGGCACGCGGCTATCTGACCAACGCGCTGCTCGGCGCATTCTCCGAAGCCTACGGCGTGGGTCGCGCGAGCGGCGAGCCGGGCATCTTCATCGCCGCGCCGGTGTACTCGGACGGGCTGCTGGTCGGCGCGGTGGTCGCGAAGGTGGGCATCGCGCGATTGCGCCACTGGGTCGCGCACGCGGGCACCTTCGTGTCCGACGACAACGGCGTCATCATCATGGCGCACAACAGCGCGCTCGAAGGCCACGCGTTGCCGAACTCGCGCGTCACTCAGATGAGCTCCGCCGAGCGGCGCCTCATCTACCGCCGCGACACCTTCCCCGACATGCTGATCCGCGAAGACACGCAAGTGCGTGAGCAGGCGCCGTGGGTGCCGGCGTCGGTCGCCGCGCAGCTGTTCGGCATGATCGAACAGCCGGCCCCGGCGCTCTATCAGAACCGCGGCGGACTGAATTCGGGGCTCTCCGCGCATCTGGTCGATCCGCTCGCAGCATGGCCGGAGCTGCTGCGCAACCACAAGCGCGACCATCTGCTGGTGTTCCTGACGCTGGCCGGCACCGTCGCGCTCGCGTGGGTGATCACCGTGTCCTACGTGCGCGAGCGGCGCCACCATCGCGCGACACGCGATCTCGCCGAGCAATTGCAATCGGCCAATACGCTGCTGTCGGCGGAGGCGCGGCACGATGCGCTGACCGGTGCGCTGTCGCGGCGCTATTTCCTCGACCTGCTGCGCCACGAGATCGATCGCGCGCACGCGGGCCGCGAGCCGCTGTGCATGGCGATCGCCGACCTCGACCACTTCAAGCAGATCAACGACCGCTTCGGCCATGCCGCCGGCGACCACGCACTCCAGCATTTCGTCGATACGTGTCGCGCCGAGCTGCGTGGCTCCGACGCGATCGGCCGGCTCGGCGGCGAAGAATTCGGCCTGCTGCTGCCGTCCACCGATCTCACCAGCGGGCGCGAGGTCGTCGAGCGTCTGCGGCTGCGGTTGAAAGCGCTGCCCTCGCCGAAACTGCCGGCGTCGGCTGGGCTTAGCGTGAGCATCGGCATCACCGAGCTGTCGCCCGACGATCTGCCCGAGCGCCTGATGAGCCGCGCCGATACCGCGCTGTACGCGGCGAAGACCGGCGGCCGCGACCGAACCGAAGCGCTGCCGCCCGACGATACGGCGCCGCCTACGCGTACGGCGATGAATGCCTGGTGAGTACCTGGTGACTGCCGGGTGAATGCCCGGTGAGTGTCCGGCAATCGAATGATGAGAGCCTTGACGCTCGCCCGAACACGCGGCGCGCGACGGTATCGCCCCCTCTTCCCGGCCAGCCCACGCCGTCCCCCTGCTCGCACTGAAATCGTCGCCGAGCTTCCCGCAACGAAGCAGGTATCATCAATCCTGATATTGGATTGTCACTACCGCACTAACGGGAGATTCGCATGAAGGGAAATCTGGTGATCGTCTGTCGCGATCAGGACGCTGACGCGTTCGACCATCTGCTCGCCGAATACGGCGCGTTCCAGACGCGTCTGTCGTCGACCGCGTGGTATCTGAAACTGGAGGTCGCGCCAGAACTGATTCAGGAGGAAATTCTCGCGCGCCTCGGCAAATATACGACGCACTATATTTTCGAGGCGGAATCGGTGACGTGGAACACGGTGGATAGCGAATCGGCGAACGCTTTAAATACGTTGTTTTCGGACTGACCTCTCGCCGCTCGCGATGTCGACGCCCGGAGCCCGCATCGCGAATTCGACACCCTACTCCTACCAGGCGTTTTCCGAGGCCGTCGCGACCCGCGGCAGCACTTCGATCGGAAAGCTCATCAACACCCGCAGACCGCGGCCGCCGTAATTGCCGATTTCCCATTCACCGCCCGAGCGCCGCACGAGCCGCTCGACGATCGCGAGGCCCAGCCCGCTATGGCCGTTGCCGCCGCGCGCCGGATCGAGCCGCACGAACGGCCGGCTCGCGTTGATCAGGTCCTGGGCGGCGATGCCCTTGCCGTTGTCGCTCACGGATAGCGTAAAGCCCTGCGGCGTGCGCGCGGTCGCGACGACCACCGGCGGCGCGCCGTACGCATGCGCGTTGTCGAGCAGGTTCGACAGGATCCGGTCGAGCGTGGCGGCGGGCAACAAGAACGACGGCCCGGCGTTCAGTTCCGTTTGCACGGTCGGCGCGCCGGTGGCCACGGCCCGATAGCTGCGCACCACACGTTCGCACTGCGCATCCACTTCCACCGGTTCGCTGCGGTCCGCGCCGTCGTGCGCGAACATCAGGAACTGCTCGACGATATGCGTCATCGAATCGACGTCGCGCACGACGCCGTCGCGCGTCTTCGCGTCGTCCATCATTTCGGCGCGCAGTCGCAGACGCGCAAGCGGCGTCTTCAGGTCATGCGCGACACCGGCCAGCATCACCGCGCGATCGTTCTCGGTGCGCGCGACTTCCTGCACCATCTGATTGAAGCCGTGCGTGAGTTGCCGCAACTCGCGCGGCCCGCGCTCGGGCACCGGCGGCACCGGCAGCCCGCGGCCGAAGCGCGCGACCGCCTGCGCGAGCAAGCGCAGCGGCCGCTGCAGCGCCCACGCGGCGAACAGCGCCGCCATCACCGCGAACGAGAAAATAATCACGAGCCACAAGACCGTGCGGTCGAGCGAGCGCGGCATGCGCAGCGGCTGCACCGGCACGACGATCCAGTTCTGATCGGACGCGGCGCGCACCCATAGCGTGGGCGGACCGCCGGGCGGACCGACGCGCACCTGGGTGTTGGACGGCATGCGGTCGCGCACGTCCTCGACGAAACGCTCGAGCGGCGGCGGCATGTTCGCGCCGGCTGCCGGCACGTCCGGGCTCGCCGGGTCGACCAGCTTCACGCGCGACGGCAACGGTTGATCCGGTGTGCGGGCGACGTGCTGACGCACCGCGTCGACGAGGAAGGTCGCTTCCTCGACCGCGTAGCGCGTTTGCAATTGCGAACGTTCGAGCCGCATCAGCGCATACCACGCGAAATGCGACAGCATCAGCACCGCTACGACGAGTAGCGCGAGTCGCCCGAACAGCGAATCAATGGGCCGACGCATGCTGCTCGCCGTCCGGCACGAACACGTAACCGCGGCCGCGCACCGTCTGAATGAAGCGCGGCGTGGATGGATCGGTTTCGAGAATGCGGCGCAGGCGCCACACCTGCACGTCGATGCCGCGATCGGTGCCGTCGTACTCGGGACCGTGCAGCAACTCCAGCAGGCGCTCGCGCGTGAGCGTGCGCATGGGGTGATTGACGAAAATCTTCAGCAGCGCGAACTCGCTGCCCGACAGCGTGAGCGGCTTGTCTTCGAGATGCAGCGTGCGCGACTGGAAGTCCAGCGTGAAGCGGCCGAAGCTGAACGGCTCGCGCTGCTCGGGCGCGGCCGCCGACGGCAGCGTGCGGCGGCGACGCAGCACCGCCTGCACGCGCGCGAGCAGCTCGCGCGGATTGAACGGCTTGCCGAGGTAGTCGTCCGCGCCGAGTTCGAGCCCGACGATACGGTCGACGTCGTCCGCGCGCGCGGTCAGCATGATGACGGGGATATCGTCGCCGGACGCGCGCAGCTTGCGCAGCGCGGTGAGACCGTCCACGCCGGGCATCATCAGGTCCAGCACGATGAGGTCGGGGCGCTCGCGTTCGAGGCGCCGTTCGAGCGAGCCCGCGTCGTGCAGCACCGAAACTTCGATGCCCTGACGGGCGAGATAGTCGCGCAACAGATCGCGCAGTTCGACGTCGTCGTCGACGACCAGGATTTGAGTAGCCATGGAATGAAGTTTAACGCGCAGCAGAAAGGGATTTCGTTTTCCGAACCGCCTCAAGGGTTACCGGGTGTTACGGTGAAAGGCGCACGTAATTGCTGGTAATAGCCGCTTTCGGGCGCGTAACACAGCGGCGCACTCGGTTCTCTACGCTGTGCCTTACCGAGTGCAGGCAGTCCAAAGACCGGTTGCATCGTCGGCTATTCCATTACAAGGAGCCTCATATGTCCACCAAAAAGATGTCGCGCGTTCTCGCCGTTGCTGCCACCGCTCTCGCCATCGGCGCGGGCGCCGCTTATGCCGCTCAACCCGCCGAGCAGGCGCACGGCGGCCCCGGCGGCTGGCACGGCCACTTCATGAAGGAACTGACCCAACTCCACGACCAGCTGAAGCTGAACGCGGATCAGGAAAAGCTGTGGCAAAGCGCGCTCGATACGATGAAGCAGAACCACGAAGCGATGCGCGCCAATCACAAGCAGGTTCACGACCAGTTCAAGGCCGCGCAGCAGCAGCCGATCCTCGATCTGAACGCGATGGCCGCGACGCATCAGCAGATCGAGCAGAAGGACGCGCAACTGCGTCAGCAAACCACCGACGCATGGCTCAAGTTCTACAACGGCCTGAACGACCAGCAGAAGACCACCGTCAGCACGGCGCTGAAGCAGCGCTTCGCGCGGATGGAGCAGCGTCACGAGAAGATGAGCGAGCGCTGGGAGCATCACAAGGGCGCGGCGTCGGCGCCGGCCGCTAATCAGTAAGCGACATGTTGCATCCGCGAGGTGGGCCAGGGAGGGCGCCTCGCTAATAGAAAAACGCCATGGAAGAGGTTTTCCATGGCGTTTTTGTTGGGCGCTGCGGTTGGGCCCTGCGGGTTGGCCCCCTACTCGCCGCCTCCCAGGCAGGCCGCTCGAATCAGCCGTTCAACTGACCGAGATCGAACAGCAGCACTTCCGCGTCGTCGCCCTTTTCCAGGGATACCGTTTCGACGTCGCTGAGCTTCGCGGCATCGCCCGCCTCGAGCACCGTGCCGTTCACGCTCAACGTGCCGCGCGCGACGTGCAGATAGGCGAGGCGCCCCGCCGGCAGCGCGAACGTCGCATGTTCGGCGCCGTCGAACAATCCCGCGTAGATCGACGCGTCCGCATGGATCGTCACCGAGCCGTCGCGGCCGTCGGGCGACGCGATCACGCACAGGCGCCCGCGCTTGCTGTCGGCGTCGAAGCGCTTTTCCTCGTAGCCGGGCTGATCGCCCGCGCGGCGCGGAATGATCCAGATCTGTAGCAGATGCGCGGGTTCGTCGCGCGATGCGTTGAACTCGCTATGCTGCACGCCGGTGCCGGCGCTCATGCGCTGCACGTCGCCGGGACGGATCGTCGAGCCGTTGCCCATGCTGTCGCGATGGGCGAGCGCGCCTTCGAGCACATACGTGACGATCTCCATGTCGCGATGCCCATGCGCGCCGAAACCCTGTCCGCCGGCGATGCGGTCTTCATTGATCACGCGCAGCGGCCCGAAGTGCACGTGCTCGGGGTCGCGGTAGTCTGCAAACGAGAAGCTGTGATACGAGTCGAGCCAGCCGTGGTTGGCGTGGCCGCGTTCTGCGGAGCGGCGAATCTCGATCATGGAAAGTCTCCCGGTAAGTAATCAATCAGAGCGATGCCAGGAATGTAGGGGCTGCACGCCCACTTAACAATCGTGCGAGACCGCACCGCAGCGTTCCATCGGTGCATGCAATCGCGTGCGGCGCGGCCGGCGAGCCCATCGAGCGGGGAAAGCCGGGGCATAGGAAGTCTGCGCCCCGAGGCCCGGCACCCGGTGGCCCGGTGGCCGGGAAGCCCGGCGCCCGGAAGCCCAGCGCACGGAAGCCCGGCGCACGGAAAACCTCGCCGGCGTCGCGCACGCACAACGCGCGGCGCGGCGTCTCGCCGCTTGCTGCCGCGCCGCACTGGCAGCTTGCCGCTGTTCGGGTAAAATACCGCGCTTTTCGAGCCGCGTGGACGTCCCGCTGGACCTGCAGGCCGCGCCCGCAAGCCCCGCCGGGCTTGCCGAAGCCGGTGTGCTATGGGCTTCGTCCCGGGGTCGCCCCCGTGCGAGGCGCGCCCGACCGGCGACGGACGCCCCGGACCAGCGCGCCACGCCGAACGAGTCGCCCGCGCAAGGACGACCAGAGCGCGGCGACAATCCCAGCGGCACGGCAATTTTGACCGCCTAGAATAGCGACCGTCGGCCCTCGGCCGGTGCTCGTCGAGTCGAGTCATCACGACGATCAGTTTGATTCAGGAGAAACATGAAGAAGTTCGCACTGTGCGTGGCTCTGGCAGTCATGGCCACCGGCGCGCTGGCGAAAGAATGGAAAACGGTGCGCATCGGGGTCGACGCCAGTTATCCGCCGTTTGAATCGAAGGCGCCTGACGGCAGCATCGTCGGTTTCGATGCCGACCTGACCCGCGCGCTGTGCGCGAAGATGAACGTGAAGTGCGTGTGGGTCGCGCAGGATCTCGATGGCATCATTCCGGCGCTGAAAGCACGCAAGTTCGACGCGATCATCTCCTCGCTGAGTGTCACCGACAAGCGCCGCGAGCAGATCGACTTCTCCGACAAGATGTTCGACGCGCCCGCCCGCATGATCGCGAAAACCGGTTCGCCGCTCCTGCCTACCCCTCAATCGCTGAAGGGCAAGCACGTCGGCGTCGAACAGGGTTCGACGCAGGAACAGTATGCGAAGGCCTGGTGGGAGCCGAAGGGCGTGATCGTCGTGTCGTACCAGAATCAGGACGAGGTGTACGCGGATCTCGCGTCGGGTCGCCTCGACGCGGCGCTGCAGGACGAAGTTCAGGCCGACGCCGGCTTTCTGAAGGCGCCGCGCGGCAAGGGTTTCGCCTGGGCCGGTCCGGAAGTGAAGGATCCGCGGACGATCGGCGAAGGCACCGCGATCGGTCTGCGCAAGGGCGATGCCGATCTGAAGGCGAAGTTCAATCAGGCGCTCGCCGAGGTTCATCAGGACGGCACGTTCAAAAAGCTAGAAAAGCAATACTTCGATTTCGACATTTATCCTGGCCGTTGAGCGAAACAGGCAGGATACTGAATAGCAAGCCGGCGCAGACCGGCGGCAGTAGCAGTAGCACTAGCAGTGGCAGTGAAAGAGGCAGCGAGGGTGGAAACGCCCGGCAGTAGATTCAAAAACAATCCGAGACGAAAGTCCCAAAAGCGCGCTGCAGGAGCCCCAACGTTTCTGCAGCATGATTTGCACAGCGGCACGCTGTGCGCCGCGAATCAAGGCGAGCCAGGCGCTCGTCCCCGACGCGGCGCATCGCAGGCCGCGTCTTTCGCGGTGCGCGAGAAGCGCATCGTCGAGGACTTCCTATGTTCCTTCAAGGCTACGGCCCGCTGCTTCTCAGCGGCACCTGGCAAACCGTCAAGCTGGCGGTGTTCTCGCTCGCGCTCGCGTTCGTGCTGGGCCTGCTCGGCGCGGCGGCGAAATTGTCGAAGAACCGCCTGTCGAACGGCGTCGGCACGGTGTATACGACGCTCGTGCGCGGGGTGCCCGATCTCGTGCTGATGCTGCTGCTGTTCTATAGCATCCAGATCTGGCTGAACAACCTGACCGACGCGATGGGCTGGGACCAGATCGACATCGACCCGTTCGTGGCCGGCGTCGCGGTGCTCGGCTTCATCTACGGCGCGTACTTCACCGAGACGTTCCGCGGCGCGTTCCTTGCGGTGCCCCGCGGCCAGCTCGAAGCGGGCGCGGCTTACGGCATGACGGGCTGGCAGGTGTTCTCACGCGTGATGTTCCCGCAGATGATGCGCTTCGCGCTGCCGGGCATCGGCAATAACTGGCAGGTGATGGTCAAGGCGACCGCGCTCGTGTCGATCATCGGTCTCGCCGACGTCGTCAAGGCCTCGCAGGACGCCGGCAAGGGCACGCTGCGGTTCTTCTTCTTCACCCTGCTCGCAGGGGCGATCTATCTCGTCATCACCACAGTGTCCAACTTCGTGCTGATGTACCTCGAAAAGCGTTACTCGACCGGCGTGCGAAAGGCGGACCTATGATCGAGATCATTCAGCAATACTGGCGCAACTATCTGTTCAGCGACGGCTATCGCTTCACCGGTGTCGCGATCACGTTGTGGCTGCTGGTCGTGTCGATCGGGCTGGGCTTCTGTCTGTCGGTGCCGCTCGCGGTTGCGCGCGTGTCGAAGAAGAAATGGCTCGCGGGCCTCGTGTGGCTGTATACATATATCTTCCGCGGCACGCCGCTCTACGTGCAGCTGCTGCTGTGCTACACGGGTCTGTATAGCCTCGAGATCATCCGTAACAACGAGCTGACCAACGCGTTCTTCCGCGACGGCATGCATTGCACGCTGCTCGCGTTCACGCTGAACACCTGCGCGTACACCACCGAGATTTTCGCGGGCGCGATCAAGGCGACGCCCTACGGCGAGATCGAAGCGGCGCGCGCGTACGGCATGTCGTCGTTCACGCTGTACCGGCGCGTGATTCTGCCGTCGGCGCTGCGCCGCGCACTGCCCTACTACAGCAATGAAGTGATCCTGATGCTGCACGCGACCACGGTCGCGTTCACGGCCACGGTGCCGGACATCCTGAAGATCGCGCGCGACGTGAACTCGGCGACGTATCAGTCGTTCAACGCGTTCGGCATCGCCGCGCTGCTGTATCTGTGTATTTCTTTCGCGCTCGTGTGGCTGTTCCGCCGCGCCGAGCGTCGCTGGCTCGCTTATCTGCGGCCGCAAGGCAAGTAACTGCGCGGTCATAGACTGGCAAGCTCGTTAAGGATCCTGATGAACTCCAAGAAGCAGAAGCTCTTCGTCGACGAGCTTCACAAAAAGTACGGCGACAACGAAGTCCTCAAGGGCGTGTCGCTGAAAGCCAATGCCGGCGACGTGATCAGCGTGATCGGTTCGTCCGGTTCGGGCAAGAGCACGATGCTCCGCTGCATCAACTTTCTCGAACAGCCGAACGCCGGGCGCATTGTCGTCGACGGCGAGGAAGTGCGCACGCAGACCGCCAAGGACGGCGCGTTGCGCGTGTCGGACCCGAAGCAGTTGCAGCGTGTGCGCACGAAGCTGTCGATGGTGTTCCAGCACTTCAACCTGTGGTCGCACATGAACGTGCTCGAGAACATCATCGAGGCGCCGGTGCATGTGCTCGGTCTGAAGCGCAAGGAAGCCGAGGATCGGGCACGCGAATATCTGGAAAAGGTCGGCCTCGCGCCGCGTCTCGAGAAGCAGTATCCGTCGCATCTGTCGGGCGGCCAGCAGCAGCGCGTCGCGATCGCGCGGGCGCTGGCGATGCACCCCGACGTGATGCTGTTCGACGAACCGACCTCCGCGCTCGACCCGGAACTCGTCGGCGAAGTGCTGAAGGTGATGCAGAAGCTCGCCGAGGAAGGCCGCACGATGATCGTCGTCACGCACGAAATGGGCTTCGCGCGAAACGTATCGAATCACGTGATGTTCCTGCACCAGGGCCGCGTCGAGGAAGAAGGCCATCCCGACGAAGTGTTCAGGAACACGAAGAGTGAACGTCTGAAGCAATTCCTGTCGGGCAGTCTTAAGTAATAAAAATTACCTGCCATTTATGATGCGAATGGCATCGAAAATGTAGTCGATGTAGTTTTACAAGGCGCTTACGAGCGCCTTTTTCGTTTTTGCCGCCTTCGTCCGTCCGGCCATTCCAACCACGAAAAAGCGCCGAAAATCCCACAAAACGGGCCATTCAGGCCTTGTTTTCGCCTTACCCTGCCACTTTTGCCTCGTCAATAGTGGCAATCCTTAATACGACCCCTCCCGAGCCGCGATTCCCTTGCCAGGCAAGGCGTTGCGCGTTTTCCCGGGGCACTGCCCGGGGTCCGGGCCCACATTCGTATTGCAATTTGGCGACACCACCTGTGGGCGGTACCAATTTCTTCTCCCAGCTAAAGTTATTTTTGATAAATTGGTAACCAAAGTAGCAAAACAAAGTTGATTAAAAGTAGTTTCACTTCAAAACACAGAGGAGAACCGGTCGACGTGGGGATCGGCGTGACGCAAAGATAGCTCGACGCTACATGTCACGGCAGGAGACCTACCCGCCACTCTCCCCTGGTACCGCTTTCTGTTCGGTGCTGATCGCGTCCGAACACCACTCGCAGTACTGGGTTTCTTTTTTTGACAGGGTATGGAGGAGAAGATGAAGAAAGCTTTGCTCGCCGCGGCGCTGATGTCGGCCGGCGTTGTTGCACACGCTCAGAGCAGCGTCACGCTGTATGGTCGTTTGGATGCAGGTCTCGAGTACATGTCGGGTGTTCCGAGCCCGGGCAGCACTAACGCCAACGGCGCGGCCAACTCCAGCTCGAACCGCTTCAAGGCGGAAAGCGGCGACTGGGGCACCAGCCTGTGGGGCATGAAGGGTGTCGAGGACATCGGCGCTGGCAACAAGATTCTGTTCCAGTTGGAAGGCTCGTTCAACACGATGACGGGCGCGGGTCCTGGCGGCGGCGGCCTCTTCAATCGCTGGGCAACGGTCGGTGTGTCGAACAACCAGTACGGTACGTTCACGATGGGCCGCATGCTGTTCATCTCGAACGGCGTGTGGGACTTCGACCCGTTCGGTCAGTCGGACTGGTCGTCGGCATCGCTCGTGCGTGGCCGCAACTGGCCGCAGTCGAGCAACAACTTCGCGTACCAGTCGCCGAAGATCGCAGGCTTTGACTTCTACGGTCAATACGCGCTGTCGAATGCGACGAACTGGAACGGCAACGGCACGACCGCACAAGGTCGCGAAGCTGGCGCGCAGGTCACCTACACGAGCTCGCTGTTCCAGGTCCGTGGTATCTACGACGAAATCCGCAACCCGCTGAACGGCCAGTTGTGGGGTGGCAACGTCGCCAACAACGGCATCAATTCGGCTAACACGGGCAACGGCGTGTTCGCGGCATCGCGCGAGTACTCGGCTCTGCTGAACGTGTTCCTCGGCCAGTTCAAGATTCAGGCCGCTTACCAGGCAATCCGTTCGGCAAGTGCGACGGGCGTTGCATATGGTCAGCCCACCACGCTGGATCACGAATGGGGCGGTGTGACGTGGCAGGCAACGCCGGCTGCAGCGCTGATCGCGGCGGTCTACCACGTGAACGGCAACAACGGCGCGGGGAATGCGACGATCTACACGGTTGGCGGTTCGTACAACCTGTCGAAGCGCACGCTGGTCGACCTGCAGGCAGCAACGGTGCGCAACAGCCGCAATGCGAACTTCGGCCTGAATGCGAACAATGCGGGCTTCGCTGCCGCAACGGACAACCCGCTGCAAGGCCGCCAGCAAAGCGGCGTGTACGCAGGTATCCAGCACTCGTTCTAATCGGGCGGTGCACCCCGAGGGCCGTGCCCTCGGGGCGTAACACAGAATTCTCCAAGAGAATCTTTTTCACGCTGCTGCGAGAGGCGCGTATCGGTGCAATATCCGCAAGGGTATTGCACCGTTTTTTCTTTGGCGCGCGCTTTTGAGTGGTTGCGCGCACCGGGCCGGTGCGTGCTTGCGCAGCTTATACGGCTGCTTCGTTCTCTTCGCCGGTACGAATACGGATCACGCGCTCGACATCCGCCACGAAGATCTTGCCGTCACCGATCTTGCCGGTGCGCGCCGCGCCGATGATCGCGTCGATGACCTGATCGCACTGGCTGTCCGCGACCACGACTTCGATCTTCACTTTCGGCAGAAAGTCGACCACGTACTCCGCACCGCGATAGAGCTCGGTATGCCCTTTCTGGCGGCCGAAACCCTTGACCTCGGTAACGGTCAGGCCCGTGAGGCCGACTTCCGCGAGCGCCTCGCGCACTTCGTCGAGTTTGAACGGTTTGATGACTGCGGTGATGCGCTTCATGGCGAACCTCGTCTCTTGATGGGAAGAGTGGAAGGGAATGGATGATTTTTATTCTACGCCGCGCCGGATGCATTGCGGCATCCGCGCGCGGGCGTCGTCTTTCACTCCACCGGCTCGGTGTAGCGCGACGTGATCGGATAACGCCAGTCGCGGCCGAACGCACGATGCGTGACGCGAATGCCGATCGGCGCCTGACGGCGCTTGTATTCGTTGATCTTGATCAGGCGCGTGACACGCTTCACGTCGTCGACCCGATAGCCCGCCGCGATGATCTCCGCGAGCGAACGATCCTCTTCCATGTACATGCGCATGATCGCGTCGAGTACTTCGTATTCGGGTAGGCTGTCCTGGTCGGTCTGGTTCTCGCGCAGCTCAGCCGATGGCGCGCGCGTCAGAATCCGCTCGGGAATCACGTCGCGCGTCGCGAATGTAGTGGCCGCGTTGCGATAGCGGCACAGCCGGTACACGAGCGTCTTCGCGATGTCCTTGATCACCGCGAAGCCGCCGGCCATGTCGCCGTATAGCGTGCAATAGCCGACCGCCATCTCGCTCTTGTTGCCGGTGGTCAGCACGATCGAGCCAAACTTGTTCGACAGTGCCATCAGCAGCGTGCCGCGGATACGCGCCTGAATGTTCTCTTCGGTCGCGTCTTCGGCGCGGCCCGCGAACTCTTCGGCGAGCGAGCCGCGAAACGCGTCGAACATCGGCGCGATCGCGATCTCGTCGTAGCGCACGCCGACCCGGCGCGCCATCTCGGCGGCATCGGTGGTGGAAATGTCGGCCGTGTAGCGCGACGGCATCATCACCGCGCGGACCTTGTCGGCACCGAGCGCGTCGCACGCAACGGCGAGCACGAGCGCTGAATCTACCCCGCCCGACAGACCGATCAGCGCGCCCGGAAAACCGTTCTTGCCGATGTAGTCGCGCACCCCCATCACGAGCGCCGCGTACACCTGCGCTTCGATCGATTGCTCCGGCGCGAGCGCGGCCGGCAGCGGCGTGGCGCCGTCGAACTCGACGATCGCCGTGGTTTCCTCGAACTGCGCGAGCTTCGCGACCAGTTCGCCCTGCGCGTCGAGCACGAACGAGCCGCCGTCGAACACGAGTTCGTCCTGGCCGCCGACCATGTTCACGTAGACCATCGGCATACCGGTCTCGCGAATGCGCGCGCGCAGGATGTCGAAGCGCACCGCTTCCTTGTTCAGGTGATACGGCGAGCCGTTCGGAATCAGCAGCACCTGCGCGCCCGCGGCCTTCGCCATCTGCGCGGCCGACGCGTGCCACGCGTCTTCGCAGATCACGACGCCGTACTTGAGCCCGTCGAGTTCGAACACGAACGGCTGCGGATCGGCTGCGAAGTAGCGCTTCTCGTCGAACACCTCGGTATTCGGCAGATCCTGCTTGCGATAGGTGCCCTTCACTTCACCGTCGACGATCAGCGACGCCGCGTTGAACGTATCGATCGGCGGCACGCCGCGCTCGATCGGCGCGTTTGCATTACCATGGCCGTTCGCCGCGTTGTGCACGAGATTGTCCGAGCCGTCGCGCAGCGGATGACCGACGATCACGTGCAGCCCGGTGAGCGGTTTCAGTTGCGCGGCGAGATCGGCCAACGCGGCCGCGCTCGCGGTGTAGAACGCGGGGCGCAGCAGCAGGTCTTCGGGCGGATAACCCGACAGCGCGAGTTCAGGCGCGACCAGCAGCTTCGCACCGTCGCTGTGCGCGGCGCGCGCGGCGGCGACGATCTTCGCGACGTTGCCGGCGAAGTCGCCGACGGTGACATTGATTTGAGCAAGAGCGATTCGGGTCTTCATGGCAGGATCGACAGGCAAGCCTTCACGGCTCGCGGTACCGCGGCTCGATGGCTCGACGGAATTGAACAAACCGGATAAACGAACTCAACGAACGACGTGGCAGCTTCAGCTTCACAGCGCCGCGCCGGTCATTGCAAACAGTCACTCAGATTGAACCAGCAACGTATCGATTATCGCACGGGCATTCTGGCATCGCCCTCCGAGGTGGACGCCGCCGAGTGGAACGCCCTTCTCGCCGCGCAGCCGCAGCCCACGCCGTTTTTGCGGCACGAGTTTCTGAGCGCGCTCGACGCGACCCACTGCGCGGTCGCCGACACCGGCTGGGCGCCGCAATTCGTCACGCTGACCGATGCACGCACGGGCAAGCTCGCCGCGGCGGCGCCCGTCTATCTGAAGGGCCACTCGTACGGCGAGTACGTGTTCGACTGGGCCTGGGCCGACGCGTACAAGCGCAACGGTCTGCCCTACTACCCGAAGCTGCTGTGCGCGGTGCCGTTCACGCCGGTGCAGGGCAACCGCCTGCTGTCGGCGAACGCGCACGCGCTGCGCCATCTCGCGGCCACCTTGATGGCGTTCGCCGAGCAGGCCGAGGTGTCGTCGCTGCATGTGCTGTTTCCAACGCAAGGCGAAGCGGACGCGCTCACCGATATCGGCATGATGCAACGCGAAGGCGTGCAGTTTCACTGGCTCAACGACGGCTATCGCGACTTCGAAGACTTTCTGTCGACGCTCGAACAGAAGAAGCGCAAAAACATCCGCGCCGAACGTCGCAAGGTCCGCGACGCCGGCATCACGATGCGGCGCATCCGCGGCGCGGACATCAAGGATGCCGACTGGCGCTTCTTCAGCAAGTGCTATCGGCAAACCTATCGCGAGCATTTTTCGAGTCCGTATCTGAACCTCGATTTCTTCCGGATGATCGGCGCGTCGATGCCTGAGAATCTGCTGCTCGTCATCGCCGAATACGAGGGCAAGCCGATCGCGAGTTCGCTCGTCGTCTATCAGCGCGACGACACGACCGGCGGCACCTTGTATGGCCGCTACTGGGGCGCGCTCGAACACGTGCCGTGTCTGCACTTCGAAACCGCGTACTATCAGCCGCTCGAATTCTGCATCGAAGAAAAGCTCGGCGCATTCGAAGGCGGCGCACAGGGCGAGCACAAGATGGCGCGCGGCTTTCTGCCGACGGCCACGCGCTCGACGCATTGGCTCGCGCATCCTGCCTTCGCCGATGCGGTCGGCCATTTCCTCGACAACGAAAAGAACAGCATCCACGCGTACGTGGACGAGCTGCGCGAACACAATCCGTTCAAAGGCTAGAAGCGCGGCTATGGCGTGGTTTCTCTATCTGCTCGAATGCTCGGACGGCAGCGTCTATACCGGTATCGCGACCGATGTCGCCGCGCGCTTCGACAAGCACGTGAGCGGCACGGGCGCGCGTTATACACGCTCGCGCAAGCCGGTGCGGGTGCTCGCGTCGTTCGAGCTGGCGGACCGCTCGAGCGCGTCGAGCGCCGAGTATTGGGTCAAGCGGCTCACGGCGGCCGACAAGCGGGCGCTGGCGGCCGGGTTGTTCACGCTGCAGTCGGTGTTGCCGGCGGTGGCTGTGAATGAAGACGCGCAAGACGGCGATAGCGCCGACGGCTGAGCCGCGCTAACCCCTCGCCTCGCGCATCCGCTCCGTCAACAGCCGATGCACGCGCGCGAGCTCCCCCACCACATCCGCTTCCAGCGACGTCAAGCGCTCGCGCGCGGGCAACTCGAGCCGGACCGGCCGTAACGTGCGGTTCAATGCGGCCTCGATCGCCGCGCTCATCGCCGCGACCCACTCGCCGAGTTCGCCATGCATGTCGCGACGGTTCGCGCTGAGACGCAACTGCGTCGCCGTGCCGGCCATCCTGCGCAGCAGGCTCAGCACGGTCAGCGTGACCGTATCGGCCATCGAGTCTTCGAGCTTTTCGAGCCGCACACGGCCGATCGCTTCCTCCGCGTTGTTGCTGGTGAGACCCGCCGCGCGGCGCAATTGCTCGATCTGGTGGCCGCTGTGCCGCGGCGCGTCGAGCGACGCGCGCAGATACGCGAGATTCGCGCGTACCGCGTCGCCGAGATAGACACGCAGGTCGAGCTTCTCGCGCGTCGGCCATAGCAGGAAGGTCGCGAGCAGCGCGAGCACGCAGCCGAGCACGTTGTTGCCGAGCCGCGTCAGCGCGAACGCCAACTCGTTGGCGCCCGGCGTCGCGAAGTCGGCGACCAGCACGAAGGCCGGCGTCAGGAACAGCACGAACAGGCTGTAGCTGACGGGGCGCAGCGCCATCGTCGCCATCACCAGCGGGAACACCGCGAGCGAGATACCGAGCGGCGAATGAATCGCATAGCCGATCGCCGCCGCGAGCACGCCGCCGACGATGCTGCCCGCCGCGCGCTCGATGCTGCGCGGCCATGTCGCCGCGATCGACGGCTGCAGGATCAGCAGCGTCGCCATCGTGGCCCAGTAGCCGAACGGCAGACCGAACGCGCGGATCAGCAGAAAGCCTGCCGTCGTCGTCACGCCGACGCGCGCCGCATGGCGCAAGCCGACCGACTGCCACGACAGGTTCGCCTTCAGCGTCGACCACGCGTGCGCCGTATATCGCGCGACGCACGCGCCCCACGACTCGACGTGCACCTCACGCGGCGCGAAATCGACGAGCTCGAAACCGGATTGCAGCTTCACCGGTTCGAGCAGCCCGCCTTCGAGCCGATGCGCGAGACGCCGCAGCCGCGCCTGCGGGTGCGCGAGGCGTTCCCAGCGCGCGTCGCCGGTCGCGCTGCCGATGTCGCCGAGCACTTCGCCGATCGCATTGAGCGAGCGCACCGCGCGTTGGGTGCGACGCGGATCGTCGGGCATTTTCTCGCCCGCGCCCGACACCGCGATCAGATATGCGAACAACGCTTCGCCATCGGTCAGCAAGCCGAGCAACGTGTCGTAGACGGCCGCGCCGCCCGCTTTCGATGCGGGCACGCTCGCGAGCGCATCGCGCGAACGTTCGAGCGACGCGCGCGCGTCGGCGCGAAAGCGCGCCGCATGCGCGGCCCATTCGCGCGGCGCGGCACGCGCGCCGACGAGCCGCGCGCTATCGAACGCGACATCGGCGAGGCGCAGATACACCGCGCGCAACGACGCGCGGCTCGCGCCGAACGGATGAATGCGCCACACGGACAGGCTCAGCACGATCGCGAACAGGCAGCCGATCAGATAGACGCCGAGAAACGCGACACCGGCACGCGCGTCGTGCATCGGCCGGTCGACCATCACGACGCAGGCGGTCGCCGCGAGGATCGTCACCTGCGACGTGGCCGCGCCCCAGATGCGGCCGAACCCGCCGAGCGTCGTGAACGCGAGCACCGCGAGCGCGGCCCACGCGGTGCCGGACGCGGACGCGAACGCGGTGATACCGCCACACAGCGTCGACAGCAGCGCGAAGCCCAGCATCGACATGAAGCGCGCGCGGTTGGAGCCGGCCGCATCGGCGAGACAGGTCCAGAACGCGCCGATCGCGGCCCACGCGAACACCGGATCGTGCAGCACGTTGCCGAGCGCGAGCATCGCCGTCGACGCGCAGGCCGCCCTCAAGCCCTCCGAAAGACTCGCCTCGCTCGCCGCGAACGACACCATCCACACCGGCCGCTTGCGATAGATCGCGGTGACGAGCGAATGCAGCCGGGTCGACCAGCGCGGCGATGTCGAGTGGGACTTGCTGCGGTTCATCATCCGGACAGTGGGCTGGGTTGAATTGATGGAGTCGCGCGGGCGTGCCGAAGTCAGTTCGCGCGCAAAGGTCGTGCGGCGAATCATAAGGGTTTACACCTAAATATAAAAATGCGTTCCGTTCATCGGCGTCATGCGTTCAGGTTATGCGCGTGGGCCGCCGCATGCGAGACGGAAATCGTGACGCTCGTCGCACGGTAGTCGAGTCCCGCGCAAACCGCATGAAAAAACCGCGCGGTCCTTGCGGACTCGCGCGGTTTTCGTACTGCATGCCGCGAGCGGATGAACCGCGACGCGCTTACTTCTTGTAGTTCGCGACGCCTTCGCTGATTTCCTTGTGGGCAGCATCGACGTCGGCCCAGCCTTCGACCTTGACCCACTTGCCCTTCTCCAGCGCCTTGTACTGTTCGAAGAAGTGCTTGATCTGGTCCTTCAGGTAAGCCGGCACGTCGTCGACCGACTTCAGGTTCGCCGTCATCGGGCAGATCTTGTCGTGCGGCACGGCGATCAGCTTCGCGTCGACGCCCGATTCATCGGTCATCTGCAGCATGCCGAGCGCGCGAGCGCGCACGACGGAGCCGGCCAGCAGCGGGAACGGCGTGATCACCAGCACGTCGACCGGGTCGCCGTCGCCCGACAGCGTCTGCGGAATAAAGCCGTAGTTGGCCGGATAGCGCATGCCGGTGCCGATGAAACGGTCGACGACGAGCAGGCCCAGGTCCTTGTCGGCTTCGTACTTCACCGGGTCGCTTTGCGCCGGGATTTCGATGATGACGTTGAAATCGTGCGGAAGGTCTTTGCCTGCGGGAACGTGATTGAAGCTCATGAGCGCTCTCTGAAGGGGATGGAAATCGGAAGGCGGCGAACGGCGCGCGGGCTGCGGATGCGACGCGAACCGTGTGCGGAATGCGCCATTATAGCCAATCGGCAGGTGGCATCCGCGGTTGGATCGGCGCGATAATCGTCTGGCGACTCACGCTTCGCGTCTCTACCGTTTTGTGTCTCCCCTTCGAACCCGCGCCGCTGCACGCCGGCCGCACGTCATCAAGGAGCATGCATGGAAGAAGCACGGCATTTCATCGGCGGCGAGTGGTGCGCCGCTTCCGGTGGCGAATCGATCGCTGTCCTCGACCCGTCGGATGGCCAGCCGTTCACGCGCATCGCGCGCGGCACCGAGGCCGATATCGACACCGCCGTGCGCACGGCGCGCCGCGCGTTCGACGGCGCATGGGGCGCGCTGAGCGCCGCCGAGCGCGGCCGCGTGCTGTACCGGCTGTCGCTGCTGGTGGCCGCGCGCCAGGAGGACCTTGCACGGCTCGAAGCGCGCGACACCGGCAAGCCGCTCAAGCAGGCGCGCGCCGACGCCGCCGCCCTCACCCGCTATTTCGAGTTCTACGCCGGCGCCGCCGACAAGCTGCACGGCGAGACCCTGCCCTACCAATCCGGCTACACGGTGCTGACGATCCGCGAGCCGCACGGCGTGACCGGCCACATCGTGCCGTGGAATTACCCGATGCAGATCTTCGGGCGCAGCGTCGGCGCGGCGCTCGCGACCGGCAACGCGTGCGTCGTCAAACCGGCCGAGGACGCGTGCCTTTCCGTGCTGCGGGTCGCCGAACTCGCCGCCGAGGCCGGCCTGCCGGCCGGTGCGCTGAACATCGTCACCGGCTACGGACACGAAGCGGGCGCCGCGCTCGCGCGTCATCCCGGCATCGATCACATCTCGTTCACGGGATCGCCCGAAACCGGCAAGCTCGTCACGCAGATGGCCGCCGAAAACCACGTCCCCGTCACGCTCGAACTCGGCGGCAAGTCGCCGCAAATCGTGTTCGCCGACGCCGATCTCGACGCCGCGCTGCCGGTGCTGATCTCCGCGATCGTGCAGAACGCCGGGCAAACCTGCTCGGCGGGCAGCCGCGTGCTGATCGAGC
This sequence comes from Paraburkholderia sp. UYCP14C, assembly GCF_004197395.1. Lineage (GTDB taxonomy): Bacteria > Pseudomonadota > Gammaproteobacteria > Burkholderiales > Burkholderiaceae > Paraburkholderia. The sequence goes on along the minus strand of NZ_SELS01000014.1, from coordinate 143,385 downwards.
AGGCGATTTACGAACCGCTCGTCGACAGGCTCAGCAGCGCATTCCAGGCGCTGCGGGTCGGGCCCTCGAATGCCGACCTCGATTGCGGACCGCTGATCAGCGCGAAACAGCAGCAACGCGTGTGGGACTTCCTGTCGGATGCGCAGCACGACGGTATCGCGATGGCCGCACACGGCGAGGTGATTCCAGAAGCGCCCGAAAGCGGCTTCTATCAGGCGCCGACGTTGCTGCGCGACGTGCCCGCGAGCCACCGCCTCGCCCGCGACGAAGTATTCGGTCCGGTGCTCGCCGCGATGTCGTTCCGCGACGAAGCCGAAGCGCTCGCGCTCGCCAACGGCACGCAGTTCGGGCTCGTCGCCGGAATCTGGACACGCGATGGCGCGCGCCAGATGCGGCTCGCGCGACGCGTGCGCTCGGGCCAGGTGTTCATCAACAACTATGGCGCGGGCGGCGGCGTCGAGTTGCCGTTCGGCGGCGTCAAGCACTCGGGGCATGGCCGCGAGAAAGGCTTCGAGGCGCTGTACGGCTTCACGGTGCTGAAGACGATCGCGATCAAACACGGCTAGCTGGCGGACCCGGCTCGGCTTGCCATCAACGCGGGCCGCGCATGCAACGTGTTACACGCAACAACCACGCAACAACGCATCGTTCTATCCATCACAAACAACGGAGACATCATGCGGTTGACAGGTAAAACGGCCATCGTCACGGGCGGCGGTTCGGGTTTCGGCGAAGGTGTCGCGAAGACCTTTGCGCGCGAAGGCGCGAACGTCGTGGTGAACGACCTCAACGGGCCGGCCGCCGAACGCGTCGCGAGCGAGATCGCGATCGCGGGCGGCAAGGCGATCGCGGTACCCGGCAACGTCGCGCAACGCGACGACTGGCGCACGTTGCGCGAGGCCGCGCTGGAAGACTTCGGCAGCGTGCAGATCGTCGTCAACAACGCGGGCACCACGCATCGCAACAAGCCGGTGCTCGAAGTGACCGAGGCCGAGTTCGACCGCGTCTACGCGGTGAACGTGAAGAGCATCTACTGGAGCGTGCAGGAGTTCGTGCCGTATTTCCGCGAGCAAGGCGGCGGCAGCTTCATCAATATCGCGTCGACGGCGGGCGTGCGGCCGCGGCCGGGGCTCGTCTGGTACAACGGCAGCAAGGGCGCGGTGATCGTCGCGAGCAAGTCGCTCGCCGTCGAGCTCGGGCCGGAGCGGATTCGCGTGAATTGCGTGAATCCGGTGATCGGCGAGACCGGGCTGCTGTCCGAGTTCATGGGGGTCGAGGATACGCCGCAGAATCGGCAGAAGTTTCTGGCGGGAATACCGCTCGGGCGATTTTCGACGCCGCAGGACATTGCGAATGCGGCGCTGTATCTGGCTTCCGATGAGGCGGAGTTCATTACCGGCGTGTGCCTCGAAGTGGATGGGGGACGCTGCGTGTAGTGGTTGGTCACGCGCTGCGCACGCGATGCGTGCGCAGTCAGTGTTTTCCCCCAATATCGATTCGTCATGCAAATGTTTTGGCGCGGATAGAATCGATCGGCGGCGGCACTTCAATTCCATAAAAAAAGAGGAGACACAGTCATGGCTAGTCCTGCAGATCCGCTTCATCATCCCGGCGCCGGGGCGCCGCCTTCCACGTTCGAAGAGGCAACCTATCGCAAGGTGACGTGGCGGCTCGCACCGCTATTGATGCTCTGCTACATCGTCGCGTATCTGGACCGGGTGAACGTCGGCTTCGCGAAGCTGGGGATGAGCACCGATCTCGGTTTGAGCGACGCGGTGTACGGCTTCGGCGCGGGGATTTTCTTTATCGGCTATTTCATCTTCGAAGTGCCGAGCAACGTGATCCTGCATAAGGTCGGCGCGCGCGTGTGGATCGCGCGGATCATGATCTCGTGGGGCGTGATCTCGATGCTGACGATGTTCGTCACCACGCCGACGATGTTCTATGTGATGCGCTTTTTGCTCGGCCTCGCGGAGGCTGGGTTCTTCCCCGGGATCATTTTGTATCTGACCTATTGGTATCCGGCGCATCGGCGTGGACGGATGACGACCTGGTTCATGACGGCGATCGCTTTGTCGGGTGTGATTGGCGGTCCGGTCTCCGGGTACATTCTGAAGAACTTCAATGGCGTGAATGGATGGCACGGGTGGCAGTGGCTGTTTCTGCTCGAAGGGGTGCCGTCGGTGCTCGTCGGTATCATCGTGTTCGTGATGCTCGATGATCGGATTTCGAAGGCGAAGTGGCTGACTCGCGAAGAGCAGCAGTTGCTCGAGAGTCAGGTGTCGGCCGAGGAAGCGACCAAGCACGACATGCCGATTCGTGAAGTATTCACGAGCGGGCGGGTGTTGATGTTGAGTCTCACCTACTTCTCCTTCGTGATGGGGCTTTACGGCGTGAGCTTCTGGTTGCCGACGATCATCAAATCGACCGGCGTGACCGATGCGTTCGTGATCGGCTTGCTGGCGGCGGTGCCGTTTGCGGCGGCCGTCGTGGCGATGGTGTTCGTTGCGCGCAGTGCGGATCGGTCGCGGGAACGACGCTGGCATATCGCGTTGCCGGCGTTTCTTGGTGCGGTGGGCCTCGTGCTTTCCGTCATCTGGACGCATAACACCTTGCTTGCGATGACCGGGCTGACGCTGGCCACGATGGGCATCCTCACGACCCTGCCGTTGTTCTGGAGTTTGCCTACGGCGATTCTGGCAGGCACCGGCGCCGCGGCGGGGATTGCGATGATCAATTCGATCGGCAACCTGGCGGGTTTTCTGAGTCCTTATGCCGTGGGGTGGTTGAAGGAGGTGACGGCGGCGAATGACTCGGGGATGTATATGCTTGCGGCCTTCCTGGTGCTAGGCGGCTTGCTTGCTCTTAGTGTGCCGGCGAAGATGGTCAATCGATGAAGCCGTTTTTCAGGTGCGAAGCCCTGGCGGGCTTCGCACACCTGGCTCCCGGCAGGCCGGCATGGCGCGATTGACGCGATCGCAACACGGCAACGGCGGCGGCCAGCACAGGAGGGACCATGCGGTCGGAGGTAAAGTCCGGCGGGCGCCTGAGACGTTATGCAATCGCGACGATGGCCGTCATCGCCGGCCTGATTGTCGTGGGACGGATCACCGGCATCCTGGTCGACTGGCTGTGGTTCTCGTCGATCGGCTACGGCGGCGTTTTCTGGAGCGTCCTTTCCGCAAAAGCGCTGCTGTTTGCCGCGGTGTTCGCAGTCTCGGCATCCGCGATCTGGCTGTCCGGGATTCTCGCGCATCGTTACGCGACGCGCGTCGATATCTTGCGAGCACAGGCAGCCGATCCATCGCGCGCGACGGAAATTGCCGGCGATCTATCCGAACTGATCGCGCCGCACGTTCCCTGGCGCACCAGTATTGCCTGCGTCGCGCTCGTCGTTGGGCTGCTGATCGCCGCGAGTGAAGTCTCGAACTGGGACGTCGCGCTGCGCTTCATTTATCAGGTGCCGGTAGGCGAGCGCGATCCGATCTTCGATAGGGACATCGGCTTTTATCTGTTCTCGCTCCCCGCGTATGTCGCACTCAAGAACTGGCTGCTGCGGCTGATATTCTGCAGCGCGATCGTGGCAGCGGCCGTCTACGCGTTGCGCGGTGACATCGCGCTGGAGCCGCCACCACGGACGCTGTCGGGCGCCGCCCTCACTCACGGCTCGGCACTGCTCGGTTTGTTCTTTGCAGTGAAGGCCTGGTCGTGGTGGCTCGAGCGCTTTCTGCTGCTCTACGGCGACAACGGCGTCGTGGTCGGCGCCAGCTATACCGACGTCCATGTCGAGTTGCCGGTCCTGTGGATGCTGGTGGGCCTTGCCGCGGCCTCGGCCGTCGCCCTCGGGATCAACATGCGCCGGCGGAGCTATCTGCAGCCCGTCGTTCTCGCGCTGCTCGTGTTCGGCAGTTCATTTGTGTTCGCTGTGATCTATCCATCGCTGTTTGAACGCTTCTATGTCAAACCAAGCGAGCTGAAACTGGAAACACCCTATATCGAGCACACCATCGCGCTGACGCGACAGGCTTACGGCCTCGCAAAGATCGAGGTCAAACCGTTCGAGGCCGAGCAGGGACTGACGCTCGACTCGCTGCAGGCCAATCGGGCGACCATCGACAACATCCGGCTATGGGATGTGCAACCGCTGATGGATACCTACGCGCAGTTGCAGGAGATCAGGACTTACTACAAATTTGTTGCGGTGGACATCGACCGCTACCAGCTCGACTCCGGCTATAGGCAAGTCATGCTGTCGGCGCGCGAACTGGATCCGGCGATGCTTCCGCCCAACGCCCAGACCTGGGTGAACCTGCACCTTATCTTTACTCACGGCATCGGCGTCGTGATGTCGCCGGTCACCGAGAAATCCGCCGAGGGCTTACCGTCTTTCTATCTGCACGATATTCCGCCGGTCTCCAACGGCGCCCCGGTGATTCGCGAACCACGTCTGTATTTCAGCGAAGGCCGGCAGGACTATGTGATCGTGAACGGCAACGTAGCTGAATTCGACTATCCGCAACGACCGACCAATGCCTACACGACGTATAGCGGGCGCGACGGCGTCAGCCTCGGCGGTGTGGGAAGCCGCAGCCTGTTCGCCTGGCAGCTCGACGATCCGAACATTCTGCTGAGCGGCTACATCACGGACCAGAGCCGGATCCTGCTTCACCGCAACATTCAGGACCGCGTGCGTACGATCGCGCCGTTCCTGACGCTCGACCATGACCCCTATGTCGTCGCGACCAATGGGCGCCTGTTCTGGATCCAGGACGCCTACACCGTCAGCCAGTGGTTCCCCTACTCCCGGCCGGGTTTCGGCGACGGCGCCAACTACATCCGGAACGCGGTCAAGGTCGTGGTCGACGCGTACAACGGCACGGTCGATTTCTACGTCAGCGATCCCGCCGATCCGCTGCTGCGCACCTACGAGCGCAGCTTCCCGGGTTTGTTCAAGCCTTTGGACGCGATGCCACCGCAGCTGCGGCAGCATATCCGCTACCCCGAAGATCTGTTCCTGATCCAGGCGCAGCTCTACCGCGCGTATCACATGGACGTGCCGGAGGTCTTCTACAACCGCGAGGACCTGTGGCAGTTTCCGCAGGAGCTGGTCGGAATGGATGGCGGGAGCTCGGCCAGCACGATGCCGCCGTACTACACCATCATGCGGCTGCCCGGCGACGCACGCGCCGAGTTCATCCTGATGCTGCCGATGGTGCCGAGCCAGCGGGAAAACATGATTGCCTGGCTGGCGGCGCGTTGCGATCCGCCCGGGTACGGCAAGCTCATCGTGTACACCTTCCCGAAGGACAAGCTGGTCTTTGGCCCGTTCCAGATCGAAGCGCGTATTCAGCAGAATACCGAGATCTCGCAGCAGATCTCGGTATGGAACCAGATGGGCTCACGCGTCATTCGCGGTCATCTGGTGGTCGTGCCGATCGAGAACTCGATCCTCTACGTTTCGCCGCTCTATTTGCGCGCGGCGTCCGGTCAGTTGCCGGAGTTGAAGCGGGTGATTGCCGCCTATGGCGACCGGGTGGTGATGGAGGACAGCCTGGGTGAAGCGCTGGCGGCGCTTTTCAGGGAGACCGCGCAACCGGCATCGCCACGCCAAGGCACGGCGGACGCTCGCGCGCGCGAGGCACTTGCCCACTATGACCGCGCCATCGAGCGACTGAAGGCGGGAGACTGGAGCGGCTTCGGCGCGGAACTGGATGCCCTCCGGCCGTTGCTGGAGGCACTCGGCGCCGGCCATTCCGATAAGCAGAAATGACCGCGAGAAAATAGCCCGGTCCGCGTTGGGTGGCTCTGCGTCGATCAATGCGGTACACCGAGGCAAGCGTCGGCAACATCGGCGATCCGCTCGCTGTCGGCGTGCGCTTCGGGAAACCGGTCGACGCACTTGATCTGCGCGTAAGTCCACCACGTTCCAGGCGGATCGTGACCCAGCCACATCACCGTGGCCGCGACCTTGGTTCGCAGCCCCCATTGCCGCCAGTCGGCGCCTGTTGGCGCAAAGTTTCCGTGACTGTCCTTGTACAGGTTGCGGTCCAACCCGTACCGCTTCAGATAGGACGGATTGATGCGCTCCTCGGACGTAGCCGGCTCGCTGCCTGCGATGCCCGCTTGCGCGTTTGCCACGTCCCCGCGCAGATCCCTCTCGACATAGCCGATCACCGACAACTCGAACAGCAATGCCCCGGCGACTGCCGTGCCGGTCACAATCGTACAGAGCGAGAGCGCCCAAAGCACCCGCCTGGTGGTCGTCGATGTCTTCATCGCTCCCGACCTCCTTCCGGCATCGGGATTCGTCGCCATGCCCGGCGCCTGGTTCGCCGTTCAAATGGCCGTTAGGGGCGCTTCAGGCCCTTTGTAGAATGTCGATCGCCTTTTCGGCGTCGTCCAGCGAGTCGAGCGCGATATAGGCGATGAACTGCGTGCCAAGTACGGCGGCCGAGACCCCGCGGAGGTTGATCCCCCCATCCGCCAGCGCCCGACTCAATTGCGCGATGATGCCCAACTGGTCCAGACCCATTACCCGGATCGAGTGAAGGCTCGGCGTCACGCTGAACCCCACCTGGGTGGCGGCACGGATCGCACTGTCGCCCTCTAGCGGAGCGACGAACACGACACCCTTACCCGATGCCTCGGCCGTGCGGCGCGCCACGACGAACTGCAAGTCGGCTCCCGCATCCCGCAAGGCGCTTAAGACCTTGGCAAGGCCCCCCGGTTTGTCGTCGATGGTAGCTGCCCAGACATCGACCCGTTCCACGCTCAGTTCCATGGCAATGCCTCCCGCCTCGAACCTCATTAGAAAAATCTAGTTCACGAACGGCACGCGGGCAAGCCCTGCCGGACAACGCGCCGCCCGGCAATCCGCGTCCAGCTTGCTGCCAGGGGGCATCTGTATCAAGATCAAATCGCCTCATCACCAACAGGCGACTCTCATGACAGACGATCCCGAGCGCGATCCCGCTACCGATCCCGACGAACTGAAAGGCCCCGGCGGCATGTCTTTGCGGCAGATCCACGAACAGGTGCAAAAGTCCGTCCGGCGCGACCGCGACGCGCAGACTGCGCGCAAGCCGGCCGCTCCGCCGCAAAGCCGGTGGCAGCGATGGGTGCGCTATGTATGGGGCCGTAGCGGGCGGCGCTAGCCGCAGACCCGTCGCATCGTGAAGTCCGCACTGCATCTCGCCGGCTACCCATTTGGGTGGTGTGCGTCCCCCTTCGTTCTGTCATTGTGAACCCGTCGTCATGGCTCTACCTGGACCGGTGAGCGAACGACGACGCGGGGCACCAGCAGGTCGCACGCAACTGGCAGGGGACTTGAAATGGAAACCACATCCTCGAGCGGAAATCCTTTGATGGATCTTTCGGACAATCTGGCGGACATCGTCGAGCGCGTCGGGCGGAGTGTCGTGGCGGTATACGGCCGACATCGCATGCCGTCGAGCGGGGTAATCTGGCGAGATGGCGTCGTCGTGACGGCGGCACACACGATCAGGCGTGAAGACGGAATCGAAGTCACATTGGCCGACGGCCGTACGGTCGCCGCGGTTCTCGCGGGTCTGGATCTGGGGTCCGACGTCGGCGTGTTGAAACTGGACACCGCGGACATCGACCCGATCGGTTCTGGCGAGGCCCACTCACTGAAGCCGGGTCATCTCGCACTCGCCGTCGCGCGTGCGGACGATTCCGGCATCAGCGCCGACTTTGGCGTGATCGGCAGCGTAGGTGGCCCGTGGCGCACGTGGAAAGGCGGACAGCTCGATGCGTTCGTGCGACTGGACGGCGGTCTGCGCTCAGGTTTCTCCGGCGCTGCCCTCGCGGATATGCGCGGGCAGGTCGTGGGCATTTGCACTTCGGCACTAATGCGCGGCGCCGGTATCGTGATTCCGCGGATGACGGTGGAGCGCGTCACCGACGAACTGTTGATCAAAGGGCGCGTCTCACGGGGCTACCTTGGTGTCGGCACCCAGCAGGTCACCCTGCTGGACGCCTGGGTCAATCAAATGAACCTGTCGTTCAATAGTGGCTTGCTGATCAATTCGCTTGCGCGGGGCGGCCCTGCTGAGCAGGCGGGTGTGCTGATCGGCGATGTGCTGATCGAGCTCGACGGCAAGCCTTGCCGCGACATCGGCGACGTGAGTGCCGCGCTGAGCTCCGCAAGCATTGGGCAGCAGTTGCAACTCAGCTTGATCCGAGGTGGCGAGCGCCACGCGTGTTCGGTAACCGTGGGCGAACGGCCCCCACGCAATTCGTGCAGGTGACGTCCGGGAAGCGACGAAATGTCGGATGGACAGACGGTACAGTCGGCGCCTCTACGGGTCGTGGTGATTGCGGCATCGTCGCAGGAGCGAGCAAGCCTGCAAGCGCTGGTCGAGGCGAACCCGGCGCTTGAGTGCCTGGGTAGCGCAGCCGACGCCGAAGCGCTCGTCGATTGCCTCGCCGGAGCCGGTGTCGGATGTAGTCATCGCCGACATCGCGCCGGAGGCGAGCGAGGCGCTCAAGACGCTATTCGACCTCTCACACGCGTCGCCGTCGCTCGTCCTGCTGAGCGACGCGCCGGACAGCGACGGGATCCTCGATGCGTTGCCCGCCGATGCGGTCGCGATCCTGCCGCGCAACGCGCTGCCGGCCGAAATCGTCGCGTCCATCGAAGCCGTCGCCGCAGGCCTGTGCGTGCTGACACCCGACCTCCTCGCAAGGCTCCTGTCCGGAACCGGACCCTCGCGCCAGAAGGCATCCGGCGAACCGTTCGAAGCCTTGACGTCGCGAGAGATCGAAGTGCTGGCGATGCTCGCCGACGGACTCGGCAACAAGGAGATCGCGCGGCAACTCGACATCTCGGACAACACGGTGAAATTTCACCTCTCGTCGATCTTCGGCAAACTCGGTGCGACCAACCGCACCGAGGCGGTGTTGCTCGGCATGCGGCACGGATTCATCATGGTGTGAGCAATCGGACTCACTTATGCGAGACGGTAAACCTTGCTCACCGTTCCCCGGAACAAGGCTTCCCGCTCACCGCGACTCGCTTGAGCAGTCAGCTTCTTGAAGGCGTTCCAACCGTTGCTGAATGGATACGAGCCCTTGTCCACCGGGAAATTGCTTTCGAACATGCAGCGGTTCGCACCGAACGCCTCGATACACGTATGTATCCATGGCTTCCACGCCTGCACCAATTCATCCGACGACGGCGGACGCTCGCCCTTTTCAAACTCGAAGCCATTGATACGCATGCCGAGGCCGCCCACCTTCACATAGACGTTCGGCAACTCGGCGAGTGCGCGCATCGAACGGGACCAGGCAGCGAACACGTCGGCGCGCTGATTTGCGTAGCTGGCGATTCGGACCACGCCGCCGCAATGGTTGATGATGAAAGGCGTATCGGGATAGGCCTTGGCCAGGTCGAACAGCTCCGGCAGTTGCGGGAAGAACAACCACGCGTCGTAGGACAGACCCAGCGAACCCAGTTGCGCGACTCCCGCCCGGTAGGCGGGGTCGAGCAGCAGCCCTCGCGGCGCCGCCGACAATGGATTGACCAGCGTCTGGTCGGCATCCCAGGTAACGAGGTGCCTGACGCCACGGAACCGGCCATCGCCGGCATGCAGTTCTGCTTCGAGAACATCGCGCACCGCCGCGCCGCGGCGAAGATCCGCATAGCCGACCATCCCTTTCGCAACCTGCGGCCTGCCGCTCTGCAACGGAGCCGTGACGCCCGCGACATACTCGATTTCTCCGACGGGGCGCAGCGGCTCAGGGCCCGACGGGCGATACCGTGTCAGCGCCTGCATGAACACCGACGCAGTGATGTTGTGGCCTGAGCGCGCGTCCTGAAGATACTCGTCCAGAAGGTAAGTCCAGCCGGGACGCTCGTAGAAGTGATGATGGGCGTCGATGATCGGCAGGTCGGGTTCGAGTGCGGCTTCGGTGCCGGAAGCGAGCCACTCCGCCCGAACGGGAAGGTAATTGCTGGTTGTGCTCACGGAGTGCGTTTCCTCTTTTGCAAATGCCTGACGCAGAGTGACAGCGGGGAAAATCATTGATGCCGCGGCAGCGCCAAGCAACTGCCGACGTCGCGGCGATAGGGATTTCTTCATGCTCATTCTCCGCGACCGAATGCATAGAGCGACAAGGTCAGCAATGTCGTGATGCCCAGCACGATGGACAGACCAATCATGCCGGCCGAGAACGTGCCGAAACTGTCCTTCAGATAGCCCACGAGGTAAGGTCCCGCAAAGCCGCCGAGCGCACCGATCGAGTTGATGAAGGCGAGACCGCCGGCAGCCGCCTGTCCGGAAAGGAAGCGGGACGGAAGCGTATAGAAGATCGTGCGGCCCGCAATCGTGCCGATCAATGCGAGCGTGATGCCGGTCATCGCCGGAATCAGTTGATGGAAATACGTCGAGACTCCCAGCGCGATTGCGCCAATCAGAAGACCCGCGGCCAGATTTGCGATCGGCCCGCCGCGACTGTCGACTCGCTTGGCCCACCAGAGCAACGCTATGGTGGCAAAGAAGTAAGGCACGGCCGACATCCAGCCGGTCTGCGTCACGCTCATCCCGTGAGCCCTCAGCATCTGAGGCAGCCAGATGCCGATGCCATATGAGCCCATCGTGAAGCCGAAGGAGATCATCGCCAGCACGTAGGTGCGCACGTCCTTCAACGCCGCGACGAAATTTTTCTTCTTCTGACTGGACGTGCCTTCCCGATCGAACGCGCCTTGCAGAGCTTGCCGTTCCTCGTGCGACAACCACTTCGCATCGGCGGGTTTATCCGCCAACATTTTGAGGACCAGAAAGCCGAGCACGCACGCGGGCAATCCTTGAACGATGAACATCCATCTCCACCCCGCCAGTCCCAGCACCCCGTCCATATGGAGCAGCGCGGCCGAGAGCGGGCCGCCGACCAGCGACGACAGCGGCGTGGAGACGGTGAACCATGCGAGCACACGCGTGCGATAGCCGGCCGGAAACCAGACCGCGAGAAAGAAGATCACGCCGGGAAAAAAGCCGGCCTCACCGATACCGAGCAGCAAGCGGATCGAGTAGAAGCTTTTTGGGCCAACAGCCAGCGCCGTCGCCGCTGCGAAGAAGCCCCACGTGATCATGATGCGGGCGAGCCAACGCCGTGCGCCGAAGCGGTATAACGCCAGGTTGCTCGGGACCTCGAACAGACAGTACCCCGCGAACATGATGCCCGCCCCCCAGCCGAACTGTGTGGCGGTCAAGCCAAGATCGTGATTCATCGTCAACGCCGCGAAGCCGACGCTCGTGCGATCCAGATAGTTGAAGAAGTACGCAAGTGCGAGTAGCGGAATGAAGCGCCACGCGGCTTTGCTGACCGCGGACTGCTCGAGGGTGGAACCTGCCGCGCCGCCGGTCGCGATGTTCGATGAAATGGATGTCATGCTCGTCTCCAGACGAATCACGGCGCGCACAAGGCCCTGCCGGTCTGCGCGGCTCAATGATTCTTTGTTTGGGTGGCTGCTTCAGGCGCTGGCGAGTTCGTTCGCCGACGGGTTCGACGCATCGCCAGGCTGGGCGTCCTGACACTTGACGACCCCGGCCTCGGTCAACTGCCTGAGATCCTCCGGCGTGTATCCGAGCCCCCTAAGAACCGCCTGGGTGTCCTGACCCAGCGCAGGCGGCGCCGCGCGCAGGTGCAGGCGCTCACCGCCGAGCGTCAAAGGCAGCAGCGCGGTCCTCGTCGCGATGGCCTGCCCCGCCCCGCTTGCGTCAGGCGGCAAAGTCACCTCGGCGAGTCCGCCGGTAGCGAGCAGGTGCGGATCATCGAACAGATCCTGCGGCTTCGTGATCGGCGCATAAGGCAACCCGCAGCGCTCGAATACCGTGCTGATCTCGGCGGCGCTGAAGGCTTCCAGATGTTTTCGAAGCCGCGGCAGCAACCATTCACGGGCCTGCACGCGCTGATTGTTGGAGGCGATGCGCTCGTCCGCCTTCAGCTCCGCAAGCCCGAAAGCGTCGCAGAACAGCGCCCATTGGGTATCCGAGACGACCGCCAGAAAAATCTGCTCGCCGTCCCTGACCGAGAACACGTCATAGACAGCCCATGCCGAAATGCGGCTCGGCATCGGCGCCGCGGCCTTGCCGGTCACGGCGTACTGCATCATGTGCTGGGCCACGAGGAACACATTGTTCTCGAACAGCGCGCTCTGCACCTCTTGACCACGGCCCGTGCGTTCGCGTTGAGCCAGCGCCGCCATCGCGCCGATCGCACCGAACATTCCGCCCATGATGTCGTTGACACTCGTCCCGGCGCGTAACGGCCGGCCGTCAGGTCCCGTCATGTAAGCGAGGCCGCCCATCATCTGCACGACCTCGTCGAGCGCGGTGCGATGATCGTACGGGCCGGGCAGAAAGCCCTTATGCGACACGTAGACGAGACGCGGATTGAACCTCTGTAGCGCGGCATAACCGAGGCCGAGCTTGTCCATCGTGCCGCTCTTGAAGTTTTCGCTGAAGACGTCCGCTCCGGCTAGAAGCTTGTGAACGATCTCGACGCCACGCGGATCTTTGACGTCGACGGCAATGCTCTTCTTGTTGCGGTTGAAGGTGCCGAAGAAGCCCGCACCGGAGCCACGCAGAGCGCGTGTACTGTCGCCGCAAATCGGCTCGACCTTGATCACCTCCGCGCCCAGGTCCGCCAACACCATGCCGCAGGTCGGCCCCATCACCATGTGCGTCATCTCGACGACGCGTATGCCGCTATACGGCAAATTCTGCTTCGCTTGTGCGTCGCTCATTGCGCTACTCCAATCAGGCAGCCTTCCGGTTGCGGCGCGCTGGGCGCACGGCCGTCCGCATACTTGAATCCCTTGGGGAGACCCGCATCCTGCACGTGTCCGTATAACGCTTCGGCAGGCAGCGCCTCGGCGAGAATGGCACGCGCTGCGATGAGCCTGTCGATGTCGACGCCCGTGTCATAGCCCATCGCTTCGAGCAGGAAGGCCAGGTCTTCGGTCACGATGTTGCCGGTTGCGCCCGGCGCATACGGGCAGCCGCCCAGACCGGCCTGACTCGAATCGATCGTCGTCACACCGACGTCCAGCGCTGCGACGACGTTGGCCAGTCCCTGTCCGCGCGTGTTATGGAAGTGCGCGCCGCCAGCCTTCTCGCCGAATTCCGCTCGCAGACGGCGGAACAGCCGGCGAACCTGTGCCGGATTCGCGTAGCCGCTCGTATCCGACAGGCCGATTTCGTCGACGCCGCACGCGGCCATTGCCTCGCACATGCGCATCGTCTGGTCATCGCTCACGGCGCCCGCGATCGTGCAGCCGAAGGCAACCGAAACGCCGGCTTCGATCTCGACGCCAGGAAACCGTTCGTTGCGAAGCGCGACGATATTGCGGACTTCTTCGATCATCTGCTCATTGGTTTTCCGGATATTGGCGAGCGAATGTGCGTTGGTCACCGAAACGGGAAGCGTGACCTTATGCACGCCCGCTTCGAACGCGCTCTGGCTGCCACGAAGATTCGGCGCGAGAACCGCGACGCGCAGATCCGGGATCGACAGGGCATGCGCAACGACTGCGCGGATGTCGGCCATTTGAGGCAGCAGCTTCGCCGGCACGAACGAACCCACTTCGATTTCCCTGAGCCCCGCGGCGGCGAGTGCGGAGATCCAGCGCAGCTTGGCTGCGGTGGGCATGACGCTTTTGATGCTCTGCAGACCGTCGCGCGGCCCCACTTCGCTGATCAGCACCTGCGGACTTGAAGTACTCACATTCGACTCCTTAGTTCTATCTGATAGAACTACGTTCTATTAGAAAGAACTATAGGTCGCGACTGCACCGCCGGTAAGAGGGGTAAACCCAGGAATTTAGAACTTGAGTTCTGCCAGATAGAACAGTACAGTGGCGCCTATGATCACGAGGAGAAAGACACCGTGGCTACCGACGCCCTTTCCACGCCCGACCCATCTGCCGACGCCGGTGAAAATTCCAGCGGTGTGGCCGTGCTGGACCGGGCGTTCGCCATACTCAACGCGTTCGGCCCCAGCGACGACCAGTTGACGCTCACTGAACTCTCACGCCGCACGGGCTTGTACAAAAGCACTGCCCTGCGCTTGCTGGGCGCGCTGGAGCATGGAGGCTTCATCCGCAAAATGAGCGACGGCCAGTATGGGGTTGGCCACCAGCCATTACGTCTGGCCGCTCTCTATCAGCGATCCTTCCAGGTCGGTCCCGTCATCGAGCCGTTGCTCCAGCAGTTGAGCCGCGATCTGGGGGAGACCGCATCGTTCTACGTGCGGCAAGGCGATCAGCGGCTCGTGCTCTACCGCGTCGAGCCAACCAGAAGCGTGAGGGTGTCGATCCGCGTCGGCGAAGAGTTCGCGATCGAAAAAGGCGCATCGGGCAAAGTGCTACTGGCTTTCACAGAGGCGCATGATTCGCGCTGGAGCGAAGTGCGCCAGGCCCTCTGGGCGGCGTCCTATGGTGAGCGCGATCCCGAGACCGCCTCGGCCTCGGTGCCCGTGTTCGACTCGACCGGCGAGTTAGTGGGCGCCCTCACGCTATCGGGACCCAGGGAAAGATTTGGCACGGGTCCGACTATCGATGCGGCCGTTGCGGCCTTGCTCGATAGCGCAAAGCGCGCAACCGTGGCGCTCGGCGGCAAAGGTGACCGGTACGATGCCAGCATCGCGGAATTGACCAACAGAAGCAGAAGTGGAGACACTCACCGTAAGCGCTCATGAACCGGTGGAAAAGCGAACCAAAAACAGGAACAGAGGAGCAGATGACGAAGCGAGTGATTGTGACCGGCGGCAGCGGCATGGCCGGAAAGTGGGTCGTCCAGGACCTGGTCGAGCATGGCTACGAGGTGATGAATCTTGATCGCGTGCCCATGGCAGCGCGCACCGCGCGCACGTTGATTACGGACATCACCGATGCGGGCCAGGTATTCAATGCGCTGGCCTCGAGCACGGCGGCGGGTGAATTCGTCGACGACCTCGAACCCAAGCCGATCGACGCGATCGTGCATTTTGCGGCGATCCCCCGCATCATGATCACGCCCGACAACGAGGTCTACCGGATCAACGTGATGGGCACGTACAACATCCTCGACGCGGCGTCGAAGCTAGGCATCCGCAAGGTGATCGTGGCATCGAGCGAAACCACCTACGGCGTGGTGTTCGCGCACCGGGATCGCGATCCGGAGTACTTCCCGCTCGACGAGGAATACCCGGTGAACCCGATGGACAGCTACGCGACGTCGAAGGTGATCAACGAAGTGACGGCGAAGGCGTTCCACGCGCGCACCGGCTCCGACATTTACTGCTTTCGCATCGGTAACGTGCTCCAACCCGACGACTACGCGAAGTTTCCGGCGTGGCTCAAGGATCCGGCACTGCGCAAGAGGATTGCGTGGAGCTATATCGACGGCCGCGATCTCGCGAGCGCGTGCCGGCTCGCCATCGAAAAGGACGGCCTCGGCTTTCAGGTCATGAACGTCGCGGCCGACGACGTGTCGTCCAACGTACCCACCGCTGAACTGCTGCGACGCTACTACCCGAGCGTGCCGCTCAGGAAGCAATTCGGCGAGTTCGAGACGCTGCTCAGCAACGAAAAGCTCAAGCGCCTTCTCGGGTGGAAACAGCAACACTACTGGCGTGAAGAAGCGAAAAAGTTCGTCGGGTAGGACCTCTTTCACGCGAGACAATGCAAATGAAGGGAGTAGCGAGGCCGGTCACCCCGGCCACTCCCGATCGGTCCCGCGAAAGCGCCCGCATCAATCCTCGCCCGGCGCCCGCGCCGGCCCCGCCGCCGGCATCCTGCGATAGATAGTGTTGCGCGACACCCCAAGCGCACGCGCCGCCGCCGACACGTTGCCGCCATAGCGCGCCAATGTCATCGCAACCACCGACGCGGCGACGTCCTGCAACCGCGCGCCGTCAGGCACCGACGCATCGCCGGCAGCCGGCGCATCCATCGCCGCAACCGCTGAAGAGCCCGAAGCGGCCGACGCAGCAGAGTCACCCTGCCTGCCGTCGCCACTGCCACAACCCGCGCGCCCCACATCATCCAGAAAATCATCCGGCAGATGCTCCCACCGGATCACCCCATCCTCCTCCACCATCGCCGCCGCGGTCCGCAGCAGATTCGCCAGTTGCCGGCAGTTGCCGGGCCATGCATGTCGTCCGAACACGGCCATCACATCCGTCGCAACGCTGAGCGTCTGCCGCCCCCCGCTTTCAACCGATTCCCACTGCAACATCTTCTCAACCACGACCGCCAGATCGCTTCGCTCACGCAACGCCGGCAACCGAACCGCAAGCCCGTTGATCCGATAGTAAAGATCCTCACGAAACTGATTCTGCGCAATCATCTCGCGCAGGTTGCGGTGGGTCGCGCAGATGATCGATACGTCGACCGGAACCGCCCGCGTCGCGCCAAGCGGCGTCACCACCCGCTCCTGCAAAACGCGCAGCAGCCGCACCTGCATCGAATACGGCATATCGCCGATCTCATCGAGAAACAGCGTGCCGCCATTCGCCTGCACCAGCTTGCCGATCGACCCTTTCCGGCGCGCGCCGGTAAACGCACCCTCTTCATACCCGAACAACTCGGATTCGATCAGCGACTCAGGAATCGAAGCACAGTTGACCGCAATGAAAGACCCGTCACGTCGCGGCGAATCGTTATGAATCGCCTGCGCGAGCAACTCCTTGCCGGTACCGGTCTCGCCGGTGATCAGAAGCGGAATGTCCTTGCCAAGCACCTTGCGAACCTTGGCGATCAGCGCGGACACGCGCGCATCGCCGGTATCGAGATCGCTGAGCCGCGACAGTCCCGCAGCCTGCTGACGCGGATTCGCACACACCGGTCGCGGTGCGGCGCCACCCTGCACATCCACGGCCCCACGCGCGAGCCCGAACGACGCCCGCTTGAACTGCGCACGCGCGCAAACCACCGCACCGTTGTGCAGATTCAGCATCAGATGCGGCGCGACGCCATGCGTCAACCGATCGATCAGTTGCGCATACGAGATCTGAAACAGCGACGACAGCGTATGCGCACGCAACGCCGCGAGCGACAAGCCCAACTGAAACTGCGCACTCCGATTCGCGGACAGAAAACGGCCATCGTCGGTGAACGCAATGATCCCTTCCATAAGCGTGCCGAGGAACTCCGGCCGTCCGTGAAAGGACACTTGCAGCACGTCGCGAAACGCGGTCGAGAACAGATGGTTTTCGATCATCTGCACCGACATCTTCGCGAGCGCCATCGTGTGCTGGTGATAGCTGCGGTGGTCGCCCGTCACGTCGAGCACGCCGATCAGATCGCCGTACGGATCGAGAATCGGCACACTCGAACAGGTCAGGAAGCGGTTCGCCGCCAGATAGTGCTGATCGCCATGCACGACCATCGCGCAGCCCTCGGCCAGCGAGGTGCCGATCGCGTTGGTGCCCTGGCGATCCTCGGCCCAGTTCGCGCCGGGCCGCAGCGCCACTTTTTCCGCACGATGCAGAAAGTCGTCGTCACCGATCGAATGGAGGATCAGACCTTCGGCGTTGGTCAACACGATCATGCTTTGCGTATTGACGATCTGCTCGCGCAGCGTCTCCATGACCGGCATCGCGTGTGCGCACAGCACCTGGTTCTGCTCGCGCTTCAGCGCCAGGCCCGTGTCGGACAGGATGTCGTAATCCGGCCGGATCGACGCGCGCAGGCCGAACGTTTCGGAGCGTTCGTGGGATTTCTGGATCGCCGGTGCTGGCCAACCTTTGGAGCGGTTAGCCACCGCCACGCTGACCGGTTGAACGTCGTCGCGCATTGTCTCCTCCTGAATGCGCCAAGGTCGTGCCGGGCGCTTTGATGCGTGTCAACAGAATACTACCTTTGCCACTCCGCCCGCCCCCTGCGGCACCCCCGCGCAGACCCGCATCCTTGATCTGCGTCAGCGGCGGGTGAATCTGCGGCGTTTCTGAACACCCGCTGCCCGCGCAACTGTTCCAGAACGGAACACTTCCGCCTATCCGGCCCACCGCATCTCCTGAAATTTCGCACCTCGATGCATTGGTACGGTTCGTGCCTCATGTGGTCCCGTGCAGTCACCCGATCACCATCACAAAACGGAGACAAGTGATGAATCCATTTGACCTGAAAGCCCTCGGCATCGACATCGAATATCCGTATCGCCAGCGTTACGAAAACTATATCGGCGGCAAGTGGGTCGCGCCGGTCGGCGGCGACTATTTCGACAACGTGTCGCCGATCAACGGGCAGCCGTTTTGTCGCGTGCCCCGTTCGGGCGCCGCGGACATCGATCTCGCCATCGACGCCGCGCACGCGGCGCGCCGCAAATGGGCGAAGACGTCGGTGACGGAGCGCGCGAACCTGCTGCTCGCGGTCGCCGAGCGGATGGAAAAGAACCTGAAGCTGCTCGCGGTCGCCGAGACGATCGACAACGGCAAGCCGCTGCGCGAAACGATGGCTGCGGACCTGCCGCTCGCCGTCGATCATTTCCGCTATTTCGCCGGCTGCGTCCGCGCGCAGGAAGGCGGCATCTCGGAGATCGACGACAACACGGTCGCCTATCACTTTCACGAGCCGGCTGGCGTGGTGGGTCAGATCATCCCGTGGAATTTTCCGCTGCTGATGGCCGCATGGAAGCTCGCCCCCGCGCTCGCGGCCGGCTGCTGCGTCGTGATGAAGCCCGCCGAGCAGACGCCGGCTTCGGTACTGGTGCTGATCGAGCTGATCGGTGACCTGTTCCCTGCCGGAGTCGTCAATATCGTCAACGGCTTCGGCAAGGAAGCGGGCGAAGCGCTCGCCACCAGCAAGCGCATCGCGAAGATCGCGTTCACGGGTTCGACGCCGGTCGGCAAGCGCATCCTGCACGCAGCCGCGGACAACCTGATCCCGTCGACGGTCGAACTCGGCGGCAAGAGCCCGAACATCTTCTTCGCCGACGTGCTCGATCGCGACGACGCGTTCCTCGACAAGGCGCTCGAAGGTCTCGCGATGTTCGCGCTGAATCAGGGCGAAGTGTGCACGTGCCCGTCGCGCGTGCTGGTCCAGGAGTCCATCTACGAGCGCTTTATCGAGAAGGCGATTGCCCGTGTGCAACGCATCAAGGCCGGCCATCCGCTGAACCTCGAAACGATGATCGGCGCGCAGGCGTCGCAGCAGCAGCTCGACAAGATCCTGTCGTACATCGACATCGGCCGGGACGAAGGGGCGCAGTGCCTCGTCGGCGGCGAGCGCGCCACGCCCGGGGCCGGTCTCGGCGAGGGCTTCTACGTGAAGCCGACGATGCTGTTCGGCAACAACGATATGCGCGTGTTCCAGGAGGAAATCTTCGGGCCGGTCGCCTCGGTGATGACGTTCAAGGACGAACAGCAGGCGATCGAACTCGCGAACGACACGTACTATGGCCTGGGGGCCGGCGTGTGGACGCGTGACGGCACCCGCGCCTACAAGATGGGACGCGAGATCGAGGCAGGACGCGTGTGGACCAACTGCTACCACCTGTATCCGGCGCACGCGGCATTCGGAGGCTACAAGCAGTCGGGGATCGGGCGCGAAACGCACAAGATGGCGTTGTCGAACTATCAGCAGACGAAGTGTCTGCTGGTCAGCTATCAGGCGGAGGCGCTCGGGTTCTTCTAAGCGAAGGGCGCGTCGTCCACCGGCGACGCGCGCCGACCAACGTGGTCGCGCGCACATGGCCGCCGCAATCTCGCGGCGGCGCTCCTTCGAGCGCGAGTCAGCTTTGCGTGGACTCGCATGCCACCACCCTGTTTCGCCCGCTCGCCTTCGCGGCGTACAGTCGCTGGTCCGCGACCGCAATCAGCCGCTCGAGGTCGCGGCAGTCGTCCGCGATCCTCTCCGCCGCGCCGATCGAAATCGTGAAGCGGATTTCACGGCCCGGCGCCGAACGCAGCAACGTCGCCTCCTGAAGAACGCAGGCATTGCCGGCGACGGCCTCGCGCACGCGCTCGGCAATCCGGGCGGCGTCGTCCGCGTTCGTATCGGGCAACAGCACACAGAACTCCTCGCCGCCTAGCCGTGCCATCAGATCCCCCGGGCGCACGGTGAGCTTGACCACATCGGCCAGGTGCTTCAGCGTCTCGTCTCCGGCCGCGTGCCCCCAGGTGTCGTTGACCCGCTTGAAATGGTCGATATCGATCATCAGCAGCGCGATGCGGCGCTCGACGTCGCGCCGCGCCAGTGCGCCGAATTCCTCGTTCAAACGACGGCGGTTCGCGAGACCGGTCAGCGGGTCCGCGAGCGACAATTCCCGCAAGCGCTGGTTGAGTGCCATCTGCGTAGAGAGAAGGCGGTCGACGACGAACAGCGTGGACCACAGCAGGAATGCCATGAGTAGCCACACCCCGGCAAACAGCGCGCTGCTCAAATGGACGACTGCGCGGAATACGGACGCAGCGGGAACATGATCGACCAATAAGAGATCGGCCGTCTCCAGCTTGCGGAATAAGAGAAAGTCCTGCCCGGCACTCAGCATCCCCGTGCCTGTTTGAAACAGCGTCGAAGCGGAGAGCGTATGCCACCGCGGCGGCAGAGTCTCGAGCCAATTGTCATGCTCCGCGGCTAAGGCGATCCCGCTCGTTGCAATCGGTGTCCAGCTTCGGTCGATCACCGCATGAGTTTCGTCCGGTGTGGTGTCGGTCCGCAGGTAATCCTGAACGATGCGTTGCGGGATGACGAAGAACAGAAGGCCGCGAACCACGCCGTTGCTCATCACCGGGGTTCCGAACAGCAGACGAGGTTCTGCCGGATTCTTGCGCCCGCGAATCGGATCGAAAGTGACCTCGTAGGCGAGCGGGTGCTGGTTGGCGAGCTGCAACAGGCGCGAACTGCCGAACGTTTGCAGGATTCGGACGACTTCGTCGTCGTCAATGGCCGGGTAGGCGACCACGACACCGGTCGGCGACGCAAATACCGCGCGTTCGAGACCCGTGCCCATCGGGAATTGCACGGCAAGCAGCCGGCTCATCAATTGGGCGAGCCGCAGGTCCTCGAGAAACCTGGGCTCGTCGCGGTGCAAACCGGGAATCACCGCAAGCTGCTGTGTGCCGACACCCCGGATGGGGGCGTCGGTAACGCCGACCTGAAGATTCCAGACTCGCTCGTCCTGCGCCTGCAGTACTGCCTGGACCGAGGCATCCGCAGTTCGATCGGGCTGCGCCGCGCGGTCCGCGAGGAACCGCTCGCCACTCTCGCGAAGAAACTGCAAGTGCTGCCTGTTATTGCGGACCGCGACATCCAGAACTCTCGCCTGAATGTCGAGTCGATGCGAGCGGTTATCGAGTTCCCGGGCACGCACGAGAAAATATTGGTGGACGGCAAGAATCAAGGTGACAACGAATACCACGGCGAAACACAGGATCACGGTACGCCGTGGACGTGAACTGGCGCGGTGCCAAACCTCTTTGGCAGTCGTTTTTGCACGCGTTTCTGCAGCGGACCGCACGCGCATACCTGTTCTCCGGTGATCCAGCTCCAGGTCCGAAAATCCACCGTACAAGCGCCTCAGAGCGAGGCACGCGTCGACCATCGCCGCGCCCACCACGCGCTAACCGTTCCCAGCCACCTCGACATAACTATCTACCGCACTGCCGACCGTCGGATGAAAGCATGCATCGCCAAGCAGATCGCTCAGCTCGAAGCGCCTGAGCTTGTCGCGAACCGGATCCTTCATCTCCGCAAAGTGCAGCGCAATCCCGCGCTCATCGAGCGTGCGCGTCAGTTCCCGCAGCATGTCGGCGGAGGTGACGTCAACGCTCGTCACCGGTTCGGCCGCCACGACCACGCGCCGTACCGGCGCCGGCGATTCCGCGACGGCTTCGAGCAGGCGCTCCTGAAACAGCTCGGCGTTCGCGAAGAACAGCGGTGCATCCCAGCGAAACAGCACGAGTCCGGGGATGCGCTCGGCATGCGGATAGCGCTGCAGGTCGTGATAGCCGCGCAAACCCTCAACGCGACCGAGCACCGCATAGTGCGGTCGCCAGCCGTCCCACAGAAATTCGATGACCGCGATCACTACCGCGACGCAGATGCCGGGAATCGCGCCGAACACCGCGACGCCGGCAAAGCAGGCCATCGACAGCCAGAACTCCCATTGCTGGATGCGGAAGATCCGCTTCAGGTCCGTGATCTCGAACAGACCGATCGCCGCCGCGATGACGACCGCGGCGAGCGCGCTGTTGGGCAGGTAGCGCATCAGGTTGGGCGCGGCCATCAGCAGCACCGCGACCGCCAGCGCGCCGACGACGCCCGTCAGTTGCGTCTTCGCGCCCGCCGCCTCGGCGACCGGCGTGCGCGACGAACTGCTGCTGATCGGGAAGCCGTGGAACAGGCCGGCCGCAAGGTTGGCCGCGCCGAGCCCGACCATCTCCTGATTGGGGTCGACGCGACTGCGAAAACGTGCCGCGAAAGTCCGCGACAGCACGCTGGTATCCGCGAACGAGATCAGCGCGACCGCGCAGCCGCCGAGCAGTATCTTGACCAGATCGGCGTCGGTGACCCACGGCAGCGCAAAAGTCGGCAAGCCTTGAGGAATCTTGCCGAGCACTTTCACGCCGACGCTATCGAGGTGCAGTGCGGTCACGCACAACGTCGCGACGATCACAGCGATCAGGATGCCCGGCAGCTTTTCGAAGCGCTTCAGAAACAGGATCAGCACAAGGCTCCCTGCGCCCACCGCGAAGCTGTACCAGTTGGACTTGCCGTCGGCGATGGCCTGCACGAGACTCACGATGTCCCGCAACGGTCCGCCCTCGTCGATCGAGATCGCAAACAGTTTGGGCAACTGACTGATCAGCACGGCGAGCGCAATGCCGTTCATGTAGCCGTACCGAATGGGCTTCGACAGCAGCTCGGTGATGAAGCCAAGCCGCAGCAAGCCCATCACGATACAGAACAGGCCGGACACGATCGCCATCATGCTCGCTGCAGCAATTGCGCGCGACGGGTCGCCCGCCGCGATTTGCACGACCACCGCCAGTATCGGAGCGGCGAGCGCGGAGTCGGGGCCGAGCACGAGAATCCGGCTCGGGCCGAACAGCGCATACGCCAGCAGCGGGACGATCGTCGCGTAGAGACCGTACACGCCAGGGACGCCGGATGCCTCCGCGTAAGCGATCCCGACCGGCACCAGCATCGTGGTCAAGACCAGTCCCGCCGTCAGATCGCTCGGCAGCCAGCTCAGCCGGTACGTCCTGAGCACCGTCAGTCCGGGCAGCCAGCGCATCCAGTGGCGTGCGCTGATCGCAGCAGTCTGTTCTTTGTGAGGAACGGGCCTGTCCGCTTCCATGGTTGGAATGTCCGCAGTCGGGGACGCCGCGCCACGGATTGTGGGCGGTACTGTCATTCGTAGGATAGTCCAGACCTTCCGTCGGTGACAGGGATCGGGCCGCCCGGCTGGGCGTCATCGACGCCGCCAATCGCGCACGCCGGAATTGTTGATCCTGCTCGCGTCGCGCAGCGGCGAGCTGATCTCGCGCGCGGCGCCGGAAAAACAAACGGCCGCAGCGCGGGGCTGCGGCCATCAGGTAGCGGTGACGGAGGCTTGCGCGTTTCAGCGCGTCGCCGAAAACGCCGAACTCACGTCACGTTCATCGCCAACGCACTCTCGCGATAGTGCTGGCTCGCCTTGTCGGCATCGCCTAGCTGCTCGTGCAGACGTGCGAGCGCGCGATGCGAGCGGATCTTCAGCGTCTCGTTGTCGGCGAGCTTCAGCGCGCGCTCGAGGAACGACTGCGCCTTGCCCCACAACTGCTGATGCAGGCACAGGCGCCCCAACGCGAACATCAGGTCCGCGTCTTCCGGCCGCTCCTTTTGCCACGCCTCGGCCTTCTGGATCAGCGGCAGCGCATCGCCGCCGGCGGTATCCGGATAGCGGCGCAACAGGCGCGCATCCCAGTTCTGCGCAAGCGCTTCCTCGACGATCTTGCGCGCCTCCTGCGGACGGTTCAACGCGACCAGCAGTTCGGCGGCGGTATCGGCGAGGCGCGGCGAATGACGCTCGGTGGTCGACAGCGAACTCCACAATTCGAGCAGCGCGTCCGCGTTGTGGCGACGATCGCGCAGCAGATTCTCCGCCGCCTGCTGACGCAGCCGCACCGCGACCGCCGGATGGATCGCCTCGCGCTTCTCCAGCGTCTTCACGAGCTTGAGCACTTCGCCCCAGTTCTTCAGCTGCTGTTGCGCACGCAGCATGATCTGCTGCGCGTGGATGCGCCGCGCGCCCTGCGATTGCATCTCGGTCAGCGCGTTGAGCGCGCCGTCGGCGTCGCGGCCGTCGGCGCGCATGTCGGCGGTGGCCATCAGGCGCGCGTCCTGCCAGTCGGCCTCGTCGATCTGCGCGAGCCATTCGTCGCGCCGCGCGTACTCATGCATGCGATGCGCGGCGGTCGCCGCGATCAAACCGGCCGCGCCCTTGTTGTCGCCGTTCGTGAGCGCATCCTTGGCGGCCTTTTCCGCGCGCGAGAAACGCCCCGCGTACAGGTTGCCGATCGCGTCGCGCAACGCCGCGTGCGCCTTCGCGACACGCGAACGTGCGCGGTATGCGGCGACGCGCTGCGGCATGCGCCAGATATTGCGGATGATGCGCAACAGCGCGTAGAGCAGGATGAACAGCACCACCAGCCCGACGACGAACAGATTCAGCGACATGTCGACGCGGTAAGGCGGATAGATCAGCAGCACCTGCCCCGCGTCGAAGCGCCCGCCCACCGCGAGCACGACCGCGACGGCGAACAGCGCCGCGAGCCATAGAAGTCCCCGGATCGCCATGATTAACCCCGGTTCCGGTATTGATTGACGGCCTGCAGGCTCGTGTCGAGGTTCGGCAGCTCGACCGCGGCCGAACCGGCGTCCACCTGCTTGACCAGATCGATGACCGTCTGCGTATCTTTCGACGACGCGTCGAAGTAGCGCGTCAACGCGGACTGCGCCGCCTGCAAATCGGACTTCAGCGTGGTCTGGTTACGCGACAGCAGCGCGAGGCGCGCCGACAGCAGACGCAGCTTCAGGTTCTCGCGCACGAAGTAGCCTTGATCCGGCGTGACCAGCATCGCGTCGGCGTTATCGATGCGACGCACCTGCACGAGGCTCGTCAGCTGCTCGCCGATGCCGTGCGTGACCTCGTCGATCCACACTTCCCAGCGCGGCTTGCCGGTGGCCGCGGCCACCTTCGCGGTGTCGGCCCACGTGGCCGCATGCGGCGTCGCATGCGGGATCGGCGCTTCGCCCGACAGCGGCAGAGCGTCGACGTGATCGATCGCGTTGTCGAGCTTGATGGCGAGGCCGGTGAGATCGGTGGACGGCGCGGCCTTCAGCTTGTCGATGTCTTGCGCGATCGCCTTGCGCACCGCGACCGCCTGCGGGCTGTCCGACGCGGCGAGGCGCGTATCGGCGCTTTGCAGCGCGAACAGCGCGAGCTGCGTATTGCCGGTCAGCTGCAACTGCTGGCTCGCGGCCGACAGCATCTGCCCGACTTCGGCGAAGGTCCAGTCGTCGCGATTGCGCGCGAGATCCGCGTACTGCTGCTGCAGCGCCTGTTGCCCGGCCTGCGCATCGGCGAGCTTGCCTTCGAGCTGCGCGACCTGCGAGTCCGATTGATGCACGGTGGCGAGCGCCTGGTCGATCTTGATGCGCAACTCGTTCGCCTGCGTGTCGTTGGCCTGCTGACGCTGCGCGAGTTCCTGCTCGGTGCGCACCAGCTTGCGGTTCATCGCGAAGCCGCCCACGCCCGCCGCGCACGCGATGACCACGATGACAAACCACAGCAGCGGTCCGCTCGTGCTGCGGCGCTTTTGCGCTTCGAACGGCGTGAAGGGTTGGTTCGGCGGCAAGGCGGCGCTTGCCGGCGGCTGGGGTGAGGCGTTCGTGGATGCGTTCGTTTCAGTCATGCGTGGTTGAGCCGGGTTGGACGATACCGGTTGGACGACGGGAGGCACGGCGGCCGCGGCAACGAGGGCTCGGACTATGCGCTCGTCGCCCGCGCCGGACACCGTAATCCTATCAAAACCCAATGCCCGCGCGGTCTGCGCGATGCGGGGGTGCGGCGTGACGAGCGGCGCGTGTTTGAGCTGCTCGATCTCGCCGGCGGTCAGATGTTCGTTCGCGAGTTCGTGCAGATTGCGTACGCCCTCGGAGCTGGTCACGAGCCATGCGTGCGGCATGCCCGCGAGCAGTTCGTGCACGCGCGCCCATGCGCCGATCGACGGCTCCGGCACGATGCGCCGGTACGCGGCCACCGCGTCGACTTCGGCGCCGGCTTCGCGCAGACGCTCGCTCAACCATTCGCGGCCGCCGTCGCCGCGCACGATCAGCACGCGCTTGCCTTCGAGGCCCGCGTCGCCCAGCTGCGCCTCGATCGCGGCATACAGGCTCTCGGAGTCGAAGCTCGTCGATTCGTCGTCGGCGCCCGCCGCGGGGCTGATCACGCGATGCTCGGGCGCGCTGACGCCGTGGCGCGCGAGCGCATGCACGCTGCCCGGGCCGACCACGCCGATCGGCAGCGCGTGCGGCCAGATATCGTGGCGCCGCGAGAACGCGTGATCGACCGCGTTCGGCGACACGAACACGACCAGCGCGTAGCGTTCGAGCGACGCGAGCGCGTCGCACAACGGCGCGTCGTCGATGACGGGCGCAATGTCGATCAGCGGGAAGTCGAGCGGCGCGAGTCCGGCTGCTTCGAGCCGTTCGACGAGTTCGCTCGACTGACCGGCCGGCCGCGTGATCACGACCGTGAACGGTGCCCTCTGCGGCGTGACGGCGGCCATCACTCGCTGGCCGCCGTGCCGGGCGCGGCCGCGGGACCGCTCGCCGTACTGAGCGCGCGGACGATGTCGAGCGCGCCCTGCTGCGCGAGCGAGTCCGCCACTTCCCGGCCGAGCGCGAGTGCGCGTTCGGTCGTGGGCGCCGGCGCCGACGCCTGCGCGCTCAACACCCGCTGACCGTCCGGCGTCGCGACGATGCCGCGCAAATGCAGCGCGCCGTCGCCCCAGGTTGCGTAGGCGGCGAGCGGCACCTCGCAGCTGCCGCCGAGCGCGCGCGACACCATGCGCTCCGCTTCGACGGCCGCGGCCGTGTGCTGATGATGCAGCGGCGCGAGCCATCCGGCGAGGTCCGCGCGATCGGCGCGAATCTCGATGCCGAGCGCGCCCTGGCCCGCCGCGGGCAGACTGTCGTCAGGATCGAGCAACGCGCGGATCCGCTCGGCGAGACCGAGACGCTTCAGACCGGCCGCGGCCAGAATGATCGCCGCGTAGTCGCCGCGATCGAGCTTGGCGAGCCGCGTATCGAGATTGCCGCGCAACGCCCGCACGTCGAGATGCGGATAGCGCATGCGCAGCATCGCCTCGCGCCGCAGGCTCGAAGTGCCGACCACGGCACCGGCCGGCAACGCGGCGAGCGAGTCGTACTGATTGGACACGAGCGCGTCGCGCGGATCCTCGCGCTCCATGATCGTGGACAGCGCGAAACCGGCGGGCAACTCCATCGGCACGTCTTTCAGCGAATGCACCGCGAGGTCGGCGCGGCCATCGGCGAGCGCGGCTTCGAGCTCTTTGACGAAGAGCCCCTTACCACCAACCTTCGACAGCGTGCGATCGAGAATCTGATCACCACGTGTCGTCATTCCGAGGATTTTTACGTCACAAGATGGATATAATTTGTGCAGCGCACATC
The DNA here is from genome assembly GCF_004197395.1 of Paraburkholderia sp. UYCP14C. Classification (GTDB taxonomy): domain Bacteria; phylum Pseudomonadota; class Gammaproteobacteria; order Burkholderiales; family Burkholderiaceae; genus Paraburkholderia. The sequence continues at coordinate 115,697 of NZ_SELS01000014.1, read as the reverse complement.
GCACATGCTCGGCTTGCCACATGGCAAGGCGGCTCTCTCGCGACGCAATCACAAGCGTGTGGGGTGGCGTGGAAGACGTCTCGGTGTTCATTAGCTTGCTGCTTGATCTCGGGATGGAATAACAATCAATGTTAGCACGCGCCCTCGTTCGCGCCCTTGGGTTCCAGGGCATTGCGGAGCGCCGTGCGCAAGCGGTATCGACGGAGGAGACGGGCTTCGCGCAGCGCGCGGCGGCCCCCATTGCGCCTCGTCACGCACGGTCGTTCGCGCACCGCGCGGCGGCATGCGGGATGATGCAATGCGGCGAACATGCTGCGGCACTGCCTGCCGCGTGTTCGGTCCCAGCGCGGGCTGGCAGCCCGTGGCTCCTATCTCCCCCGTCGGCATCGCGCGATCGGCAGCGCTTGCGTCGTTCCTCATAGGTGGCGCGGCGCGCGCTGGTCGCTCCGTGGTGGCTCGAACAAGCGCCGTTGCAGTCGCCGTTTCGAGTCCCCGTTGCAGTCCCACTAGCAGTCCGTCCGTCTTGTAGTCCGTTCCGCAGTCCCTGTTGCACGCAGTTCACGTTGCACTCGCTGGTTGCAGTTCCGCAGTCGCAGTTCATCAATCAACAGACTCTGGCTTCCCTGAGGTAACTCATCGTGACGTCTTCCGGATCGGCGCGCCCCGCCCGCCGCAACACTGCCTCGCCCACCGCTCGCCCGGCCGACGCCGCGGCGCCTGACGCCCTGTCCGACGCTGCCGCGCACGGCATAGCGTCGAGCGTCGCTCAACCTGACGACACGCGCGCCGACCCGCGCGCGAAGCGCCGCGCCCTCGCCGCTCGCGCCACCAAAGCCCCGAAGGCCGCGCAAACCTCGGTGCCCGTCAAGCAGGACAAGGCGCAAAAGGCGACCAGGGCCGGCAAGGCCAGCAAGGCTGAACAGGCCGCGACCTCGGCCACCGCGCGCAAGCCGGCCAAGGTCAAGGTCAAGTCCGCAGGCGACGCAACGCCGTCGCGCGCCCCGAAAACGCCGAAGCTGCAAGCCGTGTCGCCGGCTGAGTCCGCCGCCGCGCCGACCGCGAAGAGCGCCGGCCGCACGCGCGAGGACAAGGACCACCCGCTGTTCCAGGACATCCGCTATCTCGGCCGCCTGCTCGGCGACGTGCTGCGCGAGCAGGAAGGCGACGCGGTGTTCGACGTCGTCGAGACGATCCGGCAGACCGCAGTGCGTTTCCGTCGCGAAGACGACAGCGCCGCCGCGCAGACGCTCGACAAGAAGCTGCGCACGCTGACGCCCGAGCAGACCGTCAGCGTGGTGCGCGCGTTCAGCTACTTTTCGCATCTCGCGAACATCGCCGAGGACCGTCACCGCAACCGCCGTCACCGGATTCACGCGCTGGCGGGCTCGGCCTCGCAGCCGGGCACGATCGCCCATGCGCTCGAGCGGCTCACCGCGGCCGGTGCCGCCGCGACGCCGGTGCTGCAGAAGTTTTTCGACGACGCGCTGATCATGCCGGTGCTGACCGCGCACCCGACCGAAGTGCAGCGCAAGAGCATTCTCGACGCGCAGCACGACATCGCGCATCTGCTCGCCGAGCGCGACCAGCCGCTGACGAACCGCGAGCGCGCGCACAACGAAGCGATGCTGCGCGCGCGCGTCACGTCGCTGTGGCAAACGCGGATGCTGCGCGACGCGCGTCTGACGGTCGCCGACGAAATCGAGAACGCGCTGTCGTACTACCGCAGCACTTTCCTCGAAGAACTGCCGGCGCTGTACGCCGACATCGAGGAGGCGCTGAAGGAGCATGGCCTCGAAGCACGCCTGCCGCCGTTCTTCCAGATGGGCAGCTGGATCGGCGGCGATCGCGACGGCAATCCGAACGTCACCGCCGAAACGCTCGAAAACGCGATCACCCGTCAGGCCGCGGTGATTTTCGAGCACTACCTGGTGCAGGTGCACAAGCTCGGCGAGGAGCTCTCGATGTCCAACCTGCTCGTCGGCGCGAGCGATGCGCTGAAGAAGCTCGCGGATACCTCGCCCGATCACTCGCCGCACCGCACCGACGAGCCGTACCGTCGCGCGCTGATCGGCATCTACACGCGGCTCGCGGCGAGCGCGCGCGTGCGTCTCGGCGAAGGCGCCGTGCCGCTGCGCAGCGCCGGCCGCGGCGTCGCGCCGATCCGCGCGATTCCCTATGACGACGCCGCCGACTTCGTGCGCGACCTGCACGTGCTGATGGATTCGCTCGCCGAACATCACGGCGCGCCGCTCACCGCGCCGCGTCTCGCGCCGCTCGCGCGCGCGGGCGAAGTGTTCGGCTTTCATCTCGCGAGCATCGATCTGCGGCAAAGCTCCGACATCCACGAAGCGGTGATCGCCGAGTTGCTGAAGCGCGCGGGCGTCGAGGACGATTACGCGGCGTTGTCTGAAGCGGACAAGCTCAACGTGCTGCTCGCCGAGCTCGCGCAGCCGCGCACGCTGCGGGTGCCCTACGCCGATTACTCGGAGCTCGTGAAGAGCGAGCTGGCGGTGCTCGAGCAAGCGCGCATCACGCGCGAAAAATTCGGCGCGCGCGCGGTGCGCAACTACATCATTTCGCACACGGAGACCGTCAGCGATCTGGTCGAGGTGATGCTGCTGCAGAAGGAAACCGGCCTGCTGCGCGGACGTCTCGGCGACGAGCACGACCCCGCGCGCGCGGGCCTGATGGTGATCCCGCTGTTCGAGACGATCCCCGACCTGCGCAACGCACCGCACATCATGCGCGATCTGATCGCGCTGCCGGGCATCAGCACGCTGATCGAACATCAGGGCAACGAGCAGGAAGTGATGCTCGGCTACTCGGACAGCAACAAGGACGGCGGCTTCCTGACGTCGAACTGGGAGCTGTATCGCGCGGAGCTGGCGCTCGTCGCGCTGTTCAACGAACGCGGCGTGACGCTGCGCCTGTTCCATGGCCGCGGCGGCACCGTCGGTCGCGGCGGCGGCCCGACCTACCAGGCCATCCTGTCGCAGCCGCCGGGCACCGTCGACGGTCAGATCCGTTTGACCGAGCAGGGCGAAGTGATCGCGAGCAAGTTCGCGAATCCGGAGATCGGCCGGCGCAATCTGGAAACCGTCGTGGCCGCGACGCTCGAAGCGTCGCTGCTGCCGCACGATCACACGCTGGCCGAGCTGCCCGCGTACGAGGCAACGATGCAGCAGCTGTCCGATGCGGCGATGGCCACGTATCGCGCGCTGGTCTACGAAACGCCGGGCTTCAAGGAGTACTTCTTCGAGTCGACGCCGATCGCGGAGATCGCCGAGCTGAACATCGGCAGCCGCCCCGCGTCGCGCAAGCTGCAGGATCCGAAGCAACGCAAGATCGAGGATCTGCGCGCGATTCCGTGGGGCTTCTCGTGGGGCCAATGCCGGCTGCTGCTGACGGGCTGGTACGGCTTCGGCAGCGCGGTCGCCGAGCATCTGGACAGCGCGCCGTCCGACGCCGAGCGCGCGCGCCGTCTCGCGCTGCTGAAGAAGATGCACAAGAGCTGGCCGTTCTTTACCAACCTGATGTCGAACATGGACATGGTCATCGCGAAGACCGACCTCGCGGTCGCGTCGCGTTATGCCGCGCTCGTGACCGACAAGAAGCTGCGCAAGCACGTGTTCGAGCGCATCGTCGCGGAATGGGAACGCACGTCGAAGGTGTTGTCGGAGATCACCGGCAAGAGCGAGCGGCTCGCCGAGAATCCGCTGCTCGCGCGTTCGATCAAGAACCGCTTCCCGTATCTCGATCCGCTCAATCACCTGCAGGTCGAACTGCTCAAACGCTATCGCGCGGGCGACACGAATGCACGTGTGCGGCGCGGCATTCATTTGAGCATCAACGGGATCGCGGCCGGGTTGCGCAATACCGGTTGAGGTCGACGCTGAAGCAAGCAAAAGCCGGGTGTGGCCGAGGCAGGCCACACCCGGCTTTTTTCATTGCGCGCCGATCATCGACGACAACGCATTGCGCGAATCCAGCCGCTACAATAGAGGCCGCCATGTACCAGTACAAGTTGAACGATTATTCTGGTATCTCTATTTCCCCCTCCACGCGCAGCCGATAGCATGATCACGCCGTCCTCCGCCGATCACCCGCCGCCGCTCGACGCCACGCCGGCCCGCGCGCTCGGCGACTTCATCCGCGCCCATCGCGAGCGGCTGTCGCCGCAGGCGGTCGGTCTGCCGCCGGGGCCGCGCCGCCGCACGCCCGGTCTGCGGCGCGAGGAAGTCGCGCAGCTGTGCGGCGTGAGCCCGACCTGGTACACGTGGATCGAGCAGGGCCGGCCAGTGTCCGCTTCCGCCGACGCGCTCGCGCGCATCGCGGTTGCGTTACAGCTGTCGCGCGCCGAGCGCGCGTATCTGTTCGAGCTGGCCGCGCAACGCGATCCGGCCGAGCCCGATCCCGCCGCCGCCGATGCGCCCGCCACACTGTTGCAGACCGTGCAGCTCGTCGACACGCCGGCCTACGTGCTCGACAGGCAATGGAACGCGCTCGCGTGGAACGAGCGCGCGGCCGATCTGTTCGTCGGCTGGCTCGACGGCACGCACGACCGCAACCTGCTGCGCTACACGTTTACCGAGCCGGCCGCGCGCGCGTTGATCGTCGATTGGGAAACGCGCGCGCGGCGGCTCGCCGCCGAATTCCGCGCCGACTCGATCCGCCATCTGAACGATGCGCCGACGCGTGGGCTGATCGATTCGCTGTCAGCCGCGAGCGACGAGTTCGCGCGCTACTGGGCCTCGCAGGACGTCGGCGGGCGCGAGGGCGGCAGGCGCGAGTTCAACCATCCGCGCGACGGGCGCATCGTCTATGACCAGATCACGTTCAAGCCCGCGCATCGCGAAGATCTGAAGCTGGTGGTGCTGGTGCGCGAATAGGCGCGTAATGGGTGGGTAATGGGTGCCAGCGGGTGCGAGTGGGTACGAGACCAGCCGCGGGGTCTTGACCGGCCACGCCCGGTGTTAAAATCGCAGTCTTTCTTCGCTGCGGCGACGCTTTTGCACGGCACGTGCACTCGTGTTGCCAGCCTCTTCACCGCTCGTTCTTACCGCCCAACACCATGACGTCCCAACTGCACAAAAAAGGCGAAGCCTGGTCGGCTCGCTTCTCGGAGCCGATGTCGGAGCTCGTCAAACGCTACACGTCGTCGGTCTTCTTCGACAAGCGTCTGGCGTTCGTCGACATCGAAGGGTCGCTCGCGCACGCATCGATGCTCGCCGCGCAGAAGATCATTTCCGCCGACGACCTCGCCGCGATCCAGCGCGGCATGACGCAGATCAAGGGTGAAATCGAGCGCGGCGAATTCGAATGGCAGCTCGATCTCGAAGACGTGCACCTGAACATCGAAGCGCGCCTGACCGCGCTGATCGGCGACGCGGGCAAGCGCCTGCACACCGGCCGCTCGCGCAACGACCAGGTCGCGACCGACATCCGCCTGTGGCTGCGCGGCGAGATCGACCGCATCGGCGAACTGCTCACCGAGTTGCGCGTCGCGCTGCTCGAAATCGCCGAGAAGAACGCATCGACCATCATGCCGGGCTTCACGCACCTGCAGGTCGCGCAGCCGGTCACGTTCGGCCACCATCTGCTCGCGTACGTCGAGATGTTCTCGCGCGACGCCGAGCGCATGATCGACTGCCGCAAGCGCGTGAATCGTCTGCCGCTCGGCGCGGCCGCGCTCGCCGGCACCAGCTATCCGATCGACCGTCACGCGGTGGCGAAGTCGCTCGGCTTCGACGGCATCTGCGCAAACTCGCTGGATGCGGTTTCCGACCGCGACTTCGCGATCGAATTCACGGCGGCGTCCGCGCTGGTGATGACGCACGTGTCGCGCTTCTCCGAAGAACTGGTGCTGTGGATGAGCCCGCGCGTCGGCTTCATCGATCTGGCCGACCGTTTCTGCACCGGCTCGTCGATCATGCCGCAGAAGAAGAACCCGGACGTGCCCGAGCTCGCGCGCGGCAAGACCGGCCGCGTGAACGGCCATCTGATGGCGTTGCTCACGCTGATGAAGGGCCAGCCGCTCGCGTACAACAAGGACAATCAGGAAGACAAGGAGCCGCTGTTCGACACCGTCGATACGGTGGCCGACACGCTGCGCATCTTCGCCGAAATGGTCGCCGGCATCACGGTCAAGCCGCAGGCGATGCGCGACGCCGCGCTGCAAGGCTTCTCGACCGCGACCGACCTCGCCGACTATCTCGTCAAGCGCGGCCTGCCGTTCCGCGACGCGCACGAAGCCGTCGCGCTCGCGGTGCGTGTGTGCGCCGATCGCGGCTGCGATCTCGCGGACCTGACGCTCGATGAAATGCGCAGCGAGCTGCCGAACGTCGCGCATCTGATCGGTGACGACGTGTTCTCGTATCTGACGCTCGAGGGCTCGGTGGCGAGCCGCAATCATCCGGGCGGCACCGCGCCCGAGCAGGTGCTGGCCGCGGTGAAGGCGGCGCGTGCGGCGTTGAAGTGAGCAACACCCGGGCAGCGCCGTGAGACTTTGCTTGCGGCGTTGTTCGTTGAATCAATAAAGAAAAGGCGGACCCGTTTGGCGGGTTCGCCTTTTTTATTGCCGCGTGTGAGCGGCGAGCCGCAGGCAAAAGAAAGCCCGCCAGAAGCGGGCTGAAAAGACTTCCACCGATGCCTCAGCACGAGGCCATCAAAGTGTAGGCGGGTTTCGCTCGCCGACCAATCCGCGCATATTTCCGGCTATTACATTGGCAAGCAAAGCGCTTCAGCGAGTCACGCGCAAAGGCATCCAGCGGGCGAACGCCAATTGAATCGTGGCGGTTTTTGACTACCATTTAATCAGGCTCTCCTCGCGGCTTGTCAATGATGCTCTCTCGCACTTCTCTCCCTACTGTTCCTCTCCGTTCGGCTTCGCGCCTGCTCGCGGCGGCTTGCATGCAACGGACATTGCTCGCCGCGCTCGGAGTTCTCGCCGTGGCCGGTTGCACGATCACGCCGCTGGCGCCGCACGAAACCGTCAGCACACCGGTCGCCGCGATCAACAGCGTGACGCTCGATCAATACCGCGACGCGGTCGCACGACGAATCGTCGAGCGCAATCCGTCGTATGTGCTGCAAGGCAAACCGCAGCCGATGCTGCGCTCGCTCGTGGTGGTGTCGTTCACGGTCGATCGCAATGGCCACATCGTCGAGTCAAAGGTGTATCGCACGAACGGCGACGACGAAGCCGAAAGCACCGCGCTCGCGACGCTGCGCCGCTCGGCGCCGCTGCCGCTGCCGCCCGGCAAGCTGCTGAACGGCCGCGGCCAGCTCGAACTGTTCGAAGACTGGCTGTTCAACGACAACGGCAAGTTCCAGTTGCGCGAGCTCGCCTCGCCGCAAGCGGAATCGTACGACTGAGCGTGGGTTGCGCTTGCGCTGACACGCACGCACCACGCCGCGCATCGGCGCGTATGGGCTCGCCACGCGCGACCTGCTCGAGTCATCGCGCGTAGCTGATGAAGCCCCTCTCGTCGCCGCACGAGCTTACGCCGCCATTGCTGCGTAACGAGCGCGCTCGCTATAATTTTCCGATTCCCTGCGCCGGAGCCTTCCGGCATGGCTCACGCCGTCCGCATACCCGCCGGCGCGGCGTATGAGCCGACTGCAGTGCCGCGGCGCCACCCGCGCGCGGCGCCCAAACCTATACCTCAACGAGGATGCCGCCCCCGCGCGCGCCGCCTGTCTGCGAAGCACGGCGCAGCGCCCCACGGCCTCACGACAATTGGAGACCCTGCATGTCCACTTCGCCGATTTCCGCGGCTCAGCCCGCAAGCGGGCAAAACAGTAGCGCGCGGATCATCTTCGCGAGCTTCATCGGCACCGCGATCGAGTTCTACGATTTCTATGTCTACGCGACCGCCGCGGCGCTCGTCATCGGACCGGTATTCTTCCCGCATGGCTCGGCCACCGCGCAGGCGCTGTCGGCGTTCGTCACGTTCGGCATCGCGTTCGTCGCGCGACCGATCGGCTCGTTCCTGTTCGGCCACTTCGGCGACCGCATCGGCCGCAAATCGACTCTGGTTGCTTCGCTGCTCGTGATGGGCCTGTCGACCACGCTGATCGGCTTCGTGCCGGGCTACGACGCGATCGGCAGCCTCGCGCCGATCCTGCTGTGCGTGCTGCGCTTCGGCCAGGGTATCGGCCTCGGCGGCGAATGGGGCGGCGCCGCGCTGCTCGCCACCGAAAACGCGCCGGCCGGCAAACGCGGCTGGTTCGGCATGTTCCCGCAACTCGGGCCGTCGATCGGCTTTCTCGCCTCCAACGGCCTGTTCTTCGCGCTCGCGCTGTCATTGTCCGACGAGCAGTTCCGTAGCTGGGGCTGGCGCGTGCCGTTCATCGTCAGCTCGGTGCTGGTCGCGCTCGGTCTGTATGTGCGGCTGAAGATTGCCGAAACGCCCGCGTTCCAGGCTGCGATCGAGCGCAAGGAACGCGTGCGCGTGCCGATCGCGACGCTGTTCTCGCAGCACTGGCAGCCCACTGTGCTCGGCGCGCTCGCGATGGTGGTCTGCTACACGCTGTTCTACAACGCGACAACTTTCTCGCTGTCGTACGGCGTCGGGTCGCTGCATATTCCGCGGCAGACGTTCCTCGGCCTGTTGTGCATCGCGGTCGTGTTCATGGCGCTCGCGACGCCGCTGTCAGCCCGCGCGAGCGACCGCTTCGGGCGCAAGCCGGTGCTGATCGTCGGCATCATCGCCGCGATCCTGTCGGGCTTCACGATGGCGCCGCTGCTCGGCAGCGGCGAGCCGTTGCTGGTGCTGCTGTTTCTCGTGATCCAGCTGTTCCTGATGGGCGTGACGTTCGCACCGATGGGCGCGCTGCTGCCGGAGCTGTTTCCGACCAACGTCCGCTATACGGGCGCCGGTGTCGCGTACAACCTCGGCGGGATTCTCGGCGCGTCGGTCGCGCCGTATATCGCGCAGGTGCTCGCCGCGCACGGCGGCTTGCCGTGGGTCGGCGCGTACGTGTCGGTCGCGGCGGCCGTGAGCCTGGTCGGCGTGCTTTGCATGCGCGAGACGCGCAACGAAAGTCTGATGAAGTGATGTAACGCGCATCGACGGAACGACGCTTCCGTCGCTGCGCGTTTGCCAAGGTGCGATCGATGCCCGATCGTTGCCGTCCGGGCACGCGGTTTTTACGCGCCCTCGGCGGCATCGAGCGGGCATTTTTTCATCGCCATTTCCACGGGCCGCCCCGGGTGAATCCCCCGCCTTGCGCGTCTTTTTGACTTGCCTATACTCCCTGACATAACCCTATAAAAATCAGGGAGATTCACATGAACGTCCATCTTCACAATGCCGATATCGTGATGATCATCGCGCTGGCCTTGCTCGGCTCGCTGCTGCTCGCGCTGCGCTTCCGTCCGGCGACATGGAGAGGTATCGTCGTCGAGGCTGTCGCCGCGAACGCCGCGGCCATTGCCGCGGTGGTCGCGTTCGAAATGCTCGTCGCCTGAGGCTGCCTGAGGCTGATTGCCCGTGCCTGAGCACGGCGCGCGGCTTAGCGGTAGTAGTAGCCGCCGCCGTGGTGATAGTAGCCACCGCCGCCGTAGTAGTAGCCCGGCGCCGGCGCAATGACGCAGCCGCCGAGTGCCGATGCGAGCACCGTGCCGGCCACGAGAGTCAGAATCAAGCGTTTCATGTTGTTCTCCATCGAGTCAGATTGATTCGAGCGCAAACCCCGAATGACCCGATTGGACACGATGCGCGCCGCGGCAAGCGTTGCCATTTGTAAGGGAAGATCACCGAGCTGTTACAGGATCGGCGCGCCGGATCGGCGGGTTCGATCGACCCGCCGCGCTGCCGGCGGATATCGCCGCCATGGCGGAAAACACCGCCTATACTCCGTTGAGCGCACTGTCGCGATAGAAGCCTTGCTGGCCGTGCCAGCGTTGCCGCAATGGCGCGGCTCAACGCGCGCCGGGCAAGCTTCGACGCAACGCGGCATGGCAGCTTGCCGCGTTGCCGCGCGCGCATCGGACGTTTCAGCGTCCAACGAAAAGCGACAGTTTTAACAGACGTGTAATCGAATCCTCTCCGCCCGCTGTTCCCCGACACGGGCGCTTTTGGAGGCGCGACGATGCAGTGCCTGCCCGCAAGGGTGGACTATGCGCCGCGCCTCTTTTCTTTGCGCAAACGATTGCGCGCTTGCGCGAACGACCTCAGGCGGCGGCTGATCCGTGCTGCATCGCGAGCACCGGCTCTGCCGCTCGCACGTAGTCGATCGCTTCGAGCGCCGCGCTGACGGGCGGCACCGAGTGGCCGTCGCCGATCGAGTTCGAGCGATACGGCGCCTCGACGCCGCAATGCGATGGCGACGTCGCGACGAAGATCATCACGGTGCGCTTCTGCAGCGCATGCGCGAGGTGCACGAAGCCCGTATCGGTACCGACCACGAGCGCGCAAGCGTCGATCATCTGCGCGACTTCGGTGACACTCATTTGCGGCAGCACGGTCGCCCCCGGCACCTGCACGGCGATCTGCCCGGCTTCGGCAAGCTCACCGTCCGAACCCCACGGCAGCACCACCTGGAAGCCGCGCTCGCTCAATTCGCGCCCCACCGCCACCCAGTGCGTGAGCGGCCATTTCTTGTCGGCTTTCGAGGTGGCATGAAAGAGCGCCGCGACAGGCGCGTCCTGCGTCGCGAACGGCTGCGGCCGGGCCTCGGGGAGTTGCAGGTCGTAGATGGGTGGGCCTTCCACCTGGTAGCCGAGCGCTTCGCCGGCGCTGATGCGCATGCCGTGCCACGCGCTGCCTTGCGGACGTGGGCCGAAACGGCCGGTGTAGGCGAACGCGGCGCCGCGCTCGCCAAGATCCTGGGACTGATAGCCGATGCGCCGCGACGAGCGCGCGAGGAAGGCGATGATCGCGCTCTTGTAGACGCCGTGAATGTCGATGATGTAGTCGTAGCGATACGCGCGCAGCTCGGCGATCGATGCCCAGATCGCCTTCAGATCGCTCCACCGACGCGCCTTCTTGAAGCGGCGCAGCGGCGCGCACAGCACGCGATCGACGCCCTGGCTCCAATGCACGACTTGCGCAAATGCTTCGTCCGTCGCCCAATCCACCTGAACGCCAGGAAATGCGCGTTTGATATCGGCGACGACCGGCAACGCCTGCACGATATCGCCTAGTGAAGTGACCTTGACGATAAGGATTCGCTTCATTGAGGGTCTGTTCGTTGTTCGAAGTTGAAACTATTCTAGCTGACGGAATTACCGATCTCCGCCAAATGGGCATCCCGCGCTGTCCGATTCTCAATACCGCGTGTTACAGCAAAAAGTATGCGGCTGACAATCCACCGTGCGTCATTATTTCAAAAGTCTTTCACGCATTCTGGTCGGTCCGGCACGTTTTATACTTGGTCTTTTGCACGATCCAATTCATGTCCCGGCCCTTACCTTCCCGTTCGCCAGCTGTCATGCGCCGCGCGCAACGACTGTGGCGGCAATACGGCATCTTCTGGCTCGGTGCCATCGCGGTCGGTCTGGTCGCGGTGCTCTATGCGCGCCTGATCGACTGGGGGTATGACGCGTTTCTCGGCGTGCGGCAGCGGTACGTGTGGGCGCCGCTGGTGATCACGCCCGCGCTCGCCGCGCTCGCGGTCTGGCTCACGCGCAAGTTCTTTCGCGGCGCCGAGGGTAGCGGCATCCCGCAGGTGATCGCGACGCTGCACACGAAGCAGCGCGCATACGGCACGCGGCTGCTGTCGGTGCGAATTCTCCTCGGCAAGATCGGCGTGTCTTTCCTCGCGATTCTCGGCGGCCTCACGATCGGCCGTGAAGGACCGACGGTGCAGGTCGGCGCCGCGCTGATGTTCAATCTGCGCCGGTTCTATCCGCGCTCGAATGCGCAGATCGAACGGCAGCTCGCGTTGGCGGGCGCGGCAGCGGGTTTATCGGCTGCGTTCAATACGCCGCTCGCCGGGGTCGTGTTCGCGATCGAGGAATTGACGCGCAGCTTCGAGGCTCGCACGAGCGGTGTGCTGATCACGGCGATCATCATCGCGGGTGTGGTCGCGCTGGGCCTGAACGGCAACTACACGTACTTCGGCACGATCCAGATCGGCGCGCATTTCCCCGATCTGCTCGCCGTCGCGGTGGTGCTCACCGCGCTCGTCACAGGAATCGCGGGCGGCATCTTCGGCTGGCTGCTGCTCAATACCGCGCGCTGGATTCCGGCGCCGCTGCGTCAGTTGCATGGCGAGCGGCCGGTCGTCTTCGCCGCGCTGTGCGGCTTCGCGATCGCGGTGGTGGGCGTGATCTCGGGCGGCACGACGTTCGGCAGCGGCTATACGGAAGCGCGCGGCCTGCTCGAGGGACGCGAGCAGTTGTCGATGTTTTATCCGTTCCTGAAGATGATCGCGATGATCGGCTCATACCTGCCCGGCATTCCGGGCGGCATTTTCGCGCCGTCGCTGTCGATCGGCGCGGGCTTCGGCAATCTGCTGCACATGGTGTTCGATTCGATGCAATTGCCGATGCTGATCGCGCTCGCGATGGTCGGCTATCTGGCCGCGGTCACGCAGTCGCCGATCACGTCGTTCGTGATCGTGATGGAGATGATCGACGGCCACGCGCTCGTGATTTCGCTGATGGCCACCGCGCTGATTGCGAGCCGCGTATCGCGCCTGTTCGCGCCGCCGCTCTATGAGTCGCTGGCCGAGCGCTACCTGGCGCCGCTGCCGCAGCCCGCGCCCGCGCCGGTGCCGGAAGTCCCCGAGGTCGAGGTGCCGCAAGCGGCAGCGGACGACGTCGACGGCGAGCCGGCCGCCGGCGATAGCGCAGACGACATCGCGCCGGATACCTTCGACTCGCCGCGTCAGTAGACGACCACGCGGGGCGCGTGCACATACAGCGGCCGTGCGGGCACGACGACGCAACCGGCCAGCATTACCGCCAGCGCGGCGAGCACGAGTAGATTCTTTTTCATTCGCAATTTCTCCACGTTCACGTTCATCTGCCCGGTCACAGGCGCGTCGTCGGCGCCCATGCGATCCAGGCGGGCGGCGCGGTGGGCGCACGATCGCCCGCCGCGCACCGCCCGTCACTCGACGTCACCGCATGACTGAGCGGCGCATCAAGCCCAGTGTCCCGGCACCCAGCGATAGTTCGGACCATGCTCGATCCAGTGGCCCGGCATCCAGTGATAGCCGACCCGCTCGGCTTGCCAGTGTCCGGCGACCCACACGTAGCGGCCGTGATCCCAGCGCCAGTGACCGTGATCCCACACGTAGCCGACGCGCGGCGCGGGCACCGCTTCGAAGCGCTCCACGGGCGGCGCGGACGGTGCGACGATGACGACTTCCGCGGCCGAAGCCGAGGCCATCGCGGCGGCGCCGGCGGCAATCAGAACGGTGTTGGCAAGCAGCAGGCGAAAGGTTCTGTTCATGATTTCCCTCTTAGGTTGAACACCGGATGCGGCGTTACCCGTTTAATGCGCGAGGGCGACGCGAGGCTGACGAGGCGCGTGTAACGGCGCCCGCTGAAGTGCAACGGTATATTTCGAGCGGGAAATGACGAGCGCCGTGCGGGCGCGAAAATGCGGCTTCAGACAGAAGCCGGAGGGAGAGCCGAACGCCGCACGGCATCGCGTCGATCCAAGCCGACGCAATGCGGCGTCCTGCATAGGGTGCGAGATGGGCCGCGGAGCGCGGTCCATCCGAAGCTCAGGCCTGCGGTATTTCGATCTTGACTTCGAGCACCTCGAGATCGTCCTGACGCTCGAGACTCACGCGTATGTCATCGTCGGAAATCTTCACGTACTTCGAGATCACGGCCACCAGTTCGCGTTGCAACGCAGGCAGATAATCGGCGGGCGCATGGCCGCCGGCGCGCTCGTGCGCGATGATCAACTGCAGGCGTTCCTTCGCTACCGACGCGGACTTCTTTTTCTCGCCCAGCAAAAACGAAAGAATCGACATTACGTGCGCTCCCCTTACTTGGTGCCGAAGAGGCGCTGCAGCAGCCCGGGCTTCTGGTAATCGACAAAGCGAAGCGATTTCTGCTCGCCGAGGAAACGCGACACGACGTCTTTATAGGCTTCTGCCACATCGGTGCCGTCCAGATGCACGGCCGGCAGACCCTGGTTCGACGCGTGCAGCACCGCTTCCGATTCCGGAATCACGCCGATCAGATCGATGCGCAGAATTTCCTGGATGTCGGTCAGCGACAGCATTTCGCCTTCGCTGACGCGCTTCGGGTTGTAGCGGGTGATCAGCAGATGTTCCTTGATCGGCTCCTTGCCTTCGATCGCGCGCTTGGTCTTCGACGACAGGATGCCGAGAATGCGATCGGAGTCGCGCACCGACGACACTTCCGGGTTCGTCACGATCAGCGCTTCGTCGGCGAAGTGCATCGCCAGCAGCGCGCCCGACTCGATACCGGCCGGCGAATCGCAGACGATGTAGGCGAAGTCCATCGCGATCAGATCGTTGATGACCTTCTCGACGCCTTCCATCGTCAGCGCGTCTTTATCGCGCGTCTGCGACGCCGGCAGGATGAACAGGTTCTCGCACTTCTTGTCCTTGATCAGCGCCTGGTTCAGATTCGCTTCGCCCTGGATCACGTTGATCAGGTCGTACACGACGCGGCGTTCGCAGCCCATGATGAGGTCGAGGTTGCGCAGGCCGACGTCGAAGTCGATCACGGCGGTCTTGCTGCCGCGCAGCGCGAGGGCCGACGCAAAGCTCGCGCTCGTGGTCGTCTTGCCCACGCCACCCTTGCCCGAAGTCACCACAATGATTTTTGCCATTACCCTTACCTTGTGTTCGTCAAATGCGTCAATTGATGCGCGGCCCGCGTCGCCATGAAACGCCGCCGGCCGCAATCGCTCGGGGCAGCACGCGTTTCGCGGCGCTTTACGTGAGCCGCAGCGGTTCGATCATCAGTTTTTCGTCTTCGAGCCAGATCTGCACCGGCTTGCCGAGCACGTCGGCCGGCAGCGGGTTCTCGGTCGTTCGATAGATGCCGGCGATCGAGATGAGTTCCGGTTCGAGACACGTGCAGAAAATGCGCGCGTCGTGATTGCCCTGCACGCCGGCCAATGCCCGGCCGCGCAGCGGCGCGTAAATATGGATGTTGCCTTCCGCGATCACCTCGGCGCCATTGCTGACCAGACCGAGCACGACCAGATCGCCTTTCGCGTAGATGCGCTGGCCGGAGCGCAGCGGCTTGTCGACCACCATCGTCTGTGGCGAGGTGGCGAGGCGCACCGGCTCGGCGGCGGGCGAAGGTTCGACGCCGGCGGCAGCGGCCGTGTCCATGGCCGTGCTGGCGGTTGCGGATGCAGTGCTGGCGGCAGTGCCGGTGGCCGCGCTTGCCTCGGCACCTGCTGCCGCGCTTGCGGCGCTGTCCTCATCGGCCTGTTTGGCCGGCGCGCCGCGGCGGTCGCGCGCTTCGAGCAGCGGCAAGCCCGATTCCGTCGCCCACCCCTGCTCCGCATTCGCGACCACGCCGATCGGACGCATGCGCACGCTGTCGAGCAGTTGCGCGATATCGGCGAGCGGTATGCGTTCGTTGCCGGCAAGACGCCGCACGTCGATCGCGACGACGTCGTTAGCGAAGAATTCGGGAGTCGCCTCGAAGCGTCGCGTCAGCTCGGCACGCATCGCATCGAGGTCGGTCGTTTTGACCACGAACATCAGCGTGTCGACAGAGCCGCTGCGCAGTTCGAAAAAGGGCGATTTCTTGGGCGACATAGCGTTCGGCAAAAAATTTTGCGTATTTTACAGGCGTACGTGCGCGCGGCCACTATTTTTCCCGGGAGAATCGGTACTCGCGCGCGTGGGCGCGACGCGCGCCGTCGATGCGATCGACGCGCGACGGTGCGAAAAAAATGCTAGCGGGAAAAAGACCGTGATGAAGGGACGGCGCAGACGAGCGGCGCGCGCGACGCGCCGCCTGGGCGATCACTGCTGGAACACCTGTGAGGTGGTCGGCACGTGTCGCACCAGCAGACTTTCGGCCTGCTCGGGCGCGCGCTCGACGCGCCGGTGCTCGCCGGTCGGACCAAAGCCGAGCGCTTCGTAAAAGCGCATCGCGTTGCGGTTCGCGTCGGCGACCCACGCGTAGATTTCCGTGGCGCCCGCATTCGCGAGCCAGCTGCTCGCGGTGTCGACGAGCAGTTCGCCGCCGCGCAGATGACGCACGGCCGGCGCCACCCACAATTCGCAGACGAACGCGCGGCGCGCCGCGGTGTCGTCGAAATACGCCTCGACGAGACCGGCTGGATGGCCCTCGGTGTACAGCAGGAAGGTGCCGACGGACTGCGAAACCGCGTGATCCGCCGCGGTTGCGTCGAAACTGGCGGCGTCGGCCGACAACGCGTCCTCGAGTGTCGCGCCGAAGGCGTATGGCGCCTCCCGCAGCGAGGCAGTGCGGAGTTCGCGAAAAACGGCGCCCTGGTCAGCAGTGATGCGGCGAACGGTCAATGACGGACTCATGCAGACGAAAACCCCTGGAAACCCTAACGCGTAGCTTTAACCGAACCGGCCGGCGAGTCAATTCCTTCTTCACCACAATATGCGGTCCCGCTCACGGCGCGTCGTAGCCGCCCGTGCCGTCCGGCCACGGCGTCAGCAGTTCATAGCCGTCGTCGGTGACGGCGACCATGTGTTCCCATTGCGCCGACAGCGAGCGGTCCTTCGTGATCACGGTCCAGCCGTCGCGCTGCACCGACGTGCCGGCGCGGCCCGCGTTGATCATCGGCTCGATCGTGAAGACCATGCCCGGCTTCAGACGCAAGCCCTGCCCCGGCTGACCGTAGTGCAGCACCTGCGGGTCCTCGTGATAGACCTTGCCGATGCCGTGCCCGCAGTAGTCGCGCACGATCGAGAAGCCCTCGCGCTGCGCGACCTTCTGGATCGCGTAGCCGACGTCGCCGAGCGTCGCGCCCGGCTTCACCTCGCGGATGCCGGCCACCATCGCCTCGTAGGTCGTGTCGATCAGCGCACGCGCGACCGTGCTCGGCTGCCCGACGCAATACATGCGGCTGGTGTCGCCGAAATAACCGTCCTTGATGACCGCGACGTCGATGTTGATGATGTCGCCGTCCTTCAGGATCTCGCCGCGATTCGGAATGCCGTGACACACGACGTGATTGACCGACGTGCAGACGGTCTTCGGAAAGCCCAGATAGCCGACGTTGGCCGGAACCGCTTTCTGCGTGTGGACGATGTAGTCGTTGCACAGCGCGTCGAGGTCGTCGGTGGAGACGCCTGCCTTGAAGTGCTCGCCGATCATTGCCAGCACGTCGGCCGCGAGGCGGCCGGCAATGCGCAGCTTCGCGATATCGTCGGGAGTCTTGTAGGTAATGGCCATGAATTCAGTCGATGTGAGTCGCGGGTCAAGCGCGAGATGACCCGCCGCGCCCGCAAGCCCGGCGGCCCGCAAGCGCCGCTCGATTGGGAGAATTCGGGCAATTGTACAGAGGATCGCGGATGGACCCCGCGGAAACCGGCTGAAGCGGTGCGCGGGCGGCGGTGGTGGCGCGGCCGGGGCCGGGTTGCGCCGTGTGCCGGAATCAGGGTGGACTGTTCTCGCGCGGCCGGGTTGCCCGGCTTGGGCGGCTTGCGTGACTCGCACGACTTGCGTGCTGGCATCGACTCACCGCGAAAAGGCTCGAAACCCCATCGAGCCGGGCCGCGTCAATCGATCAGTTTTCCAAACTAAATCTGGAACATTCCGTCAGATCGCTCTCTGCGTTGAGTCCTTCGCCATATCGTACGGATCGCGCTGATTGCGCGCGTACTGCTTCGGCGCCATCCCCGACCAGCGCCGGAACGCGCGAATGAACGCCTTCTCCGACGCATAACCGACGCTCTCGGCGATTTCGATCAGACGCCGCCGCGGATCGCGCAGCGCGCCGCTCGCAAGGTACATGCGATACGAGGTCAGATGCCCGATCGGCGTGTCGCCGACCAGCTCGACGAAGCGCGCGCTAAAACGCGAGCGCGACATGCCCGCCGCCGCCGACAGCGACTCGACGGTCCAGCTCCGCTCGGGCTGCCGATGGAGCAGCGCGATCGCCCTGCCGATCTGCGGGTCCATCAGCCCGCGCAGCCAGCCGGTGTGATTGATCGCCGATGCCAGATGCGCGCGCAGCAACTGCACGAACAGCACGTCGGCCAGGCGCGCGGCGGCGACGGCCCAGCCCGGCTGCGCGGACATCGATTCGCGGATGAATGCCATCAGCGTGCTCGCGAGCCACGGGCCGACGGCCGGGTCGTTCGCGCGCACGTGAATCAGCGGCGGCAGCACGCTGAAGAGCGGACTGCGCATCGCCTCGCGATAGACCATGATCCCGGTGTACAGATCGCTGACCGAGCCGCCGCCGCCCGCGGTGAAATGCAGCGGCGTGTCGAAGCTCGGGCGGATACCCTGGTCGGCCATCAGGTTGTCGAACGGCACGGGCGTGACCTCCGGCGACGACGCGAGCACGTGCTGATGCCCATGCGGCAGCAGCACGAAGTCGCCGGTCTCGACGCGCACCGGCGCCATGCCTTCGACGATCACGTAGAACGGGCTGCCGAACACGGTGCGAAACGCCGCGCCGTCGACGGCCCCTTTCAGGAACGCCCACGGCGCGGTCAGCGAGAAATGGCCGGTCACGACCGCGTCGGCGCGCAGATCCGCGAGAGTGTCGCTCAACAGGTCCACCGCCATTTCTCTCTATCTCCGTGTTGTGTTGCCCGAGGTATTGCCTTGGGTGTTGCCTAGAAGCGCTGCTGGATGCCCACCATCACGCCGAGCTGGTTCGCGCCCGGCGTCACCGTGCCGGCCGCCGCCACCGCATTCGCCGCGAGCGGGCTATTGAACATATACGCCAGCGACGAATATACCGTGGTGCGCTTCGACAGCAGATAGTTCGCGCGCCCGACCACCATCGTCGAACTCGATTGCGAGCGCACGATGTAGCGCAGACCCTGCGCATCGAACGACAACGCCGGCGTCACGAAGTAGTTGGCGCCGAGGAAGAACAGATCGGTTTGCTGATGCGTTGCCGCCGACGTGTTGCGGCGAATCCAGCCGGCGCCGACCTTGCCGCCCTGATAGGTCAGGTAGCCGTCGACGATCACGCGCTTGTCGGTGTCGTCGCTGCTGGTGAGCGGCGCGCTCGCGCCGGGGCCGCCGTACATCACGTCGTACGAAGCGGCCGCTCCGCCCCAGCCGGCGTCGTACGCGACCATCGCCGTGTACTGGCGGCACGCGATTGCGTCGCCCGGGATCTGCCCGCCGCAGTTCGTCGCCGACGGGCCCGCCGGACCCGCCGCGTCGCGGCCGAAACTATACGTGCCGCCGAGCGTCACGCCATGAAACTTGCCGAGATAACCGATCGCGTTGTCGCTGCGCGCGTTCGGCAGATAGCTGTCGAAGTTCGCCATCGAATGAATCGACGGGCCGATCACGTCCGCGTTCTGCAGCACGTACATCGACATGTTCATCTGCCGGCCGAGCGTGAGCGTGCCGTAGTTGCTGATCACCCCGACGTTCGCCTGCCGGCCGAACAGACGCCCGCCGTAGTTCAGGGCGCCGGTCGTCGGCGCGAAGCCGCTTTCGAGCACGAAGAACGTCTTGTAGCCGCCGCCGAGATCCTCGATGCCGCGCAGCCCGAAGCGCGACGGCACTTCGCCCGTCAGCGTGGGCATGCCGACGAACGTGCCGCCCTTCGCCGCGTTGTTGTAGTACTCGACGCCGGTATCGACGATACCGTACAGCGTCACGCTGCTCTGGCCGAAGGCCAGCCCCGCCGTGCCTGCCAGCACGGCTGCCGCGCAAAACTTCTTCATGTGAGTCTCCAACCCTGTTCAAAGTAGTACTTATTAATGTGAGATCCTGCCGGGCTTCGCGGCGGATCCGGTTTTTACCGCGTTTTCTGGTGCGAAATTGGTGATGACGGGTTCAGCTGGCCCACTGCTTCAGTTGGTCTTGCTGCCCGCGAGAATCCACTGCACGACGGTTTGCGCGTCGGCGGCGTCGATCTGGTTCGGCGGCATCGGCACCGCGCCCCAGACGCCCGACGTGCCGTTCTGCACGTGCGCGACGAGCGTCGCGAGCGCGCCGGACTTGCCCGCGTAGCGCGCGGCGACATCGCGCCAGGCGGGACCGACGAGCTTTTTATCGACCGCGTGGCAGCCGAAACACGCATGCTGGCGGGCGATGTCCTGAGCGCGCGCGGCATCGACGGCGGGCTCGGCCTGCGCCGCCGACACCGCACCAGCGGCAAGGAGAGAGACGAGAGAAACGATCAGCGGGCGAATCATGGGGCTCTTCTTTTGTGAGTGATGGATCGGTTACGGCGTCATGCCTGGTGCGGGTTCAGACGAGCGGCTGGTCGAGCGGCATCGTGCGCAGACGCGTGCCGTTCGCCTGATACAGCGCTTCGGCGACGGCGGGCGCGACGGGTGGCAGCACCACCTCGCCCACGCCCTGCGGCGCGCGATCGCTGTCGACGATCACGACCTCGACCTTCGGCATCTGCGCGAGATAAAGCAGCGGATAGTCCGCGAAGTTCTGCTGCTCGACCGCGCCGTCCTTGAACGTGATCTCGCTTCTGAACGTGTTGGTCAGCGCGAAGCCGATGCCGCCTTCGACCATCTGCCGGATCAGCATCGGATTGATCGAACGGCCGCAGTCCACCGCGCAGACGACGCGTTCGAGCTTCGCGTTGCCGCTCACCATCCGCAACTCGACGATCAGCGCGACGTAGGTCGTGAACGCGCCGCCGCGGCCGGTGTACAGGCAATACGCGAGACCGCGATGCACGCCGGCGGCGGGCTTGCTCGACCAGCCCGCCTTCGCGGCCGCGCGATCGAGCACGCGCAACGCGAGCGGATCGTCGCGCAGCAGCGTGCGGCGATACGCGAGCGGATCGATGTGCGCCGCGTGCGCGAGTTCGTTGATGAAGTTCTCGAGAAAGAACACGCTCGACGTGCTGCCGACGCTGCGCATGAAGCTCACCGGAATCGGCTGGTTCACGTTCACCGAATCGACGAGCAGGTTCGGCACGTGATAGCCGAGGTCGTACAGACCATCGAGCATCGTTTCGTCCCAGCCGCCCGCTTTCTCGAAGTAGTCGCGCTTGATCGACCAGTACAGCGACTGCCCCGTCACGCGGATATGCATCGCCTGCGGATAGCCGTCCGCGCCGAGCACCGCGCGCAGGCGCGCCGACACGCCGGGCCGGTAGAAGCCGTGACGGATGTCGTCCTCGCGCGAGCGGATCACCTTGACGGGACGCCCCACGGCTTTCGACGCGACCGCCGCGTGTATCACGAAGTCGGGCACGTACTTGCGCCCGAAGCTGCCGCCGAGAAACGTCGTGTTGACGATCACCTTGTCGGCCGGCATTTTGAAAATAGCGCCGAGCGTCCAGCGCACCTTGTCCTGCCCCTGGATCGGCCCCCACACCTCGATGTCGTGCTCGCGCACGTGCACGGTCGCGTTGACCGGCTCCATCGTCGCGTGAACGATGTAGGGCGTGTGGTAGTCCGCTTCGATCACCGCGTGCGCGCCGTTCAGTCGCGCGGCCGCATCGCCGAGATGCGTCGCGACGACCGCGTGCTCCGCCATCAACGCAGCCTTGCGTTGCGCGAGGATCGTCGCGCTGTCGAATGCTGGCGTGCCGGCGTCGTCCCATTGCACGTCGAGCGCATCGCACGCTTTCTTCGCCTGCCAGTAGGTGGTGGCCACCACGATGATCGCGTCCTTCGCCTGCACGACCTCGACCACACCGGGCAACGCGCGCACCGCATCGCGATTGCGCACGGCCAGCGGTTTGCCGTTGAGCGTCGGCGCCATCCTGATCGCGCCGTTGAGCATGCCGGGCACGTTCACGTCGACGCCGAATTGCGCGCGGCCGCTGACTTTCGCGGGCACGTCGAGTTTGGCGAGTGGCTGACCGATCAGCGTATGCGCGGACTCGGGCTTCAAGCGCGGATGCGCATCGAGCGGCAGTTTCGCGACGTCGTCGAGCAGTTCGCCATAGCCGACCGAGCGGCCCGTCTGCAGATGAATCACGCGACCGCTCTTCGCCGTGCATTGCGTCGGCCGTACGCCGAGACGCTGCGCGCCGGCCTTCAGGAATGCCGCGCGCGCCTGGGCGCCCGCGATCCGCAAGCGCGTGTAAAACATCGTCACCGACATCGACGCGCCAACGAACTGCTGCGGCATCTCGTTCGCGGCCGAGATGCGGTACGCGTCGCGGCCCGTGACGAACTCGACACTGACGCGCCGCCAGTCGGCATCCATCTCGTCGGCGAGCACCTGCGGCAGGCCGGTATAGACGCCCTGGCCGACCTCGCATTGCGACAGGCCGATGATCGTGCGGCCGTCGGCATCGACACGCACCCAGTCGTTGATTTCGTGAACGCCGGTAGAGGTTGGCGGGCTGCCCGCGCTTTCGGCGGCTTCGGCGTGCGTGCTCCACGCGAGCGGCAGCACGAGGCTGCCCGCGATCGCAAAGCCGGTCGCGGCGCTGCTCTTCAGGAACGCACGCCGGCTCTCGCGAAGCGGCGCATCTGCTGGCGTGGCGGGGTGCGCAGTGACCTGCGCCGCCGCGCGCTCAGGAATTCGCTGCGACATGAACGGCCTCGCGGATTCGGTGATAGGTCGCGCAGCGGCACAGGTTCGTCACGCCCTGGTCGATCTGCGCATCGGTCGGATGGGGATGCTGCTTCAGCAGCGCGGCGACGGCCATCACCATGCCGGACTGGCAGTAGCCGCATTGCGGCACGTCCTTGCTGATCCACGCCTGCTGCACCGGATGCGTGAGGTCGGGCGACAAGCCTTCGATCGTCGTGATGCTGCGTCCCGCCACCGCCGACACCGGCAGCACGCACGAACGCGTCGCCTCGCCTTCCAGATGCACGGTGCACGCACCGCATGCGCCGATGCCGCAGCCGTACTTGGTGCCCGTCAGCGCAGCCGCGTCGCGGATCACCCACAACAGCGGCGTGTCCGGATCGCCATCGAAATCGAACGGCTTTCCGTTCAGTGTGAATTGCATGCTCGGTCTCCCCCAAAGATCGCCGCCCGAGGTGTCCGTCACGACGAACGCGATGGATGGAATTCTTGAGGCGGACAAAATGCGCGGCAATGACACAGCCGCCCGAATAGGTAGCCGATCGTCTCGCAATCGATGGAAAGGCTCAGGAAACGGCAAAACCTCGCGTTTTCCCTGGAACCTCGATGCAGATTGAGCTGGCGCTCGATGCCGGCCTAAATAGTTCGCGCCGGAATGCCGTTATAAACGGTTATTCATTCCACAAATGGATGTTTGTTTCGCCAAAGAAACAAATCCAACGATTCCGGCAACCTGGACGCACCCTACCTTCCAATGAAAAATTTCACGCTCAACGCGCGCATCGCCGCCACGATCGCGTTCCTCGCCCTGCTGCTGATCGCGACCGGCGCGATCGGCATCGTCGGCATGGCCGAAAGCAACCGCGCGCAGCGCGACGCGTACGCGGTGCACTATGCGTCGGTCGTCGCGCTGGGCAAGTCCGGCACCGCGATGTCGCGGGCGCGCTTCGGGCTCGATTGGGCGATGGCCAATCCGCACTCGCCGCAACTCGCGATGCAGCTCGATCGCGCGAACGGCCTGCTCGCGGACTCCGATCGTCACTGGGCCGAGTTCCGCGCGCTGCCCAAGGCCGCGGAACTTGCTGCGCTGACCGACGACCTCGACGCGAAGCGCAACGCGGTGCGCCACGACGGCATCGATAAATTGATCGACGCGATTCGCGGCGGCGACACCGGCTGGATGGACGAAAGCCGCGCGCAGAATCTGATTGCGCTGTACACCGCAATGAACGCGAGCCAGGGCAAGCTTGAAAGCTACCTCGACGCGCAGGCGACCGAGGCTGGCGAGCACTCGAACGCGCTCTTTCACGGCATGCTCGCGACCTGCGCGGCGAGCGTGCTGCTGGCGCTCGCGGTGGCATTCCTGAGCTGGCGCTCGTTGCGTCGCGCGATCATGAAGCCGCTCACGAGTGCCATGCATCAGTTCGACGCGATTGCCGCGGGCGACCTGAGCACTCGCGCGAGCGTGCACACGAACGATGAAATGGGCACCTTGCTGCGCGCGCTCGCGGCGATGCAGGAGCGGCTGCTCGGCACGGTCGCGGCGGTGCGTTCGGGATCGACGGCGATCGCGTCGGCGACGCAGCAGATCGCCGCGGGCAACCAGGATCTGTCGCAGCGCACCGAGAAGCAGGCGGCCTCGCTCGGCGAGACGGCCTCCGCGATGGAGCAGCTGACCGCGACCGTGCAGCTCAACGCGAGCAATGCCGAACAGGCGAGCGAACTCGCGCGCGGCGCGTCGGACCTCGCCGCGCATGGCCGCGACGCGGTCGGCAGCATGATCGAAACGATGCGCGCGATTCACACGGGCTCGTCGCAGATGACGGGCATCATCAGCACGATCGAAAGCATTGCGTTTCAGACCAACATCCTCGCGCTCAACGCGGCGGTCGAAGCCGCGCGCGCCGGCGACGAAGGTCGTGGCTTCGCGGTCGTGGCCGGCGAAGTGCGCAGCCTCGCGCAACGCTCGGCCGCGGCGGCGCGCGAGATCGGCGCGCTGATCGCCGATTCGACCTCACGCGTCGAGCGCGGCGCGGGACTCGTCGAAGACGCGGGAGGCACGATGCAACAGATCGAAGCGGCGATCGCGCGCGTGACGAGCATCGTCGGTGAAATTGCGCAGGCGTCGCGTGAGCAGAGCGACGGGATTCAGCAGGTGGGGATCGCGATCACGCAGATGGATGAAGTCACGCAGCAGAATGCGGCGCTCGTCGAAGAAAGCGCGGCGGCGGCTGCGTCGCTCGCGGATCAGGCGCGGGCGTTGAGGGAGGTGATGGAGGGGTTTCGGGTGGGATGAGGCGCCCGGCCCCTCGCGTCGATACGCTGAAGAAAACGGTTGGGCGCCGCTAACAGGCCCCCGCGAAGTGCTGCCCTTTACATCGGGCAGCATCGACTACAGACGGGCTGGTTTGCTTACGGCGCGCCGTTCATCACGATGCCGAAGAGGCGTATTGCCTAAGGTCTCTACGGATGATCGCCAATAAATGACGCTTGAATAAAGTCGTATTGCCTTGGCAAAGCAATACGAGACCGCAAAGCAAAAACCCCTTGATCTCGGTGAAATCAAGGGGTTTTCAGAATTTGGCGGAAAGGGTGGGATTCGAACCCACGGTACGGGGAAACCGTACGCCTGATTTCGAGTCAGGTACATTCGACCACTCTGCCACCTTTCCGGGTATTCCAACGCTGCTACTTTGTCGGATCCAAGCGGGTCGTTGCTTGGGAGAAAAAGATTATAGAACAGCTTGAATCAGTTTTCCTAGCCCCTAGTCGAAAAAACTGCTAAAAATTTTCGCGAGGCCGGGATGCCGTCCGCGGCATCGTCAAACACGCGACGATACCGCGCATGCGGGCGAGACGCTCAGGCCGCCGGTACTTCGAGCCGCTCCACACCGCCGAGATACGGCCGCAGTGCCGCGGGCACCGTCACCGAACCATCGGCGTTCTGGAAGTTCTCGAGCACCGCGACGAGCGTGCGGCCCACCGCGAGGCCCGAGCCGTTCAGCGTATGCACGAGTTCCGGCTTGCCCTGCGCGTTACGGAAACGGGCTTGCATGCGTCGCGCCTGGAACGACTCCGTATTCGAGCAGCTCGAAATCTCGCGATAGGTGTTCTGCGCGGGCAGCCACACCTCGAGGTCGTAGGTCTTCGCGGCCGAGAAGCCCATGTCGCCGGTACACAGCGTGATCACGCGATACGGCAGTTCGAGCTTCTGCAGAATCGCCTCGGCATGGCCGACCATCTGCTCGAGTGCGTCGTACGATCCGTCCGGCGCCACGACCTGCACCATCTCGACCTTGTCGAACTGATGCTGGCGGATCATGCCGCGCGTGTCGCGACCATACGAGCCCGCTTCCGAGCGGAAGCACGGCGAGTGCGCGGTCAGCTTGATCGGCAGCGCGTCCGCGTCGACGATGCTCTCGCGCACCGTGTTCGTCAGCGAAATTTCCGAGGTCGAGATCAGGTACTGCGTGACCGTGTTTTCGCCGCCGCCCTTCTCGACGCGGAACATGTCGTCCGCGAACTTGGGCAGCTGGCCGGTGCCCAACAGGATGTCCGGATTGACGATGTACGGCGTGTAGATCTCGGTATAGCCGTGCTGCTGCGTGTGCGTGTCGATCATGAACTGCGCGAGCGCGCGATGCAGCCGCGCAATCTGCCCGCGCAGCATCGTGAAGCGCGCGCCCGACAGCTTCGCGCCGGTCTCGAAGTCGAGGCCGAGCGGCGTGCCGACGTCGACGTGGTCCTTCACCTCGAAGTCGAACTGACGCGGCGTGCCCCAGCGGCGCACTTCGACGTTATGGGCTTCGTCATTGCCGAGCGGTACGCTTTCGTGCGCGAGGTTCGGCACGCCGAGCAGCAGGTCCGACAGACGCTTCTGGATGTCTTCGAGCTTGACCGCCGACGCCTTCATCTCGTCGCCGATGCCGCCGACCTCGGCCATCACCGCCGACGTGTCTTCGCCGCGCCCTTTCATCGCGCCGATCTGCTTCGACAGGCTGTTGCGGCGCGCCTGCAGTTCTTCGGTACGGGTCTGGGTATCGCGGCGTTCCGCTTCGAGCGCGGTGAAGGCCGCGACGTCGAGGGTATAGCCGCGGTCGGCGAGGCGTTTCGCGACGCCGTCGAGGTCTTTGCGCAGCAACTGGATGTCGAGCATGGGATGGGACGGATGTTCGTTGGATGAAAACGCGATTTTAACGCACCGGCCAGGGCGAAACGCCTCAGGCCTTCTTCGCCTTGTTCTCGGCGCGCCACCGCGCATCGAGTTCGCCGAGGCGCGCGAGCTTTTCGCCGATCTTGCCTTCGAGACCACGCGGCGTCGGCTCATACCAATGCGGCTCGCGCATGCCGTCCGGCAAATAGGTCTCGCCGGCCGCGTACGCATCGGGTTCATCGTGCGCGTAACGGTAGTCGTGACCGTAGCCGAGTTCCTTCATCAGCTTGGTCGGCGCATTGCGCAGATGCACCGGCACCGCGCGCGACTGGTCCTTGCCGACGAAGCGCCGCGCCTCGTTGTACGCGTTGTACCCGGCATTCGATTTCGGCGCGACCGCCAGATAGATGATCGCCTGCGCGAGCGCGAGCTCGCCTTCGGGCGAGCCGAGACGCTCGTAGGTCTCGGCGGCGTCGAGCGTGATGCGCGCGGCACGCGGGTCCGCGAGGCCGATGTCTTCCCACGCCATGCGCACGATGCGCCGCGCGAGGTAGCGCGGGTCCGCGCCGCCGTCGAGCATGCGGCAGAACCAGTACAGCGCACCGTCAGGGTTGCTGCCGCGCACCGATTTATGCAGCGCGCTGATCTGGTCGTAGAATGCGTCGCCGCCCTTGTCGAAGCGGCGCAGATTTTCCGCGAGCGCGCTGCCCAATAACGCGCCGTCGATTTCAGTGGTCTTCTGTTGAGCGGCCGCGCGCGCGACGATCTCGAGGTTGTTCAGCAGCTTGCGGCCGTCGCCGTCGGCCGAGCCGATCAGCGCGGCGCGCGCTTCGTCGGTGAACGTGAGGCCGCCGAGCTCCTTTTGCGCGCGCTCGAGCAGCTCGCGCTGTTCGTCGTCGGTCAGACTCTTCAGCACGTAGACCGCGGCCCGCGACAGCAACGCGCTATTGACCTCGAACGACGGATTCTCGGTCGTTGCCCCGACGAACACGAACAGGCCCGACTCGACGTGCGGCAAGAACGCGTCTTGCTGGCTCTTGTTGAAGCGATGCACTTCGTCGACGAACACCAGCGTCTGATGACCGTTCGCGCGATGGATCTGCGCGGTCTCGACCGCCTCGCGGATATCCTTCACGCCCGACAGCACCGCGGACAACGCGATGAACTGCGCGTCGAACGCATCGGCCATCAGTCGCGCGAGCGTGGTCTTGCCGACGCCGGGCGGGCCCCACAGGATCATCGAATGGGCCTCGCCCGATTCGAACGCGACCCTCAGCGGCTTATTCGGCCCGAGCAGATGCGACTGGCCGATCACTTCGTCGATATTGCGTGGCCGCAGGCGTTCGGCGAGCGGAACATTGGCACGGGTTTCTTCAAACATGGCGTTTTGGGGATAATCTCGGCTTTCCGGGCACGCGCCGCCTTGCAGCAGTGCCTCGCGGTACAAGCGCAAAGCCCGCGCCAGGCCGGAAGCAAAGGCAAAAACGCGGGCAACGTGCTGCATTATGACAGTGACCGACAGTGTCGGCGGCAGCGCGATGGCCGAACCGGCGCGCCGACAGCGCAAAAATTTACAGCGAAGAGCTTCACAGCACCACCAACAGGAACAAACATCAGATGGCTCAAGATTCCGTTGCCGGCGACGCCGGCTCCACCTACGCGCCGCTCAAGCCGGTGCCCGACGCGCGCCGCGCGTTCCGTACCGGCGACGCGTTCGCGCTATGGTTCTCGCTCGGCATCGGCCTGCTCGTCGCCCAGGCGGGCGCGCTGCTGGTGCCGGGGCTGTCGCTGCCGCATGCGCTCGTCGCGATCGTGCTCGGCAGCGTGATCGGCGTCGTGCTGCTCGCGCTCGCGGGTGTAATCGGCGCCGACACCGGGCTCGCGGCGATGTCGTCGCTGCGTCCGACGCTCGGCGTGCGCGGCGCGTCGGTGCCGGCCGTGCTGAACATGGTGCAACTGGTCGGCTGGGGCTCGTTCGAGGTGATCGTGATGCGCGACTCCGCCGATGCGCTCGCAAAACAGGCGTTCGGCCTGTCGATGCCGCTCGTGTGGACCGTGATCTTCGGCCTGCTCGCCACCCTGCTCGCGATCAGCGGCCCGCTGTCGTTCGTGCGGCGCTTTCTGCGCAAGTGGGGGATCTGGCTGCTGCTCGCGGGCGCCGCGTGGCTCACGTGGAACCTCCTCGCGCGCCACCATCTCGCCGACCTGATGCAGCGTCCCGGCACCGGCGAGATGTCGTTCGGCGGCGCGGTGGACCTCGTGGTCGCGATGCCGCTGTCGTGGCTGCCGCTGATCGCCGACTACACGCGCTTCGGCCGCCGCGCCGGCGAGACGTTTCGCGGCACGCTGTACGGCTACGGCATCGCGAACATCTGGTTCTACGCGCTCGGCGCGGTCTATGGCCTCGCGGCCGGCGGCGGCGATGCGCTGCTGACCGGCGCGCTCGCGCAAGCGGGCGGCGGCTTTGCGCTGCTGCTGATCCTGATCGACGAAATCGACAACGCGTTCGCCGATATCCACTCGGCCGCGGTGTCAACCGGCACGTTCTGGACGCGCGCGAGCGTGCCGTTGCTGTCGGCCGCGTTCGGCGCGCTGTGCACGGTGATCGCGCTGCTCGTGCCGATGGCGAAGTACCAGAACTTCCTGCTGCTGATCGGCTCGGTATTCGCGCCGCTGTTCGGCGTCGTGCTGATGGATCACTTCGTCGTGCGCAAGCGTCGCATCGACGCCGCGGTGCTCGCCGATGTGCGCGGCCGCTACGGCTTCTCGGGCGGCTGGCACCTGAGCGCGTTCGTCGCGTGGGCGATCGGCATCGCCTCGTACCAGGTGATCAATCAATGGCTGCCGAATCTCGGCGCGACGCTGCCGTCGCTCGCGATCGGCGCGGTGTGCTACTACGTGTTCGTATCGGCGCGCAAAACCGCGTATGCGTGAGCGCATTAGCTAAGAGCGCGCCGCATTAGGCGCGGCTGCCAGAAAATAAAAAAGACCTGCAATGCAAACGCAGGTCTTTTTTTTATGAGCGCCGAACCGTCAATCGGTTGGCGACGTGGGCTATTTTTTCGCTGGTTTGCGCCGACGCGATTCGACCTTGCGACACAGATCCGTGAGCAGCCAACGAGCGACTGTCTCTGGCCGATTCGGCGCGTACGACGCGAATTTGCTCTCGTTCGCGAAATGGACGACGACGGTGCCCGTCATTACACGATAAGTTCCGGCATAGTTGATGCCGTCCAGCTCCACGCTCAGCGCGTGGGCAGTTTCATATTCCGCGAAAGTCAAAGTGAAAGCGATATCTCAAAAACGAGACATTATCGCTACGATTTTTCGGAAGTCAAAGAAATATGCAATTATTTGCATATTGAATTATTACCGGCCGGTAATCTTTGCGGTTTTCGCGCTGAAACTCAGATAATCTGTATATTAGGTGCATCAATTAATCTAATGGCCTTATTGCCGTTCAAGCGAAACCGCCGGCGAATCGGCGAAACTTTCAAGCGCGCGATTGCCTTCCCGATGGGCTTCGGCCTCATCGATAAAGGTTTTTTCGCTATATGCAACGACCTTGAAACCACCTCCGGCCGACCGCGGAACGGTAATCCCCCAATGCCATCCGCCCTCCTGCTCGAACACATGGAGGGACGGGGACAAGCGTAAATCGTGTGAAGAAGACAATCTCATGACATGCCTCACCTTTCCAGACATTCGAAGCGACAACCAGCTTCGACCAGTTTAGGCGTTATTTTGTTGCGTCGCAGCAGAAAATTGTTAGAGATTGCGCACCAAATCCTGGAAATGATCGGACGCGCCAACTCGAGCCCACGAGCGATGCTGGTCTGTGCAGTCTCGCACTAAATTATTACGTCTGCCTGAGCGACGAATCGATGTTCACGCCGGCGCCGAGCGCGCATTCCTAAAGAATCCGTGCGCCACGCGCCGCGCGAAATAAAAAGCCGCGCTCGACAAGCGCGGCTTCCCGGCGTTCGCGAAGGCGCGCGGCGGCGCCCACCGCGCGGTTTATCCGTTGATCACGTCCGCGCCCTTCGGCACCGTGAACTTGAATGCGTCGGGCGGCAACTGCGGATTTTTCTGGATGTTCGAGAACGTCAGCAGTGTCACGTTGCCGAACACGTCGTGCAATTCCATCGCTTCGAGATTGCCGTCCTTGAAGCCGATGCCGACGCGCTCGAACTGCGTGTCCTTCGCCTTCGGCGTGAGTTCGAGCCAGTCGATGCCGGCCTTCACGCCCGCGTCGCGCAGCGTGAAGTTCTTGTCCAGATCGTTGCTGCCGAACAGGATTGCCGCCGGGCTCGCGCCGAGCGCATTACCGAGCGTGCGCACCGTGACCTGGTTCAGATCCTTGTCGTACACGTAGAGCTTGTCGCCGTCCGCCTGCAGCAATTGCGAGTAGGGCTTCTCGTATTGCCAGATGAACTTGCCGGGCCGCGCGAACGTGAACGTGCCGCTCGACGTGGTCGGCTTGGACGGATTCGCGGTGGCCAGCGCGCCGCTCGCACCCTGCGCCTTGCTCGGCGCGCGCACTTCCTGCTGCACGAAGGTGCCGCGCGCCGAATGGACCTGCGCGACGAATGCCTTCAGCTGCTCGGTGCCGCTCGCAAACGCGTGCGAGGCAACGAGCAGCGACGCACCGATCGCGACACTGCCCGCGGCCCGCGCGATCTTGCGCATGCTGCCGCACACGCGCTCGCCGAGACGGCCCGCTCGACGCTGTCGGGCATCCTGCTGCGCGATTGCTTGCATTGGTTCTTCTCCCTTGGTTGAGTTCGGTGACGGGCTGCGCCGGGTCGCTGCACTTGCTGAACACGAAGTGCTTGGCCCGGCGTCGAGCCGTAAAGCTGCACACTGCGGTGCATGCGGCGGCGCTCGCGACGGCCGCACTGGCTTGTGCGGCTACTCCGCTTCGCGCGCCGGCGCCAGAATCTCGCGGTTGCCGTTCGACGACATCGCCGACACCACGCCCGAATTCTCCATCTGTTCGAGCAGGCGCGCCGCCCGGTTGTAGCCGATGCGCAGGTGCCGTTGCACGAGTGAAATCGACGCGCGGCGATTCTTCAGCACGACGTCGACCGCCTGATCGTATAACGGGTCCGACTCGCCTTCGGTGGACCCGGTTCCCGCCGAGCCTTCGTCGCCCTCGCCGCTCACGCCGCCCTCGAGAATGCCCTCGATATAGTTCGGCTCGCCCTGCTCCTTGAGCTTGTCGACGACGCGATGCACCTCGTCATCCGACACGAACGCGCCGTGCACGCGCACCGGCAAACCGCTGCCCGGCGGCAGATACAGCATGTCGCCCATGCCGAGCAGCGACTCGGCGCCCTGCTGATCGAGAATCGTGCGCGAGTCGATTTTCGACGATACCTGGAACGCCATACGGGTCGGCACGTTGGCCTTGATCAGGCCGGTGATCACGTCGACCGACGGACGCTGCGTCGCAAGGATCAGGTGAATACCGGCCGCGCGCGCCTTCTGCGCGATCCGCGCGATCAGCTCTTCGACCTTCTTGCCGACGACCATCATCAGGTCGGCCAGTTCGTCGATGACGATCACGATGTTCGGCAAACGCGTCAGCGGTTCCGGATCGTCCGGCGTCAGGCTGAACGGATTCGGCAGCTTCTCTTCGCGCTTGGCCGCTTCGTCGATCTTGTTGTTGTAGCCGGCGAGGTTACGTACGCCGACCTTGCTCATCAGCTTGTAGCGGCGCTCCATTTCGGCGACCGCCCAGTTCAGTGCGTGGCCCGCCTGACGCATGTCGGTGACGACCGGACACAGCAGATGCGGAATGCCTTCGTAGACGCTCATTTCTAGCATCTTCGGATCGATCAGGATCATGCGCACCTGCTCGGCGCTCGCCTTGTACAGCAGCGACAGGATCATCGCGTTGATACCGACCGACTTGCCCGAACCGGTCGTGCCGGCGACCAGCAAATGCGGCATCTTCGCGAGGTCCGCGCACACCGGCTTGCCGCCGATGTCCTTGCCGAGCCCCATCGTGAGCGGCGACGCGGCATCCGCATACACGGCCGAGCCGAGAATTTCGGACAGGCTCACTGTCTGCCGGCGCTGGTTCGGCAGCTCCAACGCCATGTAGTTCTTGCCCGGAATCGTTTCGACGACGCGGATCGACACGAGCGACAGCGAGCGCGCGAGATCCTTCGCGAGATTGACGATCTGGCTGCCCTTCACGCCCGTGGCCGGCTCGATTTCGTAACGCGTGACGACGGGTCCCGGATACGCGGCAACCACGCTCACTTCGACACCGAAGTCCTTCAGCTTCTTCTCGATCAGGCGCGACGTGAATTCGAGCGTGTCCGCGGAAATGGTTTCCTGCGCGGCGGGCGCGGCGTCGAGCAGAGAGATGGGCGGCAGCGTGGAGTCACCAGGCAGATCGGTGAACAGCGGCACCTGGCGTTCCTTCTCGACGCGCTCCGACTTCGCCGGCGTGGCGAGCGGCGGCACGATCACCACCGGCTCGTGCTCCTCGATGCGCACGCGGCCCTTCTCGACCTTGCCTTCGCGCTTCACGGCGGCCGCTTCGCCGAGCTTGCGATCGAGCCCGGCCTCGCGGCGCAGCTTCGCGAACGTCACCGCGGAAATGATCGATTCGCCGACCTTCTCCGCGACCGACAGCCACGAAAAACGGAAGTACAGCGACAGCCCGATGCCGAGACCGAGCAGCAGCGCGAGCGTGCCGCCGGTGAAGCCGAGCGCGTGCGAGATGCCGCGCGCGACAGCCTCGCCGATCACGCCGCCGGGTGCGCGCGGCAACTGCACTTTCAGCGACCACATGCGCAGCGCTTCGAGGCCGTTGCACGACAGCAGCACGAGCATGAACGCGAACGCGTCCGCGAGCCAGCTGACGCCGCGCGGCGCGTCGTCGTCCTGCGGCTCTTCGTTGCGGGTGATGCGCTGGTAGTTCGCGGAGATGTGGCGGCCGAGCAGCACGATCCACCAGTAGGCGGACAGGCCGAACAGCAGCAGCAGAATGTCGGAGGTCCACGCGCCGACGCGGCCCGCCCAGTTCGAGATATGGTCGACCTGCGCGGCATGGGTCCAGCTCGGGTCGTGCCTGCTGTAGCTGACGAGCGACATCAGCAGGAACACGCCGAGGGCCACCTGCAGAATCCAGCGGATTTCGGTGAAGAGGCGCGACATGCGGTGCGGCAATGCCTGCGCGCTCGCGGTATAAGGAGCTTTTGCCATTGATCCTGTTGCCTGGGGTAGCCGGTTCAGGCTGAAACTGCTGCCGGGAACGCGGCCCGAGCCTCGCCGCGCGCGGCTTCGGGCCCGATCCCGGCTACCGGAAACTTCGATCCGGGCTATTGTAAACGCTGCGCCCCGCGCGAGGCTGTAAATGACGGTAACTTGGCTGTTTGGCCACAGAGGCATGCGCGAGGCGCAGTGAATCCGTCGTATCGCGCCGCGTGCCCGCGCCGCGCGCCTTCGCCGCCGCGCTATCGCGGCGATCAGAAAGCTTGATGGCGCAGCCGCGCGCCCCGCCCTTTATAATGCGCAACTGATACCCATCTACAGTTCCAGCTCAAAAAACGCACGGCTACGCAGCAGCGAGCCGCGCGCCGTACAAGGATTCGATCATGCCCGCAACTGCAACGAAACACGCCAAGGTTCTGATTCTCGGTTCCGGCCCCGCCGGCTACACGGCGGCGGTTTACGCGGCGCGCGCCAACCTCGCGCCGGTACTCGTCACGGGCCTCGCGCAAGGCGGCCAGCTGATGACCACGACCGACGTCGAAAACTGGCCCGCCGACGGCAACGGTGTGCAAGGCCCGGAACTGATGGCGCGCTTCCTCGAGCACGCCGAGCGTTTCAACACCGAGATCATCTTCGACCACATCCACACGGCGAAGCTCGATGAGAAGCCGATTCGTCTGATCGGCGATTCGGGCGAATACACGTGCGACTCGCTGATCATCTCGACGGGCGCATCGGCGCAGTACCTCGGCCTGCCGTCGGAAGAAGCGTTCATGGGCAAGGGCGTGTCGGCCTGCGCGACCTGCGACGGCTTCTTCTACAAGCAGCAGCACGTCGCCGTGATCGGCGGCGGCAATACGGCCGTCGAAGAGGCGCTGTACCTCGCCGGCATCGCGAAGAAGGTGACCGTGATTCATCGTCGCGACAAGTTCCGCGCCGAGCCGATCCTGATCGACCGTCTGCTAGCCAAGGAAAAGGAAGGCGTCGTCGAGATCAAGTGGAACCACACGCTCGACGAAGTGACCGGCGACGATTCCGGCGTGACCGGCCTGCGCATCAAGCACACGCAGACTGGCGAGACCACCGACATCGCGTTGCAGGGCCTGTTCGTCGCGATCGGCCACAAGCCGAACACGGACATCTTCGAAGGCCAGCTCGAGATGAAGAACGGCTACATCATCACGAAGGGCGGCCTGAACGGTTTCGCGACCGCGACCAGCGTGCCGGGCGTGTTCGCTGCCGGCGACGTGCAGGACCACATCTATCGCCAGGCGATCACGAGCGCGGGCACCGGCTGTATGGCAGCGCTCGACGCGCAGCGCTATCTCGAGACCATCAACGAGATGGTCGGCGAGCATGCGATGAGCGCGGAAGCGGACCGCTGATCCGCGACGCGCCGCCGTTTGGCGACACCATGTCGCGACCCCGGTCGCGACAGTAAAATGACGGTGGCGCACAGCGCTGCCGTGATTGGCTCACGAAGGCCGCGGCTGCAATGCCGGCGGCCTTTGTCGTTTTTGCAGCCCGCGGCCCCGCACGACCCCTCGACCTTTCCGCCTGTATTGCCGATATGCCGAAGAATCAGCCCCATCCGAACGAACCGAAACGCCCGCAATCCGCCACGCGTCCCGCGCCCGCAACGGCTGCGCCCGCGGTCGCGCCGAAGCTCGAGCGCGCGTCGGGACTCGCCGGACTCGGCGCACTGCGTGAAGCGCTGAAAGGCGACGCCGAGCGCCGCGAGCGAGAACAGGCCGTGGCGCGAGCGGCAAAGCGCGAAGCGGCCGCGGATGCCGATCTGTTCCGCCGCGAGATCGGCGAAGTCGCACCGCTCGCGATTCCGCCACGGGCGACGCTCGCGCGCAATCCCCCGCCGCCGCTGCCGGTACAGACGCTGCTCGACGAAGAAGCGGTGCTGCACGAAGCGATCTCCGACGAGTTCGACCCCGAAGTGCTGCTCGAAACCGACGAAACGCTGTCGTACTGCCGCCCCGGCGTGAGCCGCGACGTCGTGCGCAAGCTGCGGCGTGGCGACTGGATCGTGCAGGCGCAGATCGACCTGCACGGCATGCGGCGCGAAGAAGCACGCGAAGCACTCGCGGAATTCATCCGCGAATCGGTCAAGCGCGGCCTGCGCTGCCTGCGCGTGATTCACGGCAAGGGTCTGGGATCGGTCGGCAAGGAGCCGGTGCTGAAGGGCAAGGTGCGCGCGTGGCTCGTGCAGAAAGCCGAGGTGATCGCGTTCTGTCAGGCGCGCCCGCATGACGGCGGCGCCGGCGCGGTGGTCGTGCTGTTGCAGCCGGGGTCGGTGCCGCCGCATGCGGTGAACGTGAAAGCCTGAGGTCGATTTAC
Source organism: Paraburkholderia sp. UYCP14C (assembly GCF_004197395.1). Taxonomy (GTDB): domain Bacteria; phylum Pseudomonadota; class Gammaproteobacteria; order Burkholderiales; family Burkholderiaceae; genus Paraburkholderia. The sequence continues at coordinate 79,368 of NZ_SELS01000014.1, read as the reverse complement.
GCGGCCGTCGTTCGTCGTGGGGTAAACGGCCAGCCTGGCCGTCGCGCGGTGGCCATCGTCGTCACCGTGCATTCGTGCTGTGCAACCGTCAAAGGTGATCACGATGGCCCTGAAGCTTTATGCCCACCCGTTCTCGTCTTACTGCCAGAAGGCCCTGACCGCGCTGTACGAAAACGGCACGCCGTTCGAGATGCGCGTGCTCGCGCACGACGACCCGAAGGTCATGGCCGAATTCGCCGCGCTATGGCCGATCAGGCGCTTTCCGGTGCTCGTCGACGGCGAGCGCACGGTGCCCGAGGCGAGCATCATCATCGAATATCTGGGCCTGCACTATCCGGGGCCCGTCGCGCTGCTGCCGACCGATCCGCGCGCCGCGCTCGACGTGCGCATGATGGACCGCTTCTTCGACAACTACATTTCGACGCCGCAGCAGAAGATCGTCTTCGACAGCCTGCGCCCCGAAGCCGAGCGCGACACGCGCGGCGTCGCCGATGCGCGCGCCATGCTCGACACCTCCTACGCATGGCTCGAGCGCCGCATGGCCGAGCGCGAATGGGCCGCCGGCGACAGCTTCAGCCTCGCCGACTGCGGCGCCGCCCCGTTCCTGTTCTACGCCGACTGGACGCATCCGATCGCCCCCGCGTTCGCGCAGGTGCGCGCGTACCGGCAGCGGCTGCTCGCGCGGCCGTCGTTCGCACGCGCGGTCGACGAGGCGCGGCCGTATCGGCCGCTGTTTCCGCTGGGCGCGCCGGACCGCGATTGAGCCACGAACGGCGGTGGCGGATGCGCGCGCACGAGGCCCGGCAGACAACCTGTTTTGCTGCCTGTAGACTTCCTGTCATGTCGCAAGCCTGTCCCGCTCATCTTTCGGCTCACCACCCACAAGGCCCCCCATGGACCGTTTCGAAGCGATGGAGATCTTCACGCGCGTGGTAGAAGCAAACAGCTTCACCAAGGTTTCGGAATCGCTCGATCTGCCGCGCGCGAAAGTGAGCCGCACGATCCAGGCGCTCGAGGAACACGTCGGCGTGCGGCTCTTGAACCGCTCCACGCGTCAGGTCAGCGTGACCGAAGACGGCGCGGCGTTCTACGAGCGCTGCGTGCGCATTCTCGCCGAGGTCGCCGATGCCGAGTCGTCGCTGTCGAACAAGCGCGAGAATCCCGCCGGCACGATCCGCGTCGATACGTCCGGCACGCTCGCGCGCGCGCTGCTGCTGCCCGCGCTCGACGACTTCTACGAGCAATACCCGGCGATCGACGTACGCCTCGGTCTCGCGGATCGCAACATCGATCTGATCCAGGACGGCGTCGATTGCGTGATCCGCATGGGCACGCTCGACGAATCGAGTCTCGTCGCGAAGCGCATCGGACTTGCGCGCATCGTCACGTGCGCATCGCCCGCGTATCTGCAGAAGTTCGGCACGCCGACCACCCTGGAGGAGCTCGGCAAGCATCGCGCGGTCAACTACGTGTCCGCGCGCAGCGGCCGTACCTTCCCGTTCGAATTCGAAGTGGGCGGCGAAATCGAGCGCGTCGCGATGGATAGCACGCTCGCCGTCAACGACGGCTCGGTGTACATCAGCGCGGGCGTGCTGGGCCACGGCATCATCCAGCCGTCGCGCTTCATGGTCGCCGAGCTGATCGAGCAAGGCGCGCTCACGGAGATTCTCGGCAACTACCCGAGCCCCGGCACGCCGCTGTCGATCCTGTACGCACATCGCCGCAATCTGAGTTCGCGGCTGCGCGCCTTCATCGACTGGGTCAGCGAGCTCGCGCACAGCAATCCGGATTTGCGCTTGCGCGAGTCGGCGTAACGGCTGCAAAAAACCAGAAGCCCCATGCGCAATACAACGCATGGGGCTTTTCTTTAACGACGGATTCAGCGCTTACGCAATCCGCTCTTCATTGGCCGGATCGAACAGCACCGCCTTCGACGTATCGAACAGCAGCGTCGTATTCTTCTCCGGTTGCGGGTTCGACGCCGGGTGCACGCGGCTCACCACGCGCTTGCCGTTGATCTGCGCGAACACCAGCGTATCCGGGCCGGTCGGCTCGATCACGTCGACCTTCACTTCGACCGGCTGCAGCTTCGAGTCGTCGCCGTGCGCGCCGCGCGCGTCGGTGATGCGCTCCGGACGCAGGCCGAGAATCACGTTGTTGCCGACGTGCGAGCGCACCTTTGCCGACTCGAACGGCAGCACCAGCACCTTACGCGCGACGCCCGTATCGAGTTCGATGCCGACGCCCGAGCCCTGCTCGACCAGCTTGCCTTCGATGAAGTTCATCGGCGGCGCGCCGATGAAGCCCGCGACGAACAGGTTCGACGGCGAGTCGTAGATCTCCTGCGGAGCGCCGAACTGCTGCACGATGCCGTCCTTCATCACCGCGATGCGGTCGCCGAGCGTCATCGCTTCGATCTGGTCGTGCGTCACGTAGACGATCGTGGTGCCGAGGCGCTGATGCAGCAGCTTGATTTCCGAACGCATCTCGATGCGCAGCTTCGCGTCGAGGTTCGACAGCGGCTCGTCGAACAGGAACATCACCGGATCGCGCGCGAGCGCGCGGCCCATCGCGACGCGCTGACGCTGGCCGCCCGACAGCTGACCCGGCTTGCGGTCGAGCAGATGCGTGATCTGCAGCGTGTTCGACACGCGATCGACGATCTGCGTCTGCTCCTGCTTCGGCACCTTGCGGATGTTCAGGCCGAACGAGATGTTCTCGCGCACCGTCATCGACGGATAAAGCGCGTACGACTGGAACACCATCGCGATGTCGCGATCTTTCGGCGACAGGTTGTTCACCGTCTTGCCGTCGATCTGGATCTCGCCCTTGGTCACGGTTTCGAGACCGGCAATCATGTTGAGCAGCGTCGACTTACCGCAGCCCGAGCCGCCAACCAGAATCAGGAACTGGCCGTCTTCGATGTCGATGTTGACACCCTTCAGAACCGGCACCCCGTTCGGGTAGGTCTTGTACACGTCACGGATGGAAAGGCTTGCCATGCTGTGAATCCTCTTGTCTCTGGTACTGCTTGAAAACGTCTTGTCAGGCGACGGCGGCACGGGTTCGGCGCACCGCCGTCGCTCCACGATGATTTAGCCCTTCACCGCGCCCGCGGTCAGGCCGCGCACGAAGTAACGTCCGGCGATGATGTAGACGAGCAGCGTGGGCAGCGCCGCGATGATCGCGCCGGCCATGTCCACGTTGTATTCCTTCACGCCGGTCGAGGTGTTCACGAGATTGTTCAGCGCCACGGTGATCGGCATCGAATCGACGCCGGAGAACACGATACCGAACAGGAAGTCGTTCCAGATCTGCGTGAATTGCCAGATCAGGCACACCATGAAAATAGGCAGCGACACCGGCAGCAGGATCTTCGTGAAGATCGTGAAGAAACCCGCGCCGTCGATACGCGCGGCCTTCACGAGTTCAGCCGGCACGCTCACGTAGAAGTTGCGGAAGAACATCGTGGTGAACGCGATACCGTAGATCACGTGCACGAGCACGAGGCCGCTCGTCGTGTTCGACAGGCCGAGCATGCCTTCGAGGCGCGCCATCGGCAGCAGGATCGCCTGGAACGGAATGAAGCAGCCGACCAGCAGCATCGTGAAGATCGGATCGGCGCCACGGAACCGCCAGTGCGTGAGCACGTAGCCGTTGAACGCGCCGATGATCGACGAGATCAGCACGGCGGGAATCACCATGCGCACCGAGTTCATGAAGAACGGCTGCATGCCGTCGCAACGCACCCCCGTACACGCGCCGCTCCACGCCTTGATCCACGGCGCGAAGCTCCAGCTCGTCGGCGGCGTCAGCAGGTTGCCGGTGCGCAGCTGGTCGATGTCCTTGAACGACGTCGACAGCATCACGTACAGCGGGAACAGGAAGTACAGGGCGAACAGAACCAGGGCCGCGTAAATGACGGCACGGCTAATCGTCATCTTAGGCTGCATTGCGGGTGCTCCTCGATTCCAGATACATCAGCGGCACGAGCACGGCCACCACGGTGGCGAGCATCATGATCGACGATGCCGCGCCGACACCGAGTTGCCCGCGATTGAACGAAAACGTGTACATGAAGATGGCCGGCAGCGACGACGACGTGCCCGGACCGCCGGCGGTCAGCGCGACGACCAGGTCGAAGGTCTTGATGGTGATGTGGCAAAGAATCAGCAGCACGGAGAAGAACACCGGCCGCATGCTCGGAATCACGATCTTGCGATAGATGGTGGGCAAGCCCGCGCCGTCCATCTGCGCGGCCTTGAAGATTTCGCCGTCGACGCCGCGCAGACCGGCGAGGAACAGCGCCATCACGAAGCCGGTGGACTGCCAGACCGCCGCGATCACGATACAGAAGATCGCCTTGTCCGGGTCGCCGAGCCAGTTGAACGAGAAGCTCGTCCAGCCCCAGTCGTGAAACACCTTCTCGATGCCGATGCTCGGCGTCAGAATCCATTGCCACGCGGTGCCGGTCACGATGAACGACAGCGCCATCGGATACAGGAACACGGCACGCAGCGCGCCTTCGTTGCGGATCTGCTGATCGAGCAGGATCGCGAGGAACAGGCCGAGGCCGATACAGATGGCGATGAACGGAATGCCGAACCAACCGAGATTCGCGGCCGAGGTCCAGAACACGTCGTTTTCGAACAGCTCGCGATAGCGGTCGAGACCCGCGAACTCCCAACGAGGCATCAGCCGCGAAGTAGACAGCGACAGATAGCCGGTGATTCCAATAAAGCCATACACGAAGATCAGGCTGATCACGACGCTGGGTGCGAGCACCAGCTTCGGAATATAGCGATCGGCAAGGGCCGCCATGGGCGACGTGCGGCGGGTGACGGTGGCCGTTTTCCCGTTCCCGCTGATGGAAGCAGTCACTACTCGACTCCTGCTGAAACTGTACCGCCGGGATGCCCATGCGCTGATGGCGCGGGACCGCGACGGCCGGGGTGTGACTCCATGAAACCAGGGTGAGCCGCGTGACACCGGACTGCGCTCTCGAACGACAGCAGCTCGAGGTCCGACCCGACCCGGCCCGAAGGGCGCGCCCGGTGCTTCAGATGCAAGCGGCCGGGCGCAACGCTTCTTTCCTACGCTTACTTGGTCTTCGCTGCCTTCGCGAGAGCCTGAACCGCGGTCTTCGAATCTTCCTGCGAGTTCATGAACTTCGTGACGACGTCGGAGATCGCGCCTGCCGCGGCATCCGGCTGAGCCATGCCGTGAGCGAGCGACGGCACATAACCGCCGGCCTTGATCGCGACCTGCTCATCCGCGTACGACTTCTTCGCGCAGTCGTCGAACTTGTCCATCGACACGCCGAGACGCACCGGGATCGAGCCCTTGTACAGGCTGAACTGCTCCTGGAACTCCGGCGACATGATCGTCTTCGCGAGCGCGAGCTGACCCGGCGTCGCGGCCTTCTGGCCCTTCTGCTGGAAGAACACGAACGAGTCGACGTTGAACGTGTAGGCCTTGTCCGTTTGCGGCACCACCGCGCAGATGTAGTCCGCGCCCGACTTCTTGCCGGCGTTGGTGAATTCGCCCTTCGCCCAGTCGCCCATGAACTGCATGCCGGCCTTGCCGTTGATGACCATCGCCGTGGCGAGGTTCCAGTCACGGCCCGTGCGGCCCGCGTCGAAATAGCCCTGGATCTTGCGGACCGTGTCGAACACCTGAACCATCTTCTCGGAGGTCAGCGTCTTCTCGTCGAGGTCGACGAGCGCCTTCTTGTAGAAGTCCGCGCCTTCCGACAGCACCACGTCTTCCCACAGCGTCAGGTCTTGCCACGGCTGGCCACCCATCGCGATCGGCTGGATGCCCGCGGCCTTCATCTTGTCGGCCACCGCGAAGAACTCAGCCCACGTGGTCGGCACCTTGCCGCCTGCCTTGTCCAGCGCTGCCTTGTTGATGTACAGCCAGTTCACGCGATGCACCGAAAACGGCGCGCCAACATAGTGGCCGTCCGCTTGCATGATCTTGTCGATTTGCGGCGGGAGGTTCTTCTTCCAGTCGCCCGCGACCGGATCGATCGGCACCAACACGCCCTGCGAAGCCCAGTCCTGGATCAGCGGACCCTTGATCTGCGCGGCGCTCGGTGCGTTGCCCGAGATCACCTGCGTCTTCAGTGCCGTCATGGCAGCCGCGCCGGCGCCGCCCGCAACCGCGAAGTCCTTCCACGTGTAGCCCTGCTTCGTCATGTCGTCCTTGAGGACGCCGACGGCCTTGGATTCGCCGCCCGAAGTCCACCAGTGCAGCACTTCGACCGACTCGGCGGCCTGTACGGCCGACACGCCACACATCAGACCCGCAGCGCACAGAGCGCCCATGATCGCGCGAAATTTCATTGCTTATCTCCTCCAGACACCTGAACAAAAAAACGAATGGCCCCTGATGTCGCCAGGGTGCTGTGGTTGGTTCAAACAGGCAAAACACTGGGCGATCGAGCACGGTCGGGCGCATGCGCGAAGGCATGTGCCGGCGGACCGGTGTCCGGCCGCTGGTCGCTCAAGAGGTGAGTGGTTCGGGATGCAACTGAATGTCTCCTCTTTTGATTTTTGCCTGCCCGCATCGCGCGGCAGACTCGAGGTACCTCATACACCAACCCGACGCCAGCCTGACGTCAGCCACGCGGGCAACGACCCGCCAAGCCCGTCGACTCCCCGACTTTCCGTAAGGTCCGCCGGCACCCTGCTGGCGCGTACCGGAAGGCGTTGTCCCTTTGTTCGTTAGCATGCCGGGGACGCCCGCCGATTCGCAAAACGCGTGCATTCTTTCTCTCCACCGCACGCTTTTTTCATCGAATTAACGCTACCTCTTGATTTGGATTGTAGTTAAACTACAATTCAGTGTCAAAAAATATTTTATCGGACTACGGTCGCTCTTCCGGGGTCGCTGCGCGTGCAGCGTCCGATCAGCGCGGCGGCCCTTCAGGACATCGACGGAGACTCATGCATACCGACTCAAGCTTCACCTTCGTTCTCTTCGGCGGAACTGGCGATCTGTCGATGCGCAAGATCCTGCCCGCACTGTTCGAGGCGCACCGCGCAGGCGGCATGCTCGCCGACAGCGGCAAGATCGTCGCGGTCGCGCGACACATTGCGGATCGCGGCGAGTACCTGCAGTGGGTCGACGGCCACGTCAAGCCGCATGTGTCGAAGAACGGCCTCGACGAAGCCGCATGGACGAGCTTCCTTGCGCGCATCGAGTTCGTGAAGATCGATCTCGGCAATCCGGACGACTTCGCGCTGCTGCGCGACGCGATCCAGCCGATGCCCGGCATCCGCGTGTTCTATCTGGCGACGGGTCCGTCGCTGTTCGTGCCGATCTGCCATGCGCTCGCCGCGGTGGGTCTGAACCAGAACTCGCGCATCGTGCTCGAAAAGCCGCTCGGCTACGACCTGAAGTCGTCGAACGCAATTAATGATGCGGTTGGCGAAATCTTCGCGGAAGAACAGATCTACCGGATCGACCATTACCTCGGCAAGGAGCCGGTGCAGAACCTGCTCGCGCTGCGCTTCGGCAATGCGCTCTTCGAGCCGCTGTGGCGCCGCGAGTGGGTCGAGAGCATCCAGATCACGATCGCCGAGGAGCTCGGCGTCGAAGCGCGCGGCGATTTCTACGACAATACCGGCGCGCTGCGCGACATGGTGCAGAACCACCTGCTGCAGCTGCTGTCGATCGTCGCGATGGAGCCGCCCCACTCGATGGATTCCGACTCGGTGCGCGACGAAAAGCTGCGCGTGCTGCGCGCGCTCAAGCCGATCGATCCGCAGGAAATCGGCAAGGTCGCGGTGCGCGGCCAGTATCATTCGGGCGTGATCCGCGGTAACGCGGTGCCGGCCTACGCGACCGAGCACGGCGTGAAGCCGGATAGCTCCACCGAGACCTTCGTCGCGCTGAAGGTCGAGATCGAGAACTGGCGCTGGGCCGGCGTGCCGTTTTTCCTGCGCACCGGCAAGCGGCTCGCCGATCGCGTCGCCGAGATCGTCGTGAATTTTCGTGCGGTGCCGCATTCGGCGCTCGGCGCATCGGCGCTGCGCGCGGGTGCGAACCGCCTCGTGATCCGGCTGCAGCCGAACGAGACGATTCGGCTGTACTGTCTCGCGAAGCAGCCCGGCGAGGGCATGAACCTCGCGAGCGTGTACCTCGATCTCGCGTTCGACCGGTTCTTCCGCGAAGCTCAGATGGAGGCCTATCAACGCCTGCTGCTCGACGTGATCAACGGGCGTCTCGCGCTGTTCGTGCGGCGCGACGAACAGGAAGCCGCATGGCGCTGGGTCGAGCCTATCCTGAACGAATGGCAGGTCTCGACCAAGCCGCCCAAGCCGTACGCGGCGGGCACCTGGGGACCGGCCGCGGCGAGCGCGATGCTCGCGCAGCACGGCACTTGCTGGCTCGAAGAAGAGAATTGATTTTGATGAATTGACGGACGGCGCCGCGCGCGATAAACACCCAGCGCGGCGTCGGCAACACCACCGACGAACTGAACGGAGTCGCGCCGGTATCGTGTCAGGCGTCTGCAAGCCACCCCGCCTTGCAGGCATCGCGCGAGAGCAGTCAGGCTGACTCCGCAGACCTAACAAGAAAGCAGCACGGAGGAGAAGTGATCCAGCTTCACGCTTTCGACGACCAGCGCGCCCAATCCGACGCGCTGGCGAAAGCGGTGGGCGACGCGTTACATGCGTCGCTTGCCGCACAGGCGGCCGGCACCGGCACGTCAACCCCGCTCGCGCGCCCGGCCATGCTGGCCGTGTCCGGCGGCAGCAGCCCGCGTCCGTTCCTGCAAACGTTGTCGACGCAGACGTTCGACTGGCCCCGCATCGCGATCACGCTGGTCGACGACCGCTGGGTGCCGGAGACCGATAGCGCGAGCAATGCGCAACTCGCGCACGCCACGTTGCTGCAGAACGCCGCGCAACATGCGACCTTCTGGCCGCTGGTCGACACCACCCAGGATCTGCATGCGCACGTCGCCGCGTTGAACGCGGACCCGCGCTTCGCCACGGCGCCCGACGTCGCGGTGCTTGGCATGGGCGAAGACGGCCACACCGCGTCGATCTTCGCCGACGCGCCCGAATGGGATCACGCGATCACCACGACCGAGCGGTTCGTCGCCGTTCATCCGGGCGCGGCGCCGCACGCGCGCGTGAGCTGGTCGTTGTCCGCGCTGAAGGACGTGAAGCATCTGTTCCTGCTGATCGCAGGACCGCGCAAGATGGACGTGCTCAACGCCGCATCCGCTGCGCTACAAAAAAATGCCATCTCGCAACTGGCAAACGACAAGGGAGTGAGACTCGATGTCTACTGGTGTGCAAACTAAAGCTGTGCCGGGCGCGGTCCAGCACGCCGACGGACCGAGGCTGCTGGCCGACATCGGCGGTACCAATGCGCGTTTCGCGCTCGAGACGGGTCCCGGCGAGATCAGCTCGGTGCAGGTCTATCCTTGCGCCGACTATCCGGGTGTCGCCGACGTCATCAAGAAGTATCTGAAGGACACGAAGATCGGCCGCGTCAATCACGCGGCGATCGCGATTGCGAACCCGGTCGACGGCGACCAGGTCAGCATGACCAATCACGACTGGACCTTTTCGATCGAAGCGACGCGCCGCGCGCTCGGCTTCGACACGCTCCTCGTCGTCAACGACTTCACCGCGCTCGCGATGGCGCTGCCCGGCCTCACCGACGCGCAGCGCGTGCAGGTGGGCGGCGGCCAGCGCCGGCCCAACAGCGTGATCGGCCTGCTCGGCCCCGGCACCGGCATGGGCGTGTCGGGCCTGATTCCCGCCGACGACCGCTGGATCGCGCTCGGCAGCGAAGGCGGCCACGCCACCTTCGCGCCCGCCGATGAGCGCGAGGAGATCGTGCTGCACTACGCGCGCAAGAAGTGGTCGCACGTGTCGTTCGAACGGGTGGCCGCGGGTCCGGGTATCGAGGTGATCTATCGCGCGCTCGCGGGCCGCGACAAGAAACGCGTGGCGGCCAGCGTCAATCCGGCCGAGGTGGTCAAGCGCGCGCTCGACGGCGAGCCGCTCGCGGCCGAATCGGTCGACGTGTTCTGCGGCATTCTCGGCACCTTCGCCGGCAATATCGCGGTGACGCTCGGCGCGCTCGGCGGCATCTACATCGGCGGCGGCGTCGTGCCGCGCCTGGGCGAGTTCTTCGCGCGTTCGTCGTTCCGCCAGCGCTTCGAGGCGAAGGGCCGCTTCGAGGCGTATCTGCAGAACGTGCCGACCTATGTGATTACCGCCGAATACCCGGCGTTTCTCGGCGTCTCGGCGATTCTCGCGGAACAGCTGTCGAACCGCGCGGGCGGCAGCTCGTCGGCGGTGTTCGAGCGGATTCGCCAGATGCGCGACGCGCTCACGCCGGCCGAACGCCGCGTCGCCGACCTCGCCTTGAACCATCCGCGTTCGATCATCAACGATCCGATCGTCGACATCGCGCGCAAGGCCGACGTCAGTCAGCCGACCGTGATCCGCTTCTGCCGCTCGCTCGGCTGCCAGGGGCTGTCGGATTTCAAGCTGAAGCTCGCGACCGGTTTGACCGGCACGATTCCGGTCAGCCACAGCCAGGTGCATCTCGGCGACACCGCGACCGACTTCGGCGCGAAGGTGCTCGACAACACCGTGTCGGCGATCCTGCAGTTGCGCGAGCATCTGAACTTCGAGCACGTGGAACGCGCGATCGACCTGCTGAACGGCGCGCGGCGCATCGAGTTCTACGGGCTCGGCAATTCGAACATCGTCGCGCAGGACGCGCACTACAAGTTCTTCCGCTTCGGCATCCCGACCATTGCGTACGGCGATCTGTACATGCAGGCGGCCTCGGCCGCGCTGCTCGGCAAGGGTGACGTGATCGTCGCGGTGTCGAAGTCGGGGCGCGCACCCGAATTGCTGCGCGTGCTCGACGTCGCGATGCAGGCCGGCGCGCAGGTGATCGCGATCACGTCGAGCAACACACCGCTCGCGAAGCGCGCGACCGTGGCGCTGGAAACCGATCACATCGAGATTCGCGAGTCGCAGCTGTCGATGATCTCGCGCATCCTGCACCTCGTGATGATCGACATTCTCGCGGTCGGCGTGGCGATTCGCCGCGCGGTGCCGAGCGACGACGTCGCCGAGACGGTCGAGAAAGCGCGCGAAGGCGCCGACGACGATGCGACGGCCGTACTCGACTGGCTGAGCCACGGCGCGGCTTCGTCGGCGCGCGACTGAGGCCGGGTTAGCGGCTGTCCCGATCCGGCGGCGGCAAACGGACCCGCGGCGAGCGCATTGAAACCGATGCGCCCGCCGCGGGTTTTTCTGTTTTGGGGGACGGGCAAAGCGATCGATAATAGGCGCTCTATCGCGTCATACGAGCCGCTTTCCCATGATCATCCGCCCGCACCTCCACTGGTTCCGCATGCTGCTCGCGTGGCGCGGCTCGGTGCTGCCGCAGTTGCTGCCGCGGCTCTTCCTGATCTTCTTCATCTCGATCATTGCGCTCGCCGCGCACGATCATCTGCTGCCGGTCAATCTGAACCGTCTGAACCTGAACACGACCGCGCCGTTCTCGCTGGTCGGCATCGCGCTCGCGGTATTTCTCGGCTTTCGCAACAACGCTAGCTACGACCGCTGGTGGGAAGCGCGCAAGCTGTGGGGGCAGTTGCTCAACGAGTCGCGCTCGCTGACGCGCCAGGCGCTGACGCTGCCGTCGCGCGAGTTGCCCAAAGAAGATACCGCCGAGTTTCTGGCGATCCTGAGCGCGCTGCCGCACGCGCTGCGACATCAGCTGCGCCGGACCGAGCCGCGCGACGACCTTGCCGCGCGGCTGCCCGGCGCGCTGTTCGAACGGGTGATGGCTGCGCGCTACAAGCCGGCCATGCTGATGCTGTGCCTCGGTGAATGGGTGCGGCGCACGGCACGCGCGGGCGCGCTCGATCCGATGGCCGTACTCGCGTTCGACCGCAATCTGAGCGGACTGTCGGATGTGATCGGCGGCTGCGAGCGCATCGCGTCGACGCCGCTGCCGTTCGCCTATTCGGTGATGATTCACCGCACCGTGTACTTCTTCTGCGCGTCGCTGCCGTTCGGGCTGGTCGACAGCATCGGCATTTTCACGCCGGTGTTCGCGGTGTTCGTCGCGTACACGTTCATGGCGCACGAAGCGATCGCGTCGCAGCTCGAAGAACCGTTCGGCACCGACGACAACGACCTCGCGCTCAACACGATGTCCGTCGTGATCGAAGATGCGATGCGCGACCTGCGCGGCGAGCCGGCGCTCGCGCCGCCGCAGCCGGGCAAAGACCGTTATCAATGGGACTGAATGCGCGGGGGGCGCGCCGGCCGGCGGCCGTCAGTGGTTGCCGGCCGTTTCCGAGAGCCGCTTGATCGTCGCGACGCGCGCGCCAATGATATCGATGCGCCCGCGCTCGTCGACGAGCGGCGTCGACGCCGTCAGATACGCACTCCACGCGCGTTGCGCGTTCACGAGCGTCGGCCGCGACTGCGCCGGCATTTTCGATTCGAGCACCCGGTAGTAGCGGTTCAGATCGAACGTCGCGTGTTCGCAACGCGCATCGGCATTGCACGCGCGCGGCCGGCGCGGGCCCGGACCGCTCGCATCGGCGAGCGCGCTGCGCAGCACGAGCGCGCGGTCGCGCACCGGCTGCAGCTGCATGTCGGCTTCGGAAAGCACGTACGTCGAACCCTGGGTCGTCGCGAATACCGCGGCAAGCAACTGCTTCTCGGCCTCGCGCGACGCGAGCCAGCTCGACTGGCTCTTTTCCCACAGCTTGCGCCGCGCGGGCGGCAGCTTCGCGAGCAACTGCTGGTACGCGTTGTCGACCGCAGCCTTCCAGCCGATGCGCGCATTGTCCATGCACTGCACCTGCCCCATCGTCGTCGACATGTCGGCGCGCGCAAGACACGCGCGCATCGACGCGTCGATCGGATCGGCGGCGGCCACCTCGGCATGCGCGGCCGGACTCACGATGCCGCCGAGCCCCGCCACGCCGGCCGCCAGCGCCAGCGCGCCGGCCCCGCGCCGCCAACGCGCGATGCCCGGCAGGCCCGGCAGGAACCTCACCCGCGCCATCGTCAAATACGCACGCAATCGACGAAGTATTCGATGCGTCCGTTGACCATTTCGCCGACCAGCCCGTGGATATCCGTATGGAAGCCCGGGAAGCGTTCGTTGAACTCGCGCGCGAAACGCAGATAGTTGACGATGGTCCTGTTGAATCGCTCACCCGGAATCAGCAGCGGGATGCCCGGCGGATACGGCGTCAACAGGATCGACGTGACGCGGCCTTCGAGTTCGTCGATCGGTACCCGGTCGATCTCGCGGTGCGCGAGCTTCGCGAACGCGTCGGACGGCTTCATCGCCGGCTCCATGCTCGACAGGTACATCTCGGTCGTCAGACGCGCGATGTCGTTCGCGCGATACACGCTGTGGATCTGCTGGCACAGATCGCGCAGACCGACACGCTCGTACATCGGATGATGCTGCACGAACTCGGGCAGCACGCGCCACAGCGGCTGGTTGGTGTCGTAGTCGTCCTTGAACTGCTGCAGCTCGGTCACCATCGAGTTCCAGCGGCCCTTCGTGATGCCGATCGTGAACATGATGAAGAACGAGTACAGGCCCGTCTTCTCGACGATGATGCCGTGCTCGGCCAGGTACTTCGTGACGATCGCGGCCGGAATGCCGGTGTCGCCGAAGCCGCCGTCCATGTCGAGACCCGGCGTGACGATCGTCGCCTTGATCGGGTCGAGCATGTTGAAGCCTTCGGCGAGCGGACCGAAGCCGTGCCACGCGTCGTCCGGGCGCAGCATCCAGTCCTCGCGCGAGCCGATGCCTTCCTCGGCGAACTGGTCCGGGCCCCACACCTTGAAGAACCAGTCGTCGCCATATTCGGTGTCGACCTTGGTCATCGCGCGGCGGAAGTCGAGCGCTTCAGCGATCGACTCCTCGACGAGCGCGGTGCCGCCGGGCGCTTCCATCATCGCCGCGGCCACGTCGCACGACGCGATGATCGCGTACTGCGGGCTGGTCGACGTATGCATCAGATATGCCTCGTTGAAGCGATGCTTGTCGAAGCGGCTGTTCTTCGAATCCTGCACGACGATCTGCGACGCCTGCGAGATGCCGGCGAGCAGCTTGTGCGTGGAGTGCGTCGCGTAGACCATCGCGCCGATGCGCGGACGGCCCGCGCCGATCGCGTGCATGTCCTGATAGAACTCGTGGAATTCGGCGTGCGGCAGCCATGCTTCGTCGAAGTGCAACGTGTCGAGCCATTCGCCCAGCATCTCCTTGATCATCTCGACGTTGTAGATCACGCCGTCGTACGTGCTTTGCGTGATGGTCAGGATGCGCGGCTTCAGGTTCGGGTTCTTCGCGAGCGCTTCGCGCGCGAACGGGTTCGCCTCGATCTTCTTGCGGATGTTCTCCGGTTCGAACTCGCTGCGCGGGATCGGGCCGATGATGCCGAAGTTGTTGCGCGTCGGCGTGAGGAACACCGGAATCGCGCCGGTCATCGTGATCGCGTGCAGGATCGACTTGTGGCAGTTGCGGTCGACCAGCACGATGTCGCCGGGTGCGACCGTGCCGTGCCAGACGATCTTGTTCGAGGTCGAGGTGCCGTTGGTCACGAAGAACACGTGGTCGGCGCTGAAGATGCGCGCGGCGTTGCGCTCGGAGGCCGCGACCGGGCCGGTGTGGTCGAGCAGCTGGCCGAGCTCGTCGACCGCGTTGCAGACGTCGGCGCGCAGCATGTTCTCGCCGAAGAACTGGTGGAACATCTGGCCGAGCGGGCTCTTCAGGAACGCGACGCCGCCCGAGTGGCCCGGGCAGTGCCACGAGTACGAACCTTCGTCCGCGTACTGCACCAGCTCCTTGAAGAACGGCGGCGCGAGCGCGTCGAGATACACCTTCGCCTCGCGGATGATGTGGCGCGCGACGAACTCCGGCGTGTCCTCGAACATGTGGATGAAGCCGTGCAGCTCGCGCAGGATGTCGTTCGGCAGATGGCGCGAGGTGCGCGTTTCGCCGTACAGGAAGATCGGAATGTCGGCATTGCGGCGGCGCACTTCGGTCACGAACGCGCGCAGCGCAACGATCGCGGCGGCCAGCTCGGGCGTCTCGCCTTCGACGACCACGTTATCGACGTACGGCAGCAGCTCGTCGTCGTCGATCGACAGGATGAAGCACGAGGCGCGGCTCGACTGCTGCGCGAACGAGGACAGATCGCCGTAGCTCGTCAACCCGAGCACTTCCGCGCCTTCTTTCTCGATGGCTTCGGCCAAAGCCCGGATGCCGGAACCCGAGATGTTCTCGGAGCGGAAATCTTCATCGATGATGACGACGGGAAAACGGAACTTCATGGGCGATTCTCCAAAAAGAAAACGACCGCTGCGTTATGTAGAAAGCGCAGCGGTCACCCGAATTACTGGTGGGTCAAGACGCTGCCGAGCTCACGTTTTCGGCAACGTGACGCCGTGCTGACCTTGATACTTGCCGCCGCGATCCGCGTACGACGTTTCACAAATTTCGTCGCTTTCGAAAAACAGCACCTGGGCGACGCCTTCGTTCGCGTAGATTTTCGCAGGCAAAGGTGTCGTATTCGAGAATTCGAGCGTGACGTGCCCTTCCCATTCCGGCTCGAACGGCGTCACGTTGACGATGATCCCGCAGCGCGCGTACGTCGACTTGCCGAGACACACGGTCAGCACGCTGCGCGGAATGCGGAAATACTCGACCGTGCGCGCGAGCGCGAACGAATTCGGCGGGATGATGCAGACGTCGCCCTTGAAATCGACAAACGACTTCTCGTCGAAGTTCTTCGGATCGACGATCGTCGAGTTGATGTTGGTGAAGATCTTGAATTCGTCGGCGCAGCGGATGTCGTAGCCGTAGCTCGAAGTGCCGTAGCTGACAATCTTCCGGCCGTCTTCGGAGACGCGAACCTGATCGGGCGCAAACGGCTCGATCATCTTGTGCGACTCGGCCATGCGCCGGATCCACTTGTCAGATTTGATGGTCATAGGTGAGAGCTGCTCGACGTGAATATCAGGTGTGACGAAAGGTAGATGAAATCGGCCGGCGGCGCTACGGCGCCCAGCCGGCGAAGGCCGCTTATTTTACGCGATCACGGAAACGCTGCCGCCGATGGCGCCAGGCGCGCCCTTCAAGGGGTGTCTACTGACAGGCGCGGCGGCATTGCGCGGCGCGCCACCGGGCGGTGGCTCGGCGGCCGAAGCTCGCCCGCCGTTCACTGCTGGCGAATCACGCCGCAGGCGATCGCCGTGCCGGCGCCATGCTGAGGGTAGGCGTAGGGATCGGTCGCGTCGTGGTGCAGCAGCACCGCGCGCTGCAGCACCGAGCGGATGCCGTCGAGCGACACGTCCGGCGCGACGATGAAGCCGGTGGCCACGCCGTTCGCGTCCGCATGGATGTTGCCGAGATCGCCCTCGACGCGCGCGCCTGTCTTGAGCCGTTCGGCCGCCGGCGAAAACACCGGGCCGGCGCTGGAGCCGTCGGCGGCGTTGCAGTCGCCGCGCTCGTGCACCTGCAGCGCGTGGTCGCTATTGGGCGGCAAGCCGGTGAGATTGTAGGTGACCTGGACGCCGTCCGAGTGCTCGATAAAGGTCACGAGGCCATGCGCCTGATTGCCCACGGTGGGCAGCAATTGCGCGTCGGCGCGCTTTTCCTGTGGCCTCAGGAATACGCCACAGCCGCTCAACAGCACACAGCCGGCAGTCAGGACGATGAACGCATGTACCGCGTGCCCGTCGATTCGTTTTCCCATGCGATCCTCTTGCCGGCCTGGCGGCCGCCCCTGCGGCCGCCGAGCCGAACTCGTGAAGTCGACATGATACCGCGAGAGTTCGTGAAAATAGGGATCGAGATCACCCCTAACCCCTCGCCCCGACGGCCGCTCAGGTGTTCTGCACGACGATGTTCGGGAACTTGGAGCTCATGTCGCGCGCGCGTTCGGCGATATGCACCGCGACCTTGCGCGCGATCGAGCGATAGATCTCCGCGATGCGCCCGTTCGGGTCCGCGACGACCGTCGGATGGCCCGAGTCGGCCTGCTCGCGGATCGTGATGTCGAGCGGCAGGCTGCCGAGCACGTCGACGCCGTATTCCTTGCCCATGCGCTCGCCGCCGCCGGCGCCGAAGATGTGCTCCTCGTGGCCGCAGTTCGAGCAGATGTGCAGGCCCATGTTCTCGACGATGCCGAGGATCGGAATGCCGACCTTCTCGAACATCTTCAGGCCTTTCTTCGCATCGAGCAGTGCGATGTCCTGCGGCGTCGTGACGATCACCGCGCCCGTGACCGGCACGCGCTGCGCGAGCGTCAGCTGGATGTCGCCGGTGCCCGGCGGCATGTCGACGATCAGGTAGTCGAGTTCGTGCCAGTTGGTCTGGCGCAGCAGCTGCTCGAGCGCCGAGGTCGCCATCGGGCCGCGCCACACCATCGGGTTGTCCGCCTCGATCAGAAAGCCGATCGAGTTGGCCTGCACGCCGTGGCCGGTCATCGGATTCATCGATTTTTCGTCCGGCGATTCGGGGCGGCCCTCGATGCCGAGCATGGTCGGCAGCGACGGGCCGTAGATGTCGGCGTCGAGAATGCCGACCGACGCGCCCTCGCTCGCGAGCGCGAGCGCGAGATTGACGGCGGTCGTGCTCTTGCCGACGCCGCCCTTGCCCGACGCGACCGCGACGATGTTCTTCACGCCGGGCAGCAGCTTCACGCCGCGCTGCACGGTATGCGCGGCGATCTGTTGCGAAACCTCGACGCGCACGTCCGCGACGCCCGGCACCGCGCGCAACGCGTCGGCGAACTGCTGGCGGATCGCGTCGTACTGGCTCTTTGCCGGGTAGCCGAGCATGACCTGAAGGCTGACCGCGTCGCCCTCCACGACCACGCTGCGGATGCTCTTCGCGGCCGCGTACGGCGCGCCGGTGTTGGGGTCAGTGACGGCCGCGACGGCGGCGTCGACCAAAGCCCGATCGATACTCATTGATACTCCGTGGGGAAGAGGTGCGGCGCGGCGAGTTGGACCGATCGCCCACGCGGCGGAATTTGCAAGAAATTGTTATGTGGCATTGCGAAAATCCGACGTGCCGGGCACCCTTCCGGGCACGCGGGACGCCGTAGGGTCGCATCGCTGTGTGTTTCAGGCATTATTGTAGTGTCTGACGGCACACGGTGCCCGAAGACCCTTCTTCGCTGTCGGACCGCGCGAAGCAAGGCGCAGGAGTCGCCTCCGAACTTTCTGAGTGGTCGCTGCATTGCCGTAATGTTCACTGCATAGACTGACCGCTACCCGCTGGTTTATTCGCACTCAAAAGGAAATCAAGATGAATGCAAGAAGCATGACTCGCGTGGCCGTATTCGCCGTGGCCGGCTCGCTGTTGGCAGGCTGCGCAACCCAACAGGGCACCAACACGGCCGTCGGTACGGGCGTGGGCGCCGGTGCCGGCGCGGCGATCGGCGCGATCTTCGGCGGCGGCAAGGGCGCGGCGATCGGCGCGGCCACCGGCGCGGCGGTGGGCGGCATCACCGGCTACAACTGGGACAACATCCGCAACCGCATGTCGGGCGCGACCAAGGGCACCGGCACGCAGATCACCGAGCAGCCGGACGGCTCGCTCAAGCTGAACATCCCGAGTTCGGTCACGTTCGACACCAGCAGCTATGCGATCAAGCCGACGTTCGCGCCAGTGCTCGACCAGCTCGCGCAGACGCTGCAGCAGAATCCGGAAGTGGTCGCGTCGGTCGTCGGCCATACGGACAACACCGGCTCGCTGCAATACAACCAGACGCTGTCGGTCAACCGCGCGGAGAGCGTGACCGGCTATCTGGCGCAACGGGGTATCGCGCCGCAGCGTCTGTCGGCCACCGGCATGGGCCCGAACCAGCCGATCGCCGACAACAACACCGAAGCCGGCCGTGCGGCGAACCGTCGCGTAGAAATCTATCTGCGCGCCACCGCCCAGCACGCGACCCAATAAGGGCAAGTCCCGAGGAGAAGGCGCCGCCGGGCTGTCCGGGCTCGTCAGCCGCACGCGCCCGGCTGGCGGGCGGAACGAACTGCCGGACCGTTTTATCGACGGTTCGAAAAATATTTCGAACTCTGCGGGAAATCCGCGGTCTGTCTTTACGGTACGTGGCTGGCGAAGCCGTCACGTCACCATTCTCCTCTTGTCGTTGTTGCTCCGGGGTTTATCGACCCCGGTTTTTTTTTGCCCGCGCGGTTTTGCACCCCGCCTCGCCAGGCGTCGCTCCTGGCTGTCCCCCACCGCCGCGCCCATCCCTTCCGCTCAGTTCGTCCAGCCCGCCGCGCCCGGCCCGCGTGCGGCGTGCGCCCTGCTAAAATCATCGTTTCGTCCCCCCGCAGGCACCCCCAATCGTTATGTCAGCACCCGCCACCGACCTCCCAGCAGGCGCGCCGTCCGGCCGCCGTCAGATTCTCGTCACGTCGGCCCTTCCGTATGCGAACGGGCAGATTCATATCGGCCATCTGGTCGAATATATCCAGACGGACATCTGGGTCCGGGCGCTGCGAATGCACGGCCACGAGGTCTACTACGTCGGCGCCGACGACACGCACGGCACGCCGGTCATGCTGCGCGCGGAAAAAGAAGGTCTGACGCCGAAGCAGCTGATCGATCGCGTGTGGCTGGAACACAAGCGCGACTTCGACAGCTTCGGCATTTCGTTCGACAACTACTACTCGACCGATTCCGACGAAAACCGCGTGCTCAGCGAAAGCGTCTACCTCGCGCTGAAGGAAGCGGGGCTGATCGACGCGCGCGAGATCGAACAGGCGTACGACCCGGTCAAGGAAATGTTCCTGCCGGACCGCTTCATCAAGGGCGAGTGCCCGAAATGCGGCGCGAAAGACCAATACGGCGACAGTTGCGAAGTCTGCGGCTCGACCTACCAGCCCACCGAGCTCGTCAATCCGTACTCGGTCGTGTCGGGTGCCACGCCGATCCGCAAGACCTCGACGCACTACTTCTTCCGCCTGTCCGATCCGCGCTGCGAGAACTTCCTGCGCGCGTGGGTCAGCGGCCTCGCGCAGCCGGAAGCGACCAACAAGATGCGCGAATGGCTCGGCGAGGCCGGCGAAGCCAAGCTCGCCGACTGGGACATCTCGCGCGACGCGCCGTACTTCGGCTTCGAGATTCCGGGCGCGCCCGGCAAGTATTTCTACGTGTGGCTCGACGCGCCGGTCGGCTACTACGCGAGCTTCAAGAATCTCGCCGAAAAGCGCGGCCTCGACTTCGACGCGTGGGTCCGCAAGGGCTCGACCGCCGAGCAGTACCACTTCATCGGCAAGGACATCCTGTATTTCCATACGCTGTTCTGGCCCGCGATGCTCGAGTTCTCGAACCATCGCACGCCGACCAACGTGTTCGCGCACGGCTTTCTGACCGTCGACGGCGCGAAGATGTCGAAATCGCGCGGCACCTTCATCACCGCCCAAAGCGTGATCGACACCGGCCTGAATCCGGAATGGCTGCGCTACTACTTCGCGGCCAAGCTGAACAGCACGATGGAAGACCTCGACCTGAACCTCGACGACTTCCAGGCACGCGTGAACAGCGATCTGGTCGGCAAATACGTGAACATCGCGAGCCGCGCGGCCGGCTTCCTGATCAAGCGCTTCGACGGCCGCGTGCAGGACAGCGCGATGCATCATCCGCTGCTGGGCACGCTGCGCGCGGCGCTGCCGCAGATCGCCGCGCACTACGAAGCGCGCGAGTACAGCCGCGCGCTGCGTCAGACCATGGAGCTCGCCGACTCGGTCAACGCCTACGTCGATACCGCAAAGCCCTGGGATCAGGCGAAAGACCCGGCCAACGCGGTCGCGCTGCACGAGACCTGCAGCGTCAGCATCGAGGCGTTCCGTCTGCTGTCGCTGGCGCTGAAGCCGGTGCTGCCGAAGCTCGCCGAAGCGGTCGAGGCCTTCCTCGGCATCGAGCCGCTGGTGTGGGCCGACGCCGCCGTGCCGCTCAGCTCGGCGCGTCCGATCAACGCGTACAAGCATCTGATGACGCGCGTCGATCCGAAGCAGATCGAGGCGCTGCTCGCGGCCAACCGCGACTCGCTGCAAGCCACGCCCGAAGCGGCGCCGGCCGACGCGAAGGCCAAGGCGAAGGCGCACGCCAAGGCGGTCGCTGCTGCGCACGAAGAAGAGTCCGGCATCATCTCGATCGACGACTTCGCGAAAATCGATCTGCGCATCGCGAAGATCGTCGACTGCAAGGCGGTGGAAGGCTCGGACAAGCTGCTGCAACTGACGCTCGACGTCGGCGAAGAGAAGACCCGCAACGTGTTCTCGGGCATCAAGTCCGCCTATCAGCCGGAGCAGCTGATCGGCAAGCTGACCGTGATGGTCGCGAACCTCGCACCGCGCAAGATGAAGTTCGGCATGTCCGAGGGCATGGTGCTGGCGGCATCGGCGGCGGACGAGAAGGCCGAACCGGGCCTCTACGTGCTCGAGCCGCATAGCGGCGCGAAGCCCGGCATGCGCGTGAAGTAACACGCGCGGCGCGTTTCAGGCGCTTTGCCGCAGATATGAAAAACGGCACGCTCGAAAAAAAGCGTGCCGTTTTCTTTTGCGGCCTGGCAACGGCGATCAGGTTGCCACGGTCAGGTCCGCGCTGCCGGTCGCGTGAGGCGACCAACGCGGCGTGGCTCGGTGTGGCACGCCGCCCCCATCACCACGTGATCCGATCGAAGCGCCGCGTGTACAGCACGTCGACGCCATAGAACGTGCCGCCATAAACGACCAGCGACCAGTACCGCGACAGATTGATCGTCGCCTTGATCGCGTTGCTCGCCGACTGCAGCCCCTGCTCGTAGCCGATCACGAGCCACTCGTTGATCGCCTTCGACACCATCACGACTTGCGGATCGGTCAGGCCGACATCGCTGCGGCCGATCGAAAACTCGTCGAGCCCGACCGTCTGCGCGATCCGCGCGCCCGTCGCGCTGCCGAGCAGCGCGAGCGCGGTCGTCATCGTGCTCTGCTGGCCGAGGTTGTTGCCCTGGTCGGTGCCATGGCCGAACAGCAGCCACGACAGCTTTTCGTTGTCCGGCACGTTCGGCTCCGACAGGAGCCGCGCGACCGGCGCTTGCAGCGTGCCCGTCACCTGCACGCCGGCCTCGACCTGCTGGTTGCGGCGCATCGCGAGGATGTTGATGCCCGGATTCGTGACCGGACCGTTGAACGTGAAGAAGCCGTTCTCGATCGCGAGCTTGCGGCCGAACGCGGTGTAGGTCGAACCCGGCGTCACGCGCACGTTGCCGACCGCGCGCAGCGGCGTATTGGGCGCGCTCGTCGCGGTGATCGTACCGGCGAGGCCGAGATCGGCGCCCTTGCCGCGGAAGCGGAAGTTGTTGCCGAGGCCGATCTCGATGTTGGCGCGCGGCGCGAACGGGCTCGCCGGCCGCTCGCCGCCTTCGATCGGAGGCAGCCGGCCACCCGAGCGCGTGCCGTCCGGGCGGATGATCACAACGTCGTCGCCGAGGCTCGGCGCGGCCTGCTCGGGCAGATCGAACAGCGCGCTGTCGACCACGAACTTGCCGTTGATCACCGGGCCGCGCTCCACCCCGCCGTTCGAGATGTTCGCGCTGCCCGACAGCGACAGATGGCGGTCCGGCGACGCGAACACATCGAGCTTGTCCGCGACGATGCTCGCGGTCATGTCGGGCTCCGAGCTGTCGAGACGCACGCGGCCGGTCGCGCGCAGCGTGCCGCTCGCGCCATGAAACTCGACCTGCTGGAAGTCCACCATGTTCTGCGACAGCGCGATGCGCACGACCCCGTCCTTCAGTTGCACGCCCTGGCTCACGACCGTCGCGGACAGGCCGTCGCCGGTCAGCGCGCCGGTCACGTTCGGCTTGCCGACCGTGCCGCCGAGCGCGAGCTTCAGCGCGAGACGGCCGTCGAGCAGATAGCTGGGGCCGAGCAGGCCGCCCGTCGTGCGCAGCGACGGCACGTTCGCGTTCACGGTGCCCGACAGCGCGCTTTGCGGATCGACGTTCAACATGCCGTCGCGCAGCACGAGCGGCGTGTGCGCGTCGGCATCGATCACGCCGACCCGGCTCGCCTGCGCATGCACGGTCGCGTTGAGCCGGTTGCCGCCGGTGAACTCGGCGCGCGCGCGGATCGCGCCGATGCCCATCGACGCGAGGCCGCGGCCGATCTCGACCGTCACGTCGCCGCTGCGCCGGCGCAGCTCGACGTAGCCGCTCGCCGTCGCGCCGAGCGAGAAATCCCAGTCGCCGTCGAACACGAGGTCGGTGCGCACGTGAGGCGGCTCGCCGGTGATCTGGCGGCGCAGCTCCTGCAAGTGCGCAACCGACACGTCGGTCAGGCTGCCGGCCGACTGGATGCGGCCGTGATCGAACGCGAACGACTTCAGGGTCAGCACCGAGCCTTCGATCGTCAGATGCGTCGCGCCGAGCGTCAGGTGCCCCGGCCCGGCGCTGACCGCAAGCGGCGCTTCGAGATTGAGCGCCGGCGTGCCACGATTCTGCAGACGCGTGACGGTGCCGTCCCAGCGCGAGCCGTCGCGCGTGTCGGTAAGCTTGCCGTGGGCGGCAAGCGTGAGATCGAGCGGCCGCTCCTGCAGCTTGCCGGTCGCGGCGGCTTCGAGCGTGTGGTTCGCGCGCGTGCCGGACAGGCGGGCGGTCAGCGTGGCGAGGTCGACGCCGCCTGCGCTGAGATTGCGCGCGTCGGTCGTGAACGCGAGCGCGCCGTTCGCACCGTCGCGCAACTCGGCGTGGCCTTCCGCGTGGCCGACGCGGTTGCTCGCGAATACGACGCTGTCGGCCTTGTAGTTCAGCGTCACGTTCGGGTGCGCGAACGAGCCGGTGAGGTCGCCGTCGGCGGCGATCGCGCCCGCGATGCCGAAACCGAGCCGATCGAGCTGCGGCGCGTCGATGGCGAAGCGCAGCCGGTCGCCGGCCGCGCCGAAGCTGCCTTGCAGATTGACCTGGTTGCCCGCCACGGAAAGATTGGCGTGGCTCGGCAGGATTCGTGAGCCGGCCAGCTGGACCGTGCCGCCGCCGGTGAGCGGCAGGTCGTCGTAGACGCTCGGGCCCAGCTTGAATTCGGCGCGCGTCGTGAAGACCGGTGCGAGCACCCCGGCCGCCGTGAGCGTGGCGTTCACGCGTGCCTCGATCCGGCGCGCCGGCGCGGTCGCGTGCGCCGCTGCGCGGGGCGCATGGGCCGCGCGCGGCGCGGGCGGTGACGTCCTGCGCTCGAGCACTTCGGTCTGCACGGCGGCTTTCGCGGCGTTCTTCGCGATGGCCGCGGCCTGATCGCCGGGCGCCGCGCTCTTCGCGCCGGCGGTGCTGCCCGCGAGCGCCGCGGCCTGCGCTTGCCGCTCGCGCTGGCCGCCGCTCGCGGCGGGCGCGCCGGCGGTCGCGACTGGCGTGCGCGCCGGCATCTGCGAGGTCAGCGACAGCGGATCGAAATCGGTCAGCTGCGCCTTCAGGTTGTAGGTCGAGTTCGGATCGTGCTTCAGCGCGCCCGACAGATCGATGCGGCCGCGGCCCGACGTGACGCGCACGTCGTTGAAGCTGATGCGGGCCGGGTCGAACGTGATCTTGCCCTGGGCGCGCAGCGCGGCGGCGGGGTCGGCGAGATCGAGCGTCAAGGTCTGGATGTCGTCGTTCAGGCGGATGCCGATCGGGCCGGACAGTTGCGTCGGCCGCACCGTCGCCTGCAGCGCGTTCAGGTCGAGCCGCGCGACCTTCAGATCGAGCTGGCCGTGCCGGCCGCTCAGCGCGCCGCCGCCGGTGAGCGTCGCGTTGCGCACGAGCCGCACGTTCAGGTTCGAGATGCTTTGCGTGTGCGCGTCGAGGCGCACGTCGGCGTTCGCGTCGATCAGCGGCAGCAGTTTCTGGTCTATCGCACCGGGTTTCGCGTTGACGATCGAGATGTGGCCGGCGACGGCGAAACCCGCCGCCGGTGTGGTCGGCGCGGGGTGGCCGCCGAAGAGGTGGTGCGGATGGCTGGCGGCCGACGGTTTGGCCGCGCTGGCCGTGCTGGCCGTGCTGGCGGGGCTGGCTGGGCTGGCGGGGCTGGCGGGGCTGGCTGGGCTGGCGGGGCTGGCGGGGCTGGCGGGGCTGGCGGGGCTGGCCGTGCTGGCCGCGCCGGGCACGCTGGCCGCTCCGGCCGCGCTCGCCGCGCCGGGCTCCACCGGCTGCAACTCCGCGCGCACCGCCAGGTCGGCCAACGGCGCCCCCGGCGCAAAAGCCTGCGGATTCACATGATCGAAGCTCAGCGTCGCGCGCTGCAACGGCACCGCGGCGAACGGCGCCGCTTCGACCCGCGCGTGACCGGCGAGCTTCATGCCGCTCGCATCGAGTTCGGCGATGAGCTGCTCGAGCGTGCCGCTCAGGTGACCGTCCACCTGCACCGCTTCATCGTTGACCTTGCCCGCATAACCGACTTCGCCACTGAGCGGAAACGGCTGCACGCCATCGAGCTTCGCCGCTGCCGTCAGCGCCCCGAACGGCGTATCGAGCCGATCGATCGCCGCCTCGTGATGACGCCCGTCGCTACGTCCATGAAACGCGAAGCGCGACAGCTCCGTCGTCGATCCGCCCTGGTGCAGCAGCAGCCGCTCGACCTGCACATCGCGGATCTCCAGCTGCATCGGCAGTTGCAGATCCTTCGGCAGTTTCAATGGCTCATTGCTGCTCGACGACGACGGCCCCACGCGCGCGTCGATCGTGCCGACGTGCAGGAAGTCGATCGTGAAGCGCCACGGCTCGCGCGCGAGCGCCCAGCTGCCGGCGATGCGGTCGATCTCGATGTCGGTGCCGCTGCCGTCGAGGCTGCGCCAGCGCACGTCGCGCAGTTGCACGCCGTGCGCGAGCGTGCCGCCGTCGAGCGTGCCGGCGAGCCGGCCGCCGAGCAGCTTCACGGCCGCGTGCCACGCGTACGCGGTGCCGCGCTCGGTCGTCAGCGCGCCGTACAGCAGGCCGAGCGCGAGCGCCGCGAGCAGTATCAGCACGGTCACCGTGCCCGCGACCGTTTTCAGCAGCAGCCAGCCCCAACGCCGCTTCGGCGGCGGCGTGTCGGGCGGCGGCTGCCCGTCCGGCGGCTCGGGCGGCGTGGCGCCGGGCGGCTGCGCGGGGGGCGGGTCGGTGACGTCGGTGGTCATGCGTGAATGCGGTGCCGGATAACGTGGCAATTAAGGTAGCGGGTTATCGTCATCACGTCAGAACGCGATGCCGAGCGTGATATACGGCCGCACGCTGTTATTGCGGATGCCGTAAGCGAGATCGAGATTGACCGGGCCGACCGGGCTGCGCCAACGCGCGCCGACGCCGACGCCCGGATAGAAGATTTTCTCGCCCCAGGTATCGGTCGCGGTGCCGATGTCGAAGAACGTGGCCGCGCCCCAGTTGTGCGAGAACCAGTGCTGGTATTCGATCGAGCTCGTCACCAGGTATTTGGTCGGCAGGATCGAGCCGGCGACGTCATTACCGATGCTCTGGAAGCCGTAGCCGCGCACCGAATTCGAGCCGCCCGCGCGGAACAGCAGCGATGCCGGAACGCCGCTCGAGCTACCGCTCGTGAAGACGCCGCCGAGCTCCGCGCGGAACACCACGATGTCGTCGACGCCGATCGGGAAATACTGCTGACCGCGCGCGTAGCCGCGAATGAACGACTGGTCGGCGAGCACCCCCTTGACCGCGAAGCCCGCCTCGACGTGGACCAGGTTGCCGCGGCGCGGGAACAACGGGTCGTCGGTGTCGCGTCGCGTCCACGACCAGCCCGGCACCAACGCGTGCGCGCGGCTCGGCGGCGCCGCGTTCTGGTTGAGCTGGTCGTTGTAGAACAGCAGCGAGTAGCTGTAGTCGAGAAACTGCGACGTGCGCGAGCGCTGTATGCCGCCGCGAATGCTGTAGATGCGCGTGTCCGAGACGTCGGTGGTGGTGTACGACGCGAGCACGCTGTTGGTCCAGCCGCGCGGACCCGGCGGCATCGACAGCTGGACCTGCCCCCATTGCTGAATCTGGTCGGCGCGTCCCTCGATCGTGAACGGCCACGCCGCACCGAAGGTGTTCAGATAGGTGTAGCCGCCCTGCACGAGCGCGCCGTTGTCGGTCGAATAGCCGACGCCGCCGCGGAAGCTGTGATACGGAAACTCGGACACCTTCACATGCACGGGTGTGTCGAGCGGTTTGGTCGGGTCGTTGTCAAGGTCGATCGCGACGCTCGCGAAGTACGGCGTGTTCTGCAACTGCCGCTGCAGCTCGGCGACGGTGCGGGTGTCGTAGATGTCGCCCGGCGAGATCGGATTGACGTTATGGACGATGCGTTCCGGATAGCGCTGTGTGCCCTGCACGTCGAGTTGGCCCATCGTGAAGGTCGGCCCGCTGTCGTAGACCACCGACAGCTTCGCCGTGTGCGTGCGCGGATCGATCAGCGCCTCGGAGTGGTAGATCTTCGCGGCGAGATAGCGGCGCGATTGCAGCTCGCGCAGCGACGCGTTCTTCGCGTCGTCCCAGTCGCCCTGCGAGAACGGCTGGCCTTCGTGCAGCGAGAACGCGAAGCGCGTCGCGTTCTCGCGCGACGGGTCTTCGGTCAGCACCGCGCCGCGAAACGACAGATCGACCGACGTGACCTTGGTCTGCGCGCCCGGCTCGACGCGCACGGTGACCTGCCGCACGTTGTTGACGGTGCGCACGTCGGTGCTGACGAGCGGCGAGAAATAGCCCTGCGTCGCGGCGAGATCGCGCACCTGCTGCGGTGTCGCGGTGATCAGGAACGAGAACTGGTCGTCGGTGACGTCGGACCGCTTCGCGAAACGTGAGATATCGAGGTGCTGTTCGAGCAGCCGGCGCAGCGCGCGCGGCTCGGCAACCACCTCGACCTTGTAGCTCGGTGCCTTGCTGGCCGCGTGAGCCTCACCCACGGCGAGCAGCAACATCAGGAGGCCGAAGGCGAGCGACACGCGTAGCCAGCACCGCGCGAGCGCCTCGCGCTCACGCGCGCGCCCGTGCGTCTGGCCGGTCTCGCCGCGCCACGCACGCGGCTTGTCGATCGTACCTCCCGCCAAACAGGACCTCCGGCCTCAATGAGTGAATTCTGGCGCCCCGGCCGCGTTGCGCGATCGAGGCATGCTATTTGACCACAACGCGACCCTGATCGGCCCCTCTCATGCCCTCGGCGAAGCCCCACGCTACATCTCGAAAATGGGCGCCGCGCGGCGATTTTCGACCGCGCGCGACGCATGCGGTAAAATCGCGGACGACGGCGCCGTCCTCGCGGCACCGCGCAGCGGCCAGCCCGAGAGCCGCCACCTTACCCACCACGGACGTCGAGCCATGTATCAATCGGACATCACCCAGTTCCTGAACCAGCTCAAGCAACAGAAGCCCAGTCTGGAGGCCGAGCAACGCAAAGGCCGCGCACTGCTGTGGGACAAACAGCCGATCGATCTGGAAGAGCGCGCCGAGCAGAAAGCTTCGCGCGTGGAACAGACGCCTTACTCGTACTACCAGAACTTCTAAGCGCCCCAGTCACGCCGACGATGAGTCACGCCGACGAGGTACATGGTCCGCTTCACGGTCCGCTTCACGGCCCAGTCCACGGCCCGGTCCACGGCCCGGCACCGTCCGACACTGCGCTTTCCACGCCTGCCACCGACTCGACGCCCGACACGGTCGACGGCGTCGCTTTCGCGCGTCTGTACGGCGAGCCGCTATTCAAGCTGCCGAACGACCTGTACATCCCACCGGACGCGCTCGAGGTGTTCCTCGAGACTTTCGAGGGACCGCTCGACCTGCTGCTGTACCTGATCCGCAAGCAGAACTTCAACGTGCTCGACATCCCGATGGCGGATGTCACCGAGCAATATCTCGGCTACGTCGAACAACTGCGCAAGACCAATCTCGAACTCGCGTCCGAGTATCTGCTGATGGCCGCGATGCTGATCGAGATCAAGTCGCGCATGCTGCTGCCGGTGAAAAAAGCCGACACCGGCGAGGAAGCCGAAGACCCGCGCGCCGAACTGGTGCGCCGCCTGCTCGAATACGAGCAGATGAAGCTCGCCGCGCAACGCATCGACCAGTTGCCGCAGCTCGGGCGCGATTTCCTGCGCGCCGAGGTCTACATCGAGCAGAGCGTCACGCCGCGTTTCCCGGACGTGAACAGCGACGACCTGCGCGCCGCGTGGGCCGACGTGATCAAGCGCGCGAAGCTGGTTCAGCATCACAAGATTTCGCGCGAGGAGCTGTCGGTGCGCGAGCACATGAGCCTGATCCTGCGGCAGTTGCAGAACGCGCGCTTCATCGAGTTTTCCGATCTGTTCGACACGAGCCGCGGCGTGCCGGTCGTGGTCGTGAACTTCATCGCCGTGCTCGAGCTGTGCCGTGAATCGCTGGTCGAAATCACCCAGGCGGAACCGTTCGCGCCGATTTACGTGCGGCTCGCGTATCTGCCGGCTTGAGGGCCGGACCACCGGTTTCCGACGGCCTTACCACGGCCGGACCGTGGGAAAATCGCTACAAACTGCCTCAACGAAGCCTGGCGGGCGTCACCGGGAAGTCCGTGGCAACTGCACGGCGCGCCGCTCTAAACTGACGCCTCGTTTCGGTGCGTCCGCTGCCCAAATCCACTACAATCCGCGCTCCCAACCCGTCATTTGCCGGTGAAGCAATGGCCCGCGCGATTCCGCAGGTCTTGCGCCAACCGGATCGCGCGCCGCGCGAGCCTATCCCTGTCCGATCATGAAAGTCATCAGCTCGATCCATGAATTGCGCGACCAGTTGCGCGGCCAGAATCGCACGGCCTTTGTGCCGACGATGGGCAACCTGCACGAGGGTCATCTGTCGCTGATGCGCCTCGCGCGCCAGCACGGCGACCCGGTGGTGGCGAGCATCTTCGTCAACCGTCTGCAGTTTGGCCCGAACGAGGATTTCGACAAATACCCGCGCACGCTCGAAGCCGACATCGAGAAGCTGCAGAAGGAAGGCGTCTACGTGCTGTTCGCGCCGACCGAACGGGACATGTATCCGGAGCCGCAGGAGTATCGCGTGCATCCGCCGCACGATCTCGGCGACATCCTCGAGGGCGAATTCCGCCCCGGCTTCTTCCACGGCGTCTGTACCGTCGTGATGAAGCTGATGTCGTGCGTGCAGCCGCGCGTCGCGGTGTTCGGCAAGAAGGATTACCAGCAGCTGATGATCGTCCGCCAGATGTGCCACCAGTTCGCGCTGCCGACCGACATCGTCGCCGCCGAAACCGTGCGCGACACCGACGGCCTCGCGCTGAGCTCGCGCAACCGCTTTCTGTCGGCCGCCGAGCGCGCCGAGGCGCCGACGCTGGCCGCCGAACTCAATAGAGTGCGCGACGCCGTGCTCGCGGGCGAGCGCGACTTCGCGAAGCTCGAAGAGGCGGCCAAAGCTACGCTGGCGACACGCGGCTGGAATCCCGATTACATCGCGATCCGCAAGCGCTCGAACCTGATCGCGCCGGGCGCGCAGGACGCCGACGCACCGCTCGTCGTGCTGGCCGCCGCGAAGCTCGGCGCGACCCGGCTCATCGACAACCTCGAAATCTGACGCCGCAACCGCCCGCGCAAACACAGTTACACTGCGCAGTCACACAGGATTGGATTGATCATGCAACGCAATATGCTGAAGTCGAAGATTCACCGTGTCGCGGTCACGCACTGCGAGCTCCACTACGAGGGCTCGTGCGCGATCGACGAAGACCTGCTCGAAGCGGCGAACATCGTCGAAAACGAACGGATCGACATCTGGAACATCAACAACGGCGAGCGCTTCTCGACCTACGCGATCAAGGGCGAGCGCGGCAGCGGCATGATTTCGCTGAACGGCTCGGCCGCGCGTCGCGCGCAGCTCGGCGATCTGGTCATCATCGCGGCGTTCGCGGTGGTCGACGAGGCGGAGCTGAAGGCGGGCTGGAAGCCGGACCTCGTGTTCGTCGATGAAAACAACAAGATCAAGGGCAGCCGCGACCACGTGCCCACCCAAGCCTGGAACTGAGCGACGCCCGGCTCGACGCCTGACTGATGGCGGGCGGCCTCCGCCTCAGCCCTTCTTCCCCGTGCCGTTCGTCCAGTCGACGATCGGCTGCCACTGCTCCAGATCCTTCTCCACGCGGCTTTTCGCGACGTCCCACAGCGTCAGGCCGTGCGCCGCGAGCTGCACGTAGTTCTGCGTGTCGCGCAGAAAGCCCAGCACCGGCAGCTTCAATCCCTCGACGAAACGATGCAGCTGCTCGGCCGAGCGGGTGCGAGCATCGACGCGCATGCCGACCACGCCGACCTCGATCGCGCCCTTCCTGACCGCCTTTTCCTTCGCGAGCCGCTCGAGAAATTCCTGGGTCGCGAGAATATCGAACAGCGACGGCTGCAGCGGCACGATCACCTTGTCGGCGAGATCGAGCGCGATGTTCAGGCGATTGCCGTGCAGGCCCGCCGGCGTATCGACGACCGCGTGCTCGAGGCCCTTCGGCGGCTTGGCCGGCGTGTCGGGATTGACTTCCCAGCTCTCGATGGCCGGCAGCGTGTCGGGCCGCAACTCGAGCCACGCGTGCGCGGAGTGCTGCTTGTCGAGGTCGGCCAGCGCGACCCATTCGCCCGCCGCGGCGAAATAGCCGGCCAGATTGGTCGATAGCGTGCTCTTGCCCACGCCGCCCTTCGGATTCGCCACCACGATCACCGACATGAAATCTCCCGGAAAGAAGGCTGGCCAACGCC
This sequence comes from Paraburkholderia sp. UYCP14C, assembly GCF_004197395.1. GTDB lineage: Bacteria > Pseudomonadota > Gammaproteobacteria > Burkholderiales > Burkholderiaceae > Paraburkholderia. The sequence goes on along the minus strand of NZ_SELS01000014.1, from coordinate 47,613 downwards.
AGCCGGTTTGCCGCGCAATTGCACCGTTGCCGCCGGTCCACCATGACCGGCGCCGGCGGGCTCCAATCGCTGCCGTTCGAAGTGCGGTCTCCAGGTACGCCCACCGGTTCAGCCGTTGATAATATCGGCAAATCAGCGCGGCCGAAGCCCCCGCATCGCGAATCGGCCGCTCCAACCCGCCGTTTTTTTCCGACAAGGACCTGAATCTCATGAGCAAACTGCGCCCGGAATTTACCGTCGAACGCCTGCAGGAGCGCCAGAAGGGCAAGCTGCCGGACCTGCTGGGCCTGCGCGTGCTGAGCGTCGACGAGGGCACGCTGGTGGCCGAGCTGACCGTGCGCGAGGAGCTGCTCGCGCCGAACGGCTTCCTGCACGCGGCCACCGTGATCGGCCTCGCCGACACCGCCTGCGGCTACGCGTGCATCGCGCATCTGCCCGAAAACTCGCGCAACTTCACGACCATCGAGCTGAAGAGCAACTTCCTCGGCACCGCGACGCAGGGCACGATCCGCGCGGTCGCGAAGGGTGTGCACCTTGGGCGCAGCACGCAGGTCTGGGACGCGACGGTCACCGGTCCGGATGGCAAAACCATCGCGCTGTTTCGTTGCACGCAGATGGTGCTGTACTGAGCGCACCGCCCGTGCGGCAACTGCTTTCAAGCCGGTGAAATAATCCGGCGCAAAGCGTCACCCCAGCGCGGCGAACAGCCTGCGCATATCGACGTGCCCGGCGAGCGTATCGGCCAGCCGTTCCAGCGACGCCTCGCGCAACGCCGGATAGTCGAGCGCTTCGGCATCGCTCAAACCCGCCCACGCGAGTAGCGCCGCGCACGCGGCCGGCGTGTCGAACAGCCCGTGCACGTAGGTCGCGAGAATCTGGCCATCGGCGGACAACGCGCCGTCGGGACGGCCAGAGTCCGCATCACCCTGATGCGAGCCAGCACGCTCGAGTCGCAGCGCCGGCGTGTCCAATGCAGGTCCGCGCGTCTCGCCCATATGAATCTCGTAGCCGGCCACGTCCGGCGCGCCGGGCAGCGCGAGGCGCCCGCTCACGTTCTTCAGCGTCTTGTCGCGCGTGAGCACCGTCGCGAAGTCCAGCCAGCCGAAGCCCGCAAAGGTGCCGGGTGCGCCCTCGACGCCATGGGGATCGGCGATCTCGCGGCCCAGCATCTGCATGCCGCCGCAAATGCCGATCACCCGGCCGCCGTAGCGCAGATGCCGCGCGAGCACGTCGTCCCAGCCCTGCGCGCGCAGAAACGCGAGGTCGTCCGGCACGTTCTTCGAACCCGGCAGGATGATCAGATCGGCGGCCGGCGGCGGCGTGCCGGCGCGCACATAGTGAAAATCGACCTGCGGATGCGCGCGCAACGCGTCGAAGTCGGTGTGATTGCTGATGTGCGGCAGCACCGGCACGACCACCCGCAGCAGCCGGCGCGAAGCACCGCTCGCCGCCGCGCGCAGCTCGGGCGGCAGCATGTCCTCGGCGTCGAGCGTCAGGCCATGCAGATACGGCACGACGCCGAGCACCGGCTTGCCGGTCTTCGCTTCGAGCCAGTCGAGCCCGGGCTTCAGCAGGCCGATGTCGCCGCGAAAGCGGTTGATGATGAAACCACGCACGCGCGCCTGCTCGCTGTCGGACAGACACGCGAGCGTGCCCGTCAGATGCGCGAACACGCCGCCGCGATCGATGTCGGCGACCAGCACGACCGGGCAATCGACCGCCTCCGCGAAACCCATATTGGCGATGTCGCGCTCGCGCAGATTGATCTCGGCCGGACTGCCCGCGCCTTCGACGAAGATCGTGTCATACGCCGCGCGCAGCCGCGCATACGACTCCAGCACCGCCTCGAACGCCACCGGCTTGTAGTCGTGATACGCGCGCGCGTCGAGATTCATGCGCGCCTTGCCGTGGATGATCACCTGCGCGCCGCGATCGCTGGTCGGCTTCAGCAGCACCGGGTTCAGATCGGTGTGCGCGTCGATGCCCGCGGCGAGCGCCTGCAAGGCCTGCGCGCGGCCGATCTCGCCGCCGTCGACCGTCACCGCGCTGTTCAACGCCATGTTCTGCGGCTTGAACGGCGCGACCCGCGCGCCCGCGCGCCGCGCGAGCCGGCACAGTCCCGCGACCAGCGTGCTTTTGCCCGCGTCGGACGTGGTGCCCTGGATCATCAGCGTGCCGCGCGGCACGGGCAAAGCGTCGGAGGGAGTGGGCGTTCGGGTCACGGGGATGCGGGTGGAAGGTGGAGAGTGACGTTGCCATGCCGCGCGCAGCGAGCCGCGCCATGCGATGCAATCGAGCGGCATTATCCCATCGCGCCGGTACAATCACACGATGACTCCCCGCGACCTCACCTTCGTCCTCGGCGGCGCCCGCTCGGGCAAGAGCGCGCATGCCGAGCGGCTCGCCAGCGACAGCGCGCTGCCCGTCACCTACATCGCCACTGCCCGCATCACCGACGACGCCGAATTCAGCGCGCGCATCGCGCATCATCGCGAGCGGCGGCCCGCGCATTGGGGGCTCGTCGAAGCGGGCGACGACCTCGCGGGCGCGCTCGCGCAACACGACGCGCCGGGCCAGTGTCTGCTGATCGACTGCCTGACGCTGTGGCTCGCGAACCTGCTGTGCCCCGCCGACGGCACGGCGCCGCCGCTGTCGCACTACTACGAGCACGCCGCCGCGCTCGAAGCGGCGCTCGCCGGCGCGCGCGGCAAGATAATCGTCGTCAGCAACGAGATCGGCCTCGGCGTGGTGCCGCTCGGCGAAGCCACGCGTCTTTACGTCGACGAACTCGGACGCCTCAATCAGCGCATCGCCGCGTTGAGCAGCGCGGCCACGCTGATGGTCGCAGGATTGCCGCTCGCGCTGAAAAGCGCGAGCCGCGCGTGATGCCGCCGCTCACGATGCCGCTGATCGCGACGCTCGCGGTCGCGGGCGTCGCCGTCGATCGCTGGTTCGGCGAGCCGAGCCGCCGGCATCCGCTGGTCGGCTTCGGCAAGTTGGCAACCCGCCTCGAGGCACGCTTCAATCATGACCGGCGTCTGCGGCTCAAGGGCCTCGCCGCGTGGGCGCTCGCGGTGCTGCCGCCGGTGCTGATCGCGTGGTGGCTCGTCGCCGTGCTGCCGTTGTTCGCGGCCTGCGCGCTGCATGTCGCGCTGCTGTGGTTCGCGCTCGGCGCGCGCAGCCTGCGCGATCACATCGCGCCGATCGGGCATGCGCTTGGGCAACATGATCTCCCCGCCGCTCGCGAGTTGACCGCGCGGATCGTGTCGCGCGACACCTCGCAGTCCGACGAACCCGCGCTCGCGCGCGCCGCGGTCGAATCGGCGCTCGAAAACGGCAACGACGCGATCTTCGGCGCGCTGTTCTGGTTCGCGCTCGCAGGCGGCCCGGGCGCGCTCGGCTTTCGCCTCGCCAACACGCTCGACGCGATGTGGGGTTATCGTACGCCGCGCTATCTGCGCTTCGGCTGGGCCGCCGCGCGCATCGACGACGTGCTGAACTGGATTCCCGCCCGGCTGACCGCCACGAGCTACGCGCTGCTCGGCGACACGCTGGCCGCCTGGCGCTGTTGGCGCGAGCAGGCGCCGCGCTGGGACAGCCCGAACGCCGGCCCGGTGATGGCGTCCGGCGCCGGCAGCCTGAACGTGCTGATCGGCGGGCCGGCCGTGTATCACGGCACGCTCGAACATCGGCCCACGTTGGGCTTCGGTCATCCCGCCGAGGCGCGTCACGTGGGCGCCGCGTTGATGCTGGTCGAGCGCACGGTGATTCTCTGGCTGGCCGTGCTGATCGTGCTGGCCTTGTTGAGCGTGCCGTTTCATGGTTGAGCGCAACCACGCGCGTGAGGATGGGATGGGCGTATGACCGACCCGACACAACCGCGCGAGCACGCCGCAGGCGCGCCGATCACACACGGCGGCAACCTGCACGAAGCCGCGGCACGCTACGGCATTCCGTACGCGCAGTGGCTCGATCTGTCGACGGGCATCAATCCGCACGGCTATCCGGTGCCGCCGCTGCCCGCCGATGCGTGGCGCCGTTTGCCCGACGAAGGCGACGGCTTTGCCGGGCGTGCCGCGCGCTATTACGGCGCGCCCGATGCCGCGCACGTGCTGCCGGTCGCCGGCAGCCAGGCGGCGATTCGCGCGCTACCGGCGTTGCTGCCGCCCGCGACGGTCGGCATCGCGCCGCTGACCTACGGCGAGTACGCGCCCGCGTTCGCGCGCGCCGGACACGAGGTCGTGCCGTTCGACGCGCATCGCGACACGTTGCCCGCCGCGCTCATGCACGTCGCGATCGTCAACCCCGACAATCCGACCGCCACGCATCTCGATGCCGCCAGGCTGCTGCACTGGCACGCGCAGTTGCGCGAACGCGGCGGCACGCTGCTCGTCGACGAAGCGTTCGCCGATACGCTGCCGGCCGCGCGCGCCGCGTCGCTGGCGGCGCATACGCATCTTGTCGGGCTCGTCGTGTTGCGCTCGCCCGGCAAGTTCTTCGGGCTCGCGGGGGTGCGCGCGGGGTTCGTGCTGGGCGCGCCCGCATTGCTCGCCGCGTTGCGTGACAGGTTGGGCGCGTGGACCGTCAGCGGTCCCGCGCGTCATGCGGTGAGCGCCGCGTTCGCCGATGCCGCGTGGCAAACGCGGATGCGCGAGCGGCTGATCGACGAAAGCGCGCGGCTTGCCGGGCTGTTGCATGCGCACGGTTTCGGGACGCGCGGCACGCCGCTTTTCGCATGGACCGACGATGCGCGCGCCGCCGCACTGCATGAAGCGCTCGCGCGGCGCGGCGTGTGGACGCGACTCTTTCCGCCATCGCTTCGGGTGCCATCCGCCAGCGTGCGCTTCGGGCTGCCGGGCGACGCAGCCGAATGGAGCCGCTTCGAACAACAGTTGCAACAGGCGGTCCGCTCGCTCGATGCTGCACCGACCCGATAGCGCGACCAGCCGGCCGCGTGGAAGTGAAGCGACTTTGCGGCGCGTTCACGCATTCCGCTTCGCGAGCGTTATTCACGCTCTGTGCTCTGAACGCTTCAAGAACCGCCCTCACCCGATGACCCGCACCGCTCGCACCATCAGCCTTGCCGCGCACGCGCGCCGCCCGATCCGCTGGTTCAGCACCGCATCGCTCGCGCTGATCGCACTGTGCGCACAGATCGCGCACGCCGCGATCACCGTCACCGACGACACCGGCGCAACCGTAACGCTCGCCGCGCCCGCGCAGCGCGTGATCAGCCTCGCCCCGCACGTGACCGAATTGCTGTACGCGGCGGGCGGCGGCCCGAAGATGGTCGGCGCGGTGTCGTACAGCGACTATCCGCCCGAAGCGAAGCAGCTGCCGCGCGTCGGCGACAACAAGTCGCTCGACCTCGAACGCATCGTCGCGCTGAAGCCGGACCTCATCGTCGTGTGGCGGCATGGCAATGCGCAGCGTCAGCTCGAGCGCTTGCGCGAGCTGCATGTGCCGCTCTTTTTCAGCGAGCCGCGCCGTCTCGACGATATCGCCGTGTCGCTGACGAAGCTCGGCCGGCTGCTCGGCACCTCGGCGAGCGCGGACGCGGCGGCGGCCGCCTATCGCGACGATATCGCCCGTCTACGCGCGCAGTATGCGAACCGCCCCGCCGTCAGCGTGTTTTACCAGGTATGGGACCGGCCGCTGATGACGCTCAACGGCGAGCACATGATCAGCGACGTGATCACGCTATGCGGCGGCCGTAACGTCTTCGCGGACCTGCAGCCGCTGGTGCCGACCGTGTCGACCGAAGCGGTGCTGGCGGCGAATCCGCAGGCGATCGTCACCGCCGCGCCCGGCGCGACGCGGCCCGACACGACGCTGCCGCAACTCGACACATGGCGCGCGTGGCCGGGTCTCGCGGCCGTTGCGAACCACAATCTGTTCGCGATCGACGGCGATCTGATCAACCGTCCCGCCCCGCGCATTGCGCAAGGCGCGCGGCAACTGTGCGACGACCTCGAGCTGGCGCGCTCACGCACCAGACAGCCCGCGCCATGACGCGCCGCGTAATACGCCCCAAAAAAAAGATCAGTTCTCCAGATGACCACGCGGGTCACGCATTCCATCGCACCAGCGACCATTGCAGCGTCTCGTCGTCACGCCGCAACCAGACGATCCCCGTCATATCGAGCGACCATTGCAGGCAACGCGCGAACGGCACCTCCAGCACCCACGACGCGATCGCGCGCATCACGCCCGCGTGCGTGACCACGTAGGCGGGCGATAGCTCGCGCGTCAGCGCGAACGCATCGAACCACGCTCGCACGCGCGCGACGAATTGCGCGACGCTCTCACCGCCATGCGCGCGCGCATGTTCGAAATTGGCGGCCCAGTCGTCGAGCAGCGCGCGATCGATCGTGTCCCAGCGCTGCGCTTCCCAGTCGCCGAAATCCATTTCCTTCAGACGCTCGTCGTGGCTGACCACGCAGCCGAAGTCGTGCGCGATCTCGGCCGCGAGCGCGGCGCAGCGCGTGAGCGGGCTCGTGATCAGCACGCGTGGCGCCGGCACCTGCAAGTTCGCGAGCTTCAACGCCAACGCATTGGACGTAACCTCGGCATTTTCCGCCAACGCGACGTCGCTATGGCCGTAACAGATACCCGCATCGAGCGCGACAGCGGGATGGCGAATCAGGACGATATCCATGCAAGCCCCACCAGATAGATGCTCAATTCGAAGATCTGCTGCGCGAAGCCGAGGCAGTCGCCGGTATATCCGCCGATGCGTCTGACGAAATAACGGCCGATCGCGAAGCGCAGCGCGGATAGCACGAAACACGTAAGCGCGGCAAAACGCCAGTCGGGCGCACCAGGGCCGTTCGGCCACAGCAGCCACGGCAGCCCGAACAGCGCCGCGCACGACAGCGCCGGCCCGCTCAGACGCTGCGCAACCGGCTTCGCCTTGCCAGCGGCGCGCACGTAGTCGAGCGTGGCCAGATAACTGATCGCGCATGCGCGGCTCGCGCCGTGCGCCGCAATCATCAGGCTTGCGGCGCGCAGCGGCGGCAACGCCGCGAGCGTTTGCCACTTGATCGTCAAAGCAATCACGAGCGCGATGGCACCGAAAGCACCGATGCGCGAGTCTTGCATGATGCGCAACGCATCATCTCGCGTATAGGCGCCACCGAACGCATCGACACAATCGGCCAGACCGTCCTCGTGGAACGCGCCCGTCACCAGCAGCGACGCGGCCATCGACAGCAGCACCGCGACGCCCGCCGGAAACACGCGCAGCGCGGCCAGATAGACGAGCGCGCTGAAGCCGCCGACCAACGCGCCGACGAGCGGAAAATAGCGCGCCGCGGCGTTCAGATAATGCGGCTCGAAGCCGACCCAGCGCGGCACCGGCACGCGTGTGAAATAGCCGAGCGCCGTGAAGAAATAGCGAAGTTCCGCGAGCGGGTTCATGCGCGTGTCGAGTGCATGTTCACAGCGATACGGGCCGAGCTTCGCGTGATCGCGAAGCGTGTGCTCATGCGCGTCACGGTTCGCGATCCGCAACGCCCGCCGAATCGAAGCTGGCCATCTCGTTGACGAAACCCACCGCCGCGCGCAGCAGCGGCACCGCGAGCGCGGCGCCCGTGCCCTCGCCGAGCCGCATGTCGAGCGACAGCAGCGGCTGCGCGCCGAAATGATCGAGCATGCGCCGATGCCCGGCCTCGTTCGACGCATGCGCGAACACGCAGTACTCGCGCACGTCGGGCGACAACGCATCGGCGACCAGCAGCGCGGACGTCGCGATGAAGCCGTCGACGAGGATCGTCATGCGTGCCTCGGCGGCCGCCAGATACGCGCCCGCCATCATCGCGATCTCGAAGCCGCCGAAGGTCGCGAGCACGTCGAGCGGCGCGGATGCGTCGGCATGGCGCGCGAGCGCCGACGCGAGCACGTTGCGCTTCTTCGCGAGCCCGGCATTGTCCAGACCGGTGCCGCGGCCGACGCAATCGTCGATCGGCACGCCGCACAGGCGGCTCATCAGACACGCGGCCGCCGACGTGTTGGCGATGCCCATCTCGCCGAAGCCGATCACGTTGGTGCCAAGCGCCGCGTGATGACGCACGCGCGCGGCGCCCGCCTGCATCGCGGCGAGCGCTTCGGCGTGCGTCATCGCGGCTTCGTGCGCGAAGTTGCGCGTGCCGGGTCCGACCGGAATGTCGATGAGCCCGTCCGTGGACGGCAACGGCGTCGCGATACCCGCGTTGACCACTTCGAGTTCGAGACCCGCGACGCGACTGAGCGCGTTGATCGCCGCGCCGCCCGCGATGAAGTTCGCGACCATCTGCGCGGTCACCGCTTGCGGATACGGGCTCACGCCTTCGGCGGCGATACCGTGATCGCCCGCGAACACGATCATCGCGGGACGCTGCACGGTGGGACGCGTACTGCGCTGGATCAGGCCCATCTGGCGCGCGAGCGTTTCGAGCCGGCCGAGGCTGCCGGGCGGTTTGGTGCGCGTATCGATGATCCGTTGCAGCTCGGCGCGTAGCGTCTGATCGAGCGGCGCGACTTCGGGCAAACCGGCCGGGAGTGGGGTGCGAGTCATAGGTGTGATCGGAACAAGGTAAATGGTCGGGGTAAATAGTCAGCCTGACTGTCCGTTATGACCGGCAGGCGATTCGTGGCGCACGCGCGGCGCGGGAATCAGCGCCTCGTGCTCGCCGTCGCGAATCAGAATCAGCGGATAGCCGAACGCGCGGCTCGTCAACGCGGGCGTCAGCACCTCGCGCACCGGCCCCGCATGCGCGCCGCCGGCGCCGTCGAGCAGCAACGCGTGCGTCGCGAAGCGGCGCGCGAGGTTCAGGTCGTGGCACGAGAACAGCACACTGCGCGGTATCTTGCGTCCCGGCTCGCGCGTCCACTGAACGAGCGCTTCGAGACAATCGATCTGATGATGCAGGTCGAGATGCGACAACGGTTCGTCGAGCAGCAACAGCGGCGCGTCCTGGCACAGCACCGCCGCAAGCGCGACGCGCTGGCGCTCGCCGCCCGATAGCGACAGCACGTCGCGCGCGGCGAAGTCCGCGAGTCCGAGCCATTCGAGCGCCGCCTGCGCGGCCGCGAGATCTTCATCGCGCTCCCAGCCCCAGCCGCCCAGATGCGGGAAGCGGTTCAGCAGCACGATGTCGCGCACGCTCGCGTTGAACGCATCGGCCGCGCTTTGCGGCATCAGCGCGCGGCGCCGTGCGAGCGGCAGCGGCTGCCAGTCGGCCACGCGCACGCCATCGAGCTCGACATGGCCCGCCGCCGGATGCAACAGGCCCGCCAGCGTCGACAGCAAGGTCGTCTTGCCCGCACCGTTCGGCCCGGCGATACACCAGATTTCGCCCGCCTGGAAAGTGTGCGTGAACGCGTCGAGCAAGGTGCGTGCGCCGGCACGCAACGTCAGGCGTTGCGTGCTCAGCATGGCAGAGATGGGGTTGGGTTCGACTCGCATCATCGGCGGCGTTTGAGCAGCATCCACAGGAACACTGGCACGCCGACCAGCGATGTGATCACGCCGACCGGCAATTGCGCGGGCGCGATCACGGTGCGCGCGATCAGATCCGCGCCCATCACCGCGACACCGCCGCCGAGCGCGGCCGCCGGCAGCAGCATGCGCTGGTCGTTGCCGAACGCGAGCCGCAGCATGTGCGGCACGACGAGACCGACGAAGCCGATCGTGCCCGCGGTCGTCACCGCCGCGGCCGCCGCCAGCGACGCGACCAGGTACACGCGCAAGCGCAGCGGCATCACCGCGACGCCCAACGCCTGCGCGGCCGTGTCGCCGCGCAGCAGCACGTTCAGACGCGGCGCGGCCGGCACGATCGCGAACAGCGCGAGCGCGAGCGCGATCAGCGCGGTCCACGGCAGCGCGCCGCCGTTGAGGTCGCCGGTGAGCCAGAACAGCATGCCGCGCAGACGGCTGTCGGGTGCGAGATTGAGCAGCAGCGTGATCAGCGCGCCCCACCCGGCCGCGATCACCGCGCCGGTCAGCAGCAAACGCGGCGACGTGTCCTGCGGCTCGCCGCGCCACAGTTCGCGACGCGCGAGGCCGAGCACCAGCAGGATCGATACGAACGCACCCGCGAACGCGCTCGCATCGACGATCCACCATGCGCCGCCCGCGATCATCGCGACCAGCGCGAAGCTGGCCGCTCCGCCCGACACGCCGAGCACATACGGCTCGGCCAGCGGATTGCGCAGCAGCACCTGCAGCAGCGCGCCGGCCAGCGCGAGCAGCGCGCCGCACGCGAAGCCCGCGAGCGCGCGCGGCAAGCGCAACGTGCGCACGATTTCGCCGGCGAGATCGTCGCTGCCCGTGCCACCGAATGTGTGGGTCGGCACGAGCGCCGCAAGCACGCGCGACGGTGCGAGCGGCACGCTGCCGAGCACCAGCGACGCGCCGAGCAACGCGACGGCGGCGAGCGCGAGTCCGAGCCAGATCGCGGCCGCGCGTTTCGCATTCATCGGACGCGGGGTCTGCATCATGGCGGACAACGAACCGGACGCGCGACTCATCCGCGTGCGCTCACGCATGACGCCAATTCACCGCGCGCGTCATTGCTGCTGCCAGCCGAGCGTGAGATACGCACCGCGTCGCGGCGAGTTATACGAGTAGGCCGTTTCATAGTCCTTGTCGAACAGATTGTCGATTTGCGCGCTGACGTACCATGCCTTCGTGATGTTGTAGCGCGCCGACAGATTCACGATGCCATAACCGCCGAGGTTGCCGGTGCTGTCGGTGCGCGGTCCAACGACGAGCCACTCGCCGCCGACGCGCCATCCACCGATGCTGCGATTCGCGACGAACGACCCGAAGCGTCGCGCGCGCCTCACGAGGTCGGTGCCGTTGTCGAGATCGACCGGGTTCTGCAGCGTCAGCGTCGCGCGCACGTCGGTCTCGCCGACATGACCGCTCCACGATCCTTCGAGTCCCTGCACCTTCGCATGGCCGACGTTCTCCGCGAGGTAGATGCCGGGGATCGTCTGCACGTAGTCGATCAGATTCGTATAGCGCGTCTGGAATGCGTTCAGACGCATCACGCCGAGCGCATCGGTCGCGTACTGCAAGCCGGCTTCGACCGAATGACTGCGCTCGGGCTGGATCGACGGATTGCCGCTGATCGGATAGTACAGATCGTCGAAGCTCGGCGCGCGAAACGCATCCGAATAGCTTGCGGTTACCTTCCAGCGCGACGTGATGTCGAAACCGTAGCCGAGATAGTAACTGTTCGCTCCACCGAAATCGGAGTACTGGTCGCGTCGCACGTTGACCTGAATCTGGTTGCGGCCGAAGCGCGCGCTGTAGCCCGCGAAGACAGAATCGACGTGGCGGTCGGGCGCGGCGAACGTATCGGAGTCGAGCGTCTCGTCGAGATGCTCGTAGCCGACTTGCAGCTTCTGGTTCGCGGCGAGCGCGAAATCGTTCTGCCACGTGTACTGACGATTGTCGGTATCGAAGCGGCCGTTGTAGATGCCATTGGTGTTCGACACGCTGCGGTCGTCGCCCTGGGCGAGCGTGAAGTGCGTGGTCCACCAGTCGGTCAGCTTGCCGTTCGCGAACACCGACACCTGACGCACCTTGCTATAGAGGTTGTTCAGATCGGTCGGCACGCCGTACGCATTGTCGTAGCTGTTGTTGTTGTTCGTCTGGAAGTAGCTGACGCCGGCGTCCCACCTGTCGGTGAACTTGTGACGCAGCGACGCGCTGATGCTCTCGTTCAGATTGCCGTTCGCGTTCGGATTCGCGGCCGGCGCCTCGAGCGGATTGAGCGACGAGAAGCCGTCGTCCTTCGTGCGCGCGAGCGAGATGTTGAAGGTCGTGCGGCCGTCCTGATCGAGCGCGCCGTTCACGCCGGCCGTTTGCGTCTGCGTGTGATAGCTGCCATAGCCGACAGAAAAGTTGAAACGCGGCGGATGATCGCCGCCGTCTTTCGTGAACACCTGCACGACGCCGCCGATCGCGCCCGAGCCATACAACGCAGACACGTTGCCGTTCACTACTTCGACGTGATCGACCTGATCGAGTGGAATCTGCGCGAGTTGAGCGGAGCCGAGACTCACCGAATCGACGCGCACGCCGTCGATCAGCAGCAGCGATTGCGTCGACGACGCGCCGCGCAGAAACAGGCTGGTGGTCGAACCGGGGCCACCCGTGCGCGAGATTTGCACGCCGGGTGCGAGCAGCAGCAGGCCGGGCAGATCGGTCGCGGTCGTGTCGGCGATGTCCTGCTGATCGAACTGGGTAGTCTGCGGGATCGCATCGCGCAACGCTTGCGGTCCGCGCTGCGCGGTCACGACGATCGGCGACAACAGATCGCCCGACGCATCGGCTGACGGGGTATCGACGGCGTCGACAACGTTTGCGGCATTCGCCGTGCTTGCATCCGTAGCGGACGATGAAGATGCGGACGCGGGCTCGGCGCTTTGTGCATGCACGACGAGCGGCAGGCTCGCGAACGCGAGCAGCGTTGCGCGGGCGATGGGGGACAGCATGGGATGACATTCCTGTGGCTAGCATGCGCGGCCTGCTTCCCCGCGGGCCGACGCGTCACGAGGCGTCCCCCTGTTTAACGTTTTCGCGGGGGACGTCCCTCTTTTCTGGCCGGTATCCGGGCTACGACACATCGATCCCGCCTTCCCACGCGTGACGCGCAGTGGCACACTCGCACGTTGAACTTCCAACCTTGCGATCAGGACCGACCTGCATGAGCACATCACATGCGGTCGCTTACCGTTGCGGGGGCAGCGCAGGTTCGCGCATCCGGTTTGGCACCGCGCGCGCCCTGCTTCCCGTTTAACTGCACGCGCCGGAATGCGCGTGCGGGCACCAGAGTGCGGGAAGTTTAGGAGCGGCCTCGCGGGGCGTCAAGAAAGGTCAATCGGAGCGCAATCCGTTCTGTTGAATGCAGGTTATTGTCCGATGGATTGCCGGTTTTTTATCTTATGGTCGACGACACGACACGCAATGAACGTGCACGAAGCGATGCTGTTACGTCTCGAAACGAGACAATTGTCGGAACCTGTAATATTCCGCGCTAAAATGCGATGTCTTTAGAGGACGCAGCACATGCTCACCGAACTCGAATCACTCTCCCAGAACATCGGCAAGCTGATTGCGATCAGCCAGCGCCACAACGAAGCGCGGCTCGCGCTCGAAGAGCAACTCGCGCAAACGCGTGCCGAAGTACAAGCCACGCACGCGGAGCTCGCGCAATTGCGCGAAGAGCGCGACGCACTGCAGGCGGAACGCGACGCGCTGTCCGCCAAGATCGACGACGCTCAGGTGCGCCTGAATGCGATTCTCGAAAAATTGCCGCGCGCTCGCGCGAGCAGCGAACCGGATAACCAGCTCGATCTGCTCGGATCCGCCGAGCCCGAACACGAGGCAGCGGACAGCGACGTGAGCCGACACGGAGAAAGCGCATGACCACCAAGCAGATCGAAGTCTCGATTCTCGAAGTACCGTATCGTCTCGCCTGTTCGCCGGAAACCGAAGGCGCGCTGCTCGAGGCGGTCGCGCGCGTCGACGCGGAGATGAAGAAAATCCGCAGCGGCAGCAACGTGCGCGGTACCGATCGCATCGCGGTGATGGCTGCTTTGTCGCTGGCATCGGAACTGCTTAAGCTGCAAAGCAGCGTGCGGCACGGAGAAGCATTTCCTGCTGAAGAAATCCGGCGTACAATGCAGCAAATGAACGAACAGCTAGGTACTGTGATCGAGCAGTACAGCTTGCAGTAAGGAGTAGTGGGCTCAATAGCGGGCCGGTTTCGAACCGGTCAAGTGTTCAACGGTTTGAGTTGTAGCTTCATCGGTTTAGCTTCCCTGCCTGGTTCGCCAAGGTCATATATTCCTTGAACCAATGCCATGTGCACGGTTGCGGAAATTTGTAGCACGGGTGTGCGCGTCACTCTGTCTGATGTACCCGAAGTGTTGCTTACTGCGACCAATTCTGAACCCTCGGTTCAGGATGCCGGCCTAGCGGCTAAGGCGGGGACCTTATCTGGAACGGCGTCGGACTTCGGTTCGGCGCCGTTTTTCTTTGGTCGTCGTTTTTTCGTTTGAGCGCCTTTTTCAGGGGCTTTTTCGCACGCGCCGGCTGTTGCCGCGCGTCGTTCAATCTCACACGTTCACTCCGATTCATGCGCTACTGGCTGATGAAGTCCGAACCGGACGAAGCAAGCATCGACGACCTCGCCAACGCACCGCATCGCACCTTGCCGTGGACCGGCGTGCGCAACTATCAGGCGCGCAACTTCATGCGCGACGCGATGCAGGTCGGCGACGGCGTGCTCTTCTATCATTCGAGCTGTCCGGAGCCCGGCATCGCGGGCATTGCGGAGGTCTCGTCGAGCGCGTACCCGGACCCGACGCAGTTCGATAAAAAGAGTCCGTACTTCGACGCGAAATCGACCCAGGAAACGCCGCGCTGGTTGCTCGTCGACGTCGTGTTCAAGAAGAAAATCGCGCTGATTCCGCTTGCCGCGCTGCGTGAGCATGCCCAATTGCAGGACATGCGCGTGCTCGCCAAAGGCAACCGTCTGTCGATCACACCGGTGACCGACGCCGAATGGCGTTTCATAACTGAACGGCTCGTTTAAAGATGAATGCGCGGCGTGGCATCTGAAGTGATCGCGCCAGGGCATCTTTTCCGATGCGGCGGCGAAGCACTAATTGGGGAACCAAGCCGCGGTAAAACACGCCTAATCGGTCGACGAAAGCGTGAGCTCGAACCGACCGCTCGACGGCAACCCGATTCATTCGCCAGCGCATCCGTCAACCCGCTCGCCACCATCGCGCCAGCACGCGGTGCTCGCGTCGAACGTGCACAACCTGTTCAAACAAGGATTCCAGCCATGACGACAAAAACCGCACGGGCCCTAGCACTCGCGCTCGCCTTTGGCGCGCCTGTGGCACTCGCGCTGAACCCGGCGCCCGCTCGCGCGCAGACCATGATGCAGCAGCCTTCGGGCGTGCTGTCGCTGAATGCGCAGGCAAGCGCCGAAGTCCCGCAGGACGAAGTCGAAATCACACTGTTTTACGAGCAGGAAGCGAGCGAGCCGTCGGCGCTGACGTCGACGCTGAACGAACGCGCCGACGCCGCCTTGCAGAAAGCGCGCGGCGTCGCCGGCGTGACCGCGCGCTCTGGCGCGTTCTCGATCTTCCCGTCGACCGACCGCGACGGACGCATCTCGGCGTGGCGCGGCCGCACGGAAGTCGTGCTCCAGTCGCGCGACTTCGCCGCGGCATCGAAGCTCGCGGGACAGATGGCATCGATCATGCAGGTTGGCAACGTGCACTTCTCGCTGTCGCCGGAAGCGCAGCGCGCGGCCGAACAGAGGCTCAGCGGCGAGGCGATCAAGTCGTTTCGCGAGCAGGCCGCGTCGGCCTCGCAGGCGTTCGGCTTTAGCGGCTATTCGATTCGCGAGGTCAACGTGAATCACAGCGGCGTGATGCCGCGTCCGATGATGATGATGAGCGCACGCGCGATGGGCGCCGACGCGAAGGGCGCGCCGTTGCAGCTTGAAGGCGGCACGTCGACGGTGACGGTCAACGTATCGGGATCGGTGCAGATGAAGTAACGCGCAGGCGCGTACGCAAACGCCAGCTCAAACAGAAACGCCACGGCATCAAGCGATGCCGTGGCGTTTTTTCATGCAGCGCTCGCTACGCGAGCCGGGCGCCGCTCAGTTCGCGCCGACCGCCTGCGCCGGCTCGCGACGCCCACGGCGATACGCCCACACCATCAGGCCGATGCCCGCGAGGATCATCGGCAGCGACAGCCATTGACCCATCGACAGACCCATCGCGAGCAGGCCGAGGAAATCGTCCGGCTCACGCGCGAATTCGACCGTGAAGCGGGCGAGGCCGTAGCCGATCAGGAACATCGCGGAAATCGCGCCGAGCGGCTTCGGCTTGCGCGAGAAGAAGATCAGCACGAAGAACAGCGCCACGCCTTCGAGCGCGATCTCGTACAGCTCCGACGGATGCCGCGGCAGCATGTGATATTGCGCAAACACTTCGTTCAGATGCCATTGCGCGGCCAGTTGCGGATGCGCGGCGAGCCACGCGGCGTCGTCGGGCGCGGCGCCGGGAAACAGCATCGCCCACGGCGCGGACGGATCGGTCACGCGGCCCCACAACTCGCCGTTGATGAAGTTGCCGAGGCGCCCCGCCGCGAGGCCGGTGGGCACCATCGGCGCGACGAAGTCGGTGACCTGCAGCCACGAGCGCTTGCGCTGATACGCGAACAGCACCATCGCAAGCGTCACGCCGAGAAAGCCGCCGTGAAACGACATGCCGCCTTCCCACACCTTGAAGATGTCGAGCGGATGCGCGAAATAGAAGCTCGCCTTGTAGAACAGCACGTAGCCGAGCCGGCCGCCGAGGATCGTGCCCAGCACGCCGAAGAACAGCATGTCGTCGATATCCTTCGCGGTCCAGCCTTGCGCGGCGACGTACGGCAGCCGCAGCCGCAGCCGGGCGACGACGATCGCCGCGACGAACGCGACGAGGTACATCAAGCCATACCAGCGCACGGCGAGCGGCCCCAGATGGATGGCGACTGGGTCGAAATTGGGGTGAATGAGCATCGTGTAGTTATGGGCAGTTCAGGTTCGAAAGCAGTTTTTACAGCGGATCAAAGGCGATCACCAAAGGGCCATGAAGCGCAGCGGGCGCGCCGTGAGCACGAAGGCCCGGCTTTGACGCCGTCCCTCGCCGAGCGTTCGCATCATTTTTCACATCGCAGGCGACCTCACACCCGCGACGCCACGCTCGCCGCATGCGCGCGCACGATCTCGATGAAGCCCGCCAGCACCGGGCTGACCTCGTCGGTGCGCCAGACGAGGCCGGTCTCGATCGCGGGCACCGACTCGGACAGCGGCCGGTACACCACGCCGGTGCGCCGCAGGTTACGCAACGATTGCGGCACCAGTGCGACGCCCATGCCAGCGGACACGAGACTGACGATGGTCTGCATCTGGATGGCCTCCTGGCCGATCCGCGGCGCGAGGCCGGCGACGCCGTAGCAATCCATAATGATGTCATAAAAGCCTGGCGCGAGACGTCTTGGGAAGATCACGAGCGGCGCTTCGGCGAGATCGCGCAGGCTGACGGGCGTGTCGATCCATTCGGCGGCGGGGTCTTCACCAGTCTTGTTCAAGCTGCCCGGCAACCCTTGCGCCATCTCGCTCGACATCGCGATCACGAGCGGCTCGCGCGCGATCGGCAGCCACGACAGCCGCGCCGCATGCCGCGACGGCAGCGGCGCAATCACCAGACCCGCGTCGATACGCCCGGCCACCAGTTCCTCGACCTGCACGTCGCTGGTCGCCTCGGTCAGCTCCAGGCGCACGCGCGGATGCCGCGCGCCGAAATCGCGCAGCAGGAGCGGCAGCAGACCGTAATCCGCGGTCGACACGAACGCGAGCGACAACACGCCCGCCTCACCGCGCGCGAGGCTCTGCGCGAGCGGCCTCAAGCCTTCCGCGGCCGCGAGCAGCCGCTGCACCTCGGGCAGCAGATCGGCGCCGACCGCCGTCAGTTCGACCGAGCGCTTGGTGCGCGCGAACAGCTCGACACCGAGCGTCTCTTCGAGCGCGCGGATCGCCTGCGACAGCGGCGGCTGCGTCATCGACAAACGCGCGGCCGCGCGTCCGAAGTGCTTTTCCTCGGCGACGGTGACGAAATAGCGCAACTGGCGCAGATCGGGAATCGTCGGCAGCATGATTAATATATTTTGCGACCTAAACAGCCACGAATAATACACGCGACACGCGTCACGCAAAACCGCCTGTTTGCCCGGTCCCGCGGAACTACACTGAACGGATGCGCGCGCGGACGCCCGCCGCGCGCATCCGTCAGAACAGCCAGACTTGGAGCTCCCCATGGCCTACAACCGTCGTTCGAAGAACATCACGCAAGGCATCGCGCGTTCACCGAATCGCTCGATGTACTACGCGCTCGGCTACCAGAAGGAGGATTTCGACAAACCGATGATCGGCGTCGCCAACGGCCACTCGACGATCACGCCGTGCAACGCCGGCCTGCAACGACTCGCCGACGCGGCCGTCACCGCGATCAAGCGCGCCGACGCGAACCCTCAGACCTTCGGCACGCCGACGATCTCGGACGGGATGTCGATGGGCACCGAAGGCATGAAGTACTCGCTGGTGTCGCGCGAGGTGATCGCCGACTGCATCGAAACCTGCGTGCAGGGTCAATGGATGGACGGCGTGGTGGTGATCGGCGGCTGCGACAAGAACATGCCGGGCGGCATGATCGGGCTCGCGCGCATGAACGTGCCGGGCATCTACGTGTACGGCGGCACGATCCGCCCGGGCAACTGGAAGGGCACCGATCTGACGATCGTGTCGTCGTTCGAGGCGGTCGGCGAGTTCACGGCGGGCCGCATGTCGCAGGAGGATTTCGAGGGCATCGAGCGTAACGCGTGTCCGTCGACCGGTTCGTGCGGCGGCATGTACACGGCCAATACGATGAGCTCGTCGTTCGAGGCGCTCGGCATGTCGCTGATGTATTCGTCGACGATGGCCAATCCCGACCAGGAGAAGGTCGATTCGGCTGCCGAATCGGCACGCGTGCTCGTCGAAGCGGTCAAGCGGGATCTGAAGCCGCGCGACATCATCACAAAGAAATCGATCGAAAACGCGGTCGCGCTGATCATGGCGACGGGCGGCTCGACCAACGCGGTGCTGCACTATCTGGCGATCGCGCACGCAGCCGAGGTCGAATGGACGATCGAGGACTTCGAGCGCATGCGCAAGAAAGTGCCGGTGCTCTGCAATCTGAAACCGTCGGGCCAGTACGTCGCGACCGACCTGCACAAGGCTGGCGGCATCCCGCAGGTGCTGAAGATCCTGCTCGACGCTGGGCTTCTGCACGGCGATTGCATCACGATCACCGGCAAAACCATCGCCGAGGAGCTGAAGGACGTACCCGGCAAACCGCGCAGCGATCAGCAGGTGATCTTCCCGATCGATAAGGCGCTCTACGCGGAAGGCCACCTCGCGATCCTGAAGGGCAACCTCGCCGAAGACGGCGCGGTCGCCAAGATCACCGGGCTGAAGAACCCGGTCATCACGGGCCCGGCGCGCGTGTTCGACGACGAGCAGAGCGCGCTCGAAGCGATCCTCGCCGACAAGATCGTCGCCGGCGACGTCGTCGTGCTGCGCTATCTGGGCCCGAAGGGCGGCCCCGGCATGCCGGAGATGCTCGCGCCGACCTCGGCGATCATCGGCAAGGGGCTCGGTGAAACGGTCGGGCTCATCACCGACGGCCGCTTTTCGGGCGGCACGTGGGGCATGGTGGTCGGGCACGTCGCGCCGGAGGCGTTCGTCGGCGGCACCATCGCGCTCGTGCAGGAAGGCGATTCGATCACGATCGACGCGCACCGGCTGCTGCTGCAACTGAACATCGACGACGCCGAGCTGCAGCGCCGCCGCGCCGCGTGGCAGGCGCCGAAGCCGCGCTACACGCGCGGTGTGATGGCGAAGTATTTCGCGCTCGCGCAGTCGGCGAATCGGGGGGCGGTGACGGGGTAGTCACCGCGGGCGGCGACGCAAAAACCGCAATGGGGCGCACGAAAAACCGTGCGCCCCATTGCTCTTATAATGCGTGCACCACGAGCCGGGCATCTGCACTGGCGGAGACCATAATGAAATCGATGTCGTACGCAGCCGTAGCAGCCACTGTTGCGCTCGCCGCCGCATTGAGCGCCGCCAGTCCCGCAGCCCGCGCCGAAGCATCCGGCCTCGCGCTGGCACAGCAGAAAAACTGTATGAGCTGCCACTCGGTCACGCGCCAGTTCATGGGGCCGTCGCTGCACGACGTTGCGGCCCGCTATGCGGGACGTGAGGACGCCGCGACCTACCTGAAGCACAAGATCCTCGAAGGCGGCAGCGGCGTATGGGGAACCGTGCCGATGCCCGCGAACACGCAGCTGACGCCCGATCAGGCGGCCACGCTGGCGGCATGGGTGCTGTCGCTCAAATAACGGAAGTCTCGTGTCGCCGATGAAGTCCGCGCGCGACTCGAACGCGGCCTTCAATGGGCGGCATCAACGCGAGCGCCGCGCGATTTCTTCTTCCACCGCTTCGCGTACCCAATCGGTCATCTCGGCTTCGAGCGTCTGCGCGACTTCGCGCGTGATCTGACTCACGAGCAGGCTCGTATGCTGCTGCACTGCATCGCGGCAACGCGCCTCGATGATGCCTTGCCCCTCGCCCGTCAGAAAACTCTGGAAGCGTCCATGCAGACTTGCGGCGATCGCGTCCGCGTCGAGTGGGGGCTCAGCGGCAGCGGCTTCGTGCGCGCTTTCATGGTCGAGATCCGGCGGTACGGTCGAGCCGGCTTCGAGCGGGATGAACGGCTCGGTTCGATCGAATACGCCGGGCGACACCTCGACGTCCTCATGCAGGTCGTCACGCCCATGTCGCGCATGAATGCCGTGATGCGGCCGCGCGTGTTTTCTCGCGTGCGTGTGATCGGCGACGCGCGGCTGATGAAACCCGGCCTGCGCGAGAGGCTCATGCTCAGCCGCGGGCGCCGCTTCACGCGTCGGCAGCGGCTCCGGCACGAACACGGGCTCCGGTGAACTCAGTTGCTCGGGTGTGGGCACCGGCTGTGGCGCAAGGACCGGCTCGGGCGCAAGCGTCGGTTCGGCCTGACGCGCGGCCGGCGGCACGAACGCAGGCTCGCTGCGCAATGCAGGCTCGTGCGCCGCCGGTTGCGTGGTGGACGGGGGTGCGGGCTCGGCGCCCGGTTGGGGAGCGGGCCCGGCGGCCTCGTCCGACGCCTCGCGCGTCTCGTGCGCGCGGCCCGGCACGAGGACCTCGTTCAGGATTGGGATCGAATTGTCGTGGGGATCGGACACGTGGCTCTCCGTGTTTGAGTCGAAGCCAAGGCGGTCTGCATGATGCGTGCCCCGATGGGCTCGACGTTCGTCGGCCCCGACGCGCAGCGGAACGAAACTAGCCGCCCTGCTTGTAGTTGTTCAAAGCATAGCCGCGATCGCGATAGAAGCGATAGCGCTCGCGGCCCGCAGCGAGTTCCTCGTGTGCGTTACCGACCACTTCGAGCAACCTTTCGAAGCGCGCGAACTGCGCCGGCACCGTTACGCCCAGATTCAGCAGCACCTGATGATGCGGCGCGTCGTCGAGATTCGAGGTCAGCACGACGGGCGTGTCGGCGGCGAGCGGCGTGCCCGCCATGCAGTGCGGCACGAAGTCGAGGGGCGAGAAGGTCCACAGCATTTCGTCGAACGCGCGTAGGCGCGCGGGCTCGGCCAGCACGACGAGCGGCTGGCCTGCCAGATACGCCTTGCGCACGAGGCGGCACGCGTACAGCAGCGAATCGCCGACGTTCGAGTGAAAGTCGATTCTCGTCATCGGCCGCTCCGCCCCGCTCGACGCGCGCCGTGTGCGCGCTTACTGGACTGCGTCATTGGCCGGCGCGGTCGATCAGGAACTGCGCGAGCAGCGGCACCGGACGACCCGTCGCGCCCTTCGCCGCGCCGCTCTTCCACGCGGTGCCCGCGATGTCGAGGTGCGCCCACGGGTACGCATCCGTGAAGCGCGACAGGAAGCACGCAGCGGTCACGCTGCCCGCCGGACGCCCGCCGATGTTCGCGACGTCCGCGAAGTTCGACTTCAGCTGATCCTGATACTCGTCGTCGAGCGGCAGGCGCCATGCCGGGTCCGCCGCTTCGCGCGACGCGTCGAGCAGTTCGCCCGCGAGCGCGTCGTCTTTCGAGAACAGGCCGCTGTTGTGATGGCCGAGCGCGATGATGCAGGCGCCCGTCAGCGTCGCGATGTCGACCACCGCGGCCGGCTTGAAACGCTCAGCGTAGGTGAGCGCGTCGCACAGGATCAGGCGGCCTTCGGCGTCGGTGTTCAGCACCTCGATCGTGATGCCCTTCATGCTGGTGACGATGTCGCCCGGCTTGGTGGCCGTGCCCGACGGCATGTTCTCGACGGCCGGGATGATGCCGACCACGTTGATCTTCAGGCCCATCTCGGCGACCGCGCGCAGCGTGCCGAGCACCGAGCCCGCGCCGCACATGTCGTACTTCATCTCGTCCATGCCCTCGCCCGGCTTCAGCGAGATGCCGCCCGTGTCGAACGTGACGCCCTTGCCGACCAGCACGACCGGCGCGGCCTTCACGGCGGCGCCCTGATACTGCAGCACGATGAACTGCGCCGGCTCGACCGCGCCCGCGGTGACCGACAGGAACGAGCCCATCTTCAGCGCTTCGCACTGCTTCTCGCCGAGCACTTCGACCTTCAGCTTCCAGTCTTTCGCGAGCTTCTTCGCGGTGTTCGCCAGATAGGTCGGCGTGCAGACATTGCTCGGCAGATTGCCGAGGTCGCGCGTCAGGTCCATGCCGTTGGCAAGCGCGGCGCCCTGCTTGGCCGCGAGCTTGGTCGCCTTCTCGTCGCCGGTGTTGACGCTGAACACGATGCGCTTCAGCGCGCGCGGCGTGTTGTCCGCCTTGCTTTTCATCTGCGTGAAGCGGTAGGTCAGCTCGCGCAGCGCGAGGATCGCGGCGCGCACGCACCAGTCGGCCGTGCGTTCGAGCACCGGCAGTTGCGCGAGGGTGAACGTGACCTGCACGATCTTCGTGCCGAGCAGCGCGCGCCATGCGGCGCGGACCGCCTCGCCGTAAGCTTTCTGGCTGAAAGCATCCTGTTTGCCGAGGCCGACGAGCAGCACGCGCGACGCGCCGATGCCGGACACTTCGTGCAGGAACAGCGTGGTACCCGCTTTGCCGTCCATGTCGCCCGCCTTGATGATGCGCGTGAGCAGGCCCTTGGTGGCCGCGTCGATCTCCAGCGCGGCGCCCGACAGCGTTTGCGACTCGAACACGCCGATCACGATGCAATCGGATTTCCCGGTCAGGAAACCGTTCGTCGAGCCTTTGGTCCAATCACAGGCTTTTATGCTAAAGTCCATCGCGCTTGTCCTCGGATAAAATCTGGGCTTAGGATGAAAGCCGCAATTATCCGCTATTTTTCCCGCGGCGGCTGCACCGGAGGCGTGACGGGACCGAACCCGCGCGTCGCTGTGAGCGCCCCCTCTCGTCATCAATAATGATCTTTGAACGCTCCCTCCAGCGCGAACTCGCGTACACGGCTGGCGCCGTGTTCATGGTTCTCCTCACGCTCGTGCTGACGACGATGATGATCCGCATCGTCGGCTTCGCGGCCTCGGGTGAGATCGATCCGCGCGACGTGCTGGTCCTGATCGGCCTCACCGTGATCGGCTATCTGGCCATCATGCTCGTCGCGACGCTGTTCGTGTCGATCCTGTTCGTCCTCACGCGCTGGTACAAGGACTCCGAGATGGTCGTGTGGCTGTCCTCGGGCGTGAGTCTCACGCAATTCATCAAACCGATCGGCATTTTCGCCACGCCGATCATCATCCTGATCATGTTCTTCGTGTTCATCGGCTGGCCGTGGTCGAACCAGCAGAGCAAGCTGATCCGCGCGCGCTTCCAGCAGCGCGACGAAGTCTCGCTGCTCGCGCCCGGGCAGTTTCGCGAATCGCCGACCACGCATCGCGTGTTCTTCATCGAGAAGATGTCGCCCGACCAGGGGCACGTGGAAAACGTGTTCGTGACGAGTACCGAGGGCGGCAAGGTCAACGTCGTGGTGTCGAAGAACGGCCACGTCGAGACGCACAAGAACGGCGACCGCTTCGTCGTGCTGGAAAACGGCCGCCGCTACGACGGCGAGCCGGGCCACCCTGATTTCCGCATCATGGAGTTCGAGCGCTACGGCGTGAAGATCCAGAGCCAGCCGGTCGTCAATACGCCGACCACCACCGGCTTGCCGACGCTCACGCTGCTGCGCAATCCGACCAAGGAGAACCTCGCCGAATTCGCGTGGCGTGCGGGCCTGCCGTTGATCGCGATCAACCTGATGCTGCTCGCGATTCCGCTCGCTCACCAGAACCCGCGGCGCAGCCGCACGATCAACCTCGTGATGGCCGTGTTGATCTACCTCACCTATTCGAATCTGCTGAACGTCGTGCAGTCATGGATCGAGCAAGGCAAGATGTCGTTCGGCGTCGGGCTCGTGATCCTGCACGTGATCGTGCTTGGAATCGTCGCGTTCATCTTCTGGATGCGCGTGCGCAACCGGCCGCTGTTCACGCGTGCCATGTTCAGCCGTTCGCAGGGAGCCTGACCGATGCGCATTTATGAAAGGTACTTCGCGCGTCAGATCTACCTCACGTTCGTCTTCATCCTGTTTGCATTCTCGGGTCTGTTCTTCTTCTTCGACCTGATCAATGAGCTGAATTCGGTCGGCCACGGCAACTACAAGTTTCAGTACGCGGTGCTGCGCGTCGCGCTGCAAACGCCGTCGCGTTTCTACGAAATCATTCCGGTCGCGGCGCTGATCAGCGCGATCTACGTGTTCGCACAGATGGCGGCGAACTCCGAATACACGATCTTCCGCGTGTCGGGCCTCGCGACGAATCAGGCGCTGCGCTCGCTGTTGAAGATCGGCATTCCGCTCGTGATCGTCACCTATCTGATCGGCGAAGTGGTCGGCCCGTACACCGATCAGCTGTCCGAGCGTGTACGGCTCGAGGCGCTCGGCTCGTCGGTGTCGACCAACTTCCAGTCGGGCGTGTGGGTCAAGGACACGCTGACCGAGCGCGCCGACGGCGAACAGGTCACGCGCTTCGTCAACGTCGGCGAGCTGAAGCCCGACGCGACGATCAGCAACGTGCGTATCTACGAGTTCGACTCGAAGTTCCGTCTGTCGAACGTTCGTATTGCGCAAAGCGGCCGCTATCAGCCGCCGGGCCACTGGCTGTTGACCGGCGTGACCGACACGCAGCTGCTTGACGTGGCCCCCGCTCCTAACACGCCGGCCGATGCGCTCAATCCGGTTTATCGCGCGAATCAGGTCACGCTGCCCGAGTATTCGCTGCGCTCGGAACTGACGCCGCAGATTCTGTCGGTGCTGCTGGTGTCGCCGGACCGCATGTCGATGTTCAATCTGTTCCGCTATATCCAGCATCTGACCGAAAACCATCAGGACACGCAACGCTATGAAATCGCGCTGTGGCGCAAGGTGCTCTATCCGTTCGCGGTGTTCGTGATGCTGGTGCTGTCTTTGCCGTTCGCGTATCTGCATACGCGCGCGGGCGTGGTCGGCGTGAAGGTGTTCGGCGGCATCATGCTCGGCATGAGCTTCCAGCTGTTCAACACGCTGTTCTCGCACATCGGCACGCTCAATACCTGGCCCGCGCCTCTGACCGCGGCGACGCCGGGGCTCGTCTACCTGGTGCTCGGGCTCGTCGGGTTGAAGTGGGTCGACCGGCACTAAGGCCCGGGCGTTGACGGGCATCGTCAGGAGCTGACGCGATGGCTATGCACGGACTGATTCTGTTTGGCCACGGCGCGCGCGATGCGCGCTGGCGCGAGCCGTTCGAACGGCTCGCCGACAAGCTGCGCGCGGCGCGCGCGGCGACGGGCGAAGCGCAGGCGGTCACACTTGCGTTTCTCGAACTGATGGAACCCGACCTGCCGACGGCCGTCGCGCAACTCGTCACGCAAGGTTGCGGTGCGATCACCGTGGTGCCGGTGTTCTTCGGGCAAGGCGGACATATCCGCCAGGATTTGCCCGCGATCGTCGATCGATGCCGCGCCGCGCATCCCGGTGTCGAGATTCGCTGCGCGGTGGCCGTGGGTGAGGATGATTCGGTGCTGGATGCGCTTGCGCAGTATTGCTTGCGGCAAGTCTGATCTATTCGTTCTGGTGGCTCAGATTCACCGCTGCCGGGGAGTGTCAGGCTGCGACCAGCAGCCCATTCGACGAGCGCGTCGCCTCGCTCTGCCGCGCCGCGAACGCCTCGCCGATCATCAACAAACTCGGCTGCGACGCATCGACCCAGCGCTGCGCTTCGCCGTTCGCAAGATCTTCCAGTGTCAGCGTCAGCATGCGTTCGCGCGGCGTGCTGCACGCCTCGACGATCGCCACGGGCGTCGCCGCGGGCTTGCCGGCATCGATCAGTTGCTGCGCGATCTCGACGCCGCTGTCACGGCCCATGTAGAACACCAGCGAATCGGCGTTGACCTGCTCGCGGATCTCGTCGGAACCGGGTGCGCGGCTGAACGTCGCGAGCGCGACGCTGCGCGACACGCCGCGCAGCGTCAGCGAACGCTTGAGCGTGGCTGCGCTGGCCAGCGCGGCGGTGATGCCCGGCACGACTTCATACTCGATGCCCGCGGCTTCGAGCGCACGCATCTCTTCGTCGGCGCGGCCGAACAGCATCGGATCGCCGCCCTTCAAACGCACGACCACGTCGTGCTCCAAAGCCGCGTCGACGATCTGCTTGTTGATGAACTGCTGGGCCGTCGAGAGCTGGCCGCAGCGCTTGCCGACCGCAATGCGCTTCGCGCGCGCGGGCGCGTAGTCGAGCATCGCCGGCTCGACCAGCGCGTCGTGCAGCACGACGTCGGCGGCGCCGAGCAGCCGCGCGCCGCGCACCGTAATCAGGTCCGCGGCACCGGGTCCCGCGCCGATCAGATAAACCTTACCCATTGACATCGACCTGTTGGTTGGAGCGACGTGCTCAGGCGGAAAACGCCCGGATCATGCCGGCCGCGACCGTGTGGTTGGTCGCCTCGTCGATCAGCACGAACGCGCCGGTGCCCTGATGCGCGTCGTACGCGTCGCACACGAGCGGCTTCTGCAAGGTCAGCGCGACACGACCGATGTCGTTCATCGCCAGTTCCTTGCGATCCGTCGCCTGCGACAGCGTATGCACGTCGAGCACTTCCTTGATCGCGCCGATCTTCGCGAACACCGTGTTGGTGGTCTGCTTCAGCAGATACTTGCGCTGCGTCGACAGCGGCGTGTCGTCGAACCAGCACAGGTCCGCTTCGAGCTTCTTCGCCGGCTCCGGCGCCGCTTCGCGCAGCACGAAGGTGTCGCCGCGCGACACGTCGACGTCTTCGGCGAGACGGATCGTCACCGTCTGACCGGCGAACGCGCGGTCCACCTGCGCGGTGCCGCCGACCACCGGCGCGATGATCTCGGCCACGGTCGCTTCACGATTGGCCGGCAGCACGACGATCGTGTCGCCGAGCTTCACTTCGCCCGATTCGACGCGGCCCATGTAGCCGCGGAAATCGTCGGCCTGGCTGCCGTCCTGGCGCGCGACCCACTGCACCGGGAAGCGCAGCGCCTCGCCGCTCGCGGATTCGACCGGCAGCGCTTCGAGCACGTCGAGCAGCGGCTGGCCCGCATACCACGGCATGCGCTCGCTGGCGGTGACGATGTTGTCGCCCTTCAGCGCCGACACCGGCACGAAGCGCACGTCCTGCAGACCGAGGTGACGCGCAAGCTCGACATAGGAGTCGCGGATCTCGTTGAAGCGCGCTTCGCTGTAGTCGACGAGGTCCATCTTGTTGATCGCGACGATCACGTGCTGCAGACCGAGCAGCTTGACGATCGCGCTATGACGCTTGGTTTGCGGCAGCAGTTGCGCGACGCCGTTCTCGAACGTGACGCGCGTCGCGTCGACGAGGATGATCGCCGCATGCGCGGTCGACGCACCCGTCACCATGTTGCGCGTGTACTGCTCGTGGCCCGGCGTATCGGCGATGATGAACTTGCGCTTGGCGGTCGCGAAGTAGCGATACGCGACGTCGATCGTGATGCCCTGCTCGCGCTCGGCTTCGAGACCGTCGGTCAACAGCGACAGATCGATTTCGTCGCCGACCGTGCGCTTGTTCTTCGCGCGCGACAGCGCCGACAGCTGGTCGGAAAGCACAGCCTTGCTGTCGTACAGCAGGCGGCCGATCAGCGTGCTCTTGCCGTCGTCGACGCTACCCGCGGTGATGAAACGCAGCACGCCGAGGTCTTCTGGTTGATGAATACTGCTCATGATTTCGTTACCCTCGTCGTGTGCTTAGAAATAACCCTGCTTCTTACGCTGTTCCATCGCGGCCTCGGACACCTGATCGTCCATCCGCGTCGCGCCCCGTTCCGTGATTTCGGTGACGGCCGTTTCGGCGATGATCTTCTCGACGTCGTCCGCGTCGCTTTCCACCGGGCACGTGCAGCTGATGTCGCCGACCGTGCGGAAACGCACGAGCGCCTGTTCGCTCGTCTCGCCTTCGCGCATCGGCGTGAGCGGCGTGACCGGCACGAGCAGGCCGTTGCGGCGCACGATCTCGCGCTGGTGCGCGTAGTAGATCGACGGCAGTTCGAGCTGTTCACGCGCGATGTACTGCCACACGTCGAGCTCGGTCCAGTTCGAGATCGGGAACACGCGCATGTGTTCGCCGTTGTGCAGACGCGCGTTGTACAGGCTCCACAGTTCCGGGCGCTGTGCCTTCGGATCCCACTGGCCGAATTCGTCGCGGAACGAGAAGATGCGCTCTTTCGCGCGGGCCTTTTCTTCGTCGCGGCGCGCGCCGCCGATCATCGCGGTGTAGCCGTACTGCTCGATGGTTTCGAGCAGCGTGACCGCTTGCGCGGCATTGCGCGAATCCGTTTCGCGACGCAGACGCACGGTGCCGCGCTTGATCGAATCCTCGACATGGCCGACCACCAGTTCCGCGCCGATTTCTTGCGCACGGCGATCGCGGAAGTCGATCACTTCGTCGTAGTTATGGCCGGTGTCGATATGCACGAGCGGGAACGGCAGCTGCGTCTTGCGGTTCGCGCCGAGGCCGAAGGCCTTCAACGCGAGCGCGAGCACCACGACGGAATCCTTGCCGCCCGAAAACAGCAGCGCCGGCTTGCTGCATTCGGCGACCAGTTCGCGCAGGATGTGAATCGACTCGGCTTCGAGCCAATCGAGGTGATCCATCCGGTTGACCGTGTTGGCAAGCGGAGCGTTGACAGCGGAATCGAGCGTGGTGCTCATAGCGGGTCCTTCGTTGGTTCGTCCGGCAAGCGCTTCTCGCCGGACGAAAGTATTCAGATCGGTTTCGGCGGTACTGCGCCGCAAGCTCTATGCGCGGCGCTCAGGCCGACGCGTTTTCGTTGCGCTCGACCGCAATCGGGGTAATCGCCGTGATATGCAAGCCGCATTCCTTCGTATCGCGCGACTCCCACCACCAGCGCCCCGCCCGGCTGTCTTCGCCGGGGCGGATCGCCCGTGTACACGGTTCGCAGCCGATGCTCGGATAACCACGCGCATGCAACGGATTGACCGGCACATCGAACGCCTTAAGATAATCCCAGACGTCGGCTTCGGTCCAGTCCGCGAGCGGATTGAACTTGGCGATGTTGCGCGCGCCGTCGTGCTCTTCCTCGTGCAGTTCGGCACGGGTGACCGACTGCTCGCGACGCTGCCCGGTCACCCAGGCGCTGACGTCGGCGAGCGCGCGATTGAGCGGCTCGACCTTGCGGATCTCGCAGCAGCGCTTGCGCAGCTCGACGCTTTCGTAGAATGCGTTCAGGCCGTGTTCGCCCACGTACTGTTCGATCGCGGCCGCCTGCGGATGAAACTGCTCGATGTCGTAGCCGTAGCGCTCTTTCACGCGGTCCAGCATGCCGAGCGTTTCCGCATGCAGACGGCCGGTGTTCAGCGAAAAGATGCCGATCTTCACGCCGCGCGACAGGATCGCGTGGGTGAGCAGCATGTCTTCGGCCGCGAGGCTGCTCGCGAGCTTCACGTTCGTGTGACGCGTCGCGATCGAGTCCAGCAGCGCGTCGAGACGCTCGACCTTCGCTGCCAGCTGCGGGCTCAACGATTGGACGGTGCTCATGCCGAAACCTTGTCGGCGCCGGCTTGCGCGGCACGGCGGCGGAACAGCGGCGACGGGTCGTCGACGGCGCCCTGGTACTGCACGGTGAAATCGTCGAACGCCTTCAGCGCGTCGCTGATGTCCTTGTCCGCGCGCACCGCAAACGCGTCGAAGCCGCAGCGGAACATCAACCTGACCTGGTCGCGCAGCACGTCGCCGATCGCGCGCAGTTCGCCCTTGTAGCCATAGCGCTCGCGCAGCAGACGGCCGATGCTGTAGCCGCGGCCGTCGCGGAACACCGGGAAGTCCACGGCGATTACAGCGAGCTCGTCGAAGTCGCCGGCGATATCCGCCGGTTCGCTATCCGGCGCGAGCCACACGCCGAGGTCGGCCGCGCTGCGCGCGGCGGCGAGCGCCTCGCGCTCGGCCTGCCACAGCGCCAGCGGCACGATGACCTTGCCGGCCGGCAGTTCGCTCACCGACGGCAAAGCGCCGTCTTCCGCGGCACGCACGACGCTCCAGTCGTCGTTGACGATCGCGCGGTTCTTGATGATAGAAGCCATCTGTTCAGTATCCTTTGCGCGGTTACGCGTGAGCCGGTTGACGAGCGGCGTACACGCGCTCCTTGAACGGCGCGATGCCGATGCGGGCGTACGTATCGATGAAACGCTCGCCTTCCTGGCGGTTTTCCACGAACGTATCGATCACCTTCGTCATCACGTCGGGCATTTCCTCGGCCGAGAACGACGGGCCGATCACGCGGCCAAGGTGAGCGCCGGTCGCGCCGGTGCCCTGCTCGCCGCCGAGCGTCACCTGGTACCACTCGGAGCCGTCCTTGTCGACGCCCAGAATGCCGATGTTGCCGACGTGATGATGACCGCACGCGTTGATGCAGCCCGAGATGTTCAGCGACACGTCGCCGAGGTCGTACACGTAGTCGAGATCGTTGAAGCGTTCCTGGATCGCGAGCGCGATCGGAATCGACTTCGCGTTCGCGAGCGAGCAGAAGTCGCCGCCCGGGCACGCGATGATGTCGGTCAGCAGGCCGATGTTCGGCGTCGCGAAACCTTGCGCCTTGGCCTTTTCCCACAGCGCGAACAGGTCGCGCTTCTTGACGTCGGCGAGGATCAGATTCTGCTCGTGCGACACGCGGAGCTGGCCGAACGAGTATTCGTCGGCCCAGTCGGCGACCGCTTCCATTTGCGCGTCCGTCGCGTCGCCCGGCGCGACCCTGGTCGGCTTCAGCGACAGCGTGACCGACGCGTAGCCCGCGACCTTGTGCGGACGCACGTTACGCTCGACCCAGCGCGCGAACGCGCGGTTTTCCAGCAGATGCTTTTCGAACGACGTATCGGTGTCCGGCAGCTTGTCGTAAGCGGGCGGCGCGAAGTACTGCGACACGCGATCCACTTCGGCCTGCGTCAGCGTCGACGGACCGTCCTTCAGGTGCTGCCACTCTTCCTCGACCTGCGCGGCGAACTTCTCCGGCGACAGCGCCTTCACCAGGATCTTGATACGCGCCTTGTACATGTTGTCGCGGCGGCCGTAGCGGTTGTACACACGCAGCACGGCTTCGCTGTAGGTCAGCAGGTGCTGCCACGGCAGATCGCGGCGGATGATCGCGCCGACGATCGGCGTACGGCCGAGACCGCCGCCCGCCAGAATGTCGACCACCAGTTCGCCTTGCGCGTTCTTCTTCAGATACACGCCCATGTCGTGGATCTGCACGGCCGCGCGGTCTTCCTTCGAACCCGACACGGCGATCTTGAACTTGCGCGGCAGCCACGCGAATTCCGGGTGGAACGTCGACCATTGACGCAGGATTTCGGCCCACGGACGCGGATCGACCACTTCGTCGGGTGCGACGCCGGCGAATTGATCGGCGGTGATGTTACGAATGCAGTTGCCCGAGGTCTGGATGGCGTGCATCTGCACGGATGCAAGCTTGCGCAGGATTTCCGGCGTTTCTTCGAGCTTGATCCAGTTGTACTGGATGTTCGAGCGCGTCGAGAAATGGCCGTAGCCGCGGTCGTGTTCACGCGCGATCTGCGCGAGCACGCGCATCTGGTCGCTGCGCAGGTTGCCGTACGGAATCGCGATGCGGTGCATGTACGCGTGGCGCTGGTAGTACAGGCCGTTCTGCAGGCGCAGCGGACGAAACTCCTCTTCGCTCAATTCGCCCGACAAGCGGCGGCGAACCTGATCGGCGTACTGCGCGACCCGTTCATCGACGATGGTCTGGTCGTACTGATCGTATTGGTACATTCGGGGACCCCAATTTTTTCGAAACTTGCGTGACACACGGCAGTCCGGCGGCCGGCGCTCCGGTTCCGCCGCGGCTCGAATACCCGTGTTTGTCAGCTGTCGCAAGCAAGCGTTTAGACCCATCGCTCATTTGCTTATAACAAATACAGATATCCATATTGAAAAAGATGGACAGATCGTAATAAACTCGCCTTATATTTCAAACGACTAAAAAATTCTTTTTATATGCGGCGAGGTTATATATGAACCTGCACCAATTCCGCTTCGTCCGCGAGGCTGTGCGGCAGAACTTCAACCTCACGGAAGCGGCCAAGGCGCTGTATACAAGCCAGCCGGGCGTCTCGAAGGCGATCATCGAGCTGGAGGATGAACTCGGCGTCGAAATCTTCACCCGCCACGGCAAGCGCGTGCGCTCGCTGACCGAGCCGGGCCGCATCATATTGCAATCGGTCGAAAAAATCCTGCAGGAAGTGGAAAGCCTGAAGCGGGTCGGCAAGGACTACGCGGCGCAGGACCAGGGCAACCTGACGATCGCCGCGACCCACACCCAGGCGCGCTACTCGCTGCCCGCCGCGATCGCCGAGTTCAAGAAGCGCTTCCCGAAGGTCCACCTTTCGATTCTGCAAGGCAGCCCTACCCAGGTCGCCGAAATGGTGCTGCACGACCAGGCCGACCTCGCGATCGCGACCGAGGCCATCTCGAACTACAAGGATCTGGTGTCGCTGCCCTGCTTTCAGTGGCACCACGTCGCGGTGATGCCGCTCGACCATCCGCTGCTCGAGCGCAAGCAGCTGTCGCTCGACGACCTCACCCAATACCCGCTGATTACGTACGACAACGCGTTCGCCGGCCGCACCAAGATCAACGAGGCGTTCCGCCTGCGCGGGCTGCATCCGGACATCGTGCTCGAGGCGATCGACGCCGACGTGATCAAGACCTACGTCGAGCTGGGGCTGGGCGTCGGCATCATGGCCGACATCGCGTTCAACGCCGAGCGCGACCGCCATTTGCGCTCGATGCCGGTCGGCCATCTGTTCGGCAGCAACGTCACGCGCGTCGCGCTGAAACAGGGCGCGTATCTGCGCAGCTATGTGTATACGCTCGTCGAGCTGCTGTCGCCGAGTCTGAACCGCAAGCTGATCGAGCAGGCGCTGAAGGGCGAACACGAAACCTACGAGCTTTGAACGCTTCTATACCGCTTCCATACCGTCCTCTCGCTACGGAGACCTCCTGATGAAGTTGCATAACAATAAAGTACGCAACACCCTGCGCGGCCTCGCGGCCGCCGCGCTGCTCGTCGCCGGCGCGGCGCACGCCGACCTGAAAGTCGGCATCGATCTGTCGTACACGGGGCCGGCCGCCGTGATCGGCATCACCAGCAAGAACGCGATGCTGATGTGGCCGCAGACCATCGCCGGCCAGAAGGCCGACTACATCTTCCTCGACGACGCGTCCGACCCCGGCAACGCGGTGCGCAACATCCGCAAGCTGATCAACGAGGACCACGTCGACGTGGTGGTCGGCCCGAACATCACGCCGGCCGCGATGGCCGCGCTCGATCCGATCGCCGAAAGCCAGACGCCGATGATCACGCTGATCGGCTCGGCAAGCGTCGTCGAACCGCAGGAAGGCAAGAAGATCTGGGCCTACAAGATGGCGCAGACCGATAGCGCGATGGCCGACGTGATGACGCGCTACATGTCGAACCACAACGTGAAGACGGTCGGCTTCATCGGTTTCGCGGACGGCTACGGCGAAAGCTGGCTCAACGAGTTCAGCAAGTTCGCGGCGCTGCGACATATCCAGCTGGTCGCGACCGAGCGCTATAACCGCACCGACGCGAGCGTGACCGGTCAGATCCTGAAGCTGATGGCCGCGAAGCCCGACGCGATCCTGATCGCCGGCGCGGGCACGCCGACGGTGCTGCCGCAGCGCACGCTGATCGAGCGCGGCTACAAGGGGGCGATCTATCAGACGCACGGCATCGCGACGCCGGAGTTCATCAAGCTCGGCGGTAAGGACGTGGAAGGCACGCTGTTCCCGACGCAGCCGGTGGTCGTCGCTCGCACGCTGCCGGCCGATCACCCGTCGAAGAAGGCGGCGCTCGCGTTCGTCGATGCGTACGAGGCGAAGTACGGCCCCGGCAGCGTCACGCAGTTCGCGGGCGACGCGGCCGGCGTGTACCCGCGTCTGCAGGACGCCGTCGCGCGTGCATTGAAGACCGCGCAGCCGGGCACGCCGGCGTTTCGCGTCGCGTTGCGCGACGAGCTCGAGCATGCGCATGAGCTGGTGGTGCCGAACGGGGTCGTCAACACGAGCCCGAAGGATCACGTCGGCCTCGATCAGCGCGCAAGCGTGATGGGCACCATCAAGAATGGCCAGTTCGTTTATCTGAGCCAGTAATCTGGTATCGGGGCGTCGATAACGCTCCTTTTTGACGGCGGCTTCACGGATGGAAGCCGCCGTTGCTTTGGCGGGGCGCCCTTACGCCTCGTTCGGCTTCCATCAGCCTCCGCCCGCTCCCATCCGCCTTTCGGTAGAACTTCCCTCACCGCGTGTCGGCACAATCGGCCACGCCGCAGCAGCGAACGCCTACACTGCAGTGGTCCGCTTTACCGTCGGCGCTTTGCCGGAACACCTCGTCCGCACCGGAGGCAGGATGGCCACCGCTTCGATCGCAGAGAACGCCAGCAAAGGCATCGTCACCGTTGCAAGCGCCCATGCGGGCGACGCGACGGCCGAGCGTCTTCAGTCGTTGATTCGGGAGCGAGGGCTGACGGTTTTCGCGTCCATCGATTTCAGCGGTGACGCCGCGTGTGCGGGACTGACGATGCCGTTCAGCCGGCTCGTGATCTTCGGCAATCCCAAAGCCGGTACACCGTTGATGCAACTCGCGCCGACCGCCGCGCTCGATCTTCCTCTGAAGGTGCTCGTCTGGGAGGATGCGGACGGCCGCGCGTGGCTATCGTTCAACTCGACGGACTATCTGCGCGAGCGGCATGGCCTGCCGGACGACCTGATGAAGCCGGTGAGCGGTGTGGCCGCCCTCGTGGATGCCGCCGCGCAGTGACGCGTTCAACGATGCGGGCCTTGCGGCACGCTCGAACCGATTCAAACGACATTAGCCGCACGAGGAGACCGCCATGTCCATGCACGCTGTGGTGCTGAGCCACTATAACGGCCCGCTCGAATACACGACGCTACCCCGCCCGGAACCCGCCGCCGGCCAGGTACTGGTGCGCATCGCCGCGAGCGGCCTCAATCCGCTCGACACCAAGATTCGCGCGGGTCAGGCCGCGCATGCGCGGCATCCGCTGCCGCTCGTCCTCGGCATCGATCTCGCGGGCACGGTGGAGGCGCTCGGCGACGGCGTCGGCGGGTTCGCCGTCGGCGATAGGGTCTATGGCATGACCGGCGGCGTCGGCGGCATCCAGGGATCGCTCGCCGAGTACGCGGCGGTCGATGCCGATCTGCTCGCCCATGCGCCGCGCAATCTGTCGCTGCGCGAGGCGGCCGCGTTGCCGCTCGCGTTCATCACGTCGTATGCGGGTATCGTCGATCGCGCGCATCTGCAAGGCGGGACCCGGGTGCTGGTCCAGGGCGGGGCCGGCGGGGTCGGC
The DNA here is from genome assembly GCF_004197395.1 of Paraburkholderia sp. UYCP14C. Taxonomy (GTDB): domain Bacteria; phylum Pseudomonadota; class Gammaproteobacteria; order Burkholderiales; family Burkholderiaceae; genus Paraburkholderia. The sequence goes on along the minus strand of NZ_SELS01000014.1, from coordinate 12,000 downwards.
CACATTGCCGTGCAACTGGCGCGCGCGCTCGGCGCCGACGTGTATGCAACCGCCAGCGCACACCATGCCGAGCTGGTTCGGCGGCTCGGCGCGACCCCGATCGACTACCGCGCGCAGACGGTCGAACAGTACGTGGCGACCCTGACCGATGGCGAGGGATTCGACCTGGTCGTCGATACGGTAGGGGGTGCGTCGCTCGATGCGTCGTTCGCCGCGGTCCGGCACTTCGGGCATGTGGTCAGTGCGCTCGGCTGGGGCACGCATGCGCTTGCGCCGCTGTCATTTCGGGAAGCCAGCTATTCAGGGATCTTCACGTTGTATCCGTTGCTGACCGGACGACATCGCGCGCATCTTGGCGAGACGATGCGCGAAGCGACGCGTCTCGCGGAAAGCGGCGCGCTCGCGCCCGTGGTCGATCCGACGCGGTTCGATTTACGCAGCGCGGACGAGGCCTATCAGCTCGTCGGCAGTGGAACTGGACGCGTGAAGGTGGTGGTCGACGTGGATGCCGCGCAACGCTGAGCTGGCCGAAACCACCCGTCGAAATCTGCGCGGTCTCCCGACTCAGGTATGCTCGTCCCTTTTGTAACCGCTTCCGTTCAAGGGGAGACCATGCGGCGCGTTGTATTCAATCAGAAAGGTGGTGTAGGCAAATCGACCATCGTCTGTAATCTGGCGGCCATCAGCGCGAGCGAAGGCCTGCGAACGCTGGTAATCGACCTCGATGCCCAGGCGAATTCGACCCAGTACCTGCTCGGCCCGCAGGCGGGCGAGGTCAGCCCCACCGTCGCAGGCTTCTTCGAAACCGCGCTCGGCTTCAGCTTCAAACCCGTGGAAGCCACCTCGTTCATCCATCCGACGCGCTTCGAGAATCTCGACGTGATGCCCGCGCATGCCGACCTCGACACGCTGCACGGCAAGCTCGAATCGCGCTACAAGATCTACAAGCTGCGCGACGCGCTGAACGAACTCGACATGTACGACGCGGTGTACATCGACACGCCGCCCGCGCTGAACTTCTACACGCGCTCGGCGCTGATCGCCGTCGAGCGTTGTCTGATTCCGTTCGACTGCGACGACTTTTCGCGTCGCGCGCTCTACACGCTGCTCGAAAACGTGAAGGAGATCCAGCAGGATCACAACGAAGCGCTGCAGGTGGAAGGCATCGTCATCAACCAGTTCCAGCCTCGCGCGAGCCTGCCGCAGAAGCTCGTCGACGAACTGATCGGCGAAGGCTTGCCGGTGCTGGGCTCGCGGCTGTCATCGTCGGTGAAGATCCGTGAGTCGCATCAGCTGGCGACGCCGGTCATTCACCTCGATCCGGGACATAAGCTTTCGCAGGAGTATCGGGCCTTGCATCGGGAGTTGAGCGAGTCAGCCTGAGCGACGTCATTGGCCCAGCGACCTCAGCAGCCGCGCGAGATTCTGCGGCTCCACATGGATGATCCCGCCTCGCGGACTGTCGATGTCCGCGATCAGCATCAGCGACAGCGCAACCGTCACGGGCAGCACGATGATCAGTATGCCTTTTCGAACGCTGCCTTTCGCCCCATAGCCCTGCACGACGCACGCAAATAGTCCGATCAGGATCATCAGCGCCCATGCGCCCAGCGGAATCCGGTTCAACAGCGCCGCCTCGGAATAGTCCTGCGAGTTGAGGACGTCGTTCATGCCAGTCATCACGGCGGCGCCTATTGGGTTGGGCTGATCCTTCGCGACCTGCGTCGCCAGGCGCCAGAGTTCGGCCTGGGAGTTCGCCGTGTCCTGCTCGACGCGAGCGATTTGCTGCGCGTCCCGCGTTTTATAGTGGGTGAATCTCAATTGCGTGTAATGCGTCAATTCGGCCTTTATCTTCGCGCTGATGGGCGGCGCGACCACATCGGCTCGGGCGTACTCGGTCCCGATCGCGTTGGCTTCATTTTCCTCGAGGTTCTTGCGCTGGTCGTAGCGATTCACCGCCATCGACAGGTTGAAGCCGATCAGCAGCGCGAGCAACGTCAACGTTGACGTCACCACGAGCGTGAAATCTTCGCGCTCCTCGAGCTTGAGCGGGAAAACGCGTCGCAGCGCCAACGCGCCAAAAGCGATCGCCGCGGTAAAGCCAACAAACAGTACGACGAACAGGGTGCCTGGATGATCGACGAATGCTTGCATGCAATGCCTCCGTTTTCGGACATCTCTGCGAGACGCGGTAGCCCGCGTCTCGTCGCTACCCCGTCGCCCGCGCGCGAAAAATCACCGACGCCGGTTTGCCGGTTCGCGGATGCAAAGGCTCCCGCATCTCACGAAGCAGCAGCCCGCTCGCCCCAATCAGTTCGATCCACGTCTGCAAGGTCCGAAAGTACCACGGCGGCGCATCGCTGAATGCATCGCCGAAGCCGGCCCACGAACCCGCTCGCCAGCCGTCGACGTACGGCGAGTCTCCGCATGCGACCACAGGATGCAGTGTCTGTATGACCAGCGATCCGCCGCGCGTGAGCAGCGTCGGCATCGCACGCAGAAGTCCGTCGACCGACTCCTTGCCAAGCAGCGAAAAATTGCAGACGACGACGTCGGCGCGCAGCTCGAGCCGGCCTGCCGCGATTGCTTCATACGACAGCGTTCTCGCGTCGATCACGCCGGCGTCGGTCGCCGCACGCACCAGGTCGGCGATCACGTCCACCGCCGTCACCTGGACGCCGTGGCGCTGAAGCGCGAGCGCAAGCCACCCTTCTCCACAGCCCAGATCGAGGACCGTGGCCGGATTGCACGCGAGGACCGCGTCGAGCACGGCCTGATCGGTGACCAGTCGCCGGCTGTCGATTTCGCCCGCGCGTACCGCATTCGTCCACGGCGACGCGTTGCGCTGCCAGCTGTCGATGATCTTGCCGTCGCTGAGCGGGTCGAGGTTCATCGCGTGTTTTCGTTGATGGGTGCCAACCGCACACCGTTGGCAAAATTGTTAAAGTAACGCTCTCGTCAATCAGCCGCCGCAGTTCCCATCATGCGCACCACCCGAGCCATCCACGCCGTCGAGCGCCTGAAAACGCGCACCGGCAACCCGCGCTTCGCCGCGATCAGTCTGTCCGGCGGCCTGTTCTACCTGGTCGACAAATCGAGCGGAGTCGACAAGAAAGTGTCCGATCCGCTGACGCTCGACGACTTCGTCAAATTCGTCGACGCCTACGGCCCGCAGAAACCGCGCAAGGCCAGCAAGCTCGATATCGCGTTCGAAGCGCAGATCAAGAAAAGCAAGGGCGGCAGCGATTGACGCCTCGGCAGCTTCGCCCGCCTGGCGCCTGGTTGCAACGCTTCAGGCGCCGTCGATCTCCACCCACCGTCCATCCGCCGCACTGCTTTTCAGCACCGCCTCGATAAAGCGCAGACCGTCGACGCCATCGTCCACCGTCGTCAGCAACAGGCTCTCCGTTGGCGCCGCGCGACCATCGTTGAACGCATCGATCTGCAACGCCGCATCCTTGTACAACTGCGCGAACGCTTCCAGATAGCCTTCCGGATGCCCGGCCGGCACGCGCGTCGCATGCGCGGCAACCGCACTTTTCACCCGAGCGCGTGTCAAGCGCTCGGCAGCGCCGCCCAACGGCGTGAACCACAACGCGTTCGGCTCCTCCTGATCGAACGCGAGCCCGGCCTTCGTGCCATACACGCGCAAACGCAGCGCGTTCTCCGCGCCGCTCGCGACCTGGCTCGCCCACAACATGCCGCGCGCGCCGTTCGCATAACGCAGCATCGCCTGCACGTGATCGTCGACGCGACGCCCTGGCACGAACGTGTGCAACTCGGCCGACAGCGCGCTCGGCATCATCCCCGTCACGAACGCGGCCAGCTGATACGCGTGCGTGCCGATATCGCCGAGGCACCCGGCCGGCCCCGCCAACGCCGGATCGGTACGCCAGCCCGCCTGCTTGTTCGCGCCGCCGGTTTCGAGCGGCTCGGCGAGCCAGTCCTGCGCGTACTCGACCTGCACGACGCGAATCTCGCCCAGCTCGCCACGTTCGATCAGCTCGCGCGCATGCCGCACGAGCGGGTAGCCCGAGTAGGTATGCGTCAACGCGAACAGCCGCTTTTTTGACTGCGCGAGCTCCGCGAGCGCTTCGCCTTCGGCGAGCGAAACCGCGAGCGGCTTGTCGCAGATCACATGAATGCCCGCTTCGAGAAACGCCGTCGCGACCGGCGCATGCAGATGATTCGGCGTGACGATCGCGACCGCGTCGATGCCGTCGTCGCGCGCGGCCTCGGCGCGCGCCATCTCGCGCCAGTCCGCGTAGCTGCGCGCGATGCCCGCTTCGACGGCGCTCGCCCGCGCGCGTTCGGGATCGGACGACAACGCGCCCGCCACCAGTTCGAAACGATCGTCGAGCCGCGCGGCGATCCGGTGCACCGCGCCGATGAACGCGCCCTGCCCGCCGCCGACCATGCCCAGCCTGAGCCTTCTTCGCTGCATTGCTTGCGCTCCCATGTGTTGCGTCGCCGTATGTGGCGTCGTCATGCGTCGTTCAGATGCCCAGCACGCTCTTCAGCTGCGCGGTATCGACCCCGCTGCCCGCGAAGTCATCGAATGCATGTTCGGCCACGCGGATGATGTGCCGGCGGATGAACTCCGCGCCTTCGCGCGCGCCGTCGTGCGGATGCTTCAACGCGCATTCCCATTCGAGCACGGCCCAGCCCGGAAAATCGAACTGCGCCATCTTCGAGAAGATCGCGCCGAAGTCGATCTGCCCATCGCCGAGCGAGCGAAAACGCCCCGCGCGTTCGACCCAGCCGCTATACCCGCCGTACACGCCCTGCCTGCCGGTCGGACGAAACTCCGCGTCCTTCACATGAAACGCCTTGATGCGCTCGTGGTAGATGTCGATGAACGCGAGATAGTCGAGTTGTTGCAGCACGAAGTGGCTCGGGTCGTACAGGATGTTCGCGCGCGGATGCTGCTTTACCACCGAAAGAAAGCGCTCGAACGTCACGCCGTCGTGCAGGTCTTCGCCCGGATGCAGTTCGTAGCAGACGTCGACGCCGGCCGCGTCGAACGCATCGAGAATCGGCGTCCAGCGGCGCGCGAGTTCGTCGAACGCGGCTTCGACGAGACCGGCCGGCCGCTGCGGCCACGGGTAGATATACGGCCACGCGAGCGCGCCCGAAAACGACACGTGCGTGCTCAGGCCCAAACGTCGCGACGCCTGCGCCGCAAGCTTCATCTGCGCGCTCGCCCACTCCGTGCGTGCCGCCGGATTGCCACGCACGTGCGGCGCGGCGAAGCCGTCGAACAGCGTGTCGTACGCCGGATGCACGGCGACCAGTTGCCCCTGCAGATGGGTCGACAGTTCGGTGATCGCGACGCCCGCTTTGTCGACGGTCTCGCGCAGTTCGTCGCAATACGCGTCGCTCGTCGCTGCCTTGTCGAGATCAATCAGCCGCGAGTCGCACGGCACCTGGATGCCCTTGAAGCCGAGACCCGCGGCCCACTCCGCGAGATGCGCGAGGTTGTCGAACGGCACGTCGTCGCCCATGAACTGGGCGAGAAAAATCGCCGGCCCTTTGATGGTTTTCATCGATCGTTTCCTCGAATTTTGCGCGCGGGCCGCACCCGCGCGCCGGACGATGCCCGGAGTGCCCGTTAGAACGGCGAGTCCGGGAAATAGAACTGCTGCGCGTTTTCCTTCGTGATCAGCACCGACGGAATGATCGTCGTGGGCGGCAGCTTGTCGCCTTTCAACCGCGCTTCGGCCGTCAGCTTGATCGCGTCGTAGATGAATTTCGGCGAGTACGACACGTCGGCCTTGATCATCGGCGCGCCGTCCATCACGTTCTTCACCATGCCCTTCGAGCCCGCGCCACCGAACACGATCTTGATGTCACTGCGCTTGGCCTGATCGATCGCCTTCAGCACGCCGACCGCCATGTCGTCGTCGGCGGCCCACACGGCGTCGATGTGCTTGAAGCGCGTCAGGTAGTCCTGCATCACCTTGAACGCGTCGTCGCGATTCCAGTTCGCGTACTTCGCGTCGAGAATCTTGATGTCCGGATAGTTCTTCAGCACGCCGGTGAAAGCGGTCCAGCGCTCGTTGTCGAGCGTGGTCGGAATGCCGCGCAGCGCGACGATGTTGCCCTTGCCGTCGAGCGCCTTCGCCAGATACTCGGCCGGAATCTTGCCGAACGCGGTGTTGTCGCCGGCCACGTAGGCATCCTGCGCGCTCGTGTTCGTCAAACCGCGATCGACCACCGTCACGTACACGCCCTTGCGCTTCACCTGCTCGACCGGCTGTGTCAGCGTCGCCGATTCATACGGGAAGATCACGAGCGCATTGATCTTGTTGACCGTCACGAGATCCTGCAACTGGTTCGCCTGCTCGGGCGCGTTGGCCGCGGTCTTCACGATCACTTTCAGATCGGGATGGGCCTTTTCCAGATCTTCCTTCGCCTTGTTCGCCCACCAGACGATGCCGCCGGTGAAGCCGTGATCGGCCGTCGGAATCGCGACGCCCAGCGTGACCTTGTCGTCGGCGCGCGCCGCGCCCGCCGTGCCCAGTATCCCCAACGCCAGCACGCCGGCGCCGATCGCTCGAATGACTTGCTTCATGGTGTGTGTCTCCAATCGTGAGGCGTTCGCTCGCCCCGATTTTTCGGACCTGCCGTTGGTTTACCGCGCCTGCCTTGCTACCCCTCTTTGCAACGCACTTCTACCGTCGTCCGCGCTGCACGAACGCGACGAAAATAATCACGACGCCCTGCACCGCCGCGTTCAGATACACGCTGATGATGCTGGTCAGGTTCAGGATGTTGGCGATCACCGACAGCAGGATCGCGCCGATCACGGTGCCGATCACGCGTCCCTCGCCGCCCTTGAGCGCGGTGCCGCCGACCACCACCGACGCAATCGCTTCGAGCTCCCACAACAGGCCCGTGGTCGGCGTGGCGGAGCCGAGGCGCGGCACGTAGAGCACGGTGGCCACGCCCACGCAAATGCCGAGCAGCACGTACGTGACGATCTTGACCGTATCGACGCGAATCGCCGCATAACGCGCGACCTGTTCGTTCGAGCCGATCGCCTGCACGTGCCGGCCGAACGCGGTGCGATTGAGGATCAGCGCGCCGCCCGCCGCGACTACGAGAAACACCCAGATCGGCACCGGCACGCCGAACAGGCTCGCGTAATAGACGGGACCATACAGATCGGATAGCGAATCGTTGAGCGTCAGCGCGCCGCCATCGGCGAGCCATGTCAGCACCGCGCGAAAAATCCCCAGCGTGCCGAGCGTGACGATGAACGGCTCGATGCGCCCTTTGGTGATCAGCAACCCATGCGCGCAGCCGAACAGCGCGCCGAGCACGAACGCGGCGACGATGCCGATCGTCACGATCAGCAACGGCGGCAGCGCATGACCGGACGCACCGGCCGCGAGCCCGTTCATCAGCCAGATCATGATGCCGGCGATCAATGCCGCCATCGAGCCGACCGACAGATCGATGCCGCCCGAGATGATCACGAAGGTCATGCCGACCGCGATGATGCCGATGAACGACGTGCGCGTGAGCACGTTCATCAGGTTGTCGAGCGTCGCGAAGTCGCGATTGAGCAGCGTGCCGACGATGCACAGCAGAATCAGCCCGGCGAGCGGCCCGAGCGTATAGAGCCGCTGCGCGACGCGCAGCGCGCGGCGTGATTGCACGGCTTCAGTGGGTGCCGGTCGCATGAGCGATCAACTCCTCTTCGGTCAGATGCTCGAGCGTCAGCGTCGCTTGCAGGCGTCCCGCGCGCATCACGGCGACGCGATGACACAAGCCGATCAGCTCGATCAGTTCGGATGAAATGACGATCACCGCGCGGCCCTGCGCGGCGAGACGATGAATCAGGAAGTAGATGTCGCGTTTCGCGCCCACGTCGACGCCGCGCGTCGGCTCGTCGAGCACGATCACGTTCGGGTCCGGCTGCAGAAACTTCGCGAGCGCGAGCTTCTGCTGGTTACCGCCCGACAGCATGCGCGCGCGGCTCGACAGGTCGCCGGTGCGGATGCCGAATTCGCCGACGGCCTTCTGCAAGGCCGCGCGTCCCGCTTTCATGTCGAGCAGCGGATGCGCAAAGCGTTCGAGCGTCATCAGCGTGACGTTGTCCTGCAGGCTCATGTTGACGTGCAGGCCCTTGCCCTTGCGGTCCTCGCTCAGATACGTGAGACCGTGGCGCATCGCGTCGCGCGGGCTCTTCAGGTCGACGGGCCGGCCGGCGATTTCGATCGTGCCGCCGGTGCGTTTGCGCAAGCCAATGATCGCCTCGAACGCTTCGGTGCGGCCCGCGCCGACGAGGCCCGCGAAGCCGAGCACTTCGCCCGCGCGCACCTCGAAGCTCAAGTCCTCGACCCAGTCGGGCACCGTGAGGCCGCTCACGCGCAACGCGATCGGCGTGTCGGCGGGCACCGTCTGCTTGTCGGGGAACATGTCGGACACGTCGCGACCGACCATCAGGTTCGCCATCTGCTGACGCGCGAGCCCCGAGGTTTCGCCGCGCGCGACGAAGCGGCCGTCGCGCATCACGATCACTTCGTCGGTGATGCGCTCCACTTCATCGAGCTTGTGCGAGATGTAGACGATCGTCACGCCGTCGGCCTTGAGCTTCAGCATCAGCGCGAACAGACGTTCGGTTTCGGCGGGCGTCAGCGTCGCGGTCGGCTCGTCCATGATCAACAGACGCGCGCGGCGCGACAGCGCCTTCGCGATCTCGACCATCTGCTTCTCCGCCACGATCAGCTCGCGCACCTTCGTGTCCGGCGTCCGTTCGAGCCCGACCTGCGCGAGATAGCGCGCGGCTTCGCTGCGCATCGAGGCATCGTCGACGAACCAGCCGCGGCGCTTCTCGTGACCGAGATACATGTTCTGCGCGATCGTCAGATGCTCGGCCAGGTTGAACTCCTGATGGATCAGCACGATGCCCTGTGCCTCGGCCTCGCGCGAACCGGCGAAGCGCTGCGCGTGGCCATCGACCAGCACACTGCCCGAGGTGGCCGTTTCATAACCGGCGAGGATTTTCATCAGCGTCGACTTGCCCGCGCCGTTCTCGCCGAGCAGACCGTAGATGCGGCCGGGCGCCAGCTCGAAGCTCACGCCGTGCAGCACGCGCACGGGCCCGAAGTCCTTGCGGATGTCGTCGAAGCGGATCGCGAGGCTCATGGTTCACGCGCTCCCACGAATCACGAGACGATGCGGCAGCAGCACGCCAGGTACGTTGGCCTGCGGATTCGCGAGGCGTTGCAGCAGCAGACGCGCGGCGGTTTCGCCGAGCTCGCGCATCGGTTGCGCGATCGTCGTGAGCGGCGGATCGATCTGCGCGGCGAGCGAGATGTCGTCGAAGCCGGCCACCGCGACGTCGTCGGGCACGCGCTTGCCGACGCTGCGCAAGCCGTGAATCACGCCGATCGCGAGCGTGTCCGACACCGCGAAGATCGCGCTCGGCGCGTCCGGTTGCCGCATCAACTCGGCCGCGGCCGAGGCGCCCGCCTCGTAATCGAGGCTGTTCAGATTCATGCGCCAGCGCGGATCGGGCGCGATGCCCGCGTCGCTCAACGCGTCGAGGTAGCCCTGCTGACGCTGGCGCGCGTACAGATAGTCGACGTCGGAGTTGATGAGGCCGATGCGCCGGTGGCCGCGCGCGAGCAGATGACGCACGGCGTCGCCGGCCGCGCGATAGTTGTCGATGCCGACGTACGGCACGCCCATCTCCGGATCGAACTCGCAGCACGCGACCCACGGCAGCGCCTGCGACGCCTCGCCGAGCGCCTGCTGGATCGTCGCCGGGTCGAGGCAGATCGCGCCGTCCGCGCGGCGGCGGCGCAGCATGTCGAAGTAGCTGCGCTCACGTCCCGGGTCCGCGCCGGTGTCGCATAGCAGCATGAAATAGCCGTGCTGACGCGCGACGCTGTCGATGCCGCGCACGATCTCCGCGTAAAACGGATTGCCGAAGTCCGGCACCATCGTCAGTAAGAGGCGGCTTTCGGCGGTGCGCAGATTGCGCGCGAGTTCGTTCACGCGGTAGCCGCTCGCATCGATCGCGGCGAGCACCCGGTCGCGGGTGGCGGGCCGCACGTTGTCGTGACCGTTCAGCACGCGCGACACCGTCGCGACCGACACGCCCGCCTGCTCGGCCACGCCGGCGATCGACGGGCCGTCGGCCGCGATCGGGAACGGCCTCGGCGTTTGAGCTCGAGGTTGGCTGCCCGCGCCCGGCGACACGGGCGGCGACGATCGGGACGGCGTTCGGGACACACGACCTCGCAGCAAAAATGTAATCGATTACATTTTGTGTCGATGGAGAAGCGAATCGCAAGGACGGATCGCTAGGGATTAACACGGGGGCCACCCGGCCTGGCGCTTGTCCGCGAGCGTCCGGCGCGAGTCCGCCATTTGGTACAATTCCGCAGTTCCCCTGACGCGGCTCGCAATGCGAACGCCTTGCTCCGAAGCCGCGGCCACAGGCAATCCGCCGGGGGCCGGGTCAGGACAAAAGTCAGCGGCAACCGCCCGCTCGCCAAACCAAAACCGCCGAATCCACCATGAATATCGAGCAAGCGCGTTTCAACATGATCGAACAGCAGATCCGCCCCTGGGAAGTGCTCGACCAGGACGTGCTGAATCTGCTGTCGATCGTCAAACGTGAGAATTTCGTCCCCGCCGCTTACCGCGACCTCGCTTTCGCCGACTTCGAAGTGCCGCTGCCGGCCGGCCAGCACATGCTGGCGCCGCGCGTCGAGGCGCGCGTGCTGCAGGAGCTGGCGGTGAAGAAGCACGAAAGCGTGCTCGAAATCGGCGCGGGCTCGGGTTACATGGCGGCGCTGCTCGCGCATCGCGCGCAACACGTGCTGAGCGTCGACATCGAACCGGAACTGGCCGAACTCGCGAAGAGCAACCTGATCGCCAACGGCGTGCTGAACGTCGAAGTCGCGACCGGCGACGCCGCGCGCGGCTGGACCGGCGCGGCACCGTACGACGTGATCTGCGTGTCGGGCGGTTTGCCGGTGCTGCCGCAGGAAATCCTCGAACAGCTGAAGGTCGGTGGCCGTCTCGCGGCGTTCGTGGGCAGCGCGCCGGTGATGAAGGCGCAAGTCATCACGCGCATCGACGAAAAGCAATTCCGCATCTCCGACGTGTTCGAAACCTACGTCGAGCCGCTCGCCAATGCGGTGCAGCCGGCGCGGTTCAGGTTCTAAGCGGCGTCTTTCGCTGCGCTTCGAACTGTATTGTTGATCCGGACGGGCGGCGAGCAAGCCGCCGTCCTTTGAACTGGATGTTCCACTGATGCAAAACCTGACCGCTCCCGCACTCGCCGAATGGCTCGCCGATACCTCGCGCCCCGCACCCGTGCTGCTCGACGTGCGCGAGCCGTGGGAACTGCAAACCGCGTCGATGGCGGGCATCGTGTCGATCCCGATGCGCGAGATTCCCGCGCGCAGCGAAGAGCTCGATGACGACGCGCAGATCGTCTGCATCTGCCACCACGGCGCGCGCAGTGCCCAGGTCGCGATGTTCCTCGAATCGCGCGGCCACACCAACGTGTTCAATCTGCAAGGCGGCATCGACGCGTGGTCGCGTCAGGTCGATCCGTCGGTTCCGACTTACTGAGATTTACCGCGGGGTAGCACTTTAAGGCGGCGCAAGGGCGGCAGTCCTTGCGCCGCTTGTCGTTGGTGTTGCGATGGAAACGGTGGGATCACCCCGTAAGGTCAATGACCTTGCGGGGTTTTGTTTTTCCTGGCCCATCATTCAACCCATCGCTTGGCAAGGCCTGACAGTTCTTTGCCGATTTACCGGCAGAGCGACGGCCTTCGAGTACTCGAATATCCCTGTCATATCTTTTTTTTGGGGTATCCGTACTCCGCGATAGATTTGTCTGTGCGGTGCAGTGAAAGCAGCGGGACGCAGGCTGGCTGTGGGGGGCGCAGAACGGCCGAGGCCGTGTAAAAACATACAGAACAGCCGGTTGGTGAAGGCCAGTGGGGAGCACGATTGCGTTGGACAGAG
>NZ_SELS01000149.1 GCF_004197395.1 Paraburkholderia sp. UYCP14C | reverse complement strand
TCTTCAACATCAACTACTCCAGTTTGGATCACACGTTTTACCCCAACTCTGTGTCCAGAAAAACCGGAGCCGCCGCACTCTGGACCGACGATTTGATGAGCTTGTCGAGTGCGCCTGACTTTTTCTGCTCATTCACGTAGTTGTTCAGGAAGGCGAGGTCAGATGCCGACGTCTCCTTTCTGGCTCCAAACGCAACTTCCTGTTGAGCCAGTGGCGGGTTCGGCTCGATTGCAACCGCCCATTCGGGATGAGCCTGTGTCAGCAACATATTGGTGATGTTCGCATCTGCGAGCAGGTCCGCCCGCTTGGACATGAGCGCAAGGCGCGTCTCGTCATTACCAGGCAGCCGCATGATTTGAGCTTGTCTGACGACGGACGTAATTGCCTTGTCCTGCACCGTTCCCGACATGACGGCGATGGTCACACCCGGCTTGTCGATTTCGGCAATCGTTTTGGCACCCTTAATTTTCGGGTTGTTTTTGTTGTACACCAGCGAAACGTTGTAAGGAATCGCACCGACTGAGAACGAGACGGCTTTTTCGCGCTCCGGGGTGTCGTTTAGCGCGAGCGAGAGGTCCCATTTGTCCGACTGCAGTCCAGCGACGATGTTGTCCCATGTCGTGTCGACGAACTCGACCTTCACCTTCAAGACCTTCTCGCCGAAATTGCGGCACAACTCAGAGAAGAAGCCGCTGTAGTCGCCCGTTTTCGGGTCCCGCATAACATACGGGGGCGCTACAGCCGCGCCGCAGCGAAGGACGCCGGCTTTCTTCACGCTTTGCCAGGCGTCATCCGCTTGAGCCGGAGCGACGGCAAACATGGAGAGAGCGGCTGCCAGACATATAACAACTTGGCGGGAAAAACGAAACATTCCAATCATCACGACCTCACAGAGCAGGATTAGTCCCAAAAAGAACTTCACTCACCACACAAACATGTGTGTTTAGATGTGTGCATCTATGTATGCATCATAGGGAGCCAAAATTTCTGCTGTCAACTAGGCGATTGCCCTGGATGAGCGCCGCAGTAAAAATTGGCGAAGCGGACTATTGGCCGGTGGCGCTCACGGCTAGAAGGTCGGCATCAAATAGTTCATTTAACTAAGGAATCTTGTTCAAACAGTAGAAACCACTTGTTTGCCGGAGAGCATGCGGGCATCGGCTGGTATATAGCGCGTCTGAAGTTCTTATCCAACTGTATTCAGGCATTTGGCGTCGTCGGAGGCCGTGGTATGCGAGTCGTCGTGCTGGGGAGTGGAGTTGTTGGCGTAACGAGTGCGTCCACCTCGCACGTGCTGGCCACGAAGTGCCTGAGATAGCGATCGTGGAACGCGGTTACAAGGGTGTCGCCTTAACGGCGTAAAGATCTACCAACCGGGTTTGAAGCGTGGTAACACGCGCGGGTTTTTGGCGATGATCAGGCGGCGCAGCGCAATCGAGCTAGCCATCGGCCATATGAGGGCGGATGGCAAACTTGATTGGAACAGGCTTGAAGGTGCGCTGGGCGACGCGATCGAGTGGGAGGTGCGGCGCCGGTCACAACATGCGGATGAACTTGAGGAAGCTGCGGCTTCTTTGTGCCTTTGCTTTTGCCGATCTGCTCAACCATAGCATTGTCGCCGACGTGATGGCGTGACGCCGACAGAACGCGAAACGGATTATAAGGACGGACTAGTTAATTCGGCTGCGAGTTGTGGCACGCGAAAACGCACTGCGATTGGCTGCGCCCCGGAATTGTGCTGTACGGCAGTTCACTTCCGGGGGTGGTCAAGCGATGTAAAGGACGTGTCACTGCGCGCATATGACCCTTGGCAGCGAAATTATCGGCACCCAAATCATCAAAGCGGAAGAAACTGTGGGTTACGCTCGTGCGTACACTGCCGAACGAGAAATCCGGATCGGCGTAGTTGCATGCGGATACGCAATGGGCGCTGTTCTGCGACGCTTTCGGGCTTGCAGTGCTCAAGGCGGACGAGCGTATCGCTTTCAACAATCAGCGCGTCCAGGCTCGTGAATGGTTGCTGCTGCAGCTTCGAAAGCATTTGGAAGCCTTCCCAGCTGCCGGGATCAGCGCAATCTTCGAGCGCTGCGGGCTGCCTTATTGACGCCTCGCCAAGCTACTCAACGGTCACGACGATCTTGCCGATCTGGTCATTCGATTCAAGGTATCGGTGAGCTTCGACGATCTGACCAAGTTTGAATGTCTTCGCGATTTTCGGCTTCAGCTTGCCTTTCTGCAACTGGTCGCGAACATAATCCGTTGCTTGTTTCATCGCTTGGGCATCGTTGAAAAGCTCCGGAATCGCCCATGCGCGAACTGACAGCGCTCGTGCCAGGGCGGGCCCACTTGGATAGGGGGTTGGTCGAGGATCGAGCAGGCCGTAAACGAAGTACGTACCTTTGTAGGCTGCCGTCTGGACAAGGGCTTCAAAGCCGCTTCCAAGGATGGGGTCGAACACGATCCGTGCACCCCGGCCATCCGTTATATCGGCTGCTCGCTGCACAACGTCTTCATCGTCGCTGACTATCACATGATCGAACCCCAGGGACAGGAGTTCGTTCTTCTTCTTCGCCGTCCGCGTAATGCCTATCGACTTACCGCCCTCGGCCTTCACGATTTCCATTGCCGCAATTGCAACGCTGCTGCTTGCCGCCGGGAGCACCACGAAGTCGTCGTTTGTGACGTGCGCTAGATGGACTAGTGCTCCGTATGCGGTCAAGTACTGCATCCAGATCGATGCTCCTTCTTCCGGAGTCAGAGTGTCTGGATAAGCTGCCAGCGATGTCAAGGGTACGACGGCGACCTCACCGTACACGCCATATTGGCCGACATGGAAGTTTGGGATGGTGCTGAAGGTCTTCCCGACGAGGCGGCAGTCGACGCCCGGACCGACGGCTTCAACGACGCCAGACGCCTCGTAGCCGATCTTCGACGGGAAGTCGGGCTGTACGACATAGTGCCCCTCCCTGAAGAGGGTTTCTGACCGATTCAGTCCAAAGGCCTTGATACGCAGACGTACCTCGTCCTTTCCCGGTTGCGGGATCGGAAGGTTCTCGAGTTGCAGGACCTCCGGCGCGCCGGCACGGTGGAATCGCACAATTCTCGCGGTTGTGGTCAACATTTTTCTCCTGATCAGTTTGAGATCGCGCATGCGGCGCGGTCTCGTCTGTTGTTGGGATGCCTTTCGCAGGAAAGGATTGCTAAACCTCCACGATCACGAGGCTGCCCGCCTCACCAGGGAAGCAGCCCCGCTGCGTTCGAGAACGTGCCGGTCGGACCATTTGCGTCGAGGAGGGCCAGGCGGACGGGTTCCCGCGCCGCATCCTCTACCGATCCAGCTCCGGGGGCATGGTTGCTCAAATCGGTTGCGGTGAACCCCGGACAGACTGCATTGACCTTGATGCCGGTTCCCTCCAGCTCGATGGCGAACGCCTGCGTCACTGCATTGAGTGCGGTCTTCGATGTCTGATAAACCCCGACGTACTGTCGCGAGTAATCCGACGGGTTGTCCTTGAGCGTGAGGGATCCACCTGCGCTCGAAATGTTGACGATGCGGCCGGCCGGTGCTTTCCGAAGAAGCGGCAGCAGCGCCTGCGTGACGGCGACAACCCCGAACACGTTGGTCTCGAACACCAAGCGCATATCCTCGACTGATACACGGCTCACCTTATCCCCGTCCCTCATTTCTTCGAAGGACATCCCCGGCTTGATCGGACGCGAGATCCCCGCATTGTTGACCAGCACGTCAAGACGACCCAGCGTCTCTTCAATCTGCGCAGCCGCTGCCGCAATGGACGCCTGATCCGTCACATCAAGCTGGATGGCCTGAGCCTCTGCTCCAACGCTTTTCGCTGCCGTCACGCCCAGGTCCAGCTTGCGTGCGCCGACGAGTACGGTAAAGCCTTTCGATGCCAGATCTTTCGCAATCTGAAGGCCGATTCCCTTGTTTGCACCGGTAACGAGTGCCACGGGTGTGCTGTGCATGTCTGCTCCGTTTAAAGATGATGGGCGAGCGCGATTCGCTTAAGTTAGAATGAAAGCGGAACCTCGCTCCGGTTTAAGACTATACGGAACATGGTTCCGCTTATCAAGAGGAAAATGAATTGAGCAGCACGACCAAGACGTCCGCAATCAAAAGTGCACCGCGCTCCGTGCGCGCTGACGCGCAACGCAACATCGAGACGCTCCTGCGGACGGCCCTGGCTGTTTTCGAATCCTCGGGAATCGATGCGCCAGTGCGCGAGATTGCGCAAAAGGCCGGGGTGGGAATCGGCACGATCTATCGCCACTTTCCGCAGCGATCCGACCTTGTCGTGGCCGCGCTGTGCAGCGAAGTCGATGCCTGCGCCGATGCGGGGATCGCACTCGTTCCACGGTCGGTGGCGGCGAGGCATTGGTGGGATGGATCGGACGCTACGTGGACTTCGTGACGACGAGGCGAGGACTCGCCGCCGCCCTGAATTCGGGCGACCCCGCCTTCAAGGCGCTACCATCGTACTTTCTCGAGCGACTCCGCCCGGTCGTTCAGAGGCTCCTCGATGCGGCGACCGCTTCGGGCGACATTCGCGAGGGAATACAGCCCGACGAGCTCCTGTGCGCGGTGGCTGCCCTCTGCGCGCCGCTTGAATGTCCCGATCCACCGGATGCCCGGAGACTCGTCGCTCTTTTCGTCGACGGATTGCGCTATGGCGCAATTTCTCAGGTTCCTCGGTCACTGCCGAAGTAAGACTGCAAGCGAAAGGATAGGAGTTTTTCTGATCAGAATCAGATCCCTCGGGCAGCGAGCGCGGTCGACCGGTGACTGATCTGCTACCGCGGCCTACTGAACCAATACATTAGCTTTTAGTGCCGCGACGACCAGCGGCGCTGACGCAGTCAGATGTGCGGTCGGCGCAGGCGCCGCCGGTATTCCGGTTACGATACGGATCTCGTCGCTACGGTCATGTGCACAACAGGCCGGCTGATTTTTCGCAATACCAGGGCAGCAACGAACGCTACGAGCCCACCGGCAGCGAGTGACATATACGCCCACCCCCACTCATGCGTCCAATCGAGCGTTGCTCCGAATGTCATTGGCGCAAGCGCCCCAGCCCCGAATCCGAGAATCGATCTGACTCCCATCACCCGGCCGAGATACGCTGCCGGCACCTCGTCAGTCATGGCCGCTGAAAGTACGCCCGAATCGGCAAGAATGAAAAAGCTGCCAATGGCCACGAGCGCGATCACCCAGCCTGCGCCCCACTGCGCGGACCAGCCGATCAGCATGGAGCACAAGGCGCCTATGGCACCAACGTACATCAGCACGCGTGAGCGGCCCCATCGGTCCGACAACGCGCCGACGACTCCCGTGGCGATCATCCCCGACAGGTGCACCGAGCCGCCCACAATCAGGCTTGTGGTCATGGCGCCAAGCCCGCACGGTTGAAGTACGGTCGCCAACAGCGTCGGGGTCCATGCCCAGCTACCCAGCAACTCCCAGCAGTGGGCAATGTAGCCGACCAGAAGACATAGCGACGTGGGACCGAATATGCTGCTCCAGGGCAATGGCTCGGCAGACACCTCCGCTTTACGTTCATGTCGTCGGTTCTCGACGCCTTT
>NZ_SELS01000148.1 GCF_004197395.1 Paraburkholderia sp. UYCP14C | reverse complement strand
CCTCGCCAGCTCCGAAAGCCATTCCCGGTGGGGCTCGCAGACAAATTCGGCCCCTTCGGAAAACCCGCAATCAGTTGTTAGACAGAAGCAGACTTATGTCTAAACTATACGTTTATAATCAATATATTTCACGTATTACGTAGTAATATTTTTTGAATCAGAATCCAGAACACACCCTGCCATGACGACACACCCCGACTCCGCGCTGGATGACCAGCGCCTGCAGGCCGATATCGCAGCGTTGCGTACACGCTTTGCCGACACGCGCGAGCTCTACTGCGAAGTCTGCGCGCTGCTGTTCTTCCGCTATGGCATCACGCCCACGGCGAACAAGCTCTACAGCCTGGTGCGCAAGGGCAGCATGACGACGCCCGCCGACGTGCTGAACCGGTTCTGGCAGGATCTGCGCGACAAGACCCGTGTGAAGATCGACCATCCGGACCTGCCCGACGCCATGAAGCAGGTCGCAGCCGACGCCGTGCTCAGCATCTGGCAGGCGGCATCGGAAGCGGCGACCGGCCAGTTGGCCACACTGCGCGCCGAGGCGCGTCATCAGGCCCACGAAGCCGAAGCAGTACGCGATCAGGTCGTCGCAGAACTCGAGCTCGCCCGGCAGGCGACGGCGGCGACACAGGCTGAACTCGAAGCGACGCGCGCGCAACTCGCCAGCATGCGCGATGCGCTAGCCACCGAACGCGAGGCGCATGCGGCAACCGAGGCCCGCCTGCAGGAAATCCGCCGGCAAGTTGACGAAGCCGCCCCTCAGTTCGCGCAGGTCAAGGGCGAATTCACCGCTGAACTGGAGCGCGCACGCGACCGTGTCACCACCGCCGAGGAGCGGGCCGTCAGTCATGAGAAGCGCGCTCTGCGAGAAATTGACCAGGAACGCACCGCTCGCCAGAAAAGCGAAAAGACCGCTGAGAGCTGCGCGTTCAATTGGGCGGTGCACGCGCTGAACTGAAGGACACAGCGCTCCAGCATGCCGACGCGCTTGCCGCCTTGCGTACCGAGCTCCGGCTTTTACAGCAGCGGGATGAAAGCGCAACGCAACAGCACCTCGCCACCATGGATGAACTGACCAGCACGCGATCGCTGCTGCAGGACGCGCTGCAACGGGCTGAGCGCGCTGATGCCGAGGTTCAGGTCACGCGCCGATTGCTAGACGCGCTGAAAAGAACGCCGTCGGCCCGGACGGTGCCGAAACCGAAAGGGGGATAACAGCACCGGCTGTAACCAGTGTGCCTGGGCAAATCCCAAAGGCCACCTTCCCGCAAACGTTGGCGCGTAAAATAGGCAGCCGTCGCGGACAACGGATGCCGGGAGGCCATGACAAGGACAGGCAGTCAGCACTTCACTTATCCCTGCCTGCCCACACGTTGCCGTCATGGCGGGTTGAACATGCATGGATGGGTCACTGATGTCGTCAGTTTTTTATGACCAGGCGCAGATCGCGCACTGGCTGGATTCCCGCACCGTCGCCCGGGCGCGTGATTACGTCCACGCGGTGTCGAAGCTGCGCTGGCAGGACAACGTACTCAGCGGCGAGGTGCAGGGGACCGCGCGTCGCCCCTATACGGTGGATGTACAGTTTTACGACACAGCGGATGGCCTGTGGGCCGAAAGTGAATGCTCCTGCCCGGTTGGATACGACTGCAAGCACGCCGCGGCGCTGCTGATCGCAGGCCTCGAAAGAATGCCGAAGCCCCAGCCAGGCGTACGTCATGAACTCGTTAGCTGGCTGGAGACGTTTCGTGCCGAACTGGCGACTACCGCGCCCAATGCAAGGAAGGCGGCCTCGAAACCGACCCATACGCTCGCCTATGTGCTGGGCTGGTCGCGCTATCACCAGCGCCATGAAGTGCAACTCTTCAAGGCGCGCCGCAATGCCGACGGCACGATCCGCTCGATCGACGATGCGTGGAACAATGTCGAGGCCGCCCTCATCAAGCCGCCGAAATTCGTCACGGACGATGATCTGACGATCCTGCGTGGACTGTGGCTGGGTCGCTGTCGCGAGGACTATGGCAGCTTCGTGTTGCGCGGCTCAACCGGGGCGGATGTGCTGCAGAAGCTGATCGTGACCGGTCGCCTGTTCGCCGCAGTGAGCGCGAATCAGGGCGCATTGTCCACGCCTGTGGCGCTGTCCCAGGGCGATCCTCGTACGGGACAGATCGAGTGGCAGCCCCAGGCAGACGACCATCTGCGACCTGTATTGCGAACCGGGCCACCAGCCACGCTGCTGCTGGCAACCGAACCGCTCTGGTACGTCGACGCGCAGGCGGGTGTCGCCGGCATCGTGCAGTTGCCGTCGCAATCCCTGACATCGCAGCAACTGGCCACGTACCTGTCGATGCCGCCGATCTCGTTGGCTGAAGCACCGCTCGTGGCCGCCGTGCTGCGCGAGATTGCCCCCGATCTGCCGTCACCTCCGGCACACGACGCATCGGCCATCCGGGTGATCGACACCGAGCCGGTGCCGCTCCTGTCGCTCGACACCCGCTCGGTGTATTCCGCGAGCTTTGGGAAATATGACTACCACAGCGGCGTGCTGGATTTCGCGACCGTCGGTTTCGACTATGACGGGGTTTGCCTCAACGCGGATAGTGACGCGACCCTGGTCTCGCATCCCGACGGTGGCGTTGTTCAGCTCAGGCGGCGCCCTGATGCCGAGAAAAAGCGGCTGATAGAGTTACGCAAGACCGGGCTGCAGAAGATCCCCGCCAGTCGCGTACAGAGTATGCAATCGCTTCCCGATGCGATGCTCGGGCTGACGGAGCCCGATGCGTGGTACGCGTTCGTGAATGACGTGTTACCGGTGCTGCGCGGCAAGGGCTGGCGCGTCACCATGACCGCTGGGTTCCGCTTCAACGTGATCGAGATCGACGCCATCGACGGGACGGCGCACCACGCGGGCGACGGCTGGTTCGATCTGGAAATGGGGATCACGGTAGGCGACCGTACGGAGCGCCTCGAGCCGCTGCTGGCGGAACTGTTCCGGCGCGACCGGCGCTGGCTGTCGGGCGAACTCGATACGATTGCCGATGACGAAATGATCGAGCTGAGAACCAATCGGAGCGAACGGCTGCGCCTGCGCGCCGACCGGCTCAAACCGGTCGTGCGGATACTGGTCGATCTGTTCGAGTCTGTTGGAGAAGGTTCCCTGCGGATTTCCGAACTGGATGCCGGCCGCCTCGAAGCACTGAACGATACGGGCCGCTGGCAGTTCCACGGCGATGCGTCAATTCGCCAGCTCGCGCAGCGCCTGCAGGCCGGACCAGGTCTGGCCGAGGTACCCGTGCCGCGCGGATTGCAGGCTGAATTACGCGCGTACCAGCATCAGGGCTTAAGCTGGATGCAGTTCCTGCGCGAGCACAACCTGTCGGGCGTGTTGGCTGACGACATGGGACTCGGCAAGACCGTGCAGGCACTGGCCCATGTGCTCGCCGAAAAGGAGGCAGGTCGTCTCGAGCAGCCCGCGCTGATCGTCGTGCCGACCACGCTGGTCCACAACTGGCGCGAGGAAGCGGGACGTTTCGCGCCCGGCCTGAAAGTCCTCGATCTGAACGGGCACGAGCGCCGCGATCGTTTCGACCAGATCGGCGAACACGATCTCATCCTGACGACCTACGCGCTGCTGTGG
Organism: Paraburkholderia sp. UYCP14C; assembly: GCF_004197395.1. Lineage (GTDB taxonomy): Bacteria > Pseudomonadota > Gammaproteobacteria > Burkholderiales > Burkholderiaceae > Paraburkholderia. Next base: position 2,155 of record NZ_SELS01000148.1, on the reverse strand, counting down.
CGCGATCAGGCCATCCTCGCGCGGCATGACTATCACCTGCTGATCCTCGACGAGGCCCAGTACGTCAAGAACGCCACGACCAAAGCGGCAGCTACCATCCGCGAACTGCGCGCGCAGCACCGCCTGTGTCTGACCGGTACGCCACTCGAAAATCACCTGGGCGAGCTGTGGTCCCAGTTCGATTTCCTGCTGCCCGGGTTCCTTGGCAGCCAGAAAGATTTTACGAAGCGCTGGCGCACGCCGATCGAGAAAGGCGGCGACACCGTGCGGCGCGAGCTGCTCGCACGCCGAATCCGCCCGTTCATGCTGCGCCGGCGCAAGGATGAGGTTGCGACCGAACTGCCGCCGAAGACAGTCATCGTGCGCACCGTGGACATTGAAGGTGCGCAGCGCGATCTGTATGAAACGGTACGCGCCGCGATGCAGGAAAAGGTCCGGACCGCCGTTGCCGCACAGGGACTCGCCCGCAGTCACATTATCGTGCTCGAGGCGTTGCTCAAGCTGCGTCAGGTCTGCTGCGATCCGCGCCTCGTCAAGCTGGAGAAAGCGGCACAGGTCAGGGAATCAGCCAAGCTTGACCTGCTCCTCGAAATGCTCCCGGAACTGATCGACGAAGGGCGCCGCGTGCTGCTGTTGTCGCAGTTCACCGGGATGCTGGCGCTGATCTCGGCGGCGCTCGAGAAGGCCGCCATCCCATACGTCATCCTCACCGGCGACACCACCGATCGCATGACGCCCGTGCAGCGCTTCCAGCAAGGAGAAGTGCCGCTCTTTCTGATCAGCCTGAAGGCCGGCGGTGTTGGTCTGAACCTGACGGCAGCCGACACCGTGATTCACTACGATCCGTGGTGGAACCCCGCCGCGGAAAACCAGGCGACGGATCGTGCGCATCGTCTCGGCCAGGACAAGCCGGTGTTCGTCTACAAGCTGATCGCCGCCGGCAGCATCGAGGAAAAGATCGTCGCGCTGCAGGAGAAGAAGGCCGTGCTGGCCGATAGCATTCTGTCCGAAGATGGCGCCGGCGCGGTCAAGTTTTCAGCCGACGACCTCGATGCGCTGTTTGAACCGATTCCGGATGTCTCGCCGGCCGCAGCGGCCCGTCCGCGCGCCAGGACCGGTACGCAGGGCCGATGATGTCCAGTTTCTCTGCAAATTCCATGACCCCAGCCGATTTTCCGTTCCCCGCACAAGCCGGCCACCGGCTCACCATCGCCCACGTCGAGGCCGCGCTCTCGCGCTGGCGTGAGCGCAAACCAGTCACCCTTCACACCTCGACCTCCCCGGGCGAAACCCTCGCCAGACTGATTGCGCGAATGACGACCCGCCGCGAAACCACCGTCCGGTGGATTGACCTCATTTTTGTGGAACGTCACGCGCTCGGTATCCTCTATCCGCATCCGGTCGGTAACGCCTGGCCCGGGTTGCCCCCTGACTGAAGCGACAATCAATTTCTCCAGTCGAGCCTGTGATGTTCAAGCCGTTGCCGATCGGTCAAATTTCTCTTTCTGGCTCATCGACTTAGCATCGTTTTGGCGAAAAATTGACGAATTGCGGCCAACCCTCGGAATGGCTTTCGGAGCTGGCGAGGGGGGAGCGGTTAAAGTGAGGGCTTTGCGGATGCGAAAATGGCTGCGAACCATGGCCGGCCTGCGATTCCCACGAAATTGAGTGAAGCGCAGTTCGGGCAATTTGTCTTGCCGCACCTGAGCCGGGGCCGGCGCGGCCCGCCGCCGACGTTGCCGTTACAGAGGATGTTCAACTACGTCCTGAAGGCGCTCTATATGGGGTGTCAATGGAAGATGCTGCCGATCGAAACGGATGCAAAGGGGCTGCCTGAAATCCACCACACCCGCATCTACCGGATCATGCGACGCTGGCAGGCTGACGGCAGCATCGACCGGGTCTTCGCGGGCTCGGTCGATCAACTGCATCGGGACCAGCTCCTCGACCTCGCGAACATCCATGGCGACGGCACGACCACAGCGGCAAAGAAAGGCGGCGACAACCTGGGCTACAGCGGGCACAAGCATCTGAAGGGCGACAAGGTGGTGGCCTTCAGCGATCGCAACTGCAACATCATCGCGCCATTCGTGACGGCGCCGGGCAATCGCAACGAATCACCCCTGCTGCGTGACGCGCTGCCCAAACTCACCGC
>NZ_SELS01000147.1 GCF_004197395.1 Paraburkholderia sp. UYCP14C | reverse complement strand
ATCATGAACACAATATCCATAACGTTCGGCCCCAGGATCCCGTTTACGCGGGATCGAAATTCAACAGCCTGCTAAGGATTCTGTTCAACGATGAACGTTCGCGCCATGGCGGACTCTCATCTGAGTCGCCGCCGGTACCAGCAGATGCCATGAAGCGCTACCCCTGACGAACGCGATGGAAACAGAAATCTACAAGAGATACGCAATCTACGGGCACTCAAGCCGTGAGGGCGAGGTTTTTGCCGCCAGTGGGACGGTGCTTCATGCGGGGCGACTCATTGGGGCCAGCGGCATACTCGAGCTTTTCCACACGGAGGAAGAAGCGATGACCGCCGGCATCTCATGGGCTCGGGAATGGGTCGATGCTAATACGTAAGAAAGTCGATTCCCTGCCGCGAGATACGACCACTCACGGCGCGAACCGCGAACCTGGCTCTGTGCTCGTCGCCAGAACTTGCCGGATTGCGGCGGGACACTTTGGCCGATTCAATTCCCGTCCGAAGAAGTCGCGACCGGAATGCTCTGAGCTCCGTTGGAACCGTCTCACTGTTTTTTGAGGTACGGTAAACTTTGCCATCAAGGGCTTCTGACTCTTGAGCACCGTTGACCTTAGTAGTATGTCAAGAAAGCACAGGGAATCTTGCCGAGAAAGGCCGAAATGGACATTTTTTACTACTGGCAGAAGTTCGACCAGGACCTGAAGGAAGGAAAGGTCGGGTACTTCGGCTCGGGCAATACCAAAGTATTGGACCTCGCGCAGCGGCTGCCCAAGCGAATCTGGGCTTTCAAGACACCGAAAGGGATGAAAGGCTCCGTCCAGTTGGTCGGGTCGCTACTCGTCAGTGAGACTCCGCGTGTCGCAGTTCCGACCGATTATCCTCACGTGATTTACTACGACCCGTTTTCACCGGAGTCGGTGATTTTCACAGACTCAGGCACGTCGGCACGGATTCAGGAGGTGTCGGGCTACTTCCAGTATCGGTTCCATTCTGCGTTCAGCGCCAACTTCCAGGGCGATGCAGGCCTGCAGGCGATGGAGTCGAATGTCGTCCGTGGGTTTGAAGCCCTTGTCGCTGGCTGGGACACGTGTCAGATGCTGGAACGTGTCAAAGACCGACGAAAAGTTCAGCCCATTAATCCCTTCGCAGCAACTAGCTCGGCGTCAAGGTAGAAAGAGACGGCCGCGTCGCATTATGCAGTGACGGGTGCCGCGACCGACTATCCGGCGCGTTTGAGCCTTGGCCATTTGACCCTCGCTACCCACGACAATCGACGAATGGACCTTTGGATTCAGCCCTGTCAGCGATGCGCCGACCTTTACGGAAAACCGGCCGCGGAGCCGCCACACCCAGACCTCAAGCTTGACGGTGTGGGCGCTGTAGGCGATACGAGGCGAGAAGAGCGCTACATGTGCATGCGATGTCGAGCCGTATTTGCGCGAGTCCTTAAAGGACCACCGTCATCGCGGATCTGGATGCTATTGAACGCCGGGCAGCATTGACTCGCTGCTGGCGGACACCAATCCGATTACAGGCCCTTCAGGATTTCGGCGCGCTTGGCGTCGTACTCTTCTTTGCTGATCAGCCTCCGCTTATGCAGGTCCTCCACATTCGCGAGCCGTTGGCTAGCATCTGAGGCCGGAGATGCAGCGAGAGCTCTTCGGGCTGGGCATGCCTGAACGCAAAGCTTCATCGCGTCGGTGCATTGATGTTGTGCCATGAGCGGAAAAAGTGTGAGTTTTCCGAGGCATTCGGAATAGTTCGCGCTACACGAGTGGGCGCAATCTGAATCGACCTTGTTGGTATCGATCTCGGCAGTGCCGGCACACCCGGCCAGAAGCACCGTCAGCAGCAACAGCGCTTTGTTCATCATGGAACCTGGTTTCTTTTTGGGCTGCAGATCATATCAGGCGCCAGGGTGCTGCGGGTCCTGACGCATTCTGCGCGTCTTCCACAGGCTCGTAGGGCCAACAACTGCATGTTCCGTAGCAGCTGAGGGGCCTGAAATCCAGGCCAACTGCTCATGGCAATATAAAGAGGGTATAAAGCCGACCGGCCGACGCACAGGTGTGCACCATTTTGCGCCACCGCACACCGCGGCAATCGAGACCACATCAAGGCTGTGCCGGCACCTGCGTGTGGAAAAATCGAACGGTACGGGACTTAAGCGAGCGCGCTGAGATCGGGCGCGTTCTGCGACGCCGGCTGCTCGAGCATCATTTTCCGACGGCTTTCCCGCGCGGCGACGCGTTCGTCAAGCTCGCGCTCGAGATCAGCCTCCGCGGCGCCTGGATGCCACGGTGCAGCACCATGCTTCCTTCGAGTCAGGCGCGACAATTCGAGCGCGCGTTTCGCCAGCTTTGCGCACTCGAAGGCCAGCTCGTCGCAGACTTCCGGAACTGCTGCGAATTCCCATGTCGTGGTGACATATTCACGCGCGTAGTGAACGGTCGCCGGGAAGTCGCGCAGCACGGACGTTATCTTGTGATCCAGCCATTTCCATTCGACCGTGGGATAACTGAAGTCGGGCACCTGCACGCCATGCGCCGGCTGACCGCCGTTCGTGCGAATCGTGTCCTTCGCTGCCCAGTCCGCCCGGTGCATCATCGCGCGACAGGTTCGCACGTATTTCTCCAGCGAGAGCGCCACTTCCAGTGCAGTGTTCCGCCGTTCGCGACGATGGTCACGACGGTCCCTGCATGAATTCCAGCCGATCGCCACGATCGAGCTGATGACACCCGAGGGCAGGGCGACCCTGAGCGCGCCCTGCCAGTCGAACTGCCGTACCACGTCAAACCATATCAGTGTCATGTCCTTCACTCTCCGACGCATGCGCCGCCTTCGTGGTTCGCGCCCGCTTTGCGAGCGATTGTACGGGCAGCGCGCGCGGCAGAGGTTGTGAAAAAGCCGCACCGGTAGCGGCGAGTCGCCTCCCGAAAAAGCTGACCTGTCCTGCGTCCTGCCCGCTCCCGCTCATGGCAGGCGTCCCCCTTCGGCGGTCCTTTTTGCGAGCGCCGAAGTAACCGGTAATTGGAATAGATTTCTGCTGATGAAGGTGATAGCGGCAACTATCGGCCCCGTTCATTCACAACGGCGGGCGTAAAGGGCCGAGGCAAAGGTTGTTGTTTCGGAGGGCGGCATGGGCAATCAATCGTCGACCGGATAGTCGCGATCTTCCGACACGCACTGGGCCGGCTGGCCCGATGCGGGTCGTGCCTCATGGAGCAATGGGGTTCGTCGGACGTTACCGCCGACTCACAATAGAACTGCCTGGTGCAAAAGTTCCAGCGCCTTCAATTCGTCCAGTCGGCCCGTGCGTGCCTTACCTGCCAGCGTCTTGATCAATGCTTCCGCGATTGGCGCGATACCGTGGAGATTGTCCAGGCTGGTGACGGGGGCGGGGAGCGGCACGAGGTTCTGCTGCGGAGTTGCAGCGGGCGAAAGCGACTCCACGGATGCCGATGTGGCTGCCGGCAGCTTGCTATCGCTTCCTTCAGAGGCGCGCTCGGCGTCCTCGGCGGGGGCACCGTTTATGTGATCTTGCTGGTTGACGACGATCGCCTCTTTCTCTTCTACGACCTCCGCTGAAGCAGGCGAGGCGCTTTCCGGCTCGATCGCGACGGCCGCCTGCGCGCGCCGCGTGCGCGCCTTCGCAGTGACAGGTTTGCCTGGCGCATCATCCTTCGTTGCGGCCACGATCGGCTCGCGTTGTTCGACGGATGCACGACCGCGCGAAGCGGGAGTGAGCAGCAGCGACACCGACTCGGGAATCTCGGCTTCCGAGCGCGGCGTGTCGAGCCAGCCAGTTGGCAAACCAAGTCCTTCGGTGAACCGGTTTGCCTCGACATCGTCCATGCGTTTCTTGCCATAGAGCCGATGGGCCATGTTGGAGCCAGTCATGGCCATGACCACACCTAGTCTTGCTTTGGATCCGTTGCGAGCCGTGAGGACGTGGAGGTTTTGCCGACGAACATTTTCGATCGTCGCGCTGTCGTCCAACGCCAGCGGTTGCTGCCGGGTCGCTTCAGAAGAGGCTCTGGATCTCGAAGATGAACCTTTTACTGGCGCATGGGCGTCAGTCTGTCTGGCCATTTGGCTTCGAGTTTCTTTGACGGCTCCCGGCGACCCGCCCGTTGCTTTCTTTGGCATTTCCGTTTCCTCGGACAGGTTATCTTCAAGAATGGGTTGTTGGCTGCCGTTCGGGGCGGAAGCCGGCATGAGCGTTTCAGACACAACCTCGGTCTCGTCGTCTGTTTTGACAAAATCGAGCGGTGACTTCAGCCGGGCAATGGTTTCGGGCGCGAGAGCAGGATGGGGCTGGTCAAAGAAACCATGCGGCAGCCCCAGCGTGGTTTCCATATGAAAAGCGGTCTCGGGCGTGAATCTTTCGCCCTTCATCAGTTCAGCCACTCGCGCCATGTTCGAGTCGAGTCCGAGTGCGATATTCTCTGCGCCCACGACATCGACGAGAAACTGAAACGATCGTGTTTTGAAAATCGACCCAGTCTGGGCGGAGTCTCGAGAAGGCGCCTTCACGTACGGTTGTCTCTGCCGGTTGGGCGGAGACTTTTTCGCGTGGTGAGGTTGGTGTTGGCCGCTGTCCCGAGGTCCCGCAAATCGTCCGCGGGGTTGACTCATAAAATAGGGCTCCGTGCGATCATTGATATTCTGACTCTTCAATTATAGACGATGGGCAATGCCGACATCTGATGCGCCAGCCTCTCCATGAAGCGGAAATTGACGTGCGTGACGCACGACTGATAGAGAGGCACAATCCATCCCGGCCATGGGTTTGCCATGCAACGCCTATTCAGCAGGTCCGTGAACGGAAAGATGGTTGGCGAAAAGACGACGCTGCGCCGCGAAAACTGCCCATACGGCCATGAGCCTTCGCTTGTATTTCTGAGAACCACCATAGATCAATTCCCTATTCAGGCTGAGGCCGTCGACCAGTCGTCGCCGTCCGTAGTTGCGCGGTTCCGCGTCGTCCGCGGCGGTGCGTAGGGTTTCGCGGTGGAGCGGGTTGTGCTTCGGTACGGCGCCGTTTTGAACGGGATAAACATGACGAGTTGCTGGCGCAGCCAGGTCTGTATGAATCGCCGCATCGCAAAAGCCGCGCGTCTTTCGATCACTTCCGCTTAACAGGCCGACACACTGTTTCCTCAAACGCGGCGTGTCAACACGATGCCAGCGAGGTCCAGATGCTGGCGAGCCGTTTTGCCAGTTGCTGCGATATGTCCTAAAGTGCTTTCAGCGTGCACGAGCGTCGTCGTGTCACAACTCCGGAGACTGGTCGGCCCCGAAGCGCCGAACTAACGGTCTTTGAACGGGGGGCCAGGTGAAGAGCTAATTGCCCGTGAGAGTTTATGCGTTGGCGGATCTTCATCTACGCGGTACAGCGCGACGAACTGATGCGACGTTCCATCAAAGGAGAAGAAATGTCAGCTCTCGACAATATCGATACGTTCGTGGTGCTGATGCTCGAGAACAGGTCGTTCGACCATATGCTCGGATACCTGAGTTTGTCGGGCAGCAGTGTAAACGGGCTCTCGAATGATCCCTCCTGGTTGCAAAATTTCACCAACGAAAACGCGGGGAAATCCTATCCGATCCATCGGCTCGGACCCGACGTCACATCGATATCTGATCCTCCACACGACCGTGCGCCGATCGCAAGGCAGATCAATACGCCGTGCACGCCCGGAGGCTGTCCCGAGCTCGGTGGATTTGTGCAAAGCTATGCGACTAGCGCCAAACCCCCGCGCGATCTCGGCGATGTAATGGGCTATTACGACGCGCAGACCCTGCGGCGGCTCCGGTTTTTCTGGACACAGAGTTGGGGTAAAACGTGTGATCCAAACTGGAGTAGTTGATGTTGAAGA
>NZ_SELS01000146.1 GCF_004197395.1 Paraburkholderia sp. UYCP14C | reverse complement strand
CGCTACGCTCGCCTCAGCAAGTCAACCCCAAGACGCTAAACATTAACCCCCTTGTTGCACTTCGGCTTGAAACCGCCGGGTAAAGAAAAAGCCCGCGCTCCATGGGAGGGCGGGCTGCTACCAACAAAAAACTGCGTTAGTCGGAATTAGAAGGGGATTTCATCGTCCCAGTCAATCTCTGGCTCGGGCCGATCCTTCAAAATCCAAGATGCTACCCACCGGTCGGTCGCAGTCATCGCAGGATGTTTCAGGAGCGGAGTGATTGAATTCTTGCGCTCATCTCCCGACAACGCTGACAACGCATACAGGTAGGCGCGTCGGTCCCATGCGCCGTTTGGCAGCACCTTGCTCTTCGCGCTTTTCGCCCAGGAGAGATTGCCCGCGCTGACTGCGGCGGTTGCCTGCGCAATCACGCTGCCCTTGTTCTTGATGTACTGCTGTATCGCCTTGTCCGCAAGCAGCGATGGCTTCTGGCTGAAAAGCCACTCCATCCAGACTTTGACACAATGCCGGTCGAAGCTGCCGTCGCTGCAACCTTTCGAAAAAAGCGGGAGCAAATCGACCAGTTGCGCGTCTGAAAGACGCGCCAAATAAAGCACAACATCGTTGGCGACCGGAGCGAAAAAGGCCATTTCATGCAGCAAAAGCTCCGCGATATCGCCTAGCCGCTTAGCCTTCGCGCGCCGGATGATTGCTCTAATTACGGCGAGATCGATCATACCGGCCCGACGAACGCGACTTAGGGCGTCCAGTAGAACCTTTCCTGGTTCGCGGGTATCCTGATCGCCATCCTTCTCCTCGTCGCCGTCGTCCTCCTTGTCCTCGTCGTATGAGTGAGCTGAATAGGGATTGGCAACCTCAATTTCCTTCAATATTTCGAGCTTTTCCAGTTGGTACTGATTTTGCAATTCCTCATGCAGGAATTCAGAAGTGCGCCTGATGCTCGTCTTTTCGCCGACCACATTCAGCCGGTGGTTCTCGTGAAGATAAATGACGAGTTCTTCGAGGCTGCTTTCGAGCTTCTTCCGGGAATTGCTAAATATACGAATGTCGTCAACGTAACGAACGTGGTCCAACCCCATGCCGCTGATAAGCTGGTCCACATCAATCATCACTGCTTCAGCAAGTACAACAGAAGGGGCCGGTCCAATCGGAATGCCTTGGGAAGCCTTGTTGTTCAAGCGAGTGATGAACTGCTCCAGTTGGAAGCCCGCTTTCGGATTTCCTGTTGCGGACTCGATGGCGTTGCCGACGCGATGTAGATAAATCTGGTTGTAGAAGTCCGCAATGTCCGTTGACAGAACGAAGCGGTATTCTTGCGACGGCTGCTGACATCTGGCACGGTAAAGGTCAAATCCAGAGCCTTCAGAGAAGAAGCTCGAATAGTCCCGGCTAATGCGGTACGAGCACGCTACCTCAGGCCCCATACGGGCATCGGAAATCTGGTCGGTGACTGCGTGCGTCAGCGCAATATAGACAATTGCGTCAAGTGGCTCGAGCTGATGAACCACTCGATAGCCTCCCCGTGCCTTTGGCCAAGCAATGGCTCGAGGAGGGCCCGCAAAGAGTTCGTTTGGTTGAGCTTTTAGCAGGTGTGTTTTGACTTCATCCCAAAAATACCAGAGCGCACCATACTCGAAGGGCTTTGGGTAGAAATCGGTGTCGTAGAATGCGATTATGTGGGCTTTAGCGAAGTCGAGTGATTCATCAGTCAGCATGGTTCAATCTGGAGGTTGGCGTGGAAAGCTCTGGTTGCCGGATCACGGCACGGGTACCTTCCAAGGATTGCCATCCGACGCTCGCTGAGCGCGGATCGTCGAATAGTCGTTGATGTGTTCGATTGGTCTACTAATACCAATATTGCATGCAATACTTTCTTAAAGTTTTTTAGCGCGAATTGGTTGCTACGACGCATGTGCCCCTCGATTTCTATCAACTGGGGCGACGCCCGTGCCAGCCACTTCATTGAATTACCGACCGAGAAAGTGGCGCCGCTGTTCCTCGCGCAGGCTCCCTCGGAGCATTAATGTAGCGTCTTCAAACAAGTAGTGCAGAGAGACGGGACGTTACGATGCGCGCCGTTCGGCCAGCATCGCGTCGACCATCGCCACCAGCTTCTCCACGAGGCCAGCTGCAAAGCGTTGTTCCCGTATGCGCTCTTCCTCGTCACCCATGACGTGGAACGCGGCGTATCCGACGGGGCCAACCTTCAGATAGCCCTCGTCGTCCGGGTTGTCGCAGAAGCGCTTACGCAAGGCGGCAATGCCGGCGTCCACAGCGCCCGGGTAGTCTCCAGATACCTCTCGTTCCACCATCAGTTTGGCGACATACTCGAGGTCACCGGCGTATCGGAGAACGTGAATCAGGTCGCTCGCGTCCTTGTTCTGCATCCGGTTGTCCAGAGCCAGCGCTTTCAGGATGATGAACGCTGGGACGTCTGCGATGCGAATGATCTCGGTGGACATGCCGCCGCCATCCAGCAGCGGACCCGTGACCTTGTGTTCCTGAAACCATTTGTCCACGATCCCCATAAAAGGCATCGACAGTGCGGAGACTCTCTCGCCTTCGACGCTCACGAGCTCGACACCCCGATCGCCCTCGGCGCCGCGCAGGAACTCGACGACCACGGAGATATGCTCATTGACGCGTATTTGCCATTGCCAGGACGACACAGCACCGCTACTGTTGACGAAGCGGGAGAAGCCGCGATCACCGAGCTGATCGGCGAGCGATGCGTATTCTTGACCGGCCGCGAGTACCTGGAGGTTCAGGACAATGTCGACATCCGAGGTACCCGCGTGCGCCGGAACATCAGGAGGCGTTTCTGGCGTCAAATACCGGGGGACGAGTCCACCCACGAGTCGCAGTGTGCCCTTGAGCGTCCCGAACGCGCCGAGGAGGGTAAGCAGCGTGCTCTCGCAGGCAGCGGTGACGTCAGGTGAATAACCATCCGCAGTTTTCGGTTTGGTTCCAGCCATTTAAAGATCCAGTTGGGCGAGTACGTTTTCTGCCAGTTCCTTGTTCCTGCCCCGACCGTCAAGCAGGTCAAGGTAGAGGATAAAGGGGCTGGCGAAATACGAGGGAAATTCGGGGTGAACGTTGCGAAATTGCAGGCTTGTGCCATCCCGTTCGATCAAGGTAACGTTCGCGCCCTTTTCGGCAGGTTTGAGTCCCAAGGTTTTTGCCATCTCTTTCGCACGCCCCGGGGGCACAACAATGTCCGCCGTGTCGGTGCCGGTGAGGAGTGGAGCAAAGACATTCGCCGCAGAGGTGCCCGTGAATGCCCACGGGAACGACACGCCGGCCCTGTCGATCTCGCAGGTCAGGCGGGAGAGCAGCAGCTTCGGCTGGTCCACGAAGCAGTACCAGCGCGTGCGCTCATCCCTGCGATTCTTCCAATGCTCGGCCCAATTGTCCAACAGTGCTCGCGGTCTGGAGAGGCGCCGGCGCAGCGTCCGACCGCTTCCGCTCGACTCAGACCACTCGCGGCGCTCCAGTTCCTGAAGCACGACAGAGCACGTGTACTGCGACGTCTGGGAGACCTCGGCCAGCTCGCCCCCGGTCAACCACTTGTTGCGGTTCACCAGGAGGGCGTGGACGACCATTTCACGCGCATCGGTAAAGAGAGACGTGACCCCTCTTTTCGCCGCTTCCCGCTCCGGCTTTTCGATGTTGACCAGCCAGCTGCCGTACCGCAGATACAGGTTGCCGTTGCGCTCGAAGTATCCGATTCCGCGTTTTCGAAGCATCTCCCTTGCTCCCGGGCTCAGCGATTCGGCTGCGACGAGAGGGATAACGTCTGTTCGATCTGGGGAACTGAGCTGGTATTCGTTCAGCCGCCATATCGCCGCCTGAACGTCGCGCGGGTAGGCGTTGCGAACGGTCTCGATGGCCAATTCGGCGGACGAATCGCCGACGCGAAGAGACAGGAGCAGGTCGAGGCGGTGCCTGTCACCGAACGCGATCTCGGCGCGCCGCGAGACTATTTCCCCGTTTGTCGCAGCGGCCAGCGCCGCGCACAGTTCGTCAGCCATCTTCGATTCGTAGGCGTGGCGGGCTCCGGAGCTACCGGCCGGTGAAAGGTTGGACATGACTTTTGGGCAAGATCGAAGTTTTGCTGGACAGCGATAGAAACTTCATACGCTATAGTTTATCGATTTTTACTAGTTTAGCTGTGCAGCAAAAGTATCGCAAGTTCCCTCGCGTAGCCAGATGCAGGCGCCCGTGTTGTCGTGTCTATTTTTGAGAGCGTCTTCCGTAGTCTCCGATTCCTAGGCTTGGCGGGTTCCGGAGCCATCGGTCGGCCGGCGAAAGGTTGGCCTTGACTTTTGGGTAAGCTCGAAGCTTTGCTGGTCAGCTATAGAAGCATAAGGTGCTATAGTTTAGCAACTGCCGCTAATTTAGCTGTTCAGCAAAAGTATCGCAAGGTTCCTCGCGTAACCAAATGCTTGGCGATCGGGTTGTCGTATTCATTGTTGAGAACGCCTTCCGTAGTTATAGTCTCGACGCAGCGGGTCAGCTGGGCGGCGTGTGCGTGTTTCGTGACTAGCACGGTCTCTCCCTAAATGCCATGAACCCGCCCCTTCCCGGGGCGGGTACGAGAAAGGTTAAAAGCCTGTGGCGCTGCGTCGTCACCGGGCCTGTAAAGAAGCGGGCGCCCGCCCGCGTCCATTCAAAAGCTGCAGCCGTGAAGCATCAAAAAGAGCATCAGGGCAAGGACCGCCCATCCACGCCAATCGTTCGACATGTTGCACCTCGTCAGGCTGTGCCCGCCGCGCTACGGCGCAGTCCCGGGACAGGCGGCGCAACGGCCTGCCACTCGTATAGCCGCAGAGGGCCCCCGTTTTTATTCATCCCGGCAAAAAACCCACAAACCTAGGGAAAACACCTACTTCGAGCCGCTCAGGACCGGGCTTAAAGCAGATTATTAGCCATTTTACCCATTAAACGCCATGCCGCTAACACGAGTTAGCGGCATGGAAGGATTTGCAAACCGGCGCGGACGGCGGCCACCCTATTTTTTTGCGGCTTCAGCGACTTGAGGTAGGTAGGATCGCAGTCTTGTTCTACGCGCCAGCCGTTGACGTCATTCTCCGTGCGCTCACATGCGCACCGCGCGTGGCTGCTGTTTTGGTTCTTGTGCTGCCCAGGAATGGGGTCTTGCAACACACTATCCTCGCTTCCTTCGGAGGCGTCGGTCGTTGTGTGGGAAGTGTTGGGGCGTTGCGAGCGTATCGCCACAGTCGCAGCCACCCAATGCGTTCCGATCAAAAACGCAACTAACAGTCAGACTCGCTCGGCATCACAATCGGGCTTCGCCCGAAAACCAGCTGACAGAATGTCACCACGCCGGGTTGCCGTCGCGGCGGGATACACGTGATTAGCACCGGCTGGTACGCTTCCATCAAGGACAGGCGAAAAACCGGTGTCTCAGGGGCGTGAGAAATCTGCCGGCGTCAGCTCAAGTCGTGCTGCGGGATGGGCAAGCAACTTCCGTTCGGCGATCGCCCGGATGCGGCCGTAGCCATCACGAAAGGTTCTGAGAATGCGCTCGTCGCCTGCGTGTGGCTCGAGCCAGAAATACGCTTCCAGCGCCGTGATCGTGATCAGGCATTCGACCGGCGGTTCTGGAAGACCAGAAAAAATGCCACCCCGAGGCGACTGGCGAGCACCTGCGGTTCAAGTTCGACGGTTTCCATGGGCGGCAAGGACGGCGCTTCTGATCAGGTCACGGTGATTTTTGCACAGCTTATGCGTTTCGGGTGCGGGCGAAGTTGGCGGGTTGCAGGTCAAGGCGCGCCGCTTCGGACGGCGTGCAAGCCAGTCGTAAACCGAAGCAATGTTGTCACAGTACTAAGCCAGTTGCTTCAGGGCGTAAGCCTGCTTTGTTCGGCAGGGTAGGCGCCCAGTTGGTTGCGGACGCAATTAGGCCTTTTTAACGCACTGCGCCTGGCCAAAGGCGTTC
>NZ_SELS01000145.1 GCF_004197395.1 Paraburkholderia sp. UYCP14C | reverse complement strand
CTGCATCCACCCCGCTGGTCGTCCCATAAACACCTCCTCAATTAAAGGTGTTGCGACGACCGGTTGAATCCGCCCTGGCTGCCCCGATCCGAATGCAGAACCAGCCATTTCTCGCGTCACCGTCCGCATTCGGTATGCGACCAACCCGTAGCCCTTGTTTCCGCAGTGCATGCATCACGCGGCGGTTACCATAGCTCGCGCCGCTCGCGGCGAATGCTCAAAAGCCGGCAGGCGTGACTAACCAATACGGCCTTCTACTGCCAATGGGTTACCAGACGGTAAATCAATTCAGTTGCCGGGCAAAGAAGGCCGACGCTTTTTTTAGCTGGGCGACTCCGCGGCGCACGGCTGTCTTTACAAGGCCCAATGACCGACACACTTCGCCGACCGACAACCCTTGGTCTCGTACCATCCGCGCTACTTCCAGCCGCTCCACTGGCGTCAAATTGTCGGCGCCTTCTTGTCATCTTGCTCTCTTTCCACGTCGATTCGGGATTGCCCTTCTATCGACATGCTCAAGGCAATTTGACCGCCACAGGCCGCCATTTCCGATCGCGATGACGCTTGCCGCTTCATTCATGCGTGTATGGGCCCGACGCGTTTTGCAAGATTTCCCAATGACGTAAAACGGTCTGCAAACATGTTTCCTGCTTGCCTAGTGGGATCACGAGCATGCCCGTAGCCTCGATGAGATCCGCGCGCTCCGTTCCTTGCAGCAGTCTGCCAGGACTCACCTTCATGGTCAGGACGAAGCGGGTGGTGCCGCGTTTCGTAGGAAGGTTTCGCCCAAGCACCTGATTGAATACTTCTCCGTATTCGGTCCATGCATGGTAGTTATTGAGGCATGCGCTGGCGCTGACTGCGTCCGACGCGAAAATGCCGAACTCGGGCATGAGGTAAACCTGATCATCTCGCCGCAGTTCGGGCGCCCGTTTGGGAAGAGCAACAAGAACGTCTTGGTCGATGCGGAGGCAATCTGCGAAGCGGCTCCGCGACCTTTCATGCGCTTCGTTGCGCCGAATACTGTATCACAGCAGACATCGTCGGCTCTGCATCGGGTATGCGACACTCTCTTTCGGGACAAGGCGCGCACCAGCAATCAGTACATGCACTCCAACACCTACCTGCTGGAGACAAAATCATTTGACAAATGGGACGAGGCCACGAGTACAGCTGGAGGCCGTTCTGTTCTCAAAGTTGCCGGCCGAAGTCTCTCGTAAGAGAGGCGTTCGTCGTTGGTAATGGATAGAGCGACTAGAACTCAGAATCAGCAAGGTTGATTGCTGGATTTGCCGCTGTACCTCCGGACACGGCCTCAGATTTAGGTTGATGGATCGGTTCTGCGCCTGAACTCGCGTGGCGAACGGTATTTCAGCGCGCTACCGGCTCAATCCGCCGCAAAGAGACTCATATTTTGAGTAGCTTAGGCGCAAATCACAGTTTCGGGCGTGTCGCTGGTATCTTTAGTCAGCGATCCAAGTGCGCGCAGAATCTGTCTCAGAGCATCGTCAGGCGTCGTTTTTGATGTATCCAAGTGCAATTCAGGCTTTAGCGGCACCTCATACGGCGAATCAATACCCGTGAACTTCGCCAGCGCACCCTCTCGCGCGTTTCGGTAAAGCCCCTTCGGATCTCTCGCCTCGACGACGTGCAATGGCGCATCGACATGCACTTCAATAAATTGCCCGATCGGAAACAATGTTCTCGCCGCGTCCCTATCGGCGCGAAACGGGGAGATAAACGACACGATAACGATCAGCCCTGCATCCGTCATTAGGCGCGCAACTTCCGCAACACGACGCACACTTTCGTGTCGACTCGCGTCAGAATAATCCAGGTCGTTATTTAAACCGAGACGAAGGTTGTCTCCATCGAGAAGCGCGGTATGGTGGCCCGCTGCATGCAACTCCTTATCCAGCATACGGGCTAGTGTCGACTTTCCTGCTCCGGACAGGCCAGTCAACCAGATGACCATCGGGCGTTGACATTTCATCGATGCTCGCCCGGCAGGCGTAATCAAAGCAACGGTTGGAATCACCGGGCCGGTGTAACGTGTTTCCATCACTCTCAGGTCTATATCTATGTATGTAGCAAAACGACGTCAGTCGCGCACATCACCCTCTGGATAGCGCTCAACGCAGCCCAAGGATTCGCAACTTCACGGCACGCTGGCGCTCACCACCGAGCAATAAGGTGCGGCATTCACACTGGCACACAAAAAGTTCGATGTAGTCGAAGGATGTCGTGCCAGAAAAACCTACCGTCGCCTTACCATATCTTTACAAACAACCGATCAGAATTCTCTCACGCACTCGGGTAAAATGGGGCGGTGTAATAAAAAAGCCACACTGTACAGATCAAACGCATCTTTACGACAGATTACAAAACATCGCCACGCCCTCCTGTGCCAATCCTCTTCCTCGACGTCACGCGACTTCTCACGCGCCTTTACGATGAGCTTTTGCCTACCGGCGTCGACCGCGTTGGGCTCGCTTACATTCAAAAATACGGTGCGAATTCCCGGGCGATCCTCAGCGAGCGTGGCTACACCACCGTTCTGGACGAGCGGGATTCACAGCAAACGTTCGCATGGCTTCTTTCATCGCGGCGCAATAAGAATGCAATCCGCGCTTTAATCATCCGCGCCTGTCTTAATCGCCTACGAGAATCAAGACTCACAGGCATCCTCCTGCACACTAGTCACAACGGCATGGAGTTCAATCGTTATTACGGCGGGATGACAAAGCGCGACATTCGCCCCGTATTCATGGTTCACGATTTGATTCCGTTGACCCACGCCGAATATTGCCGCCCTGGCGTCGACAGCACGCATCGCAATCGCATCCACACCGCGTTGAAGCACGCAAGCGGACTCATCATGAATTCGCAGGCCACACTCGACTCGCTCGCCGCGGAAGCCCATCGCGCCAACCTCCCGCTTCCACCAACAGTCGTCGCCCACCTAGCCTCCGGCGTCACCCCACGCCCACTCGCACCGCGCCCCATCGCCACGCCGTATTTCGTCATGCTCGGCACGATCGAGCCACGCAAAAACCACTGGTTCACACTTCACGTCTGGCGCCGTCTGGTCGAACAACTCGGCACAGCAGCACCAAAGCTTGTCGTAATCGGCCGTCGCGGCTGGGAATGCGAAAACGTCATCGACATGCTGGAACGCTGCGAATCGCTAAAGGGAGTCGTAATAGAAGAAGCCCACTGCTCCGACGAAAAACTGCACGCGTATCTGCAACACTGCCAGGCGCTACTCTTTCCGTCGTTCGTCGAAGGATACGGCATGCCACTCGCCGAAGCACTCGCGCTAAAAGTACCGGTACTCGCAAGCGATCTCGCCGTCTTCCACGAAATCGCCGACGACATCCCCGACTACCTGGATCCGCTCGACGGCCCCGGCTGGCTCGCGCGGATTCAGGCCTACGCACAACCGCATAGCCCCGAGCGTGACGCGCAGCTAAGCCGCATCGAACGATTCCGCGAACCGACCTGGGCCCAGCATTTCGAACGCGTCGACGCCTTTCTGGAAACGCTGCGCTAAATGGAGCAACGCGTCACCGCCAACGAACAGGCATCCGCGAGCCTCGCAATCGATCTGCGCAGTCTGACGCGCGGCTTTCGTTTGTGGAGCGGACTCCGTCAAAGCAGCGTCGAGCATGTGTGGATCGATCGATGGCATGGGCGCGTTGCACTACGCGTCGCACGTTTATTCGGCAAGCAAATCAACGCCGCGTGGCCCGGCCCGGTCTGGTCGCGCGGACCGTCCGGCACGCCGCTGTTGTCATGGTTTTCGATGCCGCTTGCCGATGCCAGCGCCGAGACGTTCGCCGCCGCGCTCAACGAAGTACTCACGGTCGCAATCGAACAGAATCGCAATTCCCCAACAGGCTCACAATCGCAAGGGTCGATGCAACAGTTGATGCAGCGGTTCGAGCGCAGTCACGCATCGGCAATTCGTGACGCGCAATCCCGCTGCCCGATCGCGCTGCTCGAACCACGACGCAAGGAACGCGTACTGCTCATCGACGAACGCGCACGCTCGAAAGGATCGAGCCCAATCACAACGCGCCATTCGCCCAAAGCTTTTGCGCGAATGCTACAAGCCGCAATAAGTGCCCATCCACAAGCCGAATTCTGGATCGCTCAATCAAACGATCCAGGACGAGGCCACTGGCTGTCCGGATCATCGGAACCAACACTGCCGGTCGGCACAAAACGCTTTGCCGACCACGAATCCCTGTGCGCGGCCCTGCCTCACGTCGATCACGTCTACACGCTCGGCGCATCGGAAGGCATACATGCGCTGTTGGCCGGCGCGCGCGTCCACGTATTCGCCGCACCGTATTACGCGGGCTGGGGACTGACGCATGACGATCAGCCGTTTCCCAACAGAACCGCACGCCCGACGCTCGCCACCTTGTTCGACGTGGTGTTCGTCCGCTCGACGCGCTATCTGAATCCGTCGACGCATGCTCCCGGCACACTCGACGACCTGCTCGACAGCATCGAGCTGCAGCATGCAGTCCAGCAACGCTTCGCCGATCTGCGCGCCGTAGCGGCACTACGTTTTCAGTGGTGGAAGCGCCCGTTCGCGACGCCATACATCACGGCGGGCGACTCGGCACTACGCTGGACAGCCGAACCGCAATCGGTGCAAACGCACGAGTGCGCGGTGCTGTGGGGCGCGCGCAGCGCGGAGGGTTTGGCACCAGAAGTCCGTCGCATCAGAATCGAAGACGGCTTCTTCCACTCGACGGGTCTAGGCTCCGACATGATCGCGCCGCGCAGTCAGGTGATCGATCGTCGTGGACTGTACTTCGATGCAAGCCAGCCAAGCGACTTGAGCATGCTGCTCAACGAAACCGAATTCACGGACACCGAGTTGGAGCGCGTCGCGGCGCTTCGCAACAGGATCGTGCAACTCGGCGTCACCAAGTACAACCTCGGCCGCCGGCGCCCTGCATGGACGGCACCTGCCGGCAAGCAGATCGTGCTGGTCCCCGGCCAGGTCGCCGACGACGCATCGATCCGCCTCGGCACACGCGCAATCGGCACCGCCGACGCACTGCTGCGCGAAGTGCGCCGTCTGCGTCCCGATGCATTTGTCGTCTACAAGCCGCACCCCGACGTGCTATCAGGCAACCGCAACGGACTGATCGATGCCCAGAAGCTCGCCCACGTCGTCGATACCGAAGCGGACCTGCTGTCTCTTGTCGATGCGGCCGATGAAGTTCACACGCTATCGTCGCTCGCAGGCTTTGATGCGCTGCTGCGCGGAAAAGCAGTATTCACCTACGGTCTACCGTTCTACGCCGGCTGGGGACTCACCCACGACGCACTCGCGCCACTCCCGTGGCGTCATCGCACATTGACGCTCGACATGCTATGCGCGGGCGCGCTGCTGCGCTACCCGCTCTACTACGACTGGAAAACACGCCTCTTCACGACACCGGAAGCCGTCATCGAACAACTCGCCCCACAAGCCGCAAGGCCGCTAGAAAAAGTGCGCGGCAACCGAATGCGACCGTTTCTCAAAGCTTTTCGCTGGACCCGCAATGCAATCGACCACGCGGTCTGGCGTTTCCAGCAAAAGCGCGCATCAAGAGCCCGCTAAAGAGCAATCCAGCAAAACAATCGGGATAGGGGCGGTCAGGTAACCTGACCGGTCCCCTCCCACACCACCCGGCATGCGGGTCCGCACCGGGCGGTTGGAGTGGTTGAGGTCGCCGGGTTTGTGTTGCTCCCGACCCGACGCCCGAGTTCGCCGTGATCTGGTTCGGCGGTCGTGCTTGCTCGCTGCCTGGGCCTGTCGGGCTTCACCCTATCCACCACGATGGCGAGCTTTGCTAACGCGAACATCTGAGCCGTGTCACTCCCGATAACCAGAGGGCCTGCCCTCCCACTCCTTCGGCCCTTCACCAGCAGCTTTAGCCTTCCCGGCCACACCGCCCAGCTACTACGGCCTCTGCTGACTTCTCGCTCCGGCTCGACGCCGTCGCCCTTTCAGGCATGAGGCGAGATCTCCCCAGG
>NZ_SELS01000144.1 GCF_004197395.1 Paraburkholderia sp. UYCP14C | reverse complement strand
ACCGCTCACGCGGCCGTCGATGAACAGGGTCGCTACCAGGCGGGGCGCGCGCGCGAAATCCTGGCCGAGCAGCGCGGCGGGGCGCTGCTCGGGCAGGCCAGCACGCTGGCCATGCGCTTTCTCGCACAGCCGGATGAGCTGCGCGGGATGATGGCGCGCGACATGATGTTTGGCACCTACGACGGGGTGGAGCGTGATCTGCGCAACGGGTTGCGCAGGTGGCTGGGCGGGGACGAGGGTGCCCCGGCGCTTCATCTGCTGCAGGCGCAGGCGCGTGAAGCGATTGACGGGGCCCATGAGGCGGAAGCGCGCGAAGCGGCGCAACTGCTGTATGCACTGGGCATGCAACTGGACACGGAGCCAGTGCGGGCGCCACCGCTGCCGCCCGCACTGGCGCAGCGGTTCACGGCGCTGGCGAGCGCCTACGGGCAGGCAGGCGACACGGCCGGGCGCATCCACGCGATCCTGGACAACTACCCGGTGTGCCGCCTGCCCCGCGCGCAGTTTCCGGATGGCCAGCCCGGTCTGGTGCCAGGCGAGCCCGAGCTGTCGGTGCGCAATCTCCTGACGACCGCGGTAAAGGTGGGCACCGACGCGCTGAAGTCGGACACGGGCACCGATCTTTTCATGAATGTCATCGAGGGCTGTGAAACGGCTGAACGCTGCTACCCCGAGCGCGTGCGGCAGGTGCCGTACAGCAAGCAGACGGTGGCAGAAATCCGGGATGGGCGCTTCGATCCGCAGCGGGCGAAGACGGTGCTGCGTCAGATCCCCACGATGGCCGCGGGGGTCATGGAAGACGCCGTCGGGGCGTTGCAGCAGGCCGGGCTGCTCGAGGAGCCGGCCACACCGGCCGGGCGGGCGCAGGCGGTGTCGCGGGAGGCGCTTGAGCGCGAGGCACTGGCGCTCAATGAACGCGCCCGGCAGGCCAAAGGGCCGATCACGGCGTTGCTGCAGGCAAGCCTTGCCGGGTGCGCGCAGGCGCGCCTGGCGGGCGAGCAGCACGTGCTCAAGTCGCGGCACTCGCTGCAGGACAAGCTGCGCGGGTTTATCGGGGAGCAGCAACTGGATCTGGCCCAGGCCAGCGCCCAGGTCCACGACGCGCTGCGTTACAGCGTGGTGCTGCCCGCGCAGACGTTTGTGGCGGACTATCGGCGGATTCTGGTGCAGCTCGATACGCAGGCGCACGGGGTGATCCGGCGTACCAATCACTTCAGCCGGCAAAGAGGCGCTTTCCGGGCGGTGAGCGTCACGCTGGAGGATCCGGAGGGTTTTGCATGGGAAATCCAGTTCCATACCGGGGAAACATTCGGGTGCAAGGAGGCGCACCACGACCTGTACAAGGAGGCACAACGAAGGAGGCAGGACGGCGCCTCGCAGGACGAAATCTGGACGTTGCTCGCGCCGGCGCGCGAGGCCTTCCGCAAGTTGGCGGTTCCGCCGGGGGTGGAGGAAATCGGGGACTGGGAGCCGGCAATGGAGCCGCTGGCGCGCCCCGGCCGCCGCGCGCCAGCGGGGCGGGGCGTGCGCACGGCCGCGGAGCAACTGGCCGCCCGACTGGCCGCCGGGATCGCCGGCCGGGCCCGGGGTCTCGAAGCCGGGGTCTCGCTCGTGCTGCGGCAGGCGCTGGCCAATCATGGCGGGACACTGCGCACGGATCAGGACGGTGGCGACTGGCGCAGGTTTGTCTTCAAGAAAGAGAAAAGTATCGCGCAGAAGATTGCCCTGATACAGCGCGAGCAGCGCCTGGACACACCGGAGGAGGCGGCCGGGCGGGTACGCGACGGCCTGCGCTACGAGGTCATTCTCGGCAAGGAGGGCTTTGCTGCGGCGGCACAGGGCATCCTCGCCAGTCTGGAAAAGGCCGGCATGCAGGTCATGCGCGTGAATAACGGCTTCACCCGTGAGCAGACGGGCTATGCTGGCCTGAATGTCAATGTGCGCACCCGGGTTCAGGGCGACGACGCCGACTGGGAAATCCAGTTCCACACTGCCGGGAGCCTCCATGCCAAACTGAAGGGTCACCGGACTTACGAAAGACTGCGCCAGCTGTTGCCTGATGCGGTGTCGCGCGAGAAGCTGGAGAAGGAGCTGCGCGACGCGGCCGCGGGCGTGGAGCGCCCGCAGGGCATCGAGACGATCCGGTCCTTCGATCACTATGCGCAACGGGCCACCGCGGATGAGCCCTCAGGCGGCCCGGTGAAGCAGCCGTATGGCGGCACAGCCCCGGGGCAGACACGCAGTGCCGACGTGAACACCCCGCCGCCGCACGAACCGCACAACGCCACGCGGAGCGCGCCTGCGGTGGCGCACGGTCCCCCGGATTCCGGCCACGTTGTCCGCAGCAGCTGGGGGCCCCGCAATCCTGCGCGCACCGGAGGTGCCGGGCAGCACCCAGGAGAACCCGGGGTCAGTGCCCAGCCGGTACAGGAAATCGCCCGCCCAACCCTGCGTCCCTTTGAGGCGGGCCCTCTGGGCGGTGACCTTGAAATGCTGCTCAGGACTTCTGGCGCCGATGTGGGGGTGGCCATCGGCTGGGGGAATAATTGCCTGCTGGACACCGTTGTGCAGTTGGCCCGCAGCGTCAGACGCTGGCAGGTACAGCCAACACCGCAGACCCGGGAACTCGACGAAGAGGTGCCGTCCCTGAGAAACACGCTGGTTCAAGGGAGGGCGGCCGACGCGCATGGCCAGATTGACCTTTACGGCGGAGCCGGGGAGTGGCTCGCAGAGCATTTCCGCATACGCATCCAGGCCATTGAGGTCGACGAGAACAGAGTGCTGACGGCGCATCCGATCGTGGGCCAGCGAGGCCCGCTGGTGCATGTCCTGCATAGGCAGGAACATTTCCAGCCTTTGTGGCCGCGTATTCCACATCAAACTGGCTGATCTCCGTGGCCGCTTCGAACTGGAGGCGTAAGCGGCTCGTGAGGGCCGTTCGCCATCTCGCGTGAGCCTAAGCGCATGATTCGAAGCAAGCCGCGGACGTTGAGATCGTCGTCCGCATTGATTCGGACTGTAGAGGATCTACCGAGATGTCGAACGCATCCCCCATGGCTCGCCAAACGCACCGCGTGTATTCGCTCGAATTCAAGCAGCAAGTTGTCCAGGAGACTCTTGAGCCCGGAACGTCGGTCTCGGTCGTCGCGCGACGGCACGATATGAACGCGAACGTCGTATTTGAGTGGAAGCGGCTATATCGGGAAGGCAGGCTGAAGCTGCCGGGCATCGAAGCGGCGCCGACATCATCCACTGAATTATTGCCGGTCAACGTGATCGATCTGCCCGTGCCGATGCCGCGCCCAGTACAGCTTGCTGAAAACGAGTCGCCGTCGACGGCGGGCAACATGCCACCCTCGGTCTGCGAGATCGAGGTTGAGATCGGCAAACGCCGCGTGCGAATCCGCGGCTTGCCGCTCGAGCGCGCTGAATCGTTCCTGCAGGAATGTCTGAAGTGATCACGCTGCCGGCGGGCACGCGCATCTGGCTTGCGGCGGGCGTCACCGATATGCGGTGCGGATTTCAGGGGCTGGCTGCGAAAGTGCAAACAGCACTCGAGGACAATCCGCTGGGCGGCAACCTGTACATCTTCCGCGGCCGCCGCGGGAGTCTCGTGACATAGTGCATCCTTTGGTTAGAAGCCCGGCAACTTGAGTGACTTCTCTGCTTCCTGTCGGGCCTTGAAGTGAGGCGGTCGCCTTTCCTTGATAGCCCGTACACCTTCCCTGACGGCTTCGGAATCAAGCTCAGCAACAGGGACCTGCCAGGGCGCCGAGGGCATGAGTTGAGTCGCAGGCAGTATTCCTTCACGGATCAGGCGGTGAATCGAGCTGCCGTAGATTCCCAGTCGCCGTGAGGCTTCTTCCACGCTGATCGTCTCCGCATGCGATGCCATCGGATCGAATGGCGCAATGCCCAGCCGTTCACGCAGTTCGGTAACACGAACCGTGGTCCAGGTCTTGCCGTCTGGCGATTTGCATCGCATGCGGTTCATGGTCACCGCAAGCTCCCTGTCTGGCCACTGCCCGCCAAGCTTGCGCATAACCTCAACAGCACTGAAGTGTTGGCCAGATGGATATCGACCAACATTCACGCGTGCGACGCGCAGCTCCGTGTGCCGACCACCGGTCCAGTGAACCGTTGCGACTGCTTCGTTCGAATTGTCGTCCAGATCAATCACGACTTCCTGAATGAGAATACGGGTCAGCCGCTGCTTTGTTCGCATATCGGTGCCCGGCGCATTCCACGCCGCCGGGAGATCGCGCGCGAGCGTCATCAACTGCGTCTGGTCGATCGCGGGCCGGCTTGCAACCTCGCGGTCCAGAAGCGCAGCGCGCTCTTCAAGGTGAGCGACACGTTCGAGGGCTGCATTCCAACGCGCTTCAAGCTCGCGTGCAACCAATCGTTTCGTCGGATCGACAACCTCATACCGGCGTGCGGCAAGAGAGGCGTCGTAGCGCGCTTCCTCGAGCTCGCAGGCTAACGCGCGACGCGCATCATCGCCTGCGCGCGATGTTTGCTGTGCAGCGCGAACGGCCGCTTCCACCGCATGCTCCGAAACCGCTTCGAGAATTGCGGCCGCCACTGCTTTGTCGATACGTATTCCGCCAATTCCGATACAGCGGAATGCTCCGACATGTGCTTCGTCGCCACGGCAGTAATAGCGATGCGCGTGGCCGGCTCTCATGCCGTAGTTGACTCGCATCATTCGGCCGCACCGGCCACATCGCGCCAGGCCAGTAAGCAATGCCCGCCCACCACGAGCAGATTGACGGGAAGCCCGCTTCTTCATGTGTGTGTTCTCGGCAATCCATCCTCTGATGCTCCTCGAACTGATCCCACGTGATGTACCCTGGGTGATGGTCGCGCAACAGGACGCTCCAGTCCTTCATTGGCTTGGAGTGGCCTTCAGTCTTACGAGCCCGTCCGTCGACGACCGCAGTGCGCTGGGTCGTCCTTCCAAACACATACGCCCCAGCATAAACCGGATGCTCCAGGATCTGGACGACCGTGTGATATGCAGGCCTGCTCCATTCGATCCGGATGCCCGCGGGGCCGTGCCGTGTCACCGGCAGCTTCACGTCGGATTGTATGGCCCATAGCAGCACCTGACGGGCACTGCCGAGTTCGCGAAACTTACGGAAGAGCACCCGGATGGACTCGGCAACCCGTTCGTCTGGATCCATCTCGATCTGCCCAAGCTCGTTCCAGCAGTAGCCCGGAGGTAGCGCAAAGCGCAATTCGCCACGCTGGGCCTTCGAATCACGCGCGGCAATGCCACGCTGCCGCAGCAGACTGAGTTCGTACTCCGACATCGTGCCTTTGAGTCCAAGCAGGAGCCGATCGTTGACCAGCCTGGGGTCATAAATACCGTCGTGATCAACGACGACCGTGCCGACCAGCGCGCAAAGATCAATGAGATGGTGCCAATCGCGGCCGTTGCGCGCAAGTCGTGAAGCCTCGAGACAGAACACGGCGCCGACGGATCCTGCACACACTGACGCGACCAGCTTCTGGAACCCGGGACGTTCGATACTGCCGGAGCCCGAACGTCCAAGGTCATCGTCGATCGTCGTCACTGAAGCAAAGCCCATGGTTCGTGCAGATTCAGCGAGCGCGTACTGACGATTCTGGCTCTCTGTGTGCTCCACCACCTGGCTCATGGTTGATTGACGGACGTAGACCACTGCGCCTCGGCAGAGATGTTCAGCGGAGATCTTCTGGTTCATCGCGATCTCCTGGGTCGGTTATGTTCGCCGGCTTGCCCAGCGCTTCCAGCAGAAGTGCCGCGAGCGCGTCGATCACTTCCTCCCGTCGATTCCCCACTATGGCTGCGTCGAAGGTGGGATCCAGGTGCAGTTCCAGCGGAAGCTGTACGCCGGGTTCTCTTTGCAGTCGTCTCATCGGAATGGCCCTCCGTTGACAGAGGCTTCGATGATCCTCCTGCGGCGGAGTGGCGCTTCCGATCAGACAGGACGCGGCACAAGAAGGCCAGCGCTTCGGCGCTCACTTGCGGTTCGCCAAGCGACATTGCCGAGCATATCGACGCATCGAGCATCCAGGCTGGCAGGACTTTGTTCGGCAGGGTCTTCAGCAGATAGGGCCTGATGGTTGTGTTGCGGGTCTGAGATAATGCCGGCATCGAGT
>NZ_SELS01000143.1 GCF_004197395.1 Paraburkholderia sp. UYCP14C | reverse complement strand
CTCTGTCCAACGCAATCGTGCTCCCCACTGGCCTTCACCAACCGGCTGTTCTGTATGTTTTTACACGGCCTCGGCCGATGTGAGCCGCACGGCAACTTATTCCGCTATCGCGTCGCTTCGTCCAAAACGCTTTCGCTACCTGCACTAGAGACGAGGACCTCCTCGAAACACTTGCGAGAGCCGAACGTGCCGCAGAAGCAGCAAAGCCGATCTGGGCGACCCCGAAACCCTGACTTTTCGATGGTTGCCGTGAAGATTGTGCAGGTCGAGTCGCCCCAAAAGTTTTGACCTTTCGCGCCGCAGAGCCGGTTGAGCCATCCCTAAAACTCCGGCCCTTCGCGATACGCCTTGGACGGGTCGTCTTCGAAACCCTCACCTTTCGGTGATTGCCGGCATCCCCGAAACCCTGACCTTTCGCGACGCGGCGCCGGTGGAGTCATCCCAAAAGCTTTGACCTTTGTGCCGTAGTGTCACCCCCGAGCCCCTGACCTTTCGCGACGCGGCGTCGGTCGAGTCTTCCCCGAACCCCTGACCATTCGCGACGCGGCGTCGGTCGAGTCTTCCCCGAACCCCCGACCCTTCGTTGATTGCGGCGGCGATTGCGTCATCCCCGAAACCCTGACCTTTTACGCATCGGCCGCGCGCGGTCAGTCCTGCATTGCATATCGGCTCGCGCGCGCATCATGCAGCGCGTGATGTCGGCCGCCATGCTCGCGAAAGTACATTTCCGAACGTTCGGGGCGCAGAGCTTGGCCGATATGGCACGCCAACCAGCCATCCGGTACGTCGCCGACGAGATCCACGAACAAATCCCAGTCGCCGGCGTAGTCGAAGCACAGCATGCGCTCTTGCTCGCTGTCGAACTGAGCCAGCCACGCGAGAAGATCGGCGCGCAAGGCGTCGCGTGTGAAGACACGGCCTGGATGCTGGCCGAGTTGCGGCAACACCGCTTCACGCACGAACGCGGTACAGGTCGCATCGTCGTAATCCGAACGCTCGCCGTAGAACTCGCGACCATCGTCAGCAACGAGCGCAATCGATATCAGATCGCAGTCGACGAAATCAGTGAACTCAGTGTCAACGAAAAGACGCACGACTGCGCACCTCCATTTATTTTTCCAGTACCGAAATCTCACCGGTCAGCCGGCATCTCGGTGGGCAACCCGAAATGCCTCGCGGCGTCTTTCCCATTAATCATTTACTGCCGGACGGCCGTCTAGCGCCGCTCCGGCGGAAGCAATCGACGCCGCAATGACGCTTTTCCAGAATCAGGATCCCCCGTCCAACGGCCGCTAGCTAAATCGACGCAGAAACGACGCCGAAACGACGCCGAAACGACGCCGAAACGACGCAGATGTCAGCTCAGATTCTCGCGACAGAGTTCAACATGGTCGAATCGACGCCAGAACGACGCAATGGTCATGGGTCCGTCTGCGCTGGTCAAGCCGGCTTCTGATCGCGCCGGATTGCACTCGCCTTCTTGAAGCGCGATAAGCGATCGACCTTTGGCGAGTGCTTGATGGGTCGCGCCGTCTGAACGAACTGCGCAGTGAACCCGCCGCCGCGTCCCTTGCGACCATGAGCAGCATGCCCATATTTTCCGATGCTGTAGTCGCTGAGATGGCCCATGACTTTGGCAGCGTGCTCTAGTGAGATGCTGGCATCTGCTTTCATGTCGGATGCCACCTGGTGCCGGAAGCAGTTGGGACTAACACGTGTCCGCAACCTTGGAAAGGTGCTCTTCCCAAGCTGAACTACACTGTTGTAAAGATAGTCCTTATCGTGAGCGATCGTGAATCGGGCTCTTCCATCGATTGCGTGAAGAGAAGACCTGGCATGCAGTAGCTGCAACGCGGGATGGGCGTCGTCATTGATGACAAATCCAATGACGCGCTTTGGCTGCCCCCGCTCCCGACCGCCTGCGTCGACGCATTTCGCGCCTGTCAGCTGTATCGCGAGGCGGCTACCGCTCACAATAATTTCTGCACCGTTTGCGAGCTCTGCTGACCGGCATCCGGTGAGCCACAGAATCGCGAGTGCAGGGAGCAATCCCGGTCTAGATTCCCGCCATTGAGGTTCGGATGCTGTCCGCCAAAGGGCTTCACGCCAGTCTGCCGGAAGCACTTTAAGAGCTGGTCTTTTCGCTTTTCCCATGGTGTGCGTATGCAATGAGGTTGTCTTTGAGATGTGGTTTCGAGTCGTTCTATTGGCGAATATGACGTCTTCCAAACAATTTGAAGGCGACTAAACACCACCCCCGAGTCGCTACGCGCCTCGACCCCTGAGGGGTCGGGCTTGGTCTGCTTCAGCCACAACCAGCCATGCCTTCGCATGTCGTTGTTGTGGCTGAAACAGACCAAGCCCCCTCTTGTCCGACATGCCGTCCGGACAAGAGTCCGACACGATTTCGACGCGCTAGGGATCCATACCATTGGGATCTGGACTCGTAACGCGTTTCCTTTTCTTCTCGGCTCCGTTACGTATTAAGCGATCAAGTTGTCCGCGATCTAGCCCAGTTTGGGACGGCGGCAATCCAATCGCCGCCCGCTCTGCCGCCGCTCGCTGCTCGCGTTCAGCGTTTCTAAGGCTGATGGTTTTACTGATCGAAGTGCGGCGGCTTCTCGCGCTCGCGACGTCGAGTCCCCCGTTCGGTGCAAATGGCTGGCCGGGTTCTTGGCCGAGGGCTCGCTTGACGAGCGACCGCGTCCATCGTTCAACATGTGCGATGGTGTTTCCCTTTCGTGCGTTGGCTGCGAACTCGTCAACGATTTGCTGCGCAGTTAAATGGGCAAGCGATTCAGACTTACTAAAGACTCGTAGAAAAATTGCGCGATGGGGTTGTGCTTCTGCTTCAAAAATCAGATCTGGAAACGAACCAACCGGTCCTCCTGTGGTGTTTGTGTTACTAGAAGCTTCTGTATTTTTGTTTCTTTGTTTGCGCGCGGATTTCCCGAATGCGGTGGCTCCGCGTTCGGACGCTCCGAGTTCGGAAAACAGGTTTTCGGCCACTTCACGTTTACCGGCAGGAGAGGGTCGCTTACGATTCTTCAACCCTTCATGAGGCGGCGCTGGCGGGACAAGCGAAAAGACATAGGCCCACCGCCAGTGACCACGGGCGTTTTGATAGCGGGAGCGATTTAGATACCCGATCGCGATTAGCTCCCGCGCGATTCTTGACCAGCGGGTGTTACCGTTGATGCCAAGGATATGGCGTAGTGGGCCGATGCGAACTTCCCATCCATTCTCCTTACCGGCAAGCCAGCTAGCTACCGCTCGAGAGTCCAGGCTCAACCGCCAATCTTCGAGTACATACGTCGGAATACTGCGATAGTCGAATTCACGACTCTTTCGAACCGTGATTACAGGATCAACACCTGCCGCAGTCTCTACGTCCCGACAAGTCACGCTATCTCCGACTTACGCGGGCGACCACGGCGCTGCGCGACCGTATTAAGACCATTTAACCACTCCCGCACGTCAGAAGCGCGCCATCGTACGCAACGGTTTCGGCTCATAGCGGGACGAGGGAACTCTCCTTGCATGTTGCGCTGGTAGAACGCTCCGGGCGTGATACCAAGAAGGCAAGCGAATTCCTTTGGTGAGATAAGCGCACTCGGGTCTAGCTGTCCGAACGTCACGCGAAAATCGCCGACACTACTCTCAAAAGGCATTTGCGAGCTCCTATATGGATCAGGTAATCTGATTTCAGATATTCGGGGCCGCGTCGCTTACTGCACATGGCGCATAAAGAGGGGTTCTGGGGTGACACGACGAAGTGCGGGGATCGGAAACGAGGAACGAGCCCGTAGGCATGCATTAGCCTGCTATCTGGTGACCGTATTGACGTCCGGCGGGAAAGTCGCGCGAGCTGTGATTGAGGAAAGACTCGACCTTCCTGCGGGGAAATTGACAGAAATGTGCCGCCGAACTACACGGAAGAGGGTCGATAGGAATTCAGGCAAGCGCGTCGAAGCGCCGCCAAGCGGGTTGGAAGACTGGGAATTCGCTTTGATCGTCGGCAAAGGCTACGACAAGGGTCGTGGCCTGCTCACTGATAGGTTTGTTTTTGAGTTCGGACTCGGGCAACTAGTTGAGCGTGTTCAACTGCGTAGTGTTTCAGGATTAACTGGAAGCAGGGAAGTTGAAGCAGGGGACGAGATCAAGGGCACGATTAAGGCGCAGCTCAGCAATCGCCACAAAGCAAACAGGATATTTATTGCGGGACTTGCACACGTGCGCCGAGGTGAAGTTCCTTGGTCAAACAACGGTAGGCGCAAGAAGTGGGCGAATGCGTCCTCAGCGGAGCGCCTGCGTTCGTTCGACGCCTGGTTCGATGCGATCGATCGCCTGGGTTGCCATGTCGTGAACCGTGAGGGATGGGAAGTTTGGTTCGAAGGAGCTGATCCTGCGGCGTCGATGGAGCAGTTCAATTGGCATTGGAGCAGCGCGTGGGCCCCTGGCGAAGCTCCGTGTCCGCCTTGGATTTGGCCAGAGGCTGATTATTGGGACGCTCTTGACGCGCTGAACTCTGCCGATTTCCTTGACACGCTGATTCTCGTGACCGAAAGCGATATGCCGTATGCCGCTTATCACCGTCGACTTGTACAACCTGAACGCAAGATTGAGCGAGCGCAGCCAATCGCCATAGTGACAATAGACGACCAAGATTGGGAATGCGATTGTGACATCGATGGCAATGACACTGCCCGTTGGCTCAGGCGGCGACTTCGAAGGTGACGTGGCAGATGGTACTCGATGCGTAGCCGGCGGAGAAATGGCGGAGCACGGTTCAAATCTCTATTAGGACGGCCTGAGGCGAACAAACCCATAATTAGTAAAAATCTCGTATAATCAAAGCGTTAAGGTCGAATGGCCTTGAATGCACTGGGGCAATTTCTCTCTCCGAAGGCAGGGGTTGCTGGTTCGATCCCAGCCGGGCGCGCCAATAGGCTATTTAGAATCAATAACTTGCCGAAGACGTCCCTTGCGCGCGAGTCTTCGTACGGAAACCGTACGGAATTGCGGGTTGCGTGAAACCCGTTTCAAAATCAGCGTACCTCGAATAGTCCCCGAATGACCTATCCACGGCCGGAACACTACGTCCGCCCACGGGCCAAAGTGTCAAAAAAATGGTGGGATGCCCCTGAAGAGCTCACCCCGGAGGAGCGCAAAGAGTTCGAGGAGTACAAAAAAGCCTGCAAGGTGATCGGCGAACGTCTTCTGACATGGGTGACAAGCGCGAGAGCGTCTTGCGTCCCGGCGTCGAACAAGAAAGAACAAGCAAAGCGGATCGAGGGTATCGCAAGCGAATTGCTGGGGGCAGTGCGACGTGCTATCCACAGCGCCTCGATCGCGAACGACGTGTGGCAAGCGTACGTCGGCTTGTATCGTGCTACGCAAAGCATCCGCGCCGCAGTGGAAATAGTCTCCGCATTGCCGGCCCAGCACCAGTATTTCCAGGAGGAAGTGGCCATTCTGATGCAGAGCATCAGTGACTTGGCGCCGCCGCTAGTCCTCCCTCCGACGCCGAAGCTGTGTTCTTCAAGAACTCCACGCAGCACTCCTTAGAAGAGGCGGAGAGGGCGGCTAAAAGTCGTACGTGCAGAGATCGTCCGGCAAGCTCTCACGGTATGGCTGCACCGGTTCCAGGCTTTGCCTCCGTCCACCCCGATGGCGTCTTCCACGATGTCCTTGGGCTTGCCTGCGAATATCACGGCATGGAAAAGAAGGACTGGCCTGGGCACGTGGTTAGCCGATATAAAAGAAGCACTCAGGAACCCGGAGCTGACCCACTACGCTATCGTGGACGTGGCGGGTTTTTTCGATAACGTGGATTTACGAGGGGCCACCCATCATCTTCCTCTCGACAGGAAGGCGATGGATGAAGTTGACCCGCCAAAACGGACACCTATCCTTTTACAGGAGGTGCCGAAATGGGTAAGACTCGTACACCGTACCCGGCGGAATTCCGGGCGCAGATGGTGGAACTGGTCAAGGCCGGGCGAACACCGCAGGAACTCGCGCGCGAGTTCGAACCGACGGCGCAGACCATCACCAACTGGGTTGCGCAAGCCGATCGTGATGTGGGGTGCGTCATGACGGGCTGACCACGGCCGAGCGGCAGGAACTTACGCGGCTGCGCCGTGAGAATCGCCAGTTAAAAATGGAGCGCGACATCCTCTCTCACGCAGCGGCCTTGCGGCGGCTCCGGTTTTTCTGGACACAGAGTTGGGGTAAAACGTGTGATCCAAACTGGAGTAGTTGATGTTGAAGA
>NZ_SELS01000142.1 GCF_004197395.1 Paraburkholderia sp. UYCP14C | reverse complement strand
AGATGAAAAATGAGGCCGCCATTATCGCCTGGCGCTCCAGGTGCCTCCTCATGTGTAACGCAGCTTTGAACCTCGCCGTATATCCCGATCCCGACGAATCAGTCAACCATTCGTTTTACAGCCAGTTGCCCGGGATCGACATCGCCAGGCTGCTGTGGTTCGTCGCCGAACGCACGGAGTTCCTGAAGGCCTTCACCCACGTGCTCGATCGCTATGTGAAGCATGCCGCCGACCCGCGCGAAATCCTTGCCTGCGTGGTCGCCATGGGCACCAACATGGGCCTGCAAAAAATGGCCGAAGTCTCGGGCATCAGCTACGCTTCGCTCGCGAGCACCGCGCGCAACTATCTGCGCCCCGAAACCCTGCATGCCGCCAATGACGCGATCAGCAACGCAACTGCTGGCCTGCCGGCGTTTCATCTGTTCGACGTCGGCGACCAGATCCATTCGAGCAGCGACGGCCAGCGCTTCGAAACCCAGATCGACACCTTCCAGGCGCGGCACTCGCCCAAGTATTACGGCCTCGGCAAGGGTATCAGCGCCTGCACGGCCGTCGCTAACCACGTGCCGTTCAACATGAAAGTCATCGGCGCACACGAGCACGAAAGCCATTACGTGTTCGACCTGCTCTACAACAATACGTCCGACATCCGTCCGCAGGTCCATTCCACCGACACGCACGGCGCCAACCAGCTGAACTTCTTTACCCTGCTTACGTTCGAGTATCAGTTTGCGCCGCGCTATCGCGACCTGCACAAGAAAATCGGCAGCGTCGTCGGCCGGCACAACCCGAGTCACTACGGGAACTGGCTGATCAAACCTTCGCGAAAATCCCACGATGAACGGATCATCCGGGAGTGGCCCAACGTCCAGCGCATCATGGTTTCACTCGCACAAAAGGACGTCACGCAAGCCACAATCGTGCGCAAGCTCAGCAGCTACGTGCGCCAGAATGAAACCAAAAAGGCGCTCTGGGAACTCGACAACCTCTGCCGCACGCGCCATATTCTCAGGTTCGTCAACGACGTCAACCTGCGTCAGGACGTGCAGAAGGCCTTGAACCGCGGCGAAGCGTACCACCGGTTGCGCCGCGCGATCGCCTACGTCAACGGCGGCAAGCTGCGTGTGCACACCGAGGCCGAACAGCAGATCTGGAACGACTGCTCACGGCTGATCGCCAATGCAATCATCTACTACAACACGGCGCTGCTTTCCCGCGTATATGAGCAAAAACGTGCGGATCGCGACCTCGCTGCAACGGCGTTGATCGCTGGCATGTCACCCGTCGCGTGGCAGCACATCAACCTGTTCGGCTCCTTCGAATTCGGCCCGGAGGGTTCTTCCATCGACATTGACGTGCTCGCCGCATACTACGCCGATCCGGCATACTGGACCCGGATTGTGCAAGCTTAATCCCAACCCGGCGAGCCGTAATCCTCCCTTCCTGAAAGCGCTCTGCCCGGATCACTTCCACTGGTTTTATACCCCGTAAAGCCAATACTGGCGTGGGTTTTGAGAAGATTTTCTGTTTTCGGGGGATGGGCAAAAATAGCCTATAGCCCACTCCGTGCAGCAGCAGAAAGCCCTTCAGGCGCTGTCGTGCACGCTTCAGATCGTCCTTGGCGCTAACCCACGCGCGAGCAAGGTCGCGGAATGCTTCGTCATCCACGGTGGGCACATAAACGCGCGATAGGTCGCCGGCGCGCAGCGAACGCACAAGCTTCACTGCGTCGCGTCGATCCGTCTTGACGCGCTCACCTGGCTTCTTTGGAATTAGTGAAGGCGCGCAGACCATGCAGTCGAATCCCTTCTGAACGAGCTGACGGTAAAGTCCGTAGCCGCACGGGCCTGCCTCGTAGACGATGCAGATGTGTCGCGCCTTCGATTGCAGGCGCTTGCACAGGCGATCAATGTCCGTCTTCGACGTACTGGTCTTGCCGAGCACTTCGACCTCGCCTGCGCCCAGCGCATAGGCAGCCGTGATCGATTCCTTGTGGACATCCAGACCGACGTACACCGTGCTATCGTCTTCCATGCTGGCCTCCGTGGTGAAAATCGCCGGGTGTGGCACCGTCCACACCGTGCGGCTCTGGCAGCGATGCTAACCCGCGTTTGTTTCCCTCGGCAGGCCAGCCCTTGCCTCACGAAGTCATACTGACTAACCCGCGTTCAGCTTCCCCACGGCGGGCCAGCCTCTGCCTCACGGAAAGTCATACTGCCTTCCACTCACCTTTGATCTTGATATAGCTCTCGTCCATTCGCCAGCTTTTCCCAACCGGACGCTTGTGCTTGCGGAAGCTCCTTTCGAAGAGCGGCAGCAGTTTGATGACCCAGCGGTACACCGTCGAATGATCCACCGCGACACCACGCTCGTCCATCATTTCCGCAAGATTGCGCAAACTCAGCGAATAGGCCACGTACCATCGCACGCACAGCAAAATCACTTCAAGCGGGTAGTGAAGGCGCTTCAGGACCTTGGCCAAGCCCGGCGCGAGTGTGGTTCGCGGTGTCTTCGTCTTCTTCATCGCACAGCCCAAAAATTCGCTACCCAATTTTAACGTGGGCCTTACTGCAACAGAACCGGAAATCCTTAGTTTCATTCATGCATAAAAGCTCCCGTTGGGGGGGGGTAAAAACCCTTAAACGCCGTTCTGCATGCTGGTTCTGATTCAGGAAGTCCTGACGGCGGAAACGAGCGTTTCCTGAAGCGATATTCCGCCGTTGCCGATTGGACGCACGCACCGATCGCCATAGCATCGACTCATCGTGCATCGAGGGGAAAATCATGGCGGGCAACAAATCCCTGCGTTCTCAGGTCGAAAAACTCGTTGGCCCGACGCGGGGCCGCGGGGCGCGCGTGTGTGTGCTGGACCGCTCCCGCTCGGGTGGAACGTGGTGCGTGCGCATACAGCTCGATCGGTCGACCGGCTCGTTTTCACTCTTCTTCTTTCGCCATGCCGACGGCACATGGCACGTGTTTCCGCCGTGCCAGCGCCGTCCGGAAATGGGGATAGGCCGCATGGCGGCCTGATCGTTCAGCAAGCCAGGGAAACGCATATGCACGACGATGCTCCGACCGCATTGCCGCAGGACGCGATCGAACTGCGCGCGTGGCTCAGCGACTGGTACGACCATGCGTTCAATGTGGGCTACATCCATCCGCCCTTCACACTTGACGAAGCGACAGCCGACCGGCTCGAAGGCTACTTCAAGGCGGGCCTGACGCCAGCCGAAGGCGCGATGGCATTCTTCGGCTCCGTGCATTGAGAGGCGAGCGATGAGGTTCGAAGAGTTCGATGCCCGCCTGTCGCGCCTGCTGGTCTTGATGCCCGCCGGGACAATAGCCGATCTGACGGACGGCCTGATCGCCTGGTGGAATGGCGCACGGACAATCTATGCGTGGATTGGCAAGGGCGACGATGGCAGTCACAGCGGATTACACGCACGTGAACTCGACCTTGCCGACGACTGGGGACAATTCCATGACTGGCTCGCCGCATGGATCGACGAGCCTCGCTTCAGTGCACGTCCGGATGTCGATGGTCACGGACGCTGACGGACACGAAAACACCTGCGGTCGTCGCAGTTGCTCCGTTGCTCACTGAGGTGATCGGCAAGAAAACGCCGGGTACCTGGCACCGGTCGATCGCGGCAATCGTCGCCGCGGTCGGCGAGCCCGGCAATTCCGTGCCTCAATGCCCACAAAACGGCGCAGGCTGGATGCTGTCGTACAGCACCTCTTCGCATGCAGGGTCGGCAAGGTTGAACCAGTGCCGCACAAAATGTATCCGCAACATGCGCTCCAGCGAGATCGGCGGGCGACCGTTGCCCCGTTTCGGGTAGTACGGCTCGATCACCACACAAAGTTCGGCCCGCGGCACGAGCCTGTTCATCTCAGAGAATCGGTTCGCGTCGCGTAGGTGTGCGCTGCGCTCCGAATCCTGCGATTGATCGACCGCCATCGCCACGGTCAGTTGCTTCACCGTTTTTGCTTTTTACCGTTGCATGTCCACGCTATAACGCATGGCAATCGTTAGCCGTGGAATTGATCAGCAGCCTTGATTTTGAATGCAGTAACTTTGCGGCCTTCGGAACAGTTTCATCGAGTCCTCCGACCTGGGTCACACATAAGACGGATTTTTGAATATGCGTTTCAAAGGCTTGGATCTCAATCTTCTGGTTGCGCTGGATGCGCTCATGACACAGCGCAATCTGACGGCCGCGGCCCAATACGTCAATCTGAGCCAGCCTGCCATGAGCGCTGCCGTTGCACGGCTACGTGACTATTTCGGAGATGACCTGTTCGTGATGAGGGGCCGTGAGTTCGTCCCAACAGCGCGCGCGACGGAACTCGTCGGACCGGTTCGGGAGGCCTTATCGCACATACAGCTTTCCATCATTTCGCGCGACGCGTTCCAGCCCAGCAAATCTCATCGCCGTTTCAGGGTCTGCCTGTCCGATTTCATGACGCTCGTCTATTTCCGGAAGGTAATCGAACGCGTTGCGCAGGAGGCGCCTTCTGTTAGCTTCGAGATCGTTTTCCCTGATGATGAACCCGGTGGGCTGCTTCGGCGCGGCGACATCGATTTTCTGGCCCTGCCGGAGTTGCTGCTAGCAGATACCCATCCCAAAGCAGCCCTTTTTGAGGAGAGGCTCGTTTGCGTAGGCTGTCCGACGAATAAACAGCTATCGCACCGCATTGCGCTAGAGAAGTACATGTCGATGGGACACGTAACGGTGAGGTTCGGGCGTGCGCGCAGGCCCTCGATCGAAGAGTTTTTCCTGCGCGATCTCGGTCTGAAAAGGCGCGAGGAGGTTGTCGTGCCCACGTTCAGTCTCGTCCCTTCCGTCCTGTCGCGTACCGACCGTATCGCTACGCTTCCCTTGAGATTGGCTGAGCACTTTGCGGAACTAACACCTCTGCGGATCGCAGAAGTGCCTCTGCCACTTTCGTCGTTTACCGAAGCAATTCAATGGCCTTCGCTACACGATGGCGATCCTGCAAGCATCTGGATGCGCGAGGTTTTACTCGAGGAGGCGCAAAGCTTCGCCTAGTACAACATCTCGCCCGAGCAGCCAAACTTCGCCGCGATCGACGCGATCACTTTCCATTGCGAGTCGTGGTCGCCTTGATGTTCCAGAACCATTCGCACAGCCCGCTCACGAACTTCGGGCGAGGGCTCTGGTGCAAATAGGCGGTCTGTACGAGATTGTTGTTATATAAAGGACACCTCATCAAGCAGACAGGACGGCCTCCCAGACTGCGGGCGCAGTGGTATCTTTGAGGCCGATCTTCGCGAGGCCGAACTGGCCCTTGGGAATACGATGTACCAACTCAATACCCGAGAGAGTGATCGCTGCGTTCCTGAAACGTTTGAAGCCGAGCATGACTTTCGTCCGGGATTTGATGTTGCGGTGATCCTGTTCCACCAGATTATTGAGATATTTCGCGGATCGGACCTTCGTGCCATCAGGCAGCAAGCCATCGGCCTTCATCTCGCGCACGGCGCGGTGCGAGGCCGCATAGTCAATATGACTCCCCGTGGGGCAGAGAGGCTAGCCTGCCGCGAAGGAATCAAACGCGGGTTAGCATGACTGCCAGAGCCGCACGGTGTGGACAGGGCCACACCCGGCGATTTCCAGCACGGAGGCTAGCATGGAAGACGATAGCACGTTGTACGTAGGATTAGATGTGCACAAGGAGTCGATCACGATCGCCTATGCGCTCGGCTCCGGCGAGGTCGAACTGCTTGGCAAGATCGGGACGACGAAGGCCGATATCGATCGCCTGTGCAAGCGCCTGCAATCGAAAGCGCGGCGTGTCTCCATCGTCTACGAGGCGGGTCCGTGTGGCTACGGACTTTACCGTCAGCTCCTGCGGAAGGGATTCGACTGCATGGTGTGCGCGCCGTCGCTGATTCCCAAGAAGCCCGGTGAGCGTGTCAAGACCGACCGCCGCGATGCGATCAAGCTCGTGCGCGCGCTACGCGCCGGGGACCTCTCGGCGGTGTATGTGCCCAGCGTGGAGGACGAAGCATTCCGCGATCTGTCCCGTGCGTGGGTCAGCGCCAAGGACGATCTCAAGCGTGCCCGACAACGGCTGAAGGCCTTTCTCCTCTCGCACGGCGTGCGCTATACCGGTTGCGCCAACTGGGGCCCGGCGCACCGGCGCTGGCTGAGCACGTATGCTTTCGAGAGTGCGTGGCAGCAATTGGTGTTCGAGGAACAGCGGCGCGCGATCGAGGACCGGCTCGCGCAATGTGACCGGCTGGAGTCCGCGCTGCGTGAGGCGGTCGTCAACTGGCGCTTCTATCCGGCGAGGTTCAAAGCTGCGTTACACATGAGGAGGCACCTGGAGCGCCAGGCGATAATGGCGGCCTCATTTTTCATCT
>NZ_SELS01000141.1 GCF_004197395.1 Paraburkholderia sp. UYCP14C | reverse complement strand
GCTCTCAAAGCTGCAGCAGGCGGCTCGCGATGGGGCGTGCCGCCTGATCTACTTCGACCAGTCAGGGTTCTCTGCCTCACCTCCGGTGCAGCGCGGCTGGTCGCCAGTCGGCGAGCCGCATCACGTCTTACCGCAGCCTCATTGCAGACGTTCGGTCCTCGGTGCATTTGATTTCGGCGCCAACCTTCTAAAGCATGAAGCCAGCAAGGCAACCATCAAGCGCCCGGACGTCATCCAGTTTCTTGATCAGGTCGCGCAGGAAGGCGCGCCCGGCCTGATGACTGTGGTGGTGCTCGATAACGCCTCGATTCATCACAATATCGATCAGGAAACCATCGACCGCTGGTTTCTCGACCACCGTATGGTGCTCTTCTATCTGCCGCCGTACAGTCCTGAGCTGAACCTGATTGAAATCGTCTGGAAACACGCCAAGTATCACTGGCGGCGTTTCGTCAACTGGACGAAGGAAACGATCGATACAGAGATCGCCAAACTGCTCGGCGGCTATGGTTCGGAATTTGAAATCCGTTTTGCCTTTGATTGTGCGCCAGAATCGTGCACGATCTCTCGAGGTGAATATAGGGAACCCTTTGCAATGAGTGGCTAGTCAATGCCTTGTGCAGACTAGCGTTTACAGCTGCGAACTCATTCGGTCAGTCTTGGATCTACAACCAGGAAGTGGACTAATCACGAACTTGCGCGCCTTCAATGCAGGGATTAGACGCGAGAGAGCATCGACCGTCTGTCCGCGGGAC
Organism: Paraburkholderia sp. UYCP14C; assembly: GCF_004197395.1. Classification (GTDB taxonomy): domain Bacteria; phylum Pseudomonadota; class Gammaproteobacteria; order Burkholderiales; family Burkholderiaceae; genus Paraburkholderia. The sequence continues at coordinate 6,503 of NZ_SELS01000141.1, read as the reverse complement.
GTAGTGTGAACATCGGAGTTCGACTCTCCGGGCGGACTTCCATCATGCAACAGCACAATCGACCCCGGCCGGACTGATGCCATCACCGCATCAGCAATGGCATTGACACCCGGTTGAGACCAATCCCGCGGGTCTACTGACCAGTGAAGCGCGGTCAGTCCAGCCTTCTTCGATTCTCCGATTATGTCTTCCGTCCAGGTTCCGTATGGCGCACGGATATACTTCACCTCCGCTGGAGGACATGTCTCCTTGATAATCGCATTCGCCTCCCGTATTTCACGGCGGACCAAGTCCGGCTCACATTTCGAAAGATCTGGATGTGTCATGGTGTGGTTAGCGAGTTCATGACCTTCCGAGACGATCCGTTCAATCAGTTGTGGATATTCCGCCGCGTACGCGCCAATGACACAAAAAGTAGCCTCCACCTGCTCATATGCCAATATGTCGAGTACTTTCGGCGTCCATATGGGATCGGGTCCGTCATCAAATGTAAGGTAAACCTTACGACGACGATCGGCACAATCACTGTCGCTGCGCACTTCCGTCAAATAGTCTGGGTGGTTCATAGCTTTTCCATCGCGTCCGATACATGCCCTGCATCGTTCGATCTGCCGATAGGCTCGATCGCCAAATGCGGCTCACTATGCGGGATTTTGCGGATGATCAATCAGTACTACGACAGACGCGGATGATGTTCCCTATTGAATTTGAATTGTCGCAACTTTGCGTTATCGCAAATAATTTGTACAATCGATTGTTTCGATATGTCTCATCCATAAGGCGGATACTGGAACATGCGATTCAAAGGCCTTGATCTGAATCTTCTCGTCGCGCTGGATGCGCTGATGACGCAGCGCAACTTGACGGCTGCGGCGCAAAGCGTCAATCTGAGCCAGCCTGCCATGAGCGCCGCCGTCGCTCGATTACGCGATTATTTCGGCGACGACATGTTTGTAATGAGAGGTCGTGAGTTCGTCCCCACTGCGCGAGCGACGGAGCTCGCCGGACCTGTTCGGGAAGCCTTATCGCACATCCAGCTTTCGATAATTTCGCGAGACGTGTTTCGACCGGACAAGTCGAATCGCCGCTTCAGGGTGTGCCTGTCCGACTTTATGACTCTGGTCTATTTCCAGAATGTCATTAAGCGTGTAGCGCGCGAGGCTCCTTCGATCGGTTTCGAATTGCTTTTCCCTGATGACGAGCCGGGTGAGCTGCTTCGGCGTGGGGACGCCGATTTTTTGATCCTGCCGGAGCTGTTGTTGGCTGATGCGCATCCTAAAGCACGGCTCTTTGAGGAGAAGCTTGTGTGTGTGGGCTGTCCGACGAACAAACAGTTGTCCCGCCGGCTGGCGCTCGAGAAGTACATGGCGATGGGACACGTAACAGTGAGGTTTGGGCGTGCACGGAGACCTTCGATCGAGGAGTTTTTCTTACTCGATCTAGGTCTCAAGAGGCGAGAAGAGGTTATTGTGCCTACCTTCGACTTGATCCCGCGGGTCCTGCTGCATACTAACCGTATCGCTACGATTCCTTTGAGGTTGGCAAAGTATTTCGCGGAAGTAACCCCGCTGCGGATCGTCGAAGTCCCGCTGCCACTTTCCTGTTTCACTGAAGCGATCCAATGGCCTTCCCTCCATAACGGCGATCCTGCGAGTATCTGGATGCGGGAGCTCCTCCTGGAGGAGGCGCGAAACTGCATCTAGCAAGGCGGACGCGGCGGGGAATGCCTGCCGGCATGAACCATTGGAGCCGCTGGCGCCGCGGTGAAGGGGGGCGTGGCAATCTCGGCGAGCGTGTATTGGAAATTGTCTAATGTCGCATGAATTGCTGTGGCGATTTCGTGCTCCAATTCAGCGCGGTAGCGGAAGCGCGCGAGGAGGGTGGCGTAGCCGCCGGTGCCGTCGAAGAAATGATGTGGCTTGGGGAAAACCGCATCGTAAAGCCCGGGGATCTCTCGTAGCAATTTTGCATCGACGAATACTTTGCCCACTGGCTCCGGCAACATGAGGAATCCACCACGGGCGGACGATGCTGACGCGTCTAACGCGGCTTGCACCTGAGTGGCTAAGCGCACCTTGTCACCTGACTGCTGCGCGGCCCAGAGGGCGAACAGGTCAACGCCGTACAGATCGTGAAAGAGGAATGGGATTTCTCCTTCACCGACGCGGGCGCCAACCTCAAGGAAATACAATCCATCGCAGCCCCGGATTATCTCAAGATGGAATGGCCCATTTCTGAAATCCAGCGCGCGCAGACTTTTTACTGAGAATGCGATCAGCGCCTCATTTAGAGGACCAGGGTCGAGCATCACCGAACCGAGTGGTTCACCTTGCGCAAACTGCACACAAGTGTTGATGTAGCGAGACGCGCGCCCGATAACCAATGCGCCATTCAGAAGGAAGCCGTCAACGTGATAAACCGGACCGTCGATGTACTCCTCGCAATCGTACTCGGCAAGCGGTAGTATCGGCCACAGTGCATCGAACTCAGGACGGGTGTCGATGCGCCGTGACCCTATGTTCGCCGCACCTGATCGCGGTTTCACGATTATCGGAAAACGCATCACAGTGGTAGTCGCCGCCTTGGTAAGCGCGAGATCTTCCAAGGCTGCAAACCGCGGTACACGCAGGCCAGCTGCGGCGATAGTATTCCTCATAACGGCCTTATTTCGAAAGCGCACGACGGTCTCGGGAAGGTCGCCGGGGATATCGAACGAATTGCGGAGTCGCGCGGCCGCTATAAGGTCGAATTCGGATAAGGCGACTAGCCTGTCGATGCCGCCGAGCGCTGAACAACATGCGCGCACGGCCGTATGCAGCGATTCTTCATCGAGGATGTCAGATAGCTGTTCGACGTGTGCAATGCGAGAGGCGCCAAGCGCGGCAACACTGTTGGGTGTGCAGACGTATGCGATCTTGTTCGCCGCATGATCAATGTAGCGCTGATAGGCAGCGAAGCCGTCGGACCACCGGTTAAGCACGACGATGCGGTTACCCTTAGCAGGATGATTGGCTTTCATGTTGAAGCAACTTGTTCAGATATTTTTATCGGCTTGATCAGATTTGAGCGCACAGAGCGGTTTGGCGATGTCCGGGTTTGGCGTCGGGGCGATCTGCAGTGGTGAGCCGGACATGTCTGGGAGGGGTTAAGAGAGCAATTGGTCTCGCGACAGTGCAGGGGCCGTGGGCGTGGAGCTTCGTCTCCTTTGAGACCGGATGGTGGCGCACACTTGCCACTTCGGCGCCGGCCGCGAAGTCCCCTGATATGGACTTGACGAACCGTACGATGCTCAGGCACGTCGCATCGCCGCGTTCGCATTGCAGGAGCTGCGTGGGCTTGGATTGCAAATATGGCTGCGTATCATCAGTTTCGACAACAAGTTCGACTTGTTCAGTTTAACCAGTCGGTATTTGCGCCGATTACGCTGCTCCCGGGCAAACTCCGCGAGCGCTGAACTGTCCACGGTGACTCGCCTGAGCATGGGAAGACGCCGAGCGCGGTCTGCGAAGCAACGCCCACCTCCTCGGAGCACACAACAGAAGCTCGCAGTCGAGGCGGCGCGGCACGCAAAAATGCAAGCGCGACGATACCTTGACGAACTGTGGCGTCGACAAGTGCCATACCGGATGACGCTTCCGCAACCAGGATGACGGCAGTCATGTGGCCGCTTCCCGCGACGTTACGGTTTCCGTCCGGGGCACGGTCGCCACACGCAACTCATCGAAATATTCGTGGATCAGGCCGACGAAGTTGCGGAGATACATTTCCGCAGTTTCAATGCTGCCCCAACCGCCTATTGCCCGCTGAAGGGCAATCCAGATGATGTCATAGTGCTTGTGCGATTCTGCGTACTGAATGTGATCGAGCGATCCTTTAACATGATCGTGGCCGAACGCCCGCGCGGCGGCTTCTGTGATGCTCTTGCTGTAGCGATTGGTATACCATTCTAGCAGCCAGTTCCAGACCATCGTCGGCAGCGGACCGTTGCGACCAATGCTCAGATAAAGGTAGCCGATCAGCTTGTCTGTGCTGTGGAGCGGTGCAATCCGGTCGACGTCATTGGCAGATACGCCGAATTTCTTGAGGTCGTGGAGGAATTTCCCCTCATGCCCGTATCCTTCTGCCAAGTATTGCGCGAGGATCTGTGCGAGTGTGTTGTCCTTGCAGCCGATTTTATAGAGTGCGAACGCGTCGACCTCGTTATTGAGTCGGATTCGCAATACGGTTTCTACAAGGTGGCGGCGATAGTACTCACTGTCGATCCAATCGCCACGGTGGAACGCTGCGGTTTCGGGCGAAGTTGCGAACATCTGTTCCACGGCTTGTTGAGCGACTTGCTCAAAATAAATACGATCGTTGGCTGTACTCACGTGACCTCCGGTTAGAAATTGAAGAAGGCAAAGAAACGAGTGAACTGGGCTGCTATAAACGCGTCGAGGAGATCAGCCGGGCACCTCGGAGCGTTCCTGCGGAGAGATTCGATGCGTAAATCAGGCTCGCGGGCGTTCCGGGAGCTTCTAGACTCGAACCGCGACTGCGGTCGTCGTGCGATAAGAGGGCAACACTGTCAAACATTCTTGGGCTTTTTTTTCGGCTAGCATTGCGTGAGAGCCTGCGGAACGCAATGCTTCAACCTATTGTTTGCTAATTGCAGTTAACTGGAAACTGGACGTATCCGGGCTCCGATAGGCCCACGAGCCTAGAACTCCTCATCGAGGAGCGCCATGACGTGGGCACGAGATGACTTGAGGCCACAACGTCAAACTGTGCTTGTCTGCAGTATTGCACCTTCACTGGAAGGTGCATTCGCCCGTTCGGTGGCGGCTGTTCGATCAGGTACACGGCGAAGCTCGAAGGGCCGGGTTCATCAGCGACTCGGGTATTCCCCGCAGGGCGTATTCGGCGTGTTTCTCGTGCAACTTTTTTCGCATCCATGTTCCCTGACTAGTGACGGTAGGATATTAACCGCAGGGGTATGCGTGGTATAAGCTGATAATCTTTATGTCTGCATGAGGGAAATTGATGATTCGTGATCTCGACAGCACGCTGCTGCGTACGTTCGTGACGGTTGTAGAAGCCGGCAGTGTGAGCAATGCTGCGATGGCTCTCCATCGGACACAGGCTGCTGTCAGCATGGCCCTTCGGCGGCTCGAAGATGAGGTTGGCCAACGCTTGCTCGAACGTTCACCGCGCGGCGTAAAGCCGACCACGGCGGGCAATGTGTTACTGCCATATGCGCACAAGCTCCTCGACATTGGCCTCGCGGCTCGCTCCGCCCTGAGTGAGGGCGACGTTTCTGGCACCGTGAGGGTCGGCATTCCGGAAGACATCGCAATGAGCCACCTTCGACATGCGTTGCGGCAGTTCTCTGCGCTCTATCCGGACGTAGCGCTGGAGATTGTTGTCGACGCGAGCCCGGCGTTATCGCAGCGGCTCGCAAGCAACACACTAGATTTCGCGATCGGCGACCCAGCGCTGATTCACGCGGAGCCGATCGTTACATGGCGGCATCCGCTTCGCTGGGCAGCGGCACGTACCCGGAACACGGACCTCGGCGAGGGCCCGCTTCCGATTGTTGCGTTCGGCGGCGCGTGCCGGTGGCAGGAGATTTTTTTTGCGACGTTACTCGACGCCGGCATCGCCTGGCGTGTCGCATGTACGAGCACAAGCCTGTCGGCGGTGCAGTCGGCCGTTGAGGCAGGACTCGGTATTGCAGTGCTGCTCGACTGGCACGTGCGCCGCGATACCATGCACGCGATCGATCCGCAGGCTGTCGGGTTGCCGATGCCGCCAGTGGCGGAATTCGGTCTATTTACTCTGGAGAACTGGAACGACCGAACATCCGCAGCTACTGCACTTCAACGGTTCCTCTTTCGCTCGCTGCAGTTGAACTCGCCAGAGCACGGAATATTCAAGACGGAGCAGCCCGCGATGCCAACGCGTGGTCGGGTTTAGATGACGTCGCGCCGTGGTGGCGTCGAACAGGTGATATTTCGGCCAACTGATTGCGGGTTTCAAGCAGACTGAAGTTGCATTTGATCAGTAATGCATATGTTTCATGAAATGCATGAGTTGGCAAGACAGGCAACGCGAAGCGGAAGTGTGATTTGCGAAGTGATCGACATGGTAACGACGTGCGCGGCCATGGCGCAATGCGCCGGCGAAGTAGCGACAGGCCGCCCTGAGGGCCGCGATCAGCTGCGGCAGTAGTGCCTCAGGTTGATCATCGTGTAGGCGAGCGTCTTGAGCGCGTAGTGCACGGCACTGATGCGTTCGAAGCGCAGCAGCAGGCGGCGGAAGGTGTCCTCCCAGGCGAACACGCGCTCGATGGTGCTGAAGCGCTCCGCGAAGATGGCCGCGTCGAAATGCCGTCTGCGACCGCGCTTCGGTGCCTTGCGCCCACGCGGGTTCTCGGGAATGTTGGGCCTCATGCCGCGGTTGAAGATCGCACGGCGGTTTTCGCGGCAGTCGTAGACGCCATCCAGACTGACGGTTGAGCCCTG
>NZ_SELS01000140.1 GCF_004197395.1 Paraburkholderia sp. UYCP14C | reverse complement strand
TTCTATACCCGGTACAAGAGCGTGATGCAGCGCTGGCCCGACAGCATCAGCAAGGGCGCTGAATTCACGATGCCGGTCGCAAAGTAATTCCAGCGCAGGTTAGGACCGATTTGATTCTTCAGGGGTGAACTCACTGTGGGTAAGCGAGAAGCGTGAGTGATTTCGGCCGGCTCCGTACCGAGGGCGCCGGCCCTTTTTTTGCCTCCAGATTACCAATCCCAGTCCGATCCGCGGAAGGCGACTTCGAATGCAATCGATTCCCGTGCTACCAGACAAGGAACCCACTAATGACTCGTACAAATCTCGACGACAGTACGGCTGCTCAGGAACGCGCCATTGAGGGTGCGCGGGCACCGGCAGAGAGCCATGCTTCCAGCAACCCCATCGAAGGGGACACAGCAACATCAAACCATCCTGACGCGCCTGGCGGCACAGTAGACCGCGATTTGACTGGCTCGATAACGCCAGCCCGTTTGCACAGGTTGAATTTTAAAATCCCGGCGCCTTGATTTTGACGGTCACGCTGGCGTTGGCAACATTCTCGTTGAGGCGGTCGCTGACATCACGGCTGGCCTCGCGATTGCCGCGCAAGTCGGTGGGTTGGACGGCCACTCCAAGGCTCCAGGAAGCCTGAACGGTAGGAACGGACCAGCAAATCACAATTGCCTGCGTGATAGTTTTCCATGTGGGTGAGTGATTTTTACTGTTTATCGCCCATTTCGATTGAAGAATAACCAAGCCGGCTACGTCGAGAAAGCAGACTCTTACCAAAGACAGGGTAGGGCAATCGCCAAGTTGACACGAGAAGATGACCTTCCTAGACTGCATACATGCTTGCACACAACAAAACATACCGAGTCGTGTATTTGAAAGGCTGCCTCGACGCCAGCCGCCGGGGCCAAGTGCCGCTGACGCATCAGTCAGGGTAAGACCTGGCGCTCACCTCGAACCGGTTCTCAGGGCAAGCGGTATCGCACCCACACGGAGGACTACTAATGGGGGCGGCGTCGCAGATTGACTCGGAATTGGGTGCAAAGCATTTGTTGGACCGAAGCGGCGGCCCAACTCCGAAGGCTTCGGAAATCATGGCAAAGTTTTGATGGAGAATGAGATGAAATTGTCTGGTGTGATGCCGGCATTGGTGACGCCGTTTGACGCGAATAACAAGGTCGACTTTAAGGCGCTCGAGAAGCACATGCTCAATCTGCGTGCTGCAGGAGTGACCGGTTGGGTACCCTTGGGCTCGACCGGCGAATACTTTTCGATGTCGAACGAAGAGCGCGAAGAGGTGCTCCGGTTCGTGAAGGACTTCGCCAACGGCAATGAGGCCCTCATCGCCGGCACGAACGCTCCAGCAACCCGAGAAGTTATCGAGAACACGGCGAAAGCAAAGGAAATCGGCTACGACACGGTCCTTCTGGCAACGCCGTTTTACACGCGTCCGACGCAGGAAGAACTCCTTGCGCACTACCGGACCGTGCTGGACGAGACCGGCGTCAATCTCATCCTCTATAACTATCCGCCCAAGGATGGCATCGAAATCTCGTTCGAGCTGATGGACGCGCTTGCTGATGACCCGCGCGTCATCGGCATCAAGGAAAGTTCGGGCGTTCTCCAGCGCGCGATCGACATCTACTCGCGCTACAAGGGCCGCATTGACCTCATCTCCGGTTCCGATGACGTCGCGCTCGATTTCATGTTCTGGGGAGCGGACACCTGGATCTGTGGTCCGGCCAACTGCATGGCGAAGGCTTGCTGCGACCTTGACCGCGCGTTCCGCTCCGGTGAGCTGGAGAAGGCGCGTGAAATGATGGCAACGCTCTACCGTGCGATGAACATCCTCGAGAGCGGCAAGTTCGTCCAGAAAATCAAATACGGCTGCGAACTGCAGGGCACGCCGGTTGGTCAGGCCCGTGCGCCGCTGGGCGAATTGACCGACGAAGAAAAGAAGGCATTCCGCGCAGCGATGGAGCCCATCCTGAACTGGTAGTGGTCATTGGCGTCTGGAGCGAGATCTCCAGTCATTTGCAAGCGTTCGCGGAGAGTATTTGTGGCACCTATCGTTGTCATCGGCGCTGGAATCATTGGAACCACCATCGCGTACGACCTGCAGCGACGCGGCCAATCGGTTGTACTTGTCGACCGGGACGCGCCTGGTAAAGGGGCGTCGTTCGGCAACATGGCCAGTATTGCAGTGACGGAATTCATGCCGGCATCGCGCCCGGGAGTTTGGGCGCAAATGCCGAAGTGGATGCTGGACCCGGAAGGTCCAGTACGGATTCGACCCGGCTACATGCCGAAGCTCATGCCGTGGTTCATGCGATTTCTCTCCGCGAGCCGGCCTTCGAAGCTGCGTGAGCTGGAAGCCGCAGGAGCAGTCCTGTGCGGTCGAGTCTACGAAGACCTGGACGCTCTTCTCAAGGAAACCGGCCTCGAGCACATGCTGAGCAAGGAAGGCTGCCTCAGCCTGTACACCGACGAGGCGGAGTTCCGGGCCGACCGCGAGCATATCGAAATCCTTGAGCGCTTTGGATTTCAGCATCAGGTCCTGGATGGGAGTGCCATTCGTGACCTGGAGCCCGCGCTCACGCACAAAATCGGGAAGGCCGTTCTCTTTCCGGACAACCGGTCTATCGCGGACCCATACAAGCTGGTCGTAGCGCTTTCAGATCGGTTCAAGGTGCTCGGCGGTCGAATCGAACAAGGCGAAGTCGGCGGCTTCGAGCATGCCGAAGATGGGGTCGCGGCGGTGAGACTCAAAGACGGTCGCCTGCTGCAGGCGAGCCAGGTTGTGCTGGCCGCAGGAGCATTCACCGGTCGCCTCTCCGCGTTACTGAATGAGCACATCCCGCTCGAAACCGAGCGCGGCTACCACACGCAGATCATGGCGCCGGGCATCTCCATGAAGCATTCGATCATCTGGCCCGCCAAAGCCTTCATGGTCACGCCCACTGCAGGTGGAATTCGCGTCGGCGGCACCGTGGAAATGGCAGGCCTCGACGCGCCCCCGGACTATCGACGGGCGAAGGTTCTCGTGAAGAGAGCGAAAGAGGCGCTTCCTGAACTCAAGGCCGAACAGACCAGCGAGTGGATGGGTCATCGGCCAGCCCTTCCGGACACGGTCCCTGTCATGGGGCGGTCGGCCAGGCGTCGCAACGTGTTTTACGCCACGGGGCACGGACACCTTGGACTCACGTATGGCGCGACCACGGGCCGATTGATGGCCGACCTCATCACAGGCGTTACGCCGCCCGTGGACATGAGGCCGTATCGCGTCGACCGGTTTTAACTGATTTGAACTATCGACAAGGCAATCTTTATGCGAAACGAACTTTACATCGACGGTAAGTGGGTCAAAGCGCTCAACGGCGAGACGCGCAATGTCATCAATCCGGCAACGGAAGAAGTGATTCAGACAATCAGCGCTGCCTCGGCTGAGGATGTGGACATTGCCGTCAAGGCCGCGCGTCGGGCGTTCGACCACGACGGCTGGCCCAAGCTGAGCGGCGCTCAACGCGCGAAATACCTTCGAGCCATTGCGAAGGGCATCCGCAAGCGTCAGGAAGAAATATCGCGTCTTGAATCCATCGATAACGGCAAGCCGTTTCCGGAAGCAATGTGGGACATTGGTGATGCTGCCGGCTGCTTCGAGTATTACGCGGGTCTCGCAGAAGAGCTCGACAACCACCCTGAAGAAAAAATCCAGCTGTCAGACGGCCGATTCACGTCGAAGGCCGTGAAGGAGCCCATCGGTGTCGCGGGCGCAATCATCCCGTGGAATTACCCATTGTTGATGGCGGCATGGAAAGTGGCGCCTGCACTCGCTGCTGGCTGCACCGTCGTTCTGAAGCCTGCGGAAGTGACGTCGCTGACGGCATTGGAGCTGGCAGCAATTGCGCACGAAGCGGAACTGCCGCCTGGCGTGCTGAATATCCTCACGGGCTCGGGCTCGGTTGCCGGTCAGGCAATCATTGACCACAAGGGTGTGGACAAGCTGGCCTTCACAGGATCTGGTCCGATTGGTTCGCAAATCATGGCGGCCGCAGCACGCGACATCAAGCGCGTGAGCCTCGAGCTCGGTGGCAAGTCGCCTTTCGTTGTTTTCGAGGATGCTGATATTGAACAGGCCGTCGAATGGATCATGTTCGGCATTTTCTGGAACCAGGGGCAGGTCTGCTCGGCCACGTCGCGCGTCCTGGTGCAAAAGGGTATCTACGACAAGCTGCTTGCACGACTGATTGAAGAAACGAACCGCATCAAGGTTGGCAACGGCCTTGACGACGGTGTCCTTCTTGGACCGTTGGTTTCGAAGCGCCAACACGAACAGGTCGTGGCAGCCATCGAAGCCGCGAAGGCAGCGGGTGCTACGGTTGCGGCGGGTGGGACACGCCCTGAAGGCTTCGACAAGGGCTACTACCTGCGTCCGACCATCCTCACGAATGTGCCGCTCGACAGCGATGCATGGGTCGAGGAGATTTTTGGTCCGGTAGTCTGCGTGCGCCCGTTTGAGACTGAGGAAGAGGCCGTCGCGCTCGCCAATGATTCACGCTTCGGTCTTGCCGCGGCTGTGATGTCGAAGAATGATGCACGCGCTGAACGGGTTGCCGCCGCCTTCCGTGCCGGCATTGTCTGGATTAACTGCTCGCAGCCAACATTCACCGAAGCCCCGTGGGGAGGTTACAAGCAATCTGGCATCGGCCGCGAACTAGGTCGCTGGGGCCTCGATAACTACCTTGAGACCAAGCAGGTAACCAGGTTCGTCAGCGAGGAACCTTGGGGCTGGTACATCAAGAGTTAATGCAATGACCGTTGAGGGCCCCTCGGTATCGAGGGGGCTCCATCAGCTGCGTTAATCCGGCGAAGACGCCCTATCAGGTTGCGGAGCTTGGCGGCACTGGGGAACCGCCGGCGAGTGCTTAGGCAGAGGGATTGAATTGAACAAACCGCTTGATGGCCAAACTATTCTCGTCACCGGCGCTACGGGCGGTATTGGCGCTGCCATCGTCGAGCGGCTCGCTTCTGAAGGCGCGCGGCCAATCATCCACTACGGTCGTGACAGAGCGAAAGCGCTGTCACTTCTAGCTCGCATCGAAGGCAACGGCGCAATCATTCAGGGCGATCTGTCGACTGCCGACGGCCCTTTTGAACTCTGGCGCGGAGCCGTCGACATTGCTGGTCGCATTCACGGCCTCATCAACAATGCTGGTATTCGTACCGAAGTTACGGTCGACGCCAGCCCTGCGGAGTGGCGCGCCGTTTGGCAGATGGAGTTTCAGGTAAATGTTTTCGCTGCAGCGGACTTATGTCGTGAAGCGGTCAAACACTTCAAACTGCACGGCGGTGGGCGAATCGTCAACATGTCGAGTCGGGCGGCCCAACGGGGCTATGCGGCCAATGCCATGCCTTATGGTGCGACCAAGGCTGCGCTTGCGAATCTGACGAAATCTATCGCGCGCTCATTTGGGGCCGACGGCATAACCGCTGTGAATATCTCGCCTGGGTGGGTGCTAACCGATATGGCAGAGGACTTCGTTGAAAAACATGGAATGTCCACGGCAGTCGCCGATATCCCGATCGGCAAAATGGCTGCACCGTCGGAAGTGGCAGAACTGGTTTGCTTTGTCTTGCGGCCATCGCAAGCGTCGCTGAACGGCGCGACTCTCGATGTGAACGGTGGTAGCTATATCCGCTAGCAGGATTCGCAAAACAGCGATGTGACGCCGAAGTCTCCGCTCGACGACGATTCAATGTAAGGTCGGATCGAGCAAAACATATAACGCGTGAGTCTCCCTGATGGAATCCAGCACGGTCCGCCTGAATCTCGATGAGTTGGATAGGCTTACGTGTGACGTGCTTCTGCGCAACGGAATGTCTCAATCCCACGCAACTGCGGTCGCAAAGTCGTTGGTGGCAGGGCAGCGAGACGAGTGCCATTCTCACGGCGTGTATCGGCTGCTTACCTGCGTCAACGCCTTGCGTTCCGGGAAGGTTTTGGGGAACACTGAGCCGGACATCGTTGACGTAGCTCCGGGGTTGGTGCGTGTCGATGCGAAGTCGACATTCGCGCAGGTGGCATTCGAAAAGGCCGCCGCACTGCTCGTTCGCAAAGCGAAAGAGAGCGGTATCGCCGCGTTGGCCATCAATCATTGCTACCACTTCTCCGCTCTCTGGCAGGAAGTCGAACACCTGGCTGGGCATGGTGTCGCTGCCATGGCGATGACGCCCGCCCACCCCTGTGTCGCTCCGGCAGGAGGAACGAAGCCACTGCTCGGAAACAATCCGTTCGCGTTCGCCTGGCCTCGACAGGGTAAAAATCCGTTTGTCTTCGATTTTGCTACGAGTGTGGTCGCCCGCGGCGAAGTTGAACTTGCCCGAAAGAAAGGGGAGTCGCTGCCTGACGGCTGGGCGCTCGACGAAAGCGGTCGGCCGACCAGTGACCCCGCGAAGGCACTGGAGGGCGCCTTGCTCACATTCGGTTCGCACAAGGGCTCGGCGCTATCGGTGATGATTGAGCTTCTTGCCGGACCTCTATTGAGCGACTCGATGAGTTTCGAGTCGTTGCAGTCTTATGCTGAAACTGGGGTGCCGCTGCCTCGAGGAGAGCTGATACTTGCGTTTTCGCTGGAGCGCTTCGCTGTTGGCACAGCTCGGGAGAATCAGGAGCACGCGGAGCTTCTGCTCGATAAGATTGTGGAGCAAGGGGCGAGATTACCTTCACAACGAAGATTCGCGGCGCGCGCTCGAAGCATTGCCGATGGTGTGGTTCTCAGCGAGTCACTCTACAACGAGATTCGCGCGCTGTAGTGCCGGTTCGCCCCGGGGGAGTCTCGCCGCGTCCGACTCAATCTCATCCGGGCATCTCAACGAAGACGTGCCTGTCTTTTTAACGATAGTTGGAGGAAGCCAACATGGCAGACGAGAAAGTTGCGCTGGTCACGGCAGGTGGTTCGGGTATGGGCGCGGCCGTTGCCCGACGGCTCAGCGCCGATGGCTACAAGGTCGGGGTGCTGTCATCTTCAGGCAAAGGCGAGGCGCTGGCATCGGAGCTTGGCGGTATTGGTGTGACCGGTTCGAATCAGTCGAATGACGACATTGCCAAACTGGTCGACCTGGCCATTTCGCGCTGGGGACGCATCGACGTGCTAGTCAACAGCGCAGGGCACGGTCCACGCGCCGCGCTCCTCGAGCTTTCCGATGAGCAGTGGCACCAGGGAATCGACACATACTTCCTGAACGTGGTCCGACCGACCCGCCTCGTCGTGCCGCACATGAAAAACCAGCGCGCCGGTGTCATCATCAACATCTCGACGGCGTGGGCGTTTGAGCCAAGCGCGATGTTTCCGACGTCGGCGGTCGCCCGGGCAGGTCTTGCTGCCTTCACAAAGGGCGGTTTCAAGCCGAAGTGCAACAAGGGGGTTAATGTTTAGCGTCTTGGGGTTGACTTGCTGAGGCGAGCGTAGCG